>NZ_JAQQEK010000020.1:0-173160 GCF_046027355.1 Paraburkholderia sediminicola | reverse complement strand
TGAGAATTTGAAGTACCTGCCGCTAAATAGGAGAAAATAGCGGTCGCTGTGCGCTTTCAAAGCGCGTGCAGTTCAACCACGCGGTCGCCAGGACCGGTAGCCCGCGGAATGTTTAACTGAAACTAGATAGAAAGGTTTTCTCCATGAAAAAGCTGATGATCGCCGCCGTGATTGGCGCCCTGTCCACGACGATGCTGTCCGTCGCGACTGACGCCGCCGCGCAAACGGCGACCACCACGAAGCCGGCTGCCAACGCTGCGCCGAAAAAACCGCAGCCGAAGCGCCTGATCAAGCGCAAAGCGAACCCGGCCAAGGAAGCGAAGGTCGATCCGGTGCCGGAAGGCGCGGAAAAGTGGTCGTGCAACGAAGGCCTGGCTTTCGAACTGAAGGGCGACATGAAGCGTGACCAGATCGTCACGGTTCACTGGGCTAACAAAAATTACAATCTGCCGCGCGAAGCGACCACCACGGGCGCAGACCGCTTCCACGACGCCGCAACGGGTATGGACCTGGTCGTGATCCCGACGAAGGCGATGTTGTTCTCGGATAAGGACAGCTCGCGTCTGGCCGACGAGTGCAAGACGGCAGCCATGCAGCAAGGCGCGCCGGCTCCGACGCAATCGAACGCGATCGACAAGACCAGCAACTAAATATCGTCATCAGGAAAGCTCCCCGATGTCCGCTCCGATTTCCAACGTGCGACCCGACCCGGACCCAGTCCTGGCCGATATCGTCGACTACGTTCTGGATTATCAGATCGACAGCACGCTCGCGCTGGAAACCGCGCGGCATTGCCTGATCGATACGCTCGGCTGCGGACTCGAGGCGCTCACCTACCCGGCCTGCACCAAGCTGATGGGACCGATCGTGCCGGGCACGATCGTCCCCAACGGCGCGAAGGTGCCGGGCACGTCGTTCCAGTTGGACCCGGTTCAGGCCGCCTTCAACATCGGCGCCATGATTCGCTGGCTCGACTTCAACGACACCTGGCTTGCCGCCGAATGGGGGCATCCGTCGGATAATCTCGGCGGAATTCTGGCGACGGCCGACTGGCTCTCACGCAGTGCCATCGCGGCGGGCAAAGCGCCGCTGGCGATGAAAGACGTGTTGATCGCCATGATCAAGGCGCACGAAATTCAAGGCTGTATCGCGCTCGAAAACTCCTTCAACAAGGTCGGGCTCGATCATGTATTGCTGGTGAAACTGGCGTCGACCGCGGTGGTCGGCCAGTTGATCGGACTCACGCGCGACGAACTGATCAACGCGGTGTCGCAGGCGTTTGTCGATGGGCATGCGCTGCGCACGTACCGCCACGCGCCGAATACCGGCTCGCGCAAGTCGTGGGCCGCGGGCGATGCGACGTCGCGCGCCGTGCGTCTCGCGCTGATCGCGAAGACCGGCGAGATGGGCTATCCGTCGGTGCTGACGGCGAAGACGTGGGGCTTTTACGACGTGCTCTTCAAGGGCAACGCATTCCGGTTCCAGCGTCCGTACGGTTCGTACGTGATGGAAAACGTGCTCTTCAAGATTTCTTTTCCGGCAGAATTCCATGCGCAAACGGCGGTGGAAGCCGCGATGAAGTTGCACGCGCAACTCAACGCTGCGGGAAGGAGCGTGGACGACATCAGCAAGATCACGATCCGCACGCACGAAGCCGCGATTCGCATCATCGATAAAAAAGGTCCGCTGAACAATCCGGCCGACCGCGATCATTGCATTCAGTACATGATCGCCGTGCCGCTGATCCACGGCCGCCTGACGGCCGCGGATTATGAAGATTCGATCGCGCAGGACGCGCGCATCGATGTGCTGCGCGCGAAGATGGAATGTGTCGAAGACGCGCAGTTCACGAAGGATTACCACGATCCGGAGAAGCGTTCGATCGCCAATGCACTGACGATCGAATTCAACGACGGTTCGACATTCGACGAAGTCGTAGTCGAATACCCGATCGGTCATAAGCGTCGTCGCGAAGACGGGATTCCGTTGCTGGTCGAGAAGTTCAAGACCAACCTCGCGCGCCGCTTTCCGGTCAAGCAACAACTGGCGATTCTCGACGTGTCGCTGGATCAGGCAAGGCTCGAAGCCATGCCGGTCAATGAATACGTCGATCTGTACGTCATCTAGTTAAGTACTGTAGTTCCGCGATCAAACCAAGGAAAACACCATGGCCCACAACCTCCACAAAACGCTCAAGGAATTCGACAGCGGTTCCGGCAAAGGCAAGTTCTACTCCCTGCCGCAACTCGGCAAGGCACTGAACATCAAGATCGACCGCCTGCCGGTTTCGATCCGAATCGTGCTGGAATCGGTGCTGCGTAACTACGACGGCAAGAAAATCGCCGAAGAACACATCGAGCAACTCGCCAACTGGAAGCCGACCGCCGCGCGCGTCGATGAAATCCCGTTCGTCGTGTCGCGCGTCGTGCTGCAAGACTTTACCGGCGTGCCGCTGCTCGCCGACATCGCTGCCATGCGCGGTGTCGCGAAACACATGGGCAAGGATCCGAAGTCGATCGAACCGCTGGTCCCGGTCGATCTGGTCGTCGATCACTCGGTGCAGATCGATCACTTCCGCGAAAAGAACGCGCTCGACCTGAACATGAAACTGGAATTCCAGCGCAACAACGAGCGCTACCAGTTCATGAAGTGGGGCATGCAGGCATTCGACACGTTCAAGGTCGTGCCGCCGGGCGTCGGTATCGTTCACCAGGTGAACCTGGAATACCTCGCACGCGGCGTGCACAAGAAGGCTGAAGGCGCGGACACGGTGTACTACCCGGACTCGCTGGTCGGCACCGACAGCCACACGACCATGATCAACGGCATCGGCGTGGTGGGCTGGGGCGTGGGCGGTATCGAAGCGGAAGCGGGCATGCTCGGCCAGCCGGTGTACTTCCTGACGCCGGACGTGGTCGGCGTCGAACTGAAGGGCAAACTGCGCGAAGGGCTGACGGCGACCGACCTGGTCCTGACCGTCACCGAACTGCTGCGTAAGGAAAAGGTGGTCGGCAAGTTCGTCGAGTTCTTCGGCGAAGGCACCAAGTCGCTGTCGCTGCCGGATCGCGCGACGATCGGCAACATGGCGCCGGAATACGGCGCGACCATGGGCTTCTTCCCGGTCGACGAAAAAACCATCGACTACTTCAAGGGCACGGGCCGCACCGACGCAGAAATCTCCGCCTTCGAAAACTACTTCAAGGCGCAAGGTCTGTTCGGTATTCCGAAGGCTGGCCAGATCGACTACACCAAGGTCGTCACGCTGGATCTCGGTACGGTGACGCCGTCGCTGGCAGGTCCGAAGCGCCCGCAAGACCGTATCGAAATCGGTCATGTGAAGTCGACCTTCAGCGACCTGTTCTCGAAGCCGGTTGCAGAAAACGGCTTTGCGAAGAAGTCGGAAGATCTCGACGCGCAATACACGACGAGCAACGGCGTCGACGTGAAGAACGGCGACATCCTGATCGCGGCGATCACGTCGTGCACGAACACGTCGAACCCGAGCGTGCTACTGGCTGCGGGCTTGCTGGCAAAGAAGGCCGTGGAAGCCGGCCTGACCGTCGCGCCGCATATCAAAACCTCGCTGGCGCCGGGATCGCGCATCGTCACGGAATACCTGACGAAGACCGACTTGATGAAGTACCTCGACAAGCTCGGCTTCACGCTGGCCGCATACGGTTGCACGACCTGTATCGGCAACGCGGGCGATCTGACGCCGGAACTGAACGAAGCGATCACGAAGAACGACATCGTCGCGGCAGCGGTTCTGTCGGGCAACCGTAACTTCGAAGCGCGTATTCACCCGAACATCCGCGCCAACTTCCTGGCCTCGCCGCCGCTGGTCGTCGCTTACGCGATCGCCGGCAACATTACGCGCGACCTGATGACCGAACCGGTCGGCAAGGGCAAGGGCGGCAAGGACATCTACCTGGGCGACATTTGGCCGACCAGCGAAGAAGTCGACGCGCTGCTCAAGTTCGCACTGGATGCCGACGCGTTCCGTAAGAACTACGCGTCGCTGACCAAGAAGGGCGACCTGTGGAGCAAGATCGAAGGCGAAGAAGGTCAAGTCTACGACTGGCCGAAGTCGACCTACATCGCTGAGCCGCCGTTCTTCGGCAAGGACTTCTCGATGACGCCGGCCGACAGCATCGCTGCTGTGAAGAACGCGCGCGCGCTGGGCATTTTCGGTGACTCGGTCACGACCGACCACATCAGCCCCGCTGGCTCGATCAAGGAAGACTCGCCGGCAGGCAAGTGGCTGAAGGAAAACGGCGTGCAGAAGGCCGACTTCAACAGCTACGGCTCGCGCCGCGGCAACCACGACGTGATGATGCGCGGCACGTTCGCGAATGTCCGGATCAAGAACCTGATGATCCCGACGAAGGCAGACGGCTCGCGTGTGGAAGGCGGCCTGACGATTCACCAGCCGAGCGGCGAACAACTGTCGATCTACGACGCAGCGATGAAGTACATCGACGCCGGCACGCCGACCGTCGTGTTCGCGGGCGAAGAGTACGGCACGGGCTCGTCGCGTGACTGGGCTGCGAAGGGTACGCAATTGTTGGGCGTGAAGGTTGTGGTCGCACGCAGCTTCGAGCGGATTCACCGTTCGAACCTGGTCGGCATGGGCGTTCTGCCGCTGCAGTTCAAGGGCTCGGATAGCGTGCAATCGCTCGGCATCACCGGCGAAGAAACGTACGACATCGAAGGCCTGGGCGCGGACTTCAAGCCGCAACAGGAAGTGACGCTGGTGATTCGCGGCAAGGACGGCAAGGAAAAGCGCGTGCCCGTGCTGCTGCGTATCGACACACCGATCGAAGTCGACTACTACAAGCACGGCGGGATTCTGCCGTTCGTGCTGCGTTCGCTGCTGGCTGCTTAAGGCATTCGCTTGCCTGAGCGGTAACTGCGAGCTGTTTTGCAGGGGCTGCGTCCTGTGGAGGACGCAGCTGACTTTGAAGCCCGACCAGTGGTCGGGCTTTTTTTTGGCTGTTTACTTTTGGGCGCTATTTGTCGGCGCCGCTTGTGCCGAAGGCTTCAGGATTGTCGGTGATCCGGCGCTGCGTTAGGTGGGCACTCCAGTCGGTATCTTTCGGCACTGGGATGCGGGCGCGCGTCGTGATGTTCGCGCGCCGTTGCTGGGTGGCCCAGTCGAGCAATGCGGCGCGCTCGGCTGTGTCTGTTGCGGACGAAGAGCGCACGGTCCAATCGGGTTGTTGCGACGTGGACGGTTGTCTGGACGGCTTGGCCGTGCGGCTTAGTGCCAGGCGTTCGTCCGCTCGCGGTTTGCTGAGGTGTGTGATTGGGACCCGGTGATAGGGCTTTGCGGGTTGGGTTGCCACGTCCTGATGCGTAGACACTCGTGTGGTTGGATGCGGCGCAAGGCGTTCGACATGCTGCGGCTTCGGCGTATCGGGAGAAACTGCGCTCGCCTTCGCTGTGTTTGGCGTAGGAGCAGCGGTGGGAGCCGTCGCCTGCGGCGAAGTAGCGGCCAAAGGTGCGCTGCGCGCGATCGTGCGGGCGAATTCGACCGGCGGCTGTGCCGGTTGGGCACGCTCGCGTGGATGAAGCGACATCGCACTACCGTCTGCCGATGCAACCGGCTGCGTGATTGACCTGGCCGTAGCCGTGGTCGTGGCTGTCGTCCTGTCGGCATCGTGCGTCGTGCAGGTGGCCAGTAGCCAGGCCAGTGCAATGCTGCAGCCCGCGAAGATCGCCGCTCCAAGGACGTGATCCGAACGGGTCGACCTCGGGCGCACTTGACCCATTTTCAGGTAGTACCCGGCTTCCGCCAACTGCTCCGCAAACCGATGAGAATGGTCGGGTTGCGCCGGCAGTTTGTAGAAAAACAGAAACTTCACGCCGGGTGGCAACGGTCCACGACGTGCTGGCAGTGACGGGTGTTGTACCGCATCCTGGATTGCCTGTTGCGCAGCGGTGAGTGGCACGGGTTGCGGTTCGCGCTGCGCGATGGTCTGGGCCTGCCGTCGCCGTGAACCGAAAGGCGGCGGCAAGGCTTCAAACGGCCGCGGAATTGGAAGCGCCAGATCGCCTTCAATCAAGGCCAGCGGTCGGTTCATTGCGAGGTGCTCCGGTACGCGCGCGACGTTGCTTCGAGTTGCGTGACGAGGGTTCTGGCGCGCGCCGTTAGCGTGCCGATTGATCCGGTGTTGTGCGCCAGTGGCGACGTGCTTGCGCGCCGCAACGCCTCCATCAGACTGCGTGCGCCGACGAGACCCATTGCTCCGCTCAAACGATGCAGAACATCATGGAAATGCTCGAAGCCGTCTTCGCGAAGCAAGGCGTTGAGGCGCGCGAGGTCGTCATTCACTGACTGACGCCAGTTGTTGAGAAACGCGTGAAGATCGACACCCTCTTCAGACAATGCGTCGAGGTAACGACTTTCAAAGGGCTCAAACGAGGGGCTTGCGGAGGTATCCCGTGCCTGCGTGGCGCTGGAGAAAAGAGGCACCTGTGTGCTGCCGCTAACCGTTCCCGCAGATGTCTCCCGTTGTTCGACGGCGAACAACGCGGTGAAGGTTGCGCGAGGCCCCCTCTCTAAACCGCTCGTGATAGAGAGCTCGCCGCGCATGCGTTGCACCAGTAGCCGGCAGAGTGGCAAACACGCGTTGGCGTCACCGAGCCGTTTAGCCACCTCTGGATCATCAGTGATTGGACTGGACAATTGTGACCGCGCGGCAGGCACTACATTTTCAGCCGCGTCGACCACGCTGATAAAGACACGTTGCGTGCCCGAATTCAAATCCTGCGCCCACACGACGAGCGAAATCTCTCCCTGCGTGCCGAGCCGGATCGTTCGGTTGAGCAAATGGAAAATGATCTGGCCTAACCGGGCACTATCGGCGCGAATCGTTTCGGCCACCGTTCGACCGACGCTCGCGCGCAGGCGCAAATCGCGCCGAGATGCAAATGGGACGAGCAATGCGATTACACCGTCGATGAGTTCCCGCAGGTTCGTCACGCTCTCGTTGAACACGAACGCGCGAGATTCTAATGGCGAGGTATCCAGCAAATCGTTAAGCGTTTGACGCCATGTGCACGCAGAGTAACGGGACAAGTTCATCATATTCATAGCCCGCAAACTAGTCGATCAAACGGTGCAACGTCGCGAATTCAATCAGCCCGGCCAAGGACGAAAGACCGAGTTTTTCCTGAATACGGCCCTTGTATGTGCTGACGGTTTTGTCGCTCATAAACAAAGCATCCCCAATCGCCTTATTCGACATGCCTTTCGAGAGCATCTGCAGAATCACAAGCTCTTTATCCGACAGCAGCCCGATCCTTGTCTCTTCCCCTCCCACTCCGGCAGCGAGCGCCATGCCACCGCCACTGGCCGTCACGGGAAACACGGTGTAGCCGGCAAGCACCGCCTCCACGCCGCGCATGATCTCCTTCATTTCCTGCGACTTGCCGACGAAACCATGGACACCCGAGCGCATCGCACGCGGCGCGAACGTGGCCGGATCGTGGCCCGACAACACCATCACGCGGACCGGCGGATGAACGAGCTTGAGACGGGGAATCACGTCGAGTCCACTGATGCGCGGAATATCGAGGTCCAGTATGACGAGTTCAGGGGTGTGCACCCGGGCCAATTCCACAGCAGACTGACCGTTATCGGCCTCGATCACATCTTCAACGCCAAGCAACTGCATGAGCTGCATTTTGATGACCATACGGAAAGCCGGATGATCATCGATAACCAGAATAGTCGACATATTTCTTAATCCTCCTGAACACACGCCTTGCGACGCCGGTTACTGCCAGTGTCGAGCTTCAATACACGTGAATGTGTGCGGCAAATTGCTCGTGACGAATATGGATACGACACGGGCAATCCGAAACGACCGACCTGCCGCGTGCTGCGGCAGTTCGTCGGCACCTAAGATCGCTTTCGATGCAACAGCCCGCTAGGAACCGGCCGCCACAAGTTCAATTTCGACGCGGCGGTTCGGCGCGAGGCATTGCATCAACACTTCGTGCTTCGTTTGCCGGCAGTCGACCAACGGGTTCGCACTGCCCCTGCCCCGCACAGTGATCGGCACGTTCACGTCGTGCGCGCGCAGATATCGCTCGACCGTGCGCGCGCGTTGCGTGGACAAAGCAAGATTGTGTGACTTGCCACCGAGGCGGTCAGCGTAGCCGGTGATCTTCAGCTCATGCATCGCGGAAACCGTCTTCAGACCGATTGCCATGTCATCCAACTGGCGCTTGCCGGCGGGCAGTATCGCGGCCTCGTCGCCACCGTTGAATCGGAAAAGAGAATCGGCCCTTAGCGTGATCTTTCGCGGCGCCATGGCCGTAGAAGCAGAAGTAGCCGGCACCGGAGTGGCCGCAGGTGTTTGCATCGCCTGCTTGCATTGCAGCGCTGTTTCCGCCGACTGGCGCAAGTTATCCTGCACTTCAGGCAAGCGTTTTTCGGCGGCGGAGAAACTGCGTCGCCATGCGTCATGCCCCGCTTGCATCAGCTCGACTTCGGCGCAGGCGACCGGCGGCTGCGCCTGCGGACACTTCGCAACAGCGGGATCCGACTTGATGGTGTTGACGATCTTCCACAGATCGGGGCGCACCGTGGACACGGTGCGTAGCGCGGGATTGACGGCGGATAACGGCGTGCCGTTCTCCAGGCTAATCGTGATCATGGCCGCCTGGCCGATCGCTTCTTCGACGAAGCCCCAGTGGTCGTTAGCTTGCCGCGCCTGTTGGGCGGCATTGATCCAGCATTGTGCCTTGGCGTGAAAATAGCCGTTCTTATTTTCTGGCAAACGATCGAGCTGGGTCTGCAGTAAAGCGAGTGTCGTGCTACTGCTCACGACCAGCGCGTAAGTGCTGACCCATTGCGGGTTGACCGCGCCTGCGGCTTCGTCTTGAGTGGTGCCGAAACCGCTTTGCAGCAAGGTGGCGTCTTCGACGCCAAGTCGGTCACGCGCAGCGTGGTCCGCACAAGCTGTCAAGGCGAGCGCGCACACTAGCAGCGTTAGCTGGTGCTTCATTGATTCCCCGCGTCGAGCGCATCTTCTTGTCAAGGGACATGAGTATGAAGAGACACTGATGCACAGGGAATGGGAACAATCTTAGATTAGAGTCAGAAAATTGTTGATAGTCATGCGTCTCAAATAAAAGCTGTCATCCGTTTGGGCAGATACTCAAACCTTAACCGCCCGCGCTGCATTTCGCCCACGCAGCCACTCGAGCGCCAGCAACAGACTGGTGGAAAAAACAATCAGAATTGTCGCCAGCGCGGCGATGGTCGGGCTGATATTTTCGCGGATACCGGTAAACATCTGTCGGGGCAGCGTAGTCTGATCCGCGCCCGCCAGGAACAGCGTCACGACGACTTCATCAAATGAAGTCGCGAATGCGAACAGCGCACCCGAAATCACGCCCGGCGCGATCACCGGCAACGTGATGCGGAAAAACGTCTTCACCGGATTCGCACCCAGCGACAAACTCGCCCGCACCAGGTTGTAGTTGAAACCCTGCAAAGTCGCCGCCACCGTCGTCACGACAAAGGGCACGCCGAGCGACGCATGCGCGAGAATCAGGCCGATGTAGGTATTGGCCAACCCAAGCGGCGCAAAGAACAGGTACATGCCGACGCCGACCACCACCACCGGCACGATCATCGGCGAGATCAGGATCGCCATGAGCAGCCCTTTGCCGCGGAAGTTCGCCTTGGTCAGTCCGATTGCCGCCAAGGTGCCGAGCACGGTTGCGACCACCGTCGCCGAAGGCGCGACGATAAAGCTGTTCTTAGCGGCCATGCGCCATTCATCGGACGCAATCAGATTCTGATACCAGCGCAACGACCAACCCGGAATGGGATACACCAGAAACGTGCTCGACGAAAACGACAGCGGCACGATCGCCAACACCGGCAAGATGAGATACAGCAGCGTGAGCACGGCGAGACCGCGCAGCGCGAAATACCACACGCGCTCGACCCATGACGTATGCGGCGCGAACAAAGGCTTGGCAAGTTTCATCGCAATAGACTCCGTTCAGCCGAGGCTCAGTGACGAACGCGTGAAGCGCCCGTAAATGACGTACAGCACGAGCGTCGCGGCGAGCAGCAGACCGCCGAGCGCGCACGCCATGCCCCAGTTGATCGTCACGTTGGTGAAGTACGCGACGTAGTAGCTGACCATCTGATCGTTCGGTCCGCCGAGCAAGGCCGGCGTGATGTAGTAGCCGATCGCCAGAATGAACACCAGCAACGCGCCCGCGCCGATGCCCGGATAGGTTTGCGGTACATACACGCGCCAGAACGCGGCGAACGGATGACTGCCGAGCGAGATCGCGGCGCGCTGATAGGTCGGCGGGATCGACTTCATCACGCTATAGAGCGGCAGGATCATGAACGGCAGCAGAATATGCGTCATCGAGATGTAGACGCCGGTGCGGTTGAACAGCAGCGACAGCGGATCGTGCAACAGCCCGCTGCCGACCAGCGCCTTGTTCACCAGCCCTTCGCTTTGCAGAATCACGATCCATGCCGCGACGCGTACGAGGATCGAGGTCCAGAACGGAATCAGCACGAGAATCATCACCAGATTCGCGCGACGCTCGGAAAGCGTCGAAATCCAATAGGCCAGCGGATAGCCGAGCAACAGCGCGAAGAACGTCACCGCCGCGCCGATCACAAAGGTGCGGCTGAACACGGCGAGATAAATCTGTTGATCCGGATCGGTCGGAATGATGTGGCCGAACGCGTCCTGCTTGTGGTCGAGCGAAGCCAGCAGATAGAACGGCGAATACGCGCCGGAATTTTTCGCAATGGCTTGCCAGTACGCGATGTCGTTCCAGCGTTCGTCCAGTTCGGCGAACTTCGCGTGAATCTGGGCGGGCGTCAGTTGCAAGGGCTTGCTGTTGTCGTCGACGAACGGCATGGCGTGCGCTGACTTGGCGACCAGCGAACGGTAGCCCGGAATCTCCACGTTCAGGCGTCGTGCGAGTGCGCCCATGCCGTCGCTGTCGGCGATCGCGGCGAGGTCGACAGCCAGTGCGGCATACGCGGTATCCGGCGGCGGCGTCTTGCGATCCCACGCGCTCAACGACGCCAGCGTATGCGGCAGCGCGTTGACGACTTCGGGATTTTGCGCGGCGCGCGTGAGCAGCGCGCCGATCGGCACGACAAAAATCAGCAGCAGAAAAATCGCGAGCGGCGCGATCAGCAGCAGGGCCATGGCCCGCTTTCTGGCTTCCGCGGCCTTCAGCTCGCGCTTGAGCCGGCCACTTGATTCAGGCGTCGAATCGGCAGCGATCGTCATCGTAGTCACACCTGTCTCCAGCTTTACCTTGGAACCGCGCGCACATCCGTGCAGGATGTGCGCGCCTCATTTCAAACTTCGAAGGCGCGACCTCACTCAACCCGCCACGCCCTCCCACACAACACTAACTACTTCGAAGCCCACGACGAAAACCGTTGCTCCAGTTCATCGCCATGATCGGTCCAGAACGCGAGGTTCTGCAGCACCGCATTCTTCCCATTAGCCGGCGAGTTCGGCAGATTCGCGAGCGTCTTCGGATCGAGCGCCTTGATCGCCGCCACATTCACCGGGCCGTACGCGATGTTGTGCGCATAGTCCTGTTGCGGCTTCGACGAAATCGAATAGGCGATGTACTTCTCAGCCAGCGCCTTGTTCGGCGTGCCCTTCGGAATCGCCCAGTAGTCGAGGTCGTAGATGCTGCCGTTCCACACCACCTTCAGGTTCTTGCCTTCCTTCTGCGCAGCATCGATCCGGCCGTTGTACGCAGTCGACATCACCACATCACCCGCGACGAGAAACTGCGGCGGCTGCGCGCCCGCTTCCCACCACTGGATATTCGGCTTCAGTTCGTCGAGCTTCTTGAACGCGCGGTCCTGGCCTTCCTTGGTGGCGAGCACCTTGTAGACGTCCTTCGGCGGCACGCCGTCGGCCATCAACGCGAATTCGAGGTTGTAGCGCGCGCCCTTGCGCATCGCACGCTTGCCCGGGAATTTCTTGACGTCCCAGAAATCGGCCCAGCCGGCCGGCGCCGTTTTCAGCTTGTCGGCGTTGTACGCAAGCGCCGTCGACCACACGAAGAAGCCCACGCCACAAGTTTGCGGCGCTTCGGGAATCAGATCCGCTTTCTTGCCGATCTTCGACCAGTCGAGTTTCTCGTACAGCCCTTCATCACAACCACGGCCGATATCGCCCGATTCGACTTCCACCACATCCCAGTTCACATGCTTGGCCTCGACCATCGCCTTCACTTTGGCCTGCTCGCCGTTGTATTCGACGGCGGTGACTTTATTGCTGGTCTCTTTTTCGAACGGTTGGTTGAATGCAACCTTTTGCGCGTCGCCATTCGCGCCGCCGAAATTGACGACCGTCAATTCGGCCGCATTGACTTGCGCGGCGCCCAGCGCGAGCGCCACAGCACCGACAGCGATGGCGCAGCGCGATTTCCCGATCTTGCTCATGGTGTGTTGCTCTCCTTTGGTGGTGTGCTTCAGTACGTTCAGTGCGACTTTGTTATGTGCTGCTTTTCCTGACCTGCCTGCGTCGAACACATCGCGCGTTCGACGCGTTCACGCCCCTGCGAAAATCCGCAGATGCTCGGGTGCGAATTCGAGTGCGACCGGTGCGCCGGGCGCGAAGGTGTCGAGCACGCCGGTGCCGAGCGGCACCTTCACGAAGCACTCGTCCTGTTGCGGCAGACCACAACGCATGCGCACGTGGTCGCCGAAATAGATCAGCCCGCGCGCTTCACCGGCGAGCGCATTGGCGCCCGGCCGCGACAGACCGTTGGCAAGCTTCATGCGCTCGGGCCGGATGCACGCGACTGCCGGCGTGCCCGCACGCGCGCCGCCGATATTGCGGCCAGTGAGGCGCGTGCCGTCGATCAAATGAAATTCGCAATACTCACCGTCGACATTCGCGATCGTGCCGCGCAGCTTGTTGCTGTCGCCGATGAAGTTCGCCACGAACTCATTACACGGCGATTCGTACAGACGATCCACGGTATCGAGTTGCTGCACGATGCCTTTGTCGAACACGGCGACGCGATCGGACATGGTCAGCGCTTCGCCCTGATCGTGTGTGACGTACACGAACGTGACGCCGAGTTTCTCGTGCAGTGATTTAAGTTCGTACTGCATGTGTTCGCGCAACTGTTTGTCCAGCGCGCCGAGCGGTTCATCCATCAGCACGAGCTTCGGTTCGAACACCAGCGCACGGGCGAGCGCGATACGCTGCTGCTGGCCGCCGGAAAGCTGCGCCGGATAGCGCTTTGCGAAGCTCTCCATGCGCACCATCTTGAGCGCGTTATTCGTGCGATGCGCGCGCTCTTCCGCCGAAATCTTGCGCACGGTCAGCGGATACGCGACGTTCTGCTCGACCGTCAGATGCGGAAACAGCGCGTAGTTCTGAAACACCATGCCGATGTTGCGCTTATGCGGCGGCACCGTATTGAGCAGCGTGCCATCCAGCCAGATTTCGCCGCCGGTGGGAAATTCGAAGCCCGCCAGCATCATCAGACAGGTGGTCTTGCCCGAACCGGACGGCCCGAGCAGCGTCAGAAATTCGCCCTGGTAGATATCCAGATCGAGCTGTTTGACGACCAGCGTTTCGCCGTCGTAGGTCTTGCGCACACCTCGAAAGCTGACGATCACGTCTTCGGTTTTCATCGTCCAAGTCTCCTCTGCGGTCCGGCTGGCACCCGTGCAAAGCAGCGGGATTGCAGCAATTGCGTGGCTCACTATAGACCGTTACGGTTCTACAATATGGAACCATTTCATTATTCCGGATAGAACCACTTGGACACCGTGATTTTGTCGGATTGGCTCGCCGCGCGACTCGACCGCACGGCCGCCGAACCGGTCTACCGGCAGACGTTGCGGCTCATGCAGCAGGCCATTCTGACCGGCCAGCTGCCGCCGGGCACCAAGCTGCCCAGCTCGCGCACGCTCGCCGAAGACCTTGGCATCGCGCGCAACACGGTGCTGCACGTCTACGACCAGTTGACCGCCGAAGGCTATGTGATCTCGACCACCGGCAGCGGTACCTATGTCGCCGACACGCGGCCGGACACGGCCGCCGTGAATATGCGCAGGAAGCCGGCAGTGGCGAGCGTCGACAAAGAAGACAGCACAGCCAGGGAAACCCCCAAGCCGCCGAAACGCGACCTCAGCGATCTGTCGACTCGCGGACGGCGTCTGATCGACAAAGCCGGCGTTTCCGCCAAACAGTGGGGCGCGTTCATGCCGGGCGTGCCCGACGTCGCGGAATTTCCGGCGCGCACGTGGAGCCGCCTGCAGGCGCGCTTATGGAAGGAAGCCAATCCCGATCTGCTCACCTACGCGCCCGGCGGCGGCTACCGGCCGTTGCGGCGGGCGTTGTCGGATTACCTGCGCGTGGCGCGCTCGGTGAATTGCACGCCGGATCAGATCATCATCACCACGGGCATTCATCAATCGATCGATCTGGCAGTGCGTCTGCTGACCGATGTCGGCGACCGCGCGTGGGTGGAAGAACCGTGCTATTGGGGCGCACGCAGCGTGCTGCAGTCATCGGGGATTACCCTTGTGCCGGTGCCGGTGGATGACGAAGGCCTGAATCCGCGCGAACAGGATCTGCAGCAGCCGCCGCGGCTCGCGCTCGTCACGCCGTCGCATCAGTATCCGCTCGGCATGGTGATGAGCCTCGCGCGCCGTCGCACGCTGCTCGAATACGCGCGCCAGCACAACGTGTGGATCATCGAGGACGACTACGACAGCGAGTTCCGCTACGGCAGCCGTCCGCTCGCGTCGCTGCAAGGACTCGACGACGCCGGCCAGGTGATCTACGTCGGCAGCCTGGGGAAGATGCTGTTCCCTGGCTTGCGGATCGGCTACATGATCGCGCCGGAGCATCTGGTGGACACGTTCCGCACGGGCGTCGCCGAGTTGTATCGCGAAGGTCAGTTGATGCAGCAGGCGGTGATGACCGATTTCATCATGGACGGGCACCTCACGTCGCACGTTCGGCGCATGCGTGCGCTATACGGGGAGCGCCGGCAGATTCTGATCGACGCGATCACCGCGCGTTTCGGCAACGAACTGCCGGTGATGGGCGACGAGGCCGGCCTGCATCTGGTGCTCGGCTTGCCGGATCACGCGAACGATCGCGCGGTGACGGCCGCCGCTTACGACGCCGGGGTGATCGTGCGCCCGCTCGCGAGCTACTACAGCAGCGACACGCCCGCGCGGCGTGGACTGCTGCTCGGTTACGCGTGCGTGCCGAACGACAAGATCGGTCCCGCGTTCGATAC
The DNA here is from genome assembly GCF_046027355.1 of Paraburkholderia sediminicola. Lineage (GTDB taxonomy): Bacteria > Pseudomonadota > Gammaproteobacteria > Burkholderiales > Burkholderiaceae > Paraburkholderia > Paraburkholderia sediminicola_B. The sequence goes on along the minus strand of NZ_JAQQEK010000020.1, from coordinate 157,860 downwards.
TCTGGCGCGTGTGATCGAGCAAACCGCGTTGAAGGCGCCGACGCGCGCCGCTTGAGCAATGCCGCCGCGAGCATGTGCGGCTGGCGGCGGTGCGCTCAACGTTCGATGTTCGATGTTCGATGTTCGATGTTCAACGGCGTACGCTCAAAAAACGCCGGGTTTTGCCTGACGCGCGAAGCGCCAGGCTTGAACACGCTCACTTCAAGCCGAAGTCGACCCGCGTCGTCGCGCCCTTATCCTTGATACCGTCGGCATCCAGCTTCGGTGCGACGATAAACACGCGGCTGCTGTCGATCTTGCCGTCCAGATACTGCTGCACGCTCTGCGCCCGCTGCTGTGCGAGCTGGCGCAGGCTGGCGTCGTCGATCGGGGCGTTGGCGGCGAGTGCGCTCTTCATGTCGTCGTCCGGCAAGCTCTTGGTCAAGCCGACAAAATTGCGCGGCTTCTTGAAGTCCGCCGACTTGTACGCCTTGCTCAGATACTTGTCGTAGTCCTTTGGGTCGACGGTGACGGTCGACAAGTCGACGCTCTCGCCGTTGCCCACCACGTCCTTGATCTTCTGCTGCTTGACGAGGCGGTCCACATAGCCGGTGCGCAACGCGGGTTCGTCGACAGCCGGATCGACGCGGCCGATCAGGTCTATGCGGATCGACGGTTTGTCGCTCAGCGCCTTCACGATGGTGTCGAGTTTCTGGGTGTCGGCGTCCGTGAGCTTCGCCGAGCCGGGTTCGAATTCGACATAGCCCAACTCCTCGCCCTTGCCGCCGAACGCGTTGGCGATCAGCGAGAACGGCGCGGTCACCGCCTTCTGCAGCAGATTGAGCACGGCATGCCAGATCAGGCCGCCAATACTGAACTCGGGATTCGACAGCGAGCCCGACACCGGCAGGTTCACGTCGATTTCGCCGCGCGAGTTCTTCAGCAGCGAGATCGCGAGACGCACGGGCAGCTTGGTCGCCGTATCGTTATCGACGTGATCGCCGAACGTGAGCTGGTCGATGAAGATGTGGTTATTCGCGTCCAGCTGATCGTTCGCCAGCTTGTAGTGCAGATCGACGTTCAGCTTGCCCTTGGTGATCGGATAGCCGGCATATTTCGCCGAATACGGCGTGAGATTGGTCAGTTCGATATCGTGCGCGACCGCCGTCAGATCGAGCGCCGGCTTCGCAATCAGCGGATTGACCGTGCCGCGAATCGACAACGGACCATTGGCCGCCAGTTTCGCGGCGATGTCGACCGGCGCGGCCGTGGTCGATTGCGTGCCGAACGCGCCGACCGTACCCTGAATGCCGACCAGGTTCGCCGTGAAATTCGGCTTGATGAAGTTGTCCGTGTACGTCACGCGGCCTTGTTGCAGGACCAGTTGACCGAAGTGCAGTTTGACCGGGCTTTGCGGCGGAGTAGCAGCGGTGACCGTAGCGGGCGGCGCCGACGACGAAGCCGGCGCGGGCGCCGCCGCGACCGTCGATGCCGCTTGGGGCGTCAACGGCACGGGGTCAGCACCGCTCTTGTCGCGGGTCAGCGATTGCGGCGCACCGCTTTCATGCGCGACGACGTCCTTCAGGTTGAGCTTGCCCTGCGCGTCGAGCAGCACGCGTCCATAGAACTTCGTGAACGTGACGCGGCCCGCGTCGACCACCGTGCCATGCTCGTCGTAATCGGCTTTCAGGTTGGACAACGCGAGCGACCCCCATCCCGCGAACGGATCGGAGGTCGCCTTGTCGAGCATACGGACTTCGACGAGCGCCACGTCGCCGCGATAGGTCGCTTTCAGCGACTTCGCCTGATTCAACGCGAGGTCGCCGTTCGCATTGAGCAGCGCGCTCGCGATCACCGCATTCAGCTTGCTGCCGAAGTACGGTTCGAAGGCCGCCGCGTCGAGCCGGTTGGCATTCACCTTGACGGCCACCTTGAGTGGCGTCGCCGTGACGTCGCCCTTGACACCGAGCGTGCCCTTCTTGTTCAGCGTGGCCTGCAGATCGACCGGCAGCGGCCGGCTCAGGTCGTCGCTGATGTTCTGCACCTTCAGTTGCAGCGGCGTGATGTTCAGTTTCACCGGCTGCGGCGTGGTGTTGTCCGTGAAATTGGCGGTCGCGTCCTTCAGGGTCAGCTCGCCGATCTTGTAGTGCCATGCGGGCCCTTCCGCCTGCGCCTTCTTGACCGCGTGAATCGCGGTGCGCTGCGGCGCGGCTTCATGCTGGCCGGCAAGCGCGGCGAGGTTGATGCTGCCGTCTTTCAGACGCTGCGCGTCGACCGCGAGGCCGGTCGTGTCGACGCTGGCGATCTCGGCGGTGCGCGCCGCCACGTCCACCTGCCTGAGTTTGACGCTGCCTTGCGCCAGCGAGATCAGCGGATCCTTGCTGGCGCGCGTCGCGACTTTCAGCGATTGCAGGTCCAGTTGCGAATCGGTGACCATCACCGCTACCGGCGACTTCGACCAGTTCGCGCCGACATTGGCGGTGGCGGTCAGCGCACCGTCCGTGATTTGCGCCACGGTCGCGGTGTCGATATACGGTTGCAGCAGCGGCAGCTTCAACGACTTCAGATCGAGCTTCGCGCTCGCCGTCTTCGCGACGAGGCCGAACGCGCCGGCCACGCCGAGCGAGCCGCCGGCGTCCTTGAAATCGGTGTTCAGCGTGTAGTGCGCGGGCGCGGTGGCGAGCGTCGAGAAATCGGTCAGCGTCACGGCCAGTTTTTGCAGGCCGACGTCGATGGGGCGTGAGGCGGCGGCGTCGTGGACATTCACGGTGCCGTCATTGAGCACGAAGCGTTTGATCGACAGATCCAGCGGTGGCGCCGTCTTTTCCGTGGCATTCGAACCGGATGCCGCAAGCGGCGCGCTCGCGGCCGGTTGCGCCGCAGCCGCCTCGGATGCCGACGCGGACGCGGGCGCGAACATCTTCTCGACGCTCACCACGCCGTCTTTATCGCGCGCAAGATTGGCAGTGGGCGCGTCGATGCGGATCTCGTCGAAGTGATAGAGGCTCTTCAACGGTTCGAGCGTGGCGGCGGCCACATGCACCGCGCGCGCCGCGAAGAACGGCGCCTTGCTCTGATCCTGCACGTCCACGTCGTTCATATCGACGGTGCCCGCCACGCGCAGCGAAGGCGCGTCGTTGGAGACGACGAAGTTAAGCTTGAGATCGGTGGACAGCTTGCCGGACTGCACGATCACCGGCAGCTTGGTCGGCACGTAGGATATGAGGCGCGGCACGTCGAGCCCGTCGAAGCGCAACGACACTTCCGACTCGCGCGACGCGGCAAACGGCTTGGTCTTACCGTCGATGGCAAGCGGACTGCCGTCGATCCGCGCACGCAGCAAAGGCTCGACGAAGATATCGGTTTTCGACGGCAGCGTGGCGATGAACGGAATGCCGAGCTTCCATTGATCGATCACATGCGTCGCGCCGAGCAGTTTGTCGTCGAACGTGATCTGGCCGTTTTCCAGGCGAATGTTCGAGACGGAGAACAGCGTCGGCTTGCTATCGGGCTTGGCCGGCTGCTTCGCGAATTTCTCGATCAGGTCGGTGAAATTGAAGCGCTGCGCATCGTAGCGAACAATGTGAAAGCGCGGCGAATCGAGCTGCACTTCGTCGATGATCGGCGCCGCGCGAAACAGCGAACTCCATGACGGCTGCACGATGAGCCGCGAGATATCCACGAAGTCGCCCGCGCCGCCGCGCTCGCCGATATGCACACGATCGGCTTCGAGCTTGAGCGTGTACGGATTGAGCGCAATACGGCCGATTGTTGCAGGGCGGTCGAGTTGTTTGCTGAGCTGTTGCTCGGCAATGTGGCGAATCAGCGGCGGCGCCGCGAAGAAACCCAGCAGACCAAACAGTACAACGAAGATCAGCAGACCAGTAATGACACGCCGGGTACGGCGTGACTGCGCGACATCGCGCACGGTCTGCATGGACGAGGCTAGTGATGCTTTATTGAGGCTTGCCATGCTCGGTTTTGGGTAATGCGGCGGCAAGCCCGCCGCGAAAACGAAAATCCCGCAAGCGGCAGTATAAGTCGTGAATCTTTCGTCGGATATAAATGTAAGGCGGGGCTTACACATTCCTCCGCGCGATGGCGTCGCATGTCCGCCGGGTTGATGCGGCAGACATGCGTTTTCTCGATGCGTTAACCGCTCGTCACTGAAGCGCGGCTGTCACGTCACGGACACGCAGGTATCACTGACGCACAACGGCCGGTGGTTGCCAACTACCGTCGGTGGCTTGTGGCTTGGGTGCGTACAGACGCAGCACGAGTTGCAGATCGGCGCGCGGCGCCGGCAGCCAGTTGCCGCTCTTGCCGCGAGCGGACGACACCGTCACGTCGAGCGAGCCGTCGCGATTGCGGCGCGCGCCATTGCGGTCGCCGACCGCCAGACGCGCCGGCGCGCTTTCACCGAGCGCGCCGTCCTTCGTGTAGGCGGTGATCGACCAGAAACCGCGCACCGGCGGCAACTGATACGGCGCGAAGTGGATCACGTAACGGTTCGCGCCGTTGAGCACATGACCATCGCTGTCCTGGGTGGCGACTGCGCGAACTTCATCGTCTTTTGTGCCGATGCCGGGTTGCGCGTAAGCGGCATAGGCGCGCATCGCGTAGTCGGGGCCGTAGTTGCCCACGCCGTCGCCGAACCAACTCCAGCCGTTACCGTTCAGCAGATTGGACGGCGGCGTGACGACGCGCTCATGACCGTCGGCGAGACCGGCCGCGATGGCGTCCGGTGCGTTCGGCAGCTTGACCGGCTCGCCGGGCGTCACACCGAGGTCCGAAAGGAATTTGAGCGCGTGCGGATCGGCCGGCGTCGGCGGATTATCAGGCAAAGCCTGCGCGAGTTGCGTAAAGAAGCCGTTCGCGTCGAGCGCGGCGACTTGCGCGGCCGGCGTGCCGGAAGCGCTCGCTGCGGCGTCGGCGGCATTGCTGCGCGGCGGCGTGATTGAGGCGGAGCGGGCGTCGCCCGCGTAGACGCTCAGCGGCGCGACGCGAATGGCGCGCTGCAGCTTACGGACTGCCGTCAGATCGCGCGTGCCGTTCGACTGGATACGCACGCTCACCCATGCGTTGCGGGTCGTCACGTCGACGCGCGTCACACCCTTGGGCAAATCGCCCTGCCAGCCCGGACCGACGAAGGCGATCGCCTGCGCCTTGATGCCCGCCGCGCGCGTGGCGAACTGCGAACTCGTCGACCACACCACGTTGGTCCACATGTCGAGCACGCGGGCGTCGACATAGCGGCCGTGCGAATCGGGCAGTGAAACGATCACCGGTTCGCTGCCGACGTCCAGCCAGCCCGTCGAGTCGAACGTATCGAGACTCGGCTGCATCGGATTGGACGCGCCGATCGGCGGCAATGCCTGCGCGTGGCGCAGCGTATTGAGCGGCGCCTGGCCCGGATCGGTGCCGACCGCCGCGTCGCGCGCGACGCCCATTAGCACCAGCGGGTAGCCGAATACGTACGAGTCGGCGACTTCGTCCTTGATCCAGCCGGTGGATTTATGTGTCGCGGTGGGCGTCGACGCGCAACCGGCCAGAAATGCGAGGCCTGCGAACGATGCGCAGGTCCAGTGAATCGAAAACAATTCGCGGCGATTTTTTATCATTCGTTCAGGTGGCGGAACGTGTGGTCCTAAGGGAGACGCCGGCGTGCAACGAACCCTGCTTGCGCGGCCTCCCAAAGCCCAACGCAGGCAGTCCGCGATTCGCGATGCCGACAACATCGGGTTGTATCGTATCCTTGTTCACCAGGCAAGCGCAAAGGCAGGAATAGCGCGGGTTCGCGCGCGCAGGCCGTCCTTTTGCGGTACGGTTGACGTTTTTTGTGACATCCGCCCTGGCGCCCCACGCTTTGGGCGACCTTTCATCGCTGCTCTTTTGCCCCCTCGTATCCGGAGCGCTTCATGTACATGCCCGCCCATTTTGAAGAGAACCGCCCAGAGGTTCTCCATCGCCTGATCGCCGAGCAGCCTTTCGGCGCGCTGATCACCAACGGGCCGAACGGGCTCGACGCGAACCATGTGCCGTTCGAGTTCGAAGTCCCGTCCGCGGCCGGTGAAACGCACGGCATCCTGCGCGCTCACGTCGCCCGCGCGAACCCTGTGTGGCAGGAAGCCGTCGCGAATCCGGATGCGCTCGTGATCTTCCAGGGTCCGGCCGCCTATATCTCGCCGAACTGGTATCCGAGCAAGCAGGAGGCGCATCGGCAGGTGCCGACTTATAACTATATGGTGGTGCACGCTCACGGCCGGATCGCCGTGCGCGACGACGAGTCGTTCGTGCGCGGCCTGGTCGCGCGCCTGACCCGCAAGATGGAAGCCAGCGAACCGGCGCCGTGGAAGATGGGCGACGCGCCCGCCGACTTCATCTCCCAGATGCTCGGCGCGATCGTCGGTATCGAGATCGAGGTGACGCGGCTGGTCGGCAAGTGGAAGCTTGGCCAGAACAAGGCTGCGGACGACCGTCGCGGCGCGGCCGAAACCCTGCTGGCGCGCTCGAGCGACGAACAGCAAGCCGTCGGCCAGGCCATGCTGGACGCGCCGCCGGCCTTCTGAGCGGGCGTTTCGGCGAGGTTTCGGCGCGCTGAAGCGCGTCCTGCAATTCGTCCTTGACCTTCCCATCATGGGAAGGTCAATACTGGGTTCATGATGCGGCCCGATGCCGTCACGAGCCTTGCCTACCATGACCGAACTTGCCAACCCACAGCGCCCCGCGGACGCTGCCACCCCTTCCGCCCGGACCGCCGAACTCGACATCGGCGGAATGACTTGCGCCTCGTGCGCGCTGCGCGTCGAGAAGGCGCTCGCCAAAGTGCCAGGCGTCACGCGTGCGTCGGTGAATCTCGCCACGGAGCGAGCGCGCATCGAAAGTGACGCCAGCGTCGATCCCGACACGCTCGCCGACGCCGTGCGCAAGGCGGGCTATGACGCCACGCCGTCCGCCTCCACGGACGCCGCGCCGCTCCTGGCGCTGCAGCCGACGGAACTGGCAATCGGCGGCATGACTTGCGCCTCATGCGCGATGCGCGTCGAAAAGGCGCTGGCGAAGGTGCCGGGCGTCGTCGGCGCGTCGGTGAATCTGGCGACCGAAACCGCAACCGTCAATCTGGATGGCGTGACCGCCGCGCCGGACGCGCTGATTGCCGCCGTCAAGAAAGCCGGCTACGAAGCGACGTTGATCGTGCCGCCGGACACATCGGCGGCGACCGACCACGCCGGCCATGCCGCGCCCGCCGACCGCAAGCGCGACCAGACCCGCCGCGAACTGGCCGCCGTACTCGCCTCCGCCGGGCTGACACTGCCGCTCGTCGCGCCGATGGTCGGAGAATGGTTCGGCCTGCACGCGATGCTCTCGCCGTGGCTGCAACTCGCGCTCGCCTCGATCGTGCAGTTCGTGTTCGGCGCGCGCTTCTATCGCGCGGCCTATCGCGCCGTGCGGGCCGGCGCGGGCAACATGGACTTGCTGGTGGCGCTCGGCACGTCGGCGGCGTATGGCATCAGCGTCTACGAACTGGCGACCCATCCGGGCGACATGATGCATCTGTATTTCGAGGCGTCGGCGGTCGTGATTACGCTGGTGCGCTTCGGCAAGTGGCTCGAAGCGCGCGCCAAGCGCCAGACCACGGACGCCATCCGCGCCCTCAACGCGCTGCGTCCCGACCGTGCGCGCATTCGCATCGGCGGCGAAGAGCGCGACGTGCCGCTCGCGCAAGTGCGCGTCGGCACGGTGGTGATCGTGCGTCCCGGCGAACGTGTGCCGGTCGACGGCGCGGTGCTCGAAGGCCGCACCCATATCGACGAATCGCTGATCACCGGTGAAAGCCTGCCGGTGCCGAAGCAGGTGGCCGACGCGGTCACGGCCGGCTCGATCAACGGCGAAGGCGCGATTGCCGTGACGACCACCGCGATCGGCGCGGAAACGACGCTCGCGCGAATCATCCGCCTCGTGGAAAGCGCGCAGGCCGAGAAGGCGCCGATCCAGCGCCTCGTCGACCGGGTCAGCGAAATCTTCGTGCCGGCGATTCTGGCGATTGCCGCGCTGACGCTCGTTGGCTGGTTGATCGCAGGCGCCGGCGGCGAAACCGCGATTCTGAACGCGGTCGCCGTGCTGGTGATCGCGTGCCCGTGCGCGCTCGGATTGGCCACGCCGGCGGCCATCATGGCCGGCACCGGCGTCGCGGCGCGGCACGGCGTGCTGATCAAGGACGCCGAAGCGCTGGAGACCGCGCATCGCGTGACGATCGTCGCGTTCGATAAAACCGGCACGCTGACGCTCGGCCGGCCGTCGGTGACCGCGTTCGAGCCGATCGGCGGCATCAGCCGCGACGAAGCGCTGGCGCTTGCCGCGGCGGTGCAGCGCCATAGCGATCATCCCTTGGCGCGCGCGGTGGTCAAGGCGTATGAAGCGGCGGACACGAACGGCGACGGAGCGGACGCATCCATTCAAACTCTTGCCCGCCAGGCGAGCGCCGCGCGCGCGGTCGCAGGGCGCGGTGTCGAAGCGGACGTCGACGGACGCACCCTCGCGCTGGGCAGCACGCGTTGGCTCAACGAACTCGGCATTCGGTTGCCGCCGGCGCTCACCGCACGCGCTCACGAACTCGAAGCCGCGGGCAACACCGTTTCCTGGCTCATGCAGCGCGATCCGCAAGCGCCCGTGGCACTCGCCTTGATCGCTTTCGGCGACACCGTCAAACCGACCGCACGCGCCGCCGTCGAACGGCTGGCGCAAATGGGCATCGAGAGCGTGCTCGTCACCGGCGACAATCGCGGCAGCGCGGCGAGCGTGGCCAAAGCGCTCGGCATCGACGAATTCCATGCGGAAGTGCTGCCCGACGACAAGGCCCGCGTAATCCGCGACCTGAAAATCCGCAGCGCCGGCATCGTGGCGATGGCGGGCGACGGCATCAACGACGCCCCCGCACTCGCCGCCGCCGACATCGGCATCGCGATGGCGACCGGCACCGACGTCGCCATGCACGCGGCCGGCATCACGCTGATGCGCGGCGATCCGGCGCTCGTGGCCGACGCCATCGACATCTCGCGCAAAACGTGGCGCAAGATCCAGCAGAACCTGTTCTGGGCGTTCGTCTATAACCTGATCGGCATTCCGCTGGCGGCCTTCGGCTTGCTGAACCCGATGCTCGCCGGCGCGGCGATGGCGTTTTCGAGCGTGAGCGTCGTCACCAACGCGCTGCTGCTGCGCACATGGCGCGGCGCGCAGGATCGTTCGGCGCGCTGAGCGAGCGAACGCGATTAGAAATACCCTGCACGCGGCGGGTCCTATTTACGGCATCGTCACCAACGCGCTATTGCTGCGCGCAGCGCAGTTCGGCGGACTGAGCACGCCGCGTATCGAAACGCTCCGCTGGCAGCAGGGCCAATTACGAAGTGCTTTCAAAATTCTAAAGAAAACGGACGCCGCAGCCGTAAACAAGCCATCGATGCCGGGCATGCCTACGCATGGCTCGCGCCTCGCCTGTCCTCCTTTACTCTGCAAACGTCCATGGAATTTCTCTCTTTGCGCCGCGCCAGCGTCGGCGCGCGGCTCGCCGTACTTTCGTGCGTGCTGGTGGCGTTGATTTTCGCCGCGTTCACGTGGGCGCTCACCCGCACCGCCGGCAAGCAGATCAGCGATCAGGTCCTCGAACGTATCGCCGATAAAGACCGTTCGATCGCCGCGATGATCAAGCTGTTCGACAAAGCCTTGTCGAACGAGGTCGATCGCTCGATGTCGCTGTTCGCGAGTTTCCTGCCCACCGGCTACACGCTCGACGAAACCCAGAAGGTCGACATCGGCGGCGTCGCCACGCCGACCATCAAGGCGGGCGACAAAGTCCTGAACATGGACTTTTCCATCCCCGATCTGTTTCTCGAACGCAGCGGCGCGGTGGCCACCATCTTCGCGCGCAGCGGCGACGACTTCGTGCGAGTCACGACGTCGCTGAAGAAACAGGACGGCTCGCGCGCGATCGGCACGCTGCTCGACCGCAAGGCGCCGGCCTACGCGCTGCTGCTCGCGAACAAGCCTTACACGGGACTCGCCGCGCTCTTCGGCAAACGTTTGATCACGCAATACCGGCCGGTCACGGACGCAAGCGGCCGCGTGATCGGCGCGCTGTTCGTCGGCGTGAACGTGGACAAGGAGATCCAATCGGTCCAGGACGGCATTCGCAATCTGAAGATAGGCGACAGCGGTTATTACTTCGTCGTCAACGCGTCGAACGGCGCGGATCGCGGCAAGCTGATCGTGCATCCGGCCGCCGCCGGCCAGAACGCCGATAACGCGAACGCGCCGTATCAGCAGATGCTCGACATGAAGGAAGGCCAGCTCGAATACAGTTCGGCCGATGCGACGCTCGGCGAACGCGACTCGCGCAACAAGTTCGTGTCGTTCGTCACGGTGCCGGAATGGCAGTGGCTGGTGGGCGGCGTCGCGCCGCGCGACGAGGTGATGGCCGACGTCATCACCACTCGCAACGAATTCCTGCTGCTCGGCTTGGTGCTCGTCGGCGTGTTCGCAGCCGTGTTTCTGTTCGCGGTGCGACGCCTCGTGAGCCGCCCGCTCGACGAAGCCGCCAAGGCATCCGAACGTTTCGCCTCGGGCGATCTGAGCGTACGCGTCGCGAAAGGCGCGAACGCGCGCGCCGATGAAATCGGCCGCCTGATGCAGTCGATCGACGGCATCGGCGAAGGTCTCGCGCGGATCGTTTCACAAGTGCGCAATGCATCGACGGATATGTCGCACGGCACCGAAAAAATCGCCACCGGCAGCGGCAACATCGCCGCGCGGATTGCCACGCAGGCGAGCAGCCTCGAGGAAACGGCGGCCAGCATGGAAGAGATCACCTCGACGGTGCAGCAGAACGCCGACCACGCCGCGCAAGCCAATACGCTCGTCACGCGCGCCGCCGACGCCGCGCTCGAAGGCGGGCGCGCGGTCGAACGCGTGGTGTCGACGATGGGCGAAATCAGCCGCTCGTCGCAGAAGATCGCCGAGATCACGACCGTGATCGAAGGCATCGCATTTCAGACCAATATCCTTGCGCTGAACGCAGCGGTGGAAGCGGCGCGAGCCGGCGAGCACGGCAAGGGATTCGCGGTCGTGGCCTCGGAAGTGCGCGCGCTGGCGCAGCGCAGCGCGGCTTCGGTGAAGGAGATCGAAAGTCTGATCGCGACGTCCACGGCGACCGTGCGAAGCGGTTTCCAGATCGCCGAAGAAGCCAGCTCGACGATGCAGGGCATCGTTCAACAGGTCGGCCAGGTGCGCGCGATCATGGGCGAAATCAGCGTCGCCTCGCGCGAGCAATCGGGCGGCATCGAGCAGGTGAATCTCGCCGTCACGCAGATCGGCGAAGCCACGCAGCAGAACGCGACGATTGTCGGCGAGGCCGAACTCGCGGCGGCCGAGTTGCGCGATCAGGCCGCACGGCTCGCGCAAGTGGTCAGCGTGTTCAAACTGGAAAGCGGGCGCGATTGAGAGCACTTGGAGTCGGCGCGGCGCAATGCTGTCTAGTGCAGCTCGCGCCGCCCGCTATTGCGGCAGCGTTGCCGCATGGCTTCTTCAGAACTCCACATCCAGCTCGTCGATCTCTTCCACCTCCTGTTGCGCGTCGGCGATCCACTCCTGCATCTCGGGCAGCGCCATGATCCGCTGTCCGTATTCGACGATCTCCGGATCGAGTTTGACGTCGTAGGTCACGAAACGCGTCACGACGGGCGCGTACATCGCGTCCGCAGCGGTGCGCTCGCCGAACAGAAACGGCCCGCCGTACTGTTTCAGACACTCGCTCCAGATCGTCACGATGCGGTCGATATCCGACTGAGCGCGCGCCCACACCTTGAAGCCCGGAAAGTGCGCTTTAAGGTTCATCGGCAGAGCCGAGCGCAGCGAGCCGAAACCCGAGTGCATCTCGCCGCAAATCGAGCGGCAATGCGCGCGGGCGCGAATATCTTCGGGCAGCAGCTTCGCGTCCGGTTTCAGTTCGTTCAGATATTCCGCAATCGCCAGCGTGTCCCAGACCTTGATGCCGTCATGAACGAGGCACGGCACCAGGATCGACGGCGACAGCAGCAGGAGTTCAGCGCGTGCGGCGGGGTCGTCGATCGGCATCACGATCTCTTCGAAAGGCAAACCGCTGAACTTGGCCAGCAGCCAGCCGCGCAACGACCACGACGAATAGTTCTTGCTGCTGATGGTGAGCGTGGTATTCGCCATACGATTCTCCTCCAGATGAGGCGTTCGGTCGACGCCTGACGCCATGCGTGCACGTTGCCGTGCGCGCGCGCACCAAAGCGCGGCAAATTCGGCCCGTGGTTCCGACTCGCGCAAATGCTATGCCAACGTGAGGCCACGGTTGCACCAGTGCGTATGCATGCATGGCACATGACTTGCCTTTATTTGGGTTCCTTCCTTTTCAGCATTCGTGCGAAGGTTATGAACCTGTTCGCATATCCCACATACCAGGCTTTCGCCGACATGATGCTGCCGATGCGGCACGGCGCAGCGCTGGTGAATCATTCGCTCGACGCGTGGCCTGCGTTCGGCGAGACGTCGCATGGACGCTCGATTCGCGCGGCCTGCGAGTTGTTGACGCTGGCCGGACTCACGCCCGTGCGGCCGCCGTTCGAGATCGACAGCGTGATATCGGAAGGCAAATCCGTGACGGTCGTCGAGGAAGTCGCGGCGCACACGCCGTTCTGTTCGCTGTTGCATTTCCGTAAGGAGACCCAGCCGTCGGCGCCGCAGCCCCGCGTGCTGGTGATCGCGCCGATGTCCGGCCACTTCGCGACACTGTTGCGCGGCACCGTGCGCACCATGCTGGCCGAACACGACGTCTACATCACCGACTGGCACAACCCGCGTGACGTGCCCTTGAGCCAGGGCCGCTTCGGCTTCGACGAATTCGTACAGCACGTGATCGACTTCACCGAAACGATCGGGCCCGGTGCGCATCTGCTGGCCGTGTGCCAGCCGACCGTCGCCGCGCTGGCCGCGGTCGCGCTCATGGCCGCCGACGATCATCCCGCGCAACCGGCGAGCATGACGCTGATGGCCGGTCCGCTCGATACCCGCATCAATCCGACGCGCGTCAACGAACTCGCCAAGAGCAAACCGATCGAGTGGTTCGAGCAGAAGCTGATCAGCGCGGTGCCGTTCGGTTTTGCGGGCGCGCATCGGCGCGTGTATCCGGGCTTCATGCAGTTGACCGCGTTCATGGCGATGAATCTCAACCGTCATCTCGACTCGTTCGAGACGATGCATTACGAGCGCGCCAAAGGCGATCCAGCAAAGGCCGACACGATTCGCACGTTCTATGAAGAATACTTCGCGACGATGGACCTGACGGCCGATTTCTATCTGGAAACCGTCGATACGGTTTTTCAGCGTCATGCACTGCCGTTGCACGCGCTCGAAGTGAAAGGGCGTCTCGTCGAACCGTCGAAGATTCGCCGCACCGCGTTGCTCACCGTGGAAGGCGAGAAGGACGATATCTGCGCCGTCGGACAGACGCTCGCCGCGCAGGACATGTGCGACAAGTTGCGGCCGTACCTGAAGACGCATCACGTACAGACCGGTGTTGGACATTACGGTGTGTTCAATGGACACCGCTGGGAACGGCACATTTATCCGCGCGTGCGCGCTGTGATCTACGACAACGAACCGCGTGCGGTGCTGGTGAGTTCGCGCGCGCGCACGATTCAACCGGTGCCTGCAGCGATGGCTGCCGAAGTCACCGCCGCAGCGCCGGCCGCGACGGCGGTGGTCGATGTGGAAGTGGATGCGGCGGCGACGGTCGGGGCGAATGGATCGAGCGCCGCGTCGAGCGCGGGTTCAACGGCCGCCATCAAGCCGCAGGCGTCGCGTGCTCCGCGCAGGCGGCCGCCAGCGGCGCAATGAGTTGTTCCGAAGCGAGCGGCGGCTGCCTGCTTGATTGCGTAGTACTCGCACTACTCAAGCAGGCAGCCGCTGTCAGTTTCTACTAAGCGGCGACGCTCTTCCAAGGCGTCACGGCCGGCACCTCGCACGGCCCCTCAACTTCGATCGATTTGAAATCGGCCGGCGAGACGATTTCGATGTACTCCATATCTTCCGAGTAATCGAACAGATAGTGGACGATGCCCGGCGCCTGATGCACGCAATCGCCGGCGGCGACGAGCGTCTCCTTGTCGCCATACATGAAGCGCGCCCAGCCCTTCAACATGATCACAATGTGGAAATCGGCCTCATGACGGTGCCAGCCGGTGCCTTGCTCTGGTGCGTGATTCGCCTTGACGAGTTGCGCGAGCACCTTGCCGCCGGTCGCCTGCGCGATGCCTAAATCGCGGTAGAGAAAAAAGTCGCGTAAGCCCTGATCCTCATAGGACGTGTCTTGCGGACGGACATGACTGAATTGCGTGGCGAATTCGGTGGACATGATCGCGCTCCTCGCGAGTGAGCCGGCAGTTGAAAACGACGCGTTGGAGCGTCGGTTGCAAGCATCAAGCGGGCCAGTGTGCGGGCTCTGTTTTTTGCTTTGGCGCGATTCGGAGGCGATGCCGTGGATGTCGCGCCGCCTCGCGCCGCGCGACATGTTGCTGTTCAAACCCCGCAGCGTTTATGCGGTCGGGCGGAACATCTGGAACATGTCGCCGATTTCCGCGTAGTCGGCGCGGTAGCCGGCACGCATGATCGGCTGCGCGGCGTGGGTGTCGAACAGGCCGTCTTTCAGATACGCCTCGTTGATATGCACGCCGACTACCTGCCCGAGCGACAGGTAGTTGTCCATCGGCGTGCCGTCGAGCGTATGCAGACGCACCACTTGCAGCAGCTTGCATTCGAGCGCCGCCGGCGATTCGGCGACGTGCGGCACGGCCACGTTGCGGCCCGGCGCGGGCGTGAGGCCCGCGAGTTCAAATTCGTCGACGTGCGGCGGGACTGGCGCCGACGAGCGGTTCATCTGCTCCGCAAGGGGTTTGGTAGCGAGGTTCCAGACGAATTCGCCAGTGGCTTCGATGTTGGCGACGCTGTCTTTACGGCCTTCGCTGGAGAAGCCGATGATCGCCGGAAAGGTAGCGAACGCGCCGAAGAAACTATAGGGCGCGAGGTTCAAGGTGCCTGCGGTGTCGCGCGAGGAAATCCAGCCGATCAGACGCGGGGCGACGATGGCTTTGAACGGATCGTGCGGTAGGCCATGGCCGGTGGCGGGGTCGTAGAAGTAGTGGGGCATGGGGGTTTTGGGGCCTTGCGAATGGGGCGAGACGGCATTTATACCGCAGAGCGGCGCGGGCCGCTGAGCATGCATCGCCTGCGGCATCCGATGCTCCAGGTGTACGTGATTTTTCAGACTCTCAGCGGTGTCGAGAGCGAGGCGTGTTTCTCTTCGAGAGGCGACGGATGTCATCGCTGGCGAGCGTGTGTTCGGGGTGCGCGTGCAATCAATGGTACGTCGTCGTAGATGCCTGGAGTTTCGTCAGCACGCCGCGTTGGAATCGGAACCAGCCTTGCGAGCTTTGCATCACGACTTCATCGCCTTGCCAGAACACGCGCTTGACCGTCATGCGCTTACCCATGCGCTGCACAAGTGGTGGATGGTGGCGGAAGTCGTACAGCACCGGGCCGGAATCAGTCTGCACGAGCGTGCGCGTGACGGTGTCATCTGCGCTGCCAACGTCATCGAAATGCGTGAGCGTGTTCGCGCCGAAGCGATCGAAAATCTCCTTGTCGAGCATCCCCACGAAATCGTGGTCGACGCGCACGAATTGCAGGTTGCCCGAGGGCGTGACGAGCGGGCCGGACGCGTTGCTTTGCGCATGAACGCAAGTCATGAAAGAGGTGGCTGCGAACGCAGCGAGGAGCAGTCGTCTCATGTTTTCTTTTAGATTCAGCGGCGTCTCCGACGACGGAGCACGACCCGCAATCGGTCCTTCGGAACATTATCGTCAATTTTGGCTCGACACGCCGACCGTCTCTATTGGCCGGACAGGGGCTGTATTGCGATTGCCGTCGGCGCGGCCGTAGATGCGATCGCGAGGCTTGGGCTGCGCAAT
This sequence comes from Paraburkholderia sediminicola, assembly GCF_046027355.1. Classification (GTDB taxonomy): domain Bacteria; phylum Pseudomonadota; class Gammaproteobacteria; order Burkholderiales; family Burkholderiaceae; genus Paraburkholderia; species Paraburkholderia sediminicola_B. The sequence goes on along the minus strand of NZ_JAQQEK010000020.1, from coordinate 141,838 downwards.
GCCCGTTCATTGATTACCATCAAGACACGGCCAATGAAGCTCAGAATACGAGCATGACTCGCGCCAGGATGATTCAATAGATAAGGCATAACCTCATCACGAAGGTTTCCAGGAGACAGGACATGCGCAAGCTCCGTTCGCAAAGCTGGTTCGGCAGGACCGACAAGGATGGATTTATCCACCGCTCGTGGATGAAAAATCAGGGCATCCCACACGACGAATTCGACGGACGTCCGGTGATCGGCATCTGCAATACGTGGTCGGAACTCACGCCGTGCAACGCGCACTTTCGCGAACTCGCGGAGTACGTGAAGAAAGGCGTGCATGAAGCAGGCGGCTTGCCGCTCGAGTTTCCGGTGATGTCACTTGGTGAATCCAATCTGCGCCCTACCGCGATGCTGTTTCGCAATCTGGCCTCGATGGATGTCGAGGAGTCGATTCGCGGCAATCCCATGGACGGCGTGATTCTGCTTGTGGGTTGCGACAAGACCACGCCCGCGTTGCTAATGGGCGCGGCGTCGTGCAATCTGCCCGCGCTCGCGGTTTCCGGCGGCCCGATGCTTAATGGCCGGTTTCGTGGCAAAAACATCGGCTCGGGAACAGGTGTCTGGCAGATGTCCGAGGAAGTGCGCGCCGGCACGATGACGCAGGAAGAATTCACCGAAGCCGAGTCGTGCATGAACCGCTCGCGCGGTCATTGCATGACGATGGGCACGGCGTCGACGATGGCGTCGATGGTCGAATCGCTCGGCATGGGCTTGCCACACAACGCGGCGATTCCGGCGGTCGATGCGCGCCGCCAGGTGCTCGCGCATCTCGCCGGACGGCGCATCGTCGACATGGTTCGCGAAGACCTGACTATGGACAAAATCCTCACGCGCCAGGCCTTTGAAAACGCGATCCGCACGAATGCGGCGATCGGCGGCTCGACCAATGCGGTCGTTCACCTGATCGCGCTGGCCAAGCGGATTGGCGTGGAGTTATCGCTTGAAGACTGGGAGTTGGGTTCGAACGTGCCGTGTCTCGTGAACCTGCAACCATCGGGCGAATATCTGATGGAGGACTTTTACTATGCGGGTGGTCTGCCCGCCGTGTTGAAGCAACTCGGCGAGCAAGGGCTCTTGCATAAAGAAGCGTTGACCGTCAACGGCAAGACCATCTGGGACAACGTACGCAACGCACCGAATCACGACGAGAAGGTCATCACGACGTTCGCCGAACCGTTCAAGCCGAAGGCCGGCATCGCGGTGCTCAAGGGCAATCTTGCGCCGAACGGCGCGGTGATCAAGCCGTCGGCGGCCACAGCGGCGTTGCTCAAGCATCGCGGTCGTGCGGTGGTGTTCGAGAACGTCGAAGAGCTGCACGCCAAAGTCGATGACGATTCGCTCGATATTGACGAGCATTGCATCATGGTGCTCAAGGGCGCGGGGCCGAAGGGTTACCCGGGTTTCGCTGAAGTGGGTAACATGCCGCTGCCAAAGAAAGTGCTTGAAAAAGGCATCACCGACATGGTCCGCATCTCGGACGGCCGCATGAGCGGAACGGCATATGGCGCGGTCGTGCTGCACGTCTCGCCGGAAGCGGCTGCGGGCGGGCCGCTCGCGTTCGTGCAGACCGGAGACATGATCGAACTGGACGTCGAAGCACGCCGCCTACATCTGGATGTCACCGACGAAGAACTCGCGCGCCGGCGCGCCGCATGGCAGCCACCGGAGGCGCCCAAACGCGGCTACTACAAGCTCTACGTCGAGCACGTGCTGCAAGCGGATCAGGGCGCGGATCTCGACTTCCTCGTCGGATCGAGCGGCGCACCTGTGCCGCGCGACTCGCACTAGTGCCCGTTGATAAGGAAACAGTCAAATGACGGCGAACGATACACTTCCTCCCGGCGGGATCTGGCCCGTCCTGTACGCGTATTTCGACTCGCGCAATCAGCTCGATCGAAACGCAATGCGCGCGCAGGTCGATACCACGATTCGCGCAGGCGCGCCGGGCATTGTGATCCTCGGGCTCGCGACCGAAGTGAATCGCATGTCGCTCGAAGAGAAGCGTCATGTGATCGACTGGGCCAGCACTGACATCAATGCGCGCGTGCCACTCGCCGTCACGATCACGGGCGACACCGTTGACGCCCAGGCCGCGCTTGCCGATTACGCTGTGACGCGTGGCGCGTCATGGCTGATCCTGCAACCGCCTTCCGCGCGTAATCAGCCCGAATCGTTCTATTTCGATTTTTTCGCTGACGTGATGAAGCGCGTGCGTGCTCCGGTTGGAATACAAAACGCGCCAGAGTATCTCGGCGTTGGACTGTCCGCGGAGTCGATCGTTGAACTCGCGCGCCAACGCGACAATTTCCGATGGCTCAAAGGCGAAGGACCCGCGATTGCGATCCGTCACACCATTGACCAGTTACACGCACTCGGGACACCCCTGCCCGTATTCAACGGACGCGGCGGTCAGGAGATCATCGACAATCTGCGCGCGGGTTGCGCCGGCCTGATCGTTGCACCGGATACCTTCGACAGGCAGGTCGCTATCCAGCGAGCTTTTGTTGCTGGAGACGAGGCGCACGCGGAGGCGCTGTATGCAGAAGTACTGCCGTCCATTGTGTTCGTCATGCAGTCGCTAGACTCGCTGACGTGCTACGGCAAACGGATCGCTGCATGGAGAATGGGCTTTGATGTGCAGTACGATCGCGGCATCGCGCCAACGGCATTCGGCCTTGAATGCGCGCGGCGCTTCGCACAACGACTGGGCGCCTACGCCTGAACGAACGTGACAAAGCCGGTCTTCCGCGAGGAAGGACCGGCTTTGTGGACTTCACGCCGACGCCGCGTCTTGCGGCGTCGTCACGCGCGGATTAATAGCGCTGCGGCGGACGATGTTCGTCGTGGTGATGCGGATCGTAGTCGTGCGGATGATGGCGCATCCAGTCGTCATGAGCCCAGTAGCGATGGCCGTCATAGTAACGATCGCCGTGCCAGCCGATATTGATCGACACGCCCACCGGCATCATGTGCGGCTGGCCGTAGACCGCCGGTCCCGGACCGTTTTCCACGACCACGCGTTCCTGGGCAAATGCGCTGCCGGCCGCGAGCAACGCGCCGCCCGCCAGCAAGGTTGCGATGATCGAACGCGATGTCTTGTTCAAGGTTTTCATAGTGACCTCCCATCAAAGTTTTGTATCAAGCCAGCGTCCGTACTCGAGATCGACCTGAACCTGCAATTTCAGGCTCGAACCAGACGCCGTACGCTTGAGACCAACTTTAGCGGCGCAAACCGCATGAAGACGTGAGCACTTGTAAGCGCACATTTCATAGAAAGGGACGGATGGCCAAAGCGCATTTGGCCCGTCGTGCCCTATCTACAAAGCCATGCGCCGTGACTGGAGCACGCGGGTTCTACGGCCAAGTTTCAGGCGCCGTTACATTCATTTCGGCTGGGAAATATTCGGAGACAAGCCCTGGCGACGGGAAAGCGTCCGAAAAAACAAAAAGCCACGGTACGCGCTTCGCGAACTGTGGCTTCAATGGTGATGCGATGCGCACGCGACATGCGCGCCCGTGCGCGGTTGCTCCGCGCTTAGGCCGGTACGACTTTGCTTTTTAGTCGCTCAGCTTGACGCCGAACAACGTAGCTTGTGCTCTGCGCACGCGTTCTGCTTCGCGGCTACGCGCTGCGTACGAGTAGTCCGCATCCAGCGGCAGATGAGGCGACGCAAAGAGGTCGCTGACCTTTTGGAACAATGCAAAAATGAAGCTCATGGCGACTCCCGGTTAGTTACTGCATTTGCTAGGGTTTTCCCTTAAGAAGAAGTATAGGGTTTTCCCTAGGCAAAAGCTAGTGCAATGCAGCAATTTTTCGGTGTGGTGCGTTGTCGCAGGCTATTTTTCACATGTTGCGTCGCATCATGACAACGTCCCTGTTTTTTAATTTCAGGGTCAAAAGGGCTGGCCTATTGCAGCGTGGTCGGCACCGGCTTTCTGCTGCGCATGGGCTTCGGGCTCGCCGCGGCCTTGCGCGGGTTGACCAGGGCGGCGTCGACGGCGCCTGCCGCCGTGCTGTCCGCGCGCATCAGCGTCGCGCTATTCACCGACACGATCAGCCCCGGCAGCGTCCGCGCCGGATCGTCTTGCGGTTTGACGGCGGCGCCCGTCGCTGAAAACTCGACGTTCAGCGCCCAGTGACCCTCGTGGATGCCCTGATCGCGCAGAAGTGCGCCCAACAGCTCCTCGATGGAATATTTGTGTTGGCTAGTCGGCATGGTGGCTCCCGTCAGAAGATGCGCTGGCGTATCCGGTCCGGCTTCGCAACAGCATTGAGAGTGTAGAACGCGGGGCTTGCGTTGCGGCGTGGCGGAAATGCGCGGCGCCTTACGGCGTCTATCCGGCGAAATGAGTGGGAGCGGGAGAAGCGTTGGCGGCCGGTTGGCGGTTGGCGAGTGACGGTTGGCGAGCGGACGTTGGCAAGCGGGGAACGCAAGCCGGCGAGTGCCGAGTGGATCGCCGCGGCCGGCTTGCTGCCGGCGCGGCGCTCACTGACTGTCAGTGCGGGGTAACCACTTTCGGCTTATGCACGTGCTGCGCTCGCCCGGTGCGCCTGGCATGCGCCGGCGTGGCGGCGGTTTGCTGAGGCGCGGCGGGCGCTGCCGCGGCCGCGTCGGAAGCGGCACTGGCGGCGGCTGCGTTCGCCATCGCCATGTGGGTGTCGAGCAAACTGGCCATCGCCGCCTGCTGGTTTTGCATCATCTGTTCGATGCGGTGCTGCTGGGCGGTGGTCTCGCGCGTGAGGCGCATCAGCAGCACGGTTTGCGTGATGCCGATGGCGACCGTCACCAGCAACGCGCCCACTACGATCGACAGCATCCATTTCATGCGTCGCGAATGATCGGTCGCGGCGCGGCGCTGATCGGCGATCACGCCATAGAGCGCGTCGACGGTATCGGCGAAGGCGGTTGCGCGCGCGCGATCGAGTTCCGGCGCGGCGCGCAGCGCCGCCGCAGCCGCTTCAGCGCGTCGGGCTTCCCGCCACGGTGTGGCGAACGCGGCGTTAGCCTGTGCGGACGCCGATGAATTCGTCGACGCCGCCAAGCCCGGCTTCGAATCTTCAGTAGCAGTGTCCGACTGTGCGGACGCGGCTTCACCCGTTGCGCTCGTCGTGTCCGCCACGCCGGCCGCGACTGCGGCCGGTTCTTGCGAAGCCGAAACCGAAGCCGAGGCCGCTTTGGCAAAAGTCGCCGCGAAGCGTTGCGGCAGCTTGCCACCGCCTGAAGCCGGCGCCGTCGCAGCGTCAGTTGCCGCCCCCGGTTCGGACGCCTGGCGCAGCGCCGTCACGCTGCGCGCCACGGTCGCCGCCGCCATCGCGGGCGTAAGCGGCGCCGATGCATCACGCGCCGATACCGCTGATTTTTCTTCAATGGCAGTGGCCGAGTCCGCCGCCTTCGCGTCACCCAAACCCACTTCGCCGGCCGCCGAAGCCGTCGCCACCAGCGGCTCGATTTCGAGCCCACTCAATAGCGCGTTAACCGGCACCGGCTGGTCATCGGACTTCGCAGCGCGTGGCGCGCGGCGCGCTGCCCGCGCGTCCACCAACGCGTTGTCGCCCGCATCGATCGCGCCGACCGCGGCCAACACTACATCGGGTAATTCGAAACCATGCAGCGTACCTTGCCGGATATCGATATTCATCGCTTCCAGCGTGGCGCGGGTGGGATCGTCGGGGAACAGGTCGAGCGTGCTGTCGTCGCGGGAAGCGTCGCTCAGTTGCGCGAGGCGTTGTGCCGAGCGCGCGGCGCGCGCCAGCTTGTTTTCAGTTTCGGTCGAGACGGTGGCCTGGCGACGCTTCTTCGAAGCGGCGCGCTGAGGCCGGGACTGCGGGGATGCTGCGGAATCTGCCATAGAGAAAAAAGCGGTCGTCGCCGGAAAGCTGGCGCCGAGCACCGCTCGTCAATGCCGTTGGAATTTTTCGAGACCGCATTGTCGCATGGCCGCCCGCGCCCGCCGAAGCCATTCGGCGAGGATTTTCCGTTTTCAGGAAGTCGTGTCGTCCTGCCGGAACTGCTTGACGCCGTGCAGCTGACGCAAGCGGCCGCAGATCGCCTCATATTCCGTATTCGACACGCGATGCAAGGTGATCACCACTTCATCGCACTCGGGCGCGTCCTCGCTCTGCTGCATCACGAACTGCTTGACGCGCGGACTTGCGGCGCCGAGTTCGTCGTGCAGCGAATGGAACGTCATGGTGCCGCGCTCGACGATCATCGTCAGTTGGCGCCGTTGCTTGACCGTGATGAAGCGGCGCTCCAGCGGCTTGATGCCGGCCAGGATAATCAGAATGATGATAGTCGCGGCGATCGACGCCGTGTACAGCCCGCCGCCGACCGCAAGACCGATGGCGGCGACCGACCAGAGGCTCGCCGCCGTCGTCAGTCCACGCACGATCTCGCCGCGCAGCAGGATCGAGCCAGCGCCGAGAAAGCCGATGCCCGACACTACCTGCGCGGCCATCCGCGAAGGGTCGAGCACGATGTGGTCGCCGGTCAGCACTTCGGCGAAACCATAGGCCGAGACGATCATGATGAGCGCCGAACCGACGCACACCAGCATGTGCGTACGCAGGCCCGCGGCCCACGAAAGCCGCTCCCGCTCGAAGCCGATGACGCTGCCGAGCGCGGCGGCCACCATCAGACGGGCGATGAGTTCGAGATTCCCCAGCATTGTTCTTCCTCCTTATCGGAAATTATTTGAAGTGTTTTCCGCACCGGCGCCGCAGTGCCAGCGGGACCCGTTTGCTTTATGCTAAGCCGCACGCGCCACGCGGGTCGCACGGCCAATCGCTGTCTTGATTTTGCGGTTGCCGGTTTGCAAAGCAGGTAGCATCCACGCTCACCTGCAGGTTTGCCGGCGACGGCGCCGCACTGAAACTTAGGCTACGGAACTACTCCGCGGCCGCTTCGCTTCGAAATACCCTGTTTGACCCAATTGACTATGCAGAGCATGAACCCACCCGCCGCTTCCACCGTCGCACTCGCTGCCAGTCTGCGCGATCACTTCACTGGCGTGGTGCTGCCGATCTGGCGCGGCCCGGGTTTCAACACCGCACTGAAGCTGCCCTACGAAGCGGTCAGCGCCGAGGATCATCAGCCGCTGCCCGCCGAGCGCTACCGGGCGATGGCCTGCGCGCGGCAATTGTTCGTGTTCTCGCAAGCGGGCGACGCAGCCCATGCGCAGGTGCTGTTCGATTCGCTGATGCATACCTTTCAGGACACGCGCAACGGTGGATGGTTCTACAGCGTGGATGCGCAAGGCGCACCGCTCGACACCGCCAAAGACCTGTACACGCACGCGTTCGTGGTGTTTGCGTGCGCGGAGTATGCCCGGCGCTCTGGCAATCACGACGCGCTGGAAATCGTGCATCGCACGTCGGCGCTGATTCAGTCGAACTTCGCCGCGGAAGACGACCTGTTCAACGCCGCGCTGACTTCGGACTTCGCCAAAGTGACCGGCACGCCGATCCAGAATCCCTTGATGCACCTGACCGAAGCCTGGCTGGCCGCTCGCGAAGCCACGCACGACAACGCTTTCGACGCCGCGCTGCGGCGTCTTGCCGGCGCGGTCGCGCAGCGTTTCATGCACGCGCCCACGGGTTGCATCGCCGAATTGCCGATCGGCGCGGACGACAACCGTCTGGAACCCGGTCACCAGTTCGAGTGGTTCTGGCTGGTCAAACAGGCGGGCGCGCTGTTCGAAGGCTCCGGTTTCACCGAAGCCATGCCGCGTGCGTTCAGCTTCGCGCAGCAACATGGCGTGGATCGGGAAACAGGCGGCGTGTACGCCTCGCTCGACGAAACCGGCCGGATCAAGGACGCGACCCAGCGGATCTGGGCTCAAACCGAATATCTGCGCGCGCTGGCAAGCCACGCCGAACCGGCGGCGCGCGCCGCGCTGCCCCGGCAGATCGAACTGTTCCAGCAGCGCTTCCTGCGTCCGCAAGGCTGGTTCGAATGCAAGACGCCGAGCGGTGAAGTGGCGCGCGCCGACATGCCGTCGACCACGCCTTATCATCTCGCGACCGCCTACGACGCGTTGCCGGCCTGAACGCCGCCGGCTAAGCCAAACACCGGTCGGACGCCTGAAACTCCGCTAGCCATTCATCCGGCCATGGCCAAGAAACTCGCCGAACCTTGGTATCGACCGCCGCCGGCTGACGAAGTCTGTCCGCTCTGCGGTCGCCCGATCCCGGTGAGCCAACGCGACTTGCATCATTGGGTGCCGAAAACGAAAGGCGGCAAGGAAGTCGCCGCCCTACACCGTATTTGCCACCGCCAGCTCCACGCGCTGTTCACGGAAGCCGAACTGGCGCAGCGCTATGCAACGATCGAGGCGCTCCTCAGCGACGAGGCGGTACGCACCTTCGTCCGTTGGGTTCGCACCAAGCCGAATGATTTCTACGAGCGCACGCGCCGCAGTGGGCGCAAAGGCTAAGGCCGAAGAACGGCTAGGGATCGGACCGATCGCGAAGCCGGCTGAGCGCCGGCCGCGATCTCACAACGGGGCGCGGACACAAAAGCCGACCGCCCGGTCGATCAATACTCTTCGCGCTGCCAGGGGCTCCAGCCGCTGTCGGCAGATTTAAAACGCATATAAGTTGCGCTGTTGCCGGTGGGGGTGTCCGATGTGTCGCCGTGCGGCTTCTGATCGGTTGTGTGAAGGGCGAAAGCCTGGCGGTCTTCGGTATCGACCGTGATACGGCCGACCGGGTCCGGGGCGCCTTCTTGAGGTGATTTAGACTCCAATATCGCCAGATAGGGGGTCAAACGACTCCAGAACGAGGTAAGTTCTTCTTGCAAATAATGTGTCAATGTTTTTCCTGGAAGAGTAATACGAGCAGTTTACCCTACCCGCGGGAACAGCCTTCCAATTGCTTTCCAGGCCTCAAAAAGGCCGAAGCCGGGGAATACCCGAATACTGGTTGATTGGCGTCCGTCATAAAGACGTGATACAACTCCTACTTCGCGCTCGATCTCGTGTTGAGAAATAGCGGTCGCGAATGCAACACACAACATTTACTGGATTAAAAATGGCAACAGGTACTGTGAAGTGGTTTAACGATGCAAAGGGCTTTGGCTTCATCACGCCGGACGACGGCGGCGAAGACCTGTTCGCGCACTTTTCGGAAGTTCAAGGCAGCGGCTTCAAGTCCCTGCAGGAAAACCAGAAGGTGACGTTTGAAGTTAAGCAAGGCCCGAAGGGCAAGCAAGCTGCGAACATCCAGCCGGCCTAAGTACCGTCAGGTACGTTGAGGCACCCTTAGGCGCTTGCGTCTAATGCAAAATGGCCCGCTTCGGCGGGCCATTTTCTTTGTCTGACGTTTTCTTTTTGAGCGCTTGCGCGGTTCAAATTGCGCGCATACCGGACAACGAAAAATCGGCCGACGGCCCGCGCGCATCGTCGATTTGTTGCGTGCGCAACACAGATTCAGAAATTTCGAACACGGAAACAGCCTGTTTCAATTGCTGCGTCTGCTGATGCAGCGAAGCCGCCGCCGCCGCGGCTTCTTCGACGAGCGCCGCGTTCTGCTGCGTCATCTCATCCATCTGCACCACCGCCTGATTGACCTGCTCGATGCCCGTGCTCTGTTCGAGCGACGACGCGCTGATCTCGGCCATCATCTGCGTGACGCGCGAGATCGAGGCGGAGACGTTGCTCATCGCTTCGCCGGCGTGCTCGACCAGCGTCGAACCGCCCTGGATCTCGGCGACCGATTCGCTGATCAGCGTTTTGATTTCCTTCGCCGATTGCGCGCTGCGCTGCGCGAGGCCGCGCACTTCCCCGGCCACCACGGCGAAGCCGCGTCCCTGCTCGCCCGCGCGCGCCGCTTCGACGGCCGCATTCAGCGCGAGAATGTTGGTCTGGAACGCAATGCCGTCGATCACCGAAATGATCTCGGCGATCTTGTCCGAGCTCTGCGCAATGCCGCGCATCTTGTCGACCACTTCGTTCACCACTTCGCTGCCGCGCGAGGTCGCTTCGAGCGCGGTCTCGGCGAGCGCGTTGGCCTCACGCGCGTGCTCGGCGTTCTGGCGCACGGTAGCCGTCAGTTCCTCCATGCTCGACGCGGTTTCTTCGAGGGACGCAGCCTGGTTTTCCGTACGCGCCGACAGATCGGCGTTGCCGGTGGCGATTTCATCGGCGCCGAGGTGGATCGAGTCGGCGGATTCGCGCACGGTCTGCACCGTGCGCGCCACGCTCGCCTGCATTTTTGCGAGGCCCGAGAACAGGCGGCCGATTTCGTTGGTACCGCGCGCGGCGATCGGCTGATCGAGACGGCCTTGCGCGATACGGTCGAAGTGACGGCCCGCTTCTTCCAGCGGCGCCACCACGCCACGGCGCAGCGCCGCGTACACGGCGAACGTGCCGGCCACCAGCACCAGCAGGATCACGATGCTGACGGCGCGGAAAGTCGCCATGCGCGTGTCGATCGAATCGAGCGACGCACGGCTCGCCGCGTTGCCGAACTGCACGAAGTTGTGCGACTCGCCGAGGTACGCGTCCTGGAACGACTGCGTCGGCTGATCGAGGAAGGCCTGGATGTTGTTCGAATCGAGAAACTGCACCAGTTCCGCGAGCGCGTCGTGCAGCTTCTTGTAGCGCTCGGCGAGCGCGGCGGCGCGGGCGCCGTTTTCGTCGCCGGTCTTCGGCGCGCTCATGAAGGCCGCGAACGACTGGTCGGCGGCCGTCAACTGTTCGCGGGCGTGCTGCACGATATCGGTCGGCTCGGAGCCGCCACGCACCATGCGCGTCCCGGCGCGCGAGAGGTTGATGCGCGCGTCCATCAAATGCTGGGTCGTTTCGTTGACCGCATCCACCTGCTTCAGGGCGATGTTCGACAGATCACCCACGTCGTCATGAGTACGGGTGAGCGACCAGAACCCCAAACCCACCGTGACAAGCTGGAAAACGCAGAACGCGGCCAGAACACACAACAGGCCGGATGCGACCTTGATCTTGCTGAACATCGTGAATACCTGAAGACAAAGAATGACGGGAGCTACGTCAGGGTTAACGGCATCAGCGCGCCGCGCTTGAGGTCAATTCCATCAAAGATCGTCTTACGCCCCCTTTTCATCGGCCAACTTCACTATTGCAATCAATTCTCGCAACAATGCGCTGCGCAAATTAGCGATTCACCTTGACGCGGTGCGTGCGCGCTTCCTAGAGTGGGTAGGGACTGCACGACGCAGGCCAGTGCAGATTGCCACCGCGGGCCTCGCCCGAAGGAATCACAATGACCGACCTCCTCGACCGGGCGCGCGGCGCACTGCATGCCCAGCCGTTCAGCATGCTGTTGGGCGCAGAGTTGATGCACACGGGCACCAACGAACTCACGCTGAGCCTGCCGATCCGCGACGAGCTGCGGCAGCAGCACGGCTTCGTGCATGGCGGCGTCATCAGCTATCTCGCCGACAACGCGCTGACCTTCGCCGGCGCGCTGCTGCTCGGGCCGAAGGTCGTCACCGGGGAATACAAGATCAACTACCTGCGCCCCGCCATCAACGGCACGCTGATCGCGCGCGCGAAGGTCGTCTACGCGGGTCAACATCAGGCGACCTGCCAATGCAACGTGTATGTGATGGAAGGCAACCGCGAAAAGCTGATTGCCGTCGCGCAAGGCACGGTCAACCGGATCAGCGAGAGCGGCGAGCACGAACACGTGGGCTGACGCCGGCGCGTCACTTGGATAAGGCACATCGCGCGGTCATGAAGGCGCTTGTCCACGCTTCGTCATTTAGCTAATATACGAAACGTTATCGACCTTTAACTCCGTTCGGCGTGCCGCTTCATGACAGACGAACTCACCCGCATCAACGCGCTCGCCAACGCCAGCCGGCTCGCCGTCATGCGCTGGCTGAAAGAGCCGACGCGGCATTTCCCGTATCAGGATCACGCCGATATCGAAACGGTCGGCGTGTGCTGCACGTTCATCACCGACAAGCTCGGCATCGCGCCCGCCACCACCACGCGTCACATGCGCATCCTTGCCGATGCGGGACTCGTGCGCGCGCAGCGGATCGGCAAATTCACCTACTACAAGCGGATCGACGCCGAGTTGCAGAAGCTCGGCCGCGACCTCGCCAATCTCTAGGCACGCGGTTTTCTTCGGGCAACCGCGCCGTCATTTTCTCGATACTTCTGGGAGCCACATGGACGAACTTGCACTCGCCGCCGACGCCGACCAGCGCGCGCACGCTTACCTTGCCGGCATCGGCAAGCGCCGGGTGTTTCCGGACGCAGCCGCGCTCGCGCAACTCGCCGCTTTCGACGAAGCCTTCCCGCAACACGGCCACGCGCCCGCCGACGTGCTGCGTCTGCTTGACGAAAACGGAACGCCTGGCACCGTCGCGTCGAACGATCCGCGCTATTACGGCTTCGTGATCGGCGCGGTGCTGCCGGCCGCCGCGGCGGCCGAGCGTCTGATGGGCGCGTGGGACCAGTGCGCGTCGACCTTCGACAACTCGCCGGTCGCGGCCACACTCGAAAAGATCGCGGCGCGCTGGGTGCTCGACGCGCTCGATCTGCCGCGCGAATCCGCGATCGGCTTCGGCACCAGCGCCACGGCGTGCACGCTCGTTTGCATCGCGGCCGCGCGGCGCACACTGCTCGCGCGCAAGGGTTGGGATTTCGACAACGACGGCCTCGACGGCGCGCCGCCGGTGCGCGTCGTGATCTCCGAGATGGCCCACATCACGGTGAAGAAGGCGTTACGCGTGCTCGGCTTCGGTATGAAGCGCGTGATCAGCGCGCCCGTGGATGAGCATGGCCGCATCGACCCCGCGCAATTGCCGCCACTCGACGACATGACGATCTTCTGCGTGCAAGCCGGCGAAGTGAACACGGGCGAATTCGATCCGTTCGCGGATCTGATTCCGCGCGCCAAAGCGGCCGGCGCGTGGGTTCACGTGGATGGCGCCTTCGGTCTGTGGGCACGCGCGTCGTCGAAACGGGCACTGACCGATGGCATCGACGGCGCCGACAGTTGGACCACCGACGGCCACAAGTGGCTCAACACGCCCTACGACGGCGCCATGGCGATCTGCCGCGACGCGCAGGCGCTGTCGGCGGCAATGAACAGCGACGCGGTCTATCTGACAGGCGCGCATGACGCGCAGAAGAACGTGAACCTCGAATTCTCGCGTCGCGCGCGTGGCATTCCGATCTGGGCGGCGCTGCGTTCGCTTGGGCGGAGCGGCGTGCAGGAGATGGTCGACCGGCATTGCGCGCAGGCTTCACGGATCGCCGAAGGTTTGCGTGCCGCTGGCTTCGAAGTGGTGAACCGCGTCGTGCTGAACCAGGTGCTGGTGCGCGCAAGGACCGACGCGCAGACGGTCGCGATTCGCGAAGCGGCGCAGGCGTCGGGCGAAACGTGGTTCGGCCAGACTGTCTGGCAAGGGCGGCCGGCGTTTCGCATCAGCGTGTCGTCGTGGCGCACTGAAGACACGCACATCGATCAGTTAGTGGCGCTGCTTACTCGATTGCTCGCCGAACAGCGCGGCTGAGCAGCAGCGGCGCAAAAAAAACGGTTCCTGCCTGTCGATGCAGGAACCGCCTTTCTTCATGCAGTCAAGCTTGCGAGCGCCAGTTACTCCGCTGCGTAAGTCTTCTGCGTTTGCTCGCCCAGCCCTTCGATACCCAGACGAATCGTCTGACCCGGCTTCAGGAACACCGGATTCGGCTTCACGCCCATGCCGACGCCCGGCGGCGTGCCGGTCGAAATCACGTCGCCCGGCTGCAGGCTCATGCACTGCGACACGTACGACACCAGTTTCGCGACGCCGAACACCATCGTCTTCGTGCTGCCGTTCTGATAGCGATGGCCGTCCACTTCGAGCCACAGGCTCAGGTTCTGCGGATCGGCGACTTCATCGCGCGTAACGACCCACGGACCGATCGGGCCGAACGTGTCGAAGCCCTTGCCCTTGTCCCAAGTGCCGCCCTTTTCAATCTGCCATTCGCGTTCCGACACGTCGTTGATCACGCAATAACCGGCGACGTAATCGAGCGCGTTGGCCTCGTCGATATATTTCGCCGGCTTGCCGATCACCACGCCGAGTTCGACTTCCCAATCAGTTTTCTTCGAGCCGCGCGGAATTTCGACATCGTCGTTCGGACCGCTGATCGCGCTCGTCCACTTGTTGAAGATGACCGGCTCGGCGGGCACCGGCAGATTCGATTCGGCCGCGTGATCCGCGTAATTCAACCCGATGCAGATGAACTTGCCGATCTTGCCGACGCACGGACCCATGCGCGGATTGCCTTCGACCAGCGGCAGCGAGGCCGGATCGAGCGCGCGCAGTTTGGCGAGACCTTCGTCGGTCAGCGCGGCGCCGTCGATATCGGCGACCACTTTCGACAAATCACGAATCTTGCCTTGCGCGTCGAGCAAGCCCGGCTTTTCCTGGCCTTTCGGCCCATAACGAAGCAGTTTCATCCTGGCACTTCCTTTCAGTGGTGTTCGGTTCGTGGTTCAGCATGCGTCATGCGTGCGTCGGCGTACATCAGTTCGACCAGCCGCCGTCGATCACATGCGCGTGGCCCGTGGTAAACGACGATTCGTCGGATCCGAGATACAGCGCCAACGCGGCGATCTCTTCCGGCTTGCCGATGCGGCCCATCGGCTGACGCGCGACAAAGGCGGCCTGCACGGCGTCCAGCGTCGCGCCCTGCGCCTGGGCCTGCGCGACGATCCGCTGTTCGAGCGACGGCGACGCCACCGTGCCCGGGCAGATCGCGTTACAGCGTACACCACGCGTGATGAAGTCCGCAGCAACAGACTTGGTCAGCCCAATCACCGCGGCCTTGGAGGCGCTATACGCGAAGCGGTTCGGCACGCCCTTCACGCTCGACGCCGCCGATGACATATTGATGATCGAGCCGCCGCCGTGCTCCAGCATGGCGGGCAGGAACGCGCGGATCATGCGGTACATCGCCTTTACGTTGAGGTCGAAGGCGAAGTCCCAATCTTCTTCGCTGCATTCGAGAATATTGCCCGCGTGCACGAAGCCCGCGCAGTTGAACAGCACGTCGACCGCGCCGATTTCAGCGGCCAGCGCCTTGATCGCCGCGTCGTCGCGCACGTCGAGCTTGCGCGCCTCGACCGGCTTGCCGGCGAGTCCGTCGATGCGGATGTCCGTGGCGATCACACGCGCGCCTTCGCGTGCGAAGAGTTCGGCGGTGGCGAGTCCGATGCCTTGTCCTGCCGCCGTGATCAGGGCCGTCTTGCCGGCCAGTCTTTGTGTCATCTACGACTCCAGTTGAATGGGCTGTTGCTTGTCTCTTCCAGAAATCACAATCGATAAAACGTGGCGGCATTGCCGCCGAAAACCGCTTCGCGCTCGCCCTCGCTCAAGGACGTAAGCAAGGTGTTCGCCACCGAATGCCAGAGCAGATAGTCGCCGTTCAGATCGAGCACGGGCCAGTCGCTGCCCCACATCAAGCGCGCGGGCCCGAACGACTTCAACAGATGATCGACATACGGATGCAGCGTTTCCTCGCTCCAGCCGGGCGATGCCTCGGTGACGAGGCCCGACAGCTTGCAATGCACGTGCGGCAATTGCGCGAGTCGCGTGATTGCGTCGGCCCAGCTTTGATAACCCGCGCGTCCATAGCGGATGGGCGGCTTCGCCCCATGATCGACGACGATGCGCAGCGCCGGAAAGCGCGTCGCGAAGGTTTCGAAAGGCTCGACGTGGCGCGCGTAAATCAGCGCGTCGAACGCGAGGTCGTGCGCGATCAGCGCTTCGATCGCCGGTGCGAGATCGGGGTTCGCGATCCAGGTGTCGTCCGGCAAATCCTGCAGCATCGGCCGCACGCCCTTGAACTTCGGCTCATGCGCCAAGGCTTCGATCACCTCCGGCGCCGTGGGCAGCAACAACGGCACCCAGCCGACCACGCCGGCAATCGACGGCTCATGCCGCGCCAGGTCCAGCAAATAACGCGTTTCGTCGATGGTCGGCGCCGCCTGCACCACCACCGTCCGTTCGATGCCCGCGTGTTCGCGCAACGGCTTGAGATCCTCCGGGCCGAACGTCCGGTACAGGATTTTCAGTTCCGGCGTGAGCCACTCGTAATCGCCGCGAGCGGGATCCCAGTAGTGCTGGTGGGCATCGATAGGCATCGTCAACTCAATCCTCTGGCGCGGGTGCGCGGCTGTCGAGCAAGCCTTCGTCGCGCAACGCGGACCACAAGGCCGCGGGGATCGGCTTCTCGAACGACGCGGCGTTCTCGCGCAATTCGTCGGCACTGCGCGCGCCGGTCAATACGGTGGCGACCGCCGGATGCGCATACGGAAACTGCAAGGCGGCGGCCGCCAACGGCACGCCATGCGCACGGCACACCGCTTCCAGCCGTGCGACGCGCTCGATCACTTCGGGCGGCGCCTCGCCGTAGTTAAATTTCAGATCGCCTTCGACGCCGCGCGCCAGAATGCCCGAATTGAACGCGCCGCCTAACAGGATGCTGACGCCGCGTTTTTCACAGGCCGGCAACAGGTCGCCGAGCGTGGTCTGTTCGAGGAGCGTATAACGGCCTGCAAGCAACGCGCAATCGATATCGAACTCGTCCATTGCGTCGAGTATGACTTTGCCTTCATTGACGCCGAGTCCGACGGCCTTGATCGCGCCCGTCGAGCGTAGCTTGTCCAACGCGCGAAAACCGCCGCCTTCGGTCAGTTGCCGCCAGTAATGCGGATGTTTGTCGCCGTGCGTGACACGGCCGATATCGTGCACCAGCAGAATGTCGATTTCGACGATGCCGAGGCGCTGCTGGCTGTCTTCGAACGACCGCAGAATGCCGTCGTGCGTGTAGTCGTAAATCGCTTCGAAAGGGAGCGGGTTTTGCCAGCCTTCCTTGTCGTCGAAGGGCGTGGTGCGCGGCACGAAACGGCGGCCCACTTTGGTGGACAGCAGATAGTCGCCGCGCGGATAGCGCCGCAAGGCGTCGCCCAGACGATGCTCGGCTTTCGTGTTGCCATAATGCGGCGCGGTGTCGAAATAGCGCACACCGGCATCCCACGCGGCGGCGATGGTGGCGTGAGCTTCTTCATCGGTCAGATCGCGGTAGAGGCCGCCAAGCGGCGCCGTGCCGAGTCCCAATCCGGTCACCTGTAACGGCCCGCGGCCAATGCGGCGCCGTTGCCCGATCTTCGATCCGATCGTTGCGGTCATTGAGCGTGTCTCCAGTGTCGATCGGAGTTGGCGCTCTAGCTGTCGACCAGAGTTGGCGCTTCAGCTGTCGACCGGAGCTCGCGCTTTAGCGCGTTATTCCGGTCCCATGCAAAGCGCTTACTCTGGTCTCATGCAAAGCACTTACTCCGATCCCATGCGATGTCGACCTGAGTTAGCGCTTTAGCTGTCGACCGGAGTTTGCGCTTTGCGCGTTATTCCGGTCCCATGTAAAGCACTTACTCGGGTCCCATCCGCATTCGTGTTTTACCATGCATGGGCGGGATTTGCCCACGGCGCGTGCGGACCGCTTGCCGTCAGCGCGGCAACGCCGCTCAATGCGGCTCGATCGCGACAACCCGATGCTGCGCTGCGGCGCTCGACGGCAAGCAAGCCGGTCCAACCGGTTCGAACGTCTTGTAAGTCAGGATGAATTCCTGATGACCAAGCGTCTCCGACTTCGACGCCGTGCCACGCGACACCGCCACCGTTTGCGCGAACACTTCGCGGCCCACTTCGTCGAGCGTGCCGCGGCCTTCGAGGATCCGGCCTGCATCGACATCCATGTCGCCCGCGAGATTGCGATACGTCGCGGGATTCGCGCACACCTTGATCACCGGCGAGATCGCCGAGCCGACCACCGAGCCGCGCCCGGTCGTGAACAGAATCACATGCGCGCCGCAGGCGATCAGCTCGCCGATCTCCGCGTTGTCGCTGATGTTCGGAAACCCGAAGCGCGGTTCGCCGTCCGGCACCACGTCGAGCAGATAGAGGCCGCCGGTCGGCGGAATGTCGCCGGGTTTGACAATGCCGACAATCGGCGACGCCCCGCTTTTGGCATACGCACCCAGCGATTTTTCTTCCTGTGTGGTGAGGCCGCCGTCCGCGTTGCCGACCGCGAAACTGCCGTGGCCGAGAATCGAGTAATAGCGCGCCGCCTTCGCGACGCAGGCCACGATCTCATCGCCGAGCGCCGGGCGCGCCGCGCGCGTCTTCATATGGAATTCGCAGCCCACCAGCTCGCCGGTTTCTTCGAAGATGCACGTCGCGCCCGCGTCGATCAGATGATCGAACGCGCGGCCCACCGCCGGGTTCGCGGTGATGCCGCTGGTGCCGTCCGAGCCGCCGCAGATCGTGCCGATCACCAGTTCGCTCAGCGCCATCGGCACTTTCTGTTGCGCGGCGAGTTGTTCGCGCGCACCGCGAATCCAGTCGACGCCGTATTGAATCGTGCTACGCGTGCCGCCCTTTTCCTGAATCGTCAGCACTTCGACGGGACGGCCGCTCGCGCGCACTACGTCCACCAGATAGTGCTTGTTCATGCTCTCGCAACCAAGCGATACGAACAGCACCGCGCCGACGTTCGGATGCGTGGTGAGCCGCTCGAGCATTGTTTCGGCATAGCCGTTCGGATAGCAGCCGGGAAAGCCGATCAGATGCACGGGCGGTTCGCGTTCGGCTGAAGGATCGTCGAACGCATCGAGCGGTTCGCGAAACTGCGTGACGATCTCGCGCGCCACATGATGCGCGCACTCGACCAGATACGCCACCGCGACCACATTGCGGATGCCCTTGCGGCCGTCGCGGCGCAGATAGCCTTGCAACGTGGGCTGCTGCGATGCGGCAGAGGGTGATGCTACGGAAATGTCAGTCATGATCGTTCCAGAGCGGCGCGAGGCCACGTCATTGTGCTCACATCAGTGATGGACGAATTCGTGGCCCGCGTCGTGGGTGTACGTCGGCAGGTAATCGCTTTCGAGATTGTGCGTATGCACATGCGCACCGCGCGCCACTGCTTCCGTCACGTGACCGATCACTGCGCCGTAGCGCAGCACCTTGTCGTCTTTCGCGAGTTCATGGCGCGCCACCTTGTGACCGAGGTCGATGGTCTTGGTGAGCGTCACGTGCTCGCCTTCGATCTCGATCTGCGTGCCACCGTCGAGACGCGCCGCCGCGATCAGGCAGTTGTCAGCTGGGCTGAGCAGGATCAAACGTGGGTCCGTTTGCAACGGCAATGAGCGGCTGGTCAAATGAGTTCTCCGAGGTGCGTACGCATCAGTTCTGGCCTTCGCCGCTAGCCAGGCGCGCCACCATCAGCGAGCCCAGGATGATCGCGCCGTAAATCGCCTGAATCCAGAAAGACGGAACCTGCGCAAGCGTCAGCAGGTTCTGCACGACGCCGAGCAGCAGCACGCCGGTGAGCGCGCCAAACATGGTGCCCTTGCCGCCGTCGAGTGAAATGCCGCCGATCACCGCCGCCGCGAACACCGTGAAGATCATGCCGTTGCCCTGGTTCGCATTGATCGCGCCGACATAGCCGGTCACGATCAAACCGCCCACCGAGGCAAGTATGCTCCCGAGCACGAAAACGCCCCACGTGATGCGCTCCACGCGAATCCCCGCCGCGCGAGCCGCTTCCGGATTGCCGCCGATGGCGTACAACGCGCGGCCCAGCCGGTGATAGCGCAACATGAAGGCCGCGATCGCGAACGCCACCGCCGCGAGCCACACGGACAAAGGCAAGCCGAGCACGATGGTGGTCGCGAGCGCGAAGAACGACGGCGGCATATCGAACAGCGTGCCGCCCTTGGTCGCGCCGACCAGCATGCCGCGCAACACGATCAGCATGGCCAGCGTGACGATGAACGCATTGAGCCGCAAGCGCACCACGAGAAAACCGTTGATGAAGCCGATCAACGCGCCCACCACCACGATGGCGAGCAAGCCGGCCGCCGCCGGCCATTGCATACCGAAGCCCGCGGACGCCGCCGGCATCACGAGCATCGCGCCCACGGCGGGCGCGATGCCGACCGTCGATTCGAGCGACAAGTCGAACTTGCCGGTCAGCACGATCAGCGACTCGGCGAGCACGACGAGCGCCAACGCCGCAGACGCGCCCAGCACGCTGATGAGATTCGCCTTGGTCAAAAAGCTCGGGCTGACAAACGCGCCGATCACGATCAGCAAAGCAAGCGCGGGCAACAATGCCAGTTCGCGCAGGCGCGCGAGTTCGGAGCGCGCGCGTTTGCCGCGTGAAGCCTGCGCGGCCAACTGCGGCTGAGCCGGAGCTTGCGCGGTGCCGAATGCAGGACTGGGCACACTATTCTTCATGGAGACTGACTCCTTCAACGGATGCGATCAGGTCGTGGTCCTGCCAACCCGCGGGAAATTCGGCCGCGACACGGCCACGGAACATGACCAGCACGCGGTCACAGGTGCGCAGATCGTCGAGCTCGCCGGACACGACCAGCACGGCCTTACCCTCTTCGCGCACGCGATCCACGACGGAGAGCAACGCTTCTTTCGATTTCACGTCGACGCCCGCGGTGGGATCGATCAGCACGAGCACGTTGGGATTGGTGGCGAGCGCGCGCGCCATCACCACCTTTTGTTGATTGCCGCCGGACAGACCCGACACGACATGCTCCGGACCTTGCGCGACGATGCCGAGCGCGTCGATCATCTTCTGGCCGAAGGCGTTCTTCTTCGCGGGCGGCGCGATGCCGAATTTGCCGAGCAAACGCGCGATCGTCATGGAGGCGTTTTCCGCGACCGATTGCGTGAGCACCAGACCTTCGTGATGGCGATCCTTCGGCACGCAGCCGATGCCGTGCGCGAGCGCCGCGGGCACATCGCCGGGTGGCAAGGTTGCGCCGTCCACGCTGATCGTGCCGCGTTTGGCGGCGCGCAGACCGGCAATCGCTTCGGCCACGCTCGTGCGGCCGCTGCTCGTCGCGCCGGTCAAGCCGACGACTTCGCCGCGCTTCACAGTGAACGACACGCCTTCGTAATCGGCGCCCGCGAGCTCTTTAATGTCCAGCGCGATCGCCGTATCGGCGGGCAATGCGGCGCGCGCCGCCGCATCGGCAACCGCGAGACCGCCGCGTTCACCGGTCATCGCTTCGATCAACTGCTCGCGCGGCAACGCGGAAACCGGCGCGCTGACGATATGCCGCGCGTCGCGCAACACCGTCACGGCCTGGCAGATTTCATAGACTTCCTGAAGATGATGCGAGATGAAGAGGAAGGTCACGCCTTCGCGCTGCAACTCGCCGATGCGCCGGAACAGACGCTTGATCTCGTCACCGTCGAGCTGCGCCGTTGGTTCGTCGAGGATGATGAAGCGCGCGCCGTACGACAGCGCGCGCGCAATCTCCACCAGTTGCCGCGCTTCCACCGACAGATCGCCGGCGCGGGCATCTTCGCGCACGTCGATCTTCCAGTGATCGAGCAACGCGCGCGCGTCGCGCCGCATGGCTTGCCAATCGATCACGCCGCCGCGCACCGGCTGGCGATTGATGAACAGATTCTCCGCCACGCTCAGATCGCGGATGATCGTCGAATGCTGATAGACGCACGCCACGCGCTCGCGCCACGCGTCACGATCCGCGATCGATGGCGCGGCCGCGCCGCTGAAACGCACCTCGCCGGTGTCGGGCTTGCGCAAGCCGGTGAGAATCGACACCAGCGTCGATTTGCCCGCGCCGTTGCGCCCGACGAGCGCATGCGACTCGCCGGGCATGACGCGAATGCTCACGTCTTTCACCGCGGCCGTCGAGCCGAAGCGTTTGGTGACCTCAAGCGCTTCGACGACGGGCACGGAGGGCGTGAGTTCGCTCATTTGACCGCTCATTTGACCGTGTTGCCCCACAAGGCTTTGTCGTCTACGTTCGATTTCGTCACGAGCGGTGCGGGCAATTGATCTTCCAGAATGCCCGGCGCCAACTGGATGATGTTGCTGCCGTGATCGGTCGGGCCCGGCTTGAAGGTCTGACCTGCCAACGCCGCCTTGATATAGAACAGCCCATATTTCGCGTACGAGTCGGCGGGCTGCGACACGGTCGCGTCGATATCGCCGCGGCGGATCGCCTCGAATTCCTGAGGAATGCCGTCGTTGCTGACGATCACGACGTGCTTCGCATCACCTGCGGGAAACAGCATCTGCTTGCGCCGCAGGGTTTGCAGCGTCGGCGACAGATAGACGCCGCCTGCCTGCATGTAGATGGCCTTCACGTCGGGATTGGCGGTCAGCAGACTGTCGAGCGCGGTGGCCGCGACGTCACCCTTCCAGCTCGCCGGAATTTCCAGCAGCGACAAACCCGGATAGCCCTTCAGGCACGAGCGGAACGCTTCGGACCGGTCGCGTCCGTTGACCGATGCCAGGTCGCCCATGATCTGCACGACCTTGCCCGACTTCACGTGCTCGCCAATGTACTTGCACGCCTTTTCGCCATATGCGTGATTGTCGGCGCGCACCACCATCGCGACTTTGCCTTGCGTCGGCGCGACGTCGACGGCGACTACCGGCACGTTCTTCGCCGCGGCGGCGTCGAGCGCACGGCTGATCGCCGCCGAATCCAGCGGGCCGACCACGATGCCCTTCGCACCGAGGTTCAGCAGGTTGTTCATGTCCGTGATCTGCTGGACGGGATCGCCATTCGAATTGACCGGCGCGAGGATGTCGAGGCCGCTCTCCTTCGCGTATTTGGGCAAATAGTTGTTGTACGACTGCCAGAACGGCGATGTCAGCAGCGGCAGACCGAGGCCGATCTTGCCGGTGTCGGCGGCTTGGGCGACGCCCGTCACACCGAGTCCGGCGAGGCACGCAGCGGCGGCTACGACGGAGAGCGAACTGCGGAACAAACGGCGGGCCGCGTGCGGCCCTTTCGCGAACGACATGGTTGTCTCCTGTGTCGACGGGAGCTAGCGCTTTAGCGCTGACTCTCGTCCCATGTTGTGGGAACTGCGTGAACCGGCTCTGGAGTCCGGCACTTCGTCCTGCGCTTTCTAATCGTTTCTTATGAGTATTGGCGTGCGCTCATTCACCAATGAACGTATTATTCATATACGGACTTTTTTAAGTCAAGCTATGTGCACTGCACCAAGCGTCCGTGTTTTCCCTGGACGAACGTCGGCTCTACGAGATTCGCCACGCACTTACACTCACGCGCCACATAATGAGAACAGCCCAAGGAACCTCGCTCACGATGGACGCAGACGACAAAGACGACGCCGACCGCTACCGTGCCCCGGCGCTCGACAAAGGCCTCGACATCCTCGAACTGCTCGCCGAGCAGAAGGAAGGGCTGACGCGCGCCGAAATCACCAAGCTGCTCGGACGCAACGCGAGCGAGATGTATCGCATGCTCGAACGGCTGGTCGCGCGTCAGTACGTGGTGCGCTCGGCGGCCGGAGACCGCTATTCGCTTAGCCTCAAGCTGTATGCGCTCGCGCACCGTCATCCGCCGATGAACCGTCTGATCTCCGAGGCGCTGCCGCTCATGCAGCGCTTTGCCGATGCGGCCGAGCAATCGTGTCACCTCGTGGTGTACGACCGCGGCAATCTGCTGGTGATCGCGCAAGTGGATGGTCCGGGTACGTGGGGCATGTCGGTGCGGCTCGGTTCGCGCGTCGGCCTGATCGACACGGGTTCGGGGCGCGTGATGCTCGCGTTTCAAAGCATCGAGCAGCGCGAACAGATGCTGGCCGAACACACCAAGGTGAAGGGCGAGGTCACGATCGATCGCGATGCGCTCGAACAGGCTTGCGAGCGGATTCGCGCGGCGGGTTTTTCGCAGAAGGACAGCCAGCAGACGTTCGGCGTGACCGACCTCACGTTCCCGATCCAGGGTCCGTCCGGCCAGGCGATCGCGGTGCTCACCTGTCCGTATTTGCGGCGTATCGACGAATACGTCGCGCCGACGCTGGAAGCCGCCACCGCGCTCTTGCGCGAGACGGTCCAGGCGTTGTCGATGTTTCACGAGAACGCCGCCTAACGCGCCATGCGGGCGAGCGAACCCTCGTGGCGGCCCATCGAAAATCGGCCGCTCGCGCACATGGTTTAGAATGGCGACCCTCTCAAAAATCACGCCGCATGGGTTCGCTCATGCGCGCTCATCGACAAGCAATGGCGAAACTTCTGACCGATTCCGAATTCCAGCGTTTTTCCGAACTTCAGCAGAAGCAGTCGAGCTTCACGATCACGCCCGAAGAAGCCGACGAACTGCGCGACATCGTCGCTCATGCGCAAAAGCGCCGCGACGACCGCGCGGCGGCGATGCAAAGCATCGAGACCTTCATTCAGCAATTCGACATCAGCCCGGACGAACTGTTTTCGCCGGAGCAGATCGGCGAAGCCGCGCGCACGTACGGCCTGATTCCGGCCGCGAAGAAAGAGCGCATGCTGCCGCCGCAATTCACGTTCAACGGCAAGCCGTATCAGTGGACGACGCGTGCGCTGCCGGACGATATTCGCGTGCCGTTGTTCGATGCGTTCAAGGCGGGTGAATCGGTGAAGTCGTTTATTGCGACGCCGAAGGATGCGGGTCGTTGTGCGGCGACGATCGCGCGTTTGGAGCGTGAGACTGGGGCGGTTTATGGGGATGCGTGGCTGGAGGAGTTGGCGGTGACGCGGTCGCAGGTCGATGAGGCTGCTGCCAAGTTGGCGGCCTGAGGCCGCTCGCGCCCCTTCTGGCTTCTTGTGGTGTGAGGGCTTCAGCGCCTCTCGCCGCTTCGATCACCGCCTTGAGCGCCTTGGCCCGCTGTGCCGGCGGCGCGGCGGCAATCGGTCCCACTTAGCGCGGTGAGCGCTCTTCATGTTTCCTGCGGCGTGAGGCATTCGGCGCCTCTTGGCGCTTCGATCGCCGCCTCGGCAGCCTTTGGCTGCCTTGGCTGCGCCGTCCCACTGTGCCGACGAGCGCCGCTGATCTGTGCAATTCAGCGCTTTGAGTACTCCGCCTAAGCGCTTGCCTCTGTCGCTTTATCCAACGCCATTCTGAACCCGACCACGCCCGGATCCTCCGTCCGCGTAATCGTGAAACCGCTGGCTTTGGCGAGCCCGATCATCGGGGTATTTTCGCGCAGCGCCTCGCCGACCAGCCAATGGATCCCGCGCGCCCGCGCGTATTTGATGATCCGGTCCATCAGCAACTGGCCGAGGCGCCGGCCTTTCTGATCCGAGCGAACCGCCACCGCGAATTCAGCGGTTTCGTTATCAGGATCGGCGACCGCGCGCACCACGCCCAGCGTCCGCGTGAAACCTTCTTCGCTCTGCACGGTGGCGATCAATGCCATTTCGCGGTCGTAGTCGATCTGCGTCATGCGCGCGAGCTGCGAGTGGTCGAAGCTGCCCACCGCGCCGAAAAACCGCAAGCGCAAATCTTCGGGCGTCATCGCTTCGACGAAGTCGTGATGCGCGGCCTCGTCTTCCGGACGGATCGGCCGCACCGTCACCCGCGCACCCTGCCAGTCCAGCGTTTCTTCGAAGCGGCGTGGGTACGGCACGATTGCGAGGCGGCTGCGCGTCGGCGCAATTTTCAGCGTGGGGTCGACGACCGCCACGCGATCGCGGTACACCCTAAGCGTCAGCGCGAGACCGACGAGTTCCTTGACGTCGCACACGGCTTGTGAAAGCGCCGTCAGCCCGGCCAGGGCCGGCTCTGGCGCAACCAGCCGCGCGTACGGCGAGCGCGTAACCATGTCGCGCGCAAGCATCGGGTTGAGCGGCGGCAACCCGTAGACGCGCAACGGCTCGGACACGCCGTCGGCCGATGGTGTCGTGAAGCGGAAGACGGGGCCGAAGTTGTCGTCGTCGTGGAGTTCGACGGCGATGTCGACGACCGGTTTGGTAGACGAGTCGGCGCTTGCTTCCGGGCAGTCCGACGCCCGCGGTGCAGCCGAAGCTGCCGTTGAGGCTTTCACAGCGCGTTGTGCGCTCGCTTGCTGTTGCCGTTGCCGTTGTCCTTGCCCTTGCGCCGAACCTGCGGCAGCGCCCTTCTCCTGGCCCTCTCCTTGCGCGAAACCTGCCGTAGTGCCCTGCTGCTGCCCCTGTCCTTGCGCGAAGCCTTCCGTAGCGCCCCCCGCCGGTTCCTGCGCCGGTCCTCGCGCGGAATCTGCCGCTGCGCCCTGCGCCGATCCCTGCGCGACGTCTTGCGCAACTTCCCCCGCGCTGCCCTCGCCCGCACTTCCTCCTCGCGCTTCCACCCGCAACCCAAACCGCCCCAGAAACCGCGCCGCCGCTTCGCCGGTTAGTTGGTGCTCACCCGCGGCTAGCGCCGCGCGCGCCTGAGCCTGGGCTGCGTCGATGCATTCGGGAATTTGCGCCGGCAAACCCTCCGGCGTCTGCATCAGCAGTTCCCGGCCCATCCGGTAATCGACCAGCCGCGCGAAGGCCCGCGCAAGGCGCTGCGGCGTCGTATGAACCGGGATGCCCTGCGCGTGCAGCGCGTCGCGCGTGGCGGCATCCACGCCGCCGAAGAAGCACGCGAGCAAGCCGCGATAAGCGAAACGGTGATTCGCGATCAACGCCTGCGCCACTTCGCCGACCGGCGCGCCATGCGTCGACGCGTGGACCACGAAGGCCGTCCCGGTGCTGCGATGCTCCGCGAGCAGTTTGAGGGCCGTGCCGAAATGCTCCGGACGCGCGTCGTCGCCGAGTTGGAGCGGATTGCCGCCGACCGCGTACGGCAAAGTCTGCTTCAAGGCATCCGACGCCTCAGCCGGCCACGACGCGAGCGTGTCGCCGGCTGCGGCGAAGGCGTCGCAGGCGAGCGTCGCCAGGCCGCGGTCGCTCGTGATCAGCGTGGCCGTGGCGCCCGCCGCCACGCGGCCGACGCCGAGCGTCTCGATCTCGTCGAGCAGGTCGTCGAGCGCATCCACGCGCACCATGCCCGCGCGACGGAATGCGGCGGTGTAGAGCCCGTCCGCAGGATCGGCGCGGCCGGAGCGCAACGCCAGCACCGGCTTGTTGCGCGCCGCCGCGCGAGCCGCCGACATGAACTTGCGGGCCGCCCGCACGCTGTCCAGTTCGAGCAGGATGGCGCGCGTGCCGGGGTCGCTCGCCAGATAGTCGAGCACGTCGCCCGCGTCGACGTCCGCTTCGCCGCCGAGCGCCACGGCGTGCGAGAAGCCGAGGCCGCGCGCGTGCGCCCAGCCGAGCACCGCATTGGTCAGCGCGTTCGACTGCGACACCCACGCGACGCCGCCCGCCTTCACCGTGCACGACGGCGCGCCCAGATGCGCGCGCAACGCCGGCGACACCACGCCGAGACTGCCCGGCCCGACGATCCGTAGCAGATTCGGCCGCGCCGCCGAGAGCGCGTGCCGCAGCGCGAGCCGATCCTCATCGCAACGCACCTCGCCGACGATAATCGCCGCGCGCGTACCCAAGCCACCGAGCTTGTGGATGATGCCCGGCCACGTGGCCGGCGGCGTGCAGATCACCGCGACCGTGGGTGCTTCCGGCAGATCGCCGGGGTCGCCGATCACGGCGTGGCCGCCGAGCGTCTCGTACTTCGGATTGACCGGCCAGAGCGGGCCGTCGAAGCCCCCTTCCAGCACGCGCGCCCACACCATCGCACCGGTGCTGCCGGGCCGCTCGGAAGCGCCGATCACGGCGACGGATTTGGGTCGAAACAAGGCGTCGAGATTGCGAACGGTCACGGGCGCTCCGAAGACGGGTAGGGCGAGCCGGCCTGGCGGGAGGGCGCGCGTCTTCGTCAGCATAGGCGAAGTTGGGCGCTTGCGCGGCGCTTCTCCTCGACCACGAGTCAAGCACCTGATCGAGGCCCACGGTTCAGGACGCGCAACGGATATTTCTTATCGAGATCAAGCAAAACGACGGGCGCAAATGCGACAATCGCCAAGCCGCCACGATGGCGGTTTGGCTTGAAAAATCGCTGGCCGATGGCGGTTCGGATCGCGCGTGTAGGAGACAAACGCGCGGCTGGCGACGCAGCGCAACCAGAGTCCGCAGTCCGACCATTTGCCGGCCGAATCGCGCACGATTAAAAGTAACAGAAGGTGATTTATGCGGCGCTTGCCATCGCTGATCGCGTTGCGCTTCTTCGAAGAGACTGCTCGTCATATGAGCTTCAACCGCGCGGCCATTGCGCTGTGCGTGACCCAAGGCGCGGTGAGCCGGCAAATCAAGCTGCTCGAAGAATCGCTCGGCGCGAAACTGTTCGAGCGCGACCACAAAGGCATCCGTCTGACGCAAGCGGGCCTGCAGTTGCTGCCATGCCTGTCCGAAGCCTTCGACACGATCGAGCGCGGCTTTCGTCAAATCACGGCAGGCAAAGGGCGGCGGCGTCTCGTGCTTGCTCTGCCGCCCACTTTCGCCACGCAATGGTTTTCGCCACGGCTGGGTTCGCTCGCGGTGGAATTGCCCGACGTCGAACTGTCCGTTCGCACTGAGGCGCACGGCGACTTTCACTGCCAGATTCGCTTCGGCCGCCACGCACTGCCGGACGCGCACTCCGAATTGCTGATGATGGAGCGCCACGTGCTCGTCGGCGCGCCGCGCCTGCTCGCTCAACCGCTCGACGCGCTGCTCGAACGCATGCCGGCGCTGCATGTGCTGCACAACGACGCCAGGCTCGAGTTGTGGCCAAATTGGCTGGCGAAGGCGGGCATGCCGGCGCGTTATGCGGACAACGGCATCGAGTTCTCGACGCTGGAACAGGCGATTCGCGCGGCGAGCAAAGGTGCGGGGCTGGCGATCGTCGACCGCAACATGATTGTCGAGGAACTGGCGGACGGCAGTCTCGCGCAGTTTTCCGATGTCGAAGTGAGCGGGCCGTTTGGTTATTGGCTCGATATTCCGCAGCGGCATGTTGGGCTCGAACATGTGCAGGCGCTGGCGGGGTGGATGCGGGAAGAGGTGTTGAAGTTGGATCCGCGCTGATGAATTGCCGGTAGTCGTAGTGCCGATAACGCAAAAGGCCCCGTTTTTTTCGGGGCCTTTCGGTTTGCGCTGCTTTACCCGGCACTCACGTACCAGCGCGACGGATTTACATCGCCTTCTTGAACGGCGCGCCCGAATGCTCGCGCAATTCGTTGAACACGATCTTCGGCCACGCCTTCTGCGCGACTTCGATCTCCGATACATGCGAGGCTAGATACGTCGGTGCGTCCGACGCGTCGAGCGCGATCCGCGCCGCGTACGAATCGGTGAAGCGGCGCAATTCGGCCGCATCGTCGCAGGTCACCCAGCGCGACATACGGTAACGCGCCGGCGCCATGCGCACGTCGACCTTGTATTCCGTCGACAAACGGTGCGACACCACTTCGAACTGCAGTTGACCAACCGCGCCGAGAATCATCAGGCCGCCCACTTCGGGACGGAACACCTGAATCGCGCCCTCCTCGCCGAGTTGCTTGAGCGCCTCGCCGAGTTGCTTGGCGCGCATTGGATCGACCACTTCCACGGTCTGGAAAATTTCCGGTGCGAAGAACGGCAGGCCGACGAATTGCAGCTGCTCGCCTTCGGTGAGCGTATCGCCGAGACTCAGCGTGCCATGATTCGGAATACCGATGATGTCGCCCGGATACGCCTCGCTCACCGTTTCACGACGCTGCGACAGGAACGTCACCACATTGTTGGCGCGGAACGTCTTGTTCGTGCGCGTCACCTTCACGGCCATGCCGCGTTCGAAATGCCCCGAACACACGCGGATGAACGCCACGCGGTCGCGGTGCGCCAGGTCCATGTTCGCCTGCACCTTGAACACGACGCCGGTGAACTTCGGCTCGTCCGGCATCACCGGACGCTGCACGGTCATGCGCATGGACGGTGGCGGCGCCAGGTCGACCAGCGCGTCAAGAATTTCCTTCACGCCGAAATTGTTGATCGCCGAGCCGAACAGCACTGGCGATTGCTGACCGGCGAGGAACTGCTCGCGATCGAAATCCGGCGACGCGCCGGTGATCAGATCGATCTCTTCCTTCGCCTTGACCCAGGCATGGCCGAAGCGGCGTTCGCCTTCTTCGTCGCTGAGCGCTTGCAGCGTCTCGACTTCGCCGCCCGCCTTATCCTGCCCGGCGCGGAACAGGCGCACCTGATCCCGCTGGATGTCGTAGACGCCCTGGAAGTCCTTGCCCATGCCGATCGGCCACGTGAACGGCACGGCGGCGACGCCCAGATGCTGCTCGATTTCGTCGAGCAGTTCGAGCGGTTCGCGCACTTCGCGGTCGAGCTTGTTGATGAAGGTGACGATCGGCGTCTTGCGGCTGCGGCAGACTTCGAGCAGCTTGAGCGTTTGCGCTTCGACGCCGTTCGCGCCGTCGATCACCATGACGGCGGCGTCGACCGCGGTCAGCACGCGGTAGGTATCTTCAGAGAAGTCTTCGTGGCCCGGCGTGTCGAGCAGGTTGATGACGGCGTCGCCGTACTCGAACTGCATCACCGAGCTCGCCACCGAAATGCCCCGCTGCTTTTCGATCTCCATCCAGTCGGACGTCGCGTAGCGGTTGCTCTTGCGGCCCTTCACGGTACCGGCGATCTGAATCGCGCCCGAGAACAGCAGCAGCTTTTCCGTGAGCGTGGTCTTACCCGCATCCGGGTGGGAAATGACCGCGAACGTGCGGCGGCGTTTGAGTTCGGAGACTGACATCGGGTCTGGCGGTCACGGATAGGGGTTCGGGCGATTCCCGGCGGCTTGTGGCCACCGGTGTGCCACGCCATGCGCGGCGGCGTCGAGCTGCGGGAATTGGGCCGACGACCCGCATCACAGTGGCAATTCAGCCGCGTCGGAAACAGGTCACGAACGAGCGTTCGACAATACGGGAATCGCCAGCGCAGAACAGCGCAGGGAACGAATGATACACGTCATGGCGGCCGGCGTATGGAAACGACCTCCCTTGGAGGCAACTCAAGCCGATGAACGGGATCTCGATTCGAACTATTGATACGACATCGTGAACGTCGCAAGTGCCTTGACTGAGCCGGGCGAGACGGCGCCCGTCCGGATGTACCGTGCCTGCATCGGCACAAGCAATGCACCGGCCGGCGAGTTGCCAATCAGCCACTGATTGGTATTTCCGGGAGCAGCGGAATCCGGACCGAAGTAGACGGGAGAGCCAGTACTGTTTAGCACTTGAAGACCAATTCCCCGCGCGGTCGAGTCTGCCGTTAGCGTCAGCGTATTGCTCCTGTTAGACGGATTGACACTGTCGGTCAGCGTAATCGATACCTTCGCACCTGCGGCGCAAGCGAACGACAATTGAAACGGTTGTGGAGCAGCCACCGCGCCAATGCCGGAGGAAAATGCCCGCGTGTTAGCCGTGGGCAAGGAAACGGATAGGCTGGGCTGAGTGACCGAGCAGGTGGCGTGGACGAATAAGCCGGTTGCCGCCCCCGTATAAAGCGAACCCTTGTTCCATGACGTGTCTTGATCACTCGACGTATACGTGACCGATACCGTTGGCGCGGATGAAAGTGTCGTCGTGCCCGGGGCGAGCGCCCCCGTGACAACAAGCGTGGGGGTGACGGTTATGTTCGCGGTCATATATGGACCATCTAACGGTCCACTGAAAAAACAGCCTACCTGCGCCTTTCCATTTAGCATAACCACGCTTGCGGCGTTACATTGGGCCGAATTGAAGGTGTAGCGGACGCCAATGCCTGCGATATTCGTCTGGTAAACATCTGTGAATCCCGGCGCGAGTTGCGTCGTCGCGAAATTGGCATAGTTAGTCGCCGAAGTCACAGTGCTTACGCGGTTCACGAAGTGACAACTCATCTGGAACGTGCTGGGCGCGATGTTACCAAGTATCTGTCCGACCGACATGCCAACGGGCACAGAAATAGTGCCCGCCGAAAGCGTCAGGGAAATATTGTCAATTTCGCAAGCGATGTTTGCGTGCGCAGACGGTGAAAAAACCGCTCCTATCAGCGTGAGCGCAATGCCCATGAGGAATCGCAAAATCGAAAGATTGCGAACGACCCCAGAAGACCGCACCGCACTGCGGCAATAGATTAATTCGGCCATATTCATCCTCACTCAATTCGCTACGCCGCGCAACTCGGACTCACTGTCCGCGTCGGCCACGCGCACATCGCCGACGCAGTGTCCTTGTACCGAAACGTATGCCGTCTCGTGGCTACCTGCCTTCCTAGGCAACACATAATCTATCCTGCAATACTCGGCCGGAGCCGAACCCCACCTCACAAACAACGAGCCCTTGTCTTCCAGTCCGCGCGCAAAAATGCGGCTATCCTGCGCAACGACACCAACACTGCGCTGGTTTCCATCGAGCACATCCGCGCCGAACGGCAGCGCTTCACCGCCCAGGCGCGGCGCTCGAATCAACGCAGCGCGCCCCGTCACTGTCTTGTACTTCATCATCACCACCGAGCCAAGCCGCGGCACCGCATGCTCGGACGTCGACTCAAACTCAACGTCGCTCGACGAGCCTTTCGGATCGATATCCACCGTGTTCATGCTATACGGCGTGAGATAAGGCACCACCGCATAGCCACGACGGTCAACCTTCACCCCCGTCGCGCTCGACACCGTCGCGCCCGCGGCACCCGGCGCTTCGACGATGCCGAACGTATCGCCGACCGTTTGCGAGAACGTCACGCCGCCCGGATGCGCGACGATCGAGCCGCTCACGCCCGCCGAGACCTGCGTCGAGTTGCTTCCCGCACTCGCCGACGCGGTCATCTGCGCATAAGGCGCACGATAAACACCGCTCACACCGCCGTTCACATTTGCACCCGACGACGAACCCTGCCCCGCCGTCCCGTACGCGTTATACGAGTACTGGTTGTGATCGCCCGCCGATCCGCTGATATTCGCCTGCATTGTGCCTGCGCCGCTACCCGCGTTCAGGTTCGTCGTCAGCACCGGCGCGTGCTGCGTGTGGCCGAGAGGAATCGTCGCGCTGAGCATGATCTCGTTCGACAACGTGCCGTCCGAGTTGCGCGTACGGCCCGCCGTCACGCTGTATGTACCGAACTTGAAGCCATTCGAATAACCAGCCTGATAGAACACGTCGCTGCCGGGCCGGTTCCAGTAATGCTGCGACGACGCCGTCAAGAACACCGAACCGTGGTTGTTGCTCAGGTTCTGGTTCACCGTCAGTTGCAAACGGCCACGTTGACGGTCGGCGGCATTCACGTCCCCGCCGTGCTGCGCGAGGTCGCGCAACGTCGCAGCGTCCGCGAAGTTCAGATAACCAGCGTCCGAGTAACGGTAAGCGCCCACCGAAATATTCGTCCCCGTCGGGTCAATGAACTTACTGTAGCCGATATGCAGGCTGTTGCCATGCAACGATTCGTGACCCGGCACTTCGGTGCGTGCGGCCGTGATGTCGGCGGCAACCGCACCGTACTTCGTGTTCAACGCCGCGCCCATGTTCGCCGCCACGTATCCACTCGACGCGATCGCGCCGCCGTACAGCGTGACCAGATTCGTGAGGCCGCGCTGCATCGTGAACTGTGTGAAGCCGGGCTTCGTCTGCAGCGAGTCGTCGCGCAACTGGCCAGCCGTCACCGCAAAACGCGTCGTGCCGGGGCGCAATGATTGCGCGACCGCTGCGTAGGGCACCGTGAAGCTCTTCGTGCGGCCGTCCGCTTCGGTGACGGTCACGTCGAGATTACCGCCGTAACCGGTTGCATAGAGGTCCTTGATCTCGAACGGACCCGGCGACACGCTCGTCTCGTAGATCACCTGCCCATTCTGACGCACCGTCACGCGCGCATTCGAATCCGCCGTGCCTCGTACGACCGGTGCGTAACCGCGCAGCGATTCGGGCAGCATACGGTCGTCCGTTGCGATCTGCGCGCCGCGAAACGACACGCTGTCGAATACGTCACCTGTCGTTTGCGCATCGCCGAGTGTCACTTGCGAACGCAGCTTCGCGACGTCGTGCTGCACGTAGGTAGCGATGTTGTCGAATTGCATTGCCTGGCCCGTCGCCGCCGATACCGAAGACTGATGACGGAAATGCCACGCTCCGATGTTCACGCCGGCGTTCAGGCCGAGATACTCCTGCGTCGAATGCACGCCGCCGCTATTCGACTGGTAGGCGTTCGCGTTGTAGCTGACGAAGCCGGCGTTCACGCCGTTCTCCCACAACTCGGGCGGCACATACCCGCGCGCCGAGTTGCGCATGTATTTCTGCGGTACCGTGATCGCAACCTTCTGTTCGGTGAAGTCGAACTCGATACTCGCTTCCGGCACTGCTGCGGCAACGTCGATGCAATCGTTCGCTGCGGACTTCGTCGCGCCTTCGTTGCGCTCAGCGTCGACCTTCGCGAAGTCGATGCCATAGCCTTCGAGCGTTTTGCGATCGAAGCATGCACGCGCGCTTTCGCCATCGCGCGTCGCGACGAAGCGCACGTTGTCGTGTGCTACGCGCACATCATTGACCAACACGTCGACCGAGTACACGCCGGGCGACACGGTATTGCCACGCGCAAAGCGCGAGACATCGACGGTCTGTTTCGCATCGGTCTGCAGGAAGGTCGTGTCGAACGTGACGGCACTGGCTACCTGCGCTGCATCCTTTGCACTGACGCTTTCCTGCGCCATATAACCCAACACCGCAAATACCGAAAGCACGACAGCAGTGACCGGCTTGAGGCCGAACGAACCGCAATCGCCGTTGGAGTGGGAATTCGATTGAATTTGACGCGAGGATTTCATGACCGTAACACCGCTTGCAGAAAACTTCGGCCTCTTGATGAGGTACAAGTCGATGTTATGGATTTACGAAATAGGAATATCTAGGACGGGTCTGAATTACGAGATAGGCGATGAAGGCGCGCGGGGCGCCGCGTATCGCGGCCTGCGCGATACCGACGGGCTTGAACGGGGACGAGATGGGCAGCGTGAAGCCGCCCTCTGCGATGACGCGAGGAACGGGCCTCGCGTTATTGGCTCAGCGTCGCATCGCCCTCGATGGGGCCGCCGAAATCGCTGATGGCGGTGTAGTGGACCTTGGCGCTCCCCTGCACGCCGGTCATCTGCGGCACGGGAATGATCTGCGTGCCGTGCGGCGCCACCATGCCGCCGCTGTCGTTCTTGTACGTGTGGCCGTTCGCCATCACATCGATCGCGCTGAACGACACGTAATAGGCGCCCGGATTGGACACCGCCAACGCCTGCCCTTTGCCGTTTGGCGCGGGCACGACCTTCCAGTCGAGTTGACGCGGCGCCTCTTCGGGCCGGCCCGGCAGCTTCGGCGGCCGCACGAACACCTTGATCCGCGTGCGGTACGCGAACTGGAGCGTGTTGGCGTCGGTGGTGTTCGCGGCCTTGGGCGGAATGTCCAGCACGTTCAGCCAGTAGACGGACTCGCGGTCCTGCGGTAACGCTTCGCCGCTGTACATCACACGCAGCGTCTGCGATTTCTGCGGGTCCATCCGGAAGATCGGCGGCGTGATCACGAACGGCACCTTAGTCTCGCCTGGCTTCGCGTCGGCGTTGCCGTCGTCCATCCACACCTGTACGAGCGACGGGTTGCGGCTATCGTTTTCGAGCTTGACCGTGACTTCGCGCTGATCCAGCGGATACACGACCCGCGTGCCACCGATCGTTACGCTCGCGTGCGCCGCGCCCGCGAACAACGCACCCGCCAGACCCGCCACCGCCATCCATCGACGCATCGCTTTCATCACCGCTCCTCTTCTTTCAAGCTTGATCACGACTAATCTCAAAATTAGTCCATAAAAATGGCGTTTGCCGCAACAAACGCCGTTTCTTGCTACTTATTGATATTGCATCGTGTACTGAACCGACGACGTCACCGAGCCTGCTACCGCCTTGCCGGTCGCAAAGTACTGAGCGAAGTACTTCACCGTCGCGTTGCCCGCGGCAATCGGCGCGCCGTTGGTGGCGATGTCATTATTGGTGCCGCTGAGGATGTTGATCGGTTGCATATTCGCGTTCAGCAAGCGGATTTCGACGTTTTGCGCAGGGGCTACCATCGACTGATTGGCTAGGTAACCGGTTGATTGATCGACGGTCGACCCGTTTTCGAAGTGCGCGATCGCCTTGGTGGCCACGCCGGAGCAGCCGCTCAACTGCATCTGGATGGCACCCGCGCTGGTCGTGCCGGCAGTCGCGCCTAACGTTGCCAATGCGCCTGCGGAAACCGGCGCCAGCGTGACGGCGATATCGGCCGGGGTGCCGGAGGTCATGCCGTTGATCGAGCAGGTCGTGTCCGAGACAGCGCCCTGGAACGTAATGGTGCCGTCCGAGGCATGGGCCTTCATCGAAAACAGGGCGACTGCACCCATGGCGGCCACGAACAGTCCGGAAATCATGCGTTGTTTCATTTTAAGCTCCTGAGATTCAATCAATTAAACGGTTTCGGATTCAGCGGCCACTTCGTATCGTCACGTCGAACCGCCCAGGTTATCGCTGCTTTCGCTTGACTCCGTGTCTGTATCCACCGAAGCGTTGATCACCATGAATAGAATCTTAAAAAAACACGGCCCGACAGTCGCTCAGACGAGTCTTAAATTAATGGGATAACGTTAAGAGCACGACACGGCATCCTTGCCGCTTCTGGTATAGCTTTGCGGGAGTCGACAGGACTTTTTGCGATGCGTCAGGCGCTGCGGATTAAGAAAAATCCTAGTCTTCGGCGGGCCGCTCATCGCGTCGCATGGCAAGCAGATTTTTCCCCGCAGGCCTTGACGGGCGGTCCAAAACAAAAAACCCGCCGCATCGTTGTCGATGCGGCGGGTTTTCTACAGCGTTCTAGCGAACTAAGCGCCGCTAGCTTCGTTCAATGTCAAATGCTTCGTCTCCGGCGCCCACGCAATCGACACCACCATGCCGATCAGCAACACCGCCGCGAGCACCATCATCGTAATGTGGAAGCCCAGATGCACAATGCCGACCGGCAGCAGAAACGTCCCCACCGCCGACCCAAGACGGCTGCACGCAATCGCAAGCCCGACACCGCAGGCACGCACCTCAGTCGGAAAACACTCAGGCGGAAACACGCCAACAAGATTCGAGAACGCCGACATGGTGAGCGTGAAAATCCCAAACGCGACGATCATGCCGAGCGTCGCCGACTCCGGCAGCAGACTCAACGCGATCAGCGAAACGCACGTCACCGCGAACGAGCCGATCAGGAAGACACGACGCGGCAATTTGATGGTCAGCCAGATGCCAATCAACGCGCCGAGCACGAGAAATCCGTTCAGCAGAAAGTCCGCGCTCGAATCGTTGTTCAAATGAATCGCCTTCAGAATGGTCGGCAGAAACGTATAAACCGCAAAATACGGAATGACGAGACACACGAAGAACGCGCAGTTAAAAATCGTGCGGCGAATCAGATCCGGCTTGAACAGCCGCATGAAGCCACCCGCCGATTGCGCAAGCTCGTCGTGACCCCCATCCAGAATGACGTTCGCGCCGAAATGCTTCAGCACGATCGACTTCGCTTCCGCGGTGCGGCCTTTGCCATGCAACCAGCGCGGCGACTCCGGCGTGCCCATGCGCAACACGAGAACGATCAACGCCGGCACACCCGCCGACGCCAGCAACCAGCGCCATGCATCCGGCGAAGCGTCGGCGTAATGCATGCCGAGCACATTCGCCACCACGTAGCCGATCGTCCATACCACGCTGAACGATCCGAGCAAGGTGCCGCGATGTTTGCGCGGCGAGAACTCCGCGAGGATCGCATGGCCCACCGCAAAATCGCCACCCATGCCGAAGCCGATCAACACGCGCAGCAAACACAACTCGAGCGGCGAGCGCACGTAGAACTGCGCAAACGCGGCCGCTGTGATGATCAGAAAGCTCAGCAAAAAAATCTTCTGGCGTCCCAAGCGATCGGACAGCCAGCCGAATACCAGACTGCCGATGAAAATGCCCATCAACGCGGAACTGCCGATCATGCCCATCCAGAAGGCGTCGAGCGGCATCTGCCGGTTCAGCGACGCGAGCGCGTAGCCGATCGTGCCGAGCGCGAAACCTTCGGTGAAGTGCGCGCCGAACGTCAACCCGGCGATCTTGACGTGAAAGGCGTTCAGCGGAACGTCGTCGAGAGGAATGGGGCCGTGCGAGGACGCCGCTGCCGCCGGCAAAGTGGGGGCGAGGCCGAGAGTGGCCGCCTGCATATCCTGATTACTCACGCTGTCTCCTTCGTTAGTATGGATCGCCGGGCGTGGCTGGCGTGTGGCCGGTCGCGTCCGATTGCGTCATCCGCCCGTGCGGCATGTGTGTGCATGCCCCGACGGACGCGCGGTGTGAAGATCAGCGTCCGAGGCCGCCCATCATCATGTACTTCAGTTCGGTGTATTCATCGAGTCCGTACTTCGAGCCTTCGCGACCGAGGCCCGACTGCTTGACGCCGCCGAACGGCGCGACTTCCGTGGACACGATTCCTTCGTTGATGCCGACCATGCCGCTTTCCAGCGCTTCGCCTACGCGCCATGCCCGAGCCAGATCGCGCGTGTAGAAATACGCCGACAAGCCGAACGGTGTGTCGTTGGCCGCGGCGACCGCTTCCGCTTCGGTCTTGAAGCGGAAACACGCGGCCACCGGCCCGAAGGTTTCTTCCTCGGCGATCAGCATCGAACTGGAAGCGTCGACCAGAACGGTCGGCTCGTAAAAGGTGCCGCCGAGCGCGTGCGGTTTGCCGCCGGTCAAAACCTTTGCGCCCTTTTGCAAAGCATCGGCCACGTGCGTTTCGACCTTCTTCAGCGCAGCCTGATTGATCAGCGGACCTTGTTCGACCTCGCCTTGCAACGCGTTGCCGACGCGCATCTTGCGCACCGCCTGTGTCAACGCGGACGTGAACGCATCGTAGATACCGTCCTGCACGTAGAAGCGGTTGACGCACACACACGTCTGCCCCGTGTTGCGAAATTTCGAAGCCATTGCGCCTTGCACAGCGGCGTCGAGATCGGCGTCGTCGAAGACGATGAAGGGCGCGTTGCCGCCGAGTTCGAGCGACAGCTTCTTCAACGTATCCGCCGACTGCTTCGCCAGCAACTTGCCGACGCGCGTCGAGCCGGTGAACGACAGCTTGCGCACCACATCGGATTCCGTGAGCGCGCCGCCGATCGCTACGGCATCGCCGGACACGATGTTGAACACGCCAGGCGGAATGCCCGCCCTCCCGGCCAGCACCGCCAAAGCGAACGCGGACAACGGCGTTTCTTCCGATGGCTTGAGCACCATCGTGCAACCGGCCGCAAGCGCCGGACCGGCCTTGCGCGTGATCATGGCGAGCGGGAAATTCCACGGCGTGATTGCCGCGACCACGCCGACCGGTTCGCGCGTCACGATGATCTTCGCGTTCGGATTCGGACTCGGGATGACGTCGCCATACGCACGCTTCGCTTCTTCCGCGAACCATTCGAAGAAGCTCGCCGCGTAGCCGACTTCGCCGCGCGCTTCGGCAAGCGGCTTGCCTTGCTCGAGCGTCAGCAGTTCAGCGAGCGCGTCGCGATTCTCGAGCATCAACTCGCCCCAGCGTTTGACGCGCGCGCTGCGTTCTTTTGCGGTCAGCGAACGCCATGCGGGAAACGCGCGCTCGGCAGCCGCGATGGCCTGCGCGGTTTCCGCCGTGCCACCTTTGGCCACTTGCGCGACGACCTCGCCGGTCGCGGGATTCAACACGTCATAGGTGTCGGCGCTTTCGTACCACTCGCCGCCAATGTAATGCCCGGTGCGGAGAAATTCGTTCATGCCGCTTTCTCCAACGTTTCGACGAACATGCCCTGCGCAAGGCGCGGTTCGCGCGCAATGCGTTTGCCCGCGGTGTAATCGTTGATCAGATCGCACGGCGTGTAGTTGCGTTCCAGCTCGAACAGTTCATCCGCTGAGAGCGTCGTGCCGAGCGCGGCGAGCGCGCTATCGAACTGCGCCGGCGTATCCGCGCCGACCAGCATGCTCGCGACGCCGCCGTGATCCAGCACCCACGCCTGCGCGATC
Organism: Paraburkholderia sediminicola; assembly: GCF_046027355.1. Lineage (GTDB taxonomy): Bacteria > Pseudomonadota > Gammaproteobacteria > Burkholderiales > Burkholderiaceae > Paraburkholderia > Paraburkholderia sediminicola_B. The sequence continues at coordinate 101,929 of NZ_JAQQEK010000020.1, read as the reverse complement.
TGCGCAGCGGAAACGCCACGCCGCGCGGCCACGCGCGCCACCGATGCGGCAATCTCCCGCGAAGCCACATCGCCATACATTTGCGCGGTGAAGAAGTCGGTTTGATTGCGCGTCGAATTCGGATCGCACGTCAACAGCCCGCGCGCCAGCGGACTGAACACGGACACGCCCACGCCCTGATCCTGGCAATACGGAATCATTTCGCGCTCTTCCTCGCGGTACGCCAGATTCAGTTGCAATTGCATATTGATCGGCTTGTGCCAGCCGTTGCGCTCGCAGACCTGCATGATCTTGGCGAACTGCCACGTGTACATGGTCGACACGCCGATATAACGCGCTTTGCCGGCGTGCACGATATCGTTGAGCGCGCCCATGGTTTCTTCGACCGGCGTATTCACGTCGAAGAAATGCAGCATGTAGATGTCGACGTAATCCATGCCGAGACGCGTGAGCGAGCCGTCGATGCCGTCCATGATGTGCTTGCGCGAATGACCGCCGGCGTTCTGATACGCGCCCATGTCATAACCGACCTTGGTGGCCACGACCATTTCCTCGCGACGCGCGAGACGCTTCAGAATGCGGCCCACTACTTCTTCGCCCACGCCGGTCGAATAGAAATCGGCGAGGTCGATGAAGTTGACGCCTGCTTCGAGTGCATGACGAATGATCGGCTCGCTCTGCGCTTCGTCGAAAATCCACGGCTTCCATTGCGGCGTGCCCATGTTCATCGTGCCGAGGCACAGACGCGAAACCTTCAGACCGGATTGGCCGAGGCGAATGTATTCCATAGTGCGTGTCTCCTTCCTGATCGGGATCCGGCAGCGCGGACAGTTAGTTGCGCATTCCAGGACGCGCGCCGAGCCGCGCTGCGTGCCATTAACGTTGCTTGGGTGTGTAGAACGGGTTCGATACGTCGCGCGCGGCGGCGAATACTTCATCGCGGTGCGGCAGGCCCTTCATCGCCGCGAGGATCGCGTTCTTGCACGCGCGGTAGTTGTTCTTGAAGACGGCGTCGAGATCATCGGTCGACGGGCTGACCCAGTTCGCCGACACCACCACCCAGTCGTTTTCCGCTTCGGGCGGCAGCGTGCCGTTCTCCAGCGACTCGGCCACTGCCTTCGCAATGCCGGCTTGCGAGGCGCCCCACGTCGCGTTGCCGTGGAAGTCGCTGCCAATCTGCGCCTTGTTCACATAGAGCGTGAGCGGCTTGGTCGGCACACCCGGACGCGCGATCACGACGAACGGCGCATGGCCCGCCGAAGGCGTCGCCAATGCGGTGGCAAAGGCCTGCCCAGCCGGACCGTTGCGCGGGCCGACCAGCACGTTGATGTGCGCGAGATTGACGCCGGGGCCTTCGAATCCTTCGCCGATAAAGAGTTGTTTGTCCGTCGATGCGCTCATGGTCTTTCCGTCGAGGTTGAGTGGATGGCCGATTGTGGCGTTCGGCATCCGCGACCATGTATCGATGAGTTTTGATGCGGGGTATGAGAGGAACTCAACTCCGGGTTAGTCCCGAGCACAGTGGCCTGCGGGTATCAGAAAGCGCAAAGGTGAGGGTTTTCGGGACTCTCGCACGTGCACGCTTGAATCGCCGCAAAGGTGAGCGTATCGATGATCGGTCGCGCACCTACGCAGCGAATTCTGCACAGCGGTTTAACGCGGCGGACACAACTGAAGGAGACTCAAGCGTTGTCCGCAGCGATTCTTCGCAGAGCCTGGGAACGCCCGCCAGCAAAGGCTGGCGCGGGTTTCGGAGGAAGTGGGTCAGTCACGTCGGCCTGCAGCGGCAGGCTTGCCCCAAGGTGCGCGATTCGATAAAACCAGGCTCACCGAAGCAACCAGGCTTTGAGTTGGCCGCGTGGCCGAACTCACGACTCACGCGCCAGGTTCGCGCGAAAGGTGAGCGTTTTCGGGACCTGCTCAGCCGTGTGAGAAAGGTGCGAGAAAAACCGCACGCGACATCACTTTAGACAATCCGGCGCGCGACGAACGGACACGTCATGCGCTTAAGCACTTCAACCTTCGATCAGAAAGCGCTCGCGATTCTTGCCCACGAGCCAAGCGGGCGAACGACCGCGGCCACTCCAGGTCTCGCCGGTTTTCGGGTTGCGATACTTGGCGACCGAGGGCGTCTTGCGGGCCGCGGTGCCCTTGCTGGTGAAACCCAGTTCTTCGGCAGTCAGGTCGTACTCGGCCACCTTCTGCTTGATCTCGGCGATCGCCTGCGCAATTTCCTTCTCGCGCGCCGCCGCGACTTCCTTGTGGAGTTTTTCGAGCTGGGCAGTCAACTGCTTGTACGAGGCCATGACAGGTGCTCCGATCGTTTTGACGAGAACTGAAGTGCGGACACTATCAGACGAATAAATTGCCGGATAGAGAAGCCCGACACCGTGAGCGGGTAACACGCTTAAAAGACGCCGACCCGGACGCGGGCGGTTCGCTCAATCGTCAATTGCATCGTACACGCGGCGTTCGAAGTCCACTGTCATTGAAAACGGTTCGACGGAACGTCTCTGAATCAGCATCAGACCGATCAGGTCTTCCACGGGATCGGCAAACCAGCTCGTGCCATACGCGCCCGGCCAGCCGAACGAGCCCATCGAACGATAGCCGAGCGGCAGCTGCTGCGCCGGATCGTCGACGATGGACAAGCCGAGGCCGAACCCCTGACCTGCCCACAGCGCATGACCAAAGGCCGACACGCGGCGTTGGTCGCGCGTCAGAAAATTCGAGCGCATCAGATCGACCGAGCGGTGCGACAGCAAACGCGTCGTACCAACCCGTCCGCGACCGAGCAGCAGTTGTGCGAATTGCAGATAGTTCTGCGCCGTCGAAACCAGCCCGCCGCCGCCGCTCTGGAAGCGGTCCGGATCCGCCCACCGGCTCGCAGAGGGATGGTCCTCGACGATACGCTGCCGCGTGGCCTGTTCGACGCCATAAGCCGTGGCCAGCCTCGCGAGTTGCGCGTCAGGCACCCAGAAAGCGGTATCGCGCATGCCGAGCGGCTCGAAAATGCGTGTCCGGAAAAACTCGCCGAGCGGCATCCCGCTCACGCGTTCGATCAGCACGCCGAGGACATCGGTCGCGATGCCGTAGTGCCAGCGTGAGCCGGGTTGGAACATCAGCGGCAAATCCGCGATGCGGGCAAGCCAGGCGTTGCCGCCCATGCGCGCTTCGAAACCGTTGAAGGCGGCTGCGTAAGCTTCGGCCAGCGGGCCGGTCGCGGTGAAGTGATAGGCGAAGCCCGCGCGGTGCGTCAGCAGATCCAGCACGGTGAGCGACGATCTGGCGGGGTCGGTTTCGTCGAGCGGGCCGGCGGGGTCGCGCAGCACGCGCGGCGTGGACAGTTCGGGCAACCAGAGTGAGATCGGCGTGTCGAGGGCGAGCCGGTCTTCTTCGATCAGCATCAGGATCGCTGCGCTGGTCACCGGCTTGGTCATGGAGGCAATGCGGAACAGCGTGTCGCGCTCCATCGGCAACTGCGCCGCTTCGTCACGCAAGCCGAGCGGCTCGAAATAGCCGATCTCGCCGCGCCGCCAGACCATCGACACCACGCCCGCTACTTCCCCGCGTTCCACATAGCCTTGCATGGCGTTGGTCAGCGCCGTCAGCCGAGACGCGGAAAGTCCTGCTGGTTGCATGTTTGTCCTGAATCAGTGGATGGAGGTGGCGGCCTGCGCGCCCTTGCCTGACGTGCACCTTCCGTCCGCAGTCGGCGGACATCCGCTGCCTGGGCGCCGTTAGCGCGTGTGCAACAAACGACGCGGCTTGCACCGTGCCGAGACAACGCGCTACGCCGCGCAGGGTGCGTGGCCGTTGCGTTCATCATTTTTGCAGAAAACGTTACCCGATCGAAGGGCACGTCACAGCCGTCCACTGCGCACGCTTTCAGGCTTTCTGCCGCCGCTCCAGTGCCGAGAGCGCGGCGTTGAGCCGTTTGACGCGGGTCGCCTGCGACGGCACCAGTGCCGCGCCGGAAACGGAATCGATACGGTTTCGCCAATAGGACAGCGGGATGCGATCTTCCGCGGAGATATGCGAGATTACGTGTTCAAGATGTTCAATATCTTTTTCGAGTTGGTGATGATTCATTGCTTTCCCCGGATTACTCGTTGAACTATTTTCAATGCGTAAATCGAAGCATAAAGCGTGCCGCAATTACTCCCGGTTTTTGCCTGAAACGGAAAATCCTTCCTGGCACTTTCCGCATAGTCGACCAAACCGGCAAAACCTGCTTGCCACTTGAATCTTGAGCCACTGGCAAGAGAGTACTGCGGCAGAACTTCGCGTTCCGTTGGGTGCCGCACCGACTTGGCTAAACCGTGAAAATTGGGGCGTTTTTTAATTGCGCCCGGCGACAAGAAAAATAATGTGAAGCGTCGCATTAATACCCATTGCGCATCATAGACGCGGAGAGAATCCGCATTAGACGCAGGTCTTTATGACGGCCATACGCTTATCGTGACGACCTTGAAGCGTTGCGTGAACCAGTTTGCCGAGCGCGACTGAAATTGGTGCGGCGAATCGAGACGCCCGCATTCGCTGTCGAACCGCGGGCTGAAGGAAGAATGCTTGAGGCGTTGGTCGCGCCGGCCTTGCGCCGGCGAGCCGTTATTTCGCCCGGCAGGCGTAAATCAGGTTGAGCGTGCCGTTCTCAGTGGACTGGCGCACGACATCGAATGCGCCGCCGCAACTCGCGTTGGCCTGCTGCGAGCAGGAGTCGGAACCGGCGGGGCACTGCACCAGCGTCGTCGCGCGGCCGTCCGGCAGAAATAGCGGCGCGCTACTGCTGCAACCGCTCAGCGCGACCATGACGCCGGCCGCCAGCGTGGCGCAGGCCCGGCGCGCGAAGAAGGAGAGACTGCGTTTCATTTGAAACCCCGATCACGTCTTGTTTTTCGATCACGCGATTGTGCCACGCGTCAATTACGCTGCGTCAATCGCCATCGCCGAACGTTGTCACACGTCGATGCCGTAGGCCGCGATCTTCTTATAGAGCGTCGCGCGACCCATGCCGATCTGGTTCGCCGTCTCGATCACGCGACCGCCGTTGGCGCGCAAGGCGTCGCTCAGGAAACGCTTTTCGAAGGTCGCCATCGCCTCGCTCCACGACGCCGTTTCAGGCGTGCCGGCCTGCGCGCCTGCAGCGTGCGCCGACGGAAGCGCCTCGTTGGTGGAGACCAAATTCGGACGACGCCCGCCGCCGTGCGCCGAGCCGATAAACGGCGCCAGCGCCCGCGCATCGATCCGCTCGCTGTCGGACAGCATCACGGCGCGCTCCAGCGTGTTGCGCAATTCACGCACATTGCCCGGCCAACCGTACGAACACAGCAGCCGCAGCGCGTCGTCCTGCAATTCGAAGTGACTGCCGCCGCGCGCCTGCGTCGACAGATCCTCGAGCATCGCGTAAGCCAGTGCCTCGATATCGGAGGCTCGCTCGCGCAACGGCGGCGCATGGATCGTCAGCACGTTCAGCCGATAGAACAGGTCCGCGCGAAAGCGCCCCGCCGCGACCAGCGCGGGCAAATCGGCCGACGTCGCCGCGATGATCCGGACGTCAGCGCGCACGATTCGGTTCGAGCCCAGCGGTTCGAACTCCTTGTCCTGCAACACCCGCAGCAGCTTGCCCTGCAAAGGCAGCGGCATATCGCCGATTTCGTCGAGAAACAGCGTGCCGCCGTTCGCGAGCTCGAACTTGCCGACGCGCCCCTTGCGGTCCGCTCCAGTGTAGGCGCCGGGCGCGGCGCCGAAGAATTCGACTTCGAGCAAGGTGTCGGGAATCGCTGCGACGTTGACCGTCACGAGCGGCTGATTCGCGCGCGCCGAGCCGCCATGGATGGCATGCGCGAGCAACTCCTTGCCGGTGCCGGTTTCGCCGAGCAGCAGCACCGGGGATTCGAGCTGCGCCGCGCGGCGCGCCTGGCGCTTCACTTCGAGGCTGGCCGCGCTCGTGCCGACGAAACTGCCGAACGTGTATTTGGCCCGCCGCGCCTGCGCGAGCGACTGGCGCGTCGCGATCAACTCTTCCTGCACGCGCGAGTAGTGGGAAAAGAGCGGCGTCAGCGCCTTCAGTTCATCGAAGAGCGCGAAGCCCACGGCACCGACCGTGGCGCCGGCGTCGTCCTTCAGCGGCAAACGCGTCACGACGAGCGGTTCGCGGTCCGTTTCCAGAATATCGAGCAGAATCGGTTTGCCGGTGTTGACGACCTCGCGCATCAGGCTGTTCGGGATCACCGCTTCGCAATCGCGGCCGATGGCCTGCTCCGGGTCCGAAAAACCAAAGCGCGCCGCATAGCGCTTGTTGATCCAGACCACGCGCGCGTCGGCATCGACGATAAACGTGCCTTCGCTGAAATTTTCGAAGGTGCGGAAAAGCGAGTCCATCGCCCGGCGCAGTACGTCGCCGTAGGTGGCGGGAAGGCCCGCCCAGTCGTTCATCATGCTGTCGCTGTCTCCGGCTATCGTTTTATTATGCCTGTCTCATTTCGTAGACAAGCTTATCTCATTGGCGAGATCGCCAGCAAGCCTGCAGCATAAGGGTTTAACCTCGGTTTGGCCTATCTTCGGCCAATTTGCGTCCCGTTTTAGAGACGTTTGGGTACAATCGGCCCGATCACGTTTCGACCTTCGGTCCGCGAAATCAGGCGGCTGGCCGTTGCCGTGTGCGTGGCACGGAACCTGCATTTGCCCGGCGCCGTGCCGTCGCACCCTCGGGACGGCGACCATGTAGAACAACCAAGCTTTGGAGACTCAATGTCCTTTGTCATCGTCCTCGCCGCGCTGGCGTTTCTGATGTTTGCCGCTTATCGCGGCTACAGCGTCATTCTATTTGCGCCGATCGCCGCGCTCGGCGCCGTTCTGCTGACCGACCCGGCCGCTGTCGCGCCGGTTTTCACCGGCATCTTCATGGAGAAGATGGTCGGCTTCGTGAAGCTCTACTTCCCGGTGTTCCTGTTGGGCGCCGTGTTCGGTAAGGTCATCGAACTGTCGGGCTTCTCGGAATCGATCGTGGCCGCCGCAATCCGCTATATCGGTCGCTCGCGCGCCAATGCGGTGATCGTTGCGGTATGCGCGCTGCTCACCTATGGCGGCGTCTCGCTGTTCGTGGTGGTGTTCGCGGTCTATCCGTTTGCCGCCGAACTGTACCGCCAGAGCAATATTCCGAAGCGCCTGATGCCTGGCGCGATCGCGCTCGGCGCGTTCTCGTTCACCATGGATTCGCTGCCCGGCACGCCGCAGATCCAGAACATTATCCCCACCACTTTCTTCAAGACGACGTCGTGGGCCGCGCCCGCGCTCGGCGTGATCGGTTCGCTGTTCATCATCGTAGTCGGCCTCACGTATCTGGAATGGCGCCGCCGCTCGGCGATGGCGACCGGCGAAGGTTACGGCACGGAACTCGTCAACGAGCCGGAGCGCGTGGAATCGAAGCAACTGCCGCATCCGTTGCTGGCGGTCGCGCCGCTGGTTCTGGTCGGTGTCGCGAACTTCCTGCTGACCCGCTGGATTCCGAACTGGTACGGCGCGTCGTACACCGTGGCACCGGACATCCTGCCGGGGATCCACGCACCGGTCACGACCACGATCAAGGCCGTGGTCGCCATCTGGGCCGTTGAAGGCGCACTGCTCCTCGGTATCATCATGGTCGTCGTGACGGCGTTCAACCGCGTGCGCGAGCGCTTCGCAATCGGCACCAAGGCGGCGGTGGCGGGCGCGCTGCTGGCTTCGTTGAATACGGCGTCGGAATATGGTTTTGGCGGTGTGATCGCAGCGTTGCCGGGTTTTCTGGTGGTCAGCGACGCGTTGAAGAGCATTCCCAATCCGCTCGTCAATGCAGCCGTGTCAGTGAGTTCGCTGGCGGGTATCACGGGTTCGGCGTCGGGCGGCATGAGCATCGCGCTCGCGGCCATGTCCGACACGTTCATCAAAGGTGCGGAAGCCGCGCATATTCCGATGGAAGTGCTGCACCGGGTCGTCGCCATGGCGAGCGGCGGTATGGATACGCTGCCGCACAATGGTGCGGTGATCACGCTGCTGGCGGTCACGGGCTTGACGCATCGCCAGTCGTATCGCGATATCTTCGCGGTCACGGTCATCAAGACGATGGCGGTGTTCTTTGTGATCGCGGTTTATTACGCGACGGGTTTGGTCTGATCGGGCGGGAGCTGGGCAAGATGTGCTGACACCGGCAAAGTCTAAGTTTGCTGCGGTCAGACTTTAGGGTCCGGAAAACACCCTCTGCACACTAAAACATATCTAAAATGTGCCCCGTCCCGCGACAGAAATTGGCCTCCTCAGCAAAGGGGAGGCCGAAACCTGTCGCGCTTTAGCTCCCTTTTCAACTCCTGAGCCCAGCTCGACGCGCCTCCAACATCGCCTTTTATCGCACAGCGAAAGGTCTGTCGGAGCAACCTGCAGCGGAGAGACAGAAGGTCCGACTCCAAGGTCGAATCGCACCGGCGCAAGCATTCCACCAAGTGCTTGAAACTCCGCCTCGCCGTGTGCCCATTTCAACGTCCAGCGCTTGATTGATTCCATCGTGAAGTTTTATCGATGTTCAACCGGAAATCCATCGTTACTCGAGGAAGGCAACGCATGGTGCATCGCCTCGTGGGGTGCATAGAATCCCTGAATGCGCGTTACGATGACCACTGGAATTGAACATCGGCACGCTCTCTGGTTAAATCAATCAAGGTCGCGTTCACTTCGTCAGTTTTCTGAACCCACTGTTCAACTGCAGCCTGGTCCCGGCCGAAACCAATATGCCGACTAACAAGACGCTGCCGTCGCAGGTCTGGGTCGACGTTGACATACCAAACTTCGTCGAGCAACGGTCGCGCAGCTTTCCAATGGCCATGCTCGAGAAGAAGGTAATTCCCTTCAGTGATTATAAGCGGTATATCTGGCGCCACAGGGATTGCGCCGGCGATGGGTTCTTCAATTTCCCGGCGAAATGTGGGGGCGTAGATTGTTTCGTCGTGACGCTGGTCACGCAGGCGCCTCAGAAGTGCAATATACCCCGCACTGTCAAACGTATCTTCCGCACCTTTGCGGGATGCGCGGCCGAGCCGTGCGAGTTCGACATTCGCAAGATGAAACCCGTCCATCGGCACAACCACTGCCTTTCCGGGAAAAGCATCAAGGATTGCTTGCGCCAGTGTCGATTTTCCGGCGCCCGGCGCACCAACCAAACCGAGGATATGCCGCCGCCCGTCAGCAATGAATTGGTGCAGGCGACCGAGGTAGCGGTCTTCAATCGTCGACATAATCCAAGGTATTCCAAAAAAATGACGGTCGGCGAGAACTCTTCTTATCCTCGCCGAGGACCGATTGCCGAGCCGCCCGCGTCAGCGTTTCTCAACGCTTTGTGCTGTCGCGACACTGACTTCACCCGGCAGGCGTCTAGTGGTGCGTTTTTGCTTTCGCGGCGGCGTTGATGCCACCCGCGATGAACTCCCGCGCATGTTTGGCCAAGTCCATACCGTCGTCCCACAAGTTGCGCCAGATTGCCAACGCATTGGACAACTGCTCGTTGACGACCGTCGACGAGAAGCTCTCAAAAGTCACGACTCCCTTGTAGTCAATCATGGCGAGTGCATGGAAAAACTGAGAGAAATCGATAGTCCCTGACCCGAGGTACCCGCGATTGCTTTCCCCGATATGAACGTAGCCAAGACGCTTGCCACATTGCAGAACCGGTTGCATGAAATCGGATTCCTCAATGTTCATGTGATACGTATCGAGATGAACGACGACATTGGGCGCATCGACTTCGTCAATCATGGCAAGCGCCTGCGATGCGGTGTTCAGCAAATTGCTCTCATAGCGATTTACCACTTCAAGCCCAAGCGTCACGTTCTTCTTCAACGCGAAATCGGCAATGCGCTTGAGCGAATCAATCGCGTTACGGCGGCCTTGCCTGGTAACCGGCGCGTTGTATTTTCCCATCGCGCCGTAAAGAATCCCGCCGAAGTAGCCTCCACCCAGCTCGGCCGTGACGCTGATACCTTCCTCCAGCATCGAAACTCCGCGTGCGACCGTAGCAGAATCCTCGCTGGACACGTCCGCATCAAAGGTGAGACCGCGCGAGCAACCGATATCCAGCTCATGCTCTTGCAGCAAATCCCGCGTGAGCGCCAGGTCCATGACCTTCGGACCATGCAAGGACAGTTCAGCCAGGTCGAACCCAGCAGCTTTGGTCTGGCTCAAAACCTTGCGAGTCGATTCGGGGGTGAGGTCGCCAGCCCATACCAGTGCGTGTACGCCAAGCTTATTCATTGTGTCACTCCTTCAGATGCGGTCACGCGCCTGCGGACCAAAGTTTTCGAAATGCCGTTCGCCCATGCCCAACGGAAGAGCATCACAGCAAGCAGGAAGACACCCCACAACGCAGTAGCCAGGTGTTGGTTGGCGCCGAGCAAATTGAGGCCAGAAGCGATAACCTGCAGAATCACGAGTGCAATCACGACCGGAACCACGCGGCCAAAGCCGCCGAATGGGTCGACGCGACCCAGGAAGCACGCAAGCACGGAGATGAGCAGAAAGGCCTCGCCATGGCCAACGCGCACCGAGTTGAACTGGGCCGCCATCACCACGCCAGCGACGCCGCACATCAGCCCCGACAGCATGTAAATTCGGGTGACGGCGCGTGTCGTCGCGATGCCGGAATATCGCGTTGCTTCCAGATTCGAACCAATCATGCGTGTGGCGAAGCCTAGCCGCGACCGTGTCATGACAACGTGCCAAAGTAGTGCGCAGCCGAGAAAAATCAGGAGGGGAATGGGTACGCCGAGGAAGACACCGTTGCCCATTTCGCGCACAAACGGCGGGAACCCGGAGATGTCGCCTCCGCGTGTGAGGAACTCCCCCAATCCGCGCAAGAAAATCATCATCGACAAAGACACGAGGATTGGGCTTGCTCCAGTGCGCGCAATGACGGCACCCATCACCCAACCGGCTGCGGAGCCGGTGGCCAACGCGGCAGCAATGCCGAGGATGATGGCTACGGCGCCGGCGTCCGCTCCGCCATACGTATGAAGCACCCACGCCATCGCCAACCCCGATATGTTCGCGGTGAAAGTCACCGCGAGATTGAAGCCACCGGAAATCAAGGGCATCAACATCGCCAGCGTAAAGAACCCGAGTTCCGGCAACTGGAACGCTACCGACACGAATGTGCTTGCCGAGAAAAAGCGGTCAGACGCGAAGCTCAGGATTGCGATGACCAGGACGAGAAATCCAAGCAACCCGGCAACGTCTGCCGGTACGAGCGGCGCGGCCGCGCGTTGAGATGAGGACATTTTCATGACGAGGCCTTTACGCTTTGTGACGTGAATCGCGCTCCGACGAGCTTGGCGAAACCGCCGCTCGACAACGTAATAGCGATAAGAATGATGGCTCCGATAATCATCTTGAACGCGTACGGCGAGATGCCGAGCAGGTTCAGCCCGTTGGCGGTGATAGCGGTCAGGAGGATGCCAAGGATGGCGCCAAGGATTGTGCCGCGCCCACCGCCTAACCTTGCACCACCGAGCACCACAGCAGCGAGCACATCCAGTTCGCGGCCGTAAAATGCGTTCGGAACGACTTCCTGCACGTAGTGGGCTTGCATGAGTCCGGCAATCCCGGCCATCATGCCGAGCCAGCCAAAGGCGATGTAATGCATCGCACCTATGTTGACCCCCACGCGTCGCGCCGCCTCGGGGTTGTCGCCCATGGCGTAGAGCTGTCGACCTGTTGTCGTGCGTCGCAGCAGAAACCATGTTGCTACGACCATGACGACCATCACGGCCACAGGCAGTGCGAGATTCGCATTACCACTCGCGGTGTTGAAATGGATGATAGAGACTCTATTGGTCCACCAGTCCGGCAGGTCGTAGATGGACACCCCGCCCGTGAGAAACATCAATCCACCGAAAAACACGTTGAACGTGGCAATCGTCACGACAATCGAGACGATACGAAATCTGTAGATAATCGTCGCGTTGATGGAGCCAAGCAGGAACCCGAAGCAGGCAGACACAATGAAGCCGAGCGCCCAGTTGCCACCGCCGAGCCGCATCACTGTCAAGGCAGTGAGGTACTGGACCACCGATGCGCCGACGGCGAATGAGATATCAATGCCGCCAGCAATCAGCACGACCAGTAGCCCGACTGCGAAAATGATGTTGACGGAACTCTGATTAAGCAGGTCGAACAGGTTTGGAAGAGTAAGGAATGTTGAGGTTGAAAGGCTGAGGCCAATCACCATGATGGCGATAACGAGAATCAGCAGGGCCTCAATCGAACCGATTCCGAGTTTGCGAAAATCAGGCATGGACGTCTCGCTCGATTTGTTCCATCGTTGTCGTTCCCGGCACGTACTCTTTAACAATGCGGCCGTCGCGCATATGCAGAATTCGGTCGGAGTTGAAGTAGACCTCCGGAATTTCGTCCGATATAAGCAAGATGGCCATACCCTCGGCAGCGAGCTTGTGGATGATGGCGAAGATGCCAGCACGGGCGCCGACGTCGACGCCTACGGTGGGCGAATCCAGGATTAGGAGCTTCGGGTTTGTTGCCAGCCACTTGGCGAGCACGATGCGCTGCTGGTTGCCACCTGACAGTGTTGAGACTGCGTCGTCCGGTTTCCCGATTTTCACGGCCAGTTGCTGAATCCAGTCTTGAATCAGCGCGTTTCGCTTTTTGGAAGCGATGAGATGAGTGCCGTCCAAAAGGTTGTCCAACACCGCCGCGACCGTGTTATCTCCGATTGATTGCGGCTGTACCAGTCCGAGTTGGAGGCGGTCTTCAGACACATAAGCTATACCTGCGCGGATAGCATCACGATTTGCGCGCAGCGAAATCACTTTTCCGTCGAGCCGGATGGAACCCGCACCTGGGCGCGTCATTCCGAAAAGCGACAATGCTACTTCCGTTCTTCCCGCGCCAAGGCGTCCCGTGACGCCGAGAATCTCGCCTCGTCGCACTTTGAACGACACGTCGTGGTATTGACGGGCTCGTGACAACCCCTGTACCTCCAGCACAACCGGCGCGTTCGTCAGGTCTGTCGTGCGTACTTCATAGTCGAAAGTGCGGCCCGTCATCAATTCCGTGAGGCGAGTTTGCGTCATCCCTTCGGTAGGAAAGGTGCCGACGTACTGTCCATCGCGGAAAACGGTCACGCGGGTGCAGACGTCTAGCACTTCAGCGAGCCGATGGCTGACGAACACCACGGCAATTCCGTCCGCGGAAAGCCGCCGGACAATTTTCAGCAGAGCTTCGGTCTCGGCATGACTGAGCGAGGCAGTCGGCTCGTCCATGAAGACAAGACGTGCGTCGCGAACAAGCGCTCTGGCGATTGCCACGACTTGGCGCTGGGCGATTGATAGCGAGCGAACAGAACGGTTGAGGTCGATGGAGACTCCGAGCCGCTCAAGAATCCGGCCTGCCGCCTCCTTCATCTTTCCGTACCTAACGATGCGCGGACGAGACCCTAGGTTCTGCTCGAAAGCGATGTTCTCCGCGACTGTCATTTCGGGGAAAAGCGCCAGGTCTTGCCAGATGACCTGAATACCGAGGTCACGGGCCCTCGCCGGATCGAGACCTTCGATTGACTCACCGTCCATGAGCATCACTGCGCCAGCTTCCGGCTGATAGACCCCACTGATAATCTTGATGATGGTGCTCTTGCCGCAGCCATTCTCACCCGCAAGGCAGAGTACTTCGCCGGGCATGATGTCGAACTTCACGGCCCGCAGCGCCTTAACGCCGCCGAAGATTTTGGAGATGTTCTCGAGCTTGAGCAGTGGCGTAGGGTCGGCATCGCGCGCGGCTGATGCCGTGTTCGCATCACCTCGCTGAGAACGAAGGGGGTTTGGGGAAGCTGGCTGACTCATGGAAACGCTCCGATGGTACTTGCACGTGACCGGCTTGAGACCAGATGTGTCGTACCGTTAACTTCCGGGTGAGCAGCGCTACAGCTGCGCTCACCCGTTCGGCAAAAGGATTGCGGTCAGAGGCCCATCTTTGCGAGGTCGTCAACGGTTTTGGCGTTGAGGTCCACCAGTTGGTCGACAATCAGGTTGTGACCGTCGGGGTGAACAACGCCCAGACCTGGGATGTTCGTGCCGTCCTTAATCGGCTGACCCTTTACGAGCATCACACCCAGCGTCACAAACACTTCGCCAGCTACTTCCGGATTCCACATGTACCCGCCGGACAGCACGCCATCATGGACGAGCTTTCGGCCTTGTCCAGGCGAGAACGGCCCGAGAACCAGAACCTTTCCTTTCGCCTGCTGCTCCGCGACGGCGCGAGCTGCCCCAATGGGGCCCTGGCTGCCGAACGCGAGGATGCCCTTCAAGTTAGGATGAGCGCGCATCAGGTCGAGCGCAGTCTTGCGCGACGCGTCCACGTCTTCAGCGACGCCGTAGCGGTCCCCAACGAGGGTCATCCCGGGATAGTTGGCTTTGATATAGGCGATCGCCGCATCCGCCCAGGCGTTATGGAGCGGCACCGTCAGCGAACCGACGAAAACCGCGTATTCGCCCTTCCCGCCCAACGCCCCACCAAGGCGTTTTCCGTAGGCTTCGCCGAACCCTTTGGACGAGGCCAGTTCAAAGTCCCAGTCCACGTTCTGCTGCTTCGGGGACTCGTGGGTGATGACCTTGATACCGGCGGCTCTGGCGCGCTGAAGAACGGGTTCCAAAACCTGTGCGTCGTTCGGCACGACGCCGATGACGTCCACGTGTTGCGCAATCAAGTCCTCGATTGCTCGCACCTGAAGCGCAGGGTCAGCGCTCGTTGGCCCGACCATGAATGCCTTGACGCCGAGCTGGTCTGCGCGCTTCTTGATTCCCGCTTCCATGGCGTTGAACCATGGAATGCCTCCAATCTTCACAACAACACCGATTACCGGCTTGTCAGGCGAGGCCGATGCAAAACTCGTCGTCAAAGCGAGCGCGACTGCGCCAGCACCCAAAGTGCGGATGATGTTCTTGAACATGTCTCCTCCGGTAGACGCCTGGGCACGCAGACGCCCGAAATGAGTGTTAAAAGGCCCGACTTCGTATTTTGCTAAAGTTGCTAAATCCATTTAGCAGTTCGGGTGGGTGTATGCTGAATCTATTTAGCAGTTCGGTCGAGCCGGAAAAACCCTGGTATTGGGTACAGTCGGGAAACGGCTACCTTTTCGGGACATAACGGCGCAAATGCCCTCGGAGCAACTTGATGGCAAGCAGCAACCCCGGACGCAAGTCCACGATTTATGACGTCGCAAAGGCGACAGGTTCCTCGACGGCTACGGTCAGCATGGTGTTGAACGGCAGTTGGGTCCGCTATCGAATCAAAGAGGAGACTGCGAACCGAATACTCGAAAGCGCCCGCCAGCTTGGGTATAACGTCAACATGAAAGCTCGAGGATTGCGGCTGTCGCGCTCAGGGCTGGTCGGCATGGTTCTTCCCCACTATCGGAACCGTTTTTTTGCGGGACTCGCCGAGACCTTCGAAGAGCAGGCTCGTACTCGTGGGCTTTGCCCAATAGTTGTGGGCACTCAGCGCGACCCTGCAGTCGAGGTGAGCGTGACTGAAACACTCCTTTCGCAGCGGGTTGAACTGCTATTTATCGCCGGCGTGCGAAACCCAACACCGTTGAACGAGCTCTGTTCGGCTGCAGGTGTCCCTTCCATCAATCTGGACCTGCCTGGTGACGGTGCGCCGTCGGTCGTATCCGATAACCGCAAAGGCGCTCAAGCTATTACGGGCGTGCTGATTGAAAAGCTGCTAGCACGCGGCGCTGCGCCAGACGAGTTGGTCTTGCTAGGAGGTGTAGCGGATGAATATGCGACCGAGATGCGTATCGCAGGATTCAGAGACGCTTTCGAAGCTCGTCAAATGACGCCTGCTGCAGATGCAATCGACTGCTGTGGATATAACGCCGCTGCTGCCAAACGCGCACTCACAATTCGCTATGAAAAACTTGGGCGACTTCCAGCCGGTTTGCTGATGAATTCGATTACCGCCTTTGAAGGGGTGGTTCAGTTCACGTCGACGTTGTCGCCTGACGCGTGGAAGTCCGCGGTTGTTGGCTGCTTCGACTGGGACCCATTCGCGGCAAATCTACCTTTCGACGTGACCATGCTGCGGCAGGACGTGCAAACAATCATTTCTGAAGCGTTCACGTTGTCCGAAAACTATGACCCAACGGACCGGTCTCTGATTCTCGTGCCAACAGGTCTGGGCAAGAAGTTTGAAGAAGCCGAGCAAACGAAGGAGTTTGACCGATAACTTCGGCCTGGAAATGGTTGCGGTCACAGTCAAACAAACAGTCTCAGTGCGAGTCCGATGACACCGCATGTAAGCACGACTGGTATCACCCCGACCTTGAACCGGAACAGTGCGATACCGGCAGCCACACCGATAAGCAGCGAGGGCCATTCGAATCCGCCCTGCATGCCATGTGGCCACAACACGTGTAGGGCGAAAAACACGGCGAGGTTCACGATGACGCCAACCACAGCGGAAGTGATGGCTGTCAACGGCGCAGTAAATTTCAGATTACCGTGGGTCGTTTCGATGAAGGGACCGCCGAGCAGAATGAACAGGAAAGACGGCAGGAACGTAAAGAACGTCACGACGATGGATGCGGCGACAGCAGAGGCTAATATTGCATCCGGTCCGAACACTGCCTTGGTCCAGCCACCAACGAAGCCGACGAAGGAAACCACCATGATGAGCGGTCCAGGCGTGGTCTCTCCGAGCGCCAGGCCGTCTATCATCTGCAGTCCGGTCAGCCAATGGTAGTTATCGACGGCACCCTGGTAGACATACGGCAACACCGCATACGCGCCGCCGAAAGTTAGCAGGGCGGCTTTCGTGAAGAACCAGGCCATTTGCGTCAGTGTTCCTGCCCAGCCGTAGGTGAGTGAAAGTGCCGCGATGGCCGCGAGCCATATAAGCATGAAGGTCGCAAGCACGACAGTGAATCGCTTCCATGTGAAGAGCGCGTGTCGCGGGGTGGGCGTGTCGTCGTCAAGCAGTGCGGGACCAAACGCCTTGTCACCCGACTTGTGTCCTCCGCCAACTACGAATCTGGATGGAGCGTACTTACCTCCAAAGTGACCCATGATGCCGGCCACCAGAACGATGAGAGGAAACGGGACGTTGGCTACGAAGATAGCAAGGAATGCTGCCGCAGCAATTAGCCATAGCCACGCGTTCTTCAGTGCGCGAGAGCCAATCCTGTACGCGGCGAAGACGACAATCGCCGTGACCGCCGGCTTGATGCCGTAAAGCACGCCTGCCACAGCCGGAACACTGCCGAAGGCCATGTAGACCCAGGATAGTCCTATCAGGATGAAAAGCGACGGCAGGACGAAGAGGCCTCCTGCAATTACGCCACCCCAAGTGCGATGCATCAGCCAACCGATGTAGGTGGCAAGCTGCTGCGCCTCTGGTCCGGGAAGGACCATGCAATAGTTCAATGCGTGCAGGAATCGCTTTTCAGAAATCCAGCGTTTTCGCTCGACCAGGTCCTGATGCATGATGGCAATCTGCCCGGCCGGACCTCCAAAGCTTATAAAGCCTAGCTTGAGCCAGTACCAAAGCGCCTGGCCGAAGGTCACCGACTCGACCGCCTGAATGCGCTGATTGCTCATTTCGTTATCTTGCGCCAGTTGACTTTGTTGCACTTGAAACTCCGAATGCTTCAGCTTGCGATTGAATGTTCAGCGGTGTGCCGGTACCACGGCGGCATCACCCCAGACCGTTGTTGTAAGTCGCGTGGGCGGTGACTGTGACGCTGGCTTTTTCCATGGTGATTGGCAACGGACACTAAACGGAGAAAACAACTGCGGAAGCATTCTGAGGCCCGTTCACCTCCGTCGCTTGGCTGCTCCCTTTTCCGCCGCAGCAAAATGCGCGAGCAGCGAGTCAAGCATTTGGCTCATTTCGTTCAGCAGTTCGTCGTCGCTCAGGCCGCGCTGTGTGGCGCCTGTCATCACTGCCTCAAATCCGGCCGCCTCGGGAACGGCGATGCCACCGACATCGAGCGAGTGAACCATGCTGGCGAGCCCTGCCACACCCGGCTCCTCGTCGATACCGAAGCTGGCCGCTAAAACTTCAAAGGTCACGCGTTCATTGATGTGCGTGAAAGTGGCGCCATCAAAATCAAAGCCGACCGCGTCCGGGGGGCAATCATCCGGAGAGGCGAGCCACTCGAAGCGGGCGTCGCGGTCGACGAACCGCCTGATGAGCCATGCGCTTGCCACGCGGTCGACCCACAGCCGCCGACGGGTGGCCCAAACACGGCCTTGATACTCGCTAGGCTTAAAACGCTTTATCGTGCCTTCGGTCTGATGGGGTTCACCGGGGGACAGCACCGCGTCGGCAGCTGTGACGAAGTCTTGCCAGGCTGACTGAGCACGAGCCGTCGCTTCGTTCGGAAAGAAATCGATACCCGAAAGTGATTCAAATTCCTTTCGCGTTTTTCGCAGGACCTTGGCGATGTCCGCAGGCGCAAGGCTCGCGAGCGACTTTCGAGTTTCGTCGAGTGACCGGCGGAGCGTCGCATATTCGTCGGCTCTGTCGAACAGCCCCCGGAATTCCTGCTCCTGCACCGCATCGCGGCTTGGGAACCGCATCAGATAGGCTGTGCCCCCCGCCTGGCTAATACCCTCGCACATTTCTCCCATCTCGCCACCCGCGCCTTCTCCGTCCGGAAGCAGATACACCCCGTCCCGCAAGACGGCGCAGCCTCTGGTTTTCAAGGCGCGCCAATAACGCATGCGCGCGGTTGCGTTGTCGGTCGGGAGCGTGAGCACGAGGAGTAACCAGTCGGTCATTTCGTTCATGTTACGTAATCTACATTACGGTTACGTCAGCTACAAATCATTTTTGCTTTGTGCGCGGTTCACGCCTACCATTCGTCGCGGGAACGGGTGGCTCACAGTTCCCGCACCGCCAATCCGTGTTTTCAGATTGCGCATGTGGTCGGCGAATGTAACGCCGCAGCCGAGAGAGGTGTCTCCGGCAACTTGTCCAGCCAAACTTCCCTTCCGCCAAATCGCGAGGAGATGGCTAGGCCCGGAAATTCACCGAGCAATTATCCAAACTTTCGCGGGGTATCAAACTTCAATGTCGGCGTCTCCAGCAATGCCGGCAACGCGTCGGCATCGGGAGTTTTGATCGGTTACCTTGTCATCCCGACATCCGATCTTGCCCAGCACACCCCGCCATGAACTCAGCTCCTTCTTTCTGGATGATTCCCTCAGCACCCACGCCGGTCGGCCCGTTCTCGCATGCTGCCGAGGCCGATGGCTGGGTCTTCCTGACCGGCCAGATGCCGACCTCCCCGACCGACGACGCCGCACCGCTTCCCGAAGGTGTCGTCGCCCAAACCAAGCGCGTGATGGACAATCTCGTGCTGGTGCTCCAAGGGCTGGGCCTCGGCCTGCAAAACGTGGTGGCCGCACGCATCTTCCTGACCGAGTTCAAGCGCGATTACGCGCCGATGAACGAGATCTATCGCGCCTACTTCCCCGCCGATGCGCTGCCCGCGCGAACCTGCATCGGCGTCACCGCTCTGGCGCGCGACGCGCTGGTCGAAATCGATTTCATCGTCAAACGGCCAGGTTGAGCCGGCAAAGCAGAATGGCGGGTCAATGCGCCGACTCCTCGTCGAGTCCATAGTGATCGGATAAGGCTTCGTGCAACGAGATCGCGAGTTCGTCCATCTCGGTGATCCAGCGTCCGCTGTCGTTGCATAGCCGTTGCAACCGACGGCATTGGTCGACGAACTGCGGCTCCTGCACGACGACAAACGCGCCGCTCGCGCTATGCGCCCAACCGGCCAACGCCTGCACGTCTTCCTCTTCGACGATGGCGAGCAGCCTCGGCAGATCTTTTTGCAAGTGCTCCTTGAGCATCGCTGAGTAGCGCGCCTTGTCGTCCGCGCTGAGCGTATTCCCTGCGTTGGGAGCGGGAGCCATCGCCTTGGCAGGCGCTACGTTCTCCGGAGCCACCTGCGGTGGTGCCGAAGCCGGTGCCACCTCCAGCAACGCCGCTTGCAACTCGCTCAACGACGCTGGCTTGGCCACATACCCGCTAAAGCCGCGCTCGCGCCAGTTGTGCGCCTCCTCATGTTCGGCCACGGCGCTGAAGGCGAGCACCTGCACGGTCTCACGCAACTTGCGCAGCGCGGCCAGCAGTTCGTAACCGTCCATCTCCGGCATGTGGACGTCGGTCAGCACCACCTCGAAACCTGTCTGTTCGAACAACCTCAGCGCGTGTTTGCCATCATGGGCGATCGTGGGCACGCATCCCAACTCGACCAGCTGTTCAGCGATCAGATTCTGGATCAAGGGATTGTCTTCCGCGACGAGGACCGGGAGACCTCGCAGCGTCGGATGGATTCCCACCGAATCAGCCCCTGCCCATGCGGCGGTCGGCGCCGAAGTCGCGGACGTGCCCTCGCGCGCCAGTTCGATCGCCGACAGAATCGCCGTCCGGCTGAATTCAGTCACCTCGAGCACGCCGTCGCCGCGCGCCTCGGGATGATGCGGGCCGCTACGCGTGATCCACACGACGCCGACCGGCCGCAAAGCACGCAGCGTGGCAATCACCTCGAGATCGTATTCGCCGGAGACGATCAACAGATCAGGGGGAGCATTCACGCGCAACCACGCTTGCGCAACGGCCGGTGAGGTCACCAGATGTCCCGCCCAGCCTCCGCGCTTCAGCCAGCGGTCCATCAACTCGCCGGCTTCCTGCTCCTGTGACAGGACGAGCACCGTCCCACGCGGTTCGGGAACCGCCGCCGGCGCGAGCGAATCGACGGGCGGCTTGGCGAGCGGAATCGTCACGCGAAACGCGCTGCCCACGCCGGGCACGCTATCCACGGCAATCCGGCCGCCCATCAGCTCGCATAAGCGCGCACAGATCACCAAGCCGAGTCCGGTGCCGCCGGCACCGCGCGAAGCACCCAGCTCGCCTTGCGCGAACGGCTTGAAGAGCCGCGCCAGCGTTTCCCCGTTCATGCCGGCACCCGAGTCGGAGACCCGACAGGTCAATATTGCGCGGTCCGGTGGATCGTCCGTCACTTCGGCACGTAACGTGATCTTGCCGGTCGAGGTGAACTTGAACGCATTGCTCAGCAGGTTGTTGACGATCTGCGCGATACGCATGCGATCGCCGATCAAGGTCTGGTCGAGCGTCGGCGACAAGAGCGCATAGAAACGGATCGCGCGGTCGCCGTGCATCGGTGCATAGGACAGGGCGATGTTTTCGAAATCGTCGATGAGACGAAACGGTTCGCTGACCAGCAACATCTCGCCAGCATCGATCTTCGAAAAGTCGAGAATGTCGTTGACGACGCGGCGCAGCGCACCTGCTGCAAGGTCCAATGTGGCGAGCCGTTGCGAATGCGCCTCGAGACCGGGCGTACGCGCGAATAGTTCGAGATTGCCGAGCAGCGCGTTCAACGGGGTACGGATTTCGTGGCTCATCGCGGCAAAGAAATTCGTACGCGCACGCATCAATGCCTCCGATGTTTGCTGTGCGTGCCGCAATTGCTGCTCGAGCATGGTCTGCGCGGTGACGTCGAGAATCGCGCAGAACAGCACGTTCTCGCCAGCGTAACGCGCGGGCGCGTAAATGAATTGCAGAAACCGCGAGGGCGCGCCGCCGCCCTTGTCTGACGGCGACTGCGGCTCCGCCTGCTGCCCCGTTTGCGATTGATGCGGAGACTGCGGCGGCGCCAGCGCCGGCTGCGTGGGCGCGACAAATGCAGCCACCCGCGCGAACGCCGTGGCCGGCGTCTGCTCCGGCGCCCGAGCCAGAAACTCGCTGACGATATGCGGCGGGAGCCGACTGCCGTCGGCCTCGATACCGAGCAACTCGGTTGCAAGCGCGTTGGTGGTCAGGACTGAATAGTCACTCTGCCGGACAATGCACAACCCAACCGGTGTCGCGCTGACGAGAATATGGTTGAGGGTTTCGCTTTGCAGCGCGCGCGACGTCTCCGCAAACGAATTGCGTAACAGCCGCAGGCCGAAATAGCGAGCCATCAGCGCAATCGCCAGCAGGATGAGCGCCGTCAGGCTGCCAATCGCTGCCAGTTGCCAGCCAAGTGCGACGGTCAGCGCGCTCCATGGTATGTAGCCGACCAGGAGGCCAAAGCCCGGCCCCAGCGGCACGTGAAAAATCGCGCCTTCGCGGCCGTAGTGAAAGACGTGGGTTGGCGTAGCGGCTACGGACTGTTGCAGCAGGTTGACCATTGGGCCGTCGAGCGGCGTCGACGACACGGCGATGCGGCGGTCCGCCGTCATCACCAGATTCACGCCCTCGTTGTCAGGTGGCGCGATACGCGATGCGAGCGCGTCCAGCGATATGTTCATGCTGATTAGCGTGGTCGGCGTGTCGCCGTGATAGTAGGCGCTCACCGCGGAAATCACGGGCCGGTTCTGCAGCGGATCGCGGTACGGTCCCAGCCAGACGCGCTCGCCTTTTCCCGGCACGCGCTTGCCGGTTTGCGCCTCAAGCTGGCGCTCGATCGTCTCGCGCAGCAAGATCACGATCGTCGATTGCGGCGCAGGGGTAGCAGGCTGATCGGGCTTGCCGGCCTGACCCACGAGCGGATGCGCCAGCGAAGGCAGGATCGCCGCATAGTCTTCGTTCAGCCCGATCAGCGTCGCCCGTTGCCGCAGTTCAAAAGCCTGCTGGGTCACTAGCGTCGATTGCGCCGATTCGTAGAGGCGCCCGAGTTTCTCGCCCAATTGCGGGCCCCACGCGTTGCGCGTGGCCTCGCCGACCACCATGTCGAAATCTGAATCGACGCCATCTATCTTGCCGAGCGCGGCGCCGGTCTTCAGAATCGCTTGCTGTATGGCGGGGGGGGGGCCCCGCGCGCCGGCCGCGCCATAGTAATAGTCGAGCGTCGACTCGGCCCGCCGCAGGAACGACTCCTCCTGGTGCAAGAGCAGGGAGATGTCGGTGGCATTCTGCGACGCGAGGGTGCGACGATAGTCGAGCTGCTTGAGCCCGGCGACGACAACCAGCACGAGCGCGAAAATCAGCACGATCAGCATCAGCGAACCGATCGTCGCCAGATACAGGCGCTGTTGGCGCTTCGCGTTCTGCGCGAGCGTGGCGAAAGCCTGCGCCAACGACTCTTGAGTACGATCGAGGATCTTCTGCATCAGCTCGCGTGAGTAGCGGATTCGCGCGGGCAGACCGCTGCGAAATCGAGGGGCGAGATGCGTCTGCAGCCCTTATACGGGCGCAGTGTAGACCTTTTGAACGCATCACGCGACGCATCCGGCACCGTTTCATGCAGCCATTCACGCTGCGTCAAACAACCCTGCATTAACGGCTCAATCCGGTCTAAACCTGAGTGGTTTACTGGGAAACCCTCAAGACTGCGGGGTTAATTGCCGATATTCCTTGCAACCATGTAAGCGCCGCGCCCACGCGCGGGCTAGCACCAGCAAGGAAAGCCATGCGCAATAACCAGCCTGTCACCGGGCACGAGTACGAATTCCCGTCGTCACACATGCTTGTTTCCGCGACCGACCTGACCGGCCGCATCGAGTACTGCAATCCGGCCTTCATCGCCGTCTCGGGCTTTACGCGCGACGAACTGATCGGCCAGCCGCACAACCTGATCCGCCATCCGGACATGCCGCGCGAAGCCTTCGCCGACATGTGGGCGACGATCCGTGATGGCCGTCCCTGGACCTCGCTGGTGAAGAACCGCCGCAAGAACGGTGATCACTACTGGGTGCATGCCAACGTCACGCCGGTGGTCGAGAAAGGCGCAGTCGTCGGCTATTTGAGCGTGCGCGTGAAACCGGAACGCGACGCGGTGCGTGCCGCCGAAGCGCTGTACGCACGCATGCGCAGCGGCGAGTCGCGCGGCGTGCAGTTGCGCCGCGGCGTGGTGGTGCGCACCGGCGTACTCGGGCGTCTGCAGGCGCTGATGCGCCTTCCTGTCGCCACGCGTGCGGCAATCGGTTACGCGATCACGCCGCTGGCGCTGCTGCTCACCGGCCTCGCGGCATGGGAAGGCGCGCCGCCTGTGCCGTTCTGGATGGCGTTCGGCGTCACCACGGCGGTCAGTATCGTGTCGTGGCAGGTGCTGACGCGACAACTCGCCGCGCCGATCCGCGACATGTCGGGATTCGCCACGCGTCTGGCCGCCGGCGATCTGACCGCCGATCTGCAGATCGCGCGCCACGACGACCTCGGCGACGTGCTGCAAGCACTGAACCAGTTGAAGGCGAATCTCGCGGCCATCGTCTACGACGTGCGCGCTCAGATCACCGGCATGCTCGACAACGCGCGCGAAATTTCCAGCGGCAATGTCGATCTCGCGAGACGCACGGAGTTGCAGGCGGCGTCGCTTGAAGAAACCGCGGCGACCATGGAAGAGTTGACCACTACCGTGCAGGCCAACGCCGACGCGACCGTGCGCGCGCTCGATCTGGCGAGAGACGCCCAGGCGGCGGCGGCGGTCGGCGGCAAGATCGCGGGCCAGGTCGAGCAGACCATGGCCGGCATCACCGCGGCATCACGGCGTATCGCCGACATTACCGGCGTGATCGACGGCATCGCGTTCCAGACCAATATCCTCGCGCTGAATGCCGCGGTCGAAGCCGCGCGCGCCGGCGAAGCAGGCCGTTCGTTCGCGGTCGTCGCGAGCGAAGTGCGCATGCTGGCGCAACGCTGCGCGGCGTCGTCGAAGGAAATCAAGTCGGTGGTCGAAGCGAGTGCCACCGAGGTCGCGGCCGGCACCGAACTGGTTGCGCGGACTACGTCGCAGATGCGCGTGATCGACGAGGCGGTAGGCCGCGTGTCGTCGATCATCGTCGACGTGGCGAACGCGAGCAGCGAGCAGGCCGAAGGGATTCGCCAGGTCAACCAGGCGGTCTCGCATCTGGACGGCGCCACGCAGCAGAACGCGGCGCTCGTCGAGCAGGCGGCGGCCACCGCGCAGCGTCTGGCGGAACAAGCGGACGTGCTGGATGAAGCGGTGCGTCTGTTCACCGTCGCCGACGCAGCGCCGGCGCGACGCGCCGCCGGCACGAAGCGTCAGGCGTTCACCGCTGATGCGGCGCAAACGTCGGCGTCTGAGATCAAACGACAGCGTGCGCCAGTCACCGCACACGATGTCGAGCAGGAAGAAGCTGCATTGATCTGATAGATCGGCGTTACTCCCACCTCGACAGTCCAGTATTGACGCAGCACGATGGCACCGTCAGCGCCCAGTTGTTTGCAAGGGCAGGCTGACCCGAGTAACAACGGCGTTTAGCGGCCCGCCCCCTCCGTGGACGGGCCTATTTTTTTGGGCTGACGCTGATGTGCGCAGTTGAGGACGGTTGAGGTTTTGGCTTGGATCATTCGTTGCCGCCCGTGGCCCGTGCAGCGGATAAGTGAAACGGTGAGGGAATACGGGAGCGCGTCTTCACGAACTCGCCGCACGTCGATGCCTCGCGCCAAGCGATGCTACGCTAGACAGGCAGCGCATCCATTCTCGCGCCACGTGTTCCCACGACGACGCGCAAGCGCACCCTCCTGCCGATTCCCGCCACCGGAGGCCGACGTGACCCCTTCCGACTCGCCACGCGTCAATCCGCTGTCTTCGCACCTCACCGCCATGGCGCGCAACAACGCATGGTCGAACCTGCGCCTCTACCGCGCCTGCCTCACATTGACCGACGAAGCGTTCGCCGAGCTCAGGGTGAGCTTCTTCCCGTCGTTGCAGCTCACGTTGAATCACATCCTTCTGGTGGACCGTTACTACTTCGATGCGCTGATCGGCGGCGGCGCGGGCCTCACCATTTTCGACAACGAATTGCCCTATCCGCGCGCAGCCGACCTGTGGGATGCACAAGCGCGGAGCGACCAGCAACTGCTCGCCTTCTGTGAATCGCTCACCGACGACGATCTGCAACGCGAAGTCCAGATCGACCGCGGCCCGTCGATCGGCGTGCAACGCGAGCAGGTCGGCAGCGTACTGCCGCATGTTTTCGTCCATCAGATCCATCATCGCGGGCAAGTTCACGCGATGCTGAGCGGCACACCGGCCGCCCCGCCGCAGCTCGACGAGTTTTTCCTCGCCGCCGACGCACCGCTGCGCGTTGCCGAAATCTGCGATCTGGACAGAATGCGCGAGGCGCGAACCACGCCGCGCGCCGCCCATTTCCCCTAACCGGAGCGCGCGTCAGCAGCGTGACAGTCAAGAAGAAGAATCGCACCGTCACGGGGCACGAAAAATGCATCCGTCGTTGCCGGGAGTCGCGTTAAACTGGTTGTTACGGCGGGACGTCACGAACATGCGTTGCCCGGCGGGCCACGCCAGTCAACACGCTTGGCGGCGTAAGGCACGCAGGCAGGTGAACGGGCAAATGCGCGGCAACCATGCGGGCAACTGCCTGAAGCGTGACGGTGGCGAGACAGACGCCGCACCATCCTGCCCGTACAATGGTTCGATCAACAACGGAACAAGGACAACTTCGATGCGCACTACCGGGTCCTCCGGGTCAATGGCCCTGCTCACCGAATACGACGACGCAACGGCGCGCGAACTTCGCTCGCTGCGCCTCGAATCGACAGAAGACGGCAAAGGCATTCTTTTGATCGAAGTCGATGAGCGCAAGCCAGGCATACACCGCGAAGTGCGCTACGAAATCACGCCAGCCGAACTGATTGCCGCGATTCGCGCACACGGCGCCGAATTGCCGGGCGAACAGCACAATCATCGTCAATGAAATCCGCCACGCGGCATTGCACTTTCAGTGCGAATGCCGCGTGCCGCTTCAGCATCACCGGCCTCAAATTGCTTGCTGAGCGGGCGTCTGCGCACGTCAATCGGGCATTATTTCCGCTTCAGCAACGCCGCGCGAGATTCACGCCTTTTCCGTTTTGTTCAAGTCGCGCAACTAATGCGTCTTTCAAGCGGTTCAGCGTACTTGAGATAGCGCTTTCCATACCCAAGTAAAGGGCATCTTTTCAGGGCGTTTGCACGTCTTGAAAATGCGTCCATAATCCTTGCATTCTCCTTCGCATTCCCTACCTGCGCCGCGCCCGAAAGGGCTGCGGATGTAAGCCAATGCTACATGATCTCGTCGAGCAATATGGGCCGGCGCTCGTGTTCGTGAACGTGCTCGCCGCCTCGATCGGTCTGCCAGTTCCGGCGATGCCGTCGCTCGTGCTGTTCGGGGCGATGGCCGCCATGCATCCCGGTTCCGTGGGCACGCAGTTGGCGCCGGTGCTCATCCTGTCGATATTCGCCACGCTGATCGGCGACAGTGCGTGGTATTTCGCTGGCCGTATGTACGGTGGCAATACGCTGAAAACGATTTGCCGCCTGTCACTCTCGCGTGACACCTGCGTAAAAAAGACCGAACGCTTTTTCGGCCGCTGGGGCGTGCGCGTGCTGGCCGTGGCCAAGTTCGTGCCGGGACTGTCGATCGTGTCGATCCCGATGGCGGGCGCCATGGGCACGCGCTACCGCACGTTTCTCACTTACGACAGCATTGGCGCGGCGTTGTGGTCCGGCACCGGCCTGATCATCGGCGCGTTGTTCGCGAGGCAGATCGACATGCTGTTCGCCATGGCCGGGCGCCTTGGCCGCACGGCCGCGCTGGTCGCCGTCGGCCTGCTGCTGGCGTATGCCGCATATCGTTGGATGCGCCGGCGTCAGCTGATTTCGAAGCTCGCCACCGCGCGCATCGAAGTCGACGAACTGGCGTCGCTCGTGAAGGCCGGCAAAACGCCGGTGCTGTTCGATATCCGTTCGCACGAGAAGCGTGCGCTCGATCCGTTCGTCATTCCGGGCTCGCAATTCGCCGACGAGCGGCAACTCGACGAGATCGTCGCAACCTATCCGCACGATCAAAAAGTGGTGATTTA
Source organism: Paraburkholderia sediminicola (assembly GCF_046027355.1). Classification (GTDB taxonomy): domain Bacteria; phylum Pseudomonadota; class Gammaproteobacteria; order Burkholderiales; family Burkholderiaceae; genus Paraburkholderia; species Paraburkholderia sediminicola_B. Next base: position 74,041 of record NZ_JAQQEK010000020.1, on the reverse strand, counting down.
CTGTTCCTGCCCGAATGAGATTTCCGCGGCATGGATGGCCAAGCAATTGAACGAAGCCGGCTTCTCCGATGTGCTGCCGCTGCGCGGCGGCATGGAAGCCTGGCGCGACTCGGGCAAGGCGGTGGATTCGCTGCCCAACACGCCGCCGCCCGACGTGGCGGTCGACGACGTCGCGCCGAAGGCCGTGTAGCGCAAGCAGCGCACCTGGATTCGCGCCTTCGGGCGCCGCGCCGCTTCGCCTCTCGTTCGATCCATCAATGAACACCGAAGGAGCGGTTCAATGCTTTCGACTCAAGAACCTGAAGTGCAACAAGCGGTAGGGCAACAGCAGGACGTCGTCGCCGACGCGCCGTTTTCGTCGCTCTCGACGCGCATGCATCAGATGTTCCCCGCCCTCACCTGCGCGGAAATCGGCCGTCTGCGCAAGTTCGGCGAGATTGGCCACTGGAAGGCCGGTGAACTGTTGTTTGAGACCGGCCTCACCGGTCCCGGCATGTTCGTGGTGCTCGAAGGGCGCGTGAAAGTGTATCAGCGCGACGGCATCGGGCGCGAAGTACTGATCAACGAACATGGCGCCGGGCATTTCCTTGCCGAAGTCGGTCAATTGTCGGGACGACCCGCGCTGGTCAACGGCATGGCGCTCGGTTCGGTGGAAGCGTTGCTGATTCCGCCGGAGCGGCTGCGCGCGTTGATCGTCGCCGAAGCGGAACTCGGCGAGCGCATCATGCGCGCGCTAATCCTGCGGCGCGTGTCGCTGATCGAAAAGGGCGCGGGCGGGCCGATCCTGATCGGCAATAGCAGCGACGCCCGGCTCGTCATGCTGCAAGGCTTCCTGTCGCGCAACGGCCATCCGCATTCCGTGATCGACGAACGCGACGAAGACGCATTGCGTCTGATCGAGCAATTCGCCGCGCAAAAAGAAGACATGCCGCTGGTCATCTGCCCGGACGGCTCGGTGCTGCGTCATCCGAGCATGCCGGAACTCGCCACGTGCCTCGGCTTGCTGCCCGATCTCGACGACGCGCATGTATACGACGTCGCGATCGTCGGCGCCGGACCGGCTGGGCTCGCCACCGCGGTGTACGCGGCCTCCGAAGGCCTGTCGGTAATCGTGCTCGACAGCCGCGCGCCAGGCGGCCAGGCCGGCGCGAGTTCGCGGATCGAAAACTATCTCGGCTTTCCGACCGGCATCTCCGGCCAGGCGCTGGCGGGCCGCGCGTTCGTGCAGGCGCAGAAATTCGGCGCGCACGTCGCGATTCCGGTCAACGTGAAGGCGCTGCATTGCGCGGAGCGGCCGCATCGGCTGGAACTGAAGTGCGGCGGCCATATCACGGCGCGCGCGATTGTGATCGCGAGCGGCGCGGTCTACCGGCGTCCGGCGCTCGAAGGGCTCGACCGCTTCGAGGGACGCGGCGTCTACTACTGGGCGTCGCCGGTCGAAGCCAAGCTGTGCAAGCGCCAGGAAGTCGTGCTGGTGGGCGGCGGCAACTCGGCCGGTCAGGCGATCGTCTATCTGGCGACGCATGCGGCGAAGGTCCACGTGCTGATCCGGCGCAGCGGTTTTGAAGCCACCATGTCGCGCTATCTGATCGACCGGATCCGCTCGCTGCCGAATGTGTTCGTGCATCCGAACTCGGAGATCGGCCGGCTGGATGCCGACGAAAGCGGTTTGTCGTCGGTCGCCCTGAAAAAGCCGTTGCCCGACGGCACCGATCATTTCGACACGCGCCATCTGTTCCTTTTCACCGGTGCGGATCCGAATACCGACTGGCTGCGTACGTGCGGCGTGGAACTCGACGAGAAAGGCTTCGTGCTGACCGGCACGAGCGCCGACGGCGCGTCGGTCTGCGATCTCGCGACGACGGTCGAGGGTGTGTACGCAATCGGCGACGCCCGCGCCGGCTCGACCAAACGGGTGGCGGCGGCCGTCGGCGAAGGCGCCGCCGTGGTCGCGCAGATCCATCAGCTGCTGGCGGTGTCGGCGGGAGAAGCGGTCCCGCTGGGCGCCTGAATGCTCTGAACCGCCCGCCGGCCTTGCAGCCGCCGGCGGGTAACCTGCTGTTACACACGCCTTCAACTGGTTGCACCTGGCTTGCTTTCTGTCTCGTAATATTGTCGTCAGCCATTCGACAGCGAATGACCGGTTCTTTCGACACTGGAGACAAGCATGATCCAACGCGCGATCGTTTTCGCCGCCTTCGGCCTTGCCGCCGCCTGCGCATCGACTGCCGCCTCGGCGCGGGTGGACGTCGGCGTGTTCGTCAACACGCCGGGGCCGGTGTACGCGGCGCCGCCGGTTTACTATGCGCCGCCGCCGGTCGTATACGCGCCGCAACCGGTCTACGGTTACGGCTACCGGGACGACTACTATCGCGGCCGCCACTGGCACCACGATCATGGCCGCCATCGCGGCTGGGATCGGCATCACGGCCGTGGGTGGTAAAGGCAAGTTTGGGCGCTTCACGCTACAGTAGCGGCTGCTAATCTAGGCCGGGCCTTGTGTCCGCCCCCATCGCAGTCACTCACTGATCGACGCCCGCGTGAAGACTCTTTCGCTTTCCGCCGCACGCACCCTGCATCTGGCCGCACAAGGTTTGCTGACGCCGCCGCGCCGCAAAGCCGTCAAGGCCGACGTGCTCGACACGATCCGCCGCATGGCGCAATTGCAGATCGACACGATTCACGTCGTCGCGCGCAGTCCCTATCTCGTCTTGTTCAGCCGGCTTGGCGCCTATCCGCAGCAATGGCTCGACGAGCATCTCGCCGAAGGCAAGCTGTTCGAATACTGGTCGCATGAAGCCTGTTTCGTGCCGATCGAAGACTACGGCCTGCTGCGCCATCGCATGCTCGATCCGAGCGGCATGGGCTGGAAGTACGCGGTCGAGTGGCACAAGAAGCATCGCAAGGACATTGAGAAGCTGCTCGCGCACATTCGCACGACGGGTCCGGTGCGCTCCGCGGATTTCGCCCGCGAGGCGGGCAAGGGCAACGGCTGGTGGGACTGGAAGCCGGAGAAACGCCATCTGGAAGTGCTGTTCGCGATTGGGCAACTGATGGTGGCCGAGCGGCGCAATTTTCACCGCGTCTACGATCTGACCGAGCGCGTGCTGCCGGATTGGGACGACGCGCGCGATCTGCCGCCCGCGCACACCGTGACCGAAGCCGTGTTACGCCGCACCTGCCGCGCGCTCGGCGTCGCGCGCGCCGATTGGGTCGCCGATTACTACCGGCTGCCGCGCCGTCCGTACCGCGACGAACTGCATGCGCTCGCCGACCAGGGCGAGCTGATCCCGGTGCGCGTGGAAGGCTGGAAGCAGGACACGTACGTGCATCAAGACTTCGCCGCGATACTCGACGATGCCGCAAGCGGCAAGCTCTCGTCGACGGTCACTACGGTGTTGTCGCCGTTCGATCCGGTGGTGTGGGATCGCAAGCGCGCGGCGGCACTGTTCGACTTCGACTACGCGATCGAATGCTATACGCCGGCGGCGAAGCGCAAATATGGTTACTTCGTGTTGCCGCTGCTGAGCCGCGGCCGGCTGGTCGGCCGCGTGGATGCGAAAGCGCACCGGACCCAAGGCGTGTTCGAGTTGAAGTCGCTGCACATCGAACCGGGCGTGCGTCTGAGCGCCCGTCTCGCCGGCGATCTGCGCCGCGCGTTGCAGCGCTGCGCGGATTGGCACGGCACGCCGCAACTGCAAATCACCTCCGCGCCGCCCGAATGGCTCGACGCGCTAAGCGTCGACGACGCCTTAGGCGACAGCGTGGCCGCCTGAACGCCGCATCAGGGCCGCGCTCAATGCAGCGCCGCCCAAGCAAGCGACAAGGAAAACACGCCGAGCACGATCGAAGCGCCGCGCTGCATCTTCACCGGATTGAGCCAGGTGAGCCTGCCGCTGCCGAGCGCCGCGCCGAACGCGATCCACGCGAGTGCGATCGGCACCAGCAGGCACGCGAACATCAGCATCGAGAAGGCGTAGGCGGGCAGGTGCGCGAAAGCGATAGCCGGAAAGATCGTGCCGGCGAACAGCAAGCCCTTCGGATTGAGCAGCGTCGCCACGAATAACGTGCGCATGCCGCTCGCCCGCTGCGCCGAGTCGGGCAAGGCGACCGCCGCGCGCCACATATCGACGGCGAGATACGCGATGTACAAGCCGGCCGCCACGCGCAACAGCGAGGGCAACCAGGGCAGCGCATGCGCCGCCTGGACAAGGAAATGCCCCCACACGGAGATCGAGACGAGATAGCCGGCCAGTTCGGCGGCGATCAGCGGCAGCGAGCGCCGCACACCCTGGCGCAAGCCGGCCGCGGCAAGCAGTGTATTGGTGGGGCCGGGCGTAATCAGCACGACGACAATGCCGACGGCCAGCAACGCGATAGCAGACGCAGAGAGCATAAAAAAGGCGCAATGTTGGAGACAGTGCGCCTTTTTATCATAGACAGCGGCGGCGCCGAAATGCAGCGGGCGAATGCGATGATGAATCGCAGCCGCGTTATGCCGTCACACCAAACAGGAGCAACAGCCGTTCGACATCGGCATGCATGCCGATGCGAAACGCGCCGCCCACGGGCAGCGCGCCGATGCCTTTAGTGATCCAGCCTCGCGCGTAGCTCGCGAGCGGCTTCCAGCAGCCCCTCGTAACCCGAACGTGCATGCTCCGGCAGATCGGGGTCGCCGACAAACGTGCCGAGCGTTTCGATCAGGCTATACAGAATGCCCTTCGCGGCGCCGGACGCAATGCTGCCCGACGATACCTGCTGATCCACGTGACTGAGCGCTGCGTCGAGGTTTTCCAGATCGGGCCGGTCGCCCGTGGGTGGCTTAGGCGTTACGTCTTGCGTCATGATGAAACTTCGCTCCTGTTGATGCAGCGGTGAACAAGCCATCCTTTCATGTTGTTATATACCGATCGTGCGTTGCCGTCCATTCGTGAACGGAGCGAACGCGACCTGCGTTAAGGCGTCCATCGATACATCAGAATTTTCGCGCGGGCGTCGTCCTCGAGCAGGACGACGTACTCGCCATTGTCGCGCTGCACCGCGCTGATACCAAGATACACGTCCACCCAGCCGCTCGTGTTGCCGACGCTCGCGCCCGGGGTCATGTAGCCGACCGCCTGGCCGGTGCGCGCGTCGTACACGTCCACCTTCTGCGTGTACAGCTCCGCCACGAAGATGTAGTTGCCCGCTACCGCGACGCCCACGGTGGTCGTTTGCGGATTGCTTTGGGTGTTCCAGGGCAGCGAAATCGTGTACTGCTGCGTCGGCGTGCCGGAGCTCCAGTTATCGTAACGCGCGAGCACCGGGCCCGCCTCTTTCCAATGCGTCGCATCCCATGGGATCGCGCTGGTGAAGCCGGAGATGTACATGGTGTCGGTCGCCGCGATGTAGACGATCCGCGCTATCCGCGTGAACGGTTGTGGCATCGCGAACATCTTCGAACTGACGTACGTGTAGATCGGATTGCCAGCGGAATCGAGACCCTGCAACGGCATTTCGCGGATGCCGCTCAACGGCGTGGCGAGCCAGACATTGCCCGGCGTGTCGACCCACCAGAAACCATTGCCGACGGTGCTGCCGGTCGACGGATTGCTGCTGATCTCGCTGGCGTCGACGCTGCCGTTGCCATTGCTGTCGCGCCACAGCCATTCGCCATACGTGGGCTGTGCGGCGGGCCATGTGCCCGGCAGCGGATTTTGCGCGAGCAGGCCGGACGGAATCGCCATTTCACCGTGCGCGGCATCGAAGCGATAAACGTTCAAGTAATGCGCGCCCGGATCGAGCGTGTAGAGAAACGGCTGGCCGTTGATTCGACGCACCATCGGCTCGCCACGCACGCCGCGCGGCTCATGAAACGCGGGGTCGTCCGGATAGTCGAAACGATCGAGCGTGAAACCCGCGTACGACCATTCGTGGCCGACAGGCTGGTTGTAATCGAGCGTGAAGCGCTTCGAGCCTGTGTAGACGGAATTCGGCGTGGCGGGATCGAACGCGGCGCTATCGACGAACGTCAGGCCGTACAGGCGCCAATTGAAGGCGTGCGAACTGTACACGTAGCTTTCGAGCACCGCGCCTTGTCCAACCGATGCCGATCCGACCGGTCGCGGCCCTTCGCCGTTCTGCGCGACATATAGATTGCCCGCGGGATCGACGCCGATGCCCGTCATGCCGTTGAAACGCCAATTGCCAGGGACGCCCTTGACCGCGTGAAAGATGCCGTTGCGCGTGCCGATCGCCGCGGCGGCTTGCGGTTGACCGTTGGCGTCCTTGTTGAAGACAAGAATCTGCTGCGACGGACCATTGTCCGCGACGAGGATTTGCCCCGCCGGCGTAACCGCGATATCGGCCGGCACGGCGCCCGCGGGCAGCGTCAATGTACCGGCGAGCGCGGTGCCATTTGCCGCATAGTGCTGAATCGTTAGGTTTCCAGAAGAGACACCGCTCATCACCCACAGCGTCGAATCGGTATCCACTGCAATGCGTCCCGGCGACGTTACGTTCCACGAGCGCAAGCGCTGCATCGAATTCGCGTCAAACACGACGATCCGGTTGGCGTAGGTATCGGCCACATACAGTTCGCTGTCGGTGGCGGCCATGCCGCGAATACTCGCGTCGGTGCCGGTCGCTACCGTATCGAGCGGCAGAAAACTGTTCTTCGTCGCATTGGCGCTATTGCCGATGCCGCCGCTGAACGGCGCGCCGGTCGCAAGATTGGCGAGTGTGCGACGCGTGATGCCGTAGCACGTCAGGTTGGCTGCCGGATAATCCGCGCCGACCAGGGCGTTACTCTCGTTGCCGATCGACATCGCCGCATACAGGTACGTGTGATTCACCGCGACCGCGTCGCCACCGGCCGCGCCCCAGCCATGCGTCGAACCGGCGACGGCGATCTTGTCGCCCGCGCGGTAGGCTGCGATTTCGCTTCCGCTTTCGTCCCAGGGCGCGTTGGTGTAGACGGTGCCGTCGGCACCGACGCTGATGGCCTGGATATCCTGCTGCATCCATTTGCCGTCGCCGAAACCAAAGCTATTGCCGATCCAGGAAGTGGTGTAATTGAGTTGCGATTGCGCGGACGCATTCAGCGGAATAAGACTGTGGAAGATAACAGCTGCCACGCCCAGGCGAGAGAACAATGTCACGACGGTATTTCCTTGCAAGGTGCGAAGCACACACGGTCGGCGTGTCGGGCGCGCATTCGCAGGCATGCGGATCGATGGGCAATCGCGCACACGTAAATGTTGGCATTTTATCCTCGCATAGAAAAATCAAAAATATATTGATAAAAAATTCTAGCTAAATGTTGAATTGTCCAAACAATCCGAAGCGCATAAGCTCGCGCACAAATGCGGTGCTATTTGCTATTCACGCGGATGCGATAAGCGCAGCGACGCGCGCCGGCCAGCACATGCTCCTCGCGTTCAATCGATCCGTCTTCCCCGACGATCTCCGCGAAGAGCTGCAGCTCCGTGCGGCAAAATCCCTGGCAGGTTCGCGCCGCCGCGCAAATTGGGCAATGGTTTTCGAGCAGCAGCCAGTCGCGTCCGTCTTTCTGCAACTCCGCCATGTAACCCTCGGCGCTGCGAATCTCCGCCAGCTTCGCGAGCCGCGCCTTGAGGCCTTTGACCGGCTTGAGCGCCGCCAGATAATTCGCGCGCGTTTCAACGGCGCGCTGGTCGATCAACTTGTCGAGTCCCGCTTCGCCGAATAGCTGGCGAATCGACCCGAGTAATTGCACCGTCAATTGTGGATGCGTGTCGGGAAAGCGCGCGTTGCCCGCATCCGTCAAGGCCCAGCTTTGACTCGGTCGCCCAGGTCTCGTTTGCGAAGCCTGGCGTCCTTCTACCAATCCGCCGCTCAGCAGCTTCTGGATCTGCTGGCGCGCCGCCTCGACGGTGATGCCGAGTTCGCTCGCGATCGATGCCGTCGACAACGGCCCCTGCACTTTCAGCAGATTCAGGATGCGATCCACCGGCGCGGCTGTCGCCGCAGGCAACGCGACGCCCGGTGAATTTTCCAAGCTTTCATTTGCATATCTCATGAAGCGCCATTATTATCCAAGTCAATACTTGCATAATAAGCCAGCCTCGCACGGCTGTCCACGACATGAAAAATCTGCAATCGAATGCGCCCGCATGGAGCGATCTTCTCAGTGGCAGCAACGGCTGGCGGGCATTGGGTCTGGCCGGCGGCGTCGCGCTGCACGCCACCAACGTCTACGTCGCGACGACGATCCTGCCCTCGGTCGTGCACGACATCGGCGGACTCGAACTGTATGCGTGGAACACCACCTTATTCGTGGTCGCGTCGATTCTGGGTTCGGTGTTGTCGGTGCGCCTGCTCGCGGTGCTCGGCGCCCGCGCCGCTTACTTCAGCGCGCTCGCCGTATTCGCATTGGGCACGGTGGCCTGCGCGAGCGCACCGTCCATGCCGTGGATGCTGGCCGGGCGCACGTTGCAAGGCCTCGGCGGCGGCATATTGCTCGCACTCAGCTATGCGCTGATTCGCGTCGTGTTCGAAGAGCGCCTGTGGCCTCGCGCGATGGGACTGGTGTCGGGCATGTGGGGCGTCGCCACGTTGTGCGGGCCCGCACTCGGCGGCGTCTTCGCGGAACTCGGTGACTGGCGGCTCGCGTTCTGGGTCTTGCTGCCGGCCATCTTGCTGCTCGCCGTGATCGTGCATCACGAGGTGGATGGCAAGCACGCGACCGGCGCGGCGGCGCCCATTCCGTTGCTCAAGGTGGTGCTGCTCAGCGCATCTGTTTTGGTGATTTCGCTTGCCGCCTTGAGCGAGAGCATTGTGTGGAACGCCATCGGCGTCTCGGCCGGCCTTGGCTTCGTCTGGCTGCTCGCGAAACTCGAACGCGACAGCACGCGTGCGCGCTTGTTGCCGAGCGGCTCATATTCGATTCGCACGCGCATCGGCGGCATATATGCTTGTATGAGCCTGCTCGGCATTGGCGTGACCAGTGAAATCTTCGTGCCGTATTTCTTGCAGACGATTCATGGCCGTTCGCCGCTCGCGGCCGGCTATCTGACCGCTTTGATGGCGGCCGGCTGGTCGTGCGGTTCGATGTTCAGCGCCGGACGTTCCGCCGTCGCCGCGCAACGCTTGAGCCGCGCGGGCCCGATCGTCGAAGCGCTCGGTCTCGCCGCGCTCGCGTGGCTGATGCCGCAAGCCGGCCTGTTCGACAGCGTAAGCGGAACGCTGACACTCTGCGCGGCGCTCGTCGGCGTCGGGCTGGGTGTCGGGATCGGCTGGCCGCATCTGCTGACGCGCGTGTTCACCGCCGCGCGATCCGGCGAGGAGAACCTGGCATCGCTCTCGATCACCACCATTCAACTCTTCGCGATGGCGCTGGGCTCGGCGCTCGCCGGTCTCGTCGCGAACGGCGCGGGTCTCACCACGCTGGCCGCCCTGCCGGGCGCGCAACGGACCGCGCTGTGGCTGTTCGCGATCTTTGCGATCGCGCCGCTACTCGCGGCGGGATTGATGCGCCAGCAGCCGCGCCCAACCGGAGAAGCATCGTGATAGATCGCGTGCAGGCCATGCGGATTTTCGTGCGCATCGTCGATACGAGCAGCTTCACGCGCGCCGCGGAATCGCTCGAAGTGCCGCGCGCCACCGCGACGACTACCGTGCAGGCGCTCGAGTCGCTGCTCGGCGTGCAACTTCTGGTGCGCACGACTCGCAAGGTCACGCTGACCGCCGAAGGCGCCGCCTATTACGAACGCTGCGCGCAGATTCTCGCGGCGATCGAGGAAGTCGAATCGGGGCTTTTCAACCGGCCGGAAAATTTGCGCGGCCGCTTGCGCGTGGCGATGCCGGGCATGATCGCGGCGTCGATCGTGGTGCCCGCATTGGCCTCGTTTCATGCGCAGCATCCGCATATGGAACTGGCGCTCGGCGTGCATCACCGCTCGCTCGATCCGGTCGGGGAGAGCGTGGATTGCAGCATCGAGTTAGGCGAGCTGCCGGATTCACGTCTGCTCGCGCGCCGGCTCGGTTTGATCGAGCGCGTGACCTGCGCGAGCCCTGCGTATCTCGCGCGATTCGGCGAGCCGCGCCATCTCGACGATCTGTCGGATCACGTCGCCGTGCACTGGCTGTCGACGCAAACCGGCCGCCGCATGGACTTCGACTTCAGCGTGGCGGCGCGAGCGAGCAAGGTGAAAGTGGACAGCTTCATCCAGGTGAATGACGAACACACTTACCTCGCCTGCGGACTCGAGGGCCTCGGCCTGATTCAGCCTGGGCGCGCGGTTGCCGCGCCGTATCTGGCGTCGGGACAGTTGGTCGAAGTGTTGCCGAAGTGCAGGCCCGCGTCGGTGCCCGTTTCAGTGACGTATGTGAAGAGCCGCCAGATTTCGCCGCGCGTGCGGGCTTTCGTCGACTGGCTCGTCGAGGTATTTGAAAGCGCGCCCGGCATGGTGAGAACGGCCACCGCGCCGCCGGTCGATTCATCACCGTGGCCGGTGCTCGACTCGACTCGCGACGCCGCGCTCGACACGACCGCGCACTAACACGCACTAACGCGCCTGCGCGAACTCGTCCGCCACGGCCGCGATCAGCACTTGCATCCGCGCGGTCTTGTACAGATCGGCGTGCGCGACGAGCCACACGTCGAACGGTTCGGATCGATGCGGCATGACACGCACCAGTTCCGGTTCATAGTCGGCGCGAAAACGCGGCAGTTCCGCAATACCGAAGCCGGCCAGCGCCGCTTCGAACAGCATGGCGGTCGATTGCGTCTGGAACACGAGGCGGCCACGCGAAGTCGGCTCGCCGCACAGCGCCGCCCACGCCGACGGCGAGGCGGGCTGCTGGTACATCGCCAGATCGTGACCTTCAAAAGCCTCGCCTTCGCGCGGTTCGCCACGCGCCGCGACATACTCGCGCGACGCATAAATGCCGACCTCCAGTTGCGCGAGCTTGCGCGCGATCAGATCCGGCGCATCGGGCCGCAGCGTGCGGATCGCCACATCCGCTTCGCGGCGCGTCAAATTGGTGATCTGCGCGGACGTCACGCAGACGATCTCGATGCCCGGATGGGCGCGCCGCATTTTGGCGATGGCCGGCATCACAAAGCGCTTGCCGAGAGAGTCGGTGGTGGCGACGCGAATCGTGCCGGCCAGTTGATCGTCGAGTCCGGCAACCCGCCGTTCAATCGACAAAGCCGCCTGCTCCATCGTTTCGGCCGGCCCGATTAGCGTTTCGCCAGCGGGCGTCAGCACGTATAGCGCCGGGGTGCGCAGAAACAGCGTGGCCGACAGCGCCTCTTCGAGCGCGACGATGCGCCGGCCGACGGTCGCCTGATCGACATTGAGTTTGAGCGCCGCGCCGCGCAATGTGCCGGCGCGCGCTACGGCGAGAAAAAATCTGGCGTTGTCCCAGTTCATCATTGGTCGCTCCCTCCGTCATGCAATTTTGCATCAGATGCATGCGAAATCACTGCTTTGTTGCAGCCGCGCGGGTGACTAGACTTCGGCGATTAAACCGACTCACAGCTTTGTCAGGGAAACGCTCGATGACTGAATGCACAGTTGAAACCGCCCGGCCTGAGCAACGTGCCGAAGAAGCGCCGCGGGCCGCGAGGCGCGCGCGCCTCACGCTCGCGCTGGTGGCGAGCGGCATGTTCATGGCCGTGCTCGACACCACCATCGTCAATGTCGCCTTGCCGGCGATGCACGCTAGCCTGGGCGCGTCCGTGGGCGGCCTGGCGTGGATCGTCGATGCGTACACACTGAGTTTCGCCGCGCTGATTCTGGCGGGCGGCATCGCGTCCGACCGCTTCGGCGCCAAGGCCGTCTATCTGTGGGGCCTTGCGCTGTTCGTGGCGGCGTCGGCGGCGTGCGGACTCGCGCCGAACGTCGGCGCGCTGGTGGCCGCGCGCTTCGTGCAGGGCAGCGGCGCAGCGCTTTTTTTGCCGGCTTCGCTCGCCATCGTGCGAAGCACGTTCGACGACCCTGTCGAACGCGGCCGCGCAATCGCGGTGTGGGCGGGCATTGCTTCGGTGGCGGCAGCCGTCGGGCCGGTGCTCGGCGGCATCCTCGTGCAAGGGTTCGGCTGGCGTAGCGCGTTTCTGATCAATGTGCCGACCGGCCTGGTCGCCTTTGCCGGCGCTTTTGTCGTGGTGCGTCACTCCACGCGCAGCGTCGGTCGCCATTTCGACTGGGGCGGGCAACTGGCGAGCATCGTCGCGTTGGGCGCGCTCTGCTACGCGGCAATCGAGTTGCCGTCGCGCGGCATCGCATCGCGTGAGGTGTGGGGCGCGGCGCTGCTCGCCGTGCTCGCCACGCTGACGCTGATCGCCGTCGAACGCCGCGCGCACGATCCGATGGTGCCGGTCGCGTGGTTTAGCAACCGCGTGTTCGTCGCGATGAATGCGATGGGCACGTTGGTCTACGTCGGTTATTTCGGCTTGCTGTTCGTACTGAGCCTGTATCTGCACGGCGAATTCGGCTTCAACGCCCGGCAGATCGGCCTCACGCTGCTGCCGCTCGCCGGCAGCCTGTCACTTGGTAACGTGCTGTCGGGCAAGCTGCACGGACGCTTCAGCGCCACGCAGTTCATGACCACGGGACTCGGGCTCGCGGCTGTCGCCGTACCGGCAATGGCCATCAGTCTGGAATGGCGCGCGCCCTGGCCCTTCACGTATGCGGCGATGGCGGTGTTCGGCGGCGGCACGGCGTTGTCGGTTGCGCCGATGATTTCGACCGTGCTGGAACAGGTGCCCGGCGAATTGGCCGGCGTGGCCTCGGGCGTGTTGAATGCGTTGCGGCAAGCGGGCGGGCTGCTCGGTGTCGCCATGGCGGGTGCGGCGACGATTCTGGCGCCGCGTGTGTCGACCGCGTTGTGGTGGGTCGCGGGGATCGGCTTTGTGACGTACGCAAGCGCGGCGGTGCTGGCGGGCCTGGCAGGTTTGGCGGCCTTCGCTCCGCGAAGGAGCGAAGGCGCTCGTGCAGCTTGACTAGCCTGTCGATATCACGCGTGTTGAGCCGCTGCGACTTGCGCGGCCGCTGCTTCCGCCGCGGCGACGGCAGGTGACACGATCGCGGCCTGCCCTGTCTGCCGGCGCGAGCGGCCCGAGCTCAGATAATCCGCAATCGAATCTTGCGTGACTTCGCCGACGTAACGGCCGTCCGCATCCAGCACCGGCATCCATGACGAGTTGAACTGGTACATCTTCGACAGCACGATGCGCAGATGCTCGTCCGCGCTGACCGTCGCCTTGAATGCGGACAGATGATCGCCGCACACACCCTGGCCCACGCGCGCCGAGCGGCGCGTCACGTAGCCGAGCGCCTGCTGCTTGTCGTCGACGATGGTCAGATAGCGGCTGTCGCTGTCGTCCATCATCTGGAACGCACGCGCGACCGGCATGTCGGCATGCGCGGTTTCCGGCTGGGTGGCGGCGTCGCCGGCCTTCACCAGCAAGAGGCGTTTCAACGTGCTGTCCTGACCGACGAATGCGCCGACGAACTCGTCGCGCGGATGCGCCAGCAGCGTATCCGGATGATCGTATTGCACCAGTTGACCGCGGCGGAATACGGCGACGCGGTCGCCAAGTTTGATCGCCTCGTCGATGTCGTGGCTCACCATGATCACGGTCTTGTTCAGTTGGCGCTGCATCTGGAAGAACTCGTTCTGAATCGACTCGCGATTGATCGGGTCGACCGCGCCGAACGGCTCGTCCATGAGCAGCACCGGCGGATCGGCGGCCAACGCGCGAATCACGCCGATGCGCTGCTGCTGGCCACCCGACAGTTCACGCGGATAGCGCTTCAGGTACTGCTTCGGATCGAGCGCGACCATCGACATCAACTCCGTGGCCCGTTCGCGGCAACGCTTCTTGTCCCAGCCGAGCAGGCGCGGCACGACCGTGATGTTCTCCTCGATCGTCATATTCGGGAACAGGCCGATCTGCTGGATCACGTAGCCGATGTGGCGGCGCAATTCGACTTCGTTAAGACCCGAAGTGTCCTCGCCGTTGATCAGCACGCGGCCCGACGTCGGCGCGATCAGACGGTTGATCATCTTCAGCGTGGTGGTCTTGCCGCAGCCCGACGGGCCGAGAAACACGCAGATTTCGCCTTCGCCGACGGTCAGGCTCACCGAGTCGACGGCCTTCACCTGCTGGCCATCCTTCTGCGTAAACGTCTTGGTCAGTTTGTCGAGTTCGATCATGTCTTTTGTACTCCCTTCGGGGTCAGCAAGCGTTGCAGCGCTTGCAGCAGCAGGTCGGCGACGATCGCGAGCACGCTCACGAGCACGGCGCCCACCAACAGTTTCATCATGTTGCTCTGGCCGATCGCGCGGATGATCAGCGTGCCGAGACCGCCCGCGCCGATCACTGCGGCGATCGTCATCACGCCGATGTTCATCACCACGGCCGTGCGCACGCCGCCAAGAATTACCGGCACGGCGAGCGGCAAATCGACGAGCCGCAGCCGTTGCCACACCGTCATGCCGATGCCGATGCCCGCTTCCTTGATGCCGGCGTCGACGTTGCGCAGCGCGAGGTAGGTATTGCGCATGATCGGCAGCAGCGAATAGAGGAACACGGCGGTGATCGCCGGCACCGCGCCGATGCCCTGGCCGAAGCGCGAGAACACCGGAATCATCAAGCCGAACAGTGCGATGGACGGCAAGGTCAGCACCACCGTCGCGATGCTCAGCAGCGGCGCGGCGAGCCACTCGTGCCGATTGATCAGGATGCCCAAGGGTACGCCGACGGCAATCGCGCAACCCACCGCGATCCCCACCAGCCACACGTGCTGCGCGGTGAGTTGCAGCAATTCAGGCCAGTTGGCCGATAGATAGTCGAATACAGTCATAAAGTAGATCTCCGCTCAGGGCAGCTTGTGCGTGCGCAGGAATTCCGCCGCGACTTCGCGCACCGGCTTGCCGTCGATGTCGACCTGCTTGTTCATTTCCAGCATCGTGTCGTTGTTCAGCGCGTCGGACAGCGCGTTCAATTGCGGCACGAGTTGCGGGTTCTGATCGAGCGTCGTCTTGCGCACCACCGGCGTGGCGTTGTACGCGGGGAAGTAGTGGCGGTCGTCTTCGAGCGGCACGATGTTGAAACCCTTCACGCGGCCGTCCGTCGTGTAGATCAACCCGATCGGCACCTGGTTGTTATGCAGCGCCGTGTAGACGAGGCCCGGGTCCATCTGCCGCGTTTCCGCGCGGCTGAACTGCATGCCGTAGGCGGCTTCGAGCGGCTTCAGGCCGTCCGGACGATTGGCGAACTCCGCATCCATCGCGAACACGTGCTTCTTGTTCGGCTCGGCCGCCATCTTCGCGGCGAGCTGCGAAATCGTGCGGATGCCGGTTTGCTGCGCCAGCTGCTGCGGCAGACCGAGCGCATATGTGTTGTTCAGCGGCGAGCAATTGAGCCACACGAGGCCACGTTTTGCATCGAGCGCTTTCACGCGTTCGTACATTGTCTTCGGATCGAGCTTTTCGGTGATCTTGTTGTAGACGATCGCGGCAGTGCCCGTGTATTCCCACGTGATATCGACCTGGCCGTTCTCCTGCGCGCTGCGCAACAGCGTGCTGCCGAGACCGGTGCGGGCGTCGATCGTGTAGCCCTTCGCTCGCAGATACTGCGATGTGATCTCGGCAAGAACGTACTGCTCGGTGAAATTTTTGCCGCCAAGTACGAGTGTCGCCGCGCTCGCGTGAATACTCGTGATGAGCAATGCGCCGGCGGCGATCCAGCGGCTGCGTTTGAACAGATTCGTCATGCCGTCACCCCGCGTCGCGCGAGCAGGTAGCGGCTGCCGGCCGAGACGATGCCGTCCAGCACGAGCGCGAGAATCGCGGTGGCCGCCGCGCCGAGCAAAAGCTGCTGCTGGTTGTTCAGATAGATGCCGGGAAAGATCAGCGTGCCGAGACTGTCCGCGCCGATCAGATAGGCGAGCGGCGCGCTGCCCACGTTGATCGCGAGTGCCGTGCGCACGCCGCCGATGATGATCGGCATGGCATTAGGCAACTCCACGCGCAACAGCGACTGCCAGCCCGTCATGCCGAGACCGCGCGCCGCTTCGCGCAGCGCTGGCGAGACGTTCTTCATGCCTTCGTAGGCATTGCGCGTGATCGGCAGCAACGACGCGAGAAACAGCGCCACAAGCGCCGGAATATCGCCGATGCCGAAGATACCGAGCGCGATCGCCAGCACGGCCAGCGAGGGAATCGTGTTGCCGATGTTGAAGATCTGCATGAAGCGTTCGGCATGGCGCGCGAACGACGGGCGGCTCAGCAATACGCCGGCGGGAATGCCGACCAGCAGCGCGAGAGCCATCGAATAGCCGACGAGCAGCAGGTGTCGCTTCGTGTAGTAGACGAGATCGGGCGCGTACTGATGCAGCGCGCTGGGGTCGATCGCACGACACAGCAACGCGACGACCACACCGATGGCTACAAGACTGCCGATCAGTCTGGCAGGACGTTGAATCATGAAGATGCGCCTCCTTGTTCGAGCGACGCGCGGAAATAGCCGCGCCGCACAGGCGTCGAGATGACGCTGCGAATGGGAAGTTCGGGACGCGGCAGATGCCGCGAGGTGAACCGAGTGGTGCCGGGAGTTTGTTTGTGCCCGGCGCGAAGGCGATGGGATTTCGCCTTCGGTGGCGGACCAGTCAGCAAAACTGGTGCCAGATCCATCGATGATGTTGGGCAGCAGCGCTGGGCTGCTTGTCCGACGGGGATTTGAGGCCCCCTATGAATACCGGCTTTTTACCGGCGACAGGGCCTGATGCAAGTGTTGCCAGTTTGCATTCAACCCCTTCTAACTTGGCTTATTTAGCTGCGATTTCGCGGTTAGGGTGCTGGGATTATACGGGCGTTGGATGGGTTCGTCTACCCATGTGGTTAATGCGGAGGAGTTGGTGAGAGTGCTGGCTTTGATTTTTGCGTGATTTCCGCACTCCCGAAAAAGCTCACCCGTGGCTTCCTTCACCACTTTTTGAGCTCCCGAAAATACTCACCTCAAACACTCGCAGGTGCGGCCGGGTCAAAGTGATTCATCACCGTTGATCTACGGGCGCGTTGGCAAACGGCGTCTCTCCGGCACTCTTGCACAGCAGCGGACTGGCGCGCCGCTGTGCGCGCACGAATGGTCGTCAAGAAGTCCGCACCCGCCGCACAAAAATACGCCGCGTGAGATCGAACGCCACCAGATTGCCGGCCACCACCAGCAGCAATCCGACCACGGCCAGCGCGGACCACTGATAGCCTTCGAATACCGTCGATACTGCCAGCGCCACGATCGGAAACAACACCGTGCAGTAAGCAGCCCGCTCGGGTCCGATGCGCCCGACCAGCATCAGATAAGCCGTGAAGCCGATCACCGAACCAAAGATCGCGAGATACGCGAGCGCGCCGAGATAACGCGCGGACGGCTCGACGGCAAACGAGAAGCCGGCCAATACGCTTCCCACCGTCAAGACACCTGCGCCGATCAGCATCGCCCAGCTATTCGTGGCGAACGGGTGCAAGCCCATCGATTGCATCCGGCTCGACAACAGATTGCCGGCCGAAAAACACAGGGTGCCAAGAAACGCGATGCCGAGACCGAACCACGCGGCATGATCGCCGAGGTGTCCGGTCATCTGCTGAACGAACAGACAAACGATGCCGACGAGCCCCAACGCCGCCCCGGCAATCGCCGTGGGTTGTAGCGGCCGGCCCATGAACAGGCGGCCGTTGATCGAATTCAGCAGCGGCGCGGTGGAAAACACCACCGCCACCAGGCCGCTCGGCACCACCTGTTCAGCGTAGTAGAAACACAGAAAGTTCAGACAGAAGAGCGCCAATCCTTGCGCGACCAGGAATCGCCATGCAGCGCGCGGCGGCCAGATCGGCCGACGCATGATACGCAGCAACGCGAACAACACCAGCGCCGCGATCCAGAAACGCCATGCAATGGACACCGGCGGCGGCACCGCCCCCAGTTGCCATTTGATCGCGATCCACGTGGTGCCCCAAATCAGAACGGTGGCGGCATAAAGGGACAAATTCATGGTCAACCCTGCAGCAGCAAATACGGAAGCCCACTATGCCGCAGCCAGGCCGGCCGCACTTGTCCAGGATTGCGCACTTTTTCGGAGTGGCAAGCCGCCGCGCGCGGGCGGCCGTATACTGACGCTTATTCAGTCATGACAAGTATTTCGCCCGCTTCGTGAACGCCAGACCGCCCGCCCACGCGACCCACCCCACTGACTCGCCGTTCGGCCTTCAGTCGGTGTGTCACACGCTGAGCAGCGCCAATGCGAATCTGGACCGCTTCGCGTGGCTCGGCGACCGGCTGGCCATCGCTGTCTGGACTCGCGACACGGAAGAAGCCGAGACCGTCTACGAGCGGCCCGGCCATCACACGTTGTCGTGCTATCTGGACGGCGGCTATCGCACCGAGCGTCAGAAAATGCCGGGCCATTATGGTGCGCCGTCGCGGCTCTGTGCGCTGCCCGGCGACCACGAATCACGCTGGTGGGTGCGCGGCCACATGCATTTCATGCACCTGTACTTCCTTCCGGAGCACTTCACGCAGCGCGCCGTTCAGGAACTCGACCTCGAGCCGCGCGAACTGACACTCGCCGATCGCACGTATTTCGAAGACGCCCGCATCGCCACGTTGTGTCAATCGCTTGCGAATGAAGACTGGCAGGACCCCGACGGCTTGCTGCGCACCAATGAGACTGCGCATCAGGTACTGAGTCTGCTGTTGCGCGCGCAAGGCGTGCGCCGCACGGATGCGTCGCTCAAAGGCGGTTTGTCGGTCACGACTCGCCGGCGGCTGCACGACTATATCGAAAGCCATCTCTCGCAGACGCTCACGCTCGGCGAACTGGCCGGCGTGGCGGCGTTGTCGGAATTTCATCTTGCGCGCATGTTCCGCACCTCGTTCGGATTGCCACCCGCTGCGTGGATCGCGCAGCAGCGGCTCGAACGCGCCCGCACGCTATTGCGCTCCACGACGCTGCCGCTCGCACAGGTCGCCGAGCAATGCGGCTATGCGAACGCCAGCCATTTCAGCCACCGTTTCCGCGAGAGTGTCGGTGTCGCGCCGACTGCGTATCGGCAGGCTATCGCCGCCTGAGCGCGGGCCGGCGCGCTCGCTGCGTTACTGTGGTTACTGCGATTACCGCAACGCCATCGCCAGCACGCGCGCCACGTGGATTGCGTCGACGCCCGCGCCGTCGTGGATCTGATGCCGGCAACTCGTGCCGTCCGCGACCATGAGCGTGTTGCCGTCAATTTTGCGCACCGCCGGCAGTAACGACAGCTCCGCCATCGCTTGAGACGTCGCGTAGTGTTCGGCCTCGTAGCCGAAACTGCCCGCCATTCCGCAACACGACGATTCCACCGTCGATACCTTTAAATCAGGAATCCACTTCAACACGGTTTGCACGGGCGTGAAGGCGTCGAAGGCTTTTTGATGGCAATGTCCATGCACCAACGCCTGTTGTTTGGCCAACGGCTTCAACGCAAGCTGCAGACGTCCGGCCTTTTCCTCGCGCACCAGAAACTCTTCGAATAGGAATGCCTGCTTCGAGAGTAGCTGCGCTTCTTCGCCGAAGCCGTAATGCAGGAACTCATCGCGCAAGGAGAGCAAGCATGATGGCTCCAAGCCGACGATTGGCACGCCGCGCTCCACAAACGGCTTGAACAGATCGAGCATGCGCCGCGCTTCCTGCTTCGCTTCATCGACCAGACCCGCCGCGAGGAACGTGCGGCCGCAGCACACGGGCCGCTCGCCTTGGCGCGTGTTGAAGTGCACCGTGTAACCCGCGGCCTCCAGCACTTGCTGCGCAGCGCGCGCGTTCTCCGGCTCCATGTTGTTGTTGAACGTGTCGACGAACAGCAGCACTTCTTTCAGCGCGGCGCCTTGGGCTGCTTTGCGCGGCGGCATCGCGTCGGCCAAAAATGACTTCTTGAAACGCGGCAAGCTACGCTCGGGCGCAAAGCCCACAGCCCGCTTGAACCACGCCGACAGCACCGGCACGTTATCGGCGAGCGCCATCAAACCCGACATGCGGCTCGCCGTCGACGCGTAACGCGGCATAAAAGCCACCAACTTGTCACGCAGACGCAGCCCGTGACGCTTGACGCGCGCCGCCCGCGCCTCGATCTTGAACTTCGCCATATCGACGCCCGTCGGGCAATCGCGCTTGCAGCCCTTGCAGGAGACGCACAGATCGAGCGTCTCCTTGACGTCGTCGCTCGCGAGTCCCGCTTCGCCGAGTTGACCGGAAATCGCGAGGCGCAACGTGTTTGCGCGTCCGCGCGTGACGTGCTGCTCGTCCTTCGTCACGCGATAGCTCGGGCACATGGTGCCCGCGTCGAACTTGCGGCAGTGGCCGTTGTTATTGCACATCTCGACGGCCTTCGCGAGACCGCCGGATAGATCGTTACCACTGCCCGGCAAGGTCTCCTGTCCGGTCAGCGGATCGCGTTCGACATTCCATGCCGACCAGTCGAGCGCCGTTTCTATGCGATGCTCCTTGTAGCCCGGTGCGAAGCGGAAATTGCGCGCGTCGTCCATCTTCGGCGGACGCACGATCTTGTCGGGATTGAAGCGGTTGTCCGGATCGAACAGCGCCTTGATCTCGCTGAACGCCTGATTCAGACGCGGCCCGTATTGCCACGCGACCCATTCGCCGCGGCACAGTCCGTCGCCGTGTTCACCGGAATACGCGCCCTTGTACTCGCGCACGAGTGCCGCGGCTTCGTCGGCGATCGCGCGCATCTTCTGCGCGCCGTCGCGCCGCATGTCGAGAATCGGCCGAACGTGCAGCGTGCCGACGCTCGCATGCGCGTACCACGTGCCCTCCGTGCCATGCCGATGGAACACTTCGGTCAGGCGGCTCGTGTACTCAGCGAGATGTTCGAGCGGCACCGCGCAATCTTCGATGAAGGACACCGGCTTGCCGTCGCCCTTCATGCTCATCATGATATTGAGCCCGGCCTTGCGAACTTCCCACAGCGCTTTCTGTTCGTTCGCGTCCGGCATCTCGACGACCGAATCGGGCAAACCGAGGTCGGCCATCAGTTCCGTGAGTTGCTTGAGCGACGCGAGTTGCGCGTCGCGGTCCTCGCCTGCGAACTCCACCAGCAGAATGGCTTGCGGTTCGCCGACCAACGCCTTGCCGACCACCGGACGAAACGCCGGATTGCTCATCGCCAGATCGATCATCGTGCGATCGACCAGTTCCACCGCCACCGGCTTCAGCTTGACGATGTGCTGCGTCAGATCCATCGATTGCCAGAAGGTCGGGAAGTTGACCACGCCGAGCGTTTTATGCGCGGGCAGCGGCGCAAGCCTGAGCGTCAATTGCCGGCTGAACGCGAGCGTGCCCTCTGAGCCGACCAGCAGATGCGCGAGGTTCGCGACGCCGTCGTCGCTGTAAGCGCGCGGGTTCTGGCAATCGAACACGTCGATGTTGTAGCCCGCCACGCGGCGCAAGACTTTCGGCACACGCGCCACGATCTCGTCGCGCTCGCGTCCGGCAATCTGCTTCACGCCCGCGAGTATCTGCTGCAAGCGCGCGCCTTGCGGCGCTTCACGCAACGAGGCGAAATGCGCTTCGCCGCCGTCGGCGAGAATCGCATCGATCGCGTCGACGTTATGCACCATGTTGCCGTATTCGATCGAACGCGAGCCGCACGAATTATTGCCCGCCATGCCACCGATCGTGCATTGCGCGGCCGTCGATACGTCCACCGGAAACCAGAGACCGTACGGTTTGAGCCATGCATTCAGGTGATCCAGCACGACGCCCGGCTCGACCGTCACCGTGCGCGCTTCGGCATCGAAGGCGACGACGTTGTTCAACCACTTGCTCGTGTCGATCACCAGCGCTTCGCCGACCGTCTGGCCGCATTGGCTCGTGCCCGCGCCGCGCGCGAGCAGCGGCACTTTCTCGCTGCGCGCGATTTCCAGTGCGATGCGCAGATCGTCCTGGTCGCGCGGCACCACCACGCCGATCGGCGTGATCTGGTAGATCGACGCGTCGGTCGCGTAACGGCCACGGCTCGCCGCATCGAACAGCACGTCGCCGCGCAATGATTTGCGCAGATGCTGCGCGAGCGGACTCGTCAGGCGCGCGGCGGACGGAACCAGGTGGATCGGCTTGACGAGTAAAGCGGAAGTGGGGTTCGTCATATCGTCGGCCTATGGCAAAAACAGGGAAGCGGCTAGTACAGCGTGAGGCTCACCGGCGCGAGTCCTTCAATGCGCCCGCTCGCCGTGCCCGCCGTCTGCGGAAAGAACATGCCGGTGTATGAACCGGCGGTGACGACCATCTCCGGCGTCACGGCAATGCCGCGCGACGTCGCGTGATTGACGAGCCACGTCAGCAGGCGTCGCGGATCGCCGGCCGGATTGGCCGGCGTTGCTTTAACCACATCGTTTCCGTCGAAATTGAAATGCAGCGACGGCGCCACGAACGGAAAGTCCTCGCGATACGGCGTGAATTCGCTCACGATCAGCGCGCCGTGGTTCTGCAAATCCGCGAGCTGGGCGAGCTTGTCGACAGCGGGCCATTCGGCGTAGCGACTCGCCACGATTTCGATGGTCGCGCCGATCGAACCGATGCCCGCCTGCACTTCAGCCTCGCTATACGGCGCGGTGGAAACGTCGAAGCGGCGTCCGAAGCGAAACGCGATTTCCAGTTCGAGACCCAACGGCGCGAAAACTTCGCGCGGCAAACGCGCACCGTCGGCATGCAAGTCGGCGTCCGGCAACGGCGCGCCCTGGATCGGGCCGCTTTCAGACTTCGCGCCGATTTTCCAACCGGCGATCCGCGCGCCGCATGCGTCCAGGATTTCGTGCTGGATCGCGTAGGCCGCGGCGGCGTCGCCGGGTGTTTGCTCCGGCGGCAACGTGTCGAGCGTGGCGTGATTGCGGCGTGCGTCGGCGAGAAGCCGGCTAAGTGCTGTGGTCATGTCGTGAAAGGCGAAGAGAGAGGGAAGGTGGAGTGCGCTCAAACGCCCATGCCGGTGGGAACGTGCGCCTTGTCGGCTGCATTGAGCGCGAACTTGCTTTCCGGCTGCATGCGGAACGCGAGCACCACGCCGATCGCCATCAACAGCATGCTGCCGACGAACGGCAATTCCCAGCTCCCGAAGTAGTCGATCAGGAAACCGCCGACCACCGGCGAGATGATCGCGGCCAGAGCCGAGCCGGTGTTCATCATGCCGCTCGCCGTGCCCGAGTATTCCGGCGCGATGTCCATCGGAATCGCCCACATCGGACCGATCGTCATTTCGGCAAAGAAGAAGCCGGACGCGAGACACGCCATCGACAGATACAGGCTGTGCGTGAACATCAGCGGAATCAGCGAGAGCAGGCAGAAGAACATGCACACCGACACCATCCAGCTGCGTGCGCGCTTCAGGCTGCCGGTGCGCGTGAAGATCCAGTCGGTCACGATGCCGCCGAGCGTGTCGCCGATCACGCCGGCGAAGAACACCACCGAAGCGAAGATCGCCGACTTCTGAAGTTGCAGGTGATAGCTGTGCAGAAAGTATTGCGGAATCCAGCTCAGGAACAGCCAGAGCGTCCAGCCGTAGCAGAAGTACACGATCGTGACCGGCCACATACGGCGAAACAGTTTGCCCCACGGCACGCCGGCGGCTTTCGGCTTCGGCGCGGGGAGCACGGCGAGTTCGTCGCTCGTGATACGCGGATGATCTTTCGGATGTTCGGTGAAGGCGATGGCCCACACGGCGACCCACAACAAGCTGAACACGCCGCAGATATAGAACGATTCGCGCCAGCCCCAAGTCGCCATTACGAGCACGATCAAGCCGGGCGCCACCGCGTTGCCGATCCGCGATGCCGCATGCGTGATGCCCTGCGCGAAGCCGCGCTTTTCCTTGGCGACCCAGCGCGCCATCGCGGAAGTGGCGGCGGGAAACGTTGCGCCCTCGCCGAAGCCAAGCAGCACGCGCGCGGCCAGCAGCGAAACCAGGCCGCCGGCAAAACCTGTCAGCAAAGTCGCGACGCCCCAGATTGCGCCGCAAAAAATCAGCGTGCGTTTCGCGCCGAAGCGATCACTCACCCATCCGCCGATAATCTGAAAGATCAGATACGGATACGCGAAGGCCGAGAACACCAGGCCGACTTCCGTATGCGAGAGATGGAATTCCTTGCCGAAACCCGCAGCCGCGGTGCTGACGTTGACGCGGTCGAGGTAGGTGATGAAGTACATGATGCATAGCATCACTAGAACGATACTGGTCGCACTGGTCACACGAAACCGCTTCATCGTCTCTCTCCATTGCATGTGTCGACGGCGGGCCCGAGATGGCGCGCTGCGTCGTTGCCCGGCCGCGGCTCACGCCGCGGGACCATCGCAGTTTTGTTCGGGCCGCGTTCTGTGCGCGGCTTCTTTCGTCAGGGAAGTCCCTTTTTTGCGAGCCGTTGGTGGCTCCTCGTGCCTTCAGGCTGCGGCTTTCAGGCCCGAGGCTTTGGTCGGCTGGCTCAACCACTCCATAGCGGCAGGCATGCCGCTTTCCTTGAGCGGCACGCCCGCGAGCCGCAGACCCATTTCGCAGCCGGCCAGCGTGGCCAGCAGCATCAGGTCGTTGCAGTCGCCCAGATGGCCGATGCGGAACATGCGGCCTTTCATCTTGCCGAGGCCCGTGCCAAGCGACATGTCGAAGCGTTCGTAGATGAGCTTGCGCACCGCATCGGCATCGATGCCGTCGGGCATCATCACGCCCGTAAGCACCGGGCTGTACACCGACGGATCCGCACACTGAATTTCGAGCCCCCACGCACGGACCGCGCGGCGAGTCGCTTCGGCGAGACGTTCATGACGGGCGAACACGTTGTCGAGCCCTTCGCCGAGAATCATGTCCAGCGCTTCGTTGAGTCCGTAAAGCAGGTTCGTGTTCGGCGTGTACGGCCAGTAACCGGTCTTGTTCATCTCGACGATGTCGGTCCAGTCCCAGAAGCTGCGCGGCAGTTTTGCCTGCTTGCTGGCGGCGATCGCTTTCGGCGAGATCGCGTTGAAGCTGATGCCCGGCGGCAGCATCAAACCTTTTTGCGAGCCCGAGACGGTGACGTCGACGCCCCATTCGTCGTGACGGTAGTCGGCGCAGGCGAGGCCCGAGATCGTGTCGACCAGCAGCAAGGCCGGATGACCCGCTGCGTCGATTGCGCGGCGCACGGCGGCGATATCGGAGGTCACGCCCGTGGACGTTTCGTTGTGCACCACGCACACCGCCTTGATCGCGTGCTGCGTGTCGGCGCGCAGACGCTCCTCGATCATTTGCGGCTGCACGCCGCGACGCCAGCCTTCAATGCCCGGCAGGCCGAGGAACTCCGGCTTCAGCCCGAGGCTTTCCGCCATCTTTTTCCACAGCGTGGCGAAGTGGCCGGTTTCGAACATCAGCACGTGGTCGCCGGGGCTCAATGTGTTCGAGAGCGCCGCTTCCCAGGCGCCCGTGCCCGAGGCCGGGTAAATGACCACGGGTTGCTGCGTCTTGAAGATTTTCTTGATGCCGTCGAGCACCTTCAGACCGAGTTCGCCG
The DNA here is from genome assembly GCF_046027355.1 of Paraburkholderia sediminicola. Lineage (GTDB taxonomy): Bacteria > Pseudomonadota > Gammaproteobacteria > Burkholderiales > Burkholderiaceae > Paraburkholderia > Paraburkholderia sediminicola_B. The sequence goes on along the minus strand of NZ_JAQQEK010000020.1, from coordinate 48,499 downwards.
AACTCAGGACCGCGATGGTCGATGGTCGGGTAGCTCATCGCCCGGAGGATACGGTCGGGCACCGGGCTCGGACCCGGGATCTGCAAAAAGTGACGGCCAGCGGGGTGAAAGTCTAGCTTGAGCATTGGGCTTCTCCGATTGAATTTTGCATTCAAAAAACTATATCAGACGAACGGCGGCGCTCCCAAGGCGAAAATTGTGTGTCGGCACCGGTGTTTACCCGCGCTATTAACTAATCTTTCAGCTTCCTATAAAATCCGAGCTAATGAGATGTTGAGGGCTTTTGTATGCAAAATTCGGATTTCGAGGCGGGCGTCGCCACTTCCCCGCTGATGCCGAAGGTCGAGCGGCAGCGCTTGCATGACACGGTGGTGGAGCACATTCGGCGCTTCATCGTTGAAGGCGTGCTCGAGCCGGGCAAGAAACTGAACGAGCGCGAACTGTGCGAAACGCTCGGCATTTCGCGCACGCCGCTACGCGAGGCGCTGAAGGTGTTGGCCGCCGAAGGGCTGATCGAGATTTCGCCGAATCGCGGCGCGTCGGTGTCGAAAATGTCGGAGGCTGAGTTGCGTGAGACCTTCGAACTGATGAGTGGTCTCGAGGCTTTTTCCGGCGAGTTGGCGGCGGAACGGATGACCGCTGCCGAACTCGCCGAAATCAAGGCGCTGCATTACGCGATGCTCGCGTGTCGTACGCAGAACGATCTGGCGGGGTATTACAGCCGCAATCAGGCGATTCACGACAAGATCAATGAGGCCGCCAGGAATTCAGCACTGCGGCAGACTTATGTCGCGGTGAATCGGCGATTGCAGGCGCTCAGGTTTCGGTCGAATTTCCAGATCCCTAAGTGGGACAGCGCGATTCACGATCACGACGAGATGCTGAAGGCGCTTGAAGCGCGGGACGGTAAGAAGCTGAGTGCGATTCTTCGGCAGCATCTGCTCGATAAGCGCGATGCGGTGTTGCAGGTGCAGTCGCGGGAAGCGGTGGCTGCGTCGCCGTTGAAGACTTGAGTTGAGTTGAGTTAAGGCACCTAAGTGGTGTTTGCCTTCGGCTTCGGCGTGGATTGTCCATGCACGTCGAAGGCAAAACTTGTCCACCTAAAATGTTGGCAAGCCTGTGGACAACGTTCGCACATCCTAGGCAAGTGGTTGATGTGATGGGAGTATTGGCTTGCGGGTGATGCGTGAGCAGGGGTCGGGACTTTGTGAGCGGATGCGTGAGAAACTCGTTACGGTGGCATGCGACCCGAGGCGTGCGATCCTAGAATTTCTAGCACCACGTGAAGCGCGTGCGCGGTATCAGAATTTCACGAATCTTCGCGCCAGACGAAAAGGACCGAGATGCCAAGCCAGACAAACGATGGAGCCTTCTTCCTGCGTGGAGAGCCGTCCGTTGCGGAGCCAGCGCCGTCGTACCCGAGGAACCGAAGTGCTGGCCCGAACCTTTAAAGACAGTGACTTGTGTCCGTAAGCCTTAGGCGCTTCCCCGCACGATCCGGTGCTAGCGCTCAGGGAAGCTTACGGTGCGGAGGCAGATCCGACTCCTTGAACACGTGTCGCAAATCTGCCCCGCCTATGCGCTTGCCCGCCTCCATGATCATGAGGCTGTCGCCAGGCTCCGGATAGGCGGTAAGCGGTTCCCCGTCAAGACGGTCAATGGAAAAAGAGTCGATGACGTAGCCCGACTGCGTCTCCACCGCATAAGCATAGATGAGCACCGGAACGCCTTCGTCAATGGCGATCAAATCACGCGCGAGCGTGGTGTAGCCACCATTCGGCAATCTAGTTTCATCATGACTGATGGCAAGGCAGTACGGCACATTGACTTCATGAACCGTGCAGGTTTTAACCTGGGCCTCCCACCTTGAAACGTAGGCGCCGTAAAAAGACTCGTTCACGGTAAGAAGAAATTCCAGTAGCCGACGTTCGTGGCTTGCTAAAGACCGTTGCATATTTTCTTCCATAGTGGGCAGGATCACGGTTTCTGCGGCCGAATGGACCCAACTCTAATCTCAGTTGGCGACAATCGATTCGACGAATATTCGATCAGCCTGCCATTGACAGTGACATAAAAGGACTCTCCGTCGCCGACCGCCAATTTAGCACCACTAGTCTCGGCCAAATCTTGGCGAATTGCGTCAATGACCGGTTGATGCGCGATACCGTCTTCATCAAGGTGACGGAACGTATGGTTGAGCTGATTTTCATTCCGTCCGAAGTTTATCTCCGACGTATCCTTAACAACTGGCTTGCATTGCTCCTTGATACGCTCGATTGTTTCTGCAGCCTTTCTTGCGCCCTGTCCAATGCCATAGCGGACTGCCGGATACTGAATCAGCCGCCAGACAAACACGATGCTGCGCAGTATGCCGTCCGGAAGACCAGCGGAAAAATGGCAACCGCTGCATACGGTCGACGTGCCCAGGAAGTTATCGCCGAGCAACCGGCTCGCGCCCTGAAGATTGGCTGGTGGTCCTACAGGGGCTTCACCGAAGTTATAGTTGTCGATCCACTCGTCAATCTCATGGCTGGAGATCGGGACATCCGTACCGTCACCCATGTCAAGAATGCTGCCATTCTTCGCGACAGTGCCCGTACGTGAAACGACCTCGCCGTTCGGCGAATAGCCAAACTTGACCTTGAAAACGCGTCTTACACCGCCGTTTACAGGGCTCGCGTATTCATTAAATTTGAAGTTGTCAATACGACCGCGTCGATCATAGTGCAGGTTGAAATCGCCGGTCGGGTTAAACCCAAATTCAACTCGGTGAGCGGCGTCGCGAGACGCCATTTCCGTCGCTTGCGGAAACTGCTGTTGAAGTACGATTGCATAAACATTGCCGGTAGAGTCGCGCGCAACCTTCCACTGCCCCACCAACGCTTCGCCTTCATACATCTGCACGAAAGTAAGCCGATTAAATGCGTCGTACACCATGCCGTATGCACGGGTTGTGCCGTCCGACTTTGCCGCCTCAAACCCGCTTGCCCCCGTGCTGTCCGTAGTGGGCGTTTCGCTCATACCGGTCGTATTGCCCTGAGCGTCGTAGACGAAGGACTGAATCACACCCGGCGACGCTACGATCAGCGGATGCAAGCTAGTCGCGTCGGCGTATCGGATCGTGGTAATCGACGCGCCGGACGCGCTATTGACTGTTATCCGAACGGGTCGCCCCACGTCGTCGTAGCCATATTCGGTATTGCCGCTTGCACCAGTGTCTTTCAGCAAATTGCCGGACGCATCCCACGTCAGACTGTTGGCACCATCAGCAGAACTGCTCGAAGTGGGCCGCAGCATTCCGCCGACGGAAGAGAAATTCAGCGTCGTAGTGCGCTTGTTGTCGGTGATGGAGGTGCTCCCAGGCCCGTAATTGAACTGCGCATTGCGAGACGAATCAGGGTGGCTAGCCGTCGTTGCGCGACCTTGAGCATCGTAGCTCCACGTTGCAATGCGGTTGCCAACTTCATCGATCTCGCCGGTCAGCGCATTCTTGAAACGCACATCGTCGTAGACATAGCGGTGGGCATAGCCATCAGGCCAGGTAACTGAAATCAGATTACCGTTCGCGTCGTACCCGTATTGCGTCATCCGACCCAACGGGTCATTCACGCGTGACAGACGGCGTTTGTCGTCATAGTCGAGACGGAGGGTAATGTCCTTGTTCGCATCCGTCCCTGCTGCATGCTGCGTGATCGTCGTCAGCAGCCCCGAGCCGTCATAGGTCAACGTACGGACAAATCCAGTCTTCGTGCTCTCCGAAAGCAGTACACCCTGCGTCGAATACGACTCGACAGTATCTGTCTTGAGATCGACGAGCGTCCATCCAGAACCGGATTGGCTCAACGCGAGCCCACTGCCACCTGCAGAACGCCACGTGCCCGCTGACCAGTTGAATGTGATGGGATCGCCGTTCCCGCGATAGGCAAACACCTTGGATGCGCTACCGCTGTTAGCGTTTGTCAGGCCCAGATTGCGTTGCCAGTTATGAAACCAGACCGGTCCCATCCCGGTAGCGGTCGTACCCAACGACTTCGATCGGTAGGTTCGCGTGAACTGCATCGGAATGTCGTCGCCGCTGACAAAGTCAGCCTCGGTCAACGTGACGGTTCCGTTGCCGGGGAGAACCGGGTCAGCAACCGGACAGCTGGCCTCCGGCTGGTCAGCAGGCGGTGTTGCACACCACGCGTCGATGAGCGGCAAGCTAACGCAGTTGTAGTACTGCATGCCGCCTGGTACGCCGGCATAGGCATCCCAGCGACAGGTGGGCGAGCCTGGTTTTGCGCCGGTGGCCGCCCACACCGCATTGCAATCAGCCGCGTTCGCGCCAAACGCCACCACGAGCAGCATGAATGCGACCAGCAGGCGAGCCACCACGCCCGCTGGCCCCTCAGTGATTTTGTTGCTTTTCATAGGCATCCTTATTGGTTGTACTTGTTTGAAGCCCAAGCACCCTATAAGGAGCATTGCATCCCGACTATCCGACAACTCCTAAAATTACAATTACCTTCATTTTGCACAAATAACGCCTTACCGCCGACCACTCAGTATGTAGGAAACGATGTAGACGTTTGTCGGCTATCACCCCGTCGTCACGAGGACAACGGGCGGCGCAAATGAAGAAATTCTCACAGGCGCTCAGTCCGAACGCGGACCGTCTGAGCAAAAAGTAAAATCGGCTGTCGTCACGTCCCGGCCTCCAGCCCCCCCCCAAACTTATCCCCACAAATTGTTCGCAAGCCTGTGGACAACCTGCGCACAGCCCACCCAAGTGATTGACGCTAAAGCCCTATCCTGTCTCGGCGCAACCACAGGCACCCCGCCCGCCATGTGATAAAAAGTAATTCCCCAGCCACTTACCGAGGCCGAACATGTCGTCCGTCATGGGCTTCAAAGTCGTCCTGCTGTCGCTCGTCGCGATCATCGGTCTCGAACTGCTCGCCAAGCGGCTGCGTCTGCCGCCAGCCGCCGCGCTGCTGGTCGGCGGCGCCGCGATGGCCTTCGTGCCCGGTCTGCCACGCTTCAATCTCGATCCCGAACTGGTCCTGATCGTGTTCCTGCCGCCGCTCCTCATGGACGGCGCGTACTTCTCCGTCTGGGACGAGTTCAAGGGCAATCTCGGCGGCATCCTGCTGCTTGCGATCGGTGCCGTCGCGTTCACCACGCTCACGGTCGGGGTGGTCGTGCATTGGGTCGCGCCCGCCCTGCCGTGGGGCGCGTGCTTTGCGTTGGGTGCGATCGTCTCGCCGCCCGACGCCGTCGCCGCCAAGGCGGTGCTCGAACGTGTCGCGCTACCGCGCCGGCTGATGGTTCTGCTCGAAGGCGAGAGCCTCCTCAACGACGCCGCCGGCCTCGTGCTGTTCCGCTTCGCCGTCGCAGCCGCGCTAACCGGCACCTTCAGCGCGCAGCATGCGATCGGACGCTTCGCCGTGCTCGCCTTGGGCGGCGTGGCGGTGGGCGTGGCGATCGGCTTCGTGGTCGTCAAGCTGCTGCGTTATCTCGACGACGCCTACCTCATCATCACCGCAGCCACACTGTCCAGTTGGATCAGCTACATCGTCGGCGACACGCTGGACGTGTCGGGCGTGATCGCGACCGTGAGTTGCGGGATGGTGCTCGGCTGGCATCAGCATGAAATCTTCTCGGCGGCGGTACGCATGCGCGGCACGGCCTTCTGGCAAGTCGTGATCTTCCTGATGGAAGCGCTGGTGTTCATACTGATCGGACTGTCGCTGCGCGGCGTGATCGTGCGGCTGGGCGGCGTCGGCGACGCGTTGACCGCGTTCGCCCCAGCCGTCGGCGCGGTGCTCGCGGTGGTCGTGCTGTCGCGTTTCGTGTGGGTCTTCGCGATGGAATGGTTGAAGGCGCTGGTATGCAAATTGGCGCGCCGCGCGGGCGGCACGCCCGACTGGCGCTCGGCCACCGTCACGAGCTGGGCTGGCATGCGTGGCGTGGTCACGCTGGCTATCGCGCTCTCCTTGCCCGAGGAAATGCCCGGCCGCGACCTGATCCTGGTCGCCTCGTTTGCCGTGATTCTGGTGACGGTGCTTGGTCAAGGCACGACGATCGGACCGCTGATTCGATGGATCAATCCGGACCACGCGTCAGAACGAAACGCGCAGCATCTGACCGAGCCGCAGGCGTGGGCACGGCTCGAAGCCGCGCAGCTCGCCGCCATCCATCCGCTCGTGCATGGGCCGGATGGCAGCGTGATTCATCCACGCTTGCTGGAACAGTACAGCTATCGTGCGCGCATTACCGAGGCCCATCAGGAAGAAGCCACCTTTCCAGCGAAAGAACGCGCCGCGCACTACGACGTGGTACTGGCCGCCGTTTCGGCGGCACGCGTCGAGCTATTGCAGCTGCACCGAACGGGCTTGCTTCACGATGAACTGCTGACCGTTCTCGAACACGATCTGGACCTGCAGGAAATCGCGGCGTTGCATGGCAGAGGCTGACCGGACGCGTCAGGTCATCCTTTACCGAGCAGCTTCCTTGCGTCGCAACGAGTCAGGCAATCCGTACAACACGATCAGTGCGCACACCAGGCTCATCGCGCCGATCACGTACAAGGCCGGCGTCGTGCTGCCGGTCAAGTCTCGCACGCGCCCCACCATGATCGGGCTCACAATCCCGCCGAGTTGACCGAGCGTATTGATCAAGGCGATCCCACCGGCCGCGCCGGCGCCCGTGACGAGCTTCGGCGGTAACGCCCAGAACGCCGGAATCGAAGCAACCACGCCCGCGCCCATCACAGCCAGCGCGACGACCAGCAACGCCGTCTGCTTGTCGAAGAACCCCGCGGCAAAGAAGCCGATCGCCGACATCACGAGCAAGCCGAACACGAACTTGCGCCGTTCGCCGCTCGCATCGGACAAGCGCCCGACCACCACCATGCAGATTGCGCCGGCAATATAAGGCACAGCCGTCAACAAACCGATCACCGTCGGATTGTTTGTGCCCGCCACGTGAATCAGATGCGGCGCCCAGAAATTCAACCCATACGACGCCACCTGAATCAGGAAATACACCAGCCCCAGCGTGAGAAAGCCCGGCGTTCTGATGGCCCCCATCAACGAATGTCCGGTGTCCGGATGACGGCTTTGCTGCGCAATCTGCCCGGACAGAAAGGACTTTTCAGCGGGCGACAGCCAACCCGCGTCTTCGATACGATCCTTCAGCAGTTTCAACACCAGATAGCCGAGCACGATGCACGGCAGCCCGCCGAGCAGAAACAGCCAGTGCCAGCCCGGCATGCCGAGCACGCCGTTCATGTGTCCAATCACGAGTCCCGCGAGCGGCGCGCCGACCAAACCGGAAAACGCGGATGCCAGAAACAGCATCGACGTGATACGCCCGCGATAGCTCGGCGGAAACCACAGCGTCAGGTAGTACAGCACGCCCGGCGCGAAGCCCGCTTCCATTGCGCCGATGATGAAACGCAGCCCGTAGAACTGCCATTCGTTGCTGACGAACACCATGGCGGCCGTCGCCAGTCCCCACGAGATCATGATCCGCGCAATCCAGCGCCGAGCGCCGACCTTGTACAGAAACAGATTGCTTGGGACTTCGAACAGCACGTAGCCGATCACGAACAGGCTCGCACCCAGACCGTATGCGGTATCGGACAAGCCGAGGTCGCTCTGCAACTGGAACTTCGCGAAGCTGATGTTGATGCGGTCGAAGAACGCAAACAGATAGCAGATCATGATCAACGGCATCAACCGCCACGCCACTTTGCGGATGATGGCCGAAGCATCATTCGCAAAGTGCTCGCGGTTGCCGGTTGCGACTGCGCCCAGGTCACTCATGTTCGTCTCCAATGCCGGATTCGGCGAGGCCGTCCGGTCGTTTAATCCATTAGGGAAATGTCAGATTTGTAGAACGTATTCGGGTACGGGATGCAGGTCGCAGTTACGGCCCGCCTTCGCCAACTGCCCCGGCACGTCGTGGCCGAGCAAGGCGGGCAAGCCGCGCGACAACGCGATCAGCTTTTCCAGATCGATCCCGGTGGGAATGCCCATTTCATCGCACATGTTCACGAGATCTTCCGTGCAGATGTTGCCGGACGCACCCGGTGCGAACGGACAACCGCCGAGGCCGCCCAACGCGGCGTCGAAGCGGCGTGCACCGGCTTCGTATGCCGCCAGCACATTCGCGAGACCCAGCCCGCGCGTGTTGTGAAAGTGCAGTGTGAGCGCGGCGGCCGGCAGTCGTTCGAGCACGCGCGTGACCAGTCGGGTCACCTGGCGCGGGTTCGCCATGCCGGTCGTGTCGGCGAGCGTGACGCCCTCGATTCCCATCTCGCGATATGTGTCGACAATGCTGACCACGCGGTCTTCGTCGATCTTGCCTTCGAACGGGCAGCCGAATGTAGTCGCCACCGATCCGTTCAACAGCACGCCCGAGCCCTTCACATGCCGCACGATATCGCCGAACGCCACCAGCGACGACTCGCAGCTCATCCGCATGTTGGCGCGGTTGTGGGTCTGACTCGCGGACATCACGAGATTTAGTTCGTCGGCACGCGAAGCCAGCGCGCGTTCGGCGCCCTTCAGATTCGGGATCAGCGCGACGTAGATCACGCCTGGTTGCCGCTCGATCTGCTGGAACACAGCCTCGCCGTCACGTAATGCCGGAATGGCTTTCGGCGAAACGAACGAGCCGGCCTCGATACGCGTGAAGCCCGCGGTGGATAGCGCGTTGATCAGCGCGATCTTGTCGGGCGTGTCGACCCAGGTGGGTTCGATCTGCAAGCCGTCGCGCGGCGCCACTTCCTGCACGATCAGTTTGTCGAAACGAGCGTTATTCATTGCACGGCTCCTTCGCGGCGCAGCCGCTCGATATCTTCGTTGGCAAATCCGAGCTCGCTGAGCACGCTGCCGGTATGCTCGCCGAGCGCCGGCCCTTGCCAGCGCACTTCGCCCGGCGTGTCCGAGAGCTTCGGCACGATCCCCGGCATCTTCACCGACGCGCCGCCCGGCAGTTGCGCGTTCAACAACATGTCCCGCGCCTGGTAATGCGGATCGGCGACGATGTCGGCCACCGAATAGATGCGCCCCGACGGCACTTCAGCACGTTCGAGCGCGGCCAGCACGTCGTCGGTGGAGTGGTGCGAGGTCCATGCGGTGATCGCCTGATCGAGCATCGCGCAGTGTTGAACGCGGCCGTCGTTACGCGCCAAGGCGGGGTCGTCGGCGAGATCGGGGCGGCCGATCACCTGCATGAGACGTTTGAAAATCGGGTCGCTGTTGCCGGCGATCACGACGAAGCCTTCGTCTTCCGTGCGATACGTATTCGACGGCGCGATGCCCGGCAATGCGCCGCCGCTGCGCTCGCGCACGTGGCCGAGCAGATCGTATTCGGGCACGAGGCTTTCCATCAGATTGAACACGCTCTCGACCAGCGAGACATCGACCACCTGGCCTTCGCCCTGCCCCGTCTTCACGCGCAGCAGCGACATCAGCGCGCCGATCACACCATGCAGTGAAGCAAGCGAATCGCCGAGACTCACGCCGACGCGCGCCGGCGCGCCGTCCACGTCGCCGGTCGTGTAGCGGATGCCGCCCATCGCTTCGCCGATCGCGCCGAAGCCCGGGCGATCGCGATACGGGCCGCTCTGGCCGTAGCCGGAAATGCGGACCATCGTCAGTTTCGGATTGATGGCGTGCAGCACGTCCCAGCCGAGGCCGAGCTTTTCGAGCGCGCCAGGACGGAGGTTTTCGATCACGACATCGGCGTCGGCCGCGAGCCGCTTGACGATCTCGACACCGTCCGCCGACTTCAGATTCACGCAGATGGACTTCTTGTTGCGCGACTGCAGATACCACCAGAGCGAGGTGCCCTCATGCAGCTTGCGCCATTTACGAAGGGGATCGCCGGTCTCGGGCGCTTCGATCTTGATGACGTCGGCGCCGAACTCGGCCATGAGGCGCGCGGCAAACGGCGCGGCGATGAGGGTTCCGATCTCGATGACGCGGATACCCTGAAGGGGTCCACTCATAATGCTGTCTCCGAAGCTGGTTTCGTGTTGAGAGGCAGCTTAGGAGGGGCGCGGGCGCGGCGTCCAACCGCAATTCGCCAACGACCGTTCGCGAACGGCGAACGCTCGTCGTCAAGCGGTGGTGGGCGGGACTTCCGAGGCTTCGATGGTGCGCAGATGGTCGAACAATAGGCGGCTCACCGGCGACAATGCGTCGACGTCGCGCACCACCAGCACGAGGCTGCGTGCCGACCAGTCGTCTTCGAGCGGTGCGCCGACGAGACCCAGCGGACGGCCCATAAGTTGATACACCTTGAGCGGCAGCACGCCGACGCCCATGCCGGCCTGCACCATCCGGCAGACCGCGTCGAAGCCGGGCACGTGGATGCGCAGCCGCAGCGGCTTGCCCGCCTGACGCGCGGCGAGATGCGTGCGGGCGTTGATGGAACTCGCGGCGTGCAGACCGACGTGATCGCCATCCAGCGTTTCGACGAAGGCAACGCTTTCGCGCGCCGCCAGCGGGTGATCGTCGCGCATCACGAGCACCAGCGAATCGTGCCGGTAATGTTCGACATGCAGGTCGCGCGTGTCGGCATCGCCGGAACAGATGCCGACGTCGACGAGACTGTCGTCGACGGCTTCGACCACGCCGCCGCTCGGCCGCTCTTCCAGATCGAGTTTGACGCGCTCGTGCTGCAACTGGAACGCGCGCAGATCCTCCGGCAGGAATTCGACGATCGCCGACAGGTTGGCCATCATGCGCACATAGCCGCGCACGCCGCTCGCATGACCGGCCAGTTCGATGCCGATATTCTCGATGTCGCGCATCACGCGGCGCGCGTGATGCAGCAGCGTTTCGCCCGCCGGCGTCAGCGTCATGCCGCGCGCGTTGCGCTGGAACAGCGTGGCGCCGACCGCCTGTTCGAGTTCGAGCAGACGCTTGCTCGCGGCGGAGACGGCAATCGCCTCGCGCTCGGCGGCACGCGTGAGGGTGCCTTCTTCGTAAACCGCGAGAAAGAGTTGCAGCGTGGTGAGGTCGAGCCTTCTGAGAAGGTTTTTGATTACCATGGCGGGACGCCGCGTTGTTGTGCGATGCGCCTATTCTGACGCCAGATGCAAAAAATAGGTGCCGTGCTTCGCGGATCCCGTCCCTCGTCAAAGGAAGTCTTCCGATGCCCACCGTCGCGATCGCGATCTTTCCCGGCGTGCAGGCGCTCGACGTCGCCGGTCCCGTCGACGTGTTTTCCGAAGCTAACCGGTTCATCGCGCCCGCAGATGCTTACGAGGTGAGGTTGCTCAGCGCCGAAGCCGCACCGCTGCGCGCGTCCAACGGCATGATGCTGGTCGCCGACGCTACGTTCGACAAGGCGCGCGGTCCATTCGATCTTGCGTTGGTCGCGGGCGGTCCGGCGCTGCCGGACACCACACCTGATGCGCCTCTGCTCGACTGGCTGGCGAACGTCGCCACAAAGTGCGGCCGCTATGGTTCGATCTGCACCGGCGCGTTCGCGCTCGGTCACGCGGGCCTGCTCGACGGCCGCAACGTCACGACGCATTGGCAGCACGCAGCGCAACTGGCGGCGCAATTTGCAAAGGCGCGCGTCGACTTCGACCGCATCTATCTGCGCGATGGGCAACTCGTCACGTCAGCCGGTGTGACCGCGGGCATCGATCTATCGCTCGCTCTGGTCGCCGAGGATCACGGTCCGCACACGGCGCTCGCCGTCGCCAAACGTCTGGTGGTGTTCGCGCAGCGCCAAGGCGGCCAGTCGCAATTCAGCCCCTACCTGACCGCGCCCGCCGACGACACCTCGCCAGTCGCCAAAGTCCAGGCGCACGTGATGGAGCGGATTCGCGAGAGCTTCACGGTGAAGCAACTGGCGGACGTCGCGGGCATGAGCGCGCGCAACTTCGCGCGCGTGTTCGTGCAGGAGACCGGTGTAACGCCGCATGAATTCGTTGAGCGGGCCCGCGTGGATGCGGCGCGCAAGCTGCTCGAAAGCAGCGCTGCGGCGCTCAAGGCGATTGCGTATGACTGCGGCTTCGGCACGGCGGACCGCATGCGTATTGTCTTCGCCAAGCGAATCGGCGCGACGCCGATGCAGTATCGCGAGCGCTTTCGCTCGGCTTGAAGTGAAGCGCACGCGCGGGCAGTGAGGGCCGCCGCACGCGGAAAAATGTCGCGTGAGAAAATAGCGGCCTTTCCAAGCCAACGATCCCAAGGACCGACATGAGCACTTCTTCTCCGATCCGTGCGATCGTCACCGGCCACACGCGCGGTCTGGGCGCGGCGCTCGCCGAACAACTTCTGGCTCGCGGGATCGCCGTGCTGGGCTTGTCCCGTTCGCGTCACGATGCGCTCAAAGCGCGCTTCCCGGCGCTGCTCGAAGAAATCGAACTGGAACTGGCCGACACCGCACGCGTCGCGCAATGGATCGCGAGCGATGCGCTGCGTGGATTCGTCAGCGGCGCGCAAACGGTTCTGCTGATCAACAACGCGGGCATGGTGCAGCCGATCGGCGCGATTGAAGAACAAGATGCGGCATCCATCGCGACCGCCGTGAGCCTCAATGTCGCCACGCCGTTGATGCTGGCCAGCGCGCTCGCCGCAGCCGCCGTCGACGCAGCCGACCGGCGCATCGTGCACATTTCGAGCGGCGCGGCGCGCAATGCGTATCCCGGCTGGAGCATCTACTGCGCGACGAAGGCCGCGCTCGATCATCACGCGCGCGCCGTCGCACTCGACGCGAATCGTGCGTTGCGTATCTGCAGTCTGGCGCCGGGTGTGATCGATACGAATATGCAGGCGGAGATTCGCGGCAGTGGCGTCGAACAGTTCCCCATGCGCGAGAGATTCGAAGACCTCAAGCGCAACGGCCAACTGTCGACGCCTGAACAAAGTGCCACCCAGTTGCTCGATTACGCATTGAGCGATGCATTCGGTCAAACGCCGGTCGCGGACATTCGCGAGATCGCGAAGGCGGTGTAATGCGCTGATAACGGAGCGCATCGAGCGCTCCCGAAAACCCTCACCTTTCGCCCGAATCACCGCGGATTTACACGCCGGGCGCGACCATCACATCGCGCTCGGCCGCACCGAGTTCGCCGTGCGGCACGAACACGTAGCCGCGTCCCCACACCGTTTGCACATAGCGCGGCTCGGAAGGATCGATTTCGATCAGCCGACGCAGTCGCCAGATCGACACGTCCAGGCTACGCCCTTGATGCAACACGCTATTGCCGCGCAGTTTCTCGTTGAGCTGCACGCGCGTGAGCACGGTCATCGCGTGATTGACAAAGATCTTGAGCAACGCGAACTCGGAACTGCGCAACGCGAAGTGCTCGTTGTCGCGGCGCAATTCGCGCGCGGAGAAGTTCAGTTCGCAGCGGCCGAAGCGATACGGCGGCCGCGTCTCAGGCGCGCCGGGCGCGAGTGAACCGCGCCGTCGCAGCAGCACGCGAATGCGCGCAAGCAGTTCGGCCGGGTCAGCGGGCTTGCTCATGAAGTCGTCGGCGCCGAGTTCGAGACCGATCACGCGATCAATCGCTTTGCTGCTCGCCGATAGCAGAATCACGGGCACGTCGTTGCCGCTCATGCGCAAGTCGCGCAACACGGCGAGGCCGTCGCCGTGCGGCGCCGAGATGTCGAGCACCAGCAACGAAGGCCGCTCCATCTCGACCACGTGCTTGAGCCCGGCGCCGGGCGGACGTGCGGACATGCCGCAGCCCTGCCCGCGCAATGATTCGCCCACCACGGCAGTCAAGCCGGCGTCGGCACCCACGAAAAGAATATGCTGACTCATCCAACTGATTCCAGGAGACGATCGTTTTTCAGAGACAGGCATCTGGCATGCGGATATAGCCGATCCGCGCACCCTGTCGTCCGCGTCGCCATCTTCCCTGCATGCGGGTGTTCTCAAAACGCGGAACAGCCCCCTAGGTTGCCAATTTCTTCCCAACTCTTTCAACGCGAAACGTGATATGAGTCGGCGCGTCTGGCGCACCGTACGATTTTTCGGGTCGGCTCCTGAAAAACCTCACCTTTGACACGGTGTGCTTGGGGTTCGAGGCGAGGTGCGCATCGGATCGCTCCCGAAAACCCTCACCTTTCGAGCTTGGGGGCAGGCCGCAAAGGCATGCTGGGCATGGTTCGACTACGCCAGAACAGGCCACTCCCGCAAACCCTCACCTTTAAAGCCGGTGGAGTAATTTGCATACCCAGGTAAGCAGCCGTGCGCGTGCGGGCCTTTGCACGTAATGGAGATGCGCGATTCGCGCGGGGATGGGTGTTGCGATCGCTATGTATGCCGGCGGCCGACACCACCGTGCCGAAACAGAGGACCGCGGTGAGTGCGGAGCGATTTTGCCGCTCACCGTTTTCAATCAAGGCTCAGTGAGGCTCGCAGAGCGGAAAAAGTAGCATGGTCCGCGCACGCCGCAATAAACCAAACTTTGCGGCGCGCATGATGCGAATACCCGGAGGGTCCCGAATATCCTCACCTTTGAGCAACCAGAGGCAGCGTGAAGCATCGCTTCGATCACTGCGCCAGCTGGTTTATTAGCGTTTTTCCCGTGTTTCGACAGTCACGGTGACCGCGAACCAGGCTCAAACACCGCCTCGGCGCGAAGCTCCCGAAAACTCTCACCTTTGCGCTTGCTTGCAGCAAGAGAAGCGCTTAGCTCGCCAGTTTGCGGAACGTTTCCAGCACCGCGTCGCCCTTGAACGGCTTGACGATCCAGCCTTTCACGCCGGCCGCCTTGCCACGCTCCTTCATCGCAGGGCTGCTCTCGGTTGTGAGCATGATGACATTGACGGTCTTGTTCGCGAGCTCGCCGCGAATCTTTTCGACCATCGTCAGACCGTCCATATTCGGCATGTTGACGTCGCTGATCACCAGCTTGATACCGGGGCTGGCCTTCAGCTTGGCGAGGCCGTCCTTGCCGTCCACCGCCGTGTCGACGTCCAGGCCGTTCTTCTTCAGAAAGCCGGCCACTTCGTCGCGCACCGTGCTCGAGTCATCCACCACCAGAATTTTCGACATGTTTTTTCCTATGACAACACTCAGAACAGATCCAGTTCGCCTGCCTCGACCATTGCGCCGACGTCGTCCGTGACTTCCTTGAAGTCCTCCGGCGACCAGCTCAGGCTGAACACAAAACGTTGATGCAACTTGACCGCACGGCTCGACTGCGGATCCTTCAGCCAGTACGTGAAGCACAGTTGCGGATTGCCGCTGCCGAACGAGATGTACTTGTGCTTGTGATTCACCAGCAGCGGCACTTGCACCTGGCTGCGCGCCCAGGCGTCCGCGTCGCCGACATAGCGGTTCTTGAAGGAACCCCAGATCAGATTCGTCACTTCGCCGAGCACGCTGTTCAGGTCGCGGAAATCCGCTTCGCCGTGCCGCGCGTTGTCGATCATCTGATAACGATCGAGCAGTTCGAGGATCGGCGTCTCTTCGGCCTGCATCATCATGTAGCCGCGGCACCATGCGCTTTCCAGCGGAATCAGGCTGAACACCTCGCCGAAAATGATGCGGTCGCGCACGATATACGGCGTGTCGCACGTGATGGTCAGGTCCTTGAATACGTCGCCGAGAATCGCCTGCGTCATGTCGGCGATGCCGCGCACCAGCGCGTTCGGATAATCCAGGCTGAAGATGTAATCGTCGATCACCTGGCGCAGCGGCGCCATATCGTGCGCGACGTACGCGGCACAGACCACGCGTCGCAAGCTCTCCGGCAAGCCGTCCATGTCCGGGTCGTTGTCCCGGCGCATGATGATCGGCAACTCGGGGCGCACGGCGTTGATCCTGATCGCGATCTCGGCGCTCGCTTCCGGCGAGCCGCCATAACTTTCGGCAAACAGCACCGCGCCCAGATCGATGTTCGAGCGCAGCACCGACTGCAGACGGTTCTTGCCGACCTTCACGCCGACCAGATTGTTCTCGTCGCAAAAGCGCTTCAGCGCTTCCTTGTGCGCCGGGCAGTCGTCCAGCACCAGCACTTTGCTGACCGGCTTGTTCATGTTCATGTCGCGTTCCTGCTCACAGCGGCTATCCATTTCACGGTCAGAACAACTCCAGCTCGCCGCTGGTTTCTTCGACAGCACTCGTATCGGCGACGAAGTCGAGCGGCGCATGCGCGCACACGCACACCGTCGCGGCAAGCCGCACGCTGCCGTCGAGCGTGATCGAATACGACGACAGCAGCGCCGGCTTCAATTCATGCAGATGCGGCAGGCAACGCGCGTTCAGCACATAAGGCGTCGACATGCCGAGGTCGGGGAAATAACGCAGCAACTCCTGATTCATCGCCCCGCAACACAGATTGCAGATTTCCAGAAAGGCCTCCTGGAAGGGCCGTTCGTCGGCCGCGTCTTTCAGGTAGTAGCTGCGCGTGGTGTCGTCTTCGTCGAAATGAAGAATCAGCAGCAGTCTGAATACGATCGACGAAATGGTCAGCACGACCACTTGCGTGTCTTTGGATACGCCGACACTGGTGTCAGCTATCGGCGCGATCTCGCATAGATCGCCTGAATCCAGCGGCAAACGCGCCTGCGCGGCCTTGCGGAAAATGAGGTCGAAGCTGTCCTTGGCGTGGGCCGAGATCACACCGCCACCTCGTGCAGCTTCGAATGAAACTGATGGGCGAGCGACTCGACGCTGGCAAGCGAAGCCGCGATCATCTTGCCGCCCGCCTGAATGTCCTGAAACGTGGACGTCGTGGTCAGGTCGTTGCGATGCAGGCTGTCGCGATAGCTCTTCGACAATTCTTCGGAACGTGCAGCAAGCGCGCGCACTTCGCTCGCCACCACTGCAAAGCCACGGCCGGCCGGACCGGCGCGCGCGGCTTCGATCGACGCGTTCAGTGACACGATCACCACGTGCCGCACAATCGACGACAGCTCCTGATTCTTCGCGTGCATATCGTGGTTTTGCGTCATCAGCGAAATCATCTGTTCGTGCCAGCGCTCGAACGTCGCGCCGAGACTCTTCAGACGCTCGGCTTCGCCGGCGATCTGCCGTGCGTGATGCGCCAACTGGTCTTTGTCCTCGGCGGCCGCTTTCAGTGCGGCGCGCAGTTCGTCGGCGCTTGCCGATTGCTGTATCAAGTCCTCGCGCAGTTGCGTGGTCAAGGCGAGCAGTTCCTGCTCAGCCTGCTCTCGCTCGCGCATGGCTGAACCGTGATCGGCCCGCTCAGCCTCGAGCCTGGAGATGCTGGCTTGCGCTTCGGCGCGCAGCCGTGCCGTCAGCTTCGCGCTGTGCAGCCTGTGCACGGTAAATGCCAGCAGCGCGGTCACCGCGCTGCCTGCTGCCGCCGCCAATACATACTGTTGAATCACAACCGTTCCCTTCGAATTCCGTCGCGACGTACGCCGATGCGGCGCTCAGTCCGCCATCGCGTCGAGTTGCAGTGCGCCGGCTTCGCCACGCGCTTCCACGCCAAGCGTATCGACGGCAAGGCTGTCCGGCAGGCAGACGATCGTCTGGAACTGACGGAACGCCGCGCCCTTGTGATCGTCGGTGAAGCGCAGTTCGATGCTGCCGTTCGCGCGCTTGAGGAAGTCGCGCACGGCATCCATACCGACACCGCGGCCCGACAACTCCGTGACTGTTTCCGCGGTCGAGAAACCCGGCCGGAAAATGAAATCGGCGATGGCTTCATCGCTCAGCATGTCGTCGCGGCCGATCCAGCCACGCTCCATGGCGATGCCGCGAATGCGTTCGAGCGCGAGGCCGCGGCCGTCGTCGCTGAGCGTGATCTGCAGCGCGCCATTGTCCACGCCGACTTCGACAGCGATCGTGCCGGCCGGCGCTTTGCCGTGGGCGCTGCGCGCCTCGGCGGTTTCAATGCCGTGGTCCATCGAATTGCGCAGCAGATGCATGAACACATTGTTCAGCGTGCCGCCCGCCTGGCCACGCAGACGATAGCCGTTGTCGTCGATATGCACGTTCGGCGCGGGCTTGCCCAATTCGCTCGCGAGCGACGGCAGCGAGTCCAGCACGCCGGAGAGCGCGTCGCGGACACTTTCGCTACCCAGTGCGCGCAGCGTGCGGCGCAGCGCATCGCGCATTGACTGAAGTTCGTGCAGTTCGCCGGCGTTGGTCTGCTCCAGCATGCTCAGCGTGTGCTGGATATGCTCCTTCGCGACCATCACGTAGCGGCTCGAGTTGGCGGCGTCGTTCGCTTGGCCCTTGTTCTTGCGGCCAAGGCTCTGCTCGTTGATTTTCGCGTAGCTCTCGATGGCTTCGCGCACGCGCGTCAGTTCGCGCATCAGATGCTCCTGATCCCACGAACGATCCGCGTCCGGTTGACGCAACTCGTGATAGCTCTGCTCGGTTTCGTGCACGACGTTGGTCAGATGCTGCAGGTTGTAGGTCCGCGCATTGCCCTTGATGGTGTGCATGTTGCGGAACAGTTCTGCAATCGCCGCGTGATCCGCCTCCGAATGCTTGCGGATAATCCGCTCGTTCTCACTGATAAACCCAGCCGAGCTCTCGATGAAGTGGTGGAACTTCTCCTCGCTGACCGCGAGAATCTCGCCGATCATGTCGAGGCGCCGGCGTTGTTCGCTGGCTTCCGCCGCGAGTTTGCGCAATTCAGTGACGTCGCGCACGCAGAGCATCAGGCGCACGATCACGTCGTTTTCATCGGTAATTGCCGACCAGCTCAGGTCGAGAATCTTCACGCGGCCGTCGGGCATACGTTTGGAAATCTCGCCGACCAGCAGATGCTGATTGAACGCAAAGTTGATGCAGTCTTCGCCGAGACACGCATGCGCGGCCGCATCGACTTGAGAGAGCGCATCCGAGCCGAGATCGGTATCCGCGAACACCAACTCCATCAAACCGCGCCCGGCAATATCCTTCGTTTCGAAGATGTCTTCCAGATACGCCGAGTACTCCGCGTGGATCACGGCGCCGTCGATCACCGTCAGAATGCCTTGCTGCATGTTCTGCAACATCGCCTGAATGTCGGCGGTTTTCTGCTTGAGTTGCGCCGAGCTCTCCTGAATCTTCTCGATCATGCCGTTGAAGGCGACGATCGAATGGCCGATCTCGTCGAGCCGGCCCACCGGCACGCGCCGCGTAAAGTCCTGGCTCGAGGCGATCTCGCTCATCATCGCTTGCATGCGGCTGAGCGGGCGCGTGATCTGCCGGTAGAGCAGCGAGCCGATGGAGGTCAGCAAGATGATCGCGATGCCCGTGACGACGGCGATTGCCGTGGTCGTGGTCGAGAGCGTGGTGTTCAGCGTGGCGATCGCCTCGTCTTTCTCGCGATTCTTCTCAACACGCAAGGTTTCGACAATCCCTTCGAGTTCGTCGCGATACTGCGCGACGTTGGCGAACAGATACGCCTGCGCGAGTTCGTTCTTGCCGTCGGCCTTCATCTTGGCCGTCTCGGCGATCGCGGAGAAATAGTTTTCCAGGCTGTCGTTGGCCTGCGAAACCAGACCCTTCTGGGCGTGGCTCGCGGCATCTTGGGCTTGCAAGGCGAGCGCCTGTTGCAGCGAGGCCCGCTTCTTCTTCAGTTCGTCCTGTGCCTGGGCGACCATGTTGGCGTCGGGCGCGTAGACCAGCGTCATCGTGGCGAGCTGCACATCCTTGACTTGCGACACGAGGTCGGCAGAAGCGAGCGCGCTGGGCACGACGCCTTCCGTTACCTTGCGCACCTCGGCGGCGCTGCCGCGCGTCTGGTAGACAGCGTAGCCGCCGATCGCCGATAAGGCGACGAACATCAAAACAACCAATAGCGTGATGCGATGACGAATAGTCATGTGAACCCCCCGGGGTCTGGCCGTCGCGTCAGCCCTCGTTGGGAGCAGCGCGTTTTATGCGAAATTTGGTCTGACTTGCAGCGCTGCGGAGTATTGCGCACGCATGTTACTAAGCGATGACTGCAGACTTTTAGAGCGCATTCGACGCGTTAAATTTATCGCTAAAGTTTCTGCATAAAATGCCGTTAATTAATATCTTTTTCGATTTTGCGTCTTGTCACCATTTCAACAAACTGCGCATCCAGACTAAAGCTCCATTCGACATCATGGAGCCAAATGATGAATGTGAGCGTGCGTAGCTATCTGTCCCCGACACTCGTCCTACTCGCTTTCGATTGGCCCGAAGGCGGCACCCGCGAAGACTTCCTCGGTTTCGCCATCAAACGGACGCCGGGTTTTCTCGCCGCCGATGGACACGAACGCGAAGCCAGCAGCTGGCTGCCCAACCGGTTGACCTTCAAAGGCGTGGTGCCGGACACGCAGAAAGACGCGCCGACGAATGAGGCGCCCATTCAGAAATTCATGTGGTGGGATGCGCGGATCGACGAAGCGGATCGGGAGAAGTCGTTCACTTATCTCGTCTATCCGGTGGTCGGCACGCCGGGGGCGCCGCAATTGCTCGACGCGCAGAAGGGCGAATGCAAGTTGACGCTGCCCGCCCATATGGAGGCGAACATCGGCTCGTGGTTCAACCGCGCCGTGGTCAGCTCGCAGGCGTTCGCGCGTAAAGTCGCCGCGTTGCACCTCGCGCCGAACGCGGCGCCGTCGCCGGAGCAGGCATTGCGCCTGCGCACCTGGCTCGCGAACGATTTGCAGGAAGTCTTCGCGCTCACGCTCGATCAAGCGCATCGCGCGGCGTCGGCGGTGTACCACCTGACCGATCCGCTCTGGGCAATTCCTGCCTTCGAGGCTTTCGGCAAGAAGCAGGGCAAAGCATCGCTTGCCATTGTTTACGACTCGCACGAGGTCTCGCAGAAGGGCAAGCCGCCGGCACCGTCGCCGAATCAACCCGCCGTCGACCAGCTCGCCGATGTCGCCACGTTCGCGCCGCGCGACAAGACGCACATCATGCATGACAAGTTCATCGTGGTGGACAACGGCAATGGCGAGGCGTCACCGGCGCGCGTATTGACGGGATCGGCCAACTTCACCACCGAAGGCATCACGGAGCAGGCGAACGTGCTCCATCTGTTCGACTCGCCGGAACTGGCCACGCTGTACAGCGAGCGCGCCGAGGCGCTCGCCGGCAATCCGACCATTGCCGCGACAGCGAAGCTCACGCCAGGTTGGTCCGAGTCGATCGAGATCGGCAGCGCGAAAGTGCGGGTCTGTTTTTCACCGGAAGCGAAGGACTCGCGTTTGCAGATCGACACGATCGTCGACGCCATCAACAACGCGAAGCACTCCGTGGTGTTTTGCCTTTTCATGCCGACGGACGCGCCGCTGCGCGATGCCTGTTTCGCGGCCGGCGACAAAGGCCGGATGATGTTCGGCCTCGTCAACCACATCAGCCCGAAGTCGGCGGAAGCGGCGGAGGAGGCGGAGAACAACGGCCAGATCGTCTCGACGACCGCGCTCGCCAACATGGAGCTGTATCACCGCGGCCGGGACAAGCACGACGTGATCGACGCGGAGTATTTTTCACCGGCGACCGTGCCGGCAGGGTTCGAACCCGAGCTGCGCCTTTTTCCAGGCGAACACGCGCCGAGCTACGCGCCGGTCATCATTCACCACAAGTTCCTGGTGATCGACGCGGAGGGCGCGAATCCGGTCGTCTACACGGGCTCCGCGAACATGAGCAATAACTCGGAACATTTCAACGACGAGAACCTGCTGGAGATTCGCGACCGCCGCATCGCCGGCACGTATCTCGCGGAATTTCTGCGGCTCTACGAGCACTATCGGGCGCGCGCGTTGGCGATACAGCAAAAGAACGACGGCACGCATCAGCGTTTGATGCTGGCGCCGGATGGGTCGTGGGCGAAGAAGTATTTCGTCGCGGACAGTCCGGAAGACAAAGCGCGGGTTGCGCTCGCGCACGGCGGTGATTAGATCGAGTGCGATCGAAGGCGTCAGCGAATCGGCGGCAGATGCTTCGACGCCTCGTGCAGGGTGAGCGGCGAGATAAGGTCTCGTGATGCCGACAGAAAGCCGCTCACCGTGTCGGGCGCGTGCCGCGCGTAGTCTCTCAACGCCCAACCGATTGCCTTGCGGATAAAGAAATCACTTTCCCCCGCAAGCAAACGCGCGTAACCGAAGAGGCGATCTTCGTCGGTATGCCCGCGCCAGCCGAGTTGATGAATCATCGCGATGCGCCGCACCCACAGCGATTCGTGCTGAAGCGCGGCATCCATTACGGCCTGCGCCTGCGGCGTCTCGACTCGCGCTGCTTTCAGCACATCGCCGACCACGGCCGCGAGCGGATCGATCGAATCCCACCACGACGCGTGCTGCGCGATGGCCAGCAGATGCGCGATGTCGGTGACCGCAAGCGTCTTCCAGTTGCGCGCCAACAGATCTGTCGCGACGTACTGGTATTCACGCGCCGGCATTGTCCATAAGCGATTGGCGCACGCCAGCAAGTGATCGGCGCTCTCCACCGGCAGCCGCTTGAAGACCGGCGTTACCGCTTGTCGCCGTAGCGGTGTCGGCACGCCGATAAAGTCGAACTGGTGACGCATGTACGCACGCATGGCGAACGCTCGCTCCGTGTCCGCGTGCGGCGCGAGCGCGGCCTTGATTTCCTTGGCGAAGGCGTTGGGCGTCATTGGGGAAAGCGCTCGACATGAACTTCACCGCAACGGTAATCGGTGAAATACGATTCGATGCCGGCCTCACCGAGCGCGGACACCACGGAGCCGAGGTCGATCGCGCCGTTGTGCGAGCGCTGCGCACAGTCTTCGGCAACGCGACGGCTTGCTTCATCGAGCGTGGCGGACATTGTGATCTCCAGCAGAGTTGGACGTTTATTCGATGGAAGCATCAAAGATATGTTGGCCGAATGCTAGTTTTCCAGGAAATCAATGTCAAATTAACGGGAAAACCGCCCGATGAGAATTCGAACTTCCGCTCCCGAATTCCCTCACCTTTGTATTTAAAGTGCGCACACAGGTAGCTATATTCTCACCTCGCCGGCTCCCGAATCTTCTCACCTATACGCTTTCAACCTTGCTCCCAACCTCCGCCCAGCACCTTATACAACGTCACGAGATTGGCTTGCCGCGACAGCGTATCGGTCGCGAGTTGCTGCTGCGCGGTGTAGAGCGTGCGCTGCGCGTCGAGGAAAGTCAGAAAGCTATCCGTGCCCGCCTTGTAACGCGCTTCGGCCAGCGTGTAGTAACGCTGCGAGGACGCCACGTATTCGCGATCCGCCTGCACCTGATCGACGTAAGTGGCGCGCGCCGTCAGCGCATTCGAGACCTCTTTGAACGCCGTCTGGATCGTGCTTTCGTAGTCGGCGACCTCGATCTGCTTCTCGATCTTCGCGACATCGAGCGATGCCTTGTTGCTGCCGTAATCGAAGATCGGCACCGACACGCTCGGCGCGAACGCCCACGCTCCCGTGCCGGCCTTGAACAGACTCGAGAGCGTCGAACTCGACGTGCCGGCCGTCGCTGTCAATTCGATCTTCGGGAAGAACGCGGCGCGCGCGGCGCCGATATTCGCGTTCGCCGCTTTCAACGCGTGCTCCGCCTGCACGATGTCAGGGCGACGGGTGAGCAACAGCGACGGCACGCCCGCACCGATGTCGGCGAACATCGACTCATCGTCGAATGAGCGGGCAGGCGGCAGGTCGTCGGGAATCGGCGCGCCGAGCACGGCGACCAGGTTGTTGCGGTCTTGCGCGACGGCGCGACGGTAAGACGCCAGGCTGGCCTTCGCGCTAGCCAGAGAGTTCTCGGCTTGTTGCACGTCGAGCAGAGAAGAGTTGCCCAACTCCTGCACGCGCTTCGTCACCTCGTAGGTCGACTGATCCGCCTTGACCGTGTCTTCGGTCAACTGCAGCAGGCGCTCATCGGACAGCAAGGTCAGATAGTCGGTCGCTACCGTCGCGATCAGACTGATCTGCGTGCTTTGGCGCGATGCATCCGTTGCGAGGTAATTTTCCAGCGCTTGACGCTTGAGGCTGCGCAAGCGCCCAAAGAAATCGATTTCCCACGACGTCGTGCCGACGTTGAGATCGCTGACACTGGACGTCACGCCTTGGGTCCGCTCGCGAGTCAGGCTGCCGCTCGCGCTGATTGACGGCGCAAGCGCGGCGCGCGTGATGCGGTATTGCGCTTCGTACTCGGCGACGTTCAACGCCGCCACGCGCATGTCGCGGTTGTTCGCCAGCGCGATGTCGATCAACCGCTGCAGACGCTCATCGCGAAAGAAGCTTCGCCATGCGGTATCGACGGCGAGCAGTGGTGTGGCGGCCGTGCCGCTCGCGCTCTTTGAAGCCGCCGCCGCGCTCGTGCTTTCGTAGGCATCGCCTCGCGGATACGCCACCGCAACCGGCGCCGCAGGCCGCTCATAGTGCGGATCGAGCGTGCAGCCCGTGAGCACGGTGAGCGCGAACGCCACTGCGCAGGCACCGAGTTTGAGTCTCATCATTCAACACCTTCCTGTTGCTTGGTGTCGCCGTGTTCGCCGAACAGGCGTCGCACGACGACGAAGAACACCGGCACGAAAAAGATCGCGAGGAACGTGGCGGCGATCATGCCGCCCATCACGCCGGTGCCGATCGCATGACGGCTCGCCGAACCGGCGCCGGTGCTGATCACGAGCGGCAAGACACCGAATATGAACGCGAGCGACGTCATCAGAATCGGCCGCAGTCGCAGCCGGGCGGCTTCGATGGTCGCGTCGATCAGCCCGCGCCCCTGTGCCTGCAGATCCTTGGCGAATTCGACGATCAGGATCGCGTTCTTGGTGGACAGGCCGATGGTTGCGAGCAAGCCGACCTTGAAATAGATGTCGTCGGAGAGCCCGCGGATATGCGCGCCCAGCACCGCGCCGAGCACGCCGAGCGGCACCACCAGAATCACCGCGATCGGAATGGACCAGCTTTCATACAGACCGGCGAGGCAGAGGAACACCACGATCAGCGAAATCGCGTATAGATAGATCGCCTGCGAACCGGCAATGCGCTCCTGGTACGATTGCCCGGTCCAGTCGATGCCGTAGCCCGCGGGCAGTTTCTTGACGAGCGCGTCGACGGCGTCCATTGCCTGGCCCGTGCTGGTGTTCGCGCCGGTTTGCGCGGTGATTTCCATCGCCAGCGTGCGGTTGAAGCGCTCGATCTGCGGCGGCCCGAAGGTCCATTTACCGGTGGCGAAGGCGGAGAAGGGCACCATCTCGCCGTCGTAACCGCTTGTGGTCGAGCTGCTCGTGGTGGCAGTCGCACTTGTGCTTGTCGAAGTGGTGCTGCTCGAACTGCTCGTGGTGCTCGACCGCACATACCATCGACCGATGTCCGACGGCATCATCCGGTAGGGCGCATCGGCCTGGACATAGACCTTTTGAATCCGCCCCGTGTCGACATAGTTGTTCACATACGACGAGCCGAACGCCGTCTGCAACGTGTCGCTCACATCGGCAATGGAGAGCCCGAGCGCGCTCGCCTTCTCACGGTCGATGTCGACATGAAACTGTGGCGTATCGTCGAGACCGCCGGGACGCATGCCGGACAGCGCGCTGTCTTTGGCAGCGAGCGCGAGCAGTTGCTGGCGCGCGGCCATCAGCTTGTCGTGCCCTTGGCCCGCGCGGTCTTCCAGTTCGAAGTCGAGACCGCTCTGCGTGCCGAGTTCCTGAATGGCCGGCGGATTGAGCGCGAAAATCTGCGCGTCGCGCGTGGCGGCGAAGTGCATGTTGGCGTGCTGGATGAGCGCCGCCGCCGAGCCGTCCTTGCCGCGCCGCGTGCTCCAGTCCTTGAGCTTCACGAAGGTCAACGCGTTGTTCTGGCCGGAGCCGTTGAAGCTGAAGCCCGTCAGCGCAATGATCTTGTCGACCTGCGGAAGCGCGAGATAATAGGCTTCGACCTTTTTCACCGTTTCCAGCGTCTGCGCGGACGGCGTTCCGACGGGCGCGGAAATCGACGTGATGATGATCCCCTGATCCTCGTCCGGCAGGTACGACGAGGGCAGCTTCATGAAGAGCAACGCCACGACGCCCGCGATCAACACATAGATCACCATGTAGCGCATCGGATTGCCGATCACGCGCGAGACCGCCGAGTCGTAGCGATCGGTGCCGCGCGCAAGCACGCGGTTGAACCAGCCGAACACGCCGCGTTTCGCGTGATGCTCGACGTCGGTGCGCCGCAGCAAAGTCGCGCACAGCGCCGGCGTGAGCGTCAGTGCGAGGAACACCGAGAGCAGCATCGCCGCGACGATCGTCACGGAGAACTGCCGATAGATCGCGCCCGTCGAGCCCGAGAAGAACGCCATCGGAATGAACACGGCGATCAGCACCGTCGTGATGCCGACCAGTGCGCCGGTGATCTGCTTCATCGCCTTGCGCGTGGCTTCGACCGGAGACAGTCCTTCTTCGGCGATCAACCGCTCGACGTTTTCGACGACCACGATGGCGTCGTCCACCAGCAAGCCGATTGCCAGCACCAGCCCGAACATCGACAGCACGTTGATCGAAAAGCCGACCACCGACATCACCGCGAACGTGCCGAGCAAGGCCACCGGCACGACAATGGTCGGAATCAGCGTCGCGCGCAGGTTCTGCAAAAACACGTACATCACGACGAACACCAGCATCACCGCTTCGACCAGCGTCTTCACCACTTCTTCGATCGAGATCTTCACGAATGGCGTGGTGTCGTACGGATAGTCGACCACCACGTTGCGCGGCAATTGCCCGCTCAGTTCGTCGAGCTTGGCGCGCACGGCCTTCGCGACGCTCATGGCATTCGCGCCGCTCGCGAGCTTGACCGCGAGCGAGGCCGCCGGCTTGCCGTTCAGGCGTGAGTCCGTGCTGTAGTCGTCGCCGCCCACCTCGACGCGCGCGACGTCCTTGAGCATGACCTTCGAGCCGTCGCTATTCACACGCAGCAGGATCGCGCCGAACTGCGCGGGCGTGGTGAGCAGGCTCGACGCGGAAATCGTCGCGTTGATGGCCTGCGTTTTCGTGGACGGCGAGCCGCCGATCTGGCCCACGGAGAGTTGCACGTTCTGATTCGTGATCGCGGTGGTCACGTCGGCAGTGGTCAGCCCGACCGCCTGCAGCTTCACCGGATCGAGCCAGATGCGCATGGCGTGTTGCGCGCCGAACAGCGTGACGTCGCCGACGCCGTCGATCTGCGTGAGCGGGTCCTCGATCTGCGTGGCGATGATATTGCCGAGATCGATTGAATTCATGCTGCCGTCCGTCGACGACAGCGACACGATCATCAGGAACGCGTTGGCCGCTTTCGCGACCTGCACGCCTTGCTCCTGAACCGTCTCCGGCAGCGACGAACTGGCCTGCTCCACCTTGTTCTGCACTTGCACCTGCGCGATATCCGCATTGGTGCCTTGCTGGAACGTGAGCGTGATGCGCGCCTGTCCGGACGAACTGCTGGTGGACGACATATAGAGCAGATGGTCGATGCCGCTCAGCTTTTGCTCGATCACCTGCGTGACGGTGGTCGCGATGGTTTCGGCCGAGGCGCCCGGATAGGTCGCCGTGATCTGCACGGAAACCGGCGCCACGCTCGGATACTGTTCGACCGGAAGCGTCCCAATGGAAGCACCGCCGATCATCATGATGACGATCGCGATGACCCATGCGAGGATCGGTCGGTTGATAAAAAATCCTGCCATGAGAATCTCGCTTTAACTATGGGCTGCCGACGTGTTGTCCGCGGTGGCGGGCGCGGCCGATCTGCCCGACGTGCCGGGACGTTCGACCGGCTTGACGACCACGCCGGTGCGCGCTTTCTGCGAGCCCGCGACGATCACGCGATCGCCCGCCTTGAGGCCGCTCGTGACGAGCCAGTCGCTGCCCGACGCGGTGTCGGCCGTCACGGCTGTTTGCGCGACCTTGTTGTCGGCGCCGACGGTGAGCACGCTGGCGGAGCCGTCCGACGCGCGCGAGACCGCGAGTTGCGGCACCGTGATCGCCTGCTGGTTCACGCCTTCATCGAGCCGCGCGCGCACGAACATGCCGGGCAACAACACGCCGTCAGGATTCGGGAACACGCAGCGCAAGGTCACCGAGCCGGTGGTGGCGTCGACGGTGATATCGGAAAACAGCAGCTTGCCGGCTTGCGCATAGGTGCTGCCGTCTTCCATCACCAGATGAACGACCGCGCCGTCCGTGCCGGCCTGCTGCAATTGACCGCTCGCGAATTCCTTCTGCAGACGCAGCCAGTCCGCGGAAGAACGCGTGACGTCGAGATACATCTCGGTGGTCGCCTGCACCGTGGCGAGCGCGGTGGTCTGCTCAGCGGTCACGAGCGCGCCTTCGGTCACGCTCGATTTGCCGATGCGGCCCGCAATCGGCGCCACGACTTTCGTGTAGCCTAGGTTGATCGCCGCGGTCTTCAACGCGGCGCGGTCGGCAACCACGTCGGCTTTCGCTTCGTCCAGCGCGGCGACGGCGTCGTCGTAGTCCTGGCGGCTCACGCCCTGGATCTTCGAGAGTTCGGCATAGCGAGTGGCCTTGGTCTGCGCGGCGCTGGCCGTCGCCACTGCTTTGGCCAGCGTGCCGACCGCCTGGTCGTAGGCGGCCTGATAGCTAGACGCGTCGATCTGATACAGCACGGCGCCGGCCACGACCTGCGAGCCCTCGGTAAACAGGCGCTTTCTGACGATGCCTTCGACCTGCGGCCTGACTTCGGCGACGCGAATCGCCGAGAGCCGCCCGGACAATTCGGTGCTCGACACGACGGTATGTGCTTTGATGGTTTCGACGCTGACTTCGGGGACCGACTGCACCGGTCCGTGAGACGCCTGTTCGCCGCAACCGGACAACATGAACGTGGCAGCGGCAACGGCCGCCGCAAGCAGCGTGAACGCCGGCGCGCGCCGTGACGGTTCAACCGCGATAGAGAGAGCGGGCATGCTGTGAGCATCCTTCGACTGGATTCGACCAAGGACCGTCTGGCATGCGCCGTTCGCTCGCGAAAGAGCCCACGCAGCGCCGCGCCAGCGGCAAGATGGAGCCCAGCATAGAGAGCGGCGTCTTACGGTGGCTTAGACTGCGATTACGACTTGTAACGCAGCGCGCCGGGATGACGTGAAGGGACGTGATGGCTCGACGCAAGCCACTCGAACTGGCCGCGTTGCCGTAATAAACTGTAAGCGTGGTTAAGAACCGGAAACCGCTGGCGCCGCGCGATTCGATATATTTCGACGAGTGCCAGGCGCGCGGGAACGCCGTCAGTCAATTGTCCTCATCGATCAGGGCTCAGCCATGTCAGACACGCCCATCCAGGTTCTACTGGTCGACGACGACGCCGACCTTCGTGACCTGCTCCGAACCTTCTTCCAGCAACGCGGCATCGAGATGTCCGTGCTGCACGACGCCAATCATTTGAGTCGCCGGCTTGAACGCGAGCGGCCGTCCATCATCGTGCTCGATCTGATGATGCCGGGCATCGACGGACTCAGCGCTCTCAAGCAATTGCGCGCCAACGGCGACACGATTCCCGTGATCATGCTGACGGCACGCGCCGACGGCGTGGATCGCGTGGTCGGTCTCGAACTCGGCGCCGACGACTATCTCGGCAAGCCGTTCATGCCGCAGGAATTGCTCGCGCGTATTCATGCGGTGCTGCGCCGGCACGCGCAAGCCGCGCCTGCAGCAGCAGCGCCGGTCGAGAAGCGCGAAGCGCTGCGCTTCGGCCGCTTCCGCCTCGATTTCGCCAGTCGCACGCTGTTTCGCGACGATGAGCCGCTCAAGCTGACCGGCAGCGAATACGCGTTGCTCGAAGTGCTCGCGCAACATCCGATGGAAACGCTGTCGCGCTCGAAGCTCGTCGACCTGCTGCACGGTCCGTATTCGGAAGTGACCGAACGGGGTATCGACGTGCCGGTGTGGCGCCTGCGCCGTCTGCTCGAAGACGATCCGGCCAATCCGCGCCTGATCCAGACGATACGCGGCACCGGCTACATGTTCGTGCCTGGCGGCAGTGACGATGACCAATCCCTTTAACACGCTGTTCGGCCGGCTCTCGTTGATGACGGTGAGCCTGATCGTGCTGGTCCACATCACCGCCATGTTGCTCGTGGACCGCGAGCGCGGTCAGATCGACACGGGTCATGCGCAGCGCGCTCTGCTTCTCGCGGTCCAGGCAGAACATGACGGCGCACTGGCCGCGTCGCACGTCTCGGCGATACTCGGCGTGTCGTATGTGAAGGCGAGCGACGCGATCGCGTCGGGCTGTCCCGCGCCGTGTGAGAACACTTCGGGTCCGTTCGAACGGGACTTGCGCGCGAAGTTGCCGCCTGGCAGCCAGGTAGTGGCCGACGCCGATGATGGCACGGTGTGGGTGCACTACGCGGGCAATTCGGACTGGCTCAAACTGCGGAATTCGATGCTGCCGGCGCGACGTTTTCTTGGTGCGTCGGCGACGATGCTGGTGTTCGCGGTGATCATCGCGTTGTTCGGCGCGTGGCATTTACAGCGGCCGTTGCATCGGCTGGCGCTTGCGGCGCGCGAGTTCCGCGTCGGCCATCGCGCGCCGGTCGTGGAGGCGAGCGGTCCGCGCGAGGTGAAGGAGTTGATCGGCGACTTCAACCAGATGGTGCATGAACTCGCGCAGGCCGAGCAGGAGCGCGCGGTGATGCTGGCCGGCGTGGCGCACGATCTGCGCGCGCCGATCACGCGCATGCAGGTGCGCGCGGATCTGCTGCCCGACGAAGCGAACCGTCGCGGCTTCTTGCGCGATGCGGAGTCGTTGTCGCGCATCGTCACGCAGTTTCTGGATTTTGCGCGCGAGACCGCGGACACCTCGCCGCGCACCAACGTCGACGCGCATTGCCGCCGGCATTACGGCGACAGTCTCGCCGACGATGCACTCGTGCGTCTGCATCTGCAGGCCGGCGACAGCTTCGAGCTGCCGCTCGTCGACCTCGACCGGATTCTGACGAACCTGATCGAGAACGCGCTCACCTATGGCGAACCGCCGGTGGAAATCTCGACGTCACGGCATAACGGCCGCTTCACGCTCGAGGTGCGGGATCATGGCAGCGGCATACCTGGCGGTCAGCTCGACCGAGCGCTGCAACCCTTCGTGCGACTCGACGAAGCCCGCAGCGGCGATGCGCATTGCGGTTTGGGCCTTGCGATCGTGCGGCGTCTGGTGCGGTATAACGGTGGCGCTTTTCATGCGGATAACGCGGCTGACGGCGGGTTCGTGGTGTCGATGACGTTTCCGGCGTAGTTGCTTGCACGGTTGCCGCGCGTGAACTCACGCGCGGTGTGTATCGATCAGGCTTGAGCGACGTTGCCGGGAACGACGATCGTGCCATGAGGCCCATCGCCTCCACCAGGACCGCCGCCACCCGGACCGCCGCCGGGGCCACCGTGGCCCGGACCGCCGCCGCCCCAACCCGGAGGCGGACCCCACCAGCATCCACCCAAGGTTGCGCTCAAGGCGGCCAGCGCCGCGATTGCCAATAACTTCTTCATGCTTTCTCCTTCGATGAGTCTATGGTCACGTCACGTCGTCGCTCGTGTTTGGAGCGGCGGCGTTGCGTGTCATGCGCAACTTATCAACCGGCGAAAGATCATGTTTTACGAAGCGGTTACAAGCTCGGCGATGAATGGCGGTTGCCGCGAAACGCGTTAGCGTGTGTGTCGCCTTGTAGCGTGGGTCACATGGCTTTTCGCAGCATTGCGCGGGCAAGCTGACGCGTTCACGCTTTGTTTGTATATGGAAGAGGATGTAAGCAGATGGGCGGCATCGGCGTCGCGCCGATACGCTTCAAGGTGAGGTGCTTGAGCGCTTGATGCTTCACCGTAGACGCTATGAATAGAACTCCCTGGAAATCCTCACCTTATCTCAGGTGCGGATTCAGCGCGGCGTTAACTCACCTCCTGGAATCGCTCACCTTTGCCGGGCGATCTCCTGGAACGGCTCACCTTCACGTGTATTTGTGTATGGCTAAGGTGCTATTCCAGCTCCTGGGTCGGCTCACCTCTAAGCAAGTCTAAGCAGACTGTCTCCTGGAAACCTTCACCGTTGATCGTGACGAGCGTCATCTCCTGGAATTCCTCACCTTTGATCGTGCTGGTGTCATCTCCTGGAATTCCTCACCATGCATCGGTGCGGCGCTATCTCCTGGAATTCCTCACCATCCTGGAACAGCTCACCTCAACGAGCGACCCTATCGGCAAGCCAGACGACTGCTTTGACTGCCGCGTCGAGCGCTTCCTCCTTCGAAGGAAACACAGCGCCCGAATAATATTGGACCGGCGTCCAGGCTCCCCCGTCTTCAACGTCGCGACGAAATTCTTCGAATCCGTACGTGCTGTCCGAACGCAGGAACAGGTCCACGCATCGGTTGTGCTCATCGTTTTCGATGCTGTCGAACACCAGCGAAGACTTGTCGATACGTGATGACATTTCGGATCTGCACTCCAAGATCGGGCCTGCACTTCGCAGTTGTCACAACTTGTCCGTCAACGATGCTAGCACCGCAGGCGAATCCATGTTTTCGCCCTCTGCCTCGACCTGAACGCGAATTTTCGGTCACCCGCGGACTGTTGGTCATCGGCCTTTCTCAGCACTGGGATGCCCTGAAACCCGCCATGAGCCGCGCTCCGCCTCATTGTTCGGTTTGCAGCAACTGTGATTTCACGCTATCGGCATAGAAAAAAGATAGGCGCCACCTAAACTGCATCTTGTCAGTGGCGCGCGTCTCACTCGACTCGCGGTGCTCCTAAAAAATCGCATTGGAGATTCATCATGAAAAGCAAACTTCTTGCAGCCTTGCTCGTCGCAGCCACTACCGCTTTCGCTGCTCCCGCATTTGCCAGTGGATATGGTCCGGCACCTTCGTATCGCCCGTCGGTTGGCGCCCCGGCGTCGCAGCGCGGCCAGAGCGCACAAACCGTCGCAGCCGAACGCAACAATGCAGTCGGTTCGGTCAATGATTCGTACGGTGGCGTCGTGGCGTCGTCTTCGGAATCCGGCAGCCGTCAACCTGACCAGTCTCTTGGTCGTCTGTACTCAGGTCACTAATCTGAAGGTCGTCTGCGTACCGAGGTTGTAGCGAGGTGTCGAAATGTTGAAGATTATCGAAGGTGCGGTGGTTCTGAGTGCGCTGATGCTGTATCTGGCGCCCGCAATGATTGCGGACGCCAGAGAACGCAAGGACGCCTTTGCGGTGACCATGGTGAACATCTTGCTGGGATGGACGGTGATCGGCTGGTTCGCGGCGCTGATATGGGCGCGGCATCCTGTGAGCGATCGCCGTCTGAAGCACTTCGCGAAGCGAGCACAACGTGCGGTTGCACGAGTCACCATTGATGCAATTGTCGCTCGAGCTGAATGTCGGAGTAGCTCGATCCCGGCGTTCAATCCTCGTTTGGTGCCGATAGTTGCGCGCATTGCTGCAAGCAGTAATCGGCGGAGATAGTCTTCACGCACGAACGGCTTCGTTGTCCCGCGGCTACTTAAAGTCGGTGACGCTATTGCTTGCCATTGAGCTACGAATCCTTCCCGCATGGTCGCCGACCGCCGGACAACGGCCATCGCGGGGTGGTCGGCGTTCAAATTTCCTGGAAGTTGATGGCGGCATGGTCGTCACAACGGAGATTGAGGTTGCGCGCCGCGCAATGCCGCAGGTGTGGCGAGGGCCGAAAGGGGAGCGGGTCCTGAAGGCGGAGTCCATATACCGGTTTAACGCTTGCTCTGTATGGCCCCAGTCTTCATATTCGAATGCGCCATTGTTCGGCCAGGACTCCCTGGAAATACTCACCGTAGGCTCAGATGAGGTTCAGGTGCGCTTGAATCGCGGTGATCGCTCACCTCCCGGGACACCTCACTTTCTGTGCGCGATCTCCTGGAACGTCTCACCTTGCGGGCTGTCGTCTCGCCAAGACGGCGGTGCTGTCTGAATGCCTGAAATGCCTGACATATACGGGATTTTCGACACCTGCCCTGACATGCTTTGCTTGCCGACCTCGCGGACTACGGAAGAGAGGATCGCGACTCATTTGCCACGAAAATGCCGATGTGAAATGTCACGATCTGCTTGTGAAGTGGCATTTGGCTAGAACTTCACCTTCAACTGAAACCCAATGGTGAACGGAAGATCATCCGATGGGATCGGCGGAATCACAATGAAGTTCGCGCCCACACGCTTGTATTCGACCATGACGATCGGCGCGACCACCGGACCGATCGTATGGTCGCGGCCCAAACCCCAGTTGCCATAGTTATAGCCAGAGATAATCCCGCCGATCGCCGCGATCCGCACGATGCCCCAGTGCGCGAACTCCGGCGCCCACACACCGCCGCCATAGTAGGAAGGCCGGCGCAGCGAGTTGCGAAAGCCGCCGGCAGTCAACGCCCATTGGTTATTGAGCCAGCATTCGACGCCGAGGCCCGGGTTGAACTGTTCGAAATGGGTATCTGGGTCGGGGTTGATGTGATACGAACCCAGCATGGCGTCGACCCAGACGCCACCCTCGCACCAGTTGCCCGCATGCGCGGCCGACGCAGCAGCGAGGCTAGCCACGAGCGCCACTGCGGTACGTCGGATATTCTTGTTGATCTGCCGAAAATGCATGTCCTCTCCGCCACCGGTCGAGCGCCGGCGTCATCTGTGTTCTGGGTATGCTTGCATGCCGTCCGTCGCGCACTGTACCTCAAGCCGCACACACGATGTTGAGGACACGCTCGGGCGCGCGGGCACAAGACGTGCCCCGCGGCGCAGACACAACAGTAACGGAGAACCGATGGCAGAGCGGTGAACGCGCATCACGCATTCACCGGCGTAAGGTCAGAGACCGAGATCGGAGAGACTCGGATGATCGTCGGGGCGGCGGCCAAGCGGCCAGTGATAGAGACGGTCGGCTTCGCGAATCGGCATATCGTTGATGCTGGCGTGACGGTGCGCCATCAGTCCGTGTTCGTCGAATTCCCAGTTCTCGTTGCCGTACGAGCGGAACCAGTTGTTCGAATCGTCGTGCCATTCATAGGCAAAGCGCACGGCGATACGGTTATCGGTAAACGCCCACAGCTCCTTGATCAAACGGTAGTCGAGTTCTCTCGCCCATTTGCGGCGCAACAAGCCGACAATTTCCGCGCGGCCGTGCGTGAACTCGGCGCGGTTGCGCCACACGCTGTCCACCGTGTAGGCGAGCGACACGCGCTCCGGGTCGCGCGTATTCCAGCCGTCTTCCGCGGCGCGCACTTTCTGGATCGCGGTTTCGCGTGTGAAGGGCGGCAGCGGCGGGCGGGTTTCGATTGTGTCGGCCATGATGGTTCCTCAGTCAGGTTGCGGTTCGCCGGGATGGCGGTCGTTTGCTTGGCGGGATGCCTGGCTCGCTCGCACACTCCGCGTCGAGCAGGACTTGGGCTGCAGCTTGCGCGTCGAGTGCGGCATCGGGCTCGCCGCTCACCAGCGCCACGGCAATGGCGCCGTCGAGCAAGATCAGCCATTGACGCGACAAGCGCGCCGTGCGACGGGCGTCGATGTCCGACTCCGCCGCGAATGCATCGCATTCGGTTTGCACGAACGCCAGCAGGCGTTCCTTGTGATGGCGCGCGACGATCCGGATCGGGTCGTCCGCGGAGGCAATCTCGCCGGACGCATTCAGAAACGCGCAACCGTGAAAATCCTCCGATGCAAACCATTCGCGCAGCACCTCGAACATGCCGAGCAGGCGTTTGCGCGCCGTCTTGCCATGCCGTTGCGTGCCCGCGATGAACCAGTTCATCCAGCGTTCGTCGCGCCGGTCGAGCGCGGCCGCCACGAGCGCGTCTTTCGATTCGAAGTGCGTGTAAAAGCTTTTACGCGCCGTGCCGGACTGCTTGACGATCGCGTCCACGCCGGTTGCGTGAATACCGCCGGCGTAGATCAGCGCCTCAGCCGCGTCCAGCAGCCGCTCGCGCGCACTGCCGGGTGTGACTGATTCAGTGTGAGTTTCCGTAGCCATGGACGAAGGGTAGAACGATCATTCTCCTCCGTCAAGTCTTTTGCGTTTTTGCAGGTGGGGTGTGCGAACTGTTATCTTGAGCACGATCGATCAACGGGAACGAACTTCATGAGCACACTGACTCTCCGCGCCACGTTCATGCGCGCCTTGCTCAGCGCATCACTTCTGACGGCGGCAGCCTGCACGCCTGTGCAAGTGCTCACGCATACGGTCAGCCAGAACGAAACGCGCGTGCCGCCCGGCCGCTACGAAATCGATCCGGATCACTGCAGCATTACCTTCGACATCGATCACTTCAAGTATTCACGCTTCACTGCACGCTTCGATCGCAAGAAGGGAGAGCTCGACTGGAACGAAGGCGGTCTCGACAAGAGTACGGTTTCGGTAACGATCGACGCCGCGAGCATCGATACGAATGTGCCTTTGCTCGACAAGATGGTGAAGAGCGGCAACATGCTCGACGTGGAGCGTTATCCGGAGATTCGCTTCGTCAGCACGCGTTTTGAGCGCACGGGTGAATCGCGCGGCACGTTGACTGGCGACCTGACGATTCGCGGCGTCACGCAACCGGTCACGCTCGACGTGACCTTCAACGGTTTTGCCCCCGATCCGCTCACGAAAAAAGACACGCTCGGTTTTTCCGCCGAGGGTCATTTCAGTCGCGCGAAGTTCGGTTTGGCGACGTGGTATCCGGCCGTCGGCGACGATATTCATGTGCGCATTCAGGCCGAATTCGTTAAAACGCCCGCAGGCGGGTGAGCGCGGCGCGGGCGTTTTGTCTAAGCTTTTTTCGCTGTGCGCGCTGCTGCGATTGCGCGCGTTAAAGCACGTTCAGTGTTAACTCACGCGGCCGTCCAATCGAGAATCACCTTGCCGCTCTCGCCGGAGAGCATCGTGGCGAACGCTTCCTGATAGTCGTCGACCTTGAAATGGTGCGTGAGGATCGGCGAGAG
Source organism: Paraburkholderia sediminicola (assembly GCF_046027355.1). Lineage (GTDB taxonomy): Bacteria > Pseudomonadota > Gammaproteobacteria > Burkholderiales > Burkholderiaceae > Paraburkholderia > Paraburkholderia sediminicola_B. Next base: position 11,697 of record NZ_JAQQEK010000020.1, on the reverse strand, counting down.
ATCCAGGCCGCTTTGCAGCATCGCGACCATCTTGTACCAGGTCTCGAACATCTCGCGTCCATAAATGCCCTTGATTTCGAGGCCTTTGAAGATCACCTGAGTCCAGTCGATCGCGGTCTGCGCGGGCGGAATGCCGAGCAGCGCGATCTTACCGCCGTGGTTCATCGCTTCGAGCATGCCGGTGAACGCGCTCGGCACACCGGACATTTCCAGCCCGACGTCGAAACCTTCTGTCATGTGCAGATCCGCCATCACGTCGCGCAACGATTCGCGCGAGACGTTGACCGCACGCGTCGCGCCCATCTTGCGCGCGAGTTCGAGGCGATAGTCGTTGACGTCTGTAATCACGACATTACGCGCGCCCACATGTTTCGCGATCGCCACCGCCATGATGCCGATGGGTCCGGCGCCAGTGATCAACACGTCTTCGCCGACCAGATTGAACGACAGCGCGGTATGCGTGGCGTTGCCGAACGGATCGAAAATCGCGGCGAGGTCGTCGGAAATCTCGGGCGGAATCTTGAATGCGTTGAATGCCGGAATCACCAGATACTCGGCAAACGCGCCTTCACGATTCACGCCGACGCCCACCGTATTGCGGCACAAATGTCTGCGACCAGCGCGACAATTGCGGCAGAAACCGCACGTGATATGTCCTTCGCCCGACACGCGATCGCCGATTGCAAAGCCACGCACTTCCTGACCCATTTCGACGATTTCGCCCACGTATTCGTGACCGACGTGCATCGGCACGGGAATCGTTTTTTGCGCCCAGTCGTCCCACTTCCAGATGTGAATATCGGTGCCGCAAATCGCGGTGCGCGTGATGCGGATCATCACGTCGTTGTGGCCGACTTCGGGTTTCTTGACGTCCGTGAGCGTGAGGCCGGGAGCGCGTTCGAGTTTTGCCAATGCTTTCATGTGCGCCTCCGTATTAGATGACGCCGAGTTCACGGCCGACGCGCGCGAATGCATCCACCGCGCGGTCGATCTGTTCGGGCGTGTGCGCGGCGCTCATCTGTGTGCGAATGCGTGCGCGGCCTTTCGGCACCACCGGGAACGAGAAGCCGATCACGTACACGCCTTCCTTCAGGAGTGCATCGGCCATTTTCGAAGCGAGTTGCGCGTCGCCGAGCATGACAGGAATGATCGGATGTTCGCCGGGCACGAGCGTGAAGCCGAGCGCGCTCATCTTGCTGCGGAAGTGCGCGCCGTTTTCGCGCACGCGTGCGCGCAGTTGCGCGCCTTCGTCACTCGCCAGCAGTTCGAGCACTTTCAGCGAAGCGGCGGCAATGCTCGGCGTCAGCGTGTTCGAGAACAGATAGGGACGCGAGCGCTGACGCAGCAACTCCACGATCTCCTTGCGCGCGGCCACGTAGCCGCCCGATGCGCCGCCCAGCGCTTTACCTAACGTGCCGGTGATGATGTCGATGCGCGACAGCACGCCACAATGCTCCGGCGTGCCGCGCCCGTGTTCGCCGACAAAACCCACGGCGTGCGAGTCGTCGACCATCACGAGCGCGCTGTAACGGTCGGCCAGATCGCAGATGCCGGCGAGGTCGGCGATGATGCCGTCCATGGAGAACACGCCATCGGTGGCAATCAGTGTGAAGCGCGCGCCGGCGGCCTTCGCTTCGACCAGCTTCGCTTCGAGATCGGCGAGATCGTTGTTCTTGTAGCGAAAGCGCTTCGCCTTCGAGAGCCGCACGCCGTCGATGATGCTCGCGTGGTTCAGTTCGTCGCTGATGATCGCGTCGTTTTCGTCGAGCAGGGTTTCGAACAGGCCACCGTTTGCATCGAAGCAGCTGGAGTAGAGGATGCAATCGTCGGTTTGCAGAAACGCGGCGAGCGCGTGTTCCAGATCCTTGTGCACGGTTTGCGTGCCGCAGATGAAACGCACCGACGCCATGCCAAAGCCGTCGTTGTCCAAGCCCTGCTTGGCGGCGTCGATCAGCCGTGCGTCGCCGGCGAGGCCGAGGTAATTGTTCGCGCAGAAGTTCAGCACGTCCGTGCCGTTAGCCAGACGAATGTCGGCCGATTGCGGGCTGGCGATCACGCGCTCGTTCTTGTAAAAGCCGTCAGCGCGAATCTGCTCGAGGGTGCCGCGCAGATGGGCGAGGTAAAGGTCACGCATGAACCAGACTCCTGAAAAGGGTGATAGCGCCCGTGTCAGCGTGTTCGGCATGTGCGACCACGAGGCGGCCTGTTATAGTCGGCAGTCAGTTTTATCGGATATTTTCGTTTTTCCGAACTAAAATCCGGTATGTCGAACAACTCTAAACGATGGGTCAGGAAATGGCAAGTTCGGGTATCCGCCGCGCCGCGGCCAACGCGGCGCCCATCCCAGGGGCGACTTCGGTCCCGGCAGTCGCGGCGCCGCCGCGCGTCGGCGAGCAGATTCAGCGTCTGCGCGCCGAACGGCGCATGACGCTCGACGATCTGTCGCGCGCGGCCGGCGTGTCGAAATCAATGCTTTCGGAAATCGAACGCGACAAGGCCAATCCGACCATTGCGGTCGCCTGGCGGCTGACCAATGCGCTCGGCGTCAGCCTCGATTCGCTGTTCGCGCCGCAAAAGACGCCGGAAGCGATCGCCGTCTCCGGTCCGCACGAGATTCCCACATTGAGCGGGCACGACGCCAAGTACCAGTTGCGCGTGTGGGGGCCGATCGAGCTGGCCGGCAAGTTCGAATGGTACGAGCTGACGCTGCAGGTGGGCGGGGCGCTGGTGTCGAACGCGCACGAACCCGGCACGCGCGAGCATCTGACCGTGCTGCAAGGATCGATCGAAATCGAGGCGGCCGGCACGACGAAGCGACTGAAGGCGGCGGACACCGCGCGCTATGTCGCCGACGAGCCGCACGCTATCCGCAACGCCGGAAAGGGCGAGGCAAAGGCTTTGCTGGTGGTGATTCACGGCTGATTTTCCGGCGCACCGTGGCTAGCAGTTGGCGGAATCGGCACTTCGGCGGAGGTTGCATCGGACACTGTATATTTGTACAGTACAGGGTATCGACTGGAGCCGATCATGAACAACCTGACAACCGACTCGACCGACCACGCTCTGGCCGCACTGCGCTATCAAACCGCAGCGCGTGATCTCGAACACATCGTCCGCAATATTGCTGCGCGCTACATCGTGCAGCAGGTGCCGCTCACCTGGCGTTTGCTGCATGCCATCGAAGCCGAAGCGCTCGCTGACCTCGGCTTCGCCAGCCGGCACGACGCGGTGATGCTGGGCCTTTTTCAACGACCGTCCGACCTGCCGTATCCGGAAACAGACGAGGCGGTGGACTTCGGCACGTCCACGGCACTGCCGGCGGTGTTCGCGTTCGCGGTCAGTGCCTATGAAGAGGCGGCACGCCGCGCTGCACAACCGTCGTCGGAAAACGCGCCGCTGAAACACGCGCGCGCTTGGGGCGACTGAAGCGGGGCTGCATTTCCATTGGTTGCCACCTACAATGTGTGCAACTAACGGAAGAATAGCTCATGTCACCTCCTCATCTGACCGACCCGGCCCCGCGCCCTGCGCCGTCCACGGATCTCTTCGATCAGCAACGTGAAGACTGGCGCCGCGACCCGCAAATCGCATTCGATGCATGGCTTGCCAAACAACATTTCCGCCGTTCTTCCGCTGAAGTCTACCAGGCGCAGTGGGGGCTTTTTCTCGATTGGCTGAGCGCGCGTCAAAAGAGTCTGGTCACAGTCGATGCTCACACGATTGCTGAATTCGTCGCCGGACTCGATGTCAAAAAAACACAGCGTGTGCGGTATTTACGGTTGATCGAGCGGGTGCTCGATCATGTGCGCGAAATCGAATCCGCTTCGACCAATCCGGCGCGCTTCATTGCTCAGGATGGCGAAGCAGCGTGGCGAAACGCGCGCGACAACGAGCCGACCGGCTTTCTCAACCACGCCGAACGAACCGCATTGATCGCGCATCTGTTTTCACCGTTGCCGGATTTGTCTGCGGCGCAACGTTGGAGGGAACGGCGGGACCGCGCTTTGATTGCTGTGTTTTTAGGCGGTGGGTTGAAGACGGGCGAGGCTACTTCGCTTACGGTTAGTTGCGTGAATGCGGGCTCACCTTGGGTGACGATCGAGTCAGCCAACCCGATACTGACGCGGCGCACTCGGCTCGCGCCTTTCGCCGCGGCTATTCTCGATGCGTGGCTCGCCGAAAGGCGTCTGTCGGAGCTGGCGGGTAATCTGGTTTTTCCCGCATCGCCTTCCGGACGTCCGATGCATAAAGCCACCATGCTGCGCGCGGTCGACGCCTTGATCGACGGCTCCGGGATCGCCGAGTCGCGGGCGTCGCGAGCCAGTCCGCAAACATTGCGCAATACGTTTGCGGCGGATCTGTTCGAGAGCGGGGTCGAGGCGGAACTGGTCGGGCAGTGGCTGGGGTTTGTGCAGGCGGTGTCGGCGAACCGTCTGTATCGCGCGTGGCAAAACTGGATGGATCAGCAGGATTCTCCTGCCGCAGATGTGCCGGATCCGGCCGTTCCGCCGCTGCCAGCGCCTAGGCGCGACGGGCGTTTGACGAGGAAAAGGGGAGCCGGCGAGTCCTGAAACTGCTCACCTTTCGAGTCCCGAATTTCCTCACCTTTGACAATTTATCCGCTATTGCGCCGCGGCAAACGTCACGCCGACGCTGCAATCGGGTCGCTCGACAAAAACCGGCTAACCGCCTCCAGCCTTGATTCGCCGAGACCCGACGAGTGATCGCACTCCGGACATTGCAGTTCGAAGCGGTGATCCACTTGTGACAGTTCGGGCTCACCTTCCTCGCATTTTGGACACCGCAGCGGGAGGGCGACATGACCGTCCGCCGCGGTGCCGATCGCCTTTAATTCGTCACCCGTCAGCCGGCCGGCTTCGACCAGCGAGCAAAGCAGACTCGCGATCGCCGGATCGATGCCTTGCTGGCCGCGCAGGACGGCGACTTCTTTCGTGAGCGCGTCCACTTCGTCGGACTGCTCGCGCAACTGAGCGTCGAGCCGGTCGCCACGCGCCTTGGCCGCGGCGATTTGCTGAATAAACTCAAATTCCTTGCGGCTTGCGTCGCGCACCCCGGACTGATAAGTGGCCGCCATGCTGCGCAAGGAATCGAGCTCGACCAGCATCGGCTTGACGCGCCGCTCGGCTTCGGCGACGGCGTCCTTGATCTGCTGCGCATAGTGTTCAGTGCTTTGGCGCAATTCGACATGCAATGCGTCGATCCGGTCCCGCAGCGTTGCATTGGTCGCGAGTTCGGTGTCGAGCCGTTGACGAAGCGCTTCATTTTCGTGATCGAGTCGACGCACCGTTGCCTGTAAACCTTCCTGGTGAGCATTTCCGTGTGTGGTCGCGCTCGACAACTCGGCTTCGAGCACGCGAACTCGTTCCCAGGCGGCCTCCGCTCGCAATTCGCTGCGCTTGATCGCGTCTTCCGATGCCTGCTGACGAATTTCCGCCTCTCTAGCGCGTTGGTCGGCGGCGGTGATTTGCGCACGAATTTCCTCGCGCTCGTCGTCGAGCGTTGTGCGTGCATGAGCGACGGCTTCTTCGAAAAGCGCGCCCAGCAATTCGCCGGCACGGTCTTCGAGCGCTTTCGGAATAGCGCCGGAGCCGACTTTCACGCGCGAGACATTTCGAATGCGCTCCCAGAAGTGGTCAATATCTTTTGGAATGTCGCTCGCACTGCCAGTCTGGGTCAGATCACGAACGGTTGCCATGGAGGGCCGGATTCCCAGATCAAAAAACAGACGCTTGCATGCGTGCAGCGAAAGTTCTTGTCGCCGTGCCCCGTTGGCTCGCAGCGCTTCAAGCTCGTTTCGAATGGATTGCCGTTCCTGATCCAGATTCATGTATACCTCGATGTCGCTCGAATTGGATAAATCATAACAATTTACGTACTGTTTGCTACGTATTTGTTGGTCTGGAACACGGATTCGAGAAAAGGCGTGTTTTGCTGCTAGACGTGGGGCGGCGGATTTGTGCTAGCTGGTTTTTTCCGTGAAACAAAACGAAGAATAGCCAATAAGGTCTTGTAAAGAAAGAGCTTTTAAAGGTTTTACAGCGATCGCGCACTGTTTCACGAACGCTTCATGATGGCTACTTTGGTTGGAAGGCTTTGTCCGAAGGACGCGCGGGGAAATGCTAGAGAGTAATAAAAGTAAACACCTTTGAACCCATGTTAAAAACGTTAACGCCACGGCAAAGCCTTATCTGGCAAGGGTTCCAGCCGGGTAAGGTGAAGCTTTGCGGGAGAGGTGGTGAGGTCTTGCGGGAATGTAGAGTGATGAGGTTCGGGGGCCTCGGTGAGCGGGTCCGGGACAGGACGTGAGCGGGTTCAGGAGCCACCTCAAAAGTGCGGTATGACTAAAGGTGAGATTTTGCAGGACCTGAACGCCGTGGATCGCCCGGCAGCACTAGAAAGTCTGTTCGTGGCCCGAGCGGGGCCAAGGTGAGCGCTTTCGGGATGTGTTCGTCCGCCCAATTTCGGCCTTATTTTGAGCTCGTTAACCCCATTGGTGAGTCAAGTCGGGAGAAAACGCGAACCGAAGGTGAGATTTTACGGGGAAGGGGTGGCATTTTTGCCTTATTTCTGTGCATTCCGGTGCCTAAGGTGAGAGTTTTCGGGAGCGAGGCCGGGTTTCGGGCTGAATGTCGGGGTCTACGCTGATGAATTGGAGGGTCGCTGTCTGCCAAAGGTGAGGAAATTCGGGAGGTCGGGTTTTGAGGCTTGTACCGTCCGCGAAATGCACCCGGTTTGGGTCAAAGGTGAGGTTTTTCAGGAGTCGTTTGGGTGCTTGGTGATCGTCAAGGTGAGGAAATACGGGACCAAAATGGCTTCCATCGCCCGGAAAAGCCCTACTGACGCTGCCGAAGTCGTTTGCGTTTTACGGTCGCGGAAATCGAACGGTGAGATTTTTCAGGACCAGTGACGATTGGGATCAGAAATGCGGGATTTCACCGAAATGGGCTTTGAGGTGAGATTTTACGGGAGTGTTCGCGGATGGCTCTGCTAAAGTGCGATCTCTAAGTTGATGAAATCGTTGAATATTTTTGATGAATTTCGCAAAGGTGAGGTTTTTCGGGGGCTCTTTTTTGGGGTGGCTGGAGACTCTCAGATCGCTCTATGGTGAGGTTTTTCGGGACCCTTTTTCCGTGCTTTTGGAGCTCAACCCGCCTGAAGGCCGCGTCGTTCCAAGCACGCCGCTAGCACTAAGGTGAGCTTTTTCGGGGGCTTTGAGAGCGTTGATTCGGACCCATCGAGTCAGAACGCCTTGGTCGGCCACTGCCTATAACCGTTGCACAAGTGGTAGTTGCATCAATACGCGAAGCTCAGGCTGTGCCGACCTGGGCCGGGTGCACGGTTGGAAAGCTTGTGACGCCTGCGGAGGTCCCCGTGGGGCTGCGGCATCGCCGTGAATGCGTGGGCTGCTGCGTGCGGGGCGGTTTCAAGAACGCGCGCGGCAGGCTTGTAGCTAGGCTCGGCGTGCTTCGCACGGCGCAGTGCGCATGTGGAGGCCTTGCTTGTTAAGGCGGCGTCGATCCGACCGCTCGCATGTCAGCGTCCCACGTTTTGCGCCGGCGCAGCCCTCTCCTGCTGACAATGTTGCTCGGAGTTTGTTCGCCGCATTGATCAACCACGAGCGCGCCCGGTCCGCGGGCGCACCCGTCAAAATTCTCGAAATTTTTTTGAGGTGAGAAGATTCGGGATCAGATGGCTTCGGTTCGCGCACGCTGCGGAAATGGTCCGAATTTGCCAGGCCCGCGACCTGCAAGGATGGTGCGAACCTGGCGCGAAACGGTTGAGGTGAGGGTTTTCGGGAGTTGTTCGAGGTGAGTTGCGCCTCGTAAACTCGCTTCACCCGCAACGGTGAGATGCACGCTATAGACGCGTATCACCGCAGCCGGTATGCTCTCGCCAAATCCCTCCTCGACCAGACGCATGGCCACGAAGCGCGCGAAGAAGACCGACGTAGTCAGCCCGAGCTCGGCCGAATTGCGCAAAGCCGTCGAGGCGATCGCGATTCAGCCTAAAAGCGGCAAAATCACACTCCTTACCCGCAAGCTGTTCAACGTGCTCCTCGCTGTGGCTCAGCAAGCGGACGAATCCGGCGACACGTATCGTGCCTTGTTGTCCGATATCGTCGCGAACTCCGCGTTTGATTCCAATGACACGGCGCTCGTCAAGGAGCACTTGCGGCGCATGGTGTCGGTTCAGGTCGAATGGAGCACCGGCACGTCCAGTCAGAAGCCGGGCCGGAAATGGGGTATTTCCACGCTGATTGCCGACGCGGAAATTCTCGAAGACCCGACCACCCGCCGCGTCTGGGTGGAATTCTCGTTTGCGCCGAAGATCAAGAAGAAGCTGCTCGATCCGGTTCAGTACGCCCGCCTGAGTCTCCAGTTCCAGAGCCAGCTGCGCAGCAGCGCGGGTCTCGCGCTGTACGAGATATGCGTGCGCTACCTGACCAACCCGAGCCATCTGACGATGCGCGAGACGTGGGAATGGTGGCGCCCTATCCTGTCCGGCACACCGGATACGGAAGCGGGCGATGAAGCGAAGCGCGAGTACAAATACTTCAAGCGTGATTACTTGCGCCCGGCCATCGCCGAAGTGAACGCCGTTACCAACATCTTCGTCGAACTGATCGAGCACCGGGAAGGACGACGGGTCGCCGAGATCCAGTTCCGCGTGACCGAACGCAAGCAGCCGATGCTCGCGCTCGACGAACATCCGAACGTGTTCGACAGCACGCTGGTCGACCGGATGGTGAAGATCGGCATCCCGCTGAAAGAAGCGCAAACGCTCTACGCCGACAGCGAGGAAAATCGCATTCGCGCCGCGCTGCAGATGACCGAGCAACGCATGCGCAGCACGTCGTTGCCGGCGGTGCGCAGCGCGCCCGCGTTGTTCAAGGACGCGTTGAAGAAAGGTTACGCGCCGCCGGTCGAAGCGCTGCCGTCGGGAGGTGGCGGCAAGGCTGCGGTTGCCGCGCCGGCCGACGACCTCAAGGCTCGCCTGCTCGGCGAGTACTCGGCGTATCGCCGTAAGGAAGCGCGCGAGTTGTACGACGAACAAGGTGAGTCCGAGCGGGAGATCGCGCGGCAGTCGTTTGAGGAAGATGAATTGCCGGGACTCGGCACGCACATGCGCGACGACTGGCGCCGTCGCGGGCTGGATTCGAAGATTGTCGAAACGGCATTCTTCGACTGGCTGGCTCGCAAGACCTGGGGCGAGCCTACTGACGGTGATCTGCTTGCCTTCACGCTGAGCCAATCGCGCGCGGCGTAATCATCGAGTGGGGCGCGGCTCTTGGCTGCCGCCTGCCCCATCTCTGTACAGTCTTTTCTTACTTCAACATCTTCTCAATCTGCCGAAGGATGTCGTCGCGCTTTTCACGCGTGAGCCCCTTCAGGCGCAGTTCGATTCGATCATCACCGTACGATTTGAGATCGCCGACCGACACACCGTCGAGTTTGATTTCCAGGCGTTGCGCGTAGCGTTGCCGGCCTGCTGGTTTGGCGCTTTCCTGGGCGCTCGCCCTTCCCTTGACGATGTCCGCGACTTGTCGCGTACTCAGATCGTCCGAGAGGATCTTGTTGATCAGACGCAGCGTTGCATCGGCGCCGCGGGCGGTGTGATATCGACCCACCTGATACGCCATGTTCGAGCCGAAGCGGTCCGGTCGCGCGACCATCTCATGCATGACGACCTCAGGCAATTTGGCGATCGACAAGGCAACCGCGACGGTCGACTCGTCTAGCCCAAGGTGTTCGGCAAGTTCCTTCTGACTCTGAAAATGCCGATCGTCGAGAAAGCGTTTCCATACGACCGCGTTGTCGAACACCGTCTGCGAATCGCGCTGCACGTTGAGGTCGTAGCCGAGCTTGTAGCTCTGGATACCGATCGGCAGATCGATGACGATCGCCTTCACCGTTTCCTTGTTCGCTTCTTTCAGGGCCCGCACGCGTCGTCCGCCATCGCTGACGTAGTAGGTGCCGGGATTGTCGTAATCAGGGATGACGTGAATCGCCTGCTGCTGCCCCTGCTTGGCCAGATTGACGGCGAGCTCGGCAATCGACGACTTCAGATAGAAGTGCCGCGGATTGAACGGACTCGGCTTGATCGTCTTAAGCGCCAGCTCGATGACTTGACCCGGCCGGTAGCCGTGCTCGTTGCGCCACGTGCGGTATGCCGCCGATTCATTAGCCGCGTCAATGGCGTCGACTTCGGCAACGCTTTGCGATGGCATGACGGGCGCGAGGGTATGCCGCGCCGCCTCGCTAGTCTTTGGGTCATTCTTGACCAGGCCGTCGATAGCGTTCAGGCGATCGAGCGCGGTTCGCTTTTCGCTGCTGGTCGAATCAGGACGTGCTTGAAAGCCTTTGGCGAATTGGGAGGGTTTCATTCAGGGTCCTTTATGCGCATAAATTTCACGGGAGCAAGGCAGCGATCTCATTCGCGCATGCCCGTACTTCGATGGCGGCCAGCTTGGCGCCGCGATCATTCATCTGAAGCACTGTTTGCCCTAACGCCATGGCCTGCTTGTAGGCCTCACGAGTCGGGATCTGTGTCTTGAGCAACGGGAACCCGAGCTCCTCCAACGCGCGCTTCAGTTCGCGCGTCAGCATCCGTTTTTCTTCGGTCTTATTGAGCAGGAAGACCGCACGCAGGTCTTCGTTCATGACCTGAGCCTGCTGGACAAGCTTCACCAATCCAATACTCGACCAGTAGTCGGCGGGCGATGACGATGTCGGGATCACCGCGACGCTCGCAGCGAGAAGGACGACGCCGGAGACTTTCTCGGTGATAGAAGGCGGGCAGTCGACGACGATGATGTCGTAGTCAGACACGAACTTCTTGATCTCGCGATGGATCTGGCTGCCTGCTTCGGAGAGGTTGACGACTGGAAAGGGGATGCCGGTGTCGCCGTCTGATGATGCACTGGCCCAATGGATCAGCGTGTTTTGACCGTCTGCGTCTACGACGAGGACGCGTTTGCCTTTTTCATGAAATGCAGCGCCGAGGTGCATCGCGATTGTGCTCTTCCCGACCCCGCCCTTCTGCTGAGTTACCGCGATGATTTCTGCTGCCAATCTTCACCTCCTCTTTTTAGACGCAGATGGATTTTACCTGGATGAATTGGTATTTCAATCGTTTTTGTGTAAACACAAGAAGGATTAGCCGTTCGGGATAGGTTTATGCGCATAAAGGACGCGGGCGCGGTGATGGGGACGCTGTTGTGGTTAAGAGAGGTTGGAGGGCGATGTGTCGGCAGACCGGTTTGGTCGATGCGTGCCGTGCGCTGTAGTGGCCGCGGAGTGATAGCCGCTTGGATGCTTAGAGCGCTCAAGCGATTTGGCCAGCACGGCACCAATTCGAATCCGTTCGTGCCGTGTCCGGACCGCTATTTATCAACGCGGGCGTCACCGGCAACGAGACTTGCGTTGGCGGCGAGCGCGCGGTAGGTCGCCGGAACTGGCCGCGAGGTTTATGCGCATAAAGTCCCCGCAGCGAGCTCCACTGTGACAGTTGTTTGCTGGAGAGTATCGGCCAGTAGTTCACTGAGTCGACACGATGATCGGAGCTTCGAGCTTCGAGCTTCGAGCTTCGAGCTTCGAGCTTCGAGCTTCGAGCTTCGAGCCGAGAGCCGAGAGCCGAGAGCCGAGAGCCGAGAGCCGAGAGCCGAGAGCCGAGAGC
>NZ_JAQQEK010000002.1:0-581872 GCF_046027355.1 Paraburkholderia sediminicola | reverse complement strand
TTGATGCCGGCCATCACGAGGAAGGGCGTTACCGAGTCGGTACCTGTGGGCCGAGTGCAGCCGACACGCGCTAAATGTGTCTATCCCAGCGATGTATGTAGACCCTGTCGTACAGGCCTGCCTTCGTGAACGGATCGCCGTCATGAAAGCGCACCACCTCGTCGAGACTGGTTGCCTCAAGAATCATGAAACTCGCCAGATTGGTGTCATCGTTGTCGCTGACACATAACGGCCCGGCCTGAACGAGATGAGGCACGGCATCCGTCAGCAGATTGGGTTTGAAATATGCGCGATGATCCGCACGAAGCTGCTCGCGCAACTCGGCGGTGCCAAGCTTGTCGAAACACAAACGAACGTAGAGCATTTCAATTCCTCCTCCTGTTTAACCATGCATGCCACGACGAAAATTCGCGCCGCCCGGCTTACGCCTCAGTATTGCGAATGAAGTAGTCGGGAACATCCGGTCCCCATTGATAGAGCGAGTCCTCCGGCTGGAAGTCTCCGGTCGGCCATACGCTACCGGCCGAAACAAAGTCCATATCGGCGGAGTACTCGGAGAACGATCCCCATGGATCACGCACATAGTGGAAATAATTCGAACCAAGCACATGCCTTCCCGTACCCCAGCCGGCCTTAAAACCCGCCGCCGCCATTTGCGACGCACCTGCGCCGACCTCGTTGACGTTCGCCACGTCCCACGCCACGTGATGCCAGCCTCTTGCGGAACTCTTCACGAACGCAAGTAGATGGTGGTCGCTGCCATGCGGTGCATGCGTGAATGCAATGATGTCGGCGGAGCAGTCGGAGAGCCTCAAACCCAGAGCCTCCCCATAGAACGTGACGGCGCGCCGTGTGTCCGGCGTGAACAGCAGCACGTGCGACAGGCGACGCGGGCGTACGGTTTTGACCTCCGAGCGCATGCACGAGCCACGCGCGTCTGCCGCAACACCGGTATGAACCACAGGCGTTTTCTCATTCGGCGAAGTTTTTGGACCAACTCGGACCTGAATCAGGTTGCCGTCTGGATCGTTAAACCAGAAGCCGTGCTCATCGCTTCGTGCGTGTGCGGGACAGAGGGTCGCGCCAGCGGCTATGACCTGCCGCTCGATTGCCGCCAGATCCCCGTCGAAGCAGTTGAAGCTGAGATAAGCGAGCGATTTCCGATCCGATGGCAGCATACGAGCCCAGCGATGTCCGTCGCCTGCACGGATATTCAGACCTTCCGCCGCCGGTGTCACATCGAGTCCGAATGCCGTGAAGAAATACCCAGCCTCCGAAAGCGACGGGACATTGAGCGCGAAGTGATCGATCGAATGCACTGCAACGTTTCTCGAATCGCGGTTGGCTGCCATCTTGTCTCCTCCTGCGTCGTTTGCGTTGGCAGGCGTCTTCAAGCGCCCGCTTCGTCGACAATCGTGTTGCGCAAGGTGCCAAGTTTCTCGACGGTCACTTCACACACGTCGCCGGCTTTCATCAGCAACTTCGGATTGCGCGCCCAGCCAATCCCAGAAGGCGTACCCGCAACGATCACGTCGCCCGCTTCCAGCGTGATGGCTTCGCTGATGATGCTGATGAGAGATGCGATGTCGAAAACCATCTCGTTGGTGTTGGCGGACTGAACGACTTCACCGTTGAGACGAGTCTCCAGCAGCAAGCCTTTCGCGCCTGGCGGAAGTTCATCGGCAGTGACAAGGTCGGGTCCGAACGCGCCAGTGCCGTCGAAGTTTTTCCCCACTGTCCACTGCGGCGTCTTGAATTGATATTCGCGTACCGATCCGTCGTTAAACAACGAGTAGCCCGCGACGTGTGCCAGCGCGTTTTCCGTTGCAATATGACGACCGCCCTTTCCGATCACGACTGCGATTTCTCCCTCATAGTCGAGTCCTTCGGAGTCGGTCACCGCGGGGCGAATCATTGGCGCGTCGTGGGCGACCAGGCTGGTGTTCACGCGCAAAAACAGCGTGGGATACTTTGGTTGCTCGAAATTGCTCTCCTTCGTGTGATCCGCGAAGTTCAGACCGACGCAGAGAATCTTCGGTGGGCGGCGCAACGGCGGCAGAAACTTCAAACCCTCTTCCGCTTCGATACGGCCGCCGTCCTGCTTCACCGCCCACGTTTTCAGATCAATGCCCTCAGCCAGCAATGCTTCCAGCGTTGTTTCGCCTAGTGTGCGAATCGCACCATTCTCACGCACACCCAACCACGCCTTGCCGTCTTTTTCAAAGCTTACGTACCGCATGCCCTTCTCCTGAATAATCGCGACGCGTTGTCGCATTTCTGTGAAACCAGGCTGAATCAAACTTTCGCCACATTGCTGCCACGATAGAACCAGCCGTTCGCCAGCATCGCGACGCCGGCGATCAACGCCGGTGCGGCAAACGTCACGAATGCGAGTTCGACGGAATGAAATGTCGCAAGCAGAATGCCGCCCGTCATCGAACCGATGATCGACCCGATGCGCCCAACAGCCAGCGCCCAACTCACACCAGTGGCTCGTGCAGCCGTCGTATAGAAACCGGCGACAAGCACATTGGCGCCAGACTGCGCACCAGATAGCCCCAAACCCGCCATGAATACAGCCACGTAAACCCATGCGGGCTCATTGATCGAAAAACCGATCAATGCAATTGAAACAGCCGCCACGGCGTAGGACACAGCCAGTACTACGAATTGATTAACACGGTCCATCAGGCGCGCGTTTATCAGAGATCCGACGGTCCCGCCTAGCGGCAGCATCGCACCCACTCGCGCTGCATGGGCCGCGTCGATACCGGCGCCGGTGATCACCGTCGGCAGCCAGCTACTCACCTGGTAATAGACCCACAGCGTGCAAAAAAACGCGACCCACATCAGCAGCGTGCCGGTGCGATAGCGCGGGTTGAACAGTGTTCTGACCGCCGATTCGTCGCCCGAGGCGGTCTTTGCGTCCTCGGGGATCACCTGTTCCAGCGGCGTGTCAGGGTCACCGGTCAAGCGCTTGAGCACTTGACGCGTCTCCTGACGGTAACGCGGCTTGCCGGCCATGAAACGCAACGACTCCGGCAGCCACAACCAGACTATCGGAATCAGGCAAAGCGGGAACAGGCCACCGAAAACGAATACGCCTTTCCATCCGAAGGTCGGAATCAGAAGCGCAGCGATGGCGCCGCCAAAAGCGAGGCCGAGCGTGAAGCCGCAAAACATCAGCGTCACCATCCACGCCCGGTTGCGAGCCGGACTGAATTCCGACGACAGTGTGATTGCATTCGGCATCGCACCACCGAGGCCCGCGCCAGTCGCGAAGCGTAGCAGGATTAGCCACGTCAGCGACGGCGCATACGCGCAGGCAAAACTGCCAATGCCGAACAGCACCAGCGAGATCATAATGACGCGCTTGCGGCCGATGCGATCAGCGAGCGGTCCGAACAGAAAACTTCCTACGGTGAGGCCAAACAGGCCCGCACCAAAAATTGGACCAAGCTGGGCGGGGCCAAGCGACCAGGCCTTTTTGAGCAACGGCGCAACGTACCCTACCGAGGCGACATCAAAACCGTCAGCGGCGACGACAAAAAAACACAGAACGAGGGTGATGATCTGCAGGGACGATATTTGTGTATCGTCGATGAATTTCGAAGGCGTAACGACTTGCGCATGCATTTCCTGTCTCCAGAGGATTCGTTCGCTTGAGTGCGAAACTATTTCCGTTTTTATCTCCCGCTTTTTTGAGCGTGGATACGACGTTAAACGCTGGCAGGCTATAAATCTATACAATGGATTTCATACCCATCATGAAACAGGTGCATAGATGCCCCCTCCGATCTGAATTTCCTGCACGTGCTTCAGACCCTTGCTGATGAACGAAGCATGTCGCGGGCCGCCGATCGGCTCGGACTTACGCAACCGGCAGTCAGTCATGCATTGGGGAAATTACGGACCCTGTTTCAGGACGATCTGTTCGTCCATAACAGTCTGGCGATGGCGTCACGCCCAACTATCGCGAACAGCGAGCTAGTTCGACGAACAATATGACGCTCATAGATCCACAACCAGAATCGAAGAACGAGATCTTGAGCAGCAAGGCAAAAATTGATCATTCCTTTCTCGCTCCTGCTGCGTCAGATACATATCCCGATGATCTGGAATACCGGAAATCACACGTGTTAGACAGGTTCCACATACCCCCTGCTCGCAAGAGGTGGGCACTTCGATCCCGTTGCGTGACAGCGCGTGAATAACAGGCTCATTAGCACCAACTCGAATGATCCGTTCACTTCTAGCCAGCCGAAGATCGAAGGCATCGCCGGCTTCCTGCACCTGGTTGGAAAACGCCTCAAAGTGAATTTGCGCTTCGCTCCATCCCGAAGCATGCGCAACCCCTATCGCGGCATCCAGAAGTCCTCGCGGGCCACAGATATATAGGTGTACGCCGGGGTTTGGCGTGGACAGTATCGTCGTCAAGTTCAGCGGCTGCCCGGAACTTTGATCGTCAAGATAAAAGTGCACCCTCTCCCTGTAAGGCGATTTTTCGAGCCGCTCTCTAAACGCCATTCTCGCAACACTGCGGGCCGCATAGTGGAAGTCGAAGCTTACGTGATTTCGATGTAACTCCTCAGCCATCGCCAGCAGGGGAGTCACTCCGATTCCACCTGCCAATATCAAAGCGAAACGCGTATCAGGGACGAGGGGGAAATGGTTCTTCGGCGGGGAAACCCTCAGAAGGTCTCCTTCATTGACCCGCTCATGCATGCTACGCGACCCACCACGTCCTGAGGCATCGAGCAAAACTCCAATCAGGTACCTTTTTCGATCAGCAGGCGAGTTCGCCAGAGAGTACTGGCGCACGAAATTCTCTGGCCCTGGAATCTGGACATCGAGGTGCGCGCCGGCAGTGAATGCAGGCAACTCCTCTCCCGACTCGGCAATCAGCTCAAAGCTGCAAATTCCATCGGCTTCGTTAGTTTTCCTGACGACACGCATGGATAGTAAGTTCATTACTTTTTCCATCAACAATCACGTCCCAGTAGATCGTTTATTTTGAAGTGGTGCAGCGTTAACTGACGTAACCTGTTTTCACCCTACTCTCGGCAAGGGTTGCCCTGGTGGCAGTTCATGCAGGCACCGGAACGTGGCGCAGTTCCTCTTCTATTTTTGCCTTCACCAGCCGACGCGCCTGGTTCCCACCGGCATCGCTAATAAGATCGATTGTTGGTGCCCCAGGTACATCACGCATCCGGGAATGCTGGCTCTCAAGCACCATTTTGTCTTCTTCGAAGGTCGCGTAAACCTCCTTGAACAGTGCCTCTGTAGCAGCGGGCTGGTCCACCTTAAAGTTGTGCGCGGCAGTCCAGAAATAGTGCGTTGAATGCTCCGTTTCCGGCGTCACTCCGTTGAAAATTCGCGCGCCGAACGTATTCCGGTAATGGTCTTCGTCAACGCCCTTACCTGCATCGTTCGCGCCGACATAGATGTTGATTAGTCCTGGTCTAAAGCGGATCTCCATCCATCGATCTATATTTCCCTTAAAGTCGACGGCCTTGACGTAGGTCGGGGGAGGTACCGAGTCACGCATCCATCGGCGTACGCTAACCTGATCTTCAGAACGAACCACTTTCACTTCTGCTCTGGAGTGAGCTTCTGGTGTGCCACCGATCGTTTTCTCATGGACCCAGCCAACATGTGAGAGGTCGATCAGATTGTCATGGATCAGTTCGTAGTAGGCGGCGATGTGCCGGTAACTCTTTTTGTGAGCCCATCCCGGATCGCTATGCCAAAGATAATCTGGCACGGAAGTTTCATCTGCTCGCGTTGAATCTCCCATCCAGATCCAGATGACACTGTCCTTCTCAACGACTGGATAACGCCTTATCTGTGCGTTTTTTGGAATGACATCCTGTGCTGGAATATGTACACATCGTCCGGCATGGTCGTAAGAAAGACCATGATAGGCACAGACCAGATGCTCTCCACACACCCTCCCCATCGACAAGGGAAGGCTGCGATGCACGCAGCGATCCTCAAGAGCGCTCACTTGACCAGAAGCTGTGCGATATAACACGACTGGCTCGCCAAGTATTGTTCTCGCCAGTGGCTGCGAGGTTAGCTCTTCCTGCCACGCGGCCACGTACCAACAATTTCGAATGAACATTGAAGTCTCCTGATATTTTTACGAACTACACTTTTTATTTGACAGTCGCCGGAAGATTGAACGTTGCAATCATTCTGGAAGAAACCGATACTTTCAGGACGAGCATTCGCCACGCACGCTAGCGGCGGATCTCACGGTGGTTACCCGCGCAGCGTGTACTGAGATAACTCATCGCATGCACGGGAAAATGCAAACTGCACGTTGCGGGGCAGTGTTAGCACCGAGCGTATGTGGGTCCGAAATATAACTGCAAGAAGGACACGGTGGCTTGAGAGCAGGCCACCTGAATACGTGAGATCGAGCAGTTCAGCTCTTACACCTCGCAACCCATGCGTTCTGGTAATAGGCAGGTCGACACCGTCCGCCTTCTGCGTATCACAACTCGACACTTCCGCCTCCTGCTTTCTATTCTTGTTTCCATCCGGGAGTGAAAGTTACACGTAGTGCTTCCATAAATCCATGCAATGGATTTCATAGTCATCATGAATCCACTGCATATTCCAATGTTACTGACACTCTTCATCCGACCGATCGGTCGTAGATATGAAATGGTAAGGATGACATATTGTTTTCAAGTGCGGGAGTATGACTAGCCCATGAACAGGAGCACCGTCTTCGCCACAACCTTGGCCAACAGCGCCGGCATCCGGCCCTGGACTCGCCTCCAATCCTCTGGTAGCCGACCAGAAGACCTGAAGGACTGGATGAAGCGGAATCGCTCCGTTGCGTCCTCGGGTGCTGCGCCGCTGGAGCTGCCGAAACGCATGACCAGGGAACCCGGCCCGCCGTAGACCGGCCATGGCGGCAATCCGGGGCCGTTCGGATTCCCATTCCGCGCGAAGTTCGTCCAGTACGACATCATCAACGCCGACAATTCCTTGTCCGCCTCGCCGGCCGGCGCCTTTGACGGCCCAAAGCTCATGTCGAGGCTACCGAATACGAATGCCGTTTCCGCGCCGTGGCTAGGCTTGGGCGAATAGGGCGAGGTGTAGTCGAAGTTGTAGGCAAACACGTCCGAGCGGGCCGTCGTGCGATGCAGACCCAGCCATGCCCAAGTCTGTTGGCTAATGCACAGATCACCCATCAGATACTGCGCCGATTGCTCGGCCGCTTGCTTCGTGCCGGCAGGATATACGGCCAGAAAGTCCTGCATTCGAGATGGACCGAACTGTGCCGTTGCGGCCTTGACGAACTGCGCCGGTGTGCGATGCGGCAACGCCCGGCTCATGAAGAAGCTGTGTTCGTCTGCATTCCAACCACCCAGCAAAGGGACATCGGCTTGCCCGCCGTGCTCGAACGTTTGCGCGGGCGATTCTTGCAGCACAAAGCCGTCGATATTAGGAGCAAATGCGGTGATGGCCGGGTCTGTAAGAAAGTTCCAGACGGAGGCGCGGTGAAGCTTTTCACCCGCCAGCGCACGCAACTCCGCGAGAGAACGGACCCGCATCCTGGTCATGAAGGCGCGGGTTCGGGCTTCGGCCTCGGCCTTGGTCGCGATCGACCCATGCTCGGTGTCCCAGAATGCGCCGCTTTCTCCGATGGCTCGATGGAACAAGCCGCGGGCCAGTGGTGAGGCCATGAGCATGCCCACAGCGTGCGACCCGGCGGATTCGCCAAACAGCGTGACATTGCCCGGGTCGCCGCCGAACAATGCAATATGCTCTTGCACCCATCGCAGCGCCTTGATCTGATCCTGCAAGCCGAAGTTGCCCGAGGGCGAACCTTCGCGATCCAGTTCGGGATGAGCGAGAAACCCGAACACGCCAAGCCTGTAGTTCATGCTGACCATCACGACGCCCTTCGCCGCGAGGTGCGCGCCCTCAGCCCCGAAGAAGGCGGACGCGCCCAACTCGAAACCACCGCCGTGAATCCACACCATGACCGGCCGCCGCTCCTCGGCAGTCTGCGCCGCAGTCCAGACGTTCAAGGTCAGGCAATCCTCGCCCTGGTCCCTGGTCAGCGCTTTCAGGCCTGGCACCGGCATCGGTGCCCCAAAGCACGGCGGGCCATAAGCAGTGGCGTCGCGGACATCGGTCCAGCCAACGACATCTTGCGGAGGCCGCCAGCGCAATGCACCGACCGGTGGCGCGGCGAAAGGGATTCCCTTATAGGCGAGTACGCCGTGTGCATTGCGGGCAACGCCGCGGATGCGCCCATGCGGCAAGCTCAACTCAGGCATGAGCATGGCTGGCGCTTCCTGTGCCGACGTGTGATGAGCGCCGTGATTGACATGTGCTGACATTCTCACCGTCCTCCCGCGGTCGGCGCGGCCGGTGCCGCACTCAGGAACCGCGCGCGCATCAGTGCGATATAGTTGTCTTCGCCCATTTCGTGCCGAGCCTTGACCAGCGCAGCGATATCTTCGCCGACAACATAGCGCAACTGCGACGACTGATCGGTCGCCGCGCCGAAGACAACATCGGCGACCTGCTCGGCACTGCTCGTCTCGCCGGCCAGCATCGCGGCATAAAGGGCATTGGTCTTGTCGATGAATCCGTCGTAGCAGGCCAGCGACCGATCGTGCGCAAATTCAGAGAACATCCGTGCCCCAAACTGCGTGCGTACTGCGCCCGGTTCGATCAGCCTGACGGAGATGTTCTGCGACGTCAGTTCATAGGCCAGCGACTCGGAGAACCCCTCGACCGCGAACTTGGTGGCGTGGTACATCGACATCAGCGGCACCGTGATCATGCCGCCGCTGGAACTCACGTTGACGATCGTGCCACCGCCCTGCCGCCGCAAGACAGGCAGCACGGCGCGCGTGACATCCATCAGGCCGAAGACGTTGACCGCGAACTGCTCCTGGATCTTTTGCGGCGACAGCGCCTCGAAAACGCCAAACAGGCTGAAGCCGGCGTTGTTCACGAGAACATCGATCCCGCCGAAGCGCTCGACGGCCGCGTCAACCGCCGAGGTCACACTGGACTCATCCTGAACGTCCAGTCGCGTGACGAACAGGCGGTCTCCGTTGACGAGTTCAGTCTCCGCAGACGGATCGCGCAGCGTCGCCACGACGTTCCAGCCCTGCCCGGCAAACTGCTTCGCTACAGCTTTGCCGATGCCTGACGAGGCACCGGTGATGAAAATGGTCTTAGGCATGTCCTGCTCCGTTCCCACGAGTCATTCATATGTTGAGGTATCATTCAACTTCATCCTATTTAAAGTTGAGGGCTCCGTCAAGTTATGAATAAAACCTTAACGCCATGAACCATCCTGGCGCCGGTAAACCTGGTACGCCGCGGCTACGACGCGACGCACAGCTCAATACGGAAAAGATCAAGACTGCCGCACTGGATGCATTCCAGGAGCGTGGCCTCGACGTGCCACTGGAAGAGATCGCGCAACGTGCGGGCGTCAGCATCGGCACCCTGTACAACCGCTTCGGCACGCGCGAAGCACTCACCGATGTGGTCATGGCGGACGTCGCGGCAGAGCGGCTCAGTGACGCGGTGGCGCGCGCACGCGGCTGCCCCGACCCATGGAGCCGGTTCGCCTCTTATGTCGAGCTAATTTGCGAAATCCAGGCCACCGAGCCTGCGCTCAACGACATCGTTTCACGCCGCCACCCCGACGCCTCGCGGCTGGCGGCTGTGTGCGACGAGACGATGACGCAAGCGCGGCAATTCGTCGAAGACGCGCAGCGCGATGGTTCGTTGCGCCCCGACTTCACGCTCGAGGACCTGTTTCTGGTGTTCGTGTCAAATGGCGCACTGATGCGGATCATGGCCGACATCGGAGCCGACACCTGGCGGCGTCGCGTTGGGTTCACGCTCGACGGTCTTCGCGCCGAGGCGGCGCGACGATGATGGCGAATATCGCCCGCTCCACTTTATAGTTTCTCTACTTGATTCGGGCGTCGCGCTCAAGGCATGCCGTGTGACGCGCGGCACTGAATGCGTGCCGTGCGTCACTGCGGAGTACCGGTTACAGCATGATGTTGATCACCTTCGTTTCGGTATAGCTCAGCATTTCGTCGAGACTCTCTTCGCGTCCCACGCCAGAGTTCTTGTAGCCGCCAAATGGCACGCCCCTGAAATGGGTGCCCACACCGTTGATCCAGATATAGCCGCTACGAACCTGACGGGCGGTCTGCATGGCCGTGCCGATATCAGCCGTCCAGATGGACGCCGTCAGACCGTATTCGACCGAATTGGCAATGTCGAGCGCCTGCTTCGCATCACTCCAGCGCATGATCGACAGGATCGGCCCAAACACCTCCTCCTGTGCGATACGCATCTGCGATGTCACATCCGCAAATACCGTTGGCTCGAGCCAGTAGCCGCGCTGGAATTCGGCGCCCTCCGGCCGCCGGCCGCCATGCACGAGCCGCGCGCCGTCAGCCTTGGCGACTTCAACGTAATTGCATACCTTGTCGTACTGCGCCTTCGAATTGATCGGCCCCATGGTCGATGTTTCGAGCGCAGGATTACCCAGCCTGATCTGCCTGACACGAGCGACGACGCTTTCGACGAACTCGTCATACAGGCTGTCATGTACCAACAGGCGGCTTGTCGAACCACAGGACTGGCCCTGCCACGCAAAATTCATCCCACGCACAGCGGCATCTTTGGCTCGCTCGAGATCGGCATCCGGGAACACGATCATCGGATTCTTGCCTCCGAGCTCGAGCGAGATGTGCTTGACGCACACGTCGGCTGCGGATTTCTGGATCTGGCGAGCGGTGCCGGGCGACCCGATGAACGCGATCCGCTTGATATCCGGGTGGCGTGCAATGGCGTCACCGGCATCACGGCCAAGTCCGGTGACGACGTTCATCACACCGGGCGGCAGAGCCTGCTGGCAGATTTCCGCGAAGATCGTCGCGGAAAGCGGGCTCGTCTCGGGTGGCTTGACCACGACGGCGTTGCCTGCCATCAACGCAGCCGCGGTACGGGCCGCGGCGAACATGATGGGGTGATTGAACGGTACGATCCGGCCGACTACTCCAAACGGCTCCCGAACGGTCAAGTGGAGGTTGCCGGGCGTCGCCGGGATCGTCTCCCCCTTCAGTTCGTAGCCAAGCCCGGCGTAGTGATTGAGTGACCATACGGCAGCGTCGACATCCCCTTTCAGCGCGCTGATGGTATTGCCGGTATCAGCCACCTCCACGGCAAGAATTTCGTCCGAGCGCGCCTTGAGTTGCCTTGCCACCTCCCGGAGCGCTTCCCCACGCGCCTCCACGCCGAGCGCATTCCATGCCGGCCACGCCTGCGTTGCCGCCTTTGCCGCTGCGTCTACGTCCGACGCGGCGGCGGCTGGCGTGTAGCCAATAACCTCTTCGGTAGCGGGATTGATGGACGGAAGCCATTCGCCCGTTTGGCTTGCCGTCAGTTCCCCTCCGATCAGCATCAATCGCTTGTTGTCTTCGCCTAACTTCATCGTCTGCTCCATTGCTTGATACGGATGCCTATGCGCGCTTGTTCACGCCACAAAACCATTCGGCGCGACCTGCGGGACCCTCGCCGGCATGATGCGAGAATCCGCGACCCCTCCGCCGAATAGAAATTATATGCTACATGATCGCTCATTTCGATATATAGGTTATAACCACTGATGCTTTTTTATCTTATTTCGATAAAACTTACACACCTATCGCATAGCACTGTTCCATATCCGCCCATCCAGTTTGGCCGGATTCGCCTTCCCTGCAGCCAGGACGCGACGGGAAACAGTGCATACCTACTACTGGAGATGCCGTGAAACCCGTCACCGTCGACGTTCAAGACTTCATCAACAAGCACCCGTTCTCGGGATATCAATGGCGGATCCTTCTTCTGTGCTTCCTCGTTGTCGCAGTCGACGGGCTTAACACTGCGTCAATGGGTTTCATTGCGCCGGCGCTGGCCGCACACTGGCACGTCTCGAGAGCGGCACTCGCGCCGGTCATGAGCGCGGCACTGTTCGGACTCGCGATTGGCGCGTTGACGGCCGGCCCGATGGCCGACAGGTATGGACGCAAAACCGTGATCGTTGTTTCCGTGCTGACGTTCGGTCTGAGCAGCCTGCTCGCCGCACGGGCCGGTTCACTTTCAATGATGGTCGGGTTGCGCTTCGTAGCGGGACTGGGTCTCGGCGCCGCCATGCCCAACACCAGCACGATGATGACTGAGTACAGCCCCGTATCGCGCCGTTCGTTGTTCGGCACGTTGATGCTATGCGGCTTTACGCTTGGCTCCGCGTCCGCCGGCTTTCTTTCGTCACAGCTCATTCCCGCATTCGGGTGGCGCAGTGTGCTGTTTGCAGGCGGGATCCTGCCGACCGTGCTCGGCATCGTGCTGATCGCCCTGCTGCCGGAATCCGCGCGCTTTCTCGTCGTCCAGCGCGCTCGCGCGGCGCGGATCGCGGCGATCCTGCAAAAGATCGCACCGGCCGAGAATCTCGATGGCGTGACGTTCAGCGTCCCCGAAGCAGCCAACGCCGGCCGGTCGTCCATCCGCGCCCTGTTCACACCGCAGAACGCAGGTGGCACGCTGCTCCTGTGGATGACGAACTTCTTCGGGCAGGTCGTCGTCTATCTGCTGACGGGTTGGCTTCCGACACTCATGAGGGATACAGGCATTCCGATCGAGTCGGCAGCCATGGTTACCGCCATGTTCATGTTTGGCGGCACCTTCGGTGCGGTGTTCATGGGCTGGCTGATGGACAGGATAAACCGGTACCTGGTACTAACCTTGGCGTACGCGGCGGCCGTCGTATTCATCGTCCCGATCGGCTCGCACCCGAGCAGCCTGGTTCTACTGAAAGTGCTGGTGTTCGCCGCAGGATTCGCGATGGGAGCGCAGGCGGCGCTGTCAGTCCTCGCGTCGCAGTTTTACGAAACGCCCTGCCGCGCGACGGGCGTAAGCTGGATGCTCGGAATCGGCCGTATCGGTGGTATCGTCGGCGCGTCTATCGGCGGAATTCTGTTGACGATGGGCTGGGACTTCCAGCTCATCTTCAACAGCCTCGCGGTACCGGTCGCGCTGGCCGCTGCGGCCATTGGCGCGATGGGTATCCAGGCGGGGAAGATTTCGGCACGTGGAAATCGCGAGGCGAGCGTCGATGCCCGGCCGGATCGATCTGCTCGCAGGCAGACCTGAAACCGGAGCAGCGAATCAGGACGGAACGGCAGCCGTTTCGTCGCGCAACTCCATCTCGATCTCCCGCGCACCGGTCGAGACCAGTGCGGCGAGGCGAGCAATCGTTTTCTCGTCTGTCTGCCCGGTCACGACATAGCTGATGCTTCCGACACCCGTCCTGTCAGCCGACAGAATGGCCGCCGCGATCCCGACCAAACCGGTATCGACCTCTCCTCGTGTCACGACACTGCCGGCTTTGCGCCATTCGCCCAACACAGAGCGGAAGGCGGGAAGTGTCTTGCCCAACCCCGCCTTCGCGATCGCTTTGGTGTGCTTCTCAAACAGCGCCTTCACACGCCTCGGCGGCAGATACGCGAGCAGCATCTTCGAAGTCGCGCCATAGAACAGCGGCATAGGCCGTCCCCGCTCGTAGCTGACCGCCGGCGAACTGCCCGGCGCATGCACGCGGTGAATGCACAGGACGCTTTCACCGACTGCACGGCACAGCAACACGACCGAGCCGGGCGGCGCGTAGGCAGACAGATCATTCATGACCGGGCGCGCGGCGATCAGCAGCGGGTCGGTCAACTGCAACTGCCGGTCGAGCTGTGTAATCGCCGGCCCCAGGCCGTAGCGACCAGGGCGGGTCGTGGCGATCAACCCCGCTTCGTCGAGCGCAGACAGATAACGATAGGCCGTGGCAATTCCAACGTCCAGCGCTGCGGCAACGTCTTCCGCGGTCCATTCCGGATGCTCGACCGTGAAGAGTTTCAGGACGGAAAGAGAACGGTCAGATGCGGCCATGGAAAGTATTTATTGGCAGGAAAGTGCTTAAATTTTCTCACCTTTAGATAATTTTGTGCAATCCATGTTAACACCGCGCCCCACATCGATCAAAGATTTGATCGATGTGGGACCAGGGCGGGAAGTCGCCGTCCGTGCGGACGGCTGGATTGCGGCCGATGCGGCCGTATTGAAGAATGCATATTGACCGGACAATCACGGCAGCAGCGATGTCAGCGTCTCGAGTCGTCTGAACTTGCGTCAGATTTCCGTCTTGCGCCGCGCCGCCGCCTGCTCGGCCCACAGGTCCCAGCAGCGGCTGGTCTGAGTCGCGTTGGCCCGGGTAGCGGCGCCGGATTCCGCAGCGGTCAGATAGTCGACTTCCGTACCGAGCGCGATCGCCTGAGTCTGGATCCGCGCGTTGACCTCCGTGTAGACAGCCCGATACACGGACTCGCGCAGGTTGCCACCGACCACGACCGAACCGTGACCGCGAAGCAGAGACACACAGGCGCCACCAAGCGCCTGTGCCAGATAACGGCCTTTCTCCGCATCGCGGATCAACAGGTCGGTTTCATCGCCGAAACCCTCACGGATCTCGAAGCGCGTAGCGCCGTGCAGGAACGAGGCCATGTGAAATACAGGCTTCAGGCTCACCCGGGATACACCGAACGGAATGACGGATGCCGAGTGACTATGCACCACCGAAGCGACGTCGGGCCGTGCCCGATAGATTTCGGCATGGATGAACCGTTCCAGATACACGCCTCGTCCATTCGCATCGATCGGTTCACCATTTTCGTCATGCTCGATGATGTCCTCGGCACGTACCCGCGATGGCGCCATGGAGCGCGAAAGCAGGAAATGCCCCGGCTTGCCGGGATGCCGCACGCTGACGTGCCCAAACGCGTCGACAACATGCTCGTCGAACAGAATATGATTCGCAACGACCAGCTCGGCAATGACCTGTTCTAGGTTCGAATCCATGCGCGTCCCCACGAATTCAGCGTACGTTCGCCATGAGGCCAGACGCCCGGCGCATCGTCAACACTGACGTGTGCCAGCTCCGCCGAGAATTCCAACCGGTTGCCATCCGGGTCCGTGACCATGAAGAAGAGGTTGTTGCCCGGTCCATGGCGGCCCGGCCCGAAGAAAATCGGCACTTCCGCTTTCGCGAACAGGTCGCCCCAATCGCGTATGTCATTCCATTCGCTCGTCTCGTAGCAGTGATGATCCCAGACATTCTGGCTGCCCTGAAAGAACGCGAGCGTGTGGTGTTCGTCGTCAGAACGCATGAAGACCACCATCGGTTTGCCGCTGTCGTCGACCACCTCGTCCGAGATCGCAAAGCCGATGACTTCCGTATAGAAGGCAATCACACGTTCCAGTTCCGTCGTCTGGAATACGGTATGTTGCAGGCGCCCCGGCATACCATTTCGCTGCGCACCGTCAGCCGCCAGCCCAAAAGAAACCAGCCGGCCCTGGGGATCACGAACCATGAACGCGCCGGACCGATACAGCACGCTGTCGGTAGGCAAGCATTGAACGTCGCTCATGGTCAATCGTTGACGCAGTCTGTCGAGGTCCTGCGTGGAGTTGAGCACGAAACCCGAATGAGGCAAACGCCCGCTGCGGGAATCGCTGATTTCCACCGCGCGCGACGGCCCCGTTAGCACGATCCGGTCGTCTGGCGACTCGACATCCTCCAGGCCAAGCCGGGCGCGATAGAAAGCAGCGAGCTGTTGCGGATCGTCCGACACGATATGCAGATGATGCAGTCGTGCCGGCGTGGCCTGCTGAAGCGTAGTTACCATGATATTCCCCTCAGACATGCGATGACGCAGCAGCGGACTCAGTCACCGTTGCAACATCCGCCACACGCTCGTCAAAGCGATCGATACCGAGTCGTGCCGCATAGACAGCGGCGAACCGTGACTGCTCCTCCACCTTGAAAGACCCGGCAACATAGCGATCAGGGCGTAACAGCAGCACACGTCCTTCGTGGTGTGCGAGCGGCGTTTCAAACACGCCATTAACGTCAACAACAACTCTGTGCGAGGCGTCACTTCGAAGCGTCGGAAAGGGCGAACCGGCAGGCAAGACATGCACCCTTGTACAACGTAACGTTCTCCACAGCGGATGATCCAGCGCAGCCAGCCCGCTGACATTGGCCGGACCATACTGGATGAGTGCGAACCCCTGACCAGCCATATCATCAAGCAGGCATGTCCTGCCATCGGCGGTCCGAACCAGGGGTTGCGGCAGCATGCGCCCGCGATAACTCTGTTTGCCGAGATCGTCCTCCGGTCCCAGCAACCCCTCCTTGAAGCGCGGCTTGGGCTTGAACTTCATCTGCAGGAAATAGTCGCGCAGCGGCGGGATATAACCGGCGAAGGTAAAGAACGACTGCCAGAGAAACGCGCTCAGACGCGATGACGGCGCCATCACCGTACCAAGATTGAGCGCAAGACGGATCAACGCCCATGCATGCTCGCGGCGCTCCATCTCATAGGTGTTGAGCACCTGGGCAGGCAAGCGCCCCTCCAGCACAGCGGCGATCTTCCAGCCGAGGTTGAACGCGTCCCGCACGCCGCTGTTCATCCCCTGCCCGGCATATGGCGGAGTCAGGTGAGCGGCGTCACCGGCGAGAAATACCCGCCCCTCCTGCCAGCGTTCAGCAACCCGCGCGTGGAACGTATAGACCACCTTGCGAATGATGTTCGTCTCCCGGTCGCCCCGGAACGGCATGAGCAGTTTCCGGATCGCTGCGGGTTCCATGATCGCGTCGGCGGACTCATGGGGATGAACCAGAATCTCGAACCGCCGCGTGCGGTGTGGCCCAGGCACGTCGACGACAGCCCGCTTCGCGTCGCAGTAGACCCGCATCTGCGAGAACGTATCGTCGTCGTCCTCCGTATCGATGACAAGCCATCGCGACTTGAACGTCGAGCCGACCATCTTGATACCGAGCATTTCGCGAACCGGACTGCGGCCGCCATCACAGGCAATGAGGTACTGTGCGCGAATTTCCATCTGCGCGCCGTCGTGAGCCGTGACCTGGGCGACCACCGCCTTGTCGTCCTGCGTGAAGGACTCGAGCGTATGACCGAACAGCACCTGGCCGCATTCGAACCGGTTCAACCCCTCGCGCACCGTTGCTTCGAACAGAGGCTGCCGGAACGCGTTCCGGCGCGGGAAGCCATATTCGCTGGCAGTCGGAATCACTTTGCCAAAGCACCGCCCACCGTAACGCGTAAAATAATGAACGCCATAACCAGGAACGACGTCTTTCATCACGGGCTCCGCAAGCCCGATTGCCTGCATGGTTCGCAGCGACTCGTCGTCGATCGATACAGCACGCGGCTCTGCGATTGTGGATGGCTTGCGGTCCACGAGAGTGAACTGCACGCCCGCGCTTCCGAGCACATTCGAGAGCGCCAGCCCGGTCGGACCGCCTCCGACTACGAGTACGTCGACATGGATAATCTTCAATTCGTGACTCCATCAGCATCAGCTACCGGCGCCGCCACCAGGGACGCGCACCAGCCGCCCACCGTAAGGCGGGCGCCTCCTGGACATTATTCCTAGCGGGCCTCGTCGACCACCACATTGCGCAGCGTGCCGATGCGGGAGATCTCGACCTCAACCACATCACCAGCCTTCATCCACAAGGGAGGTGAGCGGAAGGCACCGACGCCGCCTGTGGTTCCGGTGATGATCACGTCACCCGGGCGCAGTTCGGTGAACGTGGAGCAGTATTCGATCAATTGACCCACGTCGAAGATCAGATCGTCGGTTTTTGCTTCCTGGACCGCCACGCCGTTCAGGCGCGTGATCAACGTCAGTTTCGACGGATCGCCGACCTCATCGGGCGTGACCAGCCACGGTCCAAATCCGCCGGTTGACGGAAAATTCTTGCCCGGAATGAACTGGATCGTATGCTTCTGCCAGTCCCGCACGCTGCCGTCGTTGTAGCAGGAATATCCGGCGACGTATTGCGCGGCATCCTCTCGACGCACGTGACGCGCGGTCTTGCCGATCACGATTGCCAATTCGCCTTCAAAGTCCAGTTTTTCAGACGCACTGGGACGAACAATCGGGCCGCCGTGTGCGGTCTGCGAATCAGCCCAGCGGGTGAAGATCATCGGAAACGTGGGAATCTCCCGCCCCGTCTCCTTCACGTGCGACAGGTAGTTGATGCCGACGCACAGGATCTTCTCCGGGTCCGGCACAACGGGTAACAGCCTCACATCGGTCAGCGCGATGCGCTCCTTCGCGCCGGCGACCCATTGCGCGATTGCCGGCAGACTCCCTTTCGCCAGCGCCGCCTTCAACGTCCCGCCAACTTCGCCGGCGATGGGCGCCAGATCCACCAGGCTATCGCCATCCACCACGCCGAACGACGTGGCACCCCGATACTCGAAACTCACCAGCTTCATCTCATGTCCCTCCCGGAATCGATGCCTGAATCATAACGCAACTGGAATTCACGTCAACAAATTTATCGTATTTCGATAATTAAGCGTTAACGATAGTTATGTTTGTATTGGAATACGGTCAATATTCACCCCATTGCGCGGTTTCGAACACACCGGCAAACGCCCGGCTGACACAACAACATGAAGGAGACAGATAGATGAAAGCAGCATGGCTGGCGGCCGCGGTCTTATGCACAAGCGCCACAACCGGGTACGCGCAAAGCTCGGTCACGCTATACGGCATCGTCGATTCGTATCTTGGCGTGACCCATGCCACCGGCAAGGGAACGGCAGTCAGTATTGACAGCGCCGGGTATCAGCAAAGTCGTCTGGGCCTGCGGATCGTGGAAGATATTGGTGCGGGCTATCACGTCAACGCGGTGCTCGAGAATGGCTTCTCGCTTTCGCAGGGTTCGGCCGCCGATCCCACACGCGCATTCAGCCGCCAAGCCTGGGTGGGTCTTTCCGGCCCGTTCGGCGAAGTACGCGCGGGGCGGCAAAACTCACCGCAGTACATCATGCTGGCGCAACTCGATGCTTTCTACGGGGCGACCTACGGTTCGATCATCAACAACTCGTCAAGCCTCGGCATCCGCTACGACAACTCGCTCAGCTATATCTCCCCGAGTCTCTATGGATTCAAGGTGCAAGGACTCGTGTCGCTTGGCGGACAGGCGTCGCCGCACACCGGCAACAACGTCTATGTCGCGATGATCGATTATTCGCGCGGCCCCTGGTATTTCGGTCTGAACTACGCCGAACAGAAAAGCCAGAACGCGTCGTTCTCGATCAAATCAACCTTCGCCGCCGCGAACTACGACTACGGTCACGGCCGCATCTACCTGTCTTACTACCGTGGTGACAACCCCGGCGCCAATGCGCCGGCCAACGTGCGCGGCGTGTATGCCAGCATCTACTCGCTCTCGGGCGACTGGCGCATCACGCCGGACCTGGCCGTCGGCGCCGGTTGGGGATGGATTGATGTCAGCGGCGCAAACGCCCCACGGGCATGGCAGGCAAGCGCAATCGGAACCTATGCGCTATCCAAGCGCACGCTCCTGTTCAGCACGCTCGCCTACGTCAGCAACAGTAACGGCGGCGTGTTTTCCCTTGGCGGCGCCGGGCCCATCACGCGCAATGTGCCGCTTGCCGGTGGCAGCGAACTCGGCTTCCAGGCAGGTATCCGCCACACGTTCTAGGTTGGTCAATCCATCACGGATTAAATACGAGGAAATTTCATGCATATCGCTCACGTCACACCGGATGCCACCGGCCGCGGCAAATCTGGACAATCAGACCGGCCATTCGCGATCGGCGGCAGGCACGAAGCGCTCGTGGGCGACGTCATCGACGCGCGCCCCATGTCGGCCCTGCAACGCTTTACCGTGGCCTTATGCATGCTGGTCGCAGTACTGGACGGGTTCGACACGCAGACCATCGGCTTCCTTGCTCCCGCCATCTCCGCCGACCTGCACATTCCGCTGCACCAGTTCGGACCGGTATTCACAGCGGGACTCGTCGGCCTGATGTTGGGCGCGGTCGTATGCGGCACACTCGCCGACCGTTACGGCCGGAAAAAGATTCTGATCGCGTCCACGCTTGCGTTCGGCGCATTTGCACTCCTCACCGCTTACGCGACGACACTGCCACAACTGCTGATCGTCCGGTTCCTGACCGGTGTCGGCCTGGGCGGCGCCATGCCGAACATCGTCGCCATCGCGTCCGAGTTCTCGCCCCGCCGCCTCGCAAGAATCTCCGTGACACTGCTCTTTTGCGGCATGCCGGCCGGCGCGGTGTTAGGCGGGCTGGTCAGTGCGGCATTGTTGCCCCGCTTCGGGTGGCATGCCGTGTTCTATGTGGGCGGAGGCCTGCCGCTGATCATCGCAGCGGCGCTGGCGGCATGGATGCCCGAGTCGGTGCGCTACCTCATCTGTCGCGGCGATGCGAACCTGCGCGTCAATGCAATCATGCGACGGATCGCTCCGGATCTTGACTCGAACGCCGTCGCCTTTGTCGACACCGTCCGCGCTCCAGGTGGCGCAACGATCCGGCAATTGTTCACGGACGGCCGCGCGCCCACCACAATCCTGTTGTGGATCCCCTATTTCCTCAACCTGATGGTTCTGTATTTCTCGATCAGCTGGCTTCCCGCCGTGCTTGTTTTGAACGGGCAGAATGTGTCGATCGGTATCGAGGCAATTACGGCATTCAGCGTCGGCGGCATCATCGGATCGATCGCGCAGGGCAAATTGATGAACCGGTTCGGCGTGACACCGGTGCTCTTTACGGAATTCATCCTTTACATGGCATTTGTTGCGATGCTGGTGCTGTTGCCCCTCGACAGCGCGCTCATTCTGGCCTGCACGCTGGGCGCAGGCTGTGCCGTACAGGGCGCGCAGGCGGGCCTCAATTCGCTCGCGGCGGAAATCTATCCTGTCTCGATGAGGGCGACGGGGGTCGGGTGTGCGCTGAGCGTCGGCCGTATCGGATCGATCCTCGGTCCAATCGCCGGCACCCTGATGCTCGCGCAGCACTGGAATGCCCGGCAGATCTTTCTGTCCGGACTCGTGCCGGGCGCCATCGCCGCACTCGCACTGCTGGGCGGCGCGCTGCTCCAGCAACGCACGCGAATTCCTGCCGGCGAGCAAAGATAACGCGGCGCCGGCAGCAGCTGAACGAGCCGGATCCGTCCACCTTTTCGGCGGAGCTAGTCGCGCTTACATCGATTGGACTGTCATTTCGTCGAAGCCTTGACTGCCAAGGCAGTGAACCCGGGTCCGTTTCGCCTGCGCGGCGCACGGTCCCAGTGCCTGCCACACCGGAATGATCCGCAGCGCGCAGCGGCCCGTGCAGCAATGTTCGCCGGCGTGGTGTCAGCCGGGCGCCTGTCGCGATTTGTCATTTCGATCATTGCGAAAGCCGATGGTCATCCACCGTCTCGCCCTTTGCAGTGTGATTGGCCGCGCATTGCGCTGGCCGCCTTTGAAACGTGAATTGCTAATGCGTCGGCAATGCCGTCAAGTTTTACTAACAGCACCGACGCCTGATGCGTTTGCAATCTGAAGCCTCGACCCATTGAAGAAATGACTTCCCGGCAGGAATGGCGGAAAGCAGGGGTCGTCTCACTCCACGCTCCCGATATATTCCACAGCAAAAAACGCGGCCTTTCTATGCCTCGCAGACCCGGTTACGCCCGGTTGACTTCGCTTCGTACAGGGCCGAGTCAGCCATGTTTACCAGAGTCGCGCCGTCGTGGGCCGCCCGCCCGTGGGACGTCACCACGCCGATGCTCACAGTCACCCGGCCATACCGGCTTTGGACGTGTTCAAGATTGAGATCGAATACGGCGCGTCGAATGGTCTCCGCGACATTCGTGGCGCCCGTCGCGTCGGTATCCGCAAGGGTCACCACGAACTCCTCGCCGCCATATCGGGCCACCTGGTCGGCCGATCGTAGAACGCAAAGACCCACACATTGAGCAACGGCTCTCAGCACCTCATCACCCGCCTGGTGACCATAGTAGTCGTTGTATGCCTTGAACTGATCGATGTCGATGAACAGTAACGAGAGCGGACGGCCAGAGCGATTTGCCCGTTGCCACTCCTTTTGCAGCGTGTCGTCAAAGGTGCCCCGGTTGCTCAATCCCGTGAGGGCGTCCGTACGCGCCAGATGCTGTAGTTTCGATTCCGCAAGCTGTCGCCGCCGTAGTTCTCGCGACAACAGCAAGGATCCGGCCCCAAGGATCATGCTGAACACCGCCATCACGATCTCGAGTCGCCTGGCCCGGCGTTGCCACTCAGCGTAAATGTCGCTCTCCGCAGGCGCCACGTCGACGATGATCGGAAGCCCGGGTAAGTGCTTGTACACGTAGAGCCTGCGGATCCCATCGATTGAGGCAGTGCCCGAGAACGCACCTTCGTTCGTCGACATCGCCTGAATAAACACGGGGGCGTTTCTGATGTCACGCCCGACCACCTTCGGATCGTAGGGCAAACGCGTGATCATGGTGCCGTTAGTCTCGATCACCGCTGCTGTGCCGCGCTCCCCCACGGACAGGCCGTCCAGTAAAGCGCGAAAATAGTCGATACTCAGCGTCCCAACCGCGACACCACCGAAAGAGCCGTCCGTGCGCGTAATCCGGCGACTCAGGGCAATCGTGAGCGCCCCGTCGCGCAGTCGCGACGCGTAGGGTTTGCTGATGTACAGCTCGGTGTTGCCGCTGTCGCGGTGAAAGGTGAAATAGTCACGGTCAGCGAAGTTCCCGACGCGCGCCGGTATGAATCCGGAATCCAGGATGATGTCTCCGCGCTCACTCATCACGAAGATGGAGCCGAGGTATTTGCCTGAGGCGGCACGGTCGAACAACACCCCGTTTCGGATCTTCGCGGGGAGCGACATCACCTGCGGATCCGCGACCCCGTCCACCACCGCCTGCAGCGAAAGATCGTAAAGTTCGATGTTGCGAGCGATGTCCCGCTCGATGACCAGCATCAGGTTCCGTGCGTTCTCCTCAGCGCGGTTGTAGGCATCGTTACGTGACTCGAAAAGCACCCACGCGCAAAGGCTGCACGTGAACAGTATCAGCAGGACGCCACAAACGATCACACCGGATGGCGACAATACCCGCGAGGTGGATGACGAAAGGGATCGCCGCATAGAAAGCGATAGTGACGAACGCATGGAGCCTCATGAAACGAATTCATACCCACGGTCTGAACAAACGTCGCCGCGAACTGGGGGCAGCAGGTGCGCCTGGCGATCAACCAGTCATCGCTATTTCCTGCGACGCACGAAACCCCGAAAATGAATGCGATTATCGCTGCACAGGATCTGACAAAATCATTACTTGAGTAATTTACTGGAAAGCCAAAGACCGCCTTTTCAAATACTTGACGCGACACGCGCGCAGGCATCGCAGGCTAGACGAGTGGGTCGAAGTGAGCTTACCCGTGTTCAGGCGATGGTCTGGCTTGCGGAACGCTAGCACTGCGACCGAACCCGTATGGTAGCAGCGGACAATCATGGTGCGCCGTGTTTGTCGAACGACCGCGAGACGCAGAAAATTCTCACTCATGCCCGGGACGCGAACTCCAGGTACCCCACCCGATGGGGAATGAGCGGTAACGAGTACTCCGTCCTGAACGCTGCATTCGGGTCGCGGTCACCCGGCCAGAACAGCCCGAGGAAATGGCGACGCACCTCCTTCACCTGCTCTCGCATGACCCGGCGTCCGCGACCGTGCGAACATTGGAATGACCTGCGGCCGGCATCTGCAGCCAGTCTCTGATGGAGTCGAGGACGAGAAGGACTTCGCATGACCGAATCCCGGATGGTAACGATCGCCGGTCCGTCGCGCACCCTGGGTAAAAATCGGAACTGGCCTGCGCCTCACGGCGCATCGCTCACCGGGTCTTCATATACGCCGCATACAGCCCGGCATGCAGATCGCGCAGCGCCTTGCGACGTTCGACCAGTTCATGCTGGTTACCCTGCCGCTCGAGGCTGAGGATCTGCAGCAACAGTCGCGTTGCCCGCTCCGGTGCCGTCTGGCGTGACGGCTGCGCCTCACGGAGCAGCGGTGCCAAGGCGGGCTTTTCGGTCAGCACCCACGCGGGAAACCACGCGAGGTCGGCTGTCTGGCCGGCACCCTCGAAATTCGCGTCGAATTTTTGCGCAACGTGTCGATTGACACGTCGGCAAGCCGGTTCAACAAGTCAGCCAGGCTCGTGATGCGTTCTTCACCTTCGCAGTCTCGACCGTTCAGAAGGCGACCCAACCGTTCACCACGGAGTTGCAGCATTCGCCTGAGCTGCTTGAGATCGACAGCGTCCCGCGTCGGTTCCAAGCCTTCGGGTCCACGCCTTCTCCCATCAGGCTGACAAGCGCGTGACCGGCTAGTCCGTTCGCACGCGCGAACTTCCACAGGATCGACACTCGGACCAAAATGCATATTAGCGCCTCGCGCGGTTGGATCAATTGTGCCTCTCCCGCACGTACGCCCGCCCCTTCTCTGTGATCAGACACCCACCGTGTGGGGCCGCCGAAATCAGGTCGCGCTTTTCCAGTTCGGCTTGGATGTCCCATTCAACCATGAGAGGTTGGTCGCTCGCCGCGCGGTGGCTGAGTTCCAGAAGCGTTTCTTGCGCTTTGGTGCTGAGCTCTTGTGCCATGGTTGTCTCCTTCCAGGTCTTCAAGGAATTCCAGTATGAAGCAACGCCCGGTCCTTTCACCGACGCAATGGCGCGCGCCCGCCGTGGTAAGTCTTCACAGTCGCCCCCGAAACGCTCGGCTAACAATGGGTCCCGCGTCGGTCTTGCGACGTTGCCACGCCAACCCTGTTTTCCTCGCGCCATCAAAGCTGCCCTTGGCTGTTCATCTAAGTTCGACCGAAACAAAGCTGCGCGCGTTGTTGCGCTGGATCAGCACCGCTATCTCCTTCGCTGCCTTTGCTTCCAACGCGGCCACTTGCTCCTGCGATTCGACCAGCGTGCCGTTGAGCGACAGGACGATATCGCCGGGCTGGATGCCTGCCGCTGCCGCCGGCCCATGAACCTCGTCGACCATCAGACCTACAGCAAGCCCGCTCGCGCGCCGCTCGCCCTCGCTCAGCGGATGCATGATCAAGCCCAGGCGATCCGTCGCGCCGCCTTCGGTTGGTCGAGCGTTAGGGCTTTCCCCCGACGTGCCAACCGTGACCGTCATCGTCACCGGTCTTCGATTGCGGAATAGCCTAAGTGTGATTTTCGTCCCGGGCTGCAGACTAGCAGCGTCTTCCACGAGTTCGGCGGAGCGATCAATCGTCTTGTCACCGAACTGCACGATTACGTCGCCTGGCTTGATGCCCATCGCAGCAGCCGGTGTGCCGGGCGCGACCGAATTGACCAGCGCACCTGCCGGTCGCGGCAGCCCAAAGGCCACTGCCAATCCCGGGCCGACGTCCTGTACCTCCACGCCAAGACCGCCCGGAGGTACCTTGCGCTGAGTTTGCAACTGCGATCGCACCTTGGTCGCCACGCTGATCGGGATGGCAAAAGTCAGGCTCGTATACCTGTCCGAATCCGAATAAACCTGCACGTCAATGCCGATCACCTCGCCAGCACGGTTGAACAGCGGGCCACCCGAGTTGTCGGGGTTCACGGAGACGTCGGTCTGGAAAAAGGGAAAATTGCTGCCATCCGGTAGCGTGCGGGACGTGGCGCTGACGATGCCGGCTGTGACGGTATTCTGAAAGCGATCGGGCGATCCGATCGTCAGCACCTGTTCGCCAACGCGCACTCGCGACGAGTCGCCAAGTTTGACCGTCGGAAGCTTCGTGGCGTCGATCTGAATCACCGCGACGTCGCTCTGGGCGTCGACAGCCAGCACCTTTGCCTTGAACTCGCGCCGGTCGGTCAGCCTGACGATAATTTCGTCGGCTTGATCCACCACATGAGCCGTGGTCAGAATGAGGCCATCGGGGCTAACGATGAATCCAGAGCCCGCACCCCGTAGAACGCCTGGCGGGTTGCCTTGAGACTCCTGCGGTTGCTGCGGCGTGCGCTTGAAGAACGCAAAAAGGGGATCGTCAGGATCGAGCGACTCGACGGCTGGTGCGGACGTTTGTTGCTCCTGGGCCGTCGTGCTGATATTCACGACGGCGGGCCCGTATTTCTCGACGATAGTGGGGAAGTCGATCGGCGCGGCAGCGTTAGCCGGCGAAACCCGCTTCTCCTTCGCGGGCACCGGAGCCGCGCCCGCGGCTGTCGCCGTTGACTTCAGGCATGGATAGCCGACGAGAAATACAGCCATCACGGCGGTGCGGAACAAGGCGCAGGCAAGAGTGTGGTGCAACACAGCGCACCTCCAAGGCGGTCGTCATGCCGGGGCCGGGCGCGTGAAGCGCCGGTGGCTAACAAGCACTGTGGATAAATTATTTCGCGTGTAGCAACCGGCAACTGTGATACAGCGCACCGATGAAAACGAAAACGAAAAAATCTGCAACGCCCAACGCATTGACAACGGCCATGCGGCCCACCCATGCGATCCACCTTCCGGTTTCACGGATGCGAGCCATGAACGGCCTCAGAAACGGGCCGGGTTACCGTAATCGATGTCTGCTTCCTGGAAGAAAGGATGTCCGCTCAGGGCCATTGGCGTCAGGCCATTCTGTACCACTGCTGGAATGAGCCGTTAGTCCGGCGCCCGGACATCCGGATCACCGGGCTCGGCAGAGTCCGGGGCGGTCATCTCCTTCTCGACGAGTGCACGGGCTGTGCGCCAGTACTCGTCAGCGCACCCTTCCAGGGCGCCGTCCAGTTGCCAGAGTTCGTACGCGCGCGCCCGGATCTTCTCTTCCACAGTCGTGCCACTCATTGCATAGTCTCCATTGGTCACAGGGATACAGATGACGAGCACCAAAATCCACGCCGCGGCCACCGGAAAGCGCGTTCAGCGCCACGATGGCTAGTGCGAACGAACCGAACGCAACCGGATGGCCGTGAATAACACCGTGATGTTTGAGTACGATGGAATATTCCCGGTTAATCTCGCTTCTTCTGCACCAGACGATACGGCTCGCCGGCCAGGAAGCGTTCGAGTCGCTCTCCCGTCGTCGCAATGGCCGATAGCGGCGCCGCCTCAGAACCTATACTCCGGATTCTTTGAATCGAATACCGAGTCGTCGAAACGTTTCAGCGTCACGT
The DNA here is from genome assembly GCF_046027355.1 of Paraburkholderia sediminicola. Lineage (GTDB taxonomy): Bacteria > Pseudomonadota > Gammaproteobacteria > Burkholderiales > Burkholderiaceae > Paraburkholderia > Paraburkholderia sediminicola_B. The sequence goes on along the minus strand of NZ_JAQQEK010000002.1, from coordinate 554,748 downwards.
CCGTGAATGAAAACTTCTCGAAGAGTTCGAGATCGTTGTCCCACGCTTCGCTCGTGCGAAAAAAGGGTTGCCGCAAGTCGAGGCCGAGCCGCTCCTTCTTTGCATAGAAGTCGGGCCGTCCGGTAGGTGTTTCCCACGTGAACGCTACTACGCGCGCACCATGATCGTTCAGCACCTCGATCTGCGAGGGCTTCTCGACGCCTGCCGCGCGATACTTCTTCAGCTCATCCAGAAACAGATCCGTGAAATAGTCTATGCCCAGCTCACGCACGGTATGGTTCGACTGCGCCTTGACGCGAGCGCCATCGATTGGTACCCAGAAGGACGCGAGGTTGAGGATCCCACCCGGATGCGCGTAAAGCTGGTCCGGATCCTTCTTCTCGTCATAAATCATTTCCTGCCCGGCATTCCTGCCGTCAGCCAGCCACTTAACATAGACTTGTCGCGGCTCCTGACGATAGCGGACCAGCATGTGAGCTGGTTTCGTCTGCCACCTGCCTTTCACGCGTTGTTGGCTGAACGTCTGGAACTCGTATTCCCGGTAGCGCGCGCTACCCGTCTGCACATAGCGAGAAAGCGTGTCGGGCGCGAGCGCTCGAAAGAGTTCGATCAGTTGCGCGTCGTCCAATCTTTCGAGCTCACCGCTTCGGGCGGCGTGGGTTAGCCAGACTATCTGGCGCTCGACAGGCAGACTCGATACCTGTGTGATCGCGACGGGTGACTGATCTCCCGGCGCTGGATGGCCCGCCGGTGTCGGCGCGTCCTCAGCATGCCCCGGCGCGACAATCATCGCAGCCGATGCGAGCGCTAGGGATGCTAGCCTCGCAAACCCTGCGACGCGGGACTTTATTGACGTCTTGGCGACAGGCAGCATGTGGCACCTCGGATTCGCCGATTTTTCGTTAAGACAGCGAGGCAAGCACGATCCACTGCCTTCCGACATGAACCTTGAACGCGTCACCCGTTTCGTGATCAGTTGTCGAACTCAAGTGCGACGTCTCGGCGGTGTCGACCTGCTCATGGAAGCCATCGGCGAGCTTGCTCCTTATGTCCGGTGGCAGCGATCGAACGATGGCAAGGGCAGGCATCCTACAACCCTGAACAATTTCGGACGCTCGGCTGAAAGACCAGAATCGTCTGCCGCGCGACGCGATGCATAGGGCCGCTTAGGGCGAGTGAGCCGGTAACAGACTCATCTTGATTCCGTCCGCGCGTTCTCCGGAACACGCGGGTTTTCTTCAGCCCGAAGCGTATCGCCGAACAGTGATACACATCGAGCGGGAGCGTGTGACAGTCCCTCCCGACGTATGATGGTCGTGCCCTCACGGCTCGATAAACCCATGTGCCACGTAAGCCGCCCTTATCATAGCGATGAGGGTCCATCCGTTTGAGCAGCCGCGCGCAGATGTTCGCGGCGATAGTGATCAATGGACAGCGTCGCCGCAATTGCGAGTACGAATACCCCGACGACCATGCCACCCAGGATTCGATCATGGCGAACTTCCTCTCGCGCGGTCGAGTGCCTCTTCAAGCTCTACTGTAGATGCTGACCGCCGTTGATCGCAACGTTGACCCCGGTCACGAACACGGTCGCGCCAGCGCGCATCCGGACTATAGTTATTGTTGATTAGGGTTGGACGCACGATTCGGACGAAAACGTACGTTGGCTGCGACGCACAATCAATAGAATCAAAGGCTTGGAGTTAGGCGACGATTTTCGTCCGGATCGTGCGTCCACCCGCCATTGGTCGCTCTCTGGGCGTCAGCGCTACACTTGGCGCGTCACCCAGCTTGGGGGACGCCCTGCGTCCAATACCGTACAAACGGATCTGACGGGTCGCGATATGATGGTTTTGAGGGCTGAGACCTAGCCCTCTGTACGAGCCGTTAAGGTCGCCGTCAGCGTCCGCCGACCTATCGCAAAATCCAGGAGGCGAGATGCTCAAGTTGGCGCTGTGGGCCATATTTGCCGTGCCGGTTTTCCTGGCTGGCCAGCTTGTCATACTTGCCCTGCTTCTCATCTTCGTAACTCTGAGCTGCCTGAATAAATTCACCACACCGCACGTTAAGCGGATCTCTGGCGCCCCGAAGGAGTGACGCCGCGATAGGCTGCAGCGCCATTCGCGGCACGGGCAATATGCCGGCGTCCTCTATGTGGGTAGAGGGATTGAGGTGGCGCTCAGATCTGGCCGATGATACCGCCCACCAGGATGCGCGTTTACCCGGTCACGGCTCCGGCGAGCAATATCATCCGCCCCCCGCACACGACACGCTGGTTGCCTGCCTCCGGTCGACGTTTCATGCGCACAGAGACTGGCGGCGTGAGGTTCTCGCCACTCGACACCTCCATAGCGACGTCGCTGTACAAGTGAAACTGCGTGTGCTTCAGTATGGCTCCGCGTAGCTCGGCATCATATGGATGTCCAGCCAGTGCTCGGCTCGCCCGCCGCCGACAGGCACACCGCAGGACTAGTCCAGTACAAGAAAAGTCTGCCCGCCGGATGAGCATTTTGAAGCCCGAATACCTCGCATCGACTCCATGTTGCGGGAACCGGCCGAGCAGCGCGAAGTTTCCACGGGCGGGAACCACCGTGGCCCATGGGCTGTCACTCTACGTCCCTGGAGGAACTTCGCCGGCTTTCCAACGTCCTCACACGCACCTGTAAATATATGAACATCGATACATATCTCGAACGGATGCTCGCACAAAAGATATCGAGGCGCGCGTTCGCGTGTCTCACATCACGAGGTAACGCTTCTTAAGTTTTCCTTCAGTATTCCGCGGTAGATTGGTTCCACACTATCAAGCGTTGCTGATTGCAACTCGGCGCCTAAGCTCGGCAGTAGACGTGGGTGTACATAAAACCTTGAGAGACCTGATGCCACGGGGAAACAGGTGGCGCCGCCATGGCGAATACTCGCGCAGCCTATGTGCTCCAAAGTGGCAAGAGGCTGTTCATGCATCAGCGGCGCTCTGCATCTGGACACACGGAACAGCGCTATCGCTGAAGTTCTCGGCGAATTTCGCAGACTGTACGGCGAACGGGAAGAACCACTCCTTCAGAAACTGCTTGCAGAGGATCTGCGACGTCGAGGCAAACGGGACGCCGCCGCGGCAGTGCTCGCCTTCAAATCGTCAGTTCGTGAGCGTGGCCAGCATGGCTCTGCTAGAGACGTCCATAACTGCTGCCGTTGGCCCCAGCAGAGCACTCCCGAATATTGCTGTTGGCAGAGAAACGGAGCCATAGGCACGGCTACTTACTCAATGGAGATCAACGATGCGACTCCCCAACAGCAGGTTCCGCGTCGACAGCGTTCCCACGTTCTCCGTCGGCCGCTTCTTTGCGCAAGCGCGGATTTTTCAGGCCCACTCCGCCACCCATGAACAGATCGAGATCTTCGCGGCCATCAACCTTCCAGATTTCGCCACTGAGGCTGAAGCGATCGCGTTCTCGAACAAATGGGCGGTTGGGTGGATCCATGAGAATCTTCTCGAAATCACTGCCACGAAGGGCGCATACGCCCAGCGATAGGTAGCGCGGATCCCGGAAACGCCACCCTTTTTTGGGCGCCCCAATTCGGACCCACGACAGTCGATCGTGCCTCACCAGCGAACGGTCTCAGAGACGGCATAAACGAGACAATCGCGACACCGGTTAATATCAAGCACAAGAGGCTCAAAGGATTGGAACCGCGCCCCGAGCGACGACGGTGAAGGGTCTGCTTTTTGTCACAACTACTTGCCTATGGATTTCCGGAGTGCGAGTATCGCCGTGAGGCTCTGTTTCAGTTCCGTCAGCGTCAGTTCGCACGCAGCGTAGTCTCCGCGACCAGCTTGCCGATGCTTTATCCGCTGTTGTTCCTCCCGGATGCGAGATAGCGTCAGGCGTATCACATCGTTCGCCTGTTTCCGGTAGTGCTGACTTTGTTGATCATCCATTGGTCGCCTCTCGAAGTCACTGCTGCAGTATAGGGCAGCAATACATGCCCCGACCTGCCATTGGCCCGCTTGCCCTCGTTATATCCAAATGGGTGCTGTCCTCCTGCAAGCGGACATCAATTTGCGGACGAAGAAGTGCTGTTCATGGCCCGCGTGGCGCCGGGCGTGTCGGTCGCATGTCAACCCGTTGCCAACAGTCGTGCGAGTACAAAGCAGACCTTCGCGGACTTCGTTAATCCGGCGGGACCGGACGTTCAGGGTGGCCGAGGGCGGTCGGCCATTTTCAGAAAGTCCGAGCGCAAGCGCGTCTCAAGTCAAACCGGAAATGCCCGCGATCTGTAGTAGCAGGATCAGGTTCAGAATCACCACTGCGACGGTGCCCGCTACTGCCGCGACTATCGTCAGGCGGCTATTGCAATAGCGTCCCATCAGCGCGCTGCGTGACGTGCATCACACCAGCGCGATCATTGGCACCGGCAAGGCGATGCTCATCACGACCTGACTCCATACCAGCGCACTGGTCGCATCGACACCTCACGCCACCACGACGAACGCCGGCACCATCGTGACGAGCCGCCGCAACCATACCGGAATGCGAAAGCCGACGCCCCCCTGCATGATCATCTGCCCAGCCATCGTGCCGACCACCGAACTCGAGATACCGGACGCGATCAGCGCGCCGAGGAACAAGCCTGCCGCGGCGCTGCCAAGTAGCGGGGTCAAGGTGTGCCAGGCAGTCTCGATACTGGCGATCTCCGGGTGCACCTGGTGGAAAGCGCTGGACGCCATGATCACCATGGCCATATTGATCAGACCCGCCACGCCCAGCGCAACCACCACTTCGATGTTTGAGAATGCGAGCAGCTTCGAGCGCTCGCGCTCGTTGTGCGGCGTCACACGATTCTGCATCAGGCCCGAATGCAGGAACAGGACATGCGGCATCACGGTCGCGCCCATGATCCCGCCTGAAATGGTCAATGCGTTGCGGTCCGGTATGCTCGGCGTAAAGGTATGCAGCAGCACCGCCGGCCACTGAACCGGTGCGATCAACAGTTCAGCCAGATACGAAAGGCCAATCACGCGGACCAGCGCGGCGATGAACAGCTCCAGTGGCCGGAAGCCTTTTCTATCGAACTGCAGCAGCGCATACGTGACGGCGCCGGTGACCGGCATGCTAGCCATCATTGGCAGATGCAGCAGTAATGACACGCCGATCGCGCCGCCCACGAACTCCGCGAGATCGGTCGCCATCGCGGCGATTTCGCTGGTCAGCCACATCACAATGACCCACGGCCCCGGCAACGATTCGCGGCATAGTTCGCAGGGAATACCGCAAAACTCGCGAGACATGCGCGGAGGCAACAGAACGCCCTCAGCGATGCGGCAGCGCGGATCGCAGGTACGAAGACAGGCCGTCCTTCAACGAAGAACAAAAAAAATCACAGAGAAGAGGCAAGTCCTCAAGGACCTTTACGGATTGCGCGAATCGGTGGAGGCAGGTTGCCCGCAAAAATGTTCGTGGCGCTGATTTGGTCACCAGCACGCAGCTGGTGTAGGACACCGCCCAGATTGCGAACATTGACCGTCCGCTCATGGGCGATAACGCTTTTGAGCGACGGCTTTCGGGCAGCGTTCTCCAGAAACCGGTATTGGCCCGACAACCTACACCTCCGTCTGTTTCGCCATCTCAAGTGCGTCATCTACCTCGATACCGAGGTATCGGACTGTATTTTCAAGTTTCGTGTGACCGAGCAACAACTGAACAGCCCTGAGGTTCTTCGTGCGACGATAGATGAGAGACGCCTTGGTCCGGCGCATCGTGTGGGTATCGTAGGCCGTGTCGACCCATTGCCGCCTTCCGGCAGGGTGCGTCTGAACGACAGTTTGCGGGGGCACGTCGGTCATTCGCGCGGTACAGTGGCTAGCACGTCATCAGGAAACTTGAGCATCCCAGGGTACAGTGCACTTCACAGACGAACAAAAAATCGGCCAGAATGAACTCGCTACATCTGCGAGGGAAGGCGATGAAGTCGATCAAATTGCGTGTGCCGCGAGAAGAGGCAGCCGATCTTCCCGACGACCTGGCGGCTTGTTCGACGAATTACACAGGATTCGCTGCTCAGCATGGAGCAAGCCCATGATTGATGGCAGCCAGGATGATCGGCAGCAGAACCGGCTTCACGAAATAGTGATCAAATCCGGCGCGCATCGACTCAGCCCGCTCAAATGGCAACGATAGACCACTCACCGCCACAAGCAGCGGCGCAGGTATCGCCTGAATACGTCGGATCGCTATCGCCACCGCGCGGCCGTCGAGATGCGGCATTTCGATGTCGAGCAACACTGCGGCCGGATACCATATGCAGTATTCGGCGAGCGCGTCAGCACCGTTCCCGGCGGTCCGAATTTCAAAACCCCGATCACAAAAAAACAACGCGTACCCCGCCAACATATCTGCATCGTCGTCAGCGATAAGCAGGCGTGCGCCCACAGCGATGGACATTGGCTTCCCCTAGTTGCTTTCTTATGAGCAATTTAAGGTCCCGGATACAGGTCAGCTCGCCAGTTTGTCGCGATTCACATAGGGCGAACCGTCAGAAACCATACTCATCATGCCGTTAATGCATATCGCGGCAGAGTAATGGTGAAGACGCAGCCGGTGCCCGGCATATCGCGGACACTCAAAATACCGTCGTTGGCCTCAACATTACGCCTCGCGATTGAAAGACCTAACCCCAGTCCGGTTCTATCCTCGCCGTTCTGGGTGAACGGCAGAAACATTCTTTCCGCATCACCGGGTGGGAGACCGCCGCAATGATCCTTCACATCGATCAGGATGCGATCCGACAACGCGTAGGCGTCCAACGTTACCTCGGTGTGGTGGTGAGTGAACTTAAGGGCATTTTGCAGCAGGTTTCCGACCGCCGAATAAAGCTGGTCACGATCCCCGCTGAAGGCAAGCCGCGAATCCACAGCAGAAACCGTCAGTGCGCATCCACGAGTCTGGGCCACAAGGTCAGCGGCATATTTCACCTCAGCGATGAAGTCCGCAACGGAAAACATCCTTGATTGCAAGGAAATTCCAGCTTCCGTACGAACCTCGTCCAGCGAGTGATCGATAAGATCGCGCAAGCCGTTCAGGCTCCGCTCCAAAACCGACCCCGTAGCCCCGGACAGGTTTAAATTTCCGGTCTTGGCTGCGGTAAACGCAAGCGTCGCGGTTTGAAGAAAATTACGCAATTCATGTGCGAAAAAACCCAGTCGCTCATGCATCTGGACGGCTTGCCTGTCCGCGACGGCGAAATCGCGCTGATAGCTGAATTCCGTGACCGCGTCGGCGATGGCATTGTCCAGGCAGCGGTTCAGGGTTCGAAACTCGTCGATCAGAAACGGAGCGTCGCGCTCGTATGCGAGATCTGTAATTGCCTGGCATAGGTCGCCGTAATCGTGAACGACCTGATCGACCGAAAACCCGAGGTCCAACAGCTCCCGCCCGTGCTGCGCCGCTGTCTCGCCGATTTCAGATAAAGATGCCCCGCCACCCGAAGGACCAGAAATCTTGCGACTGTTCATCGGCGCCGATGTCTGTTCCATCCGAAGTGTCCTGATGAGCTGATCCAGGAACAGTGGCACGCCATTTTGAAGTTGCTGCGCAGTTGCCTCGCGCGCAGGCCTTTGCGCTACCTTCGCTCGACACCGTTCTATCAAGGCATCGCGATTGTTCGCCAGAAAAACGTGCATCATGATGCGGCCCCTGGACGCCTACTCCGGCATTTTCGTAAATCACCCGCCGGCGCTGCCGGGCGCCACAGACTTGCGGACTCTTTAGAGTAGTAACTACCTGTACATTTTACGCGCTATGCGGGTTCGGGTACTTCTTTTCGGCGATCGCAGCAAAGCGATCGTACGCGGCACGCGGCTAACCTGTTTTCAGCTCGTCTTTACAAGCCGCGTAGATATTCCAGACGTTCGGCGAACGATAGTCCATTCGCCAGCCGTCCGTGAACAGTTTAGCAAGCGAGGCTGAGTCAGCGAAGTTGGGGCGCTCGGCAAAATCCAGCGCGACTTTCTCCGACAAAGGACTAAGGTACGCGCCCTCCAGCCAGTCGGCTTCTGCTCCATTACCGTTAAACCAGATATTCAGCAGCTCCACGCGACGATCGGTTCGCAGCCAACTGCCCGTACGCGCTCGCGCAACCAGTTGCCCCACCACCAGATAGCAGAGCAGTTCGGCACGGGCTTCGTCATCAAGTTTGCTCGGTTTGGTCATCTATCGTCCGGTGCCGCGTTGGATGGGTGCAAGCTCCCAGTCTACGGCAACGCGCGAGTACAGGGGCGCGTGGAAAGACGGCCGTGCTTGACGTGCATATAGGTTTCGGCGGCGCACGCCTGGATCAACGAGCGCCCGGTAGAGCACGGCGTCCTGTCATTTTGAGATTTTCTCGAGCTCGAGCCCCTTCGTACGCGGCCCCATTAATCCAATCGCGAGCATGACTATTAGCATCGCACCAGCGATAAAGACGAACACCCCAGTAGTGCCAAACTCCTTCAACACCGCGGCAATCAGAAACGCCGTGAAGATTGCGGAAAAGCGGCTCCACGAATAAACGAAGCCCACTGCCCGCGCACGGATGCTGGTTGGAAAGAGTTCGGCCTGATAGGCATGAAAGCTGTACGAAATGATATTACCGGCAAGCGTCAGACACACCCCGAGGCTCACCAGCAACACCGCGCCCGATGCCTGGCTGAACCATACCCCGCAGACAATATTCATGGCCGCCATCACCACAATCACCGTTTTGCGTTCGAAGCGGTCGCCGATAAAGAGCCCGATAATCGGACCGATTGGCGCAGCCAAAGCGATCACGCTCGAGTACATCAGGCTCGTGGTGATCGTAATGCCCTGCTTGATCAGCAGTGTGGGCACCCAATTCGCGAAACCGTAGAAGCCCACGGTCTGGAAGATATTGAAGATCGTCATCATCAGCGTGCGGCTGCGGTACGGCGGCACCCACATATCGCGGAAGCCGCCGCGCGGTGCGACCGGCGCCGGCGGCGCGGGCGGCGGCAACTCGCGCCCGTACTCGCGACGCACTTTCGCTTCAAGTTCGGTCATCACACGATCGGCTTCGGCAAGACGTCCTTGCTGCGCGAGCCAGCGCGGGCTTTCCGGCAACGCTCGACGGATCCACCACACGAAGAGCGCGCCATGTGCGCCGATCAGCACGACCCAACGCCAGCCGTCGAGGCCGAGCAGCGTGCGCGGCACCAGCAGATACGACAGAAACGCCACCACGGGCACCGCGGTAAAGCCGACCGCCTGCTCGCACGCAAACGCGCGGCCGCGAATCTGCTTGGGCACCAGCTCGGAGATGTACGTGCCGATCGTCACCAGTTCGACGCCGATGCCGATCCCCGCCACGAAGCGCCAGAAGTTCAACCCGGTCGCCGTTTCCTGAAATGCCATCACGACATTAGCCGCCGTGTACCAAAGTAGCGAATACGTAAACACGGCCCGGCGTCCGAAGCGATCCGCCAGAAACCCGCACGCGATCGTGCCGATAAAGAGGCCGCTGAACAGCGCCGCGATAAAACTCGCGACGCCGGTCGAGCCGAACAGGCCATGCGTGGTCGCCGTCAGCAGACCGCTTTTGACGAGGCCCGGCGCGACGTAGCCGGAGTACAGCAGATCGTAGAGTTCGAAGAAGAAGCCGAGGCTCAGCAGCACCACCAGCTTCCATATGGAACGCGTGGCGGGCAGCCGGTCGAGGCGCGCGGAAATGCTGCCGGCGTCGAGCGGCGCGGCCGCAGCGGCGCGATTGGCCGCGCTATCGGAATGTGCAGCGCCGCCGCTCTTCTTCGCGAGCGAGCCGGCGTGATCTGGGGATGCCATTTTGTCTGTCTCCTATCCCAAGCAACATCGTTGCCGATGATTCTGGCGAAGATAAGCCTCGCCGGACCGGTCTCATGCCGGCCTCTCGTACTTTCGCGCCTCACACGCACCACGATGCCGGGCCCAAGGTCCGGCCAGCATTCTAGCCGCGTGCGCGCTTCAATTGTTCGAAGGTCGTGATTTTTCCGGCCAGCGCGCTCGCCGCCACCGTGTACGGACTCGCGAGCCACACATTGCCCGGCCCCGAACGGCCCGGGAAATTACGATTGATCGCGCTGATCGTCACCTCGTTCGCCTCGGCCGATTGACCCGGCCCGCAATTCGCGCACGACCCGCAGCCCGGCATGACGAGCGTCACGCCCGCGCGTTCGAAGACCGGCAAATAGCCCTGGTCCTCGCAATACGCGCGCACTGCCATGGTGCCGAACTGCAGGAACAGACGCGTCCCCTCGGGCACGCGAATGCCTTGCTCGACACCCCAGCGCAGCACCTCGTAATAGAAATCGAAGTCTTCGCGCTTGCCCGCGGTACATGAACCACCGTAAGCGATATCGATCGCGACGTCCTGCTCCAGTTGGGGCGCCGGCACGCCATTGCCGGGATCGCCGGGGCGCGCGAGCATCGGCTCGATGGCGTTTGCGTCGATCCGGATCGTGTCGCGATAAATCGCCCCCGCGTCGCTTTTCATCCAGTTTTCAAGCGTGAAATCGACGCCGCGCCGCTCCTTGAGAAACGCCACCGTGCGTTCGTCCGGCTCGACGATGCCGGTGAAGCCACCCAGTTCCGCGACCATGTTGGTCAAGGTCGCGCGCTCATCGATCGACATTGCGCGCACGGCCGCGCCGCCGTATTCGAACACGAGGCCGATCGCGCCGCCCGAGCGGATCGCGTCCATCTGCAGCAGATGCAGCACCACGTCCTTCGCGGTCACGCCGTCGCGCAAATGACCGCTGATTTCGATGCGTAAGGTCTCCGGCACCTTGCAGCGCACATAACCCGTCACCCAGCTATTGGCGATTTCCGTTGCGCCCGCACCGAATGCAAGGCAGCCGAGCGCGCCCGAATGCGGCGTATGCGAATCGGTGCCGCACGCCACCTGTCCCGGCAACGCGTATTGCTCGGCCATCAACGCGTGACAGATGCCTTCGGAGCCCGGCATGCTATCGAGCGCGCCGTGCGAGCGCACCGGATAGTCGCGCGAGAACGACGTATGCCCTTCCATCAGATTGGCGACGCCCGGCAGCAAACCGTCGCGCACGTGCGGAATGCTCTGCGATGCGAGCACCAGATGATCCTGGAACGCGATGATGTGATCCGGCGCATGCAGCGGCGCCGGCTTGCCGAACGCGCGATGCATCAGGTGCCCGCACATGCCGGTGAAGTAGTCATGGCTGAAGCGCCAGTCCGCGGCGATGAACACACCGTCGCCGCGCTGCGCGCCCACGCTGCCCGGATGCAGATGCCGTTCGATGATCTTCTCGACCAGCGTCTTCGGCTCCGCGGCCTGCGCCACATGAACGCTATCGTCCACGCGCGGCGCGGGCCAGTCGGCAAACTTGCTGTAGGCGAGCAGGCCGCCGCTGCGAATGATCTGCTGCGTGAGCGCGTCGCGGCCTTTGAGAAATTCGTCGATGGGTACCGCTTCTCCCGCGATCAAACGATCGAGCACGGAAAAGTCGGTGGTGGTGAGAATGCCGATGTTGTCGCAATTCTGCTGATAGATCCGCTCGAAGCTCTCCGCGACGATCAGCCGGATACCGGCCGAGAGTTCCGCCAACGGACTCGATTCGCGCGATGAACCCTTGCCGTAGCGCTTGCCCGCCACCGTCACCTGGAAGCCGCCGTTCTTCACCGCATCGCGGCCAATCGGCATGCGCTCGCCGGCCTTGAAGCCGACGTACGGATACTGGCCGAGGCGTTCGTCGTATGTGAGCATCACGGTGACCGGCGTGATCTCGTCGGTGGAGACGTTATCGCGTAGCGAGCCGGCCGTGGCGCGCGTGAAGTTCTCGCCGGCGAGTTGCGCCTCGATCACCGCGGGGTCCTGGGACAGGTACAGCACGCGGCCGTCCAGACGAATCGTGTCGCTCATAGGCATTCTCCTTGCGCTCACTATACGGCGCGCGCGGGCAATGCCGAAGTGCCGGTCCGGCAACGCAGACCTCTCGTTTGGCGATGATCGGTGCGATCGTGCCCGACACGGTCCGGGCGTTGGCGCGCCGCCGCCGGCATACGACAGCCGGCAGCCGACACGCCTCCGTCGATTCGTCCGCCGTGGCTCGCGTCAAACGCCCTTGCCGAGAAACCCGACCAGCGCCGCCGCGCTCGCGCTCAACTGGTCGCGCGCCTTGAAGATCAGGATGAGGCGGCGCACCGCCCACGCATCGCTCAAGGACAGCAGGCTCACGTCGAGTGCATTCACATAGAGCAGCCCGACCTGCTCGGGCACGACCGCGATGCCGAGCCCGGCATGCACCATCCGGCAAAGCGCGTCGAGACTGCTGACGCGAATCTTCACGTCGAGTTGCCGCCCCGCAGCAGCCGCCTGCTGCGTGAGCAGTTGCGTCAGCGCGCTCTCGCTGCGCAGGCCGACGAAGCTGTCGTCGAGCAGTTCGTCGAACGTCACACGCAACGCGCCGGCGAGTCGATGGCCGCCCGGCACCAGCACCGCGAGACGATCCTGCCGGTACGGCACCTGTTCGAACGCCTCGCTGCCGGCCACCGGATTACAGATGCCGAAGTCCGCCGCGTGCTCATCGACGATCCGCAGCACGTCGGCGCTGTTTTCCTCTTCCAGTTCGATCGACACTTCCGGGAACGCGCGCCCGAACGCGGCCACGTCTTCCGGCAGAAACTGCACGATCGAGGACAGATTCGCCACCACCCGCACGCGCCCTTTCGCGCCCGACGAAAAGCGCGACAGCTCCGCGCTCATCTGCTCGATATTGCCGATGATCGCCAGCGCGTAGCGCAGCACGGTCTCGCCGACCGGCGTCACGGTGATGCCGCGCGACTGGCGCTGGATCACCGGCAAACCGATCACCGCCTCGATCTCGGCGATGCGCCGGCTGACGGCGGACGATGCGATGAACTCGCGCTCCGCCGCGCGCGCGATGTTGCGCTCCTGGCAGACGGCGACGAACAGGCGCAGCGAGGTGAGGTCGAGTTTCTTGAGAAGGTTTTCCATTGTTGCTTCTTCATACGCGTGAGGCCGAAGAACTCGATAGCGAACCCGGCATCAGGATGAAGGCATCTACGCAAAAAAGATGGGCAAGTGTAACGCTCTTCTCCAAGCCAGAATGCCTGCCATTCCCGCAACCGGCTTTCGATTCGCTTCTTTGCTGCCTACACTAGGCAACGCAACGTAACGCATGCGAAATGTAAGCGACGCGACGCGTCAAGCCGTCACGGCCGCCGTACGAGCCTGGATTCAAACAAGCCAGAAGACGTTATCCGGAGACACGACATGACCTCAGTGCAAGGACGCCGGCGCTTTCTCGGCGCGGCGCTATGCGGGGCCGTCACTGCATGCGGCGGTTCCAATGAATTGAACAATTCGGGCAGCGGCGGCAACACCAATCCAAACGGGCCTGTGCCCGATTCCCAGATCGACGCCGCCCTCGCGCAACTGGACACCCTTGTCAACAATCTCATGACCAGCACCGGCGTGCCCGGTATGTCGGTCGCCGTGGTGCGCAATCTGCAAACGGTCTATGCGAAGGGCTTCGGCACGCGGCTGATCGGCTCGGGCCTCGCCGTGGATGCCGACACGGTGTTCCAGCTCGCGTCGCTGTCGAAGCCGGTCGGCTCCATGGTGGTCGCGCATCAGGTTGGCATCGGCACGGTATCGTGGGATACACCCTTGCGCTCGCATCTGCCGTGGTTCACGCTGGCGGATCCGACCGTGAGCGCGCAAGTCACCGTCGGCGACATGTATGCGCACCGCTCCGGCTTGCCCGATCACGCAGGCGATCTGCTGGAAGACATGGGCTACGATCAGACCACCATCCTCGAACACCTGCGTTTTTTGCCGCTGGCGCCGTTCCGCCGTTCGTATGCCTATACGAACTTCGGCCTGACGGCGGGGGCGATCTCGGTGGCCACTGCCACCGGACTCGACTGGGCAACGTTCTCGGATCGCACGCTCTACCAGCCGCTCGGCATGACGAGCACGAGTTCGCGCTACGCGGATTTCATCGCCCGCGCGAACCGGGCCACCGGTCATGTGCAACGCAACGGCCAATGGGTCGTCGGCTTGGGCTCGATGCCGGATGCGCAAGCGCCCGCGGGCGGCGTGAGCTCCTCCGCGAACGACATGGCGAAGTGGCTGACGCTAATGCTGGGCCAGGGCGTGTTCAACGGCACGCGCATCGTCGACACCGCCGCGCTCAACGCGGCGATCAGCCAGCAATCGCAGATCCAGCCGGCCGGCAACGGCCAGAACGCGTCCTACTATGGCTTCGGCTTCAACGTCGGCACCACCGCGGCGGGGCGCGCGACATACAGTCATTCGGGCGCATTCGGCGCAGGCGCCGCGACCAATTTCGTGGTGGTGCCGTCGACGGGCTGCGCGATCGTTGCGCTCACCAATGGCTATCCGCTCGGCGTGCCGGAAACGCTCACCGCGCAGTTCTTCGATATCGTGCAGTTCGGCTCCATCCAACGCGACTGGTTTGCGGCTTATAGCGAGGCGTTTGCGGACCTCAACAAACCGGCCGGCTCGCTCGTCGGCGTGACGCCTCCTGCAGCGCCGCTGCCCGCGCGGGCGCTGTCCACCTATACGGGCACCTATAACAACGACTATTACGGGCCGATCCAGATCTCGGCGGCGAACGGCGCCCTGCTCCTGACGATCGGCGCCACGCCCTTGCGCCTGCCGCTTTCGCACTGGGACGGCGATACCTTCACCTTCAAGCTCGTCAACGAAAACGCCGCGCCGGGGACGATCTCCAAGGTGTCGTTCCTGAGCACTCAGGTGACGCTCGAGTACTACAACGCGGAAGGCCTCGGGACATTCACGCGTTGATGCCGCGCGTTCATCTCAGGATATCGGCCGCCTTGTGCCGCTCGTCCACGCCGTCGATCAGGATCACCGGCCCGCGCGCATGCCGCGTGCGCAATGGCAGGATGCGCTGATACGCGTCCGATGCGTACCAGGCGCGCGCGGCGGCGAGATCGGGGAACGCAATCGCAATCAGATCGCCGTGCCATTCGCCTTCGAGTATTTCGGGGCGTGCGCCGTGCACGATGAAATGGCCGTCGAACGGCGCGAGCGTGCCGTCGATGCACTCGAGATATTCGACGATGTCGTCACCCAGTTCGACGTCGTGCAGATGGGCAATCGCGTAGGCGGTCATAGTGAGGCTCCTGGCAGTGGGTGGATGCGAAATGAAAATTCGCATACCGCCCATGGTCGCCTCGCGTATGACGCACGTCGATTACGTGAGAGGTAAAGAAAACTAGCGCTCGGCGCGAGCGGTGCGACGAATCAAAGTCAAAGTCCTGGGTTCGTGGCGATCTATTTTCCGCGTTGATCGCCGGTCGTTCGCGCGGTGGTCAGCGGTGAGTGTCCGTTGATATCCCCGCGAACCGCGAGCATTTTTAATAACTTCGCGTCGGCGGCGACTCAGCTGTTTCCTTCTCGCAACAGCCGGCGTCTGATCATTAGCGTTTGAAGAAAAGTTGCCGCCGCCCTATGCTGGATCGAAACTCCTCTTGATTTAAAAGACCTTTTTCGTCGAAGCGACGCATTTCATCACTCCACGAAACAGCTTGTTGTAAAAAAGATAAAAGACTTTGGAACCGGTTCCATTTATCATCCCGCCGGCAATCCGATGACTGCCCGGAACGCAATGGCGCGCTCCAATCTGGTGACTAGAACAACATGCCCTCATCCCCTATTAGCTCTCGCCGCGGCTTTTTACGCACGGCTATCGCTCTGGTTCCGGCCGGCACGCTCGCCGGCTGCGAGGTCAAGCAATCCACGACCGCCGTCGCGCCGGGTCCGAGCGCGAACGCGTCCGGCGCGGACTACAAGCCGCATTTCTTCGACGCGAAGGAATGGGCGTTCATCCACGCCGTGGTCGACCGCCTGATTCCATCGGACAGCGAAGGTCCCGGCGCCGTCGAAGCGGGCGTGCCCGAGTTCATCGACCGGCAGATGGACACGCCGTACGCGCATGGCGCGCTCTGGTACATGCAGGGTCCGTTCGCGCAAGGCGCGCCCGAACTCGGCTATCAGCTGAAGCTGGTGCCGCGCGATCTGTACCGGCTCGGCATCGCGGCCGTCAACGCGTACTGCACGAAGACCTACGCGCATCCCTTCGACGCGCTCGACGCCGCCACGCGCGACACCGTGCTCGGCGCGCTCGAGAAAGGCAAGGTCGATCTCGCGGACGTACCGGCCGAGGTGTTCTTCGGACAGCTGTTGCAGAACACCCGCGAAGGCTACTTCTGCGATCCAATCCACGGCGGCAATCGCGACATGGGCGGCTGGAAGATGATCGGCTTCCCCGGCGCACGCGCCGATTTCATGGACTTCGTCAATCAGAACGGCGCGGCCTATCCGTATGGGCCTGTGTCGATCGAAGGAAAGCGCACCTGATGTCTACTCAAACCAAACCGCACGTCGATGCGGTGATCGTCGGATTCGGCTGGACCGGTGCGATTCTCGCGAAGGAACTCACCGAGGCCGGCCTGAAAGTAGTCGCGCTCGAACGCGGCGAGTATCGCGACACTTATCCGGACGGCGCGTATCCGAACACCATCGACGAGTTGACCTACAACGTCCGCAAGAAGCTGTTCCTCGATCTCTCGAAGACCACCGTGTCGATCCGTCATGCGCCGAACGATACCGCCCTGCCGTATCGCCAGTTGGCTGCGTTCCTGCCGGGCGAAGGGGTCGGCGGCGCGGGGCTGCACTGGTCGGGCGTGCATTTCCGCATCACGCCGGAAGAGCTGCGCCTGAAGAGCCACTACGAGGAACGCTACGGCAAGCGCTTCATTCCCGAAGGCATGACGATTCAGGACTACGGCGTCAGCTACGAAGAACTCGAACCGCATTTCGACTTCGCCGAGAAAGTGTTCGGCACCTCGGGCCAGGCGTACAAGGTCAACGGCAAGGTAGTCGGCGACGGCAACGTGTTCGAAGCGCCGCGCAGCGACAACTTCCCGCTCGCCGCTCAACTGAACACGTATTCGGCTGAGCGCTTCGGCAAGGCCGCGCGCGAACTCGGGCTGAATCCGTACCGTCTGCCATCCGCGAATACGTCGGGGCCGTACACGAACCCGTACGGCGTGCAGATGGGCCCGTGCAACTTCTGCGGATTCTGCAGCGGCTACGCGTGCTACATGTATTCGAAGGCCTCGCCGAATCTGAACATTCTGCCGGCGCTGAAGCAGTCGCCCAACTTCGAATTGCGCTCGCGCTGCCACGTGTTGCGCGTCGAACTCGACGATACGAAAAAGCGCGCCAAAGGCGTGACGTATGTCGATCCGGCGGGCAACGAAGTGTTCCAGCCGGCCGATCTGGTGATCGTCGCGGCGTTCCAGTATCACAACGTCCATCTGCTTCTGCTGTCGGGCATCGGCAAGCCGTATGACCCAATCTCGGGCGAAGGCGTGGTCGGCCGCAATTTCGCGTATCAGAACCTCTCGACCATCACCGCGTTCTTCGACAAGGACACCTTCACCAATCCGTTCATCGGCGCGGGCGGCAACGGCGTCGCGGTCGATGATTTCAACGCCGACAACTTCGATCATGGCCCGCTCGGCTTCGTCGGCGGTTCGCCGTTGTGGGTGAATCAGGCGGGCACCAAGCCGATCAGCGGCATCGCGACGCCGGCCGGCACGCCGAACTGGGGCGCCGACTGGAAGAAGTCGGTGAAGGATCACTACGCGCACACCATTTCGATGGACGCGCACGGCAGCAACATGTCGTACCGCGACGTGTTCCTCGACCTCGATCCGACCTACCGCGATTCGTACGGCCAGCCGCTGTTGCGCATGACCTTCGACTGGAAGGACAACGACATCAGGATGGCGCGCTACGTGACCGGCCAGATGCAGAAGATCGCGCAGCAGATGGGTCCGAAGTCGATCAACGTCTATACGCGCGAATTCGGCGCGCACTTCGACTCGCGCCGCTATCAGACCACTCACCTGGTGGGCGGCGCGGTGATGGGCACCGATCCGAAGACGAGCGTGCTGAACCGCTACCTGCAAAGCTGGGACGTGCACAACGTGTTCGTGATGGGCGCCTCGGCGTTCCCGCAAGGCATCGGCTACAACCCGACCGGCCTCGTCGCGGCGCTGGCCTACTGGTCGGCGCGGGCGATCCGCACGCAGTATCTGAAGAACCCCGGGCCGCTGGTGAGCGTATGACGAAGAAGAACGATATCCAACGCCTCGCGCAGGCGATCAGACGCGTGGGCGCGGCGGCTGTGCTCGGTATGACCACACTTGCCGCGCATGCAGCAGCGCCACAAAACCAGAGCAACGCGGCGCTGATCGCGCACGGCGAGTATCTCGCGCGGGCCGGCGATTGCATCGCGTGTCACTCGGCGCCCACGGGCAAGCCCTTCGCCGGTGGCCTGAAGTTCGACACGCCGATCGGCGCGATCTACTCGACCAATATCACGCCGGACCGCAATACCGGCATTGGCGCGTGGACCTTCGCGCAGTTCGATCGCGCCGTGCGCGCCGGCGTGAAGCCGAACGGCGACACGCTGTATCCGGCCATGCCGTTCCCATCGTATGCACGTCTGAGCGAAGACGACATGCACGCGCTGTATGCGTACTTCACGCAAGGCGTCGCGCCGGTGAACCAGGCGAACAAGCCGGTCGATATCGTCTGGCCGCTGTCGATGCGCTGGCCGCTCGGTATCTGGCGCCATCTGTTCGCGCCCGAGCCGGTTTCGTTCGACGCAAAGCGTTACGCCGATCCGGTGGTCGCACGCGGCGCCTACCTTGTGCAAGGCCTCGGCCATTGCGGCGCGTGCCACACACCGCGCGCGGCGACGATGCAGGAACGCGCGTTGAGCGACCTCGACGGCCCGGCGTTTCTCGCGGGCGGCGCGACGATCGACGGCTGGATTCCGTCGAGCCTGCGCGGCAATCCGCGCACCGGCGTCGGTGCGTGGAGCGAAGCCGATCTCGTGCAATTCCTGAAGACCGGACGCACGCAGCACAGCGCGGCCTTCGGCGGCATGACGGATGTCGTGCAACACAGCATGCAGCACATGAGCGACGCCGATCTCACCGCGATGGCGCGTTATCTGAAGACGCTGCCGTCGACGGATCCCAAGGAAACGCCCTACGCGTACGACGACACGGCCGCGCGCGCCCTGCGCATGGGCGACGCCACGGCTCCTGGCGCCGCCGTCTATCGCGACAACTGCACGGCCTGCCACCGCAGCGACGGCCGCGGCTACAACCGCGCGTTTCCGGCGCTGGGCGGCAATCCGGTCGTGCAGGGCAAGGACGCGAGTTCGCTGATTCACGTGCTGCTCACCGGTAGCACGCTCGAAGGCACGAAGACCGCGCCCTCCTCGTTCACAATGCCGGCCTTCGGCTGGCGCCTGAACGACCAGGAAGTCGCGGACGTGACCAACTTCGTGCGCAACAGTTGGGGCAACACCGGTCCGACGGTCAGCGCGACGGACGTCGCCAAAGTCCGCAAGACCGTCACGGTGCACGCGCCCGAGATGCCGCCGGGCGCTGCGCTGAGCCACTGATCGCACGCGGCGCTGTGGCGTGTCTCTCCAAGGGATGCGCCGCAATCCAGGCAAGCGCCGCCGCGCACACCCTTCCCCCGCTTCACGCAGTCCGCTCCGTTGTTCAGGAGCGGGCTTCCGTGTGCGCGGAAAAAAGAGAGATCGCCATTCAGGCGACTTGAGATAGAAGTTCCAACCAGGCTATGACTACGATGAAAAAGCAATGGATCGCCGCACCCCTTTTGATGTCGTTTGCCGGCATTGCGTCCGCGCAGAGTTCGGTCGTGTTGTACGGCATCGTCGATGCGGGCGTTTCGTACCGCAGCAACGAGCGCACCGGCACCACAGGCAACTATAGCGGCCACTCGAACGTCGCCGTGACGAGCGGCAACCTGTCCGGCAGCCGCTGGGGCATCAAGGGTCAGGAGGACCTGGGCGGCGGCTGGAACGCTTTGTTCCAGCTCGAGGACGGCTTCGACATCACGAACGGCAAGACCGGCCAGAACGGTGGCCTGTTCGGCCGTCAGGCGTACGTGGGTATCGGCAGCAAGCAGTACGGCACGATCACGCTGGGCCGCCAGTACACGTCGCTGAACGACTTCGTCTCGCCCGTCGCCCCGGTGGCGATGGTCGGCGGTTACGGCGCGCATCCGGGCGACATCGACGATCTGGACCAGACCGCGCGCGTCAACAACTCGATCAAGTACACGAGCGCGAACTATGCAGGCTTCACGTTCGGCGCGCTGTACGGTTTCGGCGGCCAGCCCGGCAGCCTGAAGCAGCAGAACACATGGAGCGTGGGCGCCGCCTACGGCAACGGTCCGCTGCATGTAGGTGTCGGCTACGAGCGCTCCGACAATAGCAAGACCGGCACGCAAGACACGACGTACGGCAAGTGGAACGGCACGGACGACGGCCTGTTCAATTCATCGATCAACGAAGGCTACGCGAGCGCGCAATCGCAACAGATCATCGCGACGGGCGCGACGTACGACTTCGGTCCGGCGATCGTCGGCGTGAATTACAGCAACGTGCAATACCGCTCCGGCGCCGACTCGCTGTTCAAGGGACACGCCACGTTCAACATCGCGGGCGTGTTCGGACAATGGACGATCCGTCCGGCCGTGCAACTGTTCGCAGGCTATAGCTACACGCGTGGCGGCGAAGTGGATGGCGTGGATGAACGCGCGCAATATCACAACGTGACACTCGGCGCGCAGTATGCGCTGTCCAAGCGTTCGAGCGTCTACCTGATGGGCGGTTATCAACACGCGTCGGGCGGCACACTGGATGCGCTCGGCAATCCGGTCGCGGCCACCGCGTCGGTCAGCGACAAGGGCAATGGACACTCGTCGGCGGCACAGTCGCAGGCGATCGTCAGCATCGGCGTGCGACACAAGTTCTGATGCTTAAGTGCGGCGCTGGAATGCGCCCCACCGCCGCTTGATCTAGCGCTGCCGTTGCGACTGCGGCGCTAGATCAAGCATCTCCAGATGACGCGCTTCGGTTTCGTCGTCTGCGGGAAACATGCATTCGAGGCGCAGTTCCTGCGCCGCGATCGTTTGCGGCGTGCCCACGCTCGCGACCATCGAGAAATACTTCATGACGTGGCCGTCCTTGACGAAGCCGATCGGGATCACCGGCATGGCCGCCGATGCATCCGCGACCGACGGATGGCCCGGCTCGAAGCCCGTTTGCACATCCGGGTACGCACGCAACGCATCGAGCAACCCGCGCGTCCGGTCATCGATCACGCGTCCCACCGACTCGCGGTAGACCCGCTGAATCAGACTGTCCGCCACGGTCTGCCAGTCGGCCACGAACGGGCGCATGCCGTCCGGATCGAACACCAGATGCAGCATGTTGCGCGGCCCCTTGCGCGCCGCCATGTCGATGAAGCAATTGAAAAAGCGCGGCGCGGCGTCGTTGGTCATCAGCACGTTCCAGTAGCGGTCCATGATCAGCGCGGGAAACGGCTCATGCTGGCGCAGCATGCGTCCGAGCGCTTTCGTGACACTTTGCATTTCCTGCGCATTCCACGCGGCGTCGGCATACATCGGCGCATAGCCCGCGGCCAGCAGCAGCGTGTTGCGTTCGCGCAGCGGGATGTCGAGTGCCTGCGCGATATCCATCAGCATTTGACGGCTCGGCACGCTGCGTCCGCTTTCGATAAAGCTGATATGACGCTGCGAGACACCGGCATTGAACGACAGGTCCAGTTGGCTGATGCCACGTACGTCTCGCCAGTGACGCAACAGGACGCCGAGATCGTTCGGCGGGGCTTTTTTGACTGGGTTCGCAGAATTCATCGTGCTCTTGTCCGCAAAGTCGATACAGATGAAAGGTTCGGTGAGCGGCGAGCGCCGTTCAACCGAACCTCGCCGGTCAGCATACTCGCTTGTGCTGACCGCGCCTTCCCTTACGAGACTCAAGCCTCCCAGACATGGACCTGGAACTGCGGTTCCAGCGGCGGCTGCGTGATGCTGCCCACGTAGTTCGTGATCGTCGAGGCCGCCGCCACCGCGAGCACTTCCAGCACCTGATCGCGACGGAAACCGGCTTCGAGAAATGCGCCCACTTCACGCTCGTCGAGATGGCCGCGCTTCTCGATCGCGGTCTTCGTCAACGTGGAGAGCGCGGCATGTTGGCGGTCCGCAGGCGTGCGGCCTGCGCGAAGCGCTTGCACATCGGCGGGCGTGAGTCCCTCGTTCAGCGCCAATGCGGTGTGAAACGCGACCGCCCACGTGCATGCATTGGTGACCGCATTCGTCAACAGCAGCGTCTGGATCTGCGCTTCCGTGAACGTGCCCGAATGGACTTTCTGGAATAGTTGAATGAAGGCGCCGATCAGCACGGGCGATTCGGCCATGGTCCCCGCGATGTTGGGGATGAAGCCGAAAGTTTGCTGGAGTTGCTGCAATACCGGTCTGGATTGTTCCGGCGCGGAGTCGATGGTGTGAACCTGAAACGTCGACATGATGTGTCCTCGATAGTGAACGCGGTTCGGGATGAACTGCGCGACACCCGAAGACTAGGCGTGAGCGTGAGGCTCGCCAATTACCTCGCATGTAATAGGTTCGGCGCGCTGCGAATACATGCGCGCCGATAAAAAGGCCGGGGTGCGTCAGTGGCAACCCGGCCCGCGTCATCACAGCGGCGTCAAATCAGAACCGGTGAATAATCCCCACCCCCACCGCCACCTGACTACCCGACGAAGACGGCGTGGAGTTGTAGCCATCGCCGAGCGTCGCCGTGGCGTCGATGATCTGCCCCGCGCCATTGGTGCCCAGCGTCTTGCCCTTCGCCTTCTGATACGCCTCCAGCGCGTACAGACCCGTGCGCTTGGACAACGAGTAGTACTGGGAGAGGTTGAACTGGTGATATTGCGCGTTGTCGTCGATGCCGTTCGCGCGCGTCGCCCGCGTGTAGCTGTAGCCCGCGCCGAAATCCCAGGCAATCGCCAGCTTCCAGTGCAGCACCAGACCGCCGGTATTCCAGATCTCCGTATCGTGGAACTTCGAACCGGTGCCCGGAATGTACTGGACGTTCGAATACGTGGCCGTCACATCCCACGCGCTATTGAACGTGTAGCCGCCGCCAACCGCAAAACGCTGCTGTGCCTGCGCGGTCTGATAGCCGTTCGTCAGCGCGGAGACGCCGATCTGCGAGCCGCCGTTGGTGGTGGTCGAATCCGCGCCCCACGCCCCGCCGCCCGACGTCGAGTTGTTGATGCGCGAGAAGCCGACCGCGAGGCCCACCGGACCCATTGCATACTGCACCGCAGTCGACCACGTCGAGCCACGGTTCGTGCTGCCCGCGACACCGCCCAGCGAATACGAGCCGCTCGCCGTCAGGCCATAAAACTTCGGCGACGTGTACTCCAGCGTGTTGTTAGCACGGTAGATCGTGTCGAGGCCGTCGATATCGCCGGGGTGCGCGCCGTAATAGCCGGTGATCCAGGTGGTCGGGCTGTAGGGCGAGAGCAACTGGTAATACGACGCGTATTGCCGGCCCGCCGTGAAGGTACCGTACGCCGGGTTGGTCACGCCGACCCACGCCTGGCGGCCGAACATCGCATTGGTGTATTGCTGGCCGCCCGTCGCCGAATTGAAACCGGATTCGAGCTGGAAGATCGCCTTCGTGCCGCCGCCCAGGTCCTCGCCGCCCTTCAGGCCGAAGCGGCTGCCGGCCCACACGCCAGGCGTCATCTTGACATCTGATTTGCCGCCCCTGGTCGAACCGAGCGTCGACTGATTGTTGGTATACGACAGGCCGTTATCGACAATACCGTACAAAGTCACGCTGCTTTGAGCAAAAGCCGGGGTGGCGGCCGCGATCGCTGCGCCGAACAGCACGGCGTCGACACGTCTGATACTTTTTTTCATGCTCCATGATCTCCAATTGCTACGTCTCTTGTTGAAATACTTTTTGCTACCACCGTGGCGAGCGGGTCATCCAGGCCGTCGCGCTATTGCCCTTCGTTTTGCAGCCGCCGTTTCACCGTCAAGGCCAACGGCACCGTGAAGAAGATGTGCGACATGAATCCGCCGATGATCACAGCGGGGTCGTAATAGTTCGGGTGGTTATCGGAGGCGATCATGATCGCCACATGCATGGCGATCCACGCCAGCACCGCGTAGAACAACGCCACCAGCGTCGCTTCATATCCGCGTCGGCAGAAGTACGGCCAGATAACCGCGAACAGCACGCCCCAGGCGCTCGCGAACACGAAGTGAATCGCCGTGCCCACCACATACGCCCAGATCCCGAGCGACGCCTGCACCTCTTTGCCGAACACGAGGCCGGTCGCGTTACGGGGAATGCCCGCGAGCGGCATCATGTGTTGCGCGCCCACCCACACGAGCGCCTCGTAAATCCAGATGACCACCGCGCCGATCAATCCGCCGGCCACGCCGGCGCGAATCGTCGCCGCGCGGCTCGGCCATGCCGAACGAGGCGCCGACGAGTCCCTCGCGAGTTCCGTTCCGCTCACACTGAAATTGCCACCCATGTCTCTCTCCTTGTAACGCGTCTCACATCAGGGATGTCATACGGGCAGCAGCACGCGAGGTCTTGCGCGACGCTGCCGCCCTTTCTGGTATCGAGTTGGAAACCGCTTCAGAGACGGCGCAGGTCACGTGCGCTTACACGGCGTCGGACTCGGGCAAGCCGACATGTTTCATCGCGGCAAGACGCTGTGGTTCATGCACACATGCGACCTTCCGATG
The DNA here is from genome assembly GCF_046027355.1 of Paraburkholderia sediminicola. Taxonomy (GTDB): domain Bacteria; phylum Pseudomonadota; class Gammaproteobacteria; order Burkholderiales; family Burkholderiaceae; genus Paraburkholderia; species Paraburkholderia sediminicola_B. The sequence continues at coordinate 529,974 of NZ_JAQQEK010000002.1, read as the reverse complement.
CCACCCATGATCCTTGCCATATCGTTGTCTTCCGATGCTTCCAGCTGCGCGAGACCGCTCGCCGATCGGATAAGCCGCCGCTACCGGCGAGGCAGCCTTCGCAACCCTCTTGGGATACAAAGATAAGAATCGCGCAGGCTTGCAGAAAGTGCGGGTTAACCTCATGCAAACCAGGGAAAATTGCCCAAAACGGTTTGGGTCGCCGCTCTCCGGCTTTCCGAGCGCCGCCGCGACCCGCGCGGCGCATGGCTTCGTCGGTATCCCGAGCATGCGCATCCGGTTCCAGCTCGCGTTCTCGCACAGCCGCTCGCAATAAACAAAACAGATGACCCTGAAACGAAGACGCAAGCCTCTCGAGAAGCGTGGTGTACCGCTGCGCGCATGGCTATACTTGACGGCGTCCAACGAGCCGATATCCATGAACGAGACCACCCAACAGGCGATTGTCCAGACCTTACGCGAGAAGATCCTGGCGGGCGAACTGTCGCCCGGCCAGCGCCTCGTGGAAGCGCAGCTCGCACAGTGGCTCGGCGTATCGCGCACGCCGCTGCGCTATGCGCTGAGCGTGTTGTCCTCGGAGGGGCTGTTGGACCGCTCCGGCGGGCGCGGTTATGTCGTGCGCCGCTTCAGCGTCAGGGACGTGCTGAACGGCATCGACGTGCGCGGCGTGCTCGAAGGACTGGCCGCGCGTTCAGTCGCGGAGAGCGGCGTGGGCCCGGCGCTGGTTGTATCGCTCGACGAGTGCCTGCGCGAAGGCGACGAGATCTTCAGCAAGGGCCATCTGGACCAGGGCGACGACGTGCGCTACGCCGCCATGAATGGGCGCTTTCATTCGCTCATCATCGAGGCCGCGCAAAACACGGCCGTGAGCGCGGCCTTGAGTCTGAACGACAAGATCCCGTTCGTCTCGCCCGCCACGGTCGCCTTCGACGAATCCGCCAGGGAGCGCCAGTTCATGATGCTCATGTACGCGCATCGCCAGCATCATGCGATTGCGGATGCGCTGAGGAAAGGTGAAGGCGCGCGCGTGGAAGCGTTGATGAAGGAACACACGCACATCTCGAAGGAAAGTTTGAACCTGTCGCTGCCCACACTGCATCTGATCGCGGGCGCGGCATGACGAGCGCCACCACGTCCTCCGTCAGCACCCCGGCGTCGGCCAGGACGTCGTCGTCCGCAAGCGGCAAGGAATTGCTCAACCTCGCGCAGTTGCGCGCGTTTCGACTCGTCGCCGACATGGGCAGCGCGACGCGCGCCGCCGCCGCGCTGTTTCGCGCGCAGTCGGCCGTCACGCGTTCCGTGCAGGAACTGGAGTCCGCGCTCGGCGAGCCGCTGTTCGACCGCGGCCCGTCGGGCATGTTGCCGACACCCGTGGGACGCGCCGTGCTGCAGCGTTGCGAACGGATTTTCGCGGAACTGGAAGAGCTCGCGCAATGGTGCGGCGCGCGGCAAGCGCGCCGCCGTCCCGCGGCGGAAGGCGCATTGCCGGCGTATCTGCTCAACACGCGGCGACTGCAACTGTTCGTGGCGCTGGCGCGGCACCGGCACATGCCGAGTGCCGCGAAAACCTTCGGCATCAGTCAGCCTGCCGTGAGCACCGCGATTCGCGTGCTCGAAAGCGGCTCGGGTCTGAGTCTGTTTCATCGAAGCCCGCGCGGCATTCTGCTCACCACCGAAGGCGAAACGTTTCTGCTGCACGTGCGCCGCGCATTGAACGAACTACGGCACGTGCCCGACGATATCGCAGCATTGCACGGCAAGATTCAAGGCTCGGTGACGGTTGGCGCGCTGCCGCTCGGCCGCACGCTGATCCTGCCCAAAGCGATCGCGCGCATGACCTCGGAAAATCCGGGCGTACGGGTCGTCACCGACGAAAGCAATTACGAGGCGCTCGTCGCGGGTCTGCGTGCCGGCGACATCGATTTCATTCTCGGCGCGCTGCGCGACAACGACGCCAGCAGCGGCCTGAAGAACGAGCGCCTGATGTCGGAAGACATGGTGGTGCTGGTGCGCCGCGATCATCCGCTCGCGCAGGCGCGCAACCTGACCATCATGGATTTGCGCGACGCGCAGTGGATCGTGCCGCGCAGCCACGCGCCGGCGCGCGCGCTGTTCGAAGCGCAATTCAAGCGCATGAAAGTGAAGCCGCCCATGCCCACGGTCGAAACCGCCGACCTCGCGGTGATTCGCGGCCTGCTGTTCGGCACGAATATGGCGGCCGCGCTATCGGCGCAGCAGTTGCATCACGAGGTGCAGTCCGGGCAACTGGTGGTGCTCGACGTGCAGTTGCACAACACCCGCCGTGAGATCGGCCTGACCGTGCGCGCGACGGGCACGCCCTCGCCTGCCGCGCGCGCGTTGATCGATGCGATTCGCCTCTCGGTGGTCGATGTCACACGCACGATCAACATCGCCGCGAATTAGTCGCGGTGGACGCGGGCGGCAGCCGAAACGCTTATTCCGGCAGTTTGTCGAAGAAGGCGCGCCAGTCGAATGGCGTGGCTAACGAGCCATAGTCGATCCCCCCTTCCTGCATCGCATCCACGACGTTGTCCTGCAAACGCGCACACGCGTCGCTCATGAATGGCGTGATGCCGGCCTCTTCCAACGTCTGCGAGACTTCGCGCATTTCCGCCGCGCGCCGCCGGCCGTGCTCCGCGACGCGGCTGATCAGATAGCCGGGCACGTCGGCGTCGTCGCGCATCTTCGTGAACGTTTCGGCCAGCGAGGCCAGCACGATCGACTCCGCGTCATAGTGCCGTGCGGCGCGCAGGCACTCCACCGTCAACGCTTCGATGCCTTTGATCATGACGCTGCGGCACATCTTCGCCGCCGACGCCACGCCGACCTTTTCCGACACGGCGCGCACCTTGAGGCCCAACGGCGTGAGCAAAGCCGCGACGCGCGCGGCCTCGGCGCCGCCCAGCAGCATCGGCACAGCGAGACCATAAGGCGGCACGGGCGCCATCACGGCGGCCTCCACATACAGTGCACCGGCGCCCTCGATGCAGGCTTGCGCGTGCTGCTTGGTGCCCGGCGAAACCGAGTTGATGTCGAGGTAGATTTGATCCGGTTCGATGCAGCTTGCGACGGCTTGCGCCACTTCGAGGTCGGCTTGCGCGGTCACCGCGGAGACGACGATCTGCGCGTGGTCGATGGCACTCGCCAGCGTATCGCCGACGCGAACGCCCGCAGCCTGCGCCTTTTCACGCAGCACGTCGCGCCGCAGGTCGAACATCGACACCTGCACGCCTTTCGCGGCCAGCGCCGAACCGAGTATTCCGCCGGCCTCGCCGAAGCCGACGAATGCGATGCGAGAAAGATCGTTCATGGCCGCGTTTCCCAAAGGGAAGCTTCGCGTGAACCCAATGCAACGCACGCGACCTTCGCACGATAGCCAGTCTGTTTGTGGAGAGTGATGACGCTACTTGCCCGCCGCACGAAACCTGCGCTATGCGCGCTCACCACCAGCATTGCCTTGCCTGTCATTTCCACCTCGCCAATGTTCGCCATGTGAGAGTCATCATTGTAGGATCCGACAGCGCGAGGGGAAGCACCGAAAGGGGCACAGTGTCATCCAATCTGTTTATCGGCGCCGCAAAACCGCGTCGCCTGCCCGATTTCCTCATCAACCTGCGAAGGGCCGCGCGTATTTCAACGCCGTGCAGCAAAAGGTACGGCCTACATCACGAACATAGGGATCAGCGCGATATATCAAGCATGGCCGCGACACAGTCGGCGGCAATTGCCCGACAATAGGGGCCGCGACGATCTGGCCGAACGCGTCGTCCCTCTCATCGTCCGGAGACCACGCAATGAATAAACGCCACTTCCTGACCAGCGCCGCGCTGCTGAGCGCGACGGCTGCGCCTGCATTCGGGAGCCAGCGCGTCCGGAAAGAAGCCTGTGCGGCATCGCCCGTCGTCCTGACGATCACCGGCGCGATCAAGCGCCACAATCGCGGCGCGCTCGATCCCGCGTTCGACCAGTTGCTCGCCAAGCATCAGGTGAAGTTTTCGGAAGCGTACGGCGTCGATTTCGCCTCGCTCGCCGGGATGCCGGCTGTGACGATCAAGCCCACTACCGAATACGATTCCCGTCAGCACACCTTGAGCGGCCCGCTGCTCACTAACGTATTCGAACATGTCGGCGCACCCAGCGCGGGCAGCACGCAAATCGTCATGCACGCGGTGGACGGCTACGCGGTCGCGACGACGCTCGACAAGGTACGCGCCTATCAATTCATCGTGGCGACGCAAATGGACGGCAAGCCGCTGCCGCTCGGCGGCGTCGGTCCGCTATGGGCCACCTACGACGCGGACAATATCCCGGAGTTGTCGAGCAAGCCGCTCAAGGACCGCTTCGAACTGTCACCGTGGGGCCTCTATCACCTGCAGGTCACGGAGGCTTAAGGCTAACTGAGGGCACGCCGCCGGCCAGGTTCAACGCTCGCCCGGCGGCAAGAATTCCATCTGCTCTTCGACATACAGCGCGGTTACTCGGCCACGCAATCGAAATCACCGAAAGCCGTTTTCACACATCGACGCAATCGGCCCGCAAGCGCGCCGCGCGATCAAGTAAGCGTGCGCCCCGCCGCGCCGAATCGTTCGACGCACGCCTGCCGCACCCGCTCGACCGGCATCGACCAATCCTCACCCGGCGTGCGGCGGAACAGACGCAGCGTGTGCGGATACCACGGCGAATCGCTGCGATCGTGTAGCCAGCGCCAGTCGATATCTTTTTCCGGCAGCATCACCCAGCACGGCTTGCCGAGCGATGCGGCCAGATGCCCGGTGGATGTGTCCACGCAAATCACCAGATCGAGTTGCGCGATGATCGCCGCGCTGTCCGCGAAATCCGTCACGGCCGAGCCGAGATCGAGCAGCGGTTGATCGGCGGGCGGATGGCGCGCCTCGTCCTCGCCGCGTCCTTTCTGCAAACTCACGAAGCTCAGGCCGGGCACGCTCCAGAGCGGCGCGAGCATGGCGAGCGAAGGGATCGAGCGGTTCACATCGTTATGATGGTTCGCGTTGCCCTTCCACACCAGGCCGATCTTGCGGCCCGGCGGCAGCGCGTCCAATAACGGACGCCACCGCTCGACCAGCGCCGGCTCGGCCGCTAGACGCACAGCGCGCGGAATCGTGTCCATGCTAGTGCGCAGATGCAGCGGCGCGCTCAGCAAGCTCATCCAGCAATCGTAAGTGGACGCCTGTGCGCGCGCGGTGTCGTGATCGAGCACGGCATCGACGCCGTCGACGCATGCCATCAGCCTGTGCAGCGACGGTGCGCACGCAAAGGCGATATGCGCGGCGCCCTGCGCTTTCAGCAAGGCGAAATAACGGCTGAACTGAATCATGTCGCCGAGGCCGTCTTCCTGCCACACGAGCAGGGACTTGCCGGCGAGCGTATCGCCTTGCCACTGTGGGCACTGAAGCATCGATGCCGTCTTGTGATGGACGAAACCGGGCTGCTCGTAGCGGCACTCGTACAGACGCCAGCCCTCTTCGAAGCGGCCCATGCCGAGCAGCAGCACAGCGAGGCCGAATTTCGCATCGCCGTAATCGGCACGTAAAGCGAGCGCCCGGCGATACGCGCTTTCTGCCTCGGGCAGTTGCATGAGTTGCGCCCGCGCCGCGCCGAGGTTGTAATGCGCCTCCGCCATGTCGGAACACACGCTGAGCGCCTGCTCGAAAGCGTCGACCGCCGCCGGCAGTCGATCGAGCCGGCGCAGCACGCACCCCAGGTTGTTGTGCGCATGGACGAGCTCGGGCCGCAGGCGAATCGCTTCGCGGTAAGCCGATTCGGCCTCGAACAGATGCTCGAGTTTGCACAGCGTCACGCCGAGGTTGTAGTGCGCTTCGGCGTAGTCGGGGCGTTGCGCGATGGCTTCGCGATAAGCCGCTTCGGCTTCGGGCAAACGTTCGAAATCGGCAAGCACGGTGCCGAGATTCAGGAGGGCTTCCGCGTAATCCGGACGAATGGAGAGTGCAAGGCGGAAAGCCAGTTCGGCTTCGGTGAGACGAAACGTCGCCTTCAGCACGCCACCGAGGTTGTTGAGCGCCTCCGGATACTGCGGCCGGATGGTCAGCGCCTCGCGGTAGGCGGCGTCCGCTTCGGCGAGACGGCCGAGTTCCATCAGCACGTTGCCCAGATTGTTATGGGCTTCGGCGTGACCTGGCAATCCTGGCAGCGCCTGGCGGAACGCCGCTTCCGCTTCTCGCAGGCGGCGCAGCTCGTGCAGCACGATGCCGCGGTTATAGTGGGCTTCGGCGTAGTCGGGGCGAATCGCCAGCGCCTCACGATACGACGCCTCCGCCTCCGCCTTGTAGCCGAGCCCGTAGAGCACGGCGCCGAGTTGATTGCGGGCGTCGGCGTGGCCGGGCCGTAGTGCGACCAGTCGCCGGTACATCGCCTTGGCCGCCGACAGGCGCCCGAGCGACTTGAGCAGCATGCCGAGACTGCCGTACACCTCGGCATAGCCGGGTTTGAGTTGCAGACAGCGACGCCAATGGCTTTCCGCATCCGCGGGACGCTGCAAGGCGAACGAACAGGCCCCGGCGATATTCAACGCGTCGGCGAGGGCGTCGCCCGGCATCGCATCGCCGTCGACGAGCGGCGTCACCATCGACAAAGCCTCGGCGAATTGTCCGGCCGAGAACAACGAGACGGCCTGCTGGTTGATATAGTCGATCGAGGATGCGAGCTGCGTGTGGTTCATGAGTCGTGGTAACTGAAGGCGGCGATGAGCCGGCCGGGTCGATCGCATGTGCCGCGCCGTAACCGGCGCTTCGGCTGCCGGACCTGGCGTGCCGAAGCCTGGGTGCGGACGGGAAAGCGGAACATGTACCACGCAGCTTACGTGAATCGGCGCGCCTGTAACGCGGCGAAATGAGCGGCTTTCGGCCTTCTAATCCCACGCTATAACCGGCATTACGCGAGAAAAGACGGCGCGGCAATGTTAGAATCGCCCGCGTCCTTACGCCTACCATCATGATTCCACGCTCCCGCAACCGCATGACCGCATGGCTTGGCCTGTTCGCCATGTGGCTCGTCGTGTTCGCGCCGGTCGTGAGTCAGATGCTGGTGTCGAACAGCGCGCACGAGCCCATCGCCGCGCTCTGTTCGGCGCTGCAGCCGCGCGATTTCAGCGTGGTAAGCACGGCGAGCGTGACGGCCCAGCCCGCCCCGGCGCCGGTCCATCTGAGCCATGACGACGCGTTCGGTGCGTGCGGCTACTGTCATCTGCTCCAGCACCACGTCGCCATGCCGACGCTCGCCGCGGCCGAGCCTCCCGCCGCCCTCGCGCTTGCCGGCACCGCGCCGCCCACACTCTCCACCCGCTTCACGCCGCTCGGCGCCTTTCCGTCCGGCCGTCCTAGAGCACCGCCTGTCGTTTCCTGATCGCTATCGGTCCTGATCGCGCATTCGTCGCACCCGTCGAGGGCGCGCGCGATCGCCTATTCCCTGCATCAAGGAAACGTTCATGCTCAACTTCGCCCTGCGAAGGCTGCGCTCCTGCGCCCGCCGTGGCGCGCGTGGCTTCTCGCGTCGACGGCTGTCCCGGCCGTTTTTGTCCGCTTATCTGCCGGCCATCGTTCCGGCGTTCGTGCCGGCTTTAGCGACCTTGCCCGCTCATGCGCAGAGCGCGAGCGCCGAAGCCGCACTGCCCGCCATCAGCGTCAGCGCGAATGCGGCCGCCGCACCTCGCGCCGTCGATCCGAACCTGCCGGCCTCGGTCGAAACCGTCACCCGCGAACAGTTCGACAACTGGAACGTCGTCAACACCGAAGACGTGCTGAAGTACATGCCGAACCTCGCCGTGCGCAAGCGCTTTATCGGCGACCTGAATTCGATCATCGCCGTGCGCGGCACCAGCAACTCGCAAAGCGCGCGAGGTCTGGTCTACGCGGACGGTCTGCTGCTCAGCAATCTGCTCGGCAACAGCTACTCGTTTCCGCCGCGCTGGTCGATGGTGTTTCCCGACGAGATCCAGCAAGTCGATGTGATCTACGGGCCGTTTTCCGCGCTCTATCCGGGCAATTCGCTCGGCGCGACCGTGCTCATCAGCACACGCATGCCGAAACAGTTCGAAGCAACCGCGGACGTCAAGGGCTTCACCCAGCACTTCAGCCTGTTCGGCGTGAACCAGAATTTCAACGGCAGCGAAGCGAGTGCGACGCTCGGCGACCGCATCGGCAAGTTCTCGTTTCTGCTCGGCGTGAATCACCTGGAAAACACCAGCCAGCCGCTGCAATTCGCCACACTCGCCAAGTCCAGCACACCCGCCAAAGCCGGCGACACACCGGTCACCGGCGCGTACTTCTACAACAACCAGACCAACACGCCGACGGCGGTGCTCGGCGTGAACGGCGAAGGCATCGAACACACGGTGCAGGACCAGTTCAAGCTGAAGATGCAGTACGACTTCACGCCGACATTGCAGGCCGGCTTCACACTCGGCTACTGGCATCAGACCTATAACAGCCAGACCTCGAGCTTTCTGCGCGATGCGAACGGCAATCCGGTCTACAGCGGCAAAGTCGCGATCGACGGCTACGAGTACACGATTCCCGCCGCCGCACTCGCGCCGAGTCTAGGACATAGCGAGAACTGGCTCTATGGCCTGTCGCTGAAAACGCGCAATGCCACCGGCTGGAATGGCGAGGCGATCGCTTCGTACTACGACGTCGGCAATAGCGTGGCACGCACCGCGAATTCCGGCGTGCCGGGCAACGGACCCGGCACCGTGATCTTCGGCGACGGCGCCGGCTGGAAAACGCTCGATCTGCGCGGCACCTATACGCCCGCGACGAACCAGCCAGGGCTCGCGAATCACGCGCTGAGCTTCGGCTATCACTACGACAACTACTTCCTCGACAACGAGAGTTACAACACGCTGAACTGGCGCGACGGCGCGGCCACGTCGTTCGCCAATGCGTTCGCCGGCAAGACACAGACCCAGGCGCTCTACGCGCAGGACGCCTGGCGCTTTCTGCCGCGCTGGAAGCTCGTGTACGGCGTGCGGTATGAAGACTGGCAGGCCTATGGCGGCTCGCAGTCGCTGGGCGGCACGACGCTGCCGTATAGCGACGCGAGCCAGCAGCATTTCTCGCCGAAAGCCTCCTTGTCGTTCGACGTCACCGACGATCTGACCTTGCGCGCGTCCATCGGCCGCGCCTATCGCTTTCCGACGGTCAGCGAGTTGTTTCAAGGGCAGATCAACGGCTCCGCGATCGTCAACAACAATCCGAACCTGAAGCCCGAAGACGATCTCTCGAAGGAACTCACCGCCGAATGGGCGCACTGGAACGGCGTGTTCCGCTTCTCGCTGTTTCAGGACGACGTGAAGAACACGATCTTCAGCCAGACCGATACGACCGTGATTCCCAACGTGACGAACTTCCAGAATATCGGCAAGGTCCGCTCGCGCGGCGTGGAAACGAGCTACTCGGGAGAGAACGTGCTGGTGCACGGCCTGGACCTGCTGGCGAGCGTGGCCTATACGCAGTCGAAGATCATCGCCAACGCGCAGAACCCGGCCACGGTCGGCAAATACTTCTACCGGATTCCGCTGTGGCGCGTGGATCTCGCCGCGACGTATCACTTCGACGAACGCGCGGCACTCACGCTTGCCGCGCGCTATTCGGGCCGTCAGTACAACACGCTCACCAACACCGACACGAATCCTGATGTGTTCGGCGGCACCAGTTCGTACACGGTGGCCGACGCGAAATTCACCTACAAGCCGACCAAGCTGAGTGAAGTCGGCATCGGCGTCGACAACCTGTTCGATGCCCGCTACTTCGTCTACCACCCGTATCCCGGCCGCACGTTCTACGTGGAAGCGAAGCTGCGCATGTGAGCGTGCTGAACGTACCGCAGTCGCGTGCGCATCCACGCTATTCGAACCGATCGATTCTTTTTTTCGCTTCAGGAGGATTTCATGTCCACCACCGCTCCCACCGACGCTCGGAGAATCACGCCAGCGACCACGGCGGTCCATCCGGGCTACCGGACGCTCTGGCGCTGGCATTTTTATGCGGGCCTCTTCGTGATGCCGTTTCTGGTCGTGCTGGCGATCACCGGCACGCTGTATTGCTTCCAGCCGCAAATCGAGCCGCTGCTTTATCCGCAGCGCCTGATCGTCGCGCCGCAAGCCGTACCGAGGCTGCCCGAAGATACGCTGCTGGCGAGAGCGCGTGCGGCCATGCCGCCGGATGCTGTCGCAGTGACCGCGATCGTCGCGAGCGCGCCGGAGCGCAGCGCCGAATTCATCTTCCGTCTCGCGGACGGCGATAAGCAGAGCGTCTATGTGAACCCCTATACCGGCGCGGTGCTGGGCATGCTGAGCGTCGAACGCCGCTTCATGCAGGTGGACCGGATGCTTCATCGCAAGCTGTTGCTCGGCAAGCCCGGCGAGTTGCTGATGGAACTCGCGGCATGCTGGACGCTCGTGATGATCGGCACCGGCGTCGCGCTGTGGTGGCCACGCGAGAAAACCACGGCACGTGCGGCGCTGTTGCCGCGCTTCTCGCTGAAGGGACGCGCGCTGTGGAAAAACGTCCACGCCGTGATGGGCATCTGGCTCGCGCTCGGCGCACTCGCGTTCGTATTGACGGGATTGCCGTGGACGGGTTCGTGGGGCAAGCAGTTCAAGGCGCTCGCGACCGCCGCCAATCTCGGCGCGCCGCCGGGTTCGTGGGGTGGTTTGCCGTTGCGATCTGCAATGCCAGGAAAGAGCGGCGCGCAGCTCACTGCGGCGGATACGCACGCGGAAAACGCGGCTGACGATGAACACGCCGAACACAACGGCCACGGCGCGCACGCGGGCAGCATGGAATCGATGCCCGGCATGGTGATGGACGACTTGCCTCTGCCGCTCACGCCCTGGGCCGTCGGCAACACACGCGTGCCCAACTCCAACGCCAACCGCACTTCCGTCTCCGACGAGCCAAACGCCGCGCACCCGCTGCCGCTCGGACGCGTCGTCGCACTGACCGCCTCGCTCGGCGTGACGGACGGCTACAACATCGTGTTGCCTGGTTCCGCGACCGGCGTCTACACCGTCTCGTACTTCCCGGACGATCCGAAAAAAGAACGCACGCTGTACATCGACCAATACAGCGGCGCGACCCTGAAGGACATCCGCTATGGCGATTACGGCGCGGTGTCGAAGGCCGTGTCGTACGGCACGTCGCTGCATATGGGCCGTTATTTCGGCGTCGCCAACCAGATTCTCTGCGCCGCGATTTCGTTAGGACTGGCGGCGATGGCCGTCACCGGCTGCGTGATGTGGTGGAAGCGGCGGCCGCAACGCTCGCTCGGCGCGCCATTGCGCGAACGTGCCGCGCCGCCGATGCGCGGCTGGAAAACCGGCCTCGTGCTGCTCGGCATCGTGTTTCCGTTGATGGGCGCCACGCTGCTCGCGGTGTGGCTCGCGGACCGCGCGATTTTCGGCCGCGGTTCGCGGCGCGCCCGGGTCGTCCAGACGGAGGCTGCGGAACAGTGAGCCGGCCAGCGTTTCCGCGGGGCCGGACCTAGGCTCCCAGAAAACACGTTGCAGCTCTTGATCGTTTACGCTACATTTTGCTCGATTATGAGCGTTTCATAGACCGAGCAAGGTGAAGACATGCAACGAACGCGACAGGAAGCCATCGACGGGCTGCTGCCCGAGCAACGCGAACAGCTGATTCTGGAGCGGCTGCGGGTGCACGGGCGCGTGCTGGCGTCGGCGCTCGCGGCGGAACTCCAGACCTCGGAGCACACGGTGCGCCGCCATCTGCGCGATCTCGCCGATCAAGGCCATTGCAAGCGCGTCTACGGCGGCGCCCTGCTGATCTCACCGGCCGACAAACCTGCGTCGGTGCGCATGGGTGAGGCCGTGGATCGCAAGGCCTGTCTTGCCGCCGCCGCGGTGTCGATCGTCCGCTCGAAGCAGATCATCCTTCTGGATGCGGGTTCGACGAACGTCGCGATTGCCGAGGCGCTGCCCGACAACGCGGACCTGACCGTCGTGACGAATTCGCCCGAGGCCGCCGCTCGTCTCTTGAACCGGCCGGGATTCGAGGTGATGCTCGTCGGCGGACGGATCGCGCGCGGCGCGGCGGGCTCGCTCGGCGCGACCGCCTTGCTGCAGATCCAGCAGATCCGCGCCGACCTCTGTTTCCTCGGCGCCTGCGCACTCGATCCGGACGAAGGCGTCGCCGCCTTCGACGCTGAAGATGCCGAGCTCAAACGGGCGATGCTCAAGGCAAGCGGCCAGATCGCCATCGCCATGACCTCGGAAAAGCTGATGACGGCGGCGCCGTTTTCGGTGGCGCCCGCTTCCGCCGTCGACTACCTGTTCGTCGAAGCCGACGTGAGCGCCGCGCGCCTTACGAGCCTCGAAGCCGTCTGCGACAACGTGATGGTGGCCCGCTCATGACATCTTCCGCTGCTTCCCCTATCAAACCGGTCAAGGAGCGCGTCGCGACCTTGGGCGTGTTTCTCGCCAACGGCTTCGGCATCGGCGCCTGGGCCGTCGAAGTCCCGCGCATCAAGGAGAGCCTGGCGCTGGGCGACGCCGCGCTCGGCATCGCGCTGTTCGCCTTCGCGCTCGGCGCCATTGTCGCGATGCCGCTGGCGGGACAGCTGGCGCCGCGCTTCGGCAGTGGCCGCGTCACCGCGCTGCTCGGCGCGGCATTCGTCATCGCGCTGCCGCTGCCGGCCTTCGCGCCCGGCATGGCTGCGCTGTGCATCGTGCTGTTTCTGCTCGGCGCAGCGAACGGCGCACTCGACGTCTCCATGAACGGCCACGCCAGCACGATCGAAACGCAGTGGCATGCGCCGATCATGTCGTCGTTTCATGCGGCCTGGAGCGCGGGCGGCCTGCTCGGCGCCGCCACGGGCGCGATGCTGCAAAAGAGCGGTGTTGGGGTGATCGGCGGCCTGTTGATACCGGACCTGTTTATCGCCGTTCTGATCGTCGCTGCCGCGGTGCTTGCGTTGCGTGATCTCGGTCCGAGAGCGGCTGCCGCATCGAGCGGCCTGGCGTGGCCCTCGTCCGCCGTGATGAAGCTCGCGATGCTCGCGTTCCTCTGCATGCTGGTGGAAGGCGCGGTCGCCGACTGGAGCGCCGTGTATCTGCGCTCGGCGTTGAACCGGGAGGCGAGCGTCGCCGCGATCGGCTATTCCGCGTTCGCGTTCTCGATGGCGGCGTGCCGCATCGTCGGCGATGTGTCCGTGCGTCGTTTCGGTTCGAGCAAGGTCGTGGCGCTGGGCGGTCTGGTCGCGGTGGCCGGGCTTGCGCTCGTGCTGAGCTGGCCGACGGTCTTCACCGCTTGCGTGGGCTTCGCGATGGTCGGCGTCGGCCTCGCGAATATCGTTCCGGTGATTTTCAGCGCGGCGGGCCGCTCGACACTCACGCCGGCAACCGGCGTGTCGATGGCCGCCACCTTCGGTTATGCGGGCTTCCTGGTCGGGCCGCCGTTGATCGGTCTCGGCGCGGGCCTGCTCGGCCTGCGCGTTGCGTTGTGCGTGCTTGTCATGGCGACGTTGGTCGTCTGTCTGGTCGGCGGCAAGGCGGTGCGCAGCGCGCGGCTTGCTTAGGGCCTGTTCACGCGGATAACGGGCTTGCGCTGGCCGCCAGATGGCCGAGCGCAAGGATTGCGGCCCTAGAAGATGCCCGGAATCACGCGATAACGCACGCGGCCCTTGTAGGTCCGATAACCTTCGTCCGCCGAGAGAAGCTGTTCCTCGCGCACGATACGCCCGATCTGCAACGCGAACTGGCAGCCGTACACCAGCAGGTTTTGCAGACCGAAGTTCACCAGCAGAAAGCCGATGTCGATTATGAAGTAGCCGAGGTACATCGGATGGCGCACGAAGCGATAGGCACCGCGCGATACGACGCCGCGGTTGGCCGGCAAGATGCCGAACGAGCGGCGCAGCGACGCCTTGGCGAACAGTTGCCAGAAGATGCCCAGCAGTTGCAGCGCCGCGCCGACGGTCTCCGGCACGAGCTGCGCGCCGGGTGCGAGACGCACGGCGAGGAAATAGTACGTGCCGCCCATCGAACAAAAGAAGGCGAACGGCCGCCAGTCGCGTTTCATCGGTACCCGCGTGAAGAGCGACAAGCCCACCGTGAAGCACGCGGCGACTACGAGTAATAACAGCGTGATACGCGACGGCTGCGTGCGCCATTCCGCGATCGCGGCATAGGCGAACAGGCTCAGCATGAGCGCGGCGCCCAGGCGCGCAGCCACTTCCACGAGCGCGTGGCGCAGGCCGCCTTCGCCGGCCGCGGAGGCGGACGTGGTGCTCGATACCGAAGCGCCTTGCGGGCTGACGGCGAGTGGCAGGTCTTGCAAAGGTGTCGTCGGTGTCATGGCGCGCTCACTTGGAAATACGAAGGATTTGCGAAGCCAGTTGCGAAAAGCACGGCTTCAGATCCGCCGGCGTCGCGGCGTAGCAATACACGCCGACCGGCTGTTTTGAGTTGTAGCAGCGCGAGGGCGAATCGGCGGTGTTCGCCATGCACTTGAGCACGTCCTGGCCTATTTCATTGTCCGGACCGGCGGGCTGCACCAGTTCGGGTCCGTACCCGAGCGTGAACACGTAGGTGCCTTCGGCACGCGCCGCCGCGGCCATCGCTTCGAGCAGGTTGCGCGACGCGCGGTTGACGTTCACATACGTGATGTCGCCGTTCGGCACGGCGCGCGGCGCGGTCACGGGCCAGATCGGGAAGACCTGTTCGTTCTTGTTATGCGCGTTGTACCAGTTCGGCATGGCCGTCACGAGCTTGGTCACGTTGCTCTGGTAGCAGGGCGAGCCGAGCGTCTGGTTGAGCGAATTCATGTTGTAAAGCCCGGACATCGTGCCCGCGCTGTCCGGGCTCGCGATCGTGCCTGCCGTGTTGTTGCAGCCGCTCTGATTGGTCGTGAAGAACGAAGAGAAACTGTTTGGCGCGCCGTCCGAGAAGAACACGATCACCCGCAAGCTGGACGGCTGCGTGATCACCGTATTCAACTGGTTGCGCGCGTTCCAGATCGCTTCGGCCGAATTGGTGCTGCCATTGAACGAGTATTTTTTGATGTCGGCGGTCATCGTCGCGCGATCGAAACCGCGCGTATTGCCTTTGAACGGCACGTCGACCACGGTGCCATAGGCGAAGTGCATCAGCGCCACACGGTCGTTGGTCACATCGAAATTATTGAGGAAGGCCACCGCGTTCGAGCGTACCGCGGCCGGCACGCCGGAAGTGTTCAGCGAGCCCGTGGTATCGATCACGAACGCCATGTCCAGCGTCTTGCGAATCGCCTGCGAACTCGCGCTCACATTCAGCACGTTGAATCCAAGTACTTTCGTGAAAGTAACCGGCACGCTCGCCTGCGCGGTCATGCCGATGGTCACCGTGCCGGCATTGAACACGATCGACGGCGTACCCGCCGCCACGCTGGAGCCGAGAAAACCCGCCGGATAGTTCGCCGCGAAGAATGCCGTTGCCGCCTGCTGCGCGTTATTGGTCTGCTCCGTCTGATTGCTGCCGCGCGTGACGGCTTCGCCGGCTGCGATCACCGCGCCGTCGGTGGCGGCATCGAGGCGCGCCTTGATCATGTAGCCGAGACCGGAATCCACCGCGAGACCGAGAATCCCCAGCAACGCGATCAGCGACACCGCCACGATAATGCTGACCGATCCCCTCTGCCGTCTTCTGAATGCCGCTGTTGTTTTCGCTGTTGTTGTCATTACTACCCCCGGTCCTGCATTTTTTATTTGGCTCGGCTTTTCGCCGGGTCAGAACACTGTCATTGCATAGAGATTCGGCGAGAGCGCGGGCGTCTGGATGCCGGCGCCCAGTTTCAGCGAACCGATCAGCGGTGTTTGCAGATAGAACGCCTCGACCACATAGGCGATCTGGCCGTCGGAGAGCTTGCCTTGCAGGAGGTTCACTACCGGCGACGTCTTCCCCGCCGCCGGAATGCCGCTGCAACTGCCGGTGTTGTCGGTCGCCCAGCGCGTGCCGCTGTTGCCGCAATTCCACAACTGGCTCGCCGGATAGTAATTGCCGCCGTTCCAGCGATACTGCGCGACCACCACGCCCGTGCAGTTGTTGCCGCTGCTGTCGCAGTTGTTGTTGCCCATGATCTCGGTGATATAGATCATGCCGTGAGCGGTCATGTTCAGCGGCGGCGTGGTCGCGGTGAGCGAGGACATGATGGTCTGCATCGGAAACGTGAGCGACGCGCGCGAGGACAGACTCGCGCCTTCGCGGCTCACGTTGATCAGAATCATCTGCGCCTGGATGTTGCGCGCAATGTCGTACACCGGCAGCGCGAGCGCCACCAGCATCGGCAGCAACAACGCCATTTCCACACTGACGATGCCTTTGGACGCGCGGCGGCTTCGCAAGGAACGTGTTCGCATGTCAGAAGCCCTCGTTGCGCATCGTCGCCGCGACGCTGAAGCCGAAATTGCCGTTGGCGAAGAACGGCTTGACCAGCGGCGTGAGAAGCGGCCAGATGCAGTTGATCTGCAGCACCACGATGTCACCGGGATTGCCGAACATACCGGTGCTGTAACTCGTCTGCGTGTTGTAGGTCTGGCTCGCGCCATTGATGGTGATCACGTAACTCGGCGAGACGAGCGAATAGAGACCCATCGAGCTGTTCTTGATCTCCTGCACGACAGCCAGATAACGTTGCTGGTTGGTCGCGTTCGGGTCGAGGTTGGTCTGCCCCGTCACCGAATAACGCGCGCCTTCCCTCACGGCGTATTGCATGGTCAGATTGACCCACAGCGCGATGCCGAGATCCATGGCGATGCACAGCAGCAAAAACAGCAGCGGCGCGACCAACGCGAACTCGACCGTGGCGACGCCGCGCTGCTTGCATGTAGGTCCGCGCTTGCCCGCGCGCGCCTTTGCGTCAAAGGTAGCCTTCCGGCGAGTGGCTTTCATTTCGTCTCCTTGTCCAGCACCGGCACGGTCTTGCCGCCGAGCGCCGCGCCACGTTCGGCGTGCGCGCGCAGCGGCCAGCAGAACGCTTCCAGCAGCGAGCGAGGTTGCGCGCCGTCGTCGAGACCGGTGGCCGGCCACTCCTCTCTGGCCGGCACCCACTGGGTGTCGAACAGGTGATCCCACAGCGGCAGCAGTTGCGTGAAGTTATGGTCGAAGTGCTCGGGGCGGTTCGAATGATGCAGGCGGTGATATTGCGGATTGTTGATCCACGTGATGTAGCGGCCGAGGTCCACGCGCAGGTTCATATGCGCGAAGTAATTGCCGAACATGAACACGATCGAAGTCGAGGCGACAATCCACGGTTCGACCTTGAACAGCACGCCGACGAGCGGATAGAGCAGACAGCCCCTGATGAGGGATTCGATCCAGTGGTGCCGCCACGTGACCGTGATATTGAATTCGACCGCGCTATGGTGCAGCGAGTGCAGCTTCCACAGCACGGGCCACGTGTGCTGCAGGCGGTGAAACGCATACTCGAGCACGTCGATGGTCAACAGCACGATCACGAACGAAGCCAACGCGCCCAACCCGTGCGAGTTCAGAACCACCAGGCCGCCGCCGAGCGCATTCACGATCGCGATACTCGCCGCCGCCGTCAGCGGCTTCAGCGCTTCCACGATCGCCAGATACACGCCCGCGTAGGCGACGTTGAAACGCTGTCCGGCGCGCGATTGCAACATCGCGGCGGGCCAACGCCGTTCCAGCGCCGCGCCCGCGGCCATCATCACCAGTCCGAGCGCGTACATGCGCAACCACAGGCTTGCGTGTTGCAGGAGGTCAGGAAACGGGCTGGATGCGAACATGGGGTTCCCCGGTGAATGCCTGGCGTTCAACCGCCCGTCATGCTGTTGATGGCTGGGAACAGCTGGCGCACGATCTGGATCGCCGACGGACCGATCAGTACTGTCAGCAGCGTCGGAAAGATAAAGAACATCAGCGGAAACAGGAGCTTCAAGGCGATCTTGGCAGCCTGCTCTTCCGCGCGCAAGCGTCGCTTGGTGCGCAGGTTGTCGGTATAAACACGGAGCGAGTCGCCCACGCTGGTGCCGAAGCGGTCCGCCTGGATCAGCATCGCGGCGAGCGTGTCGATATCTTCCACGCCGGTGCGCAGTGACAGGTTGCGCAAGGCCTTGTCGCGCCCCGAGCCGGCGCGCAGTTCCAGCAGCACCATGTCGAATTCGTCTTTGAGCGCGTGGCTCTTCACGCCGATTTCCTGGGTGACGCGCATCATCGCCGCGTCGAGGCCGAGGCCCGCTTCCACGCATACGGTCATCAGATCGAGCGCATCGGGCAAATCTTCGAACAGCTTACGTTGACGGCTTTCCACGAGGCGCGTCATCACGAGATTCGGCAGATAGAAGCCGAGCGCCGAAGCGGATAGCACCGTCAGCAGCAGATAGATGCGCTCGTCGGCTTCGAAGGCATTGCCGAAAAAGATCAGCGCGACGGCCGGCAGCGCGAGCGCCAGCACCGTCTTGGTGGCGAAATAGACCGCCGGCGCGGACGGTGTGCGGATGCCCGCGTTCGCGAAGCGCAGACGCAGCGCCGACTTGTCCCAGTCCTCTTTCGGCAGCGACAATTTGGCGACCCGCTCGGACATCTTCGTGACGGTCTCGACCCAGCTCTTCTGCGCGCCGGCGTCGGCTTCACTGGCGACGCCCGGCTGACCGAGTTCCTCGATGCGCCGTTGCACAGGATCGGGGCGCAGCAGCGTCATCGCCTTCAGCGCCGCGCCGAACACGATCAGGAACATCACCCCCAGCAGCACGATCTGTTCTATTTTCATGGTCTGCGGGCCGGGCCCGCGCTCCTCGTGTCGAAAGCGGTGGTCTAGATATGGATGCGCACGACTTTGCGCATCCACAAGATGCCGAACAGCATCATCGTGATCGCCACACCGGCGAGCTGCACGCCGGCCGGGTCCTTCCAGAACACGCTGATGTAACCCGGATTGAGCAACGTCAGCAGTCCCAGAAGCGCGAACGGCAATATGGCGAGCACCCAGGCCGACAAGCGCCCTTCCGCCGACAACACGCGCACCTTGCCGAGCAGCTTGAGCCGCTCGCGAATGATCCCCGCGATGGAGCCGAGAATCTCCGCCAGATTGCCGCCCGCCTCGCGCTGGATCAGCACGGCGATCACGAAGTAGCGCAGGTCCTCGACCGGTACGCGGTTCACCATGTTCAGGAGCGCGTCGTTCATCGAGACGCCGTAGTTGATCTCGTCGAACACCAGCGCGAACTCGCCGCCGAGCGGTTCGGGCAGCTCCTGGCCGACCATGCCGAGCGCGGCCGGAAAGGAGTGCCCGGCGCGCAGTGCGCGGGCGATCAGATCGGCCGCGTCGGGCAACTGGCGCTCGAGTTGCCGCACGCGTTTGGTGCGCTTGCGGCGCAGAACCATGGTCGGCAGCAGGCTGGCCACGGCGGCGAACACACCCAACACCAACGCGGGCGCGTGCAGCACGAAGCCTGCAAAGGCGCCCGCAACCGCGCACAGCAACGTGTAAGTGATGAAGCGCGCCACCGACCACTTCAGCCCGGACTGCTGCAACTGACGGTCGAGCGCATGCACACGCGGCATGCGCAGCAGCAGGTTCGTGACGAACGGCGATTCGCTCAACATGCGCTGCTTGAGGATCGAGAGCTGTTGGCTGCTCACATTGCCACCCGCGGACAGCGCGCGAATGCGCTCATCCATGCGCTTGACGCCGGTGCCGTGGTGGCTGCTCCAGAACAGATAGACGGCCTCGATGGCCAGCACGACCGCGAGAAACGCGAGCACCGCAAAGCCGATAAACGACGTGTTCATGTCCCTCTCCTCAAACCCGTTGCGCGTTCATACTTCGAAACGCCGTGCCGGATCGAACATCTGGTCCGGCAGCACGATGCCGAAGCCCGCCAGCCGCTCGCAGAACTTCGGCCGCACGCCGCTCGCGCAGAAATAGCCTTTGATCATGCCGTTTTCGTCGACGCCGGTGCGCTTGAACGTGAAGATCTCCTGCATGTTGATGATGTCGCCTTCCATGCCGGTGATTTCCTGAATGCTCATCAGCTTGCGGCGCCCGTCGGTCAGACGCGACGCCTGCACCACCACCGTGATCGCCGAAGCGATCTGCTGACGGATCGCCTTGATCGGCATCGTCAAACCCGCCATGCCGACCATGTTCTCGAGACGCGTGAGCGCATCGCGCGGCGTGTTCGCGTGCAGGGTCGCCATCGAGCCTTCGTGGCCCGTGTTCATGGCGTGCAACATATCGAGCGCTTCGGCGCCGCGCACTTCGCCGAGCACGATACGGTCAGGGCGCATCCGCAGCGCGTTGCGCACCAGCGAGCGCTGCGAGATTTCGCCCTTGCCTTCGATGTTCGGCGGCCGTGTTTCGAGCCGCAACACGTGCTGCTGACGCATCTGCAGTTCGGCCGCGTCTTCGATCGTCACGACCCGCTCGTCTTCCGGAATGAAGCCGGAGAGCAGATTGAGCAGCGTGGTCTTGCCGCTGCCCGTGCCGCCCGAAATCAGCACGTTCAGCTTCGACTTGATCAGCGCTTCGAGCAGTTGCGCCATCGAGGGCGTGAAGCTCTGGTTGTTCACCATGTCGGTGACGGTGAGCGGATTCACCGAGAAGCGGCGAATCGACACCAGCGGGCCGTCGATCGCCGACGGCGGAATGATCGCGTTGACACGCGAGCCGTCGGGCAGGCGCGCATCGACCATCGGCGTGGATTCGTCGATCCGGCGGCCCACGCGCGAGACGATGCGCTCGATGATCTTCATCAGATGCGCGTCGTCGTAGAAGGTCACGTCGGTGTGTTCGAGGCGGCCGCGCCGTTCCACATACACATGCTGCGACGTGTTCACCAGAATGTCGGAGATGGTCGGGTCGTTGAGCAGCGGTTCGAGCGGGCCGAGGCCGACCATTTCGTCGTGCACGTCCTGGGCAAGACGGCGGCGCTCGAGTTCGTTCATCGGGATCTTGTCTTCGTCGACGATCCGCTCCACCAGTTGCGCCAGTTCGCGCTTGATCTGCTCGGGCGACAAGCGTTGCAGCTTGTCGAGCTCCACCCGGTCGATGATCGCCTGATGAATGTTCATCTTGAGCTGCTGATACGCGCGCCGCGCCGCGAGGCTGTCGGCCGCCGCGCCGGCTGCGGCCGTCGCGGGACTGGCACTGTCGAACGGCAGGGTGCCGCTCTGGATCATCAACTGTTCGCGCAATGACATGGTGCTCTCCGCATTCTTTTCGATGGCAAGCTGGCCTGAACGGATTCGGGCGGCGTGTCCAGACTTCAGTGTCCGTGCTTCAGCTGCGGTGGCGAATTCGGCCGGCCGGCGAACAGACGGCCGAGCACGCTCTTGCGCTCCACAACCGGCAACGGCCACAGCAGCGCGGCCAGTTGCGAGATGCCCCGGGCGAGTGCACCGCCCTTCGCGCCGGTGACGAGCGGCACGCCGTGATTCAACGCCTCGGTGGCCTGCTTCTCATCGCGCGGCAAGTGATGCGCGACCTTCGCGCCGAACGTTTCTTCGAGCGTCGCCAGATTGATGCGCGCGTTCTTGTCGTACTGGTTGACGATCACCTTCACCTTGCTCGCCGGATAGCCGAGCTCCTTGAAAATGTCGAGCATGCGGCGGCCGGCATGCAGGTACAGAATGTTCTGCCGCACCACCATGCAGATCGAGTCGCTGTGATCGAGCGCGTGGATCGCGAGCGGATTGATGTTCTGACCGACGTCGATCAGCACCGCGTCGTATTGCTCGCGCACCAGCGTGAGAATCCGTTCGAGATGCGCGGCGCGCAATTCGCCCGATTTGACCGGGTCGCCCGCGCCGGCCAGCACGTCCAGATTCGCGTGCACGTGCATCACGCAAGATTCAAAGAAAGCGGCGTCGAGCCGGTCGATCTGCGAGCACAGGTCCGCGAGCGTGGCAGGCGGCGCTTTGTCGGCGACCAGCAGGCTCGCGTCGGCGAATTGCTGGTTGAGGTCGATCAGCAGCACGCGCTTGTCGCGCAAGGCGGCCAGCGCGTAAGCGAGATTCACGGCGATCAGGGTGGTGCCGCTGCCGCCCTTGCAGGAAGTGAACGACACCACGCGGCCGTCGCGGCGCACGCCGGCGTGTTTCTTCGCCGAGACGTGGGCGAGCGCGTCGGCGATCTCGCGGTCGTCGAGCGGCCAGGACAGCACGTGCCGCACGCCGACGCGCATCGCCGCCATCAGCAAGGTGGTCGACGGCGCGGGGGTCACCAGCATGCAATGCAGATGCGGCAGGTGGGACAGCACCTCCTCGACGCCGCTCAGATCGCGCGGCGTCAGGTCGGCGTCGTCGACGATCAGCAGATCGGCGCTCTTGATCGCCGCGGCGTGCACGCGCAACTGCTTCGCGGTACCGTGCAGCGTACGCAGACGAAACGCGATGCCGCTTGCCTCGAGACGCGCCGCGATCTGCGGCGCGCGCTCGGCGCTGGACGAAATCAGAAGGGTGTCGATCATGGTAAGTCTCCGCTGGCGCTAAACCGAGCCGCCTGGTTGTGCTGCTTCAATACCCGCTCGATGAGCCGACGCCGATCGTGAAGTTATTGACCGGCGCGGGCGGCGCCGTGAACGATTTGGCATAGCTCTTCTGCGCCGCGGCGGCCGCCGTGCCGTCGATGCCCGCGACCGGATCGGTATTGGCCGAGGCGTTCGGGTTGAGCGTCTGCATTTCCTTGATCTGGTTGACCGAGTCGCCGAACGTCGCGTCCCAGTGCGGCGTCGAGCTCAGGCAGCCGGCGAGCGCGGCGCTCAAGCCGGCGCACAGCGCCGTGCGGATCAGTGTCTTGGTGCTTGTCATGTCGATCTCCGGTAGGCCGCGCATTACTGCGAGGCGTGTGAGTCGCTGGTTTCCGGCGCGGCCGGGATCACAGCCACGGACGCAGCCGCGCTCGGAGCGGGTGCGGGCGCGGGAACCGGCGCAGGTGCGGGTGCCGCGGCGGGTGCCGAAGCCCCTGCAACCGGCGCGGCGCGCTTCTCGCCTTCCATGTGGCCGGTCAGGTACACGTTCCCTTCGCTGGCATCGCCGAAGTGGTCGGTCGGCAGCGGATAGTGCTGCGGCAGCGGCTTGGCGAGGCGCGGCGTCACGACAAACACCAGCTCGGTCTTGTCCTGTTCGTAGCTGGTGCTGCGGAACAGCGCGCCGAGCACGGGCAATTCCGCGGCGCCGGGCAAGCCCTTGATCGAGCCGGTCACATTGCTCTTCAGCAGACCACCGATCGCGAAGCTCTGGCCGTCGAACACCTGCAGCGTGGTGGAGGCGCGCCGCGTCGTGATCAGCGGCAGGATCGAGGTGGTGTTCGAGTTGCCGGCGCTGACCACCACGCCGGTGGACGACAGTTCGGACACTTCCGGCGCCACCTTCAGGTTGATGCGGCCGCCTTCGAGCACGGTCGGCGTGAAGGTCAGGCCGACACCGTACTGCTCTTCCTGCAGCACGATGGTCGTGCCGCCCGAGCCGTTGCTTTGCGGCACCGGAATATAGACCTTGCCGCCCGCGAGGAAACTCGCTTCCTGACCGCTGATCGCCATCAGATTCGGCTCGGCGAGGATCTTCACGAGTTGATCGGTTTTCTGCGCATCGACGGCCATCCTGAGCGGCGAGTTATTTGCTTTCGATGCCGTCAGCGCGCTGAGTCCGCCCGACAGGTAATCGGCCAGCAGGCCGAAGCTCCAGCTGCCGATGCCGCCGTTGATGTTGGCCGCCACGCCGAGCTGGTCGATCAGCGTCTTCGAGACTTCGGCGACCTTCACTTCGAGCATGACCTGCTGCGGTGCGGCCACATGCATCATGTTGATGATGCGTTCGCCGCCGGCGCTGCCGAGCGACGGCGCCGGCATGCCCATCGCGCGAGGCGCGGCGCCGACCGGCAAGGGGCCGCTGCCCATCGGCGCGGCGCCTTGCAAGGCGGTGGTCGGGCGGGCCACGAAGGCACGCGCCAGTTCGAGCACGCGTTCGGCCTTGACCGCGTCGGAGACCGTGCCGGTCAGCACCAGCGTATCGGCGGCGGCCTTGACCTGAATGCCGGTTTCCTCGGGCATCAGCGCGGCGAGGGTTTGTTGCAGCCCGCCCGGATCCGCGCCGACGCTCACGTCGATGATCGTGCAGGAGCCGCTGCGGCCTTGCACGATCATGTTGGTGGTGCCGACGTCGGAGCCGAGCAGATAAAGCGTTTGCGGGGACACGAGCATGGCCTGCACGATCGACGGATTGCCGACGGTGCGGCTCTTCACCGGTTCGCGCACATCGACCATCGCGGATTTGCCGACCGGGATCGTCACCGAGCTATGTTCGGCAACCGGGCCGCTGCAATTCGGTCCGCGGGCAGCTTGCTGCGCGCCGCCGGACGACGCGCCCGGGCCCATGCCGCTGGCCGCGATGGTCAGACGCACCGAACCATTCGACGCCACCGTGAGCGGCACTTCCGGCAAGCCAGGCACACCTGCTGCGGCGTTCTGGCCGGCCGCTTGCGCCACCGGCAGCATCGTCAGATACATGCCCAGCAGCACACAGGTGCAGGCTTCAGCGATCCGGGTTCGGCCGCGCGGCGAGCACGGATTCGCTTCGCGCGGGCCGAACGGGTGCTGCGGCGCGCTAGCGCGCTGAGTGGTTCTGGCGTTCATGTCCTACCCCCGTTATGTGCCGCATTTTTTACGTGCTGGTCTGAATATCAGTCACGCATCGGTCACGGCTTGCAGGCTCGAGCCTGTCAAAAGCATTCTTGTCTTGCGTCAGCGCCGTCGAGTACGCGCACACAGTTGGCCGGCGCGTGCGCCGCTACCTTGCGCACGATGTGCACCGGCTTCGGTTCGGGTGCGGGCACCACGGCGACCGGCGTTTGCAGCAGGCTGGCCTTGGTGGCGCCGGCGGTGTCGATCGCTTTCGGATCGATCTGGTTGCGCAACACCAGCGACAGCGTGCCGATGCTGCGTGCAAGGTCGATCTTCTCGGCCT
The DNA here is from genome assembly GCF_046027355.1 of Paraburkholderia sediminicola. GTDB lineage: Bacteria > Pseudomonadota > Gammaproteobacteria > Burkholderiales > Burkholderiaceae > Paraburkholderia > Paraburkholderia sediminicola_B. Next base: position 504,998 of record NZ_JAQQEK010000002.1, on the reverse strand, counting down.
GTTCCGGCGACACTTCGAGCGTCACCGCGTCGACCACCTTCGGCTTGGTTTCGTCGCGGCCCACTTCCTGCGCGACGGCCAGCACGAGAATCTTTTCGAGCACGATCTTCGAGATGTTCTGATCGCGTTGGGTGCCTGGATCGCGGGCATCCTTCTGCGTGTTGACGATGATGTCGACGTAATTGCCCGGCAGCGCGAAGCCCGCCACGCCGATCACGTCGTTCACGCGCACGGTGATGGCGCGCTTGCCTTCGCCGATCACCGCCGAGAGGCCGCCGAGCGTGCCGACCGGCGTGAGCTTCGCCTCGAGAATCGGCTCGCCGTGCAGCAGGCTTTCCTTCAGCACGCGGCCGTCAAGTTTTTGAATGTCCGTGAACGAACCGGGCGGCACGCTATTGGACGGCCAGTCGGTGAGCTTGAGGAAATCCGGGCCGATCCGTTGACCGAGATTGATATCGGATGCCGCCACCACGACCTTGGTCGTGGCATTCGACGACTGCGAGACCATCCAGCGCGAGGCGAACACCACTGCGGTGAGGCCCGCCAGTGTCGCGATCAGCAGCATCGTTACAGCGCGCGCGTTTTTCATTTTCAACCCCCGATTTTTTGTCCAGCTCCGGCACGCGTCACACGCTGGCGAACAACACGCATGCGCTGCCTATTGCTATCGCGACGCCGTAAGGCATGGTCCCCGTCGCACTACCTTCGGCCACACTGCCGGCTCGCCGCAGCGCGCCGTTGCCCGGCGTCGCGCAACTGATCAGCAATGCCGCCACCCCGCCCAGTCCGGCGCGCATCTGGCGACGCCGCAGCCATATTGCGAGCGACCCGATTCCACCGATCACACAGGTCGCCAAACCAATTTCGAGTGCGCCGTAAGCGCCGCAGAAAGCGCCGATCGCCGCCATCAGCTTCACGTCGCCCGCGCCCAGCAGCCGCATCGCATAGCCCGGCAGGAAAATCGCGCCGCCGGCCAGCATGCCGCCCAACCACATCGTCATTCCGTCGACACCGCCGTGTGTGAACCATTGCACCGGTATCGCCACGATCAATCCCGCCGCCACCAACCAGTTAGGGATCCGGCGCGTTTGCATGTCCCACAGTGCGGCGACCAGTACTAGCGTCATCACGCACGGTCCAACCGGAAAAGGAACCCCGTTCATTGCCTGCTCCGTTTCAAGGATCGAATTGCCCTTCTTTACTGGAGTCGCTTCGTTCGGCGCGGGGCCGTCGCTACCCTGTCCCCGAAGGACCGTCGAGGCAGGGCGGGCGATCGGCTTTGCGCCTGTTGTCGCGTCAGGCCGGAGCGACCACGCCGCTCAACGAGTCGTGGATGATGGTGAAAATGGCGCTCAGCCGTGTGCCTAGTGCAGTTACCGTCACCACAATCGCCACTGCGATCAGGCCGGCCAGCAGGCCGTATTCGATCGCTGCAACGCCGTCTTCTTCGCGCAGAAATTTCTGGATCATGTTCTTCATGCTAACCCCCGTAGAGTGAAAGTTGACTTCGGTTTTGTGCCGTTTTCAGCCGCCTGAAAAACAGGTGCGCCGAAACGGCGTTCAAGCCCGTCACGAGGACGGAAAAAAGGGGCGAGGTCAGCGCTTTGCTTCGTCACGATCACGAGTGGTCGATACCCCGTATCGATCTCCGTGTCGTTGTTTATCGACATCCGTTTTCGCTGGCCCCGCCGCACCCCGTAAAACGCGTGGACTTCCCCGAACGCGGTTCACGAAGACTGCTGTTGCTGCCGGGAATCCTTTGCTGCTTCCCTGCTGCAACGTGTTTTTTCGTTTTGTGACTCTCTATTTGCAACAGGTATGCCAGCAGGCCTCAAAGCCTTGCTGGGCAAGGATTGGCGATTCGGCGGGGGGTACGGGAGGGAGTTCGCAACACGCGATGACTCGGATTTGAGACACCGGAAAGTGCCGGGGCGTAGCCCGCTTGCCATGCTTCGCGCATTATTTCCGGACGGAGGAAAACCCGTAGGACCGTTGGCTGGCAATGGTTCGACAAATGCCTCGGTCAAATTTGCTGCCATTGAGCGGACAAAAGTACGTTTTACTGGGCGCGTCCGGGATGTTGCAAACCTGAGACGGGCGGCTTGAGAGCGGTGCGTTGGCGCGGCGGCCAAACGCGATATCCGCACACTTCGCTATGTGGGGTAACGCGCATTGCGCGATTGACGGTGGATCGCCCCATCGTTCTCGCGTGCGATGAAACGCTGGGATTGATGCCGCGGCGAAAAATTTTTGGGTTGCCGCGAAGAATGCATCCGTTGCCCTCGGACGATGCGCTGCGCCTTGCTGGTAGCGCTTATCAGAGCGACTGGGGGTCCCACTCGGTATCGCGGTTTCGCAAGCGCAACGATAAAACCATCGCTCATCGCGCGCGCCATTGCGACCTGAACAGCGAAGAAGGCCAACGCGTCCGGTTTTGTTCAGCCCTGCGAGCGGGCCCAACAAATGGGTGCGCCCACAACAGTCGGCGAGGACATCGGCTATGAACTGTGAGCGCCTTCATGCGCCACATGTAACGGAGCGTAAAAGGCACTGCCAGCGCCACCCGACTAATGCGACGATGGCGCCGCTCCGCCTGCACCCCACCAAGGCCGCGTACGCCCTGAAGCTCGATCGGGACGACGGGAACGGCATGCTCGTCCCAACACCTCGTTACAAATCGACACTCAAAGCGCCCAATTGGCGGTCAACACTGAGTGACGCGTTGCGACTGCGCGCGAAACCCGGCCAGCGAGGACACGATCACGGTCGAAACCGTATGGGCTTCGCGCAGCAACCCTCCAGAAGTCTTTCGTCGTTTCACGTCAACCTCATTGCGGTGAAAACATGCAGCAGACTTTCATACCCGTGCGACGCTTCAAAAAGAACACGGCCGGTCGCGACTTCGTCGTAGGCGATCTGCATGGCTGTTTTAGCCGGCTTCGAAAAGAACTGGAACTGCGCCGGTACGACCCGTCTCGCGACAGGCTGTTCGCCGTCGGCGACCTGGTGGATCGGGGCATCGAATCGCCGGCCGTGCTCGAGTTCGTGGATCGATACCGGATTCAATCGGTTCGCGGCAATCATGAGGACACGATCGTGCGGTGGCACCGCCACGGCGGCAAGCACGCGTCGATTCGATCCAGCGGCGGAGAGTGGCTGTTCGATATGGCCTACGACAAAGCGGCGTTGGACGACATCGTGACGTATATGGCGGCCCTTCCCTACGCGATCGAAATCGAAACGGACGACGGTCTGGTCGGAATCGTGCATGCCAATGTGCCCATGCAATCGTGGCCGAAGATGGTTCAGGCGCTCGAACAGGAGGACCGTAACGGGCCGGTGCGCCGAAAGGTGATCTGGGATCGCTCGCGCTGGATCCCGGGCAAGGCGGCAGGTCTTGTTTCCATGCGGCGGGCCTTCGCGCAACTGTGGCAACGATTTGCTTCAGGACGGGGGGACCCCGGCGGCCGCATCGACGGCGTGGCCGCTGTCATCGTCGGGCACACGCCGGTGCGGGAGCCGAAGGTTCGGGGCAACGTCATCAACGTCGATACGGGGCTCGTGTATGGCGGAGCGCTGACGCTGCTGCGTCTGGACCAAATACCCATGCTGCTCAATCGCACCGTCCGCGAGCAACCGGCGTTCGGCCGGTCGAAGGGATATCCGGCGGGTTCGGGGGTGTGAGGGGACGGGCGATTGTGCGCTCGCCGTCCGCAATTCCGTCCGCCCACGCCAACCGTATCGCCGGCATCACAACCTGTACACCCGCTCCGCGTTGTCATGAAACAGCGCAGCCCTGTCGTGCGCGGAGAAGTCTCGGGTAATCTCCTTGAACGCGTTGAACACGTCGTCGTAACTGCTGAACAGCTTGTCGACCGGAAAGTTGCTCGCGAACATGCAGCGCTCCACGCCGAATGCTTCGATCGCGTGCAGGACGAATGGACGAATGCTGTCCACGGTCCACTTCCAGTCGCCCATGCCCAGACCGGAGATCTTGCAGAACACGTTGTCCGCTGAAGCGAGCAAGGTCATGCTCTTTTTCCATGCTTCGATCTCTTCGGGCTCGCGGTCGACCGGCATGCCGGTGTGGTTGAGCACCATCGGCGTATCGGGGAAGTCGCGCGCTAGCGCGAGCGCCTCTTCCATCTGCGTGTAGTAGAGCTGTAGATCGAACGACAAGTCGTGCTCCTTTAGCAGCGCATAACCGCGCCGCCATTGCGGATCGCTCATCAGATGCGGGCTGTCGATAAACGTCTTCACCGGATCTTGATGTCGGCAAGAAAATCGCCGATCAGATAGTCCTTGCGAATGGCCGAATAGTCACCGAACACGCGCTCGAGCATCGGCCCCTGCAACCACGGATAGTTGCCGGTCTTCAGATCGTACAGGTCATGATGCGGGTCGATGATAGGCAGATTTAACGATTGCGCGCGCCGTCAACAAGTAACGCTGCTCAGCCATGTCCTTTCTCCTTTCGCGTTTTCCGCGCACCACGTATGTTTTGCGAGTGCGTAGTACGACGTTCACCAGTACGCCGCATAGGCGCTAACCAGTGAATGCCTTTACTCGATATGGGAGCGAACAGGACGAGAGCGCTGCGTGTGAGCGTCGGCTGATCGCGCGCTCACCGGGAAAGTCGGATAATCCATTACTGTCTCCTGCACAGTTGTTGCACTGCGCAACCTATGTTTATGATTAGCCGCTCCGCGGCAGTGAAACTGCCGGTTCAGTATCGAGAGGACTTCATGCATCCCTCGCTGCGCGGCTTGTCGACAGAATGGCAGTGCGAATGGCGTGCGAACAAGGCGGTTTCATTCAACTGCATCTGAAAAAAATTTCACTATGCGCATTCCACCGGTCAAAGCCATCGTCGCGTTCGAGAGTGTGGCCAGAACGAAAAGCGTCAACCGCGCCTCCGAAGAACTCGGACTGACCGCGTCGGCGGTCAGTCATCAGATCAGCAATCTCGAGTCGGTAATCGGCCAGCCGCTCTTCTATCGTTCGGGCCGTGGACTCGTCCTCACGCCGACCGGCGAGCGTTACCTGTCCGATGTGACGGGATCACTGGCGGATCTGAGCCGCGCGACCGAACGCGCGTCGAGCCGCACCGACGTCGATATCTTGCGGGTGCATTCCAGCCCGAGCTTCGGGCTCATGTGGCTGCTGCCGCGGCTCGCGTCGTTTCAGGAGGCCAATGGCGATATCCAGTTGAATCTCGCCTGCTCATACGAGGACGTCTCGTTTACCAGCGGCTATTACGACATCGACCTGCGCCACGGCTACGCGAATTGGCGAGATCTGGAAGTTCGAACGCTGCGCGGCGAATACATCGCGCCGCTCGCGTCGCCGAAATATCTGGAGAACAATCCGGTCAAAACGCCTGAAGATCTGCTGCAACATCGGCTGATCTACTCGGAGACGCCGCTCGTGCAGTGGAAGCAGTGGTTCGGGCGCACCGGCGTGTCGGCCGCCCATAAGACCTTCGACTTTTCCTTCGACCGGTCGTACATGTCGTTGGAGACGGCGGCGCTCGGCCTCGGCATCGCGCTCGAAAGCGTGATGCTCGCCTCGGTTCGGATCAAGGAAGGCGCGCTCGTGCCGGTATTCGACGACACCCACGCCGTGGAAGTCGGCGCGCATCATCTGGTCTATCCGCCGCAAAACGCCGAACTGCCGCGCGTCACGCGCTTTATCGCGTGGATCGAGCGCGAGGTCGGGCGCATGGAGCGCAAGGCCTGAGATCGGCGTCGGTTTTTGCAGGGTTTTCCAACACACACTTGAGCATGTGATTGCCGCGTCGCACCATGCGGCGCATACGCTCCCCCAGCACGTCACCTGAAAATTTCTCAAACATAGTTGAGCAGTACGTCGTTGATGCGACCGGCCGCGCGGTAGACACTTCGGCCATCACATCAACACTCAGGAGACAACCATGCTGCTCGAGAACAAAGTCGTCATCGTGACCGGCGCCGCCTCACCGCGCGGAATCGGCAAGGCAACCGCCAAGGCACTCGCAGCTCAAGGCGCGCGCATCGTCATTCTCGATCTGCGCGAAGAAGATGCGCAGCGTGCCGCCGCCGATCTCGGCGACGCGCATCTGGGCCTCGCCTGCGACGTCACCGACAAAGACGCGTGCGTCTCAGCCGCCAAAGCGACACTCGATCGCTATGGCCGCATCGACGGCCTCATCAACAACGCCGGCATCACGCAGCCGGTGCGTACGCTGGACATCACGTCCGAAAACTTCAACGCGATCGTCGACGTTAATCTGCGCGGCACGCTCTATATGTCGCAAGCCGTGCTGCCGGCCATGAAGGAACAGAAAAGCGGCAGCATCGTCTGCATGTCGTCGGTCTCCGCGCAACGCGGCGGCGGCATTTTCGGCGGCCCGCACTACAGCGCGGCGAAAGCCGGCGTGCTCGGTCTCGCGCGTGCGATGGCCCGCGAGTTCGGCGGCGATAGCATTCGCGTGAACTCGATCACACCTGGTCTGATCCAGACCGACATTACCGGCGACAAGCTCACCACGGAAATGCGCGCCGACATCATCAAGGGCATTCCGCTCGGCCGGCTCGGCGAGGCGAGCGACGTGGCGAACGCATGCCTGTTCCTCGTCAGCGACCTGTCGACCTATCTCACGGGCATCACGCTCGACGTGAACGGCGGCATGCTCATTCATTGACGCGACGCCGCGCGCCGTGAGCGGCTGCGTGCCAGGCACCCGGGCCTACCCGGGGCACGGAAGGAGACAAACATGAAATCGAAATACCCCGCGGCATCCATTGCCGCCGACATACCGAACCAGGCGGACTCGACGAGCTTCGAGTCGAAAACCTACGCGAAAGTCAGCCGCCGCCTGATCCCATTCCTGATGCTGTGTTATCTCGGCGCTTACCTCGACCGGGTCAACGTCGGCTTCGCGAAGCTGCAGATGCTCAACGACTTGCGCTTCAGCGAAACCGTATATGGCATGGGCGCAGGGATTTTCTTTCTCGGCTATTTCCTCTTCGAGGTGCCGAGCAACCTGGTGCTGCATCGTGTCGGCGCGCGCAAGTGGCTCGCGCGGATCATGCTGACGTGGGCGGTGATCTCCGCGTGCTTCGTCTTCGTGAAATCGCCTACGGCCTTCTACGTGCTGCGTTTCATGCTCGGTGTCGCCGAGGCCGGTTTCGCGCCAGGTGTGATTCTCTATCTGACCTACTGGTTTCCGGCCGCGCGCCGCGCCAAGGCGCTGTCGCTGTTCTTCATGGCGATTCCGCTGGCCGGCATTATCGGCGGCCCGCTGTCGGGCTGGATCATGCATTCGCTGCAAGGCGCGATGAACATGGCCGGCTGGAAATGGCTGTTCCTGCTGGAAGCACTGCCCTCGCTCGTGCTCGGCATCGCGATCCTGCTCTATCTCGACGACGGCATCGCCAAAGCGAAGTGGCTGACGGACTCCGAAAAGACACTGCTCGCCCGCAATGTGGCCGGCGACAACGCGCATAAGATCGCCCACGTCTCGGTCAAGTCGTTCATCGGCGACCGTCGCTTGTGGCTGATGGCGGCAATCTATTTCTGCGTGGTGCTCGGCCAATATGGGCTGACGTTCTGGCTCCCGACCATCATCCGCAAATCCGGCGTCGCTGATCCGCTGTGGATTGGCGTGTTCACCGCGATTCCTTATCTGTGCGCCATCATCGCGCTGCCGTTGGTCGGCATGAGCGCGGACCGTCATCGCGAACGCCGACTGCATCTGGCGATTCCGATGTTGATCGCCGCCGCGGGTTTCATCGTGCTGCCGGCAATCGGCAGTGTGCCGGCCTCCATCGTCTGTCTGAGCGTTGCTGCCGCCGGCATTCTCGCGTCCTCGTCGCAGTTCTGGTCGTTGCCGACCGCGTTGCTCGGCGGCATGTCGGCCGCGGCCGGGATCGCGGCGGTGAACTGCGTCGCCAATCTCGCGGGCTTCTTTTCGCCGGCGATCGTCGGCTGGCTCAACGACCTGACAGGCAAATCGACCGCCGGGCTGATCTTTATCTCGGTGGCCGTCACGCTCGGCGCTTGCCTCGTGTTTCTGGTGCCCGCGAGGTCCGTGAACCGCTGAACCCTTCTTACTCTTTACGACTGATCACAGGAGACAACATGAACAGTCCAGAACGCGTGCCGACGGCAACCCTTGCCGAACACGCATACCGTATCCGTAGAAACGCATTGTTGATGGGTGAGGTCCAGGGCCAGGGTTATATCGGTCAGGCGCTCGACATCGCCGATGTTCTCGCTGTCGCTTACTTCGGGGCCATGCGCTACCGGCCGGAAGATCCCGATTGGGAAGAGCGCGACCGCTTTCTCCTCTCGAACGGGCATTACGCGATCGCACTGTATGCGGCGTTGTTCGAAGCCGGCATTCTGCCCGCTGAAGAGCTCGAAACCTACGGCAGCGACGACAGCCGGTTGCCCATGTCCGGCATGGCGAGCTACACGCCCGGCATGGAGATGTCCGGCGGCTCGCTCGGTCAGGGCTTGACCATCGCGGTAGGCCGCTGCCTCGGCCTGAAGCGCAAAGGTTCGAAGTCTTTCGTGTACACGCTGTTTTCCGATGGCGAACTGGACGAAGGCGCGATCTGGGAAGGCTTGATGTCCGCGAGTCACTGGAAGCTCGACAACCTGATCGCCGTGGTCGACGTGAACAACCAGCAGGCCGATGGTCCGTCGACGCAGATCATGGCGTTCGAGCCGCTCCTCGAAAAACTGGAAGCGTTCGGCTGGTTCACGCAGCGCGTGGACGGCAACGATATCGCCGCCGTGGCCGCCGCGTTCGATGCGGCCCGCGCACATCCTGAAGCGCAACCGCGCATCATCATCGCCGACACGCGCATGGGTTGCGGCGTGCCCTTCCTCGAACAACGCGAGAAGAACCACTTTATCCGCGTCGAAGCCCATGAATGGCAATTGGCGCTGCAAGCACTCGAAGTAGGGAGACAAGCATGAGCAACGCAACCACGAGCAAGCCGCGCCTGAAGACCTCCGCGATGATTGCGTCGATCGCGAGCGAAGGACAGGTCACACGTTCCGCGCCGTTCGGCCACGCGCTGGTGGAACTGGCGCGGCAAAAGCAGAACGTGATCGGCATGACGGCCGACCTCGGCAAATACACCGACCTGCATATCTTCGCCAAGGAATTTCCGGAGCGCTTCTATCAGATGGGCATGGCCGAGCAATTGCTGATGGGCGCGGCATCGGGATTCGCGCATGAAGGCGCGCAGCCGTTTGTCACGACCTACGCGGTTTTCGCCACGCGCCGCGCGTACGACTTCATGCATCAAACAATCGCCGAAGACAATCTCGACGTGAAAATCATCTGCGCGCTGCCGGGCCTGACAACCGGCTACGGTCCGAGTCACCAGGCCGCGGAAGATCTCGCCCTGATGCGCGCCATGCCGAACATGACCGTGATCGATCCCTGCGACGCGCTCGACATCGAGCAGATGGTGCCCGCGATCGCCGCGCATAAGGGCCCCGTCTATGCGCGCCTGCTGCGCGGCAACGTTCCGGCGGTGCTCGACGAATACGACTACACGTTCGAACTCGGCAAGGCGAAGCTGCTGCGCGACGGCGCGGAAGTGCTGGTCATCTCGTCCGGCATCATGACGATGCGCGCACTCGAAGTGGCGAAGGCATTGGAGAACGATCGGATCGGCGTAGCCGTGCTGCATGTGCCGACGATCAAACCGCTCGACACGGAAACGATCGTGCGCGAAGCGAAGCGCTCCGGGCGGCTCGTGGTGGTGGCCGAGAATCACACGGTGATCGGCGGTCTGGGCGAGGCGGTCGCCGCGGAACTGATGCGCGCGGGCGTGTCCTGCCACTTCCGGCAAGTGGGCCTGCCCGATGCGTTCCTCGATGCCGGCGCGCTGCCGACATTGCACGACCGTTACGGCATTTCGACCGCCACGATGTCCGAGGCGATCAAGGGCTGGCTGAACTGAACGTGTGCTGTTGGACGACGCCGGCATGCAGCCGGCGTCGTTTCCTCAATACAGCGCGGCCGAGCGGATCGATTCACCCGCCGGCGCCACGCCGATGATAAACAACTCACTTCAGCCCGCGGCGACGACGTCGATCCGCAACGCTTCCCCACCCGCCGCGATCGCGAGCAGGATGTCGACGTTGGGGTGCGCGCCCGGCCGATTGCGCGCATCGGCGGTGTGCTCGGCGAACACGACGAGGCCGTGTTCGGCCGCTTTGGCGTCGAGCGTGCCGAACGTCTGCTTCAGATAGTTGTACACCGCGAGCGAACCCTGCTTGCCCGGCTTGTTCTCGATGCTGGCCACCACGACGCCCTTGCCGTCCACCAGATCGATACGCGCGATACCGTCGATGCCCGGCATCTGCGCGAGGTTGTCCTTGAATACGTTGCCCGGTTGAATCATTGAAACCACTCCTTGTTCGGAAAATTGCGGCGCGGGCCGTATCTTATCCGATAGGGTGTGTCATAGCCGAGCGCGGCCGTCACGGCGTCCAGCGATACACCACCATGCTCGAACCGTTGTAGTTGTCTTTCGTGATCACATACTCGCCCGCGGCTCTGAGATACGCACGCAGGCCGTACATCGAATCGACGTCGTTGCCGACATCCACGGCGCCCGGATTCGAGTTGATCAGCGTGGTGACGAGCTGGCCAGTGGTGAGATTGAAGGCGTCGATATTGGGCACCGTGTGCACGTAGCCGACGAACAGATAATTGCCCGCCGCCGTGATCGACTTGGGATTGGCGCTGGTGAGCGTGATCACCGGATCGGGCCGCGTGGTGTTGCCCGCGCTCCAGCCATGATAGACCTCGATCCGCGACTGCATGGCGGTCCAGTCCCAGCTTCCGGCAATACCTTGCGCGAGGATCATGGTGTCGCTCTCCGCGAGGTAGAGGATGCGCGTGAGCGGCCGGATGCTCTGCGGAATGGAGATCGTGACCGCCCGTCCCCAGGTCGGTTTGCCGTTGCCGTCGAAGCCGGTGAGCGGATAGTGGTAGATGTGATTCGTCCGGTCCAGACCGGCCCACACGTCGCCCCTGCTATCGATGCTGAAACCGCCCGTGACCTGCAGGTTCGTATTGAACGCCGCCCCCGGAATCGACGCGTCCGGAATCGCAATGTAGCCGCTCGCCGGATTGAAATGAAAAAAGTAGAAGCTGCCCGGGTTCTGTCCGGACGCCACCAGAATCCGGTTTCCGCCGACCGTGACGAGTTGGCCGAAGTGTTCGTTGCGCTGCGTGTCGTTCATGTTCAGGCGCGGATCGGACGGATACGTGAACGGATCGACCGTGTTCGCGACGAAGGTGCCGCCCGCCGTGCCGGTGTAAATGTGCGTGCCGCTGTAGAAGTAGGCACCGTCGGTCGATGGGTCCGGGGCCGCGACCGCCTCGAAGTTGAGCGACTGCAGCTTCCACTCGAGGTTGCCTGCGCTGTCGTAGGCGTGAAGGTCGGTGGCGCCGTTGCGCCCGAGATCCCAGCCGCCGCCCCACGGATTGTTGAGCACGTACAGGTTGCCGGCGGCATCCTTGCCGATGCCGACCACGCGTGTGAAGCGCTTATCGCCCACCTGCCCTTTGATACCGCTGGTGGTGTCGAGATAGCCGCCCTGAATGCCGAATGTGCCGGCGAGCGTCGGCGTGCCCGCGATCGTGTAGCGCTTGATGTTCATGTCCGGCCCCTGGTCGCCGACCATGAGTTGCCCGGACGCGGCATTGAAATACAGCGCCGACGGCCGCGACGTCGCCGGCATCTGGATGGTGTTCAGCTGCGCGCCAGTCGGACTGAACTCGACGATCGAGGCCGCGCTCTGCTGCGCGACCCACAGATTGCCGGCGCTATCCAGCGCCAGCGCGCCGGGACTCGATACCTTGATGTCCTGTTGCCAGACGCCGTCGGTCGTGAAGACGCGCACGCGATTGCCGTAGAAGTCGCTCGCATACAGCAATGAGCCCGCGGTAGCGAGCCCGGTGATGACATCGGCATGCGGTATCGAGGTCCACACGCTGACGGGGATGATCAGGTCGCGCGTCTGCGTGGCGCGGTTGTAGCGTCCCACCGAGCCGCTGCCGAACGACCTGTTGTATTGCAACGCTGCGAAGATCGACGTGGCATTGCCGGTAATGGCGCTGCCCTGGAAGTCGGCGTGCGTGCCGATCGAGCCGAGGCTCTGGCCGTTCTGATAGATCGCCACGCCGCCCTCGTTCTCGTCCCACAACGAAGCCGTGTAGATCACGCCTTCCGGCGCGACCCACAGCGAGCGCGCGGTGTTGCCCACGTGCGCGGCGAGTGTGCCGAACGTATTGCCCAGCCAGTCAGTGCTGTATTGCGCGTAACAGGTGTGCGCGAACATGACGATCGCCGCGCACAGGAGCGCGGCACGGATGCGGTGCTTGACCATGAGTGATGCTCTCCGAACAATCATTTCTCGACAATGTAACTCCCCAGATATGAAAAGCCGGTGATTGGTATGAAGATAGGCTCATGGCGCAGCAGTTAAACCATGCAGCGTGCATGTAAATGGAAATAGGCCGCGCACCAGCAAGCGGAACACCCCTCTTTTTCGCACTTTACCGACGGCTGATCTCAGGCGCACAATCTCTGCGAATAGGACGGTCCACCGTCTTCTCCGGTCATTCAGACCGTTCGCGCCGATGCGGCATCCGGCAGCAAGCTCACCACGGCGCGCAGCACGCGCCCTCCATTCGGAACGCCCCATGAGCAATAAGTCGTCAAGCAGACGTGAAGACCTGGTGCCCGGCGGCAGCCGCCACCATCAGATTTTTCCAACGCTCGATGAACGTCAGTTTGCGGTGCTGGAACGATACGGCGAACGGCGCCGGCTGAAGGCAGGCGATATCCTGTTCACCGAAGGCGACCGGCACATTCCCATGTTCACCGTCGTCTCCGGCGCGATCGAGGCGACCCGAGGCGCCGGCGACAAGCACCACGTTCTGGGCACGCACGGCCCCGGTTGCTTCACCGGCGAAGTGGGAACGCTCGCGGGCCGCGGCGCGGTAGCGACGGCCCGCGCCATCAGCGATTGCGAAGTGATCGTGATCGACGAGGAATCGCTGCGGGCGCTCGTCGTCGCGGAAGCGGAGTTGAGCGAAACGATCATGCGCGCCTATATCCTGCGGCGCGTCGCGTTCATTCAGGATCAGCACGGCGGTCTTCTGGTGATCGGCAGTTCGGCTTCGTGGAGCACGCTCGTACTGCGGCATTTCCTGAGCCGCAACGCGCAGCCTTTCGCCTACTTCGATATCGTCGAGCACGAGGAAGCCAAGGGGTTGCTCGAGCGTTACGACGCAACCGAAGCCGATATACCCGTGATCGTCACCCTGCAAGGCAACGTGCTCAAGCAGCCGACCAACCGCGCGGTGGCCGACGCGATCGGCCTGAGCCCCGACCGGCTGAACGGCGAACGGTTCGACGTGGTCGTGGTCGGCGCCGGACCGGGAGGTCTTGCGGCCGCGGTGTACGCGGCCTCGGAAGGACTGAGAGTCGCGGTGGTCGACACCAAGGCGCCCGGCGGCCAGGCCGGCACCAGTTCGAAGATCGAAAATTACTTTGGATTCCCGACCGGCATCTCGGGGCAAGCGCTTGCCGGCCGCGGATTGTCCCAATGCCGCAAGTTCGGCGCGGAAGTCGGCGTGCCCATCGAAGTGCTCGGCATCGAATGTGAGAACGCGCCGCCCTTTCACCTGCGCCTCAATTACAACGAGCATGTGTATGCCAGCGCGGTCGTCATCGCGACCGGCGCGCGCTATCGGAAACCGCTGCTGCCGCGCCTCGAGGAATTCGAGGGAAGCGGCATCTATTACAGCGCGACCTTCATGGAGGCCGCGTTCTGCCACAATCAGGAACTGGTCATCGTCGGCGGCGGGAATTCCGCCGGCCAGGCCGCGGTGTTCCTGTCGGGATTCGCGCGTCACGTGCATATCGCGATTCGCGGCGACGGACTCAGCGCGAGCATGTCGAACTACCTGATCAGACGGATCGAAGCGGCGGCGAACATCAGCGTTCATGTGCGCACGCAGATCGTCGAACTGAACGGGGAGGCCCAACTCGAATCGATCAAGTGGGACCGTCAAGGCCACATCGAGGAGAAGCCGATCCGCCATGTGTTCCTGTTTCTTGGCGCGCAACCGAGTACTGGCTGGCTCGGCGATTGCGTCGCACTCGACAAACACGGCTTCGTGCTCACCGGTCCCGATGCGATTCCGCAGTGGTCGTCGGACCGCCCTCCTCATTACCTGGAGACGAGCCGGCCCGGCATCTTTGCTGTAGGCGACGTGCGCAGCGGCTCGGTGAAGCGCGTTGCGGCCGCCGTCGGCGAGGGAGCGGCCGCGATCCAGTCGCTGCATCAATATCTGGCGCTCAACAGGTGAAACCGGGCTGTGAGCACCTGGCGGCCAGCGACGAGGGCAATTAGGTTTTGCGCAGATTCCTCAGCATCAACCGCGCTTCCAGACCGCCGCCGGGACGGTTGTGCAGTGTGAGTGTCGCGTCCATCGCCATCGCAAGTTGTCGCGCGATGGCGAGCCCCAGCCCAGTGCCACCCGTATCGCGATTGCGTGACGCCTCGAGGCGGTAGAACGGCTCGAACACCGCTTCCAGCGACTCGGCCGGTATGCCGGGGCCGCGGTCGAGCACGGCGATCGCTGTCTCTCCGCTGGGCAAAGTGGCGGCCGTGATCTCGGCAGCGCCGCTGAACTTCAGCGCGTTGTCCACCAGGTTGCCGAGTATGCGGCGCAATGCCTGCGGGCGCGTCACCAGCGAATCGCCAAGCCGTCCTTCCAGGCTGACCGCCTGGCCGGCGTCGACATAGTCGCAGACGAGGCTGTCGAGCAGCGCGTCGGGATCGACGCGGCAAGGGACTTCGGTCGCGCCGTGCAGCGTGCGCGCGTACGTCACGCCCTCCTTCACCAGGCTTTCCATTTCCTGCAGATCCTGGCGCAGCTTCGCGCCCTGTGCATCGTCGTCCATGACGTCGACGCGCAGGCGCATCCGCGTGATCGGTGTTTGCAGATCGTGCGAAATCGACGCCAGAATCTGCATGCGTTCGGTCATGTAGGTGGCAATGCGGTCCTGCATCGCGTTGAAGGCGCGCGCGGCGCGCGATACTTCAGACGGTCCGTCCTCCGGCAGGCGCGCCGCCTTCAGGTCGGGACCGAGCGTATCGGCGGCGAGCGCCAGTTGATGCAACGGCCGCGTGGCGACCCGCACCGCCAGCCAGCAGCACGCGACCAGCACCGCCAGTTGCAACGCCAGCACGAGCGGCAGCCAGCGCGACAGCGGCGCGCCCGACATGGGACGCATATCGATCGTCAGCGGCGTGCCGTCGCTCAGTTGCAGATGAACCTGCAGGCGCTCCTTGTCGCCGGGGACGGCATTCACCGTCAGCGGATAGTGCCTGCCGATGCCGTCCGCGATGGATTGCGCGACACGCTCGGACAGATGCGCATCGATCGGGCTGCCGGCAATGCCCGGACCCAGGATGAACTCGTAGCTGCGGCGTGCGAGCCGCGGCAGCCACTGCGCGCGTTCGTTCGGCGGCAAATGATCGAGCAGCGCCACCGAGCTGCTCACTTCGCGCTCGATGTAACCCATCATCACGTTGGTCATGGTCTGGTCGCGCTCGGTCAGCGTGAGCCAGAACGACAGCGTCTGCGCCAGCGCGAGGCCGACGAAAAGAATCAGCGCGAGCCGCGCGAACAGCGTGCGCGGCCAGTGCAGCCAGGACCAGCGGTTCATTGCGGATCCTCGATGGCGGTCACCGCCGCGGAAAACACATACCCCTCGCTGCGCAGCGTCTTGATGTAACGCGGCTCGCGCGCGACATCGCGCAACCGTTGACGCAGACGGCTCACCATCAGATCGATCGAACGGTCGAACTGATCGGCCTGACGGCCCTGCGTGAGGTTGAGGAGCTGGTCGCGCGTCAGCACCCGCTGCGGATTGTCGAGAAATACGCGCAGCAAGCGGTACTCGGCGCCGCTCAATGCCACCATGGTGCCTTCGGCGTCGAGCAGATGGCGCGCGGTGGTGTCGAGGCGCCAGTCGCCGAAGGCCAGCATCGGCGCGGATTCCGTCACCTGCATGCCGGGTGGCAGCATGCGGGCGCGGCGCAGCACGGCGCGAATGCGCGCGAGCAGCTCGCGCACGGCGAAGGGCTTGGGCAGGTAGTCGTCCGCGCCCATCTCCAGGCCGACGATACGGTCGGCCTCCTCGTTGCGGGCCGTCAGCATCAATACCGGCACCGCGCGGAATTTGCCGGCTCGCAGCTCGCGGCACAGCACCAGACCGTCCTCGCCGGGCATCATCAGATCCAGCACGATCAGATCGGGCGCGCCCTGCTCCAGCGCCGCGCGCATCTGGCGCCCATTCGCCGCGAGCGACACGCGCATGCCGTTCTTCTCGAGATAACCTGCCAGCAATTCGCGGATGCCGCGGTCGTCGTCGACAATCAGTACGTGATCGATGGTTTCCATCAATGCATCATCTCTTTTGGCGTTTCAACTGCACCCGGCTCGCGTACATCAATGAACACTGCACCGGATGCGCCAGTTCGGCGGCAAGGCCGCCGCTCAAGAAGACGACGATAGCCAGCAGGCGTTTCATGCGTCCTCCAGCACGGAGAGGCTCGCGCCGTCCGCGACTCCCGCTTCCGGACTATACGGGTCGACGCCCGCGAGGCAACCGATGTTGACTCGCCACTGCTGCGGGTCCTTACGCGTCTGATGAAACGGATAGATACCGCAGTGTTTGCAAAAATAGTGCCGGGCCACCCGCGTGTTGAACTGATAGAGCGTCAACGAATCTTCGCCGCTCAGGATCTTCAACTGGCCTGCCGGGAACAGCGGCGTCATCAACGCACCCTTGCGGCGGCACAGGCTGCAGTTGCAACGCCCAGCCGGCGTGATCGGGGTACGCACTTCGAATTTGACGGTCCCGCAATGGCAGGAACCTTGCAGCAAGTCGGCGCTCATGGTGCTCTCCGTGATTGGCAATGCCTGCTTTATAGCCTGGCTCGCCCGGCGAATTGTGTCGCAGTGTATCTGGACCTCGTACAGATACACAACATTGCACCCATGCGGTTTGGGCGACACATGCCAGATACCTGCGGACGCTTCAATACGATCATTCGCGGCCGATATGCGAACTGCCGTTTTTAGCCTCTTCCTGAAAGGACACTGACATGCTCTCCGCATCCAAGATCAAAACATTCGCCGTCGCAACCGTGATCGCCGCCGCAGCCGCGAGCGGCATTGCCGCCTTCGCGGGGTCGCCCGAACCGAGCGCGCCCGCGCTCGGAACCAACGCGGCGGCTCCCGAATTCACCGGCATTTCGCAATGGCTCAACAGCGATCCGCTGACGCTGCAGCAACTGCGCGGCAAGGTAGTGCTGGTCGATTTCTGGACCTACACCTGCGGCAACTGCATCAACACGCTGCCCTACGTGAAAAGCTGGAATCAGAAATACAAGGACCAGGGTCTGACGGTTATCGGCGTGCATACGCCCGAGTATCCGTTCGAGCGCGATACCGATAACGTGAAATCCGCCATCAAGCGCTTCGGCATCACTTATCCGGTCGCGCAGGACAATCGCTATGCGACCTGGAACGCGTACAACAATCAGTACTGGCCGGCTTTCTACCTGCTCGACAAGCAAGGCCGGATCGTCTACACGCATTTCGGCGAAGGCGACTATGCGAAGACGGAAGCGAAGATTCAAGCCCTGCTCGCGCAGCAAGGATAAACGCGGGTTCGTATCGGAATGTATCCGCGGTTTCCGGCGATACACAACATTGCAATTCGCCGCTTTCCCGACACATGCCCGATACACCCGCGCGGTTCAATACATCAACGCCGCTTCTCTGAAAAGAATCGCATCGCAGCAAGTCCAGGTCGACCTCTGCTCGTGCTTTCTGATCCGCGGACGTCTCTTATCCAACCGTTCAAGGAGAACGATATGAAAGTTTCCATGATTGCTTTGACTCTTGCTGCATGCGTGGTTGGAAGTGTTGCTCACGCCGCGGTTCCGACGCCCTCGACCGCCACCGTGGATTCTTCGCAGATCGCACAGGCGGCGCAGCCGCAATGGTCCGCGAGCGTGGCCAGCGCCACTTCGAAAACGCGTGCACAGGTTCGCCAGGAACTCGTGCAAGCCGAGAAGGATGGTCAGCTCGCCAACCTGAACCGTTCGCTTTATATGGGTAGCTGAGTAACGGTTTGGCGTTGATGTTGGCGTCACGAGGAGCGCTCCGGGCGCTCCGTGTGGCGTGGGTGCCCGGTGATCCGCCGCGCCCATGCCCGTTTAAATTCACGCCCGCGAAGACGTCTTGACGCGGCATTGAACGGAACCGCGTCCGTCACGCTGCTTGAGTGGTTCGCGCGATGAGCGCTTGCACGGCGCGCAGGTCGGCCGCCGAGGCCGGCGAAAACACGACCATGCTTAGGCCGTCGCCGCCATCCACGGCGAAGGCCGAATACTCGAGCGTGATCGGCCCGGCTTGCGAGTGGCGCAGGCGCTTTATTCCAATCCAATGACTGCGCACGTCGTTCTCCGCCCAGAGGCGGCGAAAGTCCGCGCTGCTCGCCTGCAATTCGGCGGCAAGCGTCGCGGCTTCCGCAGACCCGCCGATGCGCGCGATATCGATGCGAAAGACGGCGAGTGCGGCACGCGCGCTTTCCTCCCAATCCGGCTGGCTTTCTCGCACTGCCGGATCGCCGAACAGACGCCTTAGCACGTTGCGCTCGCGCGCCGGCACGGCCGCGTAGTCCCCGAGCACCGCGACCGCTGCCGCGTTCCAGGCCACGACGTCCCACGTCGGCGTCTTCACGATGGCGGGACTGCTGGGCATGCCGTCCAGTACGCGCTGCAAGGCCGGCGTCACTTGCGGCGGCGCAAACGGGCTGAGCGGCGGCGGTCGCTGCTGGGCCAGCAGGAACAGCATCTCGCGGCCGGCGGCGTCGAGTTCCAGTGCGCGGACGAGCCGCTCCAGCACCTCGTTCGACGGCAGGCCGCCACGTCCCTGCTCCAGCCACGTGTACCACGCGACGCTGACGTTCGCCCGTGCCGCCACTTCCTCACGCCGCAATCCCGGCGTACGACGCCGGCTCGGCGCGTCCGGCCCCGGTTGCAAACGCGAACGGCGATCGCGCAGGAAGCTGCCCAATGAAGTGCATGCAGCGCCGAGCGGATCAGGCAGAGTGTTGACGGGCATAGGGGATCTCGACAATTCGCGGGTGCGTCGGAATGCGTGGATTCGCGGCGGGGCCGCTGTCGATACTCTAGCGCGAATGGGTACCTGGATGCTGCGGGGCGCGCGTTAGCCTATTCTCCGCCCGCGGTAACTCAGTACTCGACGAGAATGGTCACGCGACGATTCGCGGCGCGCGCGGCCACGTCATCGCCGATGATCAAGGGGAAGTTGTCGGCCCGCCCGATCGCGGCCATTCTGTGCGCTTCGATGCCTTTGTCCGCGAAGAAGCGAACCACCGCGCCGGCCCGTGCAGAAGACAGCTCCCAATTGGATTCGTATTTCGCCGTCGAGATAGGCGCGTTGTCCGTGTGCCCTTCTACAAGAATATTGTTCTTCGACCGGTCACGCAGCACGCCGGCAATCTGATTCAACACGCCGAATGATTCCGGCAATAAACGCGCGTCGCCCGAATTGAACAGAATTTTTGCGTTGATGGCGATTTCCACGCCTTGAGCCGCGTTCGAAATCGTAATCTGGCGATTGTCCTGAAGCGGCTCCAACAGAGAAAGAAGCCGCTTCTTCGAGGCATCCGGCGTTGCGGACGTCGCCTCGGTCACCACGTGGCGCTCCAGCGCCTTGATTTCGAGCTCCCTCGTTTTTGACAATTGGAGCACATAGAGCGCGAGGAACAACACCATCAGCGTGGTGATGAGATCAGCGTAGGAGATCAGCCAGCGCCCGGACTTCTCTTCGCCTTCGTCGGCGGTGTCATAGCCGGTCTTGTCCGCCGTGAGGCGCTTGTTACCCGAGGAGGTGTTCATACCCAAAAAGCCTGCATCCGAAATTACGTGTGATGGGTCCCGGCCCGCTCGTTATCTGCACGACCGGAACCGGCTAGCCCAGCAACTCGGCCGATCTTTCCCGCACGTCGCCCGCGAGCCGCGTCTCGATGGTGTGAGGCGACTCCTTGCGCGAGATCGCGAGCAAGCCGTCGAGATATAAACGCCGGAAGCGCAATTCACTATCGACCTGCGCCCTGATCTTTCCGTACAACGGCAGAAAGACCAGATTGGCAAGAGCAAGGCCATATAGCGTCGCGACGAAAGCCACCGCGATGCCTTGCCCGAGTTGCGCGGGCTCGAGCATATGGCCGGTCACCTGAATCAGACCAAGCACGGCGCCCAGAATGCCGAACGTCGGCGCGTAACCGCCTGCCTGTTGCCAGATCCGTGCGGCCGCCATGTGATTGCGCTCATACGCATCCAGCTCCCGTTGCAAGGCGTCTTCGAGCACCGCTGTCGATACGCCGTTTGCCAGCAACTCCAAACCTCGTTTGGCAAACGGATTGATGCCGCCCGCCTCGATCGACTCGAACACCAGCATGCCGTTCAGCTTGGCCTGATCGCCCCATTCGAGCAGGACGGACAGGCTCTCGCGATCGACCTGCCGCGCCCTCACAAAAGCCAGGCGCAGTTGCTTGATGCCGTCGTAGAACCTCGCCCAGGTGTTCTGAATCATCACCGCACCGAGCGTGCCGCCCAGAACGATGACGAACGCCTCCAACTGAAACAGCGAAGTAAAGTGCCCGCCCTCGAGCGAAAAACCCGCGACGATCGCCGTCACGCCGAACACCGCGCCAAATAGCGTCAAAAGATCCATACGTCCTCTCGAATAGCCGCCCGCGCCCTCGAACCTCGAAGGCGACAGTGCCTGCCGTTTGCGTGTTGCGCGTCAGGCATCCAGATTGGACAGCGGCGCGACCGTGGCCGCTGGAGCTTTGATCGCTCGCACGGTCTCGAGAAAGCGTTCTTCAATCTCGGCAATTTCGAGCGGATCGATCTTGATCTCACGACGCATGACCCACGAGACTTCTTTCTTTCTTGCCTCCGTCATCACCGAGAGCAGGCGCTCGGCGATCGGCTGGCCCGTCACGGCGGAAAGCAGTTTCGCGAGGTCGTATGTGTCGAATGCGCTCACCGCTTCGAACAAGGTTCGTTGGTCGACAAACTCCAGATCGTCGAGCGACTTCAGCTCGCTCAGACCACGAGTATTGCGGCGCGAAAAATAGCTGATGCCCTTTTCTTCGACGTAGTTCAGCACCTTGGTCTTGCGAAAAGCGAAGATGTCTTCCGCGATTTCAGCGTGGGACAGCTTGTTGAGAATCACCTTCTTCTCGACGCCGATCAAGGCTTCCAGATCGTCCAGTTCGATCAGTTCCAACTCGCTGCTGATGGAGAGATCGAGATCGTGGTCCGCCACCTGTTGGGCGCGCTCGGTGATTCGCACCGGATCGAACGTGACCAGTTGCCGGCTCGTCGCGCCGTCCTGCGCGGAATAGCGCGCCGATGTGCTGCTCGCGCGCTCGGACCGGCCCGGTTCGAGCGAGACGAGATTGAGTTTCTCCATCCGTTTGAGCATGGCCATCACATGCGGACGCGAATGGCCGGCAATCGCATGGCACTTCCTGATCACTTCGGGCAGAGGTACCGAGAATTCCTCGCCTTGCGCGCGGCGCATGCGGCCGTCCGGTCTGTCGGCGTTCTCGCCGCCCGCCATCAACGAAAGGACATGCGCGTACGACACGACGCCCGGCAGAAAGTCAGCGTGCGTGTTGGTGGCGAGGATATCGTCCTTCTTTTTCACCCGCCGGATCAGCGTGCGTACGATATGGCGAAGCAACGGCGAGACGCGCTCGAGTTCTTCCTCCACCACGTTCGCCGCGATGACGGTCAATTGGCAGAAGCTCAGCGCTTTCGCGGTGTGCGCCCGTGGTTCAGGCGGCAACAAAGCCGCCTCGCCGAAAAACTCGCCTTTGCCTAGCGTGGCGAGAATCACTTTCTTCTCGTCGCACTGGGTGGAGATTTCGACTTTGCCATCCGCAATGACGTAGACGACGGCGTCGCCCGCGAAGCCTTCGGAATAGATGACTTCGCCCGGAGCCGCTGTACGCGACCATGGCGATCGTTGGTGATTCAAGATGATTCCCCCGAAGAGCTATTTCCTCGTCCAGCGCTCGCCGTGCTGAAGGCTCGCGCATGTCCGATGGTCCACACAATCTGACTGGATAACGACATGCCAAACGCAAAGCTTTAATAAACGTAATCATCAGACTTAACAGCGCAAACGTTTGGGAGCCTTGCTGGATAAGGCTTTACGCGATACGGCTTTTTTCGTTCCATGACAGAAGCGCTCGCCGCCGACGCGCCAGACGTTCATGAAAATGTAAGGCTCAAATTTTTCACCACAGTCGCGAAAAAAATTTGGAATAAGCGGAAACCCGAGGTGTTTGCCCCTACATGACAGCGACGAACGCTGCACGGTAGTGACGAAATAGGCATGTACGCGCTGCTCTCATTGCAAGCGGGTCATGTTAGTGGACGAGCAAAGACGTAGCTTCACTTGATTCGCAAGGCATCTTCAATCTTTTACTAGTTAGGTATCCAAATGAAAAGCAAATTTTCCATCATTCTCTCGCTGATCGTTCTCGCTTCGGCAGGTTTCGCTACCCAAGTCTCGGCGAAGGAACATATGCACACGAACACGCAGCAGTGTGTCGGCCCCGCTGGTTTCTGCACCCCGTACTTCGGCAGCTAAATCAGCACACTTTCCAGGCAATCGTCGCCTCTCAACTCATCGCATTTCTAAGGAATTTTTATCATGAAAAAAGCTCTTGTTTGTTTCGCTCTCGCCGTCGGCACGTTGGCCGCTCCTGTTCTGAGCTTCGCACAATCGAATGCCCCTGTGACACGCGCCGAAGTGCGGGCCGATCTGGTGCGCCTCGAACAGGCCGGCTACAACCCTTCGCTCGGAGATGACGCTAATTACCCGGCCGCCATTCAGGCAGCCGAAGCAAAGGTCGCCGCGCAAGACGCCTCGCAAACGACTCAGTCGTCGTACGGCGGCGTGGCACAGAACGGTAGTTCTTCGACCGGCATGCGCAAGCACGCGTCGACGGATTCCAGCTGCGTCGGCCCCGTCAGCTTCTGCAACGTCTTCTTCGGCAGCTAAATGACACGTATCGGGAATCCTGTTTCTCCCTTTAGATCAACAGGATTCCTACTTTTCACAAGCCATTCGAAATATTTCTTCAAGAAGAATCTCTTACTTATAAACCGGAGTTTGTCATGAAAGTTTTGCCTCTCGTCGCCACGGCCTTGTCGTTGTCTGCCGCCCTTTTTGCCTCGACTGCCGCGATGGCGCAAGACGCCAAACCGCAGAACGCGCCGGTCCACAACATCGTTCTCGTGCACGGCGCCTGGGTGGACGGCTCGGGCTGGAAACCGGTCTATGACAGACTGACCAAAGACGGTTATCACGTCACCATCGTGCAGGAACCGCTGACCTCGCTCGACGATGACGTCGCCGCGACCAAACGCGTGCTCGATCAGCAGAACGGCCCGACGATTCTCGTGGCTCACAGCTACGGCGGCTCGGTCATCACCGAAGCCGGCGTGAACCCGAACGTGGTGGGCCTGGTGTACGTGGCCGCGCACGCACCGGCCGTCGGCGAAGATGAAAGCGACCTCGGCAAAGGCATGCCGAGCTACACGTCAAAGCAGCCGGGCGCGATCATGAAGACCGGCGACGGATACACTTATCTGAATCCCGCGGACTTCCCCAAGGATTTCGCTGCTGATTTGCCGCTCAAGCAAGCGCAGTTCGAATCGCACGCGCAAATCCTGACGGCCGCGAAAGTCTTCTCGGCGCCGATGACGGTCGCCGCGTGGACGACCAAGCCGAGCTGGGGCATCGTAGCGGCCGACGACAAGATCATCAGCCCAGATCTCGAACGCTGGTATTACGCACGCGCACATAGCCATACGACGGTGATCCCGGGCGCGAGCCACTCGGTCTACGAATCGCGGCCGAAGGAAGTGACAGCGGTCATCGAGGACGCGGCGAAGCACGCGCAGTCTTGAACTCGCGTATGGACAATCCAGAGCGATTCGCAGAACCTCATTTCACCAGACAATCGCTCTCTGTCCGCCACGCTGCTCTCAGCGTGGCGATGCTCGTGCCTCTTCAATAAGCCATTCCCTGAACTTTAGCGCCGACGGCTGCAACTTCGTGGCAGATGGATGAACCACGCCGTCAACGACGGCAACAGTTGCCTGGTCGGCTCGACAAGACCGCTCGACACGCGATCAAAACCACCTCGTCGCCGCGTCAGTCGGCGCGCGACATGCACAGCCAATAAGACGCGCCGAACGACGACAGCGGCTGCCCGGAACCGGGCAGCCGCGCGCCTGTGAATTGTGCTCGCCATCTCATTCCATGCCTCAAAACCAACGCGCCATCAACTTGTCATTGTTTTCCGCGAATGTAATGATATAACATTCCGACTGCGTGCCAAATGACCACCGCAGCCCAAAGGAGATCCACGCCGCCAGACGGCGCCGCACGCGTTCACCCAAGGAAAACCGTCGACCAAGACAGAAAAAACGCATCCACCCAGTCGCCAACACACTCAAATACATAACGATGAAAAACCGCACGCGCGTCTCCTCGGCAGCCTTGCTGCTGTTCGCAATGGCCGCCCACGCCCACGCCACAACCGACGAAAGCTCCGTAACCGGCGCTGTCACAGATGCCGCCGGCCAACCTGTCAACAACGCCACCGTGATCG
The DNA here is from genome assembly GCF_046027355.1 of Paraburkholderia sediminicola. Taxonomy (GTDB): domain Bacteria; phylum Pseudomonadota; class Gammaproteobacteria; order Burkholderiales; family Burkholderiaceae; genus Paraburkholderia; species Paraburkholderia sediminicola_B. The sequence goes on along the minus strand of NZ_JAQQEK010000002.1, from coordinate 480,159 downwards.
TGCAGAACGCGAGCGGCGCCGCTGTCAGCGAGGCGAAAACGAACGCCGAAGGCCGCTTCGCCATCGCGCACGTGACACCGGGCACCTACGCGGTCGTCGTCACCGCGCCGGGCTTTGCGAGCGGCAACAGCATCACGACCACTAGCGCCGGAACGGAAAGCACCGTCAGCGTCAGTCTCGCGAAGAGCGGCACACTCGACGTTCAGGTGAACGCGAAGCGACTGGACCGCGCACGCAATGGGTTGTTGCCGGAGACCGGCAGCAGCGTGTACCGCTTCAGCCAGGCCGATATCGATGCGCTACCCGCGGGCCAGGACACGCCACTGAATCAGGTGCTGCTCCAGGCGCCCGGCGTCGCAGCCGATTCATACGGCCAACTGCACGTGCGCGGAGACCACGCGAATCTGCAGTACCGCATCAACGGCATCGTCATTCCCGAACCGATCAGCGGTTTTGGGCAAGCGCTCGACACGCGCATCATCGACCAGGTCAATCTGCTCACCGGAGCGTTGCCGGCACAGTACGGCTACCGCACGGCCGGTGTCGTGGACATCCGCACGAAGACGGGCGATGCGGGCGACGGCGGCACGATCGATGTGTTCGGCGGCAGCCACCAGACCCTCAAGACCAGCGCGGACGTGTTCGGCACGCAAGGCCCGTTCAGCTATTACTTCAGCGGCTCGCTCGGCGTCGACAACCTCGGCATCGAGAATCCCACTGCAAGCGCGAACGCCATTCACGACCACACCCGTCAGGGCGATGCGTTCGGTTATATGTCGTACATCATCAATCCGCTCACGCGGGTGAGCCTGATGTTCGGCACCACGAGCAACCAGTTCGAAATCCCGAACACGCCCGGTCTGCCGACCAATTTCACGCTCAACGGCAACAACACGTTCGATTCGAGTCAGTTGAACGAAACGCAATCGGAGTTGAACAATTTTGCCGTGGTGGCGCTTCAGGGCACCAATGGCGGCGCACTCGACTACCAGGTCGCGCTATTTACCCGCTACACGAGAACGCAATTCAATCCCGACCCGGTTGGCGACCTGCTCTTCAACGGCGTTGCATCCCAGGACTTTCACAGCAACTCGGCCAATGGCGCGCAAGTGGACACCACGTGGCGGCTCAATGCCAGGCATACGATTCGCGCCGGCCTGTTCTTCCAGCAGGAGCACGCTGTATTCGACGACAGCGTCAACGTCTTCGCAACGGACGCCGACGGCAATCAGCTATCGGACCAGCCCTTCAATATCCACGACTCGAGCAGCAAAACCGGCTACCTGTACAGCGCTTATGTCCAGGACGAATGGAAGATCACCGACAAGCTCACGCTCAACTACGGGCTGCGTTACGACAAGATGGACGAGTACGTCAGCGCGAGCCAACTGAGTCCACGTATCGGGCTCGTCTATGCGCTGACATCGACTACCACCTTTCACGCCGGCTACGCGCGCTACTTCACGCCGCCCGCGTTCGAACTGGTATCGGGCTCGACCATCAGCCGCTTCAATGGCACGACCAATCAGAGTCCGTCGAGCCAGAACGATCAGGTACAACCCGAACGCAGCCACTATTTCGATCTCGGCGTCACGCAGCGCCTAGGTTCGAACGTGACAGTCGGCGTGGATGCTTACTATAAGAAATCCACCAATCTGCTCGACGAAGGGCAGTTCGGCTCCGCCCTCATCTTCACGCCGTTCAACTATCAATACGGACGCGTGTACGGACTCGAGTTCACCGCGAACTACAAGCAGGACAACGTGTCCGCCTATCTGAACCTCGCCTACAGCCGCGCGCAGGGCAAACAGATCGACTCGGCCCAGTTCAATTTCGAAGCGGACGAACTCGCCTACATCAGCGACCATTGGGTGTATCTGGATCACGACCAGCGCGTGACCGCGTCATTCGGCGGCACGTACGACCTCGGCAGAACGACGTTCACCTTCGACGGCCTCGTGGGCAGCGGCTTGAGAAGCGGCTTTGCCAACACCGATCGCCTGCCCGTCTATGCGCAGATCAATCTCGGCGTGATCCAGCATTTCAACCAGCCTCTCGTCGGCAAGTTCGATGCGCGGTTGCTGGTCGTCAATGCATTCAATCGGGTCTATGAGTTGCGCGACGGCTCGGGCATCGGTGTGGGCGCGCCGCAATACGGCCCGCATTTCGCCGTCTATGCCGGTATCACCAAGCATTTTTAAATCTGTCACACGGCAACGAGGTCGGTCATGCAGGATTGGATGAATATTCTGGCGGCGGTACGTGTGGGCGGATGGGTTATTTATCCGCTCACGGTACTCGCTGTTCTGGCGGTTGCGATCGTTCTCGATCGCGCCTATGTGTTTTTGCGTTTTGGCCGTTTGCCGCCAGGCATTCACGCCGCGCATGAAATTCACTCGCCTAGATCAACCGTTCATCTGGACAACGGATTGAATAACGCCGCGCGTCAGAACGCATTCAGGCGGATGAACGCACCGTGGCTTCCCGATCCGTCCGTTCCACTGTGGCTGCGCGAAGCCAATGCGCAGTCGGTCGCTTCGCAAATCGAGCGCGATATGAGCAAGGGTTTCTGGGTGCTGGAGACGATCGTCACGGCCGCGCCGCTGCTGGGCCTGCTCGGCACCATTGTTGGCATGATGCATTCGTTTCAGTTGTTCGGCGGCACGGGGCTGGTCGATCCAGCCGGTGTTACCGGCGGCGTCGCTCAGTCGCTGGTGGCGACTGCGATCGGTCTCGTCGTCGCGCTGTTCGCACTCTTCGCATTCAACTATTTTTCCCGGCGGCTTGAACGTCTGATGGATGAACTCGAATCGTTCGCGAACACGCGGCTCGGTGAATTCCGCCTTGCCACCGCCGCTTCGGGAGCGCAGTCGTGAAGTTCAAACGCTCGCGCGCGGCCAGGCGCGGCCGCATCGAAATCATTCCGATGATCGACGTGATGTTCTTTTTGCTGGCGACGTTCATGCTCGCATCGCTCGCCATGCAGCGGCTCGATGCCGTCAAGCTGACGTTGCCCGCCGGCCGCGCGCAGCAGATGGCCGCGCAAGAACCGCTGACCATCTCGGTCGATAGCCGCAATGAGATCTTCGTGAACCATCTGCCGGTACGTCCCGATCAGATCGAGTCGACGGTAAAGCGCCTTTTGCAGCCCGACGCCAATGTCGTCATTGCCGCCGACGACGCAGCTGGCCACGGCGCAGTCGTGCAGGCCATGCTCGCCGCACGCCGCGCCGGCGCGGCGCGGTTTCTGATCGCCGTGCATCGTGAATAGCGCGATGCGTCTGACCACCACCGTCGATGATTCGCCAAAGCTTCGGATCGGTCTGGCGATCTTCATCGCGCTCGCAGTCTGGCTCGTGTTTCTGTTCGCGCTCGGACATTGGCTCGACGCAACGACATCCGAGCCGGCACCAGACACACCGTTGGAGATGCGCGTGGTGGAACTCGATCCACCGCCGTCAATGCATACCGAGCCAACGCCTGCGGTCAAGCTACCGCGACCGGCCGAGCCACACGCGCATGCCGTGCCGAGACACACTGAAGCACCCGCTCCGCGGATGCCGACGCCGGATAGGCACCCAGCCGAGATCACTGCTCCCAATGAGCCCAGCGCGCCCGCCGAGTCTCCCGCGCATTCCACCAACTCGTCGGAGGAAAGGCAAAGCGCATCACAACCCGCCATCTCCCCCGGCGATGCAGCCGCACGCTCCATCGAGCAACCGTTGCCGGAGTTGCCCGACGATCTACGCGAGCAGGCCTATCAAACCGTCGCGACCGCGCGCTTCGTGATTCATGCCGATGGCTCGGTCGATGTCGAACTGCTCAAGCCGACGCCCAATCCTCGCATCAACCAACTTCTTCTCGAAGCCCTTCGCAAATGGCGCTTCTTTCCGGCATTGCAGGGCGGCCGTCCGGTCGAGAGCCGGCAGGACGTCCGTGTGCATTTCAATGTGAACTAGCGCGCCGAGGCGTGTCGTGCCCGCCGACGCGCCATCATCACCGGCAACTACTGCGCACTGGCAGTCGTCGCATTCGCCAAGGACTCGCCCTTCATCTTCCGAACCGCATCGGCCGCCGAAGGCGCGAGGTTCTGCCCGGCCAGCGACGCGTCGAACGCTTCGCGGCGCGCCTGCTTCGCCTGCTCGTAGTCCGCGTCCAGTTCAGCGATACGGCGGTCGTACCAGCTCTTCACGCAAGCCTGATCGGTACAGTTGTGCTGGCGCCAGAGCCATTGATGCGTGCGCGCCGCTTCAAGCGCCGCCATGTCGAGCGTGGTGTTTTTCGCGCGTTGCCAGGCGGCTGCGAGACGGTCGTCGAGGGCCGACAGCGCCAGATCTTTACAGACGATCTTTTCCGAAGCGGACGACTTGCTCGTGCACTTGAAGCTTGCCGCGGACGCGTCCGCGGCAAGCGTGGCGCCTGCTACCAGTAAGCCGATCGACAGCAATGCGGACGGCGTCGCGAGACGTTGAAGGGTGCGGGAGAAAACGGTGTTCAAGGTGGACATACCGGGCCTCTGTTCAGGGAAGTAACCAGGCTCAGGCGTGGCGAGACGATGTCGCGGCCTGCTGCCATGCAATCAGGGATTGCGATAGCCGTGACAGCAGGATAGCGACCGCGAGATGGCGCGATGGCGGGAGAACACGCCGTGATTCAAAAGTGCTTACACGATATTTCCGCGCAGCGCCGATGACATCGATGCCGGTATCGATCAAAGCAGCGATTGCGAAAGTTATGCAATCCAATCGATTTTTCTTATCGCGCGGACCGACACACGCGGCGGAGCTACTCCATGTGCTGCCTCGTCGAATCGCGCGACACCCCGCCCTACCTCATTGATTTTGATGCGCTTTCTAATTAATGAAGCGCTCCAGATTGCGTCCCTAATTCGCTGCAACGGGCAGAAAGATTCGGATAGCTTATTTTGATCGTCCTTCCGTCAGCCGTGCCACACCTTCTTTCCTATACGACGCCCGCCTATATTGAACCCGCGCACCGAAGTCGATTGCGGTGCGCGGCAAGCGGTCCCCATTCCGACGGCCGCGGACAGTGTCCGCCCCGCATTAATCGACGACAACGACAGGAGACAAAGATGCCTGGTCTTTTCAAAACAGGATGTGCAACCCGAGGCTGGCTGCTAGCAATACGGGCCTGGCTTCTTCAACGGACCGTCAGTGGCAGATCGTTTACCGCGCTATTGAGCGCCGCGCTGATTGCGATGCTCGGCATGCCGATCAACGCAAGCGCTGCCACCACTGGTTTGGCCAACCTCCCCGCCGTCATGCCCGCCATGAACTGCGCCGCCGTGATGAGCATGGACCTCAGCGGCGTCACCGACGGCACGGTCACCATCACATCGGCGACGGTGCTCCCCGCGGGCACCGTCGTGGGACAGAACACATTGCCGGCGGCCGTGTGCGACGTGAAGGGGACGATCGGACCGGGCGCCTCGCTGTTCGAGTTGCAACTGCCTACACAAGGCTGGACACAGCGCTACTTGCAGGCCGGTTGCGGCGGCCTGTGCGGCAACCTGTCCGTCAATGCGCCGATGGCGTCGACCTGTGTGCCTGTCACCAACGGACAGATCGCGATGGCCGCGACCGACATGGGTCATGAAGGTGGCAACGACGGCTCGTGGGCGCTCAATCCTCAAACGAAGATCGATTTCGCGTATCGCGCGGAGCATGCCACCGCACAGGTGTCCAAAGCGATCATCAACAAGTTCTACGCGCGGCCAGCGAAGTATTCGTACTTCGATGGTTGTTCCGATGGCGGCCGTGAAGCGTTGATGGAAGCACAGCGATTCCCGGATGATTTCGACGGCATCGCGGCGGGCGCACCGGCAAACGACCTGATTGTGCAGAACACGTTCCATCACGCGTGGCCCGCGGTGATCAATCTCGATCCCAAGACCGGCAAGTACATTCTGCTCGCGAGCAAGCTGCCGCTGATTCACGCTGCCGTGCTGCAAGCGTGCGACAGCATCGACGGTGTGGCTGACGGCGTGATCGATAATCCGCAGGTATGCCACTTCAATCCGCAGTCCATGCTGTGCGCAAAAGGCCAGGCGACATCCACCTGTCTCTCGCAAGCCGAAGTGAATGTCGTACGCGAGATTCATGACGGTGCCACCGATGCGAACGGCGTCCACCTCGAGCAGCCGGTCTCGCGTGAATGGGGCGGCGAGCTGAACTGGAGTCTGTTCGTGCCGACCACCGACGCCGGTCCGAGCGGGAGCATCAACTTCGTTTTGCCGTTCCTGCAGTACCTCGACTATTTCAACGGTTCGAATCCTTCCGCCACCTTGAGCAACCTCAAGTTCACGATCGAAGGCTTCATGAAGACCGTGCCAGTGTCGAGCTATCTCGCCGCGACCGATCCGGACCTGAGCCCGTTCGCCCGCCGCGGCGGCAAGCTGATCCTGTGGCATGGCCTCGAAGATCAGCACATCACGCCGCGCGGCACCATCGAGTACTACGAGCAGATGAAGTACTACATGGGTAGCGACAAGATCGATCAATTCACAAGGCTCTATCTGTTCCCCGGCGTCGCGCACTGCGGTGGCGGCAACGGCCCGAACACATTCGACATCGTGACGTCGGTGATGGCATGGGCGGAGACCGGCACCAAGCCGGGCAAGATCGTCGCCTCGATCGTGGATGCGAACGGTCAAACGACGCGCACGCGTCCAGTGTTCCCGTATCCGGCAGTGGCTCACTACACGGGCTCGGGCAGCACGGACGACGCAGCCAACTTCGTCGCCTCCACGCCGTCGTCGGATCCGCACGTCGATCTGCACTGGATCGGTGAGTGGCTCTACTCGCCGGGTTATGAAGCCTGGTGTCAGACCCACGGTTCGGATCTGATCTGCAAAGGGGGCAATAACTGGAGCAGTTATCGTAAGGGTCCGACTCGGTGGGATAACAACTGAGATCAGACCGGCTTTACTGAACGGACTGCGTTCCTGCTATTCGCACCTCTCGCGAGGTAACGCGGACAGCAGGAGCGCCACCCGAAACAAAAAAAGCCCGCTTTCGCGGGCAACCCTTCTCGACACGACACACAACCCCTTCAACCCTTCGTCGCCCCAAACGTCAACCCGGCGACAAAATGCTTCTGCATCGCAAAGAACATCGCCACCGACGGCAATGCCGCGAGAATCGATCCCGCCGAAACGAGATTCCACGCCGTGGTCCACTGCCCTTTCAATGCGGCCACGCCCACGGTAATCGGCGCGGCATCGTCGCCTTGGGTCAGACACAGCGCCCAGAAGTAGTCATTCCAGACAAACGTGAACACAAGAATCGCCAATGCCGCGAGCGCCGGCCGGATCAACGGCAGCACGATCTTAAAGAAAACCGTCCACTCATTCGCGCCCTCGATGCGCGCCGCCTCGACCAGTTCGAACGGCAACTGCTTGATAAAGTTACGCAGAAACAGCGCGCAAAATCCGGTCTGAAACGACACATGAAACAGAATCAGCGCGCTGACGGAATTGAACAGGCCGAGTTGCAACGACAAATCCCGCACCGGAATCATCAACACTTGCACCGGCACGAAATTCCCCGCCACGAACGTCGCGAACAAAGTCGAATTGCCACGGAACCGGTAGATCGCCAGAGCGAAGCCGGCCATCGCCGCCAATGCAATCGAGCCGACCACGGCAGGCACCGTGATCAACACACTGTTCCAGAAGTAATGCAACATCGGCGACGTGGTCAACGCCTCGCGATAGTTATCGAACATCGCGAAGTGCCTCGGCCAGCCCCAATAGTTGCCCTCACTCAACTCTTCGGTCGAACGCACGGACGTGACGAGCACCGCGATCATCGGCAGCAGCCAGATCAATAGCGCGACCGGCAACGTCAGTTTATACATGCGGCGAGTGGCTGGCTTCCATTTGTCGATGGGAATCGGAAACATGGTCGGCTCCTTATTGCTCGGCCCGCAGCATCCGCCGCAAGTGGTAAACGATGTACACCAGCATGATGGCGAACAGCACGACCGCCACCGCCGCCGAATAGCCGATGCGGTAGTACTTGATCGCCTGGTCGTACATGTAATACGCGAGCACGGTCGAGCTTTCGAATGGCCCGCCGCTCGTCATCACCGAAATCAGATCGAAACTGCGCAGTGCGCCGATGATGGTCACGACGATCGCCATGAACGTGGTCGGTCGCAGTTGCGGCAGAATCACGTGCCACAGCATCGACCAGCCGCGCGCGCCTTCCATGCGCGCGGCCTCGATCTGCTCGGCGTTCAGCGACGTCAAGCCGGTCAGATAAAGAATCATGCAATAGGCGGTTTGCGGCCACAGCGCCGCGAACACGATCCCGAACGTCGCATAACGTGGGTCGCCGAGCACCGGCACGCCGTGGCCGAGAATCATCGCGAGCAGGCCGAAGGTCGGGTCGTAGAACCACGAGAAGATCAAACCCACCACCACGCCCGACAACACGAACGGCGCGAAGAAAAGCGATTTGACGATACGGATGCCGGCCACCGCCTGATTCAAATACAACGCGACGGCGAGTCCCATCGGCGGCGCAAGCAGGAACAGCAGCAGCCAGATGACGTTGTTCTTGAGCGCCGTGTAGAACGTCTGCGCATGGAACAACTCCACGTAGTTCGCGAGGCCGACGAACGACGGCTCGCTCATGCCGTCCCAGTTGAAAAAGCTTAAGCGGATGGTCGACAGGATCGGCCACACCACGTAGATGGCCACCATCACGCAGGCCGGCGCGAGGAACAGGAACGCGGCGCGCCGCTGCCGGCGCGCGGTGGGCGACGGACGGCGGCGCCGTGCAGCGCCAGGCTTGCCGCCGCGCAAGGCACCGCCCGGCGTGGGCAAGCCCGGACCGCCGGGTTCGGCAGGACCGCCGACAGTGTGACGGGTGACGGAATGCGACACGATCGTTCTCTCCAGATCGGATGCAACGGAAGGCGGCCTCGCGGCCGCCACCGCTCACTTCTTGTAGATCCGCTTGCGCGTCTGCTCGAGTTGCGCGAGCACGTCGTCGAGCTTCGTAGGGTCGGAGATGAACTGCTGCATCCCCTTCATGCCTTCGTCGGCCATTTCCTTGGTCATGTCGCGATCATAGAACTGGGCAATGCCGCCCTTGGTGTTCGCAAGAATCTGGAAGCCGATCTTGGAGATCGGATCTTCCGGTTCCGGCGACTTGCTGTTCGCCGACAACGAGCCGAGCCCGGTTGCCAGCTTCGCGCCGATTTCCGGTGTCTCGACGAACGCGAGGAACGTGTGCGCGTCCGCCTTGTTCTTCGCCTTCGACGGAATATGCAGCGACTCCACCGGACCGTCTTCGGCGGTCGGCACCTTCGCGTCGATGATCGGGAACTGGAAGTAGCCCATTTCCGGCTTCACGTTCGGCGGAAAACCGGCGGTGATGAACGTGCCCATCAGCATCATCGCGGCCTTGCCCTGGAACAGGAACGGCTGCACCGAATCGAGATCGTAGGAAAGCGAGTTGTCGATGAAATAGCCCGCGTCGATCAATTGCTTCCACGTCGTGTAGACCTTCTTCACACGCGGATCGGTGTACGCGATCTCGCCCGCCATCAGCTTCTGATGGAACGCGTTGCCGTTCAAGCGCAGGTCGAGGTAATCGAACCAGCCGGCCAGCGTCCACGCGTCGCGGCCCGCCACGGCGATCGGCGTGATGCCGGCGGCCTTCAGCTTCTTGCAGTCTTCGAGAAACTGATCCCACGTTTTTGGCTCGCCGCTAATGCCGGCCTTCTGGAACAGATCCTTGCGATAGAACATGCCCCACGAGTAGTACACGGTCGGCGCGGCATACTGCTTACCCTTATACGACGATGCTTCCTTGGTCGACGCATACATCTCGTTCCAGCCGTTCTTCGCCCAGTCGCCGCTCAGATCTTCGAACAGGCCGCGCTGCGCGTAATAGGCCATGCGTTCGCCGTCATGCCAGTTGACGATGTCGGGTGCGACGGTGGTCAGCCAGCCGGGCAATTGCACCTTGTACGCTTCTTCATCGACGAACGACACCTTCACGTCGATGCCGGGATGCGCCTTCTTGAAGTCGTCGACGACCGACTGCCAGACCGCGCGTTGGCTCGCGCCCTTGAACGCGATATTGGCCGTGAGCGTACCCGCCTGGGCCGTGCTGACGGCTGACGTCCCCGCAGCCGCGGCGGCCAGCGCGAGTGCCAACAGAATCTTGCGTGGTTTCATTTTCATGTTGCCTGTCTCCTTGATTCCTTGATTTTGCGTCGTTGTCGTTACTGCATGGAATTTCGTTGGACACTGCGTCGGGGCATCAACTCGTCATTGCGTTCGATAGACGGCCACGCTCTGCGGTTCGATTGCGTGCGAGCCGATCACGAAGGCATCGTCGGCTACATCGGCGAGCGTATGCGTCGCGTCGCCGTAGTTGAACACATAGGTCAGCGCGCCGCGGCGGCTCACGCGAACGCTATCGCCGAGCGGCATCGTTGCCACACCCGCTTCTTGCGCGATCCGCGCAAACAAGCGCACCGTCAGTGCATCGTCGAACAAGCTCGCAAGGTAGTGGAATGAGCCACTTCGCACGTATGCGGGATGGCCGTCCGCGAATCGGGCGCGCACGTCGAGCGAATCCGCCGCGTCGCTTTCGATGAAATCGCGCCAGTGACGCGCGAGGCCGTCTGCTTCAGCCGAGTCCTGACTTTCGGACAGTCGCACCGCTTCAGTCACATTCGGCCGCATCGATTCGACGCGCCACACACGCAGCGGCAACACCGAAGCGAGCGCGCCAGGCGGCAGGTTCGCGGGAATCTGCAAATCGGCGGTCTTCGAACCCGTGCGCGGACCAAGCACGACCTGCGCGCCGGACTTTGCCAGACGTGCCGCAAAATCAGCAGGCACGACCGGCAGCGGCGGCACGACGATCAGGCTGTAGCCATCGAGCGGCGCGTCAACCGGCACGATATCCACATCGAGTCCGAGCGCCCGCAATGCCGAGTAATACTCGAAGGCGAAGCGCGGATAATGAAAGTCCGCACCCTGCGGATGAATCTCGAACAGCCACTTCGCCTCGTAGTCGTAGACGAGCGCGACTTTCGAACGAATCGCCGCGTTAGCGTCGGCGTTCGCGGCGAGCACCGTGCGAATCTCGCCGGCAACTTGCGCCGCCTCGTTGCCACCCACGTCGAGCCGGTTATCGGGCGTGTTCAATCCCGCATGCATCTGTTCCTGCGCGAACGGCGCCTGACGCCAGCGGAAGTACGACACGCAGCCCGCGCCGTGCGCGAACGCTTCCCAACTCCACAGCCGCACCATGCCCGGCAACGGCGCCGGATTCCACTGCGCCCAGTTCACCGGACCCGGCTGCTGCTCCATCACCCAGAACGGCAGCTTCGACATGCCACGATAGACGTCGTGATTGAACGACGCGAAGTCGGGATGGCCACTGCGCAGCCAACGCGCCTTCACCTCCGGCGCGAACCATTGCTCTTCGAGCGCGCCGAGCGGATAGCTGTCCCACGTCGCCACGTCGAGATCGGCGGCCACCTTGTAGTGATCGAACTCGGTAAAGAGCTGCATGAAGTTATGCGCGACCGGCCGACCCGGCGAATGCGCGCGGATGATCTCGACCTGCATGCGGTTGTAGCGCGCCACCTCGTCGGACGCGAAGCGCCGGTAATCGAGGCGATGCGAAGGATGCGCTTCCGTCACGGTCGCCACCGGCGCGTCGATTTCGTCGAAGCTGCGGTACTCCATGCTCCAGAACACCGTGCCCCACGCGCGATTCAATGCGTCGATGGTGTGATAGCGCGCTTTGAGCCACTCGCGAAAGCGCCCCACCGCCGCCGGCGAATAGCTGACCACCGTGTGATGGCAGCCGAATTCATTATCGGTTTGCCAGTAGGCGACCGCCGGATGCTTGCCGTAGCGCTCGGCCACCGCCGTGCAAATCCGCTGCGACGCGGCGAAATACGACGGCGACGAGAAGTCGTAATGACGCCGCGAACCAAACGCACGAGGGCGTCCGTCCGCGCCGATCGGCAGTATGTCGGGGTGGCGGTCGATCAACCACTTGGGCGGCGTCGCCGTCGGCGTGCACATCACCACCTGCAGGCCAGCCGCGCCCAGCACATCGATCGAGCGGTCGAGCCAGTCCCAATCGTATTCGCCCGGCGTCGGTTCGATCCGGCTCCAGGCAAATTCGGCGATCCGCACCTGTTCGATGCCGAGGGCTTTCATCCGGCGAGCGTCGTCTTCCCACATCGACTCCGGCCAGTGTTCCGGGTAATAACAGACTCCAAGGCGCATCCGAATGTCCTCTATGCGTAGTGTTCGACGGATTCGAGCGAAGCGGCGGCAAAGCCGTCTTCGGTAAACAAATGGCAGGCGGGACGGGGCACGCGCAAGCTCGCGCGCTCGCCGGGCGCGAGGCGTGTATTGCCCGGCGCTTTGGCGATCAGCGCGGCGCCGCCGGGCTGATCGAGGTGGACGTAGCTGTGTTCGCCGAGCTGTTCGACGAGCGACACCGTGCGCGTCAGCACGGCGTCGTCAGGCGCGACGGAGGACGCGTCGACAAACTCCAGGTGTTCAGGGCGCACGCCGAGCGTGACCGCTTGCGAGGTTTGCAGCCCCGCGCCATTCACCGGCACCCGCACGGTTTCCTCGGTGTGATCGAGCGTGACGGTTACGCCTTGCGCATCGACCGAGGCCACTCTCCCGGGAAGAAAATTCATCCGCGGCGAGCCGATGAAACCCGCGACGAAACGGCTCTTCGGACGGTGGTACAACTCGAGCGGCGCGCCGATCTGCGCGATGCTGCCGTAGCGCTCGGTGTCCTTGCCGGCATGCAGCAGCACGATCTTGTCGGCGAGCGTCATCGCTTCGATCTGATCGTGCGTCACGTAGACCACGCTGGCCTTGGCAAACTGCTTATGCAGCCGTGCGATCTCGATACGAGTCTGGCCACGCAGCGTGGCGTCGAGATTGGACAGCGGCTCGTCGAATAGAAACACGCCGGGCTCGCGCACAATGGCACGGCCAATGGCCACCCGCTGCCGCTGACCGCCCGACAACGCCTTGGGCTTGCGCTCGAGCAACGCTTCCAGTTGCAGAATGCGCGCGGCCTCCCGCACCTTGCGGTCAATCTCAGGCTTAGGGGTTTTAGCGAGCTTCAGGCCGAACGCCATGTTCTCGAACACGCTCATATGCGGAAACAGCGCGTAGCTCTGGAACACCATCGCCACGCCGCGTTGCGCGGCCGGCACGTCGTTCATGAGTTGCCCGCCGATCGACAAGTCGCCGTCGCTGAGGTCTTCGAGGCCGGCGATCATGCGCAGCAAGGTGGACTTGCCGCAGCCGGACGGACCGAGAAACACGCAGAACTCGTTTTCGCCGATCTCGAGATCGACGTCGCGGATCACCAGCGCGCCGTCGCCATACGCCTTCTGCACGCCTCTTAACGAAATGCTCGCCATCGCATCGACTCCGTGATTTAATCGGCTCGAAGTCGGAGATTAAGCGCTTAATCAGCAAGGCCGAAAAAAATCGATCGCTTGGGATCGTTGGGGCCTTGCCTGTCTCCGATATCGTTTTGTCTGTGCGACAAATGGTGCCGCGCCTTGGCTCGCGATGCAAATGTCGGGCAGCCATCCCAAATATTGATAACACCATGCCCACACTCAGCGAAGTCGCGCGTCATGCCGGCGTCACCCCGGCCACGGTGTCCAACGTGCTGCGCAATCGCGGCCGGGTCGGCGCGACCACCCGACAGCGCGTGCTCGAGGCCGTCGAAGTACTCGGCTACCGGCCGCATCTGGCCGCCCGCGCCCTCGCCGAAGGTCGCGCGCCGACGCTCGCGCTGATGGTGTCGAGCATCGCCAATCCGTTCTATCCGGAATTCGCGCTTGCCGTCGAACGCGCGGCGCGCACCAGCGGCCACTTCGTGATCATCTGCAATACGAACGAAGATCCGCTGACCGGCCGCGCCTATCTCGACCAGATCGCCGGCACGCTCTCCGAAGGCGTGCTCGTGACGAATGCGAACCTCGATTTCGCCGACCTTCATACGACCGAGTCGCGCGGCACGCCGGTGGTGCTGTGCATGTGGGAACGGCCTAACGAACCGCCGGGTCTGCCGTGCGTCGCGGTCGATTTCCGGCGCGCGGGCGAACTGGCCGGCGCGCATTTGCTGGAGCTCGGCCATCGGCGAATCGGTGCGATTGTCGGCAGTAAAGCGTCAGGCATTCACGCGGCTCGCTACGAAGGTTTCGTCGATGCGCTGCGCGCCGGGGGCGCGCCGAAGGGCCGCGTGAAACATGCGGCCGATACGATACAGGGCGGCTATGCCGCGGCACGCGCGCTGCTGGAAAGCGATCCGAAGCTCACCGCGATCTTCGCGACCAACGACCTGCCCGCGCTCGGTGCGATGCACGCCGCCGCCGACCTCGGCCTGAGCGTGCCGGCGGACCTGTCCGTGATCGGCATCACCGACATTCAGCTCGCACGCGAGTCGCGCCCCGCGTTGACGACGGTCGCCGTACCGACGGTCGAAGTCGCCGGGCTCGCCGTGTCGCTGCTGCGCGAGCTGATCGAGACATCGTATGGACAGGCGGGTCGCGGCGCGGCCAGCGTGCCGATGCGGATTGCCTCGCCGCCCGAACTGGTCGTGCGCGCATCCACCGGTGCGCCGCGTCCGCGGTAATGTGGCCGTAACCGCATCGCGGACGTCACGTAGGTAATCCTTCATTCGCGCACGCCGCCTTCCCGGCAAACACACGCACCGCACGGGTAAGCCGGTTCGCCACGAACATCACGATAAACACAGTGTCCGCACACTTCAGGGTTCGCTGAATACCCTCGCGACGCAAGCCATTTGCGCTCGATAAAACCTCAATAAGCCTTCAATTACCTTTCAACAGAGCCAGGACTTTCCCCAAGCCCGAATGCTCGATCTCGCACCGCACCACACAGCCGAACCCTTGCCACATAAGGCGTGCAGCCTTCCGACGAGTTTTCACCCGCCATCTTCCATTCCGATCATTTCCTTGACGAGCGTCGACGCGCCTGCTGTACTAAATCAACCAAAGTGATTTAGGCGGCGCGAATCGACCCGAGTCCAGGTCGTTTCGAACCACCTTCATCCTGCATCAGGCCATAAACCAGGTTGTCAGCGCGCAGCGTTCGCGCAGGCAGCCGCCAGCAGTCCACAACGTCGTTGCCAAAAACCGGAGGAGCGTCCCATGAATCTGAATTCCCGCAGGCTTCCTGTCGCCAGGAAAATCGTGTCGATGTGCGTCGCGGCATCGGCGGTATGGTGTGCGAGCGCAAGCCAGGCGGCTGACCAGCCTGTCGTCGGCCTCATCACCAAGACCGACACCAACCCGTTCTTCGTGAAGATGAAACAGGGCGCCGAAGCGGCCGCCTCGAAAGACGGCGCGAAGCTGATCACCGCCGCCGGCAAGTTCGACGGCGATAACGCGAGCCAGGTCACCGCCATCGAAAACATGATGACGGCCGGCGCGAAAGCGATTCTGATCACGCCAAGCGACACCAAGGCGATCGTGCCGAGCATCAAGAAAGCGCGCGCGGCCGGCGTGATGGTGGTCGCGCTCGACACGCCGACCGATCCGCAGGATGCCACCGACGCCCTCTTCGCCACCGACAACTTCAAGGCCGGCGTGCTGATCGGCAAATACGCGAAAGCCGCGCTCAACGGCAAACCCGCGAAGATCGCCACGCTCGATCTCGCGCCCGGCGTCTCGGTCGGCGTGCTGCGCCATAACGGCTTCCTGGAAGGCTTCGGCGTGAAGGAAGGCGATCCCTCGGTGGTCTGCAGCCAGGACACGCGCGGCGATCAGGCCAAGGGCCAGACGGCGATGGAAAACTGCCTGCAGAAGTCGCCTGACATCAACGTGGTCTACACGATCAACGAACCGGCCGCAGCGGGTGCTTACCGCGCGCTCAAGGCGGCGGGCAAGGACAAGAGCGTGATGATCGTCTCGATCGACGGCGGCTGCGAAGGTGTGCGCAACGTCAAGGCCGGCGCCATCGCCGCGACCTCGCAGCAATATCCGCTCAAGATGGCCTCGCTCGGCGTGACGGCCGGCGTCGAGTATGCAAAGACCGGCAAGAAGGTCTCCGGCTATCAGGACACCGGCGTGACGCTGATCACCGACAAAGCGATGTCCGGCATCGACAGCAAGGACACCAAGTTCGGCCTCGACAACTGCTGGGGCAACAAGTAACACGTACTGAGTAGGGCGGCCCGCTTCGCCGGGCCGCCATCGGATTTGCCGCGTGGCCAGAACGCCACGCTCATGCATCGAGGTCATCCATCATGTCGACTCCTTCCGCGCCCGCCGGCCACCCGCGTTCGTTCGCCGAGCGCATGCCATCGCTTGCCGAAGTCGGGCCACTCATCGCACTAGTACTGGCTTGCGGCTTCTTCATTTCGCAAAGCAACCGCTTCCTGTCGTTCCAGAACCTCTCGCTGATCCTGCAGCAAACCATGGTGGTCGCGGTCATCGCCATCGGCCAGACGCTGATCGTGCTGACCGGCGGCATCGATCTGTCGTGCGGCATGGTGATGGCGTTCGGCTCGATCATCATGACCAAATTCGCGGTCACGCTCGGCGTGCCGCCGGCCCTCGCGATTCTGTGCGGGGTTGGCGCGAGCACGCTGTTCGGCGCGCTCAACGGCGTGCTGATCACGCGCATCAAACTGCCCGCCTTCATCGTCACGCTGGGCACGCTGAATATCGCGTTCGCGCTCACGCAGATCTATTCGAACGCCGAGAGCGTGTCGAACCTGCCGGACGCGATCATGTTCTTCGGCAACACG
Organism: Paraburkholderia sediminicola; assembly: GCF_046027355.1. Classification (GTDB taxonomy): domain Bacteria; phylum Pseudomonadota; class Gammaproteobacteria; order Burkholderiales; family Burkholderiaceae; genus Paraburkholderia; species Paraburkholderia sediminicola_B. Next base: position 463,336 of record NZ_JAQQEK010000002.1, on the reverse strand, counting down.
TTCAAGCTCGGCCCCGCGGATGTCACGTATGGCACCGTGCTCACCTTGCTGATGTATCTGGCCACGTGGTTCGTGTTGCGCGACACCGTGCCGGGTCGGCATCTCTACGCGCTGGGCAACAACCCCGAGGCCGCGCGCCTGATGGGCCTGTCGTCGCAGAAGATCCTGCTGACCGTGTATTCGCTGGCCGGTGCGATCTACGGCATTGCCGCGCTGTTGTCCGTGTCGCGTACCGGCGTGGGCGATCCGCAGGCGGGGCAAACCGAGAATCTCGACAGTATTACCGCGGTCGTGCTCGGCGGCACGAGTCTGTTCGGCGGACGCGGCTCGATTGTCGGCACGTTGCTCGGCGCGTTGATCGTCGGCGTGTTCCGCAATGGTTTGACGCTGATCGGCGTCTCTTCGGTCTACCAGGTGTTGATCACCGGCATGCTGGTGATTCTCGCGGTGGCCGCGGACAAACTTTCCCATCGTCGCGGTTGAACAACTGGAGTCCGTCATGTCGACACCTATTTCCGCTTCTGCCGCGATGCCCGTTCTGCAGGCACGCGGTCTCATCAAACGCTACGGCAACGTGACCGCGCTCGACGGTTGCGATTTCGAAGTGCTGCCCGGCGAAATCATGGCCGTGATCGGCGACAACGGCGCGGGAAAATCGTCGTTGATCAAGGCCCTTTCCGGCGCCACGGTGCCGGACGAAGGCGAGATTCTGCTCGACGGCAAGCCGGTCAAATTCCGAAGCCCGCTGGATGCCCGTGCGCAAGGCATCGAGACGGTGTATCAGGAACTCGCGGTGGCGCCGGCCATGAGCATCGCCGAAAACCTGTTTCTCGCGCGCGAACTGCTGAAACCCGGCTGGCGCGGCTCGATCTTCAAGATGATCGACAAGCGCCGCATGCTGGACGAAGCGACCGCGCATATGAAAGACCTGCAGATCGGCATTCGTTCGATGCGCCAGGCCGTCGAAACGCTCTCGGGCGGCCAGCGCCAGGGCGTGGCCGTGGCGCGCAGCGCGGCATTCGCGCGGCACGTGGTGATTCTCGACGAACCCACCGCCGCGCTCGGCGTGAAGGAAGGCAACATGGTGCTGGAATTGATCCGGCGCGTGCGCGATCGCGGCTTGCCGGTGATCCTGATCAGCCACAACATGCCGCACGTGTTCGAGATCGCGGACCGCATCCATATCCAGCGACTCGGCCGGCGCGCGGCGCTCGTGAACAGGAAAGACATCCACATGTCAGAAGCCGTGGCGATCATGACGGGCGCAAAGGAAGCGGACGTCAAGGCGATTGCATGATGCGTGCATCCTGCTGAGCGGGCGCCCACCATGGAAACCACCGGCACCCGCTCGCCCCTCAAACGCACGGTCGGCTCGAATCAGGTCGGCATGCGGCAGTTCAACGAGCGCATCGTGTTGCAGGCGATCCGCTTGCATGGGCCGCTGCCGAAAGCCGACGTGAGCCGCCTAACGCGTCTTTCGATGCAGACAGTGTCGATGATCGTAGAGCGTCTCATCGACGACGGCCTGCTCGAAAAGCAGGCTCGCGTGCGCGGCAGGATCGGCCAACCGTCGGTGCCGATCGCGTTGCGTGCGCAAGGCGCGTACACCATCGGCATCAAGGTGGGACGCCGCAGTCTCGATGTGCTGGCCATGGATTTCGCCGGCCACGTGGTGCATCGCGATGTCTTCGACTACGCCTACCCGGATCCGCGCACGTTGTTTCCCGCGCTCGAAAGCAAGCTGGCGCGCGTGAATCAGACGCTCGGCGCCAAGGCCAGCCAGGTGGTCGGCGTGGGCGTCGCGGCGCCCTTGTGGCTCGGCGGCTGGCGCGACTTTCTCGGCGCGCCGCCCGACGCGCTGGAAGCGTGGCACGAGATCGATCTGCGCTCGCGCATCGCCACCATGACGGGCCTGCCCGTCGAGTTCGCCAAGGACACCACGGCCGCCTGCGCCGCCGAACTCGTAATGGGCCAGGGTCGCGGCATCCACAACTTTCTGTATCTGTTCGTCGGCACGTTTATCGGCGGCGGTCTCGTGATCGACGGCCGTTTGCATGGCGGCCCGCATGACAACGCGGGCGCGGTCGGCTCGATTCCGTTGCGCGAAGGCGGCCCGCGCAAACCCGCGCGCCAACTACTGCACGCGGCGTCGGGCTTCGTGCTCGAAAAACTCTTGACCGATGCGGGCGCGCCGGCCGCGGCCGCGCACGATCATCGCGCGTTGTCGCCGGAAATGTGGCGGCACACCGAACAATGGCTCGATAGCGCGTGCCCCGCGATCGCCAACGCGCTGACCAACGCGGCCGCCCTGCTCGATCTCGACGCGATCGTGATCGACGGCGAACTCGACCGGCAACTGGTGCGGGAAATCATTCGACGCACCGAGCGCGTGCTCGACCGCTTCGAATGGGAAGGCATGGTGCGTCCGCAATTGCTGGAAGGCGCGATCGGCGCCGATGCGCGTGCGATGGGCGGCGCGATTCTGCCGCTCTACGCGCATTTCGCGCCGGTGCATGAACTCTTCCTGAAGCCGGCGGCGGAGACGGTTTATTAGGCGCTGCCGGTGCGGTCCATCGACACCGGCGTCCTTCACCCCATATTCATTGCGCGGCGACCTTGGCGACGGAAGCCGTCTTCGCAGGCGGATTGTCCAGCAACGGCTGCAACACCGGCGCCAGAGACTTCAGCAACTGCACCGACAGCGCGCTCGTGAATTCGTAATGCGCGGCATACGGTTCATGCACCCACGCGGTCAAGGTGCCGTAGAACCGGTCGCCCATCGCGAACACGAAGGTCGCGCTGCGGTTCACCTTGCGCGACTCGATCAGCCGCGCGCCTTTGGCGAACACATTGAAGCGCTGATCGCCGGTGCCGGTCTTGCCGTACACCTGGAGCGTCTGGCCGTCGGGGAACGTCATGCCTTGCGCGAGACGCCTCGCCGTACCGCCCGTCACCACATCGCGCAACAGCACTTTTACGACGCTTGCGATTTCCGGCGACAACTGCTGCTGCGGCGCCACCGCCGCGCGCTGGAAATGCGTTTCGTAAGGCGTGTCTTTCGCGAAGTCGAGTTGCGTGAGGCTTTCGGTCGGCACCTTGTTGCCGTTGTTGGCGATCACGCCGATCAGTTGCGCGAGCGCGGCCGGCCGGTCGCCCGACGCGCCGATTGCCGCGGCATACGAAGGCGTGAGCGTCGCGAACGGATAACCGAGCGCCTGCCATGATTTGCCGATGGCATCGTAGGCACGCAGTTCGACCATCCGTTTGATGCGGCGGTCCTGCGTCGCGTGATAGCGCGTCTTGAAGAGCCACGAATACGTCGACAGACGCACGTCGCGGCTCGCGTTCTGGATCTGCTCGAGCGTGGCGTCGGGATGCTCGCGCAGATAGTTGAGCGTCCACAGCTCCAGCGGATGCACGCTCGAGATATAGCCGCGATCGTTCAGATTGAAGCGGTCGATTGCGTATTTGGCATACAGGTTAGCCAGGTCTTCGTCGTCCAGCACGGAGGCAGCGGGCGTGTTTTTCAGCGCCGCGCGCATCCTGGCGTTGAACCACGCATTCGACTCGTCCGGCGCGACGCTGCGCAACACCGTCGCCACCTTGGGCGGCGATTTACGCACGCCGAGCAGCAGCAGCGCCAAGGCCTGATCGGATGTCTTGCCGTGATACTTCGTGTAGAAACGATTCATGTACACGCGGCTTTCCTGATCGGCGAAGCGCGTCAGATACATCTTGCGGATCGCCGGATCGCCCAACCATTGCGCCGACGGCCCGGTGGTCTGCACCATTTCGTAATGGACGATGTCGCGCATCAGCCGCACGAACACCAGATTCACCGAATGCTGGAACGCGCGGTGCACAGTCAGGATGCGGCCGTTGTCATCGGATTCGAAATTGTTGAAGGTTTGCGCGCCGCCGCCCGTGTAGAACGTTTCACCGGGACTAGCCGAGTATTTGCGCTCCACGGCCGCGTCGAGCATGGCTTGCAGCGAACGGTCCGAAGTGTGCGCGAGATAGTCGAGCGCCCAACGCGTGAGCTGGTCGTTCGGATCGTACTTGACGGCTTTCAGCTCCGCTGTGCTCAGCGGTGCATAACGCTTGTGCAGATCGGAGACGATCTGCAAATACGTCACCACGGTACGCAGTTTCGCCGTCGAACCGAGATTCAGACGCGCGCCGGAGTTGATGTCGAACGGCTGGTTGACGCTGTCGGTTTGCACCCGCACGAGGTTGGCGCCATCGCGCCGCTCGAACAGCGTGAAGCTATAGGCGATTCTCGACGGATCGTCCGACGCGCGCAGCATTTCGAAACCGACCAGACCCGCCGCTTTCGCGCCGTCGCGCGTGGCGGCGGCGGCGAGCCGGTCGCTCACGGCCTGCTGAACGGCGTTGTTGAGCGTGCCTTTCGCCTGCAGATCGAGGCGGTCGAGTTCGTAAAAACTCGGAATGCCGAGCGCCGCCAGCAGATGCGAACGCATGGACGTCACCGCCTTGCGCGACACGAAGGAATCCGTGCTGGCCATTTTGACGGGCGCGCGGTGCAAATCGACCACCGCGGACAGCGCGGCGTCGCGCAACGGAATCGAAACGACGCCGCCGTTCGCCAGCAGCCGCAGATAACTGTCGGTCAGCCGTTCGAGCTCCTGGTAGCCGTGATGCAGGAAATACGACGGCGCGCGTTGCGCGATCATCAACGAAAGCACCTGGCGGAACGCCACGCCCTGCTCCGGCAGATTCTGTTCGGTCGACGGCGCTGCCAGGATGCGGTTGACGTCGTTGAAATCGCGGCCATACCAGGCGGCGAGACCGTCGCCAATCCCGTTGATTTCGCCGATGCCCGGCTGCGCCGCGAGCGGCACCGAGTTGAGATAGTGGACGACGATCTGCCGGCGCGCCGGCATGGTTTGCGGTCCATTCAGATAGGCGCGCACCGAAGCCGACGCGATCTGCCGCAGTTTCTCCGGCGGCGTCGCCGTGCGGCCGCCCGCGGAGTGGCGGAATTTTTCGATCTGCGTGGCGAGCGTGCTGCCGCCGGGCTGCGACTGATGGTGATTGAATACGCGCACGCCCTGGTCGGCCAATGCACGGCTGAAGCGTCCCCAGTCGATTGCCGGATTGCGGTTCGGCTGGTTCGGATCGAGCAGATAGCGGTCTTCGATAAACAGCAGCGAATTCACGACCAGCGGTGGAATCGCGTCGAAGTCGTCGTACACGCGGCCGGGAAACTGCGCGGCAAAGAGCGGCGCGCCGGTGCCGTCGAAGAGTTGCAAGCCCGCCCGATCTTTTTCTTCGTACGGAAGAAAGAGGCCGTTATCCGCCAGCGACAGCATCCGCTCGGAATCGCGCGCCTGGGTGGTGATTTCGAAGCCGCGTTGCAGCAGGCGCTGCTGGATCGACGGCAGCAGCGCATAGCCCAGACGGCTGTCGTAAGGGCCTTTGTCGGCTTCGGGAAAACGGATGGAATGACTGGGACCGTCGGCGACGGAAAAGCCCACGTCGCGAGTCAATTCGGAGAGATAGTGCGCCTGCAATCGCGAGGTTTCGATCTCGTTCTGGCAAAAGCGTGCCGCCAATGCCAGCGCGAGCAAAAATGCCGCCACCAGCGTCCATTTGAACCACTTGCGGACAGACGTCGTGCCCGTCGCGCGAAACGGTAACCGAACCAGCGGCCGATTCATGGTGCTCTCCCCGAGCGGGCACCGGTTTCTTCTGGCCCGGCGCACCTTCGAAGCAGTGTAGCGCGGAACGCGAAACCGCGATCGGTTCGGATTTACCCGAGAGTGTCGCCGCTACAACACCCTATTGCGAGGCATGGCGCGGCGTGAATTGCCATGCGATATTGAGCGTCTTGCCTGTGATGAAAAACCGCCGCTTCAGGCGGTTTTTTGCTTTCTCGCCGGGCGTTCCGGCAACCGTCCTTGCGCCTGTTCGATCGGCTGCGCGCACAGCAATTCGATGAACTGTTCCGCCGGTGGCGATAGCACGCCGCCCTTGCGCGTCACGATGCCGAAAGTTTGCGAGGGCGACTTGAGCTTCACCGGCACGAGACGCAGCATCTTTTGCCGGACGAACAAGGCGGCGATCGCCGTCGGCAATAACGAAACCAGGTTGTGACTACTTTGCAGGAGCGCGACCGTCACGAACGTCGAGGCCGTCGAAACCGGGTTATCCGGCATCTCCAGACCGGCCAGATCCATCTCACGTTCGAGCAGCGCGTGCAACGGCATATGCGACGGATACATCACCCAGCGGTGGCTAGCCAGATCGCGCAGCTTCACCTCTTTCTTCGGCAACGGCGGATGGCCGTAGCCCACCACCACCGAGAGCGGCTCGTCGCCTAGCGGACGATAGTGATATTTCGACGGATCGGCCGCCACCGCCGCGCGGCCGATCACCAGATCGAGCCGGCCGTCGTCGAGTTGCCGCAGCATGCGCGCGCTCGTGTCTTCCACCACTTCGACGGAAAGATTCGGCTGGCCCACATGCAGTTGATTCAGCGCCGGCACGACGCACTCCGGAATCGCCCCCATGATCGCGCCGATCGCGAGACGCCCGCCGCGCCCGGATCGTATCTCGGCGACGTCCTGGCACAGCGCGGTGAGATCGGTCGTCACGAGGCGCGCGTAGCGGATCACGCAATGGCCGAGCTGGTTCGGGATCATGCCGCTTTTCGAGCGCTCGAAAAGTGGCGCCTCGAGCATCGACTCCAGTTCCTGCAAGGCTTTGCTGGCGGCCGACTGCGTCATCGACATCGCACCGGCGGCTTTGTGCAGCGACTTCAGGTCGTCGAGCGCGATCAGCAATTGCAGTTGCTTCATGCGCAGCTTCGACAGCAGGACGTTGAGGGTGTCTTTCATGCCGGGTGAGTCGCAAAAGCGATCACAAGATGGAAACAATTCAATATACCTGCCGTACTCACCGCCGTATAGTCGGCTGCGTTGCATGGGACCAGAGTAAGCGCTAAAGCGCCAACTCTGGTCGACCGCCGTGCATGGGACCAGAGTAAGCGCTAAAGCGCCAACTCTGGTCGACCGCCGTGCATGGGACCAGAGTAAGCGCTAAAGCGCCAACTCTGGTCGACACGGAGACATCCCAACCCACGAAAACGCAAACCATCATGACCCAGTCACCCCATCCTGCTGCATTGCGCGGCGTGTTCCCCGTCGCACCGACCATCTTCGACGACGCCGGCCGTCTCGACCTCGAAGGCCAGAAACGCTGCATCGACTTCATGATCGACGCGGGTTCGAACGGACTGTGCATTCTCGCCAACTTCTCCGAACAGTTCGCGCTGTCCGACGAGGAGCGCAACACGCTCATGCACGTCGTTCTCGACCACGTCGCGGGCCGCGTGCCGGTGATCGTCACGACCACGCATTTCAGTTCGTACCAGTGCGCCGAGCGCAGCCGCAGCGCGCAGGCCGCGGGCGCCGCGATGGTCATGGTCATGCCGCCGTATCACGGCGCGACGATCCGCATCGGCGAACGCGGCATCTACGAGTTCTACCGAACCGTGTCGGACGCGATCGGTATCCCGATCATGATTCAGGATGCGCCGGTCAGCGGCACCCCATTATCCGCGCCGTTTCTCGCCCGCATGGCGCGCGAGATCGAGAACGTGTCGTACTTCAAGATCGAAGTGCCGCAGGCGGCGAACAAGCTGCGCGAGCTCATCGAACTGGGCGGCGATGCGATCGTCGGTCCGTGGGACGGCGAAGAGGCGATCACGCTGATGGCCGATCTGGATGCGGGCGCAACCGGTTCGATGACGGGCGGCGGTTACGCCGACGGCATCCGTCTGATCATCGACGCGTATGCGGCCGGCGACACCGAGGCGGCCGCCGCGCACTATCAGCAGTGGCTGCCGCTGATCAATTACGAAAACCGCCAGGGCGGCCTCGCATCGTGCAAGGCGCTGATGAAGGAAGGCGGCGTGATCCGCTCGGACGCGGTACGCCATCCGTTGCCGCAGATGCATCCGGCCACGCGTGACGGACTGTTGAAGGTTGCACGGCGGCTCGATCCGCTGGTGCTGCGCTGGGGGCATTAAGGCGCGTCGAAGAGCAACCAGGCGCAAACGGAACAGGCAAAGCGCGCACGAACAAGCAAGCCCATTCCGGTCCGGGCGGTGGCCGACCAATCGGCAACCGCCCGGACCTCATCAGGAATGAGCCGTGCACCCCGTACTTCGTCATACCGCCCGCGACGCGTTTTCCCTCCTGCATCGCGTGGCTCCGTTGCCGGCCTCCCGCTTTCATCAGGCTAGCGCAACGGCCCTACCCTCACTGCACACGCACCCCGTGTCCGAACTGCCCCGCAAGCGCCGCGCAGCGCGCCATATCGTCATGGCGCAACCACATGCAACGCCGGGCCCTGCTGCCACATACGCAAACCTCACCTCATCGGATGCAAGCCGACGAAAAAAAAACCGCATGTAAGGTGGGGGAGAAATTGAGTAACATAGGCTCGCAAGCCGACCCTCACTCCTTCCATGACCGCCAATCCTCGAGAACTGACGCCGGAAACGCTCGCCGAGTTGCTCGAGCGTGTCGCCAAACAGGATTCTGCGGCTTTGCGCGAGCTCTATGATCTCGCCGCCCCGAAACTATTCGGCCTCGCCCTCCGTATATTGAACAAGCACGAGTGGGCCGAAGAAGTTTTGCAGGACAGCTTCGTCAATATCTGGCGTTTTGCCGGCGACTATCGCCGCGCACTGTCCGCTCCGATGACGTGGATGTCGGCGATCGTCCGCAACCGTGCTCTCGATCACCTGCGACGAGTCAATACGCAGGAAACGGAATGGAGCGATGCGTTGGATGATCTCGTGGCGACCGGCGATCCGGATCCCGAAGCGCTGACGGCGGTCAGCCTGCAGGCGCGTTTGCTGGCCGGCTGCATGCAGCAGCTGGAACCGGCGCAACGCCAGGCCGTCGCCCTCGCCTACCTGCGCGATCAAAGCCATAGCGAGATCGCCGAAGTGCTGGCCGTGCCGCTCGGCACCATCAAGTCGTGGATCCGGCGGGGCCTCGCCAAGCTGAAGACCTGCCTGGGAGGCGAGTGATGAATCTCAATCGCTATCCTCAGCTCATCGATCTGCTGGCCGCCGAATATGTGCTCGGCACGCTGCGCGGCGGCGCACGGCGCCGCTTCGAACGCTACGCGGACCACGACACGACGATCCGCACAGCCGTCGACGAATGGCAGCGGCGCATCTCGCCGATGGCCGAACTCGCGGAGCCGCGCATGCCGCCGGCCGCCGTATGGGACGCCATCGAACGGCGTCTCGGACTCGCGGCCACGCGCGAGGCGGCGCGTCCTCGCACTGGTGTGGAAACACCCCCGCGGCCGTCGCGCAGCATCTTCGAGAACCTGGCGTTCTGGCGCGGCTGGGCACTCGGCGTCACGGGCCTCGCCGCAGTCGCCGTGGTGGTCGCCGTGCGCTCGCTGTTGCCGTCCGCTACGCCGCCGGTCACGGCGCCGACCGTTGCTCAGCAACCCGAAACGGCCGTGTCGCATGTCGCGGTGCTGAACAACAAGGACGCGCATCCGGTCATGCTGGTCGCGTGGGACGAAGCGCATTCGACCATGACCGTGCATCCGCTCGGCAAGGTCGAGCTGCCCGCGGGCCGGGCGATGGAACTGTGGGGCATTCCGGCGAGCGGCCATCCGGTCTCACTCGGCATGCTGCCGGACAGCGCGAACGGCAAGGTCACGGCCGGCCAGCAGAAGCCGGAGAATTATGCGGCGCTGGCCGTGTCGATCGAAGCGCCGGGCGGCTCGCCGGATCACAACGCGCCGAGCGGTCCGGTGGTGTTCACCGGCAAGCTGCTGCCGGTGTCCTAGGCGTTTCATGATCAGCGGCATCAGGCCAATGCCGGCATTCGCTCGACGCGAACGCCGGCCTTTGTTTCATCCGCGCTTCGAGACAACGATCGCGCGACGGCTGGACGCGAGCGCGTGATTGCCGCTACCCTAGCCGTATGCAAAGTTTTTACGAAGCCACTGTCACCCGTTCGTCCGCCTATGCGCCGCTGGCTGGCCGGCGTAGCGCCAATGTCTGCATTATCGGCGGCGGCCTGGCAGGACTGTCCACGGCGTTGGGACTCGCCGAGCGGGGCGTCGCCGACGTCACCGTGCTCGAAGCCCGGCAAGTGGGTTTCGGCGCGTCCGGGCGCAACGGCGGGTTCGTGTTCGGCGGCTACAGCCTCGATTGCGCGGACCTGCTCAAAACCCTCGGCGCCATGCGCGCCCGCGAACTCTATACGCTGACTACCGACGCCGTCGATCTGATGAGAAAGCGCATCGCCCGCTATCACATCGACTGCGACGCAACCGACGCCGGCGTGATCCTCGCCAACTGGTTCGACGAACCGGCGCGGCTCGAGTCACAGCGGCGCCTGATGCGCGATTCGTTCGGCGTCGAATGGGAACCGGTGGCGGCGCAGCAGCTCGCTGCGCAACTGAAAACGCGCCGTTATCACGGCGGTCTGTTCGAGCGCAACGCGTTCCACTTTCATCCGTTGAAGTACGTCCTCGGCGTGGCTAACGCCGCGGCGCATGCCGGCGTGCAGATCCACGAGGATTCGCCGGTCGTGCGTCTGCAGCGCGACGGCGCCGGCTTCGTGGTGCACACGCAGCACGGCGCGCTCGACGCGCAACACGTGGTGATGGCGGGCGGCGGTTACGCGCGCCGTGTCTATCCGCTGGTCGAACGCGCGGTGCTGCCGATCGCCACCTACGTGATGGCGACCGAACCGCTCGGCGCGCGTCTGAAAGACGCGATCGACACGCGCGCCGCCGTCTACGACACCCGCTTCGCCTTCGACTACTACCGGCCGCTGCCCGACACGCGCATTCTTTGGGGCGGCCGCATCTCGGTACGCGACCGCGAACCCGAGGTGATCGCGCGCCTGTTGCGGCGCGATCTGCTGAAGGTCTACCCGCAGTTGCACGACGTGCGTATCGAGTACGCGTGGGGCGGCCTGATGAGCTACGCGCGGCACAAGATGCCGCAGATCGGCCGCAGCGCGGATGGCGTCTGGTACGCAGTCGGCTTCGGTGGACACGGCATGGCGCCGACCACCGTGTCCGGCGAACTGCTGGCGGCGGCGATTGCCGGCGAGCGTCCGGTGCCCGAGGCATTTGCGTCCTTCGGTCTGACGCCCGCTTACGGCGCGCTCGGTCTGGCGGCCGCGCAACTGACCTACACCGCCATGCAGACACGCGATGCGCTCGCCGCGCGCCGCCGCCCTGCCGTTTGATGTCGACCAATACGTGGCCGCCTATGCCCGAGACCCGCTCCAGAGGCCAATTTCGCCATGCTAGAATGCGCCGTCACTGCCGCTCGAATACACAATGAAAAAGGGAAGCAAGGCTGCCGAGCCTGATACCAACGGCATCCCGTCCGACAGTCCGCGTACCGACGCCCGGCGCAAGTACGATCCCGAACAGACGAAGCGCAACATCCTCGAGGTCGCGACCCAGGAGTTCTCCGCGATGGGACTGACGGGCGCACGCGTCGACGCGATCGCGGAGCGCACGAACACCACCAAGCGCATGCTGTACTACTACTTCGGCAGCAAGGAAGGGTTGTACCAGGCGGTGCTGGAAAAGGTGTATGGAGACATTCGCGCGCTCGAACAGGATCTGCACGTCAGCGAACTCGATCCGATCGAGGGGATGCGCGCGCTAGTCGAGTTTACATTTGACTATCACGACCGTCAGCGCGACTTCGTGCGGCTCGTGACGATCGAGAATATTCACGGCGCGAAGTACGTCGAGCAGGTCAAGACTTTCAAAGGCCGCAACGTCACCGTGATTCATACAATTGAGGATCTGCTGGCGCGCGGCATCGCGGCTGGGCAGTTCCGCAGCGACCTCGATCCGATCGATCTGCATCTGCTGATCAGTTCGCTGTGCTTTCACCGGGTCGGCAATCGCCATACCTTCGGCACGGCGTTTGGCCGCGATCCGTCGCATCCACGTTTGCGCGCGCGGCATCGCGCGATGATTGTGGATGCCGTGCTGAGGTTCGTGCGCAAGGACGATTGAGGCAATCGGGTTTCAAGTAAAAAACGGGACGCGGCTTTCGCCACGTCCCGTTTTTTTCGTCCAGCGCTGAAACGCTCAATCCACCAGCACGATCCGCTTGATATCGCCGACGATGAAGATGTACGACAGCGCGCCGACCAGCGCAATCGCGCCGATGAACACCAGCGCGCCGACAAACGAGCCGGTTGCCGCGACGATGAAGCCCACCGCCAGCGGCGTCACGATGCCGGCCAGGTTCGCCGCGAAGTTGAAGATGCCGCCGGTCACGCCGAGCAGGCCGTCCGGCGCGATGTCGGACACCAGCGTCCAGCCCAGCGCGGCCATGCCCTGCGCGAAAAACGCCACCGACAGAATCGCGATCACCAGCACGTTGCTCTCGACATAGTTGGCGAGAATGATGGTCGACGCGAGCAGCAGGCCGGCGATGATCGGCAGCTTGCGCGCCACGTTCGGCGACTTGCCGCGGCGCAGCAGCCAGTCGGAAAAGAAGCCGCCGAACATCACGCCGATCGATGCGGCGATGAACGGCATGATCGCGAAGAAGCCGATCTTCAGCCACGCCATATGGCGTTCGGTGGCGAGATACGTCGGAAACCAGGTGAGGAAGAACACCAGCGTCGAGTTGCCGGCGAACTGGCCCAGACAGATGCCCGTCAGTTGACGATGCTTGAGCAGGCGTCCGATGGTGCGCCATTCAAAGCCGCTCTTCGCCGGAGCGACCGTTGCATCGGCGTCCTTCTTGCGATGCGTGAGACCGCCGCCCGCTTCGATATAGTCGAGCTCCGCCTGATTCGCCGACGGATGATCGCGCGGCTCGCGATAGAACATCCACCAGATCACGCCAAACACGAGACCCACGCCGCCCACTACATAGAACAGCGAACGCCAGCCGAACGCACCCATCAGCATGAACAGGAATGGGCTGAAAAAAGCGAGGCCGATATATTCGCCGACCGTGTACGTGCCGGTCGCCATCGCGCGTTCGCTCTGCGGGAACCACGTGGCCACCACGCGGCTATTGGTCGGAAAGCACGGCGCTTCCGAGACGCCGAGGCCGAGTCGGAACGCGAACAGCGCGCCGATGCCGTGCACCAGCCCTTGCGCGAGCGTGCACAGGGACCAGAAGGTCATCGACAGGAAATACGTGACCTTGCTGCCGAAACGGTCGAGAAACAGGCCGCCGGGAATCTGCGCGGCCACATAGCTCCACGAAAACACGGAAAACAGCAGCCCCATCAGCGCGGCGTTGATGCCAAGCTCCTTGGTCAACTGCGGCGCCGCGATGCCGAGCACCGTGCGGTCGAGATAATTGATCATCGTCCCGACCGCGAGCAGCGCCAGAATCTGAAAGCGGGCTTTCGAGCGGCGCGTGGTGTTCACCGTGACGCCTTGCGGCGTGACGGCGTCGACGGGACTGGATTGAATCGGTTGCTGCATGGGGTGTGCGTCTCCTCGATCTGGTTGTTACCGGTTGGCGCGCTACCGGTTAGCGTTGCAACAACGACTGAAAATGGGTGTACACGCGTTCAGCGTCCGGTTCGAGACCGGTGAAGATGCGCATGGCGTCGACCGCCTGATACACCGCCATGCCGCCACCGCTCAGCGTGCGGCAGCCGATCGCTTCAGCCGCCTGCAAAAGCGCGGTGCGGATCGGGAAATAGACAATGTCCGCGACCCACAGATCGCGGTGCAGCAATTCGACCGGCAACGGCAAGCCGGGCAATTTCGCCATGCCGGTGGGCGTCGCGTGAATCAGGCCATTGGCGGCGGCGAGCGATTCGCCGAGCGAGCTGCCGGCGCTGACGGTGGCGGCCGGGAAACGCTTCTGCAATTCCTCTGCAAGCGACGCCGCGCGCGTGGCGTCCACATCGAATAGCGTGAGCGATTTCGCGCCCATGTTCAGCGCGGCGTGCGCGACTGCCGCGCCGGCGCCGCCCGCGCCGAGTTGTACGACGCGCTCCAGCGACACGTCCGGCAAGCCGCGCTGAAACGCACGCGCGAAACCGGACCAGTCCGTGTTGTGGCCGATGCGTTTGCCGTCCTTGAACAGCACTGTGTTGACCGCGCCGAGTGCGCGCGCGTCGTCGGACAGTTCGTCGAGCAGCGGAATCACGGCCTGCTTGCACGGGTACGTGATGTTCAGACCGTTGAAGCCCATGCGTTCGGCGGCCATGAGCAGATCAGGCAGCGCGGCGACGTCGAGTTTCAGCGCTTCCAGATCGATACGCCGGTACACATAGTGCAGACCGAGCTTGCTGCCCTCTTCCTCATGCATCGCGGGCGTCAACGATCCGCCGATCCCCGAACCGATCAGCCCGACCAGATAGGAATGAGGTGTCGCCTGTGAGTTCGTTTGTACGTTCGCTTGTACGTTCATTTCGCCGCCCTATTCTTAAGAATGGTCGCCATCCGCTCCAAAGCCAGTACATAGCCTTGCGTGCCGCAACCGATGATGATCCCGTCCGCCACGGCCGACACGTACGAGTGATGCCGGAACGCCTCGCGGCGATGCACGTTTGAAATATGCACTTCGATGACCGGCTTTTCGATTGCCGTGAGCGCGTCGGCGATGGCCACCGACGTATGCGTGTAAGCCGCCGGATTGATCACGATGCCGTCGACCTTGGTTCGCGCCGCGTGCAGCCAGTCGATCAGTTGATGTTCGGCGTTCGACTGGCAGAAGTCGACCGCGAGATTCAGGCGCTCTCCCGCATCGCGACAAAGTTTCGCGACGTCGTCGAGCGTTTCCGAGCCGTAGATGGTCGGCTCGCGCGTGCCGAGCAGATTGAGGTTCGGTCCATTGAGGACCAGTACTGACGCAAAACTCATGACAACCACTCCTGCTAAGTAAGGCAACAAGCCAGCCACGGCAATCGCCGTGGTTTTGCAACGTGAGCGAAGTGTGCGCGCATTGAGCGTCGCCGTCATTCGGGGTTTCTACGAATTTGTACCATCTAGTTAGTTTGTATAAACTGTCGAGGACTTCGGTTAGAGTGGGCGATTGTGGCCCGCCTCTTGCTGATGCGTGTAACGAACTGGTCCATTTTCCGCATTGCAGCATGTCAGCCAGCGGGATCTGCGAGTGTCGCGCGCCAGGCCGTTGCGCGCCCTATTCAACAGCCGTTTGATTGTTTTTGCAGGAGCCGTTCATGCAACGTTCGATTGCCACCGTGTCGATCAGCGGAACCCTCGTCGAGAAGCTGACCGCGATCCAGGCGGCGGGCTTCGAAGGCGTCGAGATCTTCGAGAACGATTTGCTGTATTTCGACGGCTCGCCCGCCGACGTGCGGCGCATCGCCGAAGATCTCGGGCTGAAAATCATGCTGTTTCAGCCGTTCCGCGATTTCGACGGTGTCAGCCCGGAGCGTCTCGAGCGCAATCTCGACCGCGCCAGGCGTAAGTTCGACGTCATGCATGAACTGGGCACGGACCGGATTCTGGTGTGCAGCAACGTTTCGCCGGACACCATCGGCGACGATTCGCTGATGACCGACCAGCTCGGCGCGCTGGCCCGCGCGGCGGAGGCGGCGGGCGTGATCGCCGGCTATGAGGCGCTCGCGTGGGGCAAGCACGTCAAGACCTACCGGCACGCGTGGAAGCTCGTGAACGCCGTGAATCATCCCAACCTTGGGCTCGTGCTCGACAGCTTTCACACGCTGTCGCTCGACGACACGGTGGACGCGATCGCCGACATTCCGGGCGATCGCATCGCCTTCGTGCAGATCGCCGACGCGCCGAAGCTCGCCATGGACGTGCTCGAATGGAGCCGCCACTACCGCTGCTTCCCGGGCCAAGGCGATTTCGATCTGGCCAATTTCACCGCGCAAGTCGTGAAAACGGGCTACAGCGGCCCGCTTTCGCTGGAAATTTTCAACGACGGCTTTCGCGCCGCCCCCACCACCATCACGGCCGCGGACGGTCATCGCTCGCTGCTGTTCCTCGAGGAACAGACCCGCGCGCTGCTCGAAAGCACGCAGCAGCCGGTCGGCGACCTGTATCGCTCGCCCGCGGCGCCCGCGCACGTCGGCTATCAGTTTCTCGAGTTCGCGGTCGACCACACCACGCGCGCCCAACTCGTCGACTGGCTTGGCAAACTGCGCTTTCGCGAGGCGGGCCGGCATCGTTCGAAAGAAGTCACGCTGTATCAGCACGGCGCGGCCTCGATCGTGCTGAACGCCGAGCCGGATTCGTTCGCCAATGCGTTCTTCCAGCAGCATGGCTTGTCGCTGTGCGCGTCGGCGTTTCGCGTGGACGACGCCAATCAGGCGTTCGAGCGCGCCGCCGGCTTCGGCTACGCGCCGTTTTCCGGGCAAATCGGCCCGAACGAGCGCGTGCTGCCCGCCGTGCAGGCGCCGGACAGCAGCCTGAACTATTTCGTCGACGAAACGCCGGATCAGCCCACCTTGTTCGAGGCCGATTTCGTCCTTACCGACATCAACGGTCCGAGCGAAGTGGGGCCGCTCAGCCGCATCGACCATGTGTGCCTGTCGGTGCCGGCGAATTCGCTGGATACGTGGGTGCTGTTTCTGAGAACCGCTTTGGGGTTTCAGGCCGAGCCCGGCGTGCTGGTGCCCGATCCGTATGGACTCGTGCGCAGCCGGGCGCTGCGCAGCGGTGACGGGTCGGTGCGTATCGTGCTGAACGCCTCCGTGGACCATCACACGGCGGTGGCCGAGGCGCTGCACACCTATCACGGGTCGGGGCTGAACCACGTCGCCTTCAGCACCAGCGACATATTCAGCGCGATTCCCGAGTTCGTCGCCGACGGCTTGCCGGTGCTGCGCATCCCGCGCAATTACTACGAGGATCTGGCCGCCCGCTACGCGTTGCCGGACGAGACGCTCGAGGCGCTGCGCGCCAATAACATCCTGTACGACCGCGACGAGCGCGGCGGCGAGTTTTTCCACACTTACACGGAACAGCTCGACCAGCGCTTCTTCATGGAGATCGTCGAGCGGCGCGGCGGCTACGACGGCTATGGCGCGGCCAATGCCGCCGTGCGGCTCGCCGCGCAGGCTCAGCGGCGCAAATAGGCCGTCAGCGGGTCACGCAGGCAAATTCACGCCGGCCATCCGGGCCAGGCGGGCACGGCGTGTGCGGCATCGGCGGGGGTAGCCGCGCCGCACCGATATAATGGCGCTTGCTTTCGCGGCCAATGCCGCGCGGCTGTGCCACGTGCGGGCGTCGCACGTGCCGTTGTCTGCCGAATGTAACGCCAGGAGAGATATGAAGAAGTTTGCCGTAGTCCTGTCAGTTCCCCTGCTCCTCAGCGCTTGTGCGTATTTCCAGAAGAATCCGGATGCCGGCGAGCCCGTCACGGATACCACCACGCAGCGCTCCGTCAACGACGTGGTCTCGTGCCTCACGCAATTGGCCACCAGCCACGACGCCGCGTTCAAATCCACGGCGATCCCGCAAGGCCAGATGCTCGACTTCGGCGATTCGAATATCGTCAAGGTGCGAAGCGACAACGGTGCCACGACTTACCGTTTCTATGCGGGCAAGCGCCACGTCAGCAACCTGTGGATCGAGTCGGCGGGCAAAACCTGCGCCCCGTAGGGGTTTTGCGGGCATAAGTGTGACAATCGGTAACAGGGTCCGGTGCAATCTTCGTGTCACGGTGTTACAGGACAATGGTGTCTTAAGAATCGTTTAAGACTTCGTCCGCATCATCCACCCGACACTATCCCGCACAAGGTGCGAACCATGAACCAGCCCGATCACAACACGAACGACGCACCGGCGCCGGCCAAGCGGCCCACCATCCTGCGCCGCCTGCTGAGCCACCACGAACTGGCGACGCTGCTGCTGTTGCTGCACGCGCCGATCGACGCATCCGCGAAACCTGAGATTCCGCAGCTTCACGAGGCCGGTCTGATCGAAACGATTTCCGGCGACGCCGGCGCTTCACATATCCGTTTGACGCCTGAAGGTAACGCCGTGCTGCGTGGCCTCGGTGTGAAGTAACGCGCGCTGCTCCAGCTGCGTTCGAAGGCGCGCGCGTCCAGCCGGGGCTCAGGCCCTTTAGTCCAGCCAAACGCCGGCCAGAGCGACTGACGAACACCACGGCCGCCACACACGGCTCATGCCTGCCACACGCCGTACCCCGCTTCACGCAGTCCAATCGCCAATTCCACTTCCATGTCCTGTGCGCCGCGGTAAGGCATGGGATTGAACACCTCATACAGTTCGGGCACGAGGCGCAAGCCGTAATCGCGCACATAGCGATTGGCCTGAATGCCGGCCTTATGCCGGTCGAAGCGCAGATCCGGGTCCAGTCCCGTCATTCCCACATACACGCAAGGCTTGTCGAACCGGTAGTCCGGATTCGCGCGGCGAAAGCGCGCCTCGTTCCAGACCTTGTCGTCCAGCGCGACGACGTAGACGTAGTAATGATGCTTGCGACGAGCCATGTGCAGCGTTTCAGCTCCGCGAAGTGCCGTGCAGCAGCATGCGGTATTCGGTCGGCGTGATGCCGACGGTCGCCTTGAACTGCCGCGTGAACGCGCTGTGGTCGGTGTAGCCGCACAACGCGGCGACGTCGGTGACCTTGTCGTGCGAAACCAGCAGCGCCGTGGCGGCGTCCAGCCGGGTTTTCAGCAGCACCTGACGCGGCGTCAGATGAAACACTTTGTGAAAGTAGCGCTCCAGTTGCGCGACCGACATATCCGCCATTGCCGCGAGCTGCTTCAGATTCAACGGCTGAACGTAATTTTCCTGGATGGACTGCACGACCGCGGCGAGCCGGCTGTAGGCCGGATGGCTGCTTTCGTCCGCTTTCAGATCGCGGGAAATGCCGGCGAGGCCGACCACCTTGCCGGCGGGATCGCGCAGCGGCTGCTTGCAGGTCAGACACCAGCCCGGCTGGCGCCCGGGATACAGATGCAGTTCGAGTTGATCGATCATCTGATTGCCGACGTTGATGATCGCCTTGTCCTGCGCCGTGTAGATGCGTCCGAAGCGGCGCGGGAACACGTCCTCGGCGGTCCGGCCGAGCAGCGCGGACTTTTCCTTGAAGCCGCAGCGTGACGCGAGCGTGCGGTTGACCAGCGCGTAGCGTGCCTCAGCGTCCTTGACGAAGAACACGACGTCCGGCATCGCGTCGAACACCGGCTCGAGCAGCCTGAAGTGCGACAGCATGCCGGACAGCGTTGCGTCGTCCGGTTCGAGCGGATGAGCCAGCGTGTTCATCGTGCGGGTTCCGTTGGTCCGTGCGTTGATGGGGGCAGTCGGGCGAGTGTTCGGTTTTGCGGCGTTGGGTGCTTACGGTTGCTTTGTTGCCGGTTGCATCGTTGCCGGTTGCTTTGTTGCCGCTTGACGCTTGCCGCCTGACGACCGACGCTCGGGACTTGTGGCCTCGTGCCAGGTGTCTCGCATGTGCGGTCGATTATAGGGCCGCGCCGCCGCCGACAATATCCGCTGGCGTGTCGGCGAACGGGTCATTCAAGCTGAGGCGGTTCCGCGATCGCCGCCATCAACGTGCCGATTTGCGCCGGACTGAAGGGCGGACGCGGCGCGCCGGACGGCCAACCGAAGTACAGGTTCGCCGCCGTGCCGCAGATTCGTCCCTGGCAGGCGCCCATGCCGCAGCGGGTGTGCAGCTTGGCCTCGCGCCAGTCGGCGAAGGCGCGCACCTCGCCGATGCTCACGTCCTCGCAGCGGCAGAGCAGCGTGGCATCGGCGGGTGGTGTGCGCGCGGCGTCCCGCAGGGCGAAGGCGGTTTCGGCGCGGCGGCCGAACCGGCGCCATCGCGCGCGTTGCGCGTCGAGGGCGGCACGGCCTTCGGCAGCGCCACTTGCAGTGAGGCCGGCGATCTCGCCCTCCACGCCGGCCAGTTCCGCGCCGCCGACGCCCGTGCACTCGCCCGCCGCCAACACGCCCTCGACAGACGTACGCTGCTCGTCGTCGACGACGATCTCGCCCGCTTCACTGATCGCGCAACCGAGCGCCTGAGCCAGCGTGATGTTCGGCACGAGTCCATAGCCACAGGCGACGCGGTCGCAGTCAAGCGTGACGCGCTTGCTGTCGCGGCCGCGCCGGATGGTGACACGCTCGACGCGGCCGTCGCCCTGCGCTTCTTCGACGATACTGCCGGTCCAGTAATGCAGGCCCGCGAACCCGCGCGTCATGCCGACCGCTTGCCGCAACTTGGCGGGCGCGGCCAGCAGCGAAATGCCGAAACGCGCGACGTCGAACGCCGAAGCTTGCTCCGCCACCGCCACCACCCGTGCCCCCGCCGCACGCGCAGTCGCGAGCGCCGCGATCAGCAAAGGCCCGCTGCCGGCAATCACGATCCGCTCGTCACGCACCGGCATGCCGCCTTTGATGAGCGCCTGCAGCGCGCCGGCGCCGGTCACGCCGGGCAAGGTCCAGCCGGCGAACGGCAGAAGCCGTTCACGTGCGCCGGTGGCGAGAATCAGGCGCTCATAGGTGACACACGCGCCGCCGCGCTCCGCCGATTCGAGCAGCAAGCCGCGTGGACCCAGCGGCGCGATCACGCGAGTCGACGGCCAGTGCGCGATGGTGCTTTGCCCGCTGATCGCAGTGAGGAGGTTGTGCAGCGGCGCCTGCGGCGCGTGGCCCGGACCTTGACGCCAGATCTGGCCGCCCGCGCGTGGATTGTCGTCGAGGAGCGCAACCGTAGCGCCCGCGCGCGCAGCGGCGTGCGCGGCGTTCAAACCGGCGGGACCGGCGCCGACGATGACAATGTCGAAGTGCTGTCTCATCGCGTGCCCGCCGCTTCGCTCAACTCGCCCAAGTTGGCGCCGAAGATGACAATGTCGAAGTGGTGTTTCATCGCGTGCCCACCCCGTCCTGGGTACGAACGATCTGGCCTTCGCGGCACAGAGTCTGACACGCCAGCGCATGTGCCCGGCCGTCGATCGTCACGCGACACTCCTGGCACACGCCCATGCCGCACAGCGCGGCGCGAGGCTGGCCGTTCACCGATAGACGCGTGCTGCGGACGCCCGCTAACATGAGCGCCGCGGCCACGGTCGTGCCGGCCTCGACGTCGATACTCTGGCCGTCGATCGTCAAGCTCACGCGTACCGTGGCCCTCGCGCTACTCATGAATCACCTTCTCAACAAAACGAACAGGCAAATAAGGCTCGACAGGAATCGGCGCGGCGATCCCTACGATCTGCGCGGCAAGCAACTTCGCGGTGGCGAGCGAGGTCGTCACGCCCAAACCCTCGTGACCGGTGGCGAGCCACACGCCGGGCGCGAATTCGCCGGCCGGACCGATCAGCGGCAGGCCGTCCGGCGAGGCCGCGCGAAACCCGGTCCACGCGCGAATGCCATTGAGCGTCGGCAGCACCGGCAGATAGCGTGCGGCGCGCTGCAGCATCTGCGCGAGCACGGGCATCTCGACGGCGGGATCCGTGGTGTCGAACTGGCGCGACGAGCCGATCAGCAATTGTCCCGTGGGCCGCGGCTGCGCATTGAACGCCACCGAGGTGCCGACCGCGTGATGCGCGCTCTTGATGTAGCCGAGTTCGAGCAGTTGATGCCGGATCAGTCCGGGATAGCGGTCCGTGATCAGCAGGTGGCCTTTCTTCGGCTGCACTGGCAGCGACGGCACCAATTGCTGCGCACCCAGACCATTGGCCACGATGACGTGCGCAGCGCCAACTCGCTCGCCGTCCGCAAGCGTAACGCCGCCCGCGCTGACCGATGCCACCACCGCAGCCAGTCGCACGCGGATCTTCGCAGCGCCCGGCGATCGCGTCAGCAGCCACTCGGCGACGGTCGGCGCATACACGATGCTGTCGTGCTCGATCCGCAAACCGCCCGCCAGCGACGCCGCCAGCGCCGGCTCGCAAGCCCGCAAAGCGGGCGCATCGAGCAATTGCGCGGCAATGTCCTGAGCCTCGAACGCGGCATGCATCGCGCGGGCGGCCTGCCACTCTTCTTCGTCGGCGGCGACCCAGAGCGTGCCGCAGCGCGCGAACGCATCGCGCGGACGCAGTTGCGGCGCGAGTTCCAGCCACAAGTCTCGTGAATAGCGGCTCAACGCGAATTCCGCCGGCGAGTCGTTCATCACGACGATGTGGCCCATGCCCGCCGCCGTCGCGCCGCCACCGATGCCCTGCGCGTCGAGCACCTCGACCCGCATGCCAAGCGCCGCCAGTTCCGACGCGCAGGCCGCGCCGACAATGCCTGCCCCGACGATCAGCGCGTCCGCGGTCATGCCGTGCGGATGCCCCAGGCGAAGGGATCGCGCTCGTCGAAGCACAGGCGCGCCTCTGCCGTGACGTACGCGTGACCGGTGATGGTGGGAATCACGTGAACGCCATCGCCGGCATGGCGATAGCTCGCCTCGAACACGCTGCCGATGATGCTCTCCTGCCGCCACACCGCGCCTTCGGCCAGTTTGCCGTCGGCGGCGAGGCAGGCCACTTTGGCACTCGTGCCGGTGCCGCATGGCGAGCGGTCGTACGCGCTGCCGGGACAGAGCACGAAGCTGCGGCTGTCGATACCGTCGCGCGAACCAGGTCCGAAAAGTTCGATGTGGTCGATCAACGCACCTTCCGCGCCGGTGACGCGCTGCGCGATCAGCGCGTCGCGAATCGCCCCGCTGAACGCCGTCAATTCGCCAATGCGCGACGCCTCCAGCGCGCGCCCGTGGTCGGCGACGAGAAAGAACCAGTTGCCGCCCCAGCCGATATCGCCGGTCAACACGCCGTGACCCGGCACGTCCACTTGCACGGACTCGCGATAGCGATACGCCGGCACGTTGCGCACGGCAACGCTGCCGTCCTCATTGAGCGTCGCTTCGACGATGCCGACCGGCGTCTCGATCCGATGACGCCCCGGCCCGATCCGTCCCAGGTGCGCCAGCGAGACGACGAGACCGATCGTGCCGTGCCCGCACATGCCGAGATAGCCGACGTTGTTGAAAAAGATCACGCCGGCCGCGCACGTAGGGTCGTCCGGCTCGCAGAGCAGCGCGCCCACCACCACGTCCGAGCCGCGCGGTTCGGTGATGATGCCCGCGCGCCAGTCGTCGAACTGCGTGCGGAACACGTCGAGCCGTTGCGCTAACGTGCCGCCGCCCAGATCCGGGCCGCCCGACACCACGAGGCGGGTCGGTTCACCGCCGGTGTGCGAGTCGATGATGTCCAAGGTTTTCATGATGCTCATGGTAGAAAGCGCGGCCGGTCGAGTCTTGGTGTGCTTGCGCGTGGATTGTGACGATTTCGGCATAACTACGCGACGCTGCGGCGACTTTGCTCGCTCACGCACACCGCGGCCCGAGCACGCGTGCGGGACGCACAACGGGCGTGGCTCGGAGCACACAGCATCATGCCAGTCACGCGCTCTCGACGCGCCCCGCCTTCCATCCCGAATTAAGCCAGCCGCCTTGATCCTGCGACGCTACAGGCAAAGCGGCTGTGCTGAAATCGTCATTCGCCACGCGCGATTCACGCAAGACGGCAGGATTTTCCCTGCTTACACTGCGCTTGAACACATCACACTCAGGAGAGCAGTCGTGGCGCATATCTGGGAAGGCGTATTGCCCGCAGTCACCACCAAATTCAACGCGGATTTCAGCATAGACCGTGCATGGACCGGCAAGAATATCGAGGCGCAGATCGAAGCGGGTGTGGACGGCATCATCGTGTGCGGATCGCTGGGCGAAGCGTCGACGCTTTCGCTGGATGAAAAGCTGCAAGTACTCGACATCGCCGTCGAGGCCTCGCGCGGCCGCGTGCCGGTCCTGTTGACGATCGCCGAAAACAGCACGCTCGACGCCTGCCGTCAGGCCGAAGCGGGCAGCCGTCATGGCGCGGCCGGTTACATGGTGCTGCCGGGGCTGCGCTATCTGTCGGACCGCCGCGAGACGCTGCACCATTTCCGCAGCGTCGCTGACGCGAGCGCGCTGCCGCTGATGATCTACAACAATCCGCTTGCCTACGGCGTCGACATGACGCCCGAGATGTTCGCGGAAATCGCCGACGAGGAGAAGATCGTCGCGATCAAGGAATCATGCGGCGATGTGCGGCGCGTGACCGATCTGATCAATGCGGTCGGCGACCGTTTCGCGATTCTCTGCGGCGTCGACAATCTCGCGATGGAGGCGATCCTGATGGGCGCGCATGGCTGGGTGGCCGGTCTCGTGTGCGCGTTTCCGCGCGAGACGGTGGTGATCTACAAGCTGCTGAAGGCCGGACGCCTCGAGGAAGCGCGGGCGATCTACCGCTGGTTTGCACCGCTGCTCGCGCTCGACGTATCGGCGAAGCTGGTACAGAACATCAAGCTCGCCGAAGCGATCGTCGGACTGGGCACCGAGCCGGTGCGCCCGCCCCGTCTGCCGCTGGCCGGTGACGAACGCAAGGCGGTCGAAGCGTTGATTCGCAAGGCGCTCGAAACACGCCCCGCGCTGCCGCAGATTTGATCTGACGCGGCTGGGTGGCGTCAGGCCGCTTGCCTCACGACACCGATATCCGCATCGATATCGGCGGCTTCGCCCTGACGCAGATGCAGCAGCCGGTAGCCGCTTTTATAAACCGGTTGCAGCCGGAATTCGTTTTGCGGCTCGATCTCGAGCAGGAGGCGCAGCCGCGAAACGTGACTGTCGATCGTGCGGGTGAATTCGCGGAACTCGCGGCCCCACACCATGGCGAAGATGTGATCACGCGAGAGCACGCGGCCAATGTTGGAGAAGAACAGCGACGCCAGCCGGTACTGGGTGCCGGATAGCTGGACCGGCTGGCCGCGCAGCATGACGAGTTGGCGGTGCGTGTCGAAGTGGTACGGACCGACATTGAAACTCGCGGAGCTGAACCGGTCCGGATACGCCCGCCGCAGCAGCGCCGCGACCCGCTCGCGAAACTCGGCTGCGCGCAACGGCAACGCGACATAGTCGTCCGCTCCGGCGACGAACGCGCGCACGATGTTTTCCTCCGCCGTGTCCACCGAGGCGAAGATGACCGGCAGACGATCGCCGCCCACCGCGCGCGCCGCCCGCAAAACCTCGGCGCCGGAGAGACGCAGGCCCTGCCAGTCGAGCACCAGCAGGTCCACGGTGGAACGCGCGAGCGTTCTCGACATGCTCAGGCCGTCGTCAAAGGTCGTGCAGGAATGACCGGTGGCCGTCAGGACCTTTTCGATCGACTGACGCATGACCAGGTCACGTTGAAGAATGGCAATACGCATGGGATGACTCTTAACTGATAGCTCGGACGCGATTCTCAGAGGCGGGCCCATTCCATCCCATAGGAGCAATCCTAATTTACATATGAATCAATCTGTCCCGACAGCACTGCATCACATTCCCACAAGCGATTGCGACATTTCCCAAGACGTAGTCCTATTGCTACTGAAAGACGCACCGTTCGGGGAACTTTCCCCAATCTAATTAAGCACTTCCCGAAGCGTTCGGCTTTCATCCTGTAAAATCCCCGCCTGGCCTCAATCGTCATCGCGCTTGCCTTACCCGGACCGGCGCGCCGGTGTCCCGTGCTCTACCCAGCGCCTGCCACACTTCTCGCCCGACGACCGCCGTATTTCCACGCGCTACGTGTGGCTCCCAATTCAAGACAAGACACAAGCAATGCAAGCGACAAATCTGGGTGGAGCGCAGGCTGTCACCCCACGCCCTCTTGGGCGCAGCGATTACAAGACGCTCGGACTCGCCGCCCTCGGCGGGGCGCTGGAGTTCTACGACTTCATCATCTTCGTGTTTTTCGCGCCGGCGATCGGCCAGCTATTCTTCCCGGCGGCGATGCCGGACTGGCTGCGTCAGGTGCAAACCTTCGGCATCTTCGCCGCGGGCTATCTGGCACGGCCGCTCGGCGGCATTATCATGGCGCATTTCGGCGACCTGTTCGGCCGCAAGCGCATGTTCACGCTGAGCGTGCTGCTCATGTCGGTGCCGACGCTGATGATGGGCCTGCTGCCCACCTACACCAGCATCGGCGTGCTGGCGCCGGTCCTGCTGCTGCTGTTCCGCGTGATGCAAGGCGCGGCGGTCGGCGGTGAAGTGCCGGGCGCCTGGGTGTTCGTCTCAGAGCACGTGCCGCAGCGGCACATCGGTTATGCATGCGGCACGCTGACGGCCGGCCTCACGGCGGGCATCCTGCTCGGCTCGCTGATCGCCTCGGCGGTGAACCGCAACTTCGCGCCGTCGGAAATCTCCGCGTACGCGTGGCGCATTCCGTTCCTGGTGGGCGGCGTGTTCGGCATGTTCTCGGTCTACCTGCGCCGCTGGCTGCATGAGACGCCGGTGTTCGCCGAACTCAAGCAGCGCAAGGCGATTGCCGCCGAAGTGCCGCTCAAGGCCGTGCTGCGCGACCACGGCCGCGCCGTGATCGTCTCGATGCTGCTCACGTGGATGCTCTCGGCCGCGATCGTCGTGGTGATCCTGATGACGCCCACGCTGCTGCAAAAGCAGTTCCACATCGCGCCGGCCACCGCGCTGCTGGCGAACTGCGTGGCGACGCTGTGCCTGACGATAGGTTGCGTGATGGCGGGCTCGATTGCCGGCCGCATCGGCGCGGGGCGCACGATTTTCATCGGCGGCCTGGCGCTGGCGGTGACGTACTACGTGATGTTCCAGCAACTCGCCGCTGACACCTCGGCGCTGGTGCCGCTGTACGCGGTGGCGGGCCTGTTCGTCGGCGTGATCGGCGCGATTCCGTTCGTGATGGTCAAGGCATTCCCGCCGGTGGTGCGCTTCTCGGGTATTTCGTTCTCGTACAACGTCGCGTACGCTGTGTTCGGCGGCCTCACGCCGATCGCCGTGTCGCTGATGATGAAGTCCAATCCGATGGCCGCGCCGATGTATGTCGGTGCGATATGCATTCTCGGGGCATTGACCACGCTGTTCATCAAGGACGCGCCGCACAAGCGTTAAATCGGCTGCTTCTGCTTTACAAAGACGGCGTGCGCAAACGGTGCGCCGTTTTTTTTGCATCATCGGGCTCGACGCGCCCCGCGCTTGCGCGTGACATCGACACTTCACGCCGCTCCGAAACATGGTGCGCTGCATCGGGCCTACGATGTATCGCATGAACTCCTCAAATTCCCCACACTCATCCGCACTCGGCCGTGTTCTCGCGACGGTCAGTGTCGGCTTCGTCGTCACGCAACTCGACGTGACCATCGTCAACATCGCGCTGCCGAGAATCGGCGCGGATCTGCATGCGAATGTCGCGGGCCTGCAATGGGTCGTCGATGCTTACACGCTCGCGTTCGCCGTGCTGATGCTGTCCGCCGGCGCGCTCGGCGACCGCTTCGGCGCGCGGCGCCTGTACGCAGCCGGCATCGTGCTGTTCGCGCTTGCATCGCTCGCCTGCGGCCTCGCGCTCGACGCGACCATGCTGGTCGCCGCGCGCGCACTGCAAGGCGTCGGCGCCGCCGCCATGCTGCCGAACTCGCTGGCACTGCTCAATCAGTCGTACGGACACGATCCCAAACTGCGTGCTCGCGCGGTCGGGCTGTGGACCGCGGCGGGCGCGATTGCGATCGCGGCGGGACCGGTGGCCGGCGGCCTGCTGATCGCGGCGTTCGGCTGGCGCAGCATCTTTCTCGTCAATCTGCCGATTTGCGCGGCCGGCTTTCTGGCGACCTTGCTATGGGTGCCACGGCCCGAGGCCACGACGCGTCAAAGCCCGCAATCGGCGGCAGCCGGCGCTCCCGACACGAAGCCGCGCGGCATCGACCTGAGTGGCCAGTGTCTTGCCATCGTCGCGCTGACCGCGTTTGTCGCCGCCGTGATCGAATGGCGGCCGCTGGGGCTCGGTCACCCGCTCGTGGCCGGCGGCTTCGTGCTTGCGCTGATCGCAGCAGGCGCCTTTATCGTGGTCGAATCGCGCGTCGCGGCGCCGATGCTGCCGCTCTCGCTCTTCAGCAAGCGCTCCTTCAGCGTGGCGGTGCTGTTCGGCATCTGCGTGAATCTCACCTATTACGGCATGGTGTTCGTGCTGAGCCTGTATTTGCAGCGCGTGCGCGGCTATACGCCGTTGCAGGCGGGCCTTGCGTTCCTGCCGTTGACGGGCGGCTTTCTGCTGTCGAATGTGGCGAGCGGCTGGGTGGTCGGCCGCTTCGGCGTGCGGGTGCCGATGATCGCGGGCGCGATCACGGCAGGGCTCGGCTATGGCCTGCTGCATTTCGTCGACGCCGGCACACCGCTCGTCGGCCTGCTGCTGCCGTTCCTGCTGATTCCGTCCGGCATGGGCCTCGCGGTCCCGGCGATGACCACCGCCGTGCTCGCCTCGACGGACGCGGCACGCGCCGGTACGGCCTCCGCCGTGTTGAATACGGCGCGGCAGGCAGGGGGCGCGGTCGGCGTGGCGGCCTTCGGCGCGTTGGCGAGCGGCGCGGCCGCCACGCAGATCGTCTCGGGCATGCGGGCGTCGACTGCCGTCTCGGTCGGCTTGCTGGCGATCGGCGGCGTGCTGAGTTGCTTCGTGCATCCGCAGCCGCAGTCGTCCGACTCCGCGCGTCGCCATCCTTGTCGCGAACGGGTCGGCGAATCGCACTGAGGGTGGCGGCTCTCGATATCGTGCGCACAAAAAACGACCCCGCGATGCCTGCGCATGGCGGGGGTCGTTACCGGTAATCCGGCGGTAGCGCGCTACAACCCTGTACTGCCTGGCTTATAGCGACGCTTCCTGGATCGTGCCAGTGTCGATTGCGCGCTCGATCAGCCCTTCGTTTTGCGCTTTGGCGATGGCGTCGGCGATCAGCTTTTCCGGCTCCTCGATCTCGGCCTTGATCGTACTGATGAACCCGGACGCATCCAGAACGACCAGCGTCTTCGCCGAATCAGCCAGACTGATAATCACCCGATGCGGCGTGGGCCCTTCACCAAGACTCGCGCACAACTGCGTGGCCTTGCCGCCAATGGTTTGCTCAAAACTTTGAATCATTATTTGCTCCCTTGGTTACAGCCAGAATCGAAAGCGACCTGCACAGACTACCTCAACTGCCGCGTCAAAGGCCGAGTCCGCCACGCGGCGCTCGCGCACCGTCGATGCTGAGACGGCCCGCGCCCGTCACGAACAGCAGCAGGAAACCGCCGGCAATGCCGATGTTCTTCCAGAAATGGATGACCATGTCGCGTTGCAAGGCGGCGTCGGTGACATTCCAGAAATCGTGGCCCAGCACCGCCGTCGCCACCGTGTACACCGCCATGATCAGCGCGAGCGGCCGCACCTTGAAGCCGACGATCAGCAACAGACCGCCGAGCGCCTCGACCGCCGTTGCAATCGGCGCGGCGATCTGCACGAACGGCACGCCCTTCGAATGCAGGTAGCCGACAAAGCCCGCATAGCCCAGCAGTTTCATCACACCGCCCCACAGGAACAGCACGGCAAGCGCAATACGTGCGATGAGGATAACGCCGGAATCGACGGGACGCGACATGAGGGGCTCCTGTAAATGAATAAGCAGCAGACCCGGCCAACAGCCCGCAGTTCCCCACTTTGCACCTGACAATAGGCGGTTTGCCCGCCTTTTCCTAGCTCGGACGCGGATGAGCGGCACGGGACGCGCCGCATGTCGGGAAGGAAAAAGGTGTTCGAGCGGTCCGCTCGTTAGCGTCCGCGCTGCGTGCCGATGGCGGAATCGCCGCCGTGCTTATGCTTGAGGATACGTTGCGACTTCGATCAGATTGCCGTCCGGATCGCGGCAATACACCGAGGTCATCTTGCCGCGCGCGCCGTCGCGCTCCACCGGGCCGGCCTCGATTTCGACGCCTTGGGCGAGCCAATGCGCCTTAACCTCGGCCGGGCTCGTGGTCGTGATGAAGCACAGATCGGCGCTGCCGGGCACCGTCTCGCGGCCGGTGAACCACGCGACGGTATCGGCGGTCGCGGGCCGCAGATTGATCTTCTGATTGCCGTAAAACATCGCCACCCGCGTGCCGGTGCGCGACTCGAACTCGGTGCGCCGCATGCCGAGCATACGTGTGTACCACTCCGCGCTGACTTCCACGTCGGCGACGTTCAGAACGAGATGATCGAGGCTGTCTATCGAGAAGCTCATGGTTTTCGTCACCGTGATGTGAGGCGATGCGCCGCGACGGATCAGGCCGATCCGCCGCCAGCGGCCAGACGAAAAGTTAGCACGTGCGCGAGATTCGCGTACGTCGGCTGGCACGTTGCGCGCATGGCATCGCGCCGCGATGGCGCTGACGAAAGTTACGACTGAGGCGCGTCCGGCGCGAGCAGAACGCCCTTCGTGAAGACGAAGCAACCATAGCCGCGTTCTTCGCCAGTCGCGATCACGCAATACGCCTTGCGCGCCCGCTCATAAAACGCAAACCGCTCGATCGACGCGAACGGCACATCGCGCCCTTCCGCGGCGTTGACCTCGACCTGTGCCTCGCGCTGCACGGCCGGAATCGTGTGCGGCTCGCCCACGACTTCCATGCGCGACGCGGGATGCTCGATGAACGTATCCAGCGGCATCACCGACAGCACCGCGCGAATCGCGCGCGGCGCGCTCACGCCGTCGAGGCGCAGCACTTTGCCCAGCACGCTTTCGCGTGCCACCGAGTCGCCGGGAAAATTGGCGTCGCAGATGACGAGTTCGTCGCCATGGCCCATCGCGCGCAGCGCATGCAGTATGTCGGCGTTCAGCAGCGGGTCCAGATTCTTCAGCACGGTGTCTCCTTGTGGTCCGATTGGCGGCTGACCGCCGAGGTTTGGACGTTGGTTATCGGTCGCGCGAAGCGAGCGGTCCACACCCGCGTTCGAGCCGGGCCGAAGCGGCAGGCGCCCGGCTCGACGAAAGCGTGTCCGCGCGTCGAATCGCATTCCAGCGGACGATTGTAGCAAGCAACCTTGCGGGCATTCGTCGAGGGTGGCGCGTGGCGGCTGCAGGTTGCGTTGCCGGTACGAGTCGTCGGCCGAACGTGCTGCATGGCCGGCAGAGTCGCGGCGCCGCCACACTGCCAGCGCAGCCAGCCGACCACCGCCAGCAGCACGAGACCCGCGCCGCCCAACACCGGCTCGCGCCAGCCCAGCAGCGCGATGAACATGAACGCGCGCGCACCGGCGAGCAGCGCGAAACCGGCGATTACGCTGGACAGCGAGTCGACGGCGCCCGACAGGCGCTCAAACGCGATGGCCGTTTGGGGGACTGCGGCGGCAGCGGGCTCGTGCATGATTGTCTCCGTAAGAAAGCGGTGCTCAGACGCCGTCGGGCACCTGGTCGAGGAAGCCGGTGACGGCCTGCAAGCGTCCATGCGAATCGACCACGCCGAAGTCGGATCCCTTCACGATCGCGTCGCCCGCGGGCGTGGTCAGCTCCCACGAGAAGCGCAGCCGGTCGGCAAAGCCGTCGACCTGGCCCGTTCGGCGAAACGTGTGATACGGGAAGCGCTCGTGCACCGCGCGGATCATCGCGTCGATGCCGTCGTGGCCGGCGCCTGCCAGCAGCGGGTCGCGATAGTCGGCGTCGGCGCTCCAAGTCGCGGCGATCAACTCGCGACGGCGCGCGCCATCGGTTTCGTTCCAGGTGTCGAAATAACGGTCGATCAGATCGGTATGCGCGTTCATCTCCAGACTCCTTCATTGGCATGACTGAGCACTACGCTCGGCAGACACGTTGTATGCGGCGGGCTCGGAGTGAAGATTGACGGCTTGGGCGCGGTGCGTCGATTACGTGGGAGGTAAGCATTCGCACGCGCTTCGTTGTTCGTCGGATTGGCCATCCGGCCGAGTCGTCAGCCGCGGCGGCAGCCGCTAACCTCGTGTGGCAAATGGGAGCCGCGCAGCGCCGCGCGCGGCATACGACGTACTCGACTACCACGGACACGGGGGCCCTTTTTCAATATGGTTTTCACACTTGCAAGACCGTATCCACAAGGATACAATGCTCAGCAGATCGGTTCACCACCTGTGTACGAGGTCAACCGCACCGAGGAATTCGACACCTGGCTTGCACGGCTCGCGGATTTACGAGCGAGGGCAAAGATACTCGTGCGGATCCGGCGTGCGGAACGCGGGCATTTCGGCGACGTGAAATTGCTGGAAGACGGTGTATCCGAAATGCGCATCGACTGCGGCCCGGGCTATCGGGTCTACTTCGCGCGTGAAGGGCGCATGGTGTATCTGCTGCTCTGCGGTGGCGACAAGTCCACCCAGCCGGCCGATATCAAGCATGCCAAAACAATGTGGGCAGCAATCAGAGAGGAACTGTCATGAGCAAGATCAAAACCGCGCGGTTCGACGCGTCACACTACCTCGACAGCGAGGAAATGATCGCTGAGTATCTCAACGCAGCGCTTGAAGACGGCGACGCCGACGTCCTGCTCGCCGCAATCGCCGACATCGCCAAAGCGCGCGGTATCGCCAAGGTTGCGGCAGACGCCGGACTCGGGCGCGAAAGCCTCTACAAAACGCTCGCGCCCGGTTCGAAGCCGCGCATGGACACGGTGTTCAAACTGCTGCGCGCGCTCGGCGTCAAACTCAACGCGGTGCCGGTAAGCGTGGCGGCGGCCTGAGTCGCGGCTCCCGTTCTGCCGGCTTCGCAGTTGACCAGTACCGTGGATTGGCTGTGCTATGAGGCGTGTTTCCGGAGTTTCGTAGGCGTGGCCGGGTGTATTCCGGGGTATTCCATTACCTCTCAGGTAATGGATCGCTAGCGCCGGTTGGCTATCATCGGTGGCATGAACACACTCTCTCTTGCGCAAACCGTTCCGTCGCATGCGCCGGCGGCCAGCCGCACGGTCGGCGATCTGCTACGTGAATGGCGTCAGCGGCGAAGAATGAGCCAGTTGCTGCTCGCGGCTGAAGCCGATATTTCGACCCGGCATTTGAGCTTCGTCGAATCAGGTCGCGCCGTGCCGAGCCGGGAAATGGTCATGCATCTTGCCGAACGGCTCGACGTGCCGCTGCGCGCACGCAATGCGCTGCTGGTCGCCGCAGGTTACGCGCCGCTGTTCCGGGAGCGTCCGCTGTCGGATCCGCAGTTGGCCGCCGCGCGCGAGGCCGTCGACCTGGTGCTGAAGGGACACGAGCCCTACCCGGCGCTCGCCATCGACCGGCACTGGACCATCATTGCCGCGAACAACGCGCTCGCGCCTCTGCTGACCGGCGCCAGTCCGGAACTGCTGAAGCCGCCGGTCAATGCGCTGCGCCTGAGCTTGCATCCGGAGGGCATCGCGGCGTCCATCGTCAATTGGCATGCGTGGCGCGAGCACATATTGGCTCGGCTGCAGCGGCAAATCGACGTGAGCGGCGACGAGACGCTGAGCGCGCTGCGCGAGGAGCTGGCCGCGTATCCTGCGCCACCGGAGGCGGAAGCGGCCGAGCACGACAACGCCGCCGTCAATCAGATCGCCGTGCCGCTGCGGCTGCGCACACCGATCGGCGTGCTGTCGTTTTTCAGCACGACCACGGTGTTCGGCACACCGGTCGACGTGACGCTCTCGGAGCTCGCCATTGAAGCGTTCTTTCCCGCCGATCAGCAAACCGCGGCGGCATTGCGCGAATTCGGCGAGAGCCAACGCGCCGAGGCGGCACGCCAACCGTAGCCCGACTGTAGAAGACGAGGCACACTGCTGCACAGAGCCCTTGTCCTTTCACTCGCAGATTTACGTGGAGAGATGCACTTGAACGACAACGCCGTACTCGTACGCCAACTCGGTCCCGACGACCGCGACGACTACTTCCAGCTTCGCCTGCGTGGACTGAGAGCGCATCCGGATTCGTTCGGCCAGAGTTACGAGGAAGCGCTCGCCAAAGGTTCGTCACAACACGATGCGATGCTGAAGGGCTCGCGTGCGGCTGAAGGCGATTTTTTGCTCGGCGCTTATGCATCGGCCGGAACGCCGTTGATCGGCGTGGTCGGCCTGATCCGTAACCCTAGCGACAAGCAGCGGCACAAAGCCGCGGTGATCGGCATGTATGTCGCGCCGGAAGCCGCGGGCCGCGGCGTTGGGCGCGCGTTGCTCGACGAGTTGCTGGCGCGGGCCGCGCGCGTGGAAGGGCTACGGCAAATCCAGTTGCTGGTCGGCAGCCGCAATGAAGCAGCGAGAACACTGTATGAGTCGTTCGGCTTTCGCAAATATGGCTGCGAGGTCGGCGCGCTGAATGTCGGCGGTGTGTTTCATGATGCGGATCTGATGGCGCTGTTCATCTAATAGATACCGGGCGCGACGAACATCCCCTCGCGTCACGCTCATCCAACCGCCCTGCCTCAGCACGCGATCCGTGCTATCTTTTTTGACTACTTTTTCGTCATACGCGCCCCTAAAAACGGCTTTCCAGCCGCCCGCGGGCTGCCTCGACCCGTCGCTTGTCAGTCAACTCACACATGTCCGACCTCTCTACTTCACTTCCGCGTGTGCCACGCCGTTTCGATATCAATCCGAAACCGCTCGGTGCCGCGCTCGTTCTGATCGCGCTCGGCGCCGTTTATCTGGCGCAGACCGTCAGCGGCCGCCAGGCGGCGCTCTATCTTGTCGGCGCTTTGCTTGGCATGTCGCTTTATCACGCGGCATTCGGCTTCACTTCGGCGTGGCGGGTCTTTATCGCCGACGGCCGCGGCGCCGGCCTGCGCGCCCAGATGCTGATGCTCGCGCTCGGCGTGCTGCTGTTTTTCCCGGCGCTACAGGCCGGCACGCTGTTCGGCCATCCGGTCGTCGGACTCGTCGCGCCGGCGGGGACGTCCGTGCTGGTCGGGGCGTTCATGTTCGGTACCGGCATGCAATTGGGCGGTGGCTGCGCGTCCGGCACGTTGTACACCGTGGGTGGCGGCAGCACCCGCATGATCGTTACGCTGGCGGCATTCGTTATCGGCTCGGTCGTCGCGACCGCGCATATGCCGTTCTGGACCGCGTTGCCGTCGCTCAAACCGCTCTCGATGGTGACCGCGCTCGGCGCGGGCTGGGCCATCGTGCTGAACCTTGTCATGTTCGCTGCGATTGCGGCACTGACCGTTCTGATCGAACGGCGGCGTCATGGCCAACTGGTCAATGAGGCGCCGCGCCAGCCGCATACGTCGCCGTGGCTGCACGGCCCGTGGCCGCTGTTCGTCGGCGCGATCGCGCTGGTTCTGCTCAACTTCGCGACGCTGGCGCTCTCCGGGCGTCCGTGGGGCGTGACGTCGGCCTTCGCGCTCTGGGGCGCCAAGCTCTTTGCCGCGCTCGGCATCGACGTGGCCAATTGGCCGTATTGGGCCGCTCACGCCAACGCGGGCGCCCTCGCCGCCCCTGTTACACATGACGTCACCTCGGTGATGGATATCGGCATCGTGCTCGGCGCGATGGCGGCCGCGGCGCTGGCCGGGCGTTACGCACCGGTGTGGAAAGTGCCGGCGCGCTCTCTGATCGCGGCAGTGGTCGGCGGCCTGATGCTGGGCTACGGAGCGCGCCTCGCCTACGGTTGTAACATCGGCGCCTACTTCAGCGGCATCGTGTCAGGCAGCTTGCACGGCTGGCTGTGGCTGGTCGCTGCCTTTGCCGGGAATGTGCTGGGCACACGCCTGCGGCCGGCGTTCGGTCTCGAAGTCGAACGCGTTCGCCCTACCGGCTGCTAGAACTCACGCAGGAAGTTACAAATGCGGCCTCGTTTGTAACTGGGGTCGCTCCAACCTGTTACATCTCTGTTTTGTCCCCATAGCAGCGCTTAAGAGCGGTATTTATTACTTTATATTGCGCTCGCTTTCTATTTCCTTTCTGTGTCCGGCTGGAATTACCGACCGACTTCCGGGCCGCATCGTTTGCTCAGATGAATCACCAGAACGCCCGTCATACAAGGGTTTTCATGGATCAGACAAAAATCCTCGATAGCGGAAAATTCGCCAAGCATTGCCTATTACAGGACCGTGAAAGAGTTACCGAAATTTGATGTATCTTTTTGAGATATTTTTTTGAGAAGGGATTGATTTCTTGTTTTACCCTTCATACAATTCGTCCCAAGCTGTTACGAAATGTAACGCGATGTATCAAAAGGTCGCTGTCTGTATCAGGCGGTGACAGTAGCCGGAGGACAGCGTTTCCGGCGAGGCACAAAAGACATAACGGCAAAAAATGCCGACATAGTAATTCGGGGCTTCGGAAAACACAGAAATGGACCGTAGCAGCGAGACGCTGGATTCAATCCGCGAGATCAACTTGTCTTACATCATGCTCGCGCAACGTATGTTGCGTGAGGACAAACCGGTCGGCATGTTCCGGCTGGGACTGTCGTCGGAACTGGCTGATTTGCTTGCCGGGCTGTCGCTCGCGCAGATCGTCAAGCTGGCCGCTTCCGATCAGCTTTTGTGCTTCTTCCGCTTCAACGACCACTCGATGTTGTCGGCGTTGACGCAAACGACGAAGCACGCCGCAGTTGCACCGACTCACGCGGCGATCCTGCTTGCAGGCCAGCCGGCTGAACAGTTCGCTTAATCGAGGTGACTGCGATGCTCAAGCGTAGCCTGACGGAAGATGCACAGGAAGTATTCCGCGCCATTGCGCTGATCGAACTGGGCGCACGCATGCAGGTGCTCGAGAGTGAATTGACGCTCTCGCGCGACCGCATGATCCGCCTGTATCGTGAGGTCAAGGGTGTATCGCCGCCCAAGGGCATGCTGCCGTTTTCGGCGGACTGGTATATGACGTGGCTGGCGAACATCCACGCGTCGTTGTTCTACAACACGTACCTGTTCCTGAAGAACGAAGCGCGTTGCTCGCATCTGGATGCGCTGACCAAAGGGTATCGGCTGTATCTGGAGCATTGCCAGCACAGCGAAACCGAACCGGTGCTGGACTTGACGCGTGCGTGGACGCTGGTGCGTTTCTTCGACGCCGACATTCTGCAATTGACCAAATGCTGCCGCTGCACCGGCAAGTTCGTGGCGCACAAACACGATCTGCAACATAACGTGGTGTGTGGCGCTTGCCAGCCGCCGTCGCGTGCCGGCAAGACGAAGAAAGCCGCAGCCGCTCGCCAGGAAGCGCTCGAAGCAGCGCAGATCGCGCAAGCAGCGTGATCGCATCGATGAGGGCAGGTCCAGCCCGATTCGAACCGAAGCCTTGATTGGAAAGTCCGCCTCCGAGCGGACTTTTTTTTCGTCCCATTCGCGTCGGCGGCCGGCTGCCGACCGCCGTCACAAGGCACGCGGCGAAAAGCCGGATCAGCCGGCCAATCCCACCGTCTGCACCACCAGCCACAGGTTCGCCGCGCTGATCACCACAAACAGCGTCCACGCGACGAGCCGCGTCAGCAGCGTGTTGGCGAATTCGCCCATCAACGAACGGTCGCTGGTCATGCGGATCAGCGGATAAAGCGCGAACGGCAATTGCAGGCTCAGCACGACCTGGCTTGCCACCAGCAGTTTGCCGACCGCACCGTTGCCCATCATCTGCACGCCGATCAGCGCGGGGATCAACGCGAGAGCCCGCGTGATGAAGCGCCGTTGCCAGCACGGAATCTTCAGCTTCAGGAAGCCTTCCATGATGACCTGCCCCGCCACGGTGCCGGTGAAGGTCGAGCTTTGTCCCGAGGCGAGCAAGGTGACCGCGAACAACACTGCCGCGAAACCGGTGCCGACGATGGGCGCGAGCAACTTGTAGGCGTCTTCGATTTCGGTGACCTGATTGTGGCCGGTGGCATGGAACGCCGCGGCGGCAAGAATCAGGATCGCCATGTTGATCAGCAGCGCGAACACCAGCGAGGCGATCGTGTCGATGCGCGACATGCCGATCGCCGAGCGGATGCTGGCGGGGTCGCGCTTCACCGCGCGCGTCTGCACGATCGACGAATGCAGATAGAGGTTATGCGGCATGACCGTCGCACCGAGAATGCCGATCGCCAGATACATGGGTTCGCGCGAACTCAAAGCCTGCCACGACGGAATCAACCCCTGCGCGACCGACGGCCAATGCGGCTGCACCAGCGCGAGCTCGATGATGTATCCCACGCCGATGGTCGCGATCAACCCGAGCATGATCGCTTCGAGATCGCGGAAATTCTTGCCCTTCAGCCCGAGCACGATCAACGTATCGAACGCGGTCAGCAACACGCCGGTCGTCAGCGAGCATTTGAATAACAGATGGAAAGCGAGCGCGCCGCCCAGCACTTCGGCCAGATCGCACGCCACGATCGACAGTTCCGCGAGCAGCCATTGAAAGCGCGCCACACGCGGCGAATAACGCTCTCTTGACAACGCCGCGAGATCACGCCCGGTCGCGATGCCGAGGCGCATGCTCAGGCATTGCAGCGCCATCGCCGCGAGACTCGACAGCATGACGACGAACAGCAGGCTGTAGCCATAGCGCGATCCGGCTTCGATGTCGGTGGCCCAGTTGCCCGGATCCATGTAGCCGATCGAGATCAGCAGGCCGGGCCCTGCGAACTGCAGGATTTTCTTCCAGAAAGGCGCGCCTTGCGAGACGGCCACCGAGCCTTGCACCTCGGATGGGCAAAACGGCGCCGTTGCGGTGGTCGGTAGTTTGAACTGCAATCCGGGAATCTCTTGAAGGGGATAAAACGCGGCGCATCGTGCGGGCCGCCGCGAACCGCCTCAAGTGTACAAAGAAA
Organism: Paraburkholderia sediminicola; assembly: GCF_046027355.1. Lineage (GTDB taxonomy): Bacteria > Pseudomonadota > Gammaproteobacteria > Burkholderiales > Burkholderiaceae > Paraburkholderia > Paraburkholderia sediminicola_B. The sequence goes on along the minus strand of NZ_JAQQEK010000002.1, from coordinate 424,799 downwards.
CTTCCGGCAACGCGCCGGTGAGCGCGTAGCGGCCGACGTCGCGCACGCGATAGTCGAGCGGATCATGCAGCGTATGCACGCGGGCGTTGCGCCAGAACCGGTCGAGCGCGAGTGGCGCGTGCGTGGCGCGGGCGCCACAGGCGTCGAACAGTTTCTCGCTGACGTCGAGCGCGGCGCGGTGCGCGACGATCTTCGCCTCCGACGTGGCGAGCGCAACCTGTGCGCGTGTTTCCGCGGAAAGTGACGGACCTTGTTGCCACGCGTCTTCGAGCAACCAGGCCGCACGGGTGGCCAGCGCTTCGGCGCTCACCGCCTGCAAGCGCATCTCGCCGAAACGCTGGATCAGATAGGGATCGTCGGTGGCCTTGTCGACGCCGGAATAGATCCACGGCTTGCCGTTCCGCGTGACGTAGGCGCGCGCCTCGTCGAGCGCGCCTTGGGCAATGCCCACGAACAGATTGGTCAGCACCTGTTGCGAGATCAGCGTGCGCAAACTTGCATGCGGCGTGTCGGGCCGCACCATCACTTCATCGGGTTCGACCTTGACCCGCACGAAGGACACACTGCCGCTGTCGGTCTGCCGCTGCCCGATCGGGTTCCAGTCCTCGTGAACGGTGATGCCTTCGCGCGTGGTCGGCACCACGCCGAAAACCGGTTTGCCGGTGACTGGATCATGCGCGGAGACCGTCATCATGTGCGAGCCGCGTGTGCCGGAGCAAAAGCCTTTCTGGCCGTCGAGCAGGTAGCCGCCGTCATCGGTTGCGCTTGCAACGAGTCGCGTGTCGAGCGGATTGACGGCGTTGCCCCACCACCATCGCTCTTCCACGGTGCCACCGAGATAGCGGGCACGTTGTTCTGGATTGCCCCATACATTGACGCTGACCACTTGCAAGCAGGTGAAGCCCAACAGATGCGCGAGCGCGCTGTCCACTTGCGCGATCTTGCGGATCGTCTCGTAGATATCAGGCCAACGCGCGCCGAGGCCGCCGAATTCGCGCGGCACCGCGAGCGTGAGCAGCCCCGCGTCGGCGATCCATTGTTTCTCCCGCGCGGCGTGGCCGCCATCGATATCGCGCTGCGCGGCCGTCGCGCGCAACGCGTCGAGCAGACCCGCGAGATCGCGCACCTCGGGCGCAGCGAATGCCTGAGGCGTTTGCAACGCATCGGCATGACGAGGATCGTTCATGCAATTTCCACGTGAAGAGTTGTTCGGCAAGCGGCGGTAGACGGAGCGCCTTCGCGCGGCGCTCGATGCCGTAGCTAGCATGATAGGCGGTGATGCGGGCGCCGCAAACGTGCGCGGCTATTCTTCATGCAAATAGCAGCCGCGCGCTAAACACGATCACGCTCGCTGCGCAAGCCGCCGCACGAATCGGTCGCCGACGAACTGCACCGCCGTGACGATCGCAATCAGCAGCACGATCACCGTCACCATCACGGTCGTATCGAAACGCTGATAGCCGTAGCGGATCGCCAGATCGCCAAGCCCGCCGGCGCCGACCGCGCCCGCCATCGCCGACGAACCGATCATCGCCACCACGGTGATCGTGAAGCCGCCGAGAATGCCCGGCAGCGCTTCGGGCAAGAGCACATGCCAGATGATATGCCGGCGTTGCGCGCCCATGGCTTGCGCGGCTTCGATCAAACCGCGGTCCACTTCGCGCAGGCTTACTTCAGCCACGCGCGCGAAAAACGGAATCGCCGCGATACTGAGCGGCACGATCGCGGCCCATACGCCGATCGTCGTGCCGATCAGCAAACGCGTGAGCGGCAGCAACGCGACCAGCAGAATGATGAAAGGCGTGGAACGGAACGCGTTGACGAGCGCACCCAGCGTGCTGTTCACCGCGCGCTTCTCGAAGATGCCGCCGCGCGTCGTCGTGACCAACACCAGCGCCAGAGGAATGCCGATGAGCGCCGCGACGAACGCGGACACGCCAACCATGACGATGGTGTCGCGAATCGCGTCGGCGAGTTCGGAAAGCCACAACTCAGACATAGCCCAATACCTCGACATGGTTGGCGTAGCGGCGCGCGCCTTCGAGCAACGTCGCGATCTGTTTCTGCACGGTACTGCCCGCGTTCGCACGCACTTGCGCCGACACCACCAGACGCCCTTGCGCATGCCCCTGAATCCGGTCGATGCCGCCATGCACGAAACTCACGCTTCCGCCTTCGACGCTCAACGCCGACGCAAGGCCGCCGAGATCGGGCTCACGCGCATCGACGCCGGTGAAACGCACGTCCAGCAGAATCTGCGCGTCCGCTTGCGCGATGTCGTGCAGCGGCTTGACCCGTTGCGCGAGGTCCGCCGGCAAGTCATGCACCAAGGTGCGTAACAGCGCACGCGTCGCGTCATGTTGCGGATTGCCGAACACGTGCCACACCGGGCCTGTCTCCACCACTTCGCCGCGCTCGATCACCGCAACCGTATCGCAGACCTCGCGAATCACCTGCATCTCGTGCGTGATCAATACGATGGTCAGATTCAGACGCTGATTGATATCGCGCAGCAACGCGAGGATGGCTTGTGTCGTCTCGGGATCCAGTGCGGAGGTCGCCTCGTCGCAAAGCAGAATGTCCGGGTCCGTGACCAACGCGCGCGCAATGCCGACACGCTGTTTCTGACCGCCGGACAAACTCGCCGGATACGCGTCGCGTTTGGCGGACAAGCCCACCAACTCCAGCAGCGCATCGACTTTTTTATCGATCGCCGCTTTCGGCACACCGGCGATTTTCAGCGGCAACGCAATGTTCTCGCGCACCGTCTTCGCCGACAGCAGATTGAAGTGCTGGAAGACCATGCCGATGCGCCGACGCAACGCCACGAGTCCGCGCTCGTCGAGTTCACCGACACTCACGCCATTCACGCGCAGCGCGCCTGAACTCGGTTTCTCCAGGCCGTTGACGAGCCGCAACAGCGTCGACTTGCCTGCTCCGCTGCGGCCGATAATGCCGAACACCTCACCCTTCGCCACATTCAACGTGACATTGGCGAGCGCCGCGGTCGACACGCCGCGCGCGTTGGCGAACACTTTGCCGACGTCGTCGAATATCACGGCGGGTTGCGTCGCCGTTTCAGGCGAACCAGGATTCACGGCAAGAGACGGCGCGTCTTCGATGAACTGCGGCACGTCGAAAAGATTGGCCATGGTTTCGCTCCTCTCTCACGCTTCCGCGATGGCCGGCGCGGCGGACTGCACCCGGCGACGATGCTGCGCGCCCGCATGGACGTCGGGCAGGCGGGCACGCCCGCCGCCGAACAGTTTCTCGCGCAGCGTCGGCGCAGGATCGTAATCCTCCTTGTAGACGCCGCGGTTCTGCAATTCCGGCACCACCAGATTCACAAAGTCCTCGAACGATTCGGGCATCACCGTGCGCGTCAGATTGAAGCCGTCGACGCCCGCTTCCTCGATCCACGACACCAGTTCGTCCGTGATCTGCTGGGGCGAGCCGACTACCGGCTTCGCGCGCCCGCCGAGCGTCATCTGTTCGAGCACCTTGCGTTTGGTCCACACGCCGCTCACGCTCTTCTTCGAAATCGCTTCGACGGCGGACTGCATCGACTCGGTCTTCACATAGGAGATCGGTTCGTCCAACTCGTATTGCGAGAAGTCGATGCCGGTCGAACTGGAGAAATGCGCAATGCCGCCTTCGGCGCTCGCATAACGGCGGTATTCCTCGAATTTTTCCTGTGCTGCCCGTTCTGTTTCACCGACTACAACGGTGATGCCCGCGAAGATCTTGATGTCGTCCGGCGCGCGGCCGAAGCTCACTGCGCGCGCGCGGATGTCGTCGACAATCGAGCGCGTCAGCTGCTTGTTCTGACCGCCGACGAACACGCATTCCGCGTGACGCGCCGCGAAATCGACGCCACGGCTCGACGAGCCCGCCTGGTACAACACCGGCGTGCGTTGCGGCGACGGCTCGCTGAGATGAATCGCGTCGATCGAATAGTACGGACCGTCATGCTTCACGCGATGCACCTTGTCCGGATGCGAGAAGATGCGCGCCGCGCGGTCGCGCACCACGGCGTCGTCTTCCCAGCTTTGTTCCCACAGCTTGTAGACCACGTCCATGTAATCGTCGGCGCGGTCGTAGCGGTCGTCGTGGCTGATCTGCTGCGCGAGCCCCATGCCGCGAGCCGCGCTGTCCAGATAACCCGTCACGATGTTCCAGCCCACGCGGCCTTTGGTCAGATGGTCGAGCGTCGACATGCGGCGCGCGAACAGATACGGCGGCTCGTAAGTCAGATTCGACGTGACGCCGAAGCCGATGTGTTTGGTCACGTGCGCCATCGCGGGCACGATCAGCGACGGATCGTTGATCGGTATCTGCACCGATTCGCGCAACGGCGTCTCCGGGCCGCCCTGATAAACGTCGTACACGCCGACGATATCCGCGAGAAAGATCCCGTCGAATTTGCCGCGCTCCAGCGTTTGCGCAAGGCTCGTCCAATAGTCGAGATCCGTGTAGTGCGCCGAACGGTCGCGCGGATGCGTCCACAACCCGTGATTGATGTGGCCGACCGCATTCATGTTGAACGCGTTCAGCAGGATCTTTTTCTTCGCCATCGTGCGGCTCCTTTGGCTTTCCGGTTTCGGCTAACCACGCGGGTTACCAGGCGACGGCGTAGAGATTGCCGAAGGCTTTATCGAGCGCGGCGCGCACTGCCGGCGAATGTTGATAGATCGCGATGAACTTGCGGATACGCGGATCGTTCGCGCTTTCCGGACGCACGACCCACTGGATCGCATAGTTCTTGTTTTCCAGGCCGTCGAACAGCAGCGCGCTATTCGGATCGGTCGTGCCGGCCAGCTTGATGAAGCTCGGGTAACCCTGCGCGAGATCGACGTCGTCGAGCGAACGCGCCAGTTGCGATGCTTCGAGCTGCACGATCTTCAAATGCTTCGGGTTGTCGATGATGTCGAGTGTCGTCGCGCGATAGTCAATGCCAGGCTTCAGCTTGATGAGACCGGCGCGCTGCAGCAGCAACAGGCCGCGTCCGCCGTTGACCGGATCGTTGGCGATCGCGACCGTGGCGCCATCTTTCAGTTCGTCGAAGCGTTTGATCTTCTTCGAATACAGGCCGATCTTCATGATCGTGCCCGGCGCAATCGCGACGAAGTTATAACCGCCTTGCTTCTTCGCATTCTCGAGAAACGGAATGTGCTGGAAATAGTTGACGTCGATGTCCTTGTTCGCGAGCGCCGCGTTCGGCGTGTTCCAGTCGGTGAACTCGATGATCTTCACGTCGAGGCCCTGTTCTTTCGCTTCGCGCGCGGCGATTTTGAGCGCTTCGATTTGCGGGCTGGTCGCGGTGCCGATTTTCAGCGTGGGCGAGTCGGCCGCCGAAGCGGGCGCGGCCTGCAACGCGAGCGCGAGACCGAACGCGCTGATGAGCGAGACAGCCGGCTTGTGGAAAAAGCGCTGCACGTTGGATAGAAAAATGCGCATGGTGAACTCGTGGGTCGGGGCGTGGTGTTGATTCGAGGCGAGCCGATCCACCGGCATGCCTTGAGGCGTCTACAAAGGGATTACCTTTGAGACGCAATCAGGCTTGCCGGATAGGTCGAGCAACGGAAAATCCACTGCGTGCGGCTTAAACCGCGCGTGGCAGCGACAGGACGCGCAATCGGGTCAGCGCGGACAGCGGAAGGTCGGACAGGTCATCGCCTCTCTCCAGATGAGGTGCGACTCATCATAGAGGGCGGCAAAGCGGCGGTCTACGAAGGGATTTTTGTAAGGAAAGCGGGAAAAATGATTTGGGCGTGACCACGCGTCGTGGCCGGATGCCGAAGTTACAACAACGGCAGCACGTCCGCGCTCGACAACCACGCGCTGGTTTGAACCAGACCGGCGCGTATGAGCCGATCCAGCAGTTCCTCCACCGACCACGACGGTCGACGCTTACGCGCTCGCAAGTCCCTGAAGGCGGCCAACGCGCGCTTCTCATTCAAATCGATCGGATCGAGGATGAAGATATCAGGATGTTTCACTTCGATACGCAGGTTGGACTCCAACTGTTCCGCCGCGAAATCCTTGAGGTTGAAGGTGACGATCGCATCTGCGCGCGCCGCCACTGCAGTCATGACGACATGCCGGTCTTTCTCGTCGACGCCGCAAATTTCGCCGCTCTCAGGAAGCACCTGCGTAACCAGCGCGTCAGGAAACGTACGGTCCATCGCGCTGCGAATCGCGGCAATCTTCGGCGCGGCATCGTTAGCCGCGCTTTTGTCCGCGAAACGGGCGGCGAGATTGCGGGTCCATTCTTCGTGAATGCGCGCCGACCACTTCGGCGCATAGAACTCGTGATCAGCGAAAGTCAGCAATACGTCACGCACCACCATCGGAAATAGCGAACACGCATCCAGCACGACGGTGAAGCGATCGACCGACAGCATTACAGATCGTATCCACCTATCGATTCGCTGTCGGCCACGATCTCGTCCAACGCGCTCTTGCGTGTTGCACGCATGGTTTCCTTGTAGCGCATCACGTCGTCCATCAGCATGCGGCGATGGCGTCCGACCTTGCGGAAAGGCAGTTCGCCGGCTTCAAGGCGAGCGATCAGAAACGGCCGCGACACGCCGAGCAAATCCGCCGCCTGCTTGGTGGTCAATTCGGTGTCGGCAGGATAAAGAACGAACACCTGCTCACTGGCCATCATGGCCAGCACACGCGAGAGCACCCGCAGCGTGGCGGGCGGAACCTCGATACGGGCGAGATCTCCGTCTGCGCCCTCCTCGACCAACGCGACGCTATGCGCGCCCGAGTGATCGAGCGCAGCGCCCATGAGGCGGCTCGCGGCGGATAGCACGGTTGCGTCGTCGTCCGACAGGATGATGCGATCGGGTGTAGCGGTTGTCATGTTCGACTCCAGATTACCTTCGAGTATAAGTCAATCCGCGTCGTAAACGCAATAAACGCAATATATGAATTATTTGCAACGCGATCACCGTCGCACCGCTTTCCGCTTTCCCAAGTGGATTCGGTTAACGAAAAACGCCGGGCCGCGCTTTCGCGCGACCCGGCGTCTACCGCTCGTCCGTGATTCGACGAATTATTGCTTCGCCACCTGTTGCACGGCAACGGCGGCCGCCACCGGAGCAGATGCCGGCGCAACCGCACCCACCGCCGTATCCGCCGCCTTCACATCGCCCCAACCGCCGCCCAACGCGCGAATCAGATTGACCGTCGCTACCGCCTGCGTGCCCGACAGATGGCTCGCCTGCAGTTGCGAAGTCAGCACCTGCCGTTCACCATCGATCACATCCAGATAGCTGACCGCGCCCTCCGTGTACTGCGTACGCGACAGATGTGCCGCCCGTTGCGATGCCTGTACCGCATCGTTCTGCTCGCGCATCTGATCGTCGAGCAAACGCAAATCGGCGAGGTTGTCCTCCACCTCACGGAATGCCACCAACACCTGCTGACGATACTGCGCCACGTCCTCGTCATACTTCGAACGGGCCTGCGCGAGGTTCGCCTTGCGGCGGCCGCCGTCGAACAAGGGCAGCGTCAACGCCGTGCCGGCAAACGGCCCGAGAATAAACGCGCGGCTCGACCACTTGAACAGATCGCCGAGCGTCGCCGATTCAAAGCCCGCCGCGCCGGTGATATCGAGTTTCGGGAAGAACGCCGACTTCGCGAGGCCGACACGCGCGTTCGCCGCCTGCATCGCCCGCTCCGCCGCCGAAATATCCGGCCGGCGTTCAAGCAAAGCCGAAGGCAAGCCCGTCGGCACACGCACCGTCACCGGAGCCAGCGGCGCTTCCGCGAACGAGAAATCCGCCGGCGGCTTGCCGAGCAGAATCGCGAGACTATGTTCCGATGCCGCGCGCTGACGTGCCACGCCCACTGCGTCCGCACGCGCACTGGCGAGTTCATTACGGGCCCGCGATACATCCAGCTCACCGATATCGCCTTCCTTGAAACGCCGCTCGACCAGCTTCAGCGTGTCCTCGCGCAACGCCACGGTACGGCGGTACAGGTCCTGATCCGTATCGAGCTCACGCAACTGGAAGTAGTTCTGCGCGACGTCCGCCTGCAGCGACAGTTGCACCGAGCGGAACAGCGCCTCGCTTTGCTGCTCGTCCGCACGCGATGCGTTCACGTTCGAGCCGACCCGCCCGAACAGATCCGCTTCGTACGACGCGGTGGTTTGCGCGCGCCAGATCGTGCCGGTGGTGCCGCCCGCGCTATCCGGCTGGAACTGCGATGCCGCCGAAGCGCGCTCGCGCGTCGGGCCGAAGCCCGCATCGAGCTTCGGGAACCAGTCCGACTTCGCCGCCTGCGTCACCGCACGCGCCTGCTGCACGCGCGCCGCGGCCGCCTTCAGGTCCTGATTGGCGGCGGCCGCCTGCTCTTCAAGTGTGTTGAGCTGCGCATCGCCGAAAATCGTCCACCATTCGCCACGATGTGCGTCGTCGGCGGGCTGCGCCTGCTTCCACGTGCCGTTATCCTGCGTCGATGCAGCAGCGGGTGCCGATGCAGCAGAGGTAGCCGACGCCGCAGGCGCTTCCTTGAACGCAACCGGCGTATCCACTTCAGGCCGCTTATAAGTCGGCTCCAGGGAGCAGGCGGCGAGCAACGCGACCAGCAAACCGCTGGCAGCCGCCCGGCCCCATCCGCTCAAAGATTCATAGCGTTTCATTATTGTTTTCTCCTCAGGCGTCCGTCACCGGCGCGCCATAGTGCGGCGAATCTTTCTGCGCGACGTGAATCGTTCCACCCGCCAGCGTACGCAGCACCACATAGAACACAGGGGTCAGCATCAGACCGAACAACGTGACGCCGAGCATGCCGAAGAACACCGCGATCCCCATCGCATGACGCATCTCCGAACCGGCTCCGCTCGACAGCACCAGCGGCACCACGCCCATGATGAATGCGATCGACGTCATCAGAATCGGCCGCAGACGCAAGCGGCTCGCCTCGATCGCCGCCGACAGCGGCGTGTGCCCGTCATGCTCCAGTTCGCGAGCGAACTCGACGATCAGAATCGCGTTCTTCGCCGACAAGCCCACCAGCACCATCAAACCAATCTGCGTGAAGATGTTGTTGTCGCCACCCGTGAGCCACACGCCGGTCAGCGCGGACAGCACGCTCATCGGCACGATCAGGATCACGGCGAGCGGCAGCGTCAGACTTTCATACAGTGCGGCGAGCACGAGGAACACGAGCAGCACGCTGATCGGGAACACCCACAAGCCTGCATTGCCGGCCAGAATCTGCTGATACGTCAGGTCGGTCCACTCGAGCTTCACGCCGCGCGGCAAGACTTCCGCCGCCACGCGTTCGGCCGCGGCTTGCGCCTGACCCGACGAGAAACCGGGCGCCGGCCCACCGTTGATGTCGGCAGCCGTATAGCCGTTGTAGCGCACCACCATTTCCGGACCGAACGTCGGCGTCACCGTCACCAGCGACGACAACGGCACCATGTCGCCCGCGGCGTTACGCGTCTTCAGTTGCAGGATGTCGTCGGCGCGCTGACGGAACGGTGCGTCCGCCTGCACCCGCACCTGATACACGCGGCCAAAGCGGTTGAAGTCGTTCACATACAGCGAGCCCAGATAGATCTGCATCGTGTTGAACACGTCCGTGACCGGCACGCCGAGCTGCTTGGCCTTCACGCGATCCAGATCCACATTCAGTTGTGGCACGTTGATCTGATAGCTCGAGAAGGTCGGGCCGAGTTCAGGCGTCTGCGCGGCCTTCTTCACGAACGCCTCCGCGGCCTTGTTCAACTCCGCGTAACCGAGCGCGCCGTGATCCTCCAACTGCATCTTGAAGCCGCCGAGCGTGCCGAGACCGAGCACCGGTGGCGGCGGGAACACCGCGACGAACGAATCCTTGATCGCACCGTATTGCTGATTCAACGCACCGGCAATCGCACCGGCCGAAAGCTTCTTGTTGCCGCGATCCTTGAAGGGCTTGAGCGTGACGAACACGATGCCCGCGCTGGAGCTATTCGTGAAGCCGTTCACCGACAGACCCGGGAACGCCACCGCGCTCTCCACGCCCGGTTGCTTCAGCGCGATCGAGCTCATATCGCGAATCACTTTCTCCGTACGATCCAGCGACGCACCGTTCGGCAATTGCGCGAAGGCAATCAGGTACTCCTTGTCCTGCGCCGGCACGAAGCCGCCCGGCACCACGCGCGAGATCAGCACAGTTGCGCCCAACAGGATGGCGTAGACCGCCAGCATCGCGCCCTTACGGCGCAGCACGCCGGTCACGCCGCGGCCATACTCCGTCGAACCGCGATGAAAGACCTTGTTGAAACGCTTGAAGAAACCACCCAGCAGGCGATTCATCACGCGCGTCAGGAAGTCTTCCTTCGCGCCGTGGCTGCGCAACAGCATCGCGGACAACGCCGGCGACAGGGTCAGCGAGTTGAACGCCGAAATCACCGTCGAAATCGCGATGGTCATCGCAAACTGCTTGTAGAACTGGCCCGTCAAACCAGTCATGAACGCGAGCGGCACGAACACGGCGACGAGCGTCAGCGCGATAGCGATAATCGGCCCGCTCACTTCCTGCATCGCCTTATAGGTCGCGTCGCGCGCACTCAGCCCGTTCTCGATATTCCGCTCGACGTTCTCCACCACCACGATCGCATCGTCCACGACGATCCCGATGGCGAGCACCATGCCGAACAGTGACAACGCGTTGATCGAGAAACCGAACGCGAGCAGCAGCGAGAACGTCCCGACAATCGACACCGGCACTGCGATCAACGGAATGATCGAGGCCCGCCACGTCTGCAGGAACACGATCACGACGATCACCACCAGTGCGATCGCTTCGAGCAGCGTATGCACGACCGCCTCGATACTCGAGCGCACGAACTGCGTCGGGTCGTAGACGATCTTGTATTCGACGCCCGCCGGCATGTCTTCCGCGAGTTCCTTCATCGCGGAACGCACCTGATCGGAAATCGCGAGCGAGTTCGCGCCCGGCGCCTGGTTGATGGCGAGCGCCACCGCAGGCTTGTTGTCGAGCAGCGAACGCAGGCCGTACTCCGAGGCCGCGAGTTCGATCCGCGCAATGTCTTTCAGGTAGGTCACGCCACCGTCCGGCGTGGTCTTGACGATGATGTCGCCGAATTCGCCCTCAGTCTTCAGACGGCCACGCGCATTCACCGACAACTGCAACTGCGTGCCCGGCACCGAAGGCGATGCGCCGATCACACCGGCCGCCACCTGAATGTTCTGCTCACGGATCGCGTTGACCACTTCGGTCGCCGTCAAGCCGCGTTGCGACACTTTCTGCGGATCGAGCCAGACGCGCATCGCGTAGTCGCCCGAACCCCACAACTGCACTTCGCCGACGCCCTGAATCCGCGCAAGCCGGTCCTTGACGTTCAGCAGCGCGTAGTTGCGCAGATACGTCATGTCGTAGCGATTGTTCGGCGAGATCAGGTGGACCACCATGGTCAGCGTGGGCGAGCTCTTGATCGTCGTGACGCCGAGGCGCTGCACGTCTTCCGGCAGACGCGGCAGCGCCTGGTTGACGCGGTTCTGCACGAGCTGCGTCGCGAGGTCCGGATTGGTGCCAAGCTTGAAGGTCACTGTGAGCGTGAGATTGCCGTCGCTATTCGCTTGCGACTGCATGTACAGCATGTTCTCGACGCCGTTGATCTGCTCTTCGAGCGGCGAAGCGACCGCTTCGGCGATCACCTTCGGATTCGCACCCGGATACTGCGCGTGCACCACCACCGAAGGCGGCACGACTTCCGGATACTCCGAGATCGGCAGCTTGAAGAGCGAAATAATGCCCGCCAGCAGGATCAATACCGATAGCACGCCGGCAAAGATCGGCCGATCGATGAAGAATTTGGATATGTTCATGGGAAGCTCTTAACGTTGGAGCATGCGCCGCGCAGTCAGGCCGCGGCGCGCGAGGCTCACGAATTCTTGTCCGCTTTGGTGCGCGTCTGCGTTTGGGCCTGCGATTGCGTCGGCGACTGCGGTTGCGTTGGCGTCTGCTTCTGTGCGAGCGGCGCGCTGTTCGGATCGTCATCGGTCGTCATCGGCACCATGTGCGCGCGCACCGCGTCGCCAGGACGCACGCGCTGGATGCCGTTCACGACGATCCGGTCAGTCGCTTTCAGACCACCCTTCACCACGCGCAGACTGCCCTGCATGCCGCCCACGTCGATCGAGCGATACACGACGTGATTGCCCTGATCCACCACCAGCACGAACTTCTTGTCCTGATCGGTGCCCACCGCGGCGTCGTCGATCAACAGCGCCGGATGCGGTTCGCTGCCGCCGACTTTCACGCGCGCATACAAACCAGGAATCAGTGCACCGTCCTGGTTATCGAAGCGCGCGCGCACGCGGATCGTGCCCGACGACGTGTCGAGGCGGTTGTCCACCGACTCGATCACGCCGCTGCGCGAGTAGCCGCTTTCGTCCGCGAGACCGAGTTCCACCGGCACCTTGCTGCCGTCTTTCGCGCGGCTCAGGTATTGCAGGTAGGTTTGTTCGTCCGCGTCGAACGATGCGTAGATCGGCGACACCGACACGAGCGTGGTCAGCGGCGCCGCAGTCGCGCCCGCCGATATGACGTTGCCCACCGTGATCTCGGCACGCGACACGCGGCCCGAAACCGGCGCGACAATCTTCGTATAGCCGAGATTGATGCGGGCGGTTTCGACGGCGGCTTGCGCGGCCTTCAGGTTGGCGCTCGCTTCGCGTGCGGCGTTCTGCTTCTCGTCGTAGTCACGCTTGGCGATCGCGTTGTCGGCGATCAGGCGTTGCGCGCGCTCCCAATCACTTTGCGTGTAGCCCGTGCGTGCCTGCGCAGCCGCGAGTTGCGCTTCGGCGCGATCCACTTCGGCAGCGTACGGACGCGGGTCGATCACGAACAGCGTGTCGCCCTTCTTCACGAGCGCGCCGTCCTTGAAGTTGACGGACACGATGGTGCCCGGCACCTGCGAACGCACGTCCACTTTCTCGACGGCTTCGAGGCGGCCCGAATAGCTCTGCCAGTCTGTGATCGTTTTTTGCACCACAGTGGCCACATCGACTTCCGGCACGATGGTCGGCGCGGCAGGCGAGCTCGCGTCCACGCGAATCGCGCCGAACGTGCCCAGCCCGGCCACGACGATGACGGCAAGTGCGGCAATCGCCACACGGCGACGGGAAAGAGGAAGGATAGTCATGTGAAGCTCCCGAGATCGTTGATTAAAGTTCTGCTTATTTCTATTTCAGCGATGGGCGCGCGCATCGAAGCGCCACTGAAAAAATCGCACCGCTTCCTGCAAGGCGGGCGGATGATCGGCCAACGCGGCATGCGAGACACTCGGATAGCGGACCACCTGGGTCAGCACACCGGCGTCGATCAGACTGCTGGCGTATTTCTCCGCTTCCACATGCAGCACGTCGTTTTGCGCCGTCGCGATCAGCGTGGCCGGCAGGCCCGCGAGCCGTGACGATTCGAGCGGCGCGGCATACGGATGCATGCGCTGCGACGCTTGCGGTAGATACGCGCGATAACACGCCGCGCACTCTTTCGCCGTGATGTCCGAGCCGAGGCGCTTTTCGTCGCCCAGACGCGTGAGGCTCGGATCGAGCATCGGCCCGAACAGCGCCTGCGCGGAAATGCGCACGTCACCGCGATCCCGCGCGATGAACGCGAGGCAATTGGCCAGTTGCCCGCCCGCATCGTGGCCGGCTACGCCGACCTTCTTGCTGTTGCCGCCGAACGCACGCGCCCGCGTTTGCACCCACAGCGCCGCGCGGTGCGCGTCTTCAGGCGCGGCGGGAAACGGAAACTGCGGCGCCAGCGAATAGCCAACCGACACGACCAGAGCCGGTAAGTGTTCTGCGAAATAACGCGAGGCGAAGTCCGCCTGGCCGATCGATCCCTTCGTAAATCCACCACCGTGGAAATAAAGCAGTACCGGCAGTGCGGTTTTGTTTGCCTGCCGGTACAGACGCAACGTGATGTCCTGCGCGTGCCCTTCGATCTGCACGTCAGTGACTTCGAGTGCCGTGCTATCGGCCTCTGCCGGGCCGCTGCCGGTGGGCACAAAGGAGTACGGCGGTTTAAATGCTTCCATGTCGAGCCGCGCAATGCGCATAGAACTTCAATGGTGCGAATTGTGGCTTCGGCAGACTCGTAAATAAATGCCTATAATCCGGCAACACAATTCGGCGCCCCTGAACAATCGAATGCGATTGTCTGCGGATTCGCGGTGGAGTCCATTCCTGCTCAGTGCGCCAGCCCCTATTGGAGGTCTGCAATGGACCGGCTTCAGGCCATGCAAGTGTTCACGCGCGTCGTCGACACCAACAGCTTTACCCGTGCAGCGGAAACGCTCGACTTGCCGCGCGCATCGGTTACCACGATTATTCAGAACCTCGAAGCGTTCCTCGGCACGCGTCTGATGCATCGGACCACGCGCCGTTTGTCGCTCACGCCGGACGGCGCGGCGTACTACGAACGCTGCGTGCGCATCCTCGCGGACGTCGAAGAGACCGAGGCCAGTTTTCAGAGCGGCAATAAAAAGCCGCACGGCAAGCTGCGTATCGACATGCCGGGGTCGATCGGCCGCTTGCTGGTGATTCCTTCGCTGTGTGAATTCCACACGCGCTATCCGGACATCGACCTGCAACTCGGCCTGACGGACCGGCCGGTGGACCTGCTGCAGGAAGGCGTGGATTGCGTGGTGCGGGTCGGCGCGCTACAGGATTCCTCGCTGGTGGCGCGTCGGATCGGTTTGTTCGAGGGTGTGACCTGCGCGGCCCCCGATTACATCGAGCGGGCGGGCATGCCGACTTCGCTCGATGACCTGGAGAATCACAAAGCAGTCAATTACTTTTCGAGCCGCACGGGGCGCACGATCGATTGGGCCTTCATGGTTGATGGCAAAGAAGTTGAAGTAAAAATGAAGAGCATCGTCTCGGTGAACGACGCGGACGCCTACGTGACTTGCGGGTTGGAAGGCTTCGGCCTGATTCAGCCGGCGCTCTTCATGGTGCTGCCGCATCTGCGTTCGGGCCAACTGGTGGAAGTGCTGCCGGAGCTGAAACCTTTGCCGATGCCGATTTCCGCAGTCTATCCGCACAGCCGGCATCTGTCGCCTAAAGTCCGCGTTTTCGTAGACTGGATCGCGGAGCTGTTCGATCGTTGTCCGTTATTGAGCGGGCGTGGCAGTCTCGACGCAACCTGCACGAAGCGCACTTTCGAAGAACGCGAGTCCGCTCCGATGCTCGACACTCCGGTAATAACGGAATGGGTCGCGTAAAACGCGTGAGTTGTTGAAGTACAGAATCTGGAACAGTGAATTCCAACCGCGGCTCTAATGCCGCGGTTTTCTTTTGCGGCAGCGCCAGCAAGGCTTTTTACGCAGCATTAGAGCGATTGTTCCGAAATCGCGACAATTCATTTCGCGAAAGTGCGATTTATCCGCACTGCCTCAAAGTCTACATTTCACCCTGTCGCAGCGCCGCTCGTGCTGCAAACGAATCGACAGGAGTGAATCATGAAACGCAATCTCTTAGCAGGTCTGGCTCTTTCGCTGCTCGTGAGCGCACCGGCGTTTGCACAAAGCAGCGGCGGCGGCATTGGCCGCGCCGGCACTTATGAAACGCTGCCTACCCCGACCGCCAGCGCGAAGACGCGTGAAGAAGTGAAGGCGGAACTCGTGGCGGCCTATCGCGACGGTTCACTGCCCGCTCTGAATCGCACGACGTATCCGAACAAAGGCCTGATCGGTCAAACCCAGGCCGAACGCATCGCGCTGCAGGAAGGCACGAGCGGCGACGTCACGCGCGTGGCCAAGGGCCAGTAAAACCAGCGGGCCGCAATGATTCGGTTTCCAAAAGAAATAGTCATTGCGGCGCCATCCATGCACTCTTCAAAAAGGAGCTCATCATGACACCCTCGGAACTCGACGATTGGGATACCGACACCCCTGTGTGGACGCCGTACCGCGCGCCGCAACACTAAGTGTCGAAAGTAGCAGCGAGTGCCCGCGGACCTGGTTCGCGGGCACGGTCGCATTTGCAGGGACCTAGCGCCTCGGCACGCCGTCGCGCCATTCGCCCCAATGGGTGGAGATATCCTGTACGAGCGGATTGCCCGAGAGGAAGAGGTTCTGGATGGCGATCGTAAAGCCGCCTTGCGCGGCATAGTTCAGCAGGTTGTCCGCGCTCGTCTGCCCGTCGTAGGGCCGGTCGAAATCGGAGCCCGCCCGCAACACGGCAACGCGGCTCAGGTCCACCTTGTTCACCGACGCCGCACGCTTGAGCGCCTCATACGTGGCGTTGTCCTCCTGCTGCGTCGTGCAGTAGACGCCCTTTCCGTCGGTCAGAATCTTGGTCCAATCGCGAGCTCGCTGGCCGAGGAGCGTGCCTGACCACCACGTATCGCCGGCCAGCGTATCGCATTGAATGACAGTCGGCGGACGGTTCGCCGGCGCGTACGAGTACTTGGCCCGCGCGGCCTGAGCCTGCGCGTTATCGGACAGCGTCACGTGGCGAGACAAGGCGAACGCCGTATTCGCGAGCCGCGTGTTCAACTGGAATACTTCAGTGCGGTAGTCGAGCGGCGGCTTGTCCGACGGACTCGTCGTGTTGATGCCGAGGTAGCCGGTATTCCAGCCGGGCGGAATCTCGCGCCCATCGATCTCCCACTGAATCCCGAAGTCGACCAGATACTTCGCCCACGCGGCGGAACCCACCGTACCCTGCTGCGGATCGATCCCGGCAATGCCGGCCACCATGAAGTACGTATGCCGCAAATCGAAACGCGGCGAGAACGTCAGCGCCATGATCGACGCAGCAGCATTGGTGTGTCCCATGCCGGTGGTCATCACGCACACGTCCTGCCTGTTGCAATGGACGGTCGGGTAATCGGGCGACAAGCCGTCCACCGTAATATCTCGCCAGGGACCGAGGTTATCGAGCCACACCTGCCCTTCCGGCCCGAACATCGAAATGATCATCACCTTGACGGGCTGCCCGTGCGAGCCGCCGTCGCCGTGCGAGAAACCGTCGTTGTCGTCCGCACTGGCCGGTCCGGACGAAAAGGCCGCGCATGCCGCGAGGGTAATGGCGCAGACGGCGCCGAGTGAGCGAGTCAGCATCGTGATCTTCCTTTTGCTTGTGATGCAGGTTGGGAGAGAGTGCTGCTTTTAAGCCGAAAGAAGTATAGGTGCGAAGAAATTATTTTCCACTACGCGATGCACCATCGGTCCGCGCTTTCGGGCACTGTCTGGAAAGGCATGCAAATCGGCGCAGTACGCGTTCTTCGGCGTTTTCTTATAATCGATAGTCCGCAGCGCACCGGCTTTGTGCACTTCATAACAGGAGCACCACGATGGACTATGTGAAACTCGGCCGTACCGGCCTCGATGTATCGCGTCTTTGTCTCGGTTGCATGAGCTACGGCGTGCCGTCTCGCGGCACGCATCCCTGGTCGCTCGACGATGAAGCGGCGCGGCCCTTCATCAAACAGGCGCTCGATCACGGCATCAATTTCTTCGACACCGCCAACGTCTATTCCGACGGCACGAGCGAGGAGATCGTCGGCCGGGCGCTCAAGGACTTTGCGAAGCGCGACGAGATCGTGCTGGCCACCAAGGTGAATAGCCGCATGCATCCGGGCCCGAACGGCGCCGGGCTGTCGCGCAAGGCGATCATGTCGGAGATCGACCACAGCCTCAGACGCCTCGGCACGGACTACGTGGACCTGTACCAGATCCATCGCTGGGACTACGGCACGCCGATCGAAGAAACCATGGAAGCGCTCCACGATGTCGTGAAGGCCGGCAAGGCGCGCTACATAGGCGCATCGTCCATGTATGCCTGGCAGTTCGCCAAGGCGCTGCACGTGGCTGAGAAGAACGGCTGGACGCGCTTCGTGACGATGCAGAACTATGTGAATCTGCTCTATCGCGAGGAAGAGCGCGAGATGCTGCCGCTGTGCGAAAGCGAAGGTATCGGCGTGATTCCGTGGAGCCCGCTCGCGCGCGGCCGCCTGACGCGCGACTGGAACACCGAAAGCGCGCGCTCCGAGACCGATGAATTCGGCCGCACGCTCTATGCGCAGACGGAAGACGCGGATCGGCGCATCGTCGAACGGGTCAGCCAGATCGCCAAGGAGCGCGGCGTGCCGCATGCGCAAGTGGCGCTGGCGTGGGTGTTGCAGAAGAAACCGATCACCGCGCCGATCGTCGGAGCGACCAAGCTGCATCACCTCGACGATGCGGTGGCCGCGCTCTCGTTGAATCTGAGCGCGGACGAAATCCGCCAGCTCGAGGAACTGTATGTGCCGCACGCGGTGACCGGCTTCCAGTAAGCGGCACGCATGCTGCTCAAACGCGCGGCACCTCCGGTTCGAAAAACACCCAGCGGACTTGCGGGAACGTGGCCTGCAAGTCCGCTTCGATCACGTTGATCGCATCGACCATGGCGCGGCCGCTCGCGTAGTCGATCATTTCCGCCTGCACGGCCACCACCACATGACGGCCCCATTGCAGCGTAATCATATTGATGATGCTGCGAATCTCGGTGCGCCCGCGCAGATGCGCCTCGATAGCGCGCCGCACTTCGGGGCTCGCCGATTCGCCGACGATCATCGACTTCACTTCACGCGCCACCAGCCACGCAATCACCATCAGCAGCACGCCGACGCCGATGGAACCCAGCGCGTCATAGACAGGATTGCCGGTCACCATGGTGAGCAGCACGGCCACGAAGGCCATCGCGAGGCCCGCCAGCGCGGCGATATCCTCGCCCGCTACCACCAGCAGTTCGGATTCGCGCGTCTCCCGAAACCAGCGCCACATGCTTTTGTCGGGATGCGTCTTGCGGATTTCCTTGACGGCGCCCCACAAGGAGAGCGCCTCGAGCACCACCGACACACCGAGCACCACCAGTGCTACATAGGCGTACTGCAACGGCTCGTGCACGAACAGTCGATGCACGCCCTCATACACCGAGAACGCGCCGCCCACAAAGAACAGCAGAAGCGCGACCAGCAGTGAATAAAAGTTGATCTCGCGCCCGCCGCCCATGGGATGCAGCGGGCTCGCCGGCTTGCGCGCTTCACGCAGACCGAATAGCAACAGCAATTGATTGCCGCAGTCGGCGGTCGAGTGGATGGCCTCGGCGAACATCGAGCCGGAACCGGTGAACGCGGCAGCCGCGAACTTGCAGATGGCGATGCCGAGGTTGGCGGCGAGCGCATAGAAAATGGCTTTCGGCGATTCTTCTTTCATCGTCGTGGAAGGCGTCCGTGAGTTTGCAAAGAGCTTTCGGTGAGCAACAGCCCGTATTATGGCCATGCCGGGCGGCATGCGTCCAACCCGGGTGTTGTTTGCACCGCGCTCCGCTTGCTCTCTACAACATTCGCCTTCCCTCGCCCTGCGCAGTGTTATGCCCTTTCGAGCGCCGCCATTTCACGCACGATCACCAGCAGCATAGACAGGCTCGCGCCGCCGGTGGCCCGCAGATCGGCTAGCAGACGCGCGTAGCGTTCCAGTTGCGCGGTGCGCTTCTCACGCCATGCCTCGACCAGCGCCTCGGGCGTGGATGCATCGTCGGCGTCGGCCAATGCGCTCGTCGTCAACGCGCGTTTGAGACGCGCGATGTCGGCCACCGCCGTCGCGCGCGCCAGCATGTCCCAGTGCGTGGGTGCGGGCAACGCGGCCGCGCGCTCGCTGATCCAGCTGGAATTCAGCAGCGTGCCGAGCGCGAAATAAACGCCCGTCACCAGTTCGAGACTGCGCCCGCTGGTCGACGCCACTTCAGCGATATCGAGCAACGCGGCCGAGATCTCGCCGCCCGCGATCCGCACCGCCAGCTCGCTATCCACGCCGGCGTCCGCGAACACGCGCTGCCGCTCGGAGAGCGCTTCGAGATCCGCGCTCGGCAAGAGCGAAGGCCATTGCGGCGCAAGGCGTTGCGCCGCGTCGCGGCAACGCGCGAGCAGGCCGGCCACGTCGCGGGCGCTGACCGCGCCTGATTGCAATTGCCGCAGGAACCACAGCGCGGAACGCTCGACCAGCCGCGCGACTTCGACGAACATGCGCGCCTGGATGTCGTCGGCGACGCGGTTGTCGAGCGCGTCGATACTGCGCCAGACGTCGTCGAGATTGAACACGTCGCGCGCCATGATGATGGCCCGCACGATCTCGCCGGGCTGCGCGTCGGTTTCCTCCATCAGCCGGTGCACGAACTCGCAACCCACGCGATTCACCAGCGCGTTGGTCAGATGCGTCGCGAGAATTTCACGGCGCAGCGGGTGGCGCTGCATCGGCTCGCTGAAGCGCTGCCGCAATGGCTTCGGGAAATATTCGACCAGCATGTCGCTGACGAGCGGGTCTTCCGGCATCGACGATTCGAGCAGCGCGTCGTACAGCCACATCTTGCTGTAGGCGAGCAGCACGGCGCGCTCCGGCGTGGTGAGCCCTTGCTTGGCGGCCTGCCGTTCGGCGACTTCCTCATCGGTCGGCAGAAACTCGATCACGCGATTCAGACGCCCCGCACGTTCGAGGTAGCGCATCAGGCGAGCTTCCGCATCGAGCAATTCGACGCCGTAGCGGCCCGCAATCGACAGCGCCTGCGTCTGGTAGTAGTTGTCCTGCAGCACGAGCAGGCCGACTTCGTCGGTCATTTCGGCAAGCAGCGCGTTGCGCTGCTTCTCCGTCATTTCGCCGTCGGAAACGACCAGCCCCAGCAGAATCTTGATGTTGACCTCGTGGTCCGAGCAGTCCACACCCGCGGAGTTGTCGATCGCGTCGGTATTGATACGGCCGCCGCGCTGCGCGAACTCGATGCGCCCGAACTGCGTAAGGCCGAGGTTGCCGCCTTCGGCCACGACCTTGCAATGCAGATCGGAACCGTTGACTCGGATCGCATCGTTGGCACGATCGCCGACTTGCAGATGCGTTTCGCGGCTCGCCTTCACATAGGTGCCGATGCCACCGTTGTACAGCAGATCGACCGGCGCCTGCAGAATCGCGCGCATCAATTCAGCGGGTGCGAGCGCCGGTGCACTGATGCCGAGCACCGACTGCACCGCCGGCGACAGCGGAATGGTCTTGGCGCTACGCGGAAACACGCCGCCGCCCGCCGAGATCAGCGAAGGATCGTAGTCGGCCCAACTCGAACGGTCGAGAATGAACAGGCGCCCACGTTCGGCCAGACTGACCGCCGGATCGGGATTCGGATCGAGAAAGATATGCCGATGATCGAACGCGGCCACCAGTTTGATATGCGGCGACAGCAGCATGCCGTTGCCGAACACGTCGCCCGACATGTCGCCCACGCCGACCACCGTGAAGTCCATGGTCTGCGTGTCCACGCCCATTTCGCGGAAGTGCCGCTTGACCGACTCCCATGCGCCGCGCGCGGTGATGGCCATTTTCTTGTGGTCGTAGCCGACCGAGCCGCCCGATGCAAACGCGTCGTCGAGCCAGAACCCGTATTCCTGCGAAATCGCGTTCGCGTAGTCGGAGAACGTGGCCGTGCCTTTGTCGGCGGCGACCACCAGATAGGGATCGTCGGGATCGTGGCGCACCACGTCGGGCGGCGGCACGATGGTCGTACCGGCGAGATTGTCGGTCACGTCGAGCAGGCCGCGGAGGAAGGTCTGATAACACGTAATGCCTTCGCGCATCCACGCGTCGCGTTCGGTTTGCGGCGGCGGATTCTTCACGACGAAGCCGCCTTTCGAACCGACCGGCACGATCACCACGTTCTTCACCATCTGCGCCTTCATCAGGCCCAACACTTCCGTGCGGAAGTCCTCGCGCCGGTCCGACCAGCGCAGGCCGCCGCGCGCCACGCGTCCGCCGCGCAAATGCACGCCTTCCACGCGCGGCGAGTACACCCAGATTTCGAACATCGGTTTCGGCTCGGGTAGGCCGGGCACCTGCGTGGGATCGAACTTGAAGGACAGATACGGCTTTGGATGTCCGTCGGCATCGAAGCGATAGTAGTTCGTGCGCTTGGTCGCCTTGATGACGCCGAGAAATTGCCGCAGTATGCGGTCTTCGTCGAGATTCGGCACCTGATCGAGCGCGCTGTCGATCGAGCGCAGCCAGCCGTCGACGCGCGCCTCGCGCGTCTCGCCCAATACCGGATCGAAACGGGCAATGAACAACTCCACCAGCATGCGCGCTATCGCCGGATTGCCGGTCACCGCGCGTTCGATATACGCATCGCTGAAGGTCGAGCCGACCTGCCGCAAATACTTCGCGTACGCGCGCAGGATCGTCACCTCGCGCGCATTCAATTGCGCGCGCAACACGAGGCGATTGAAGTCGTCGCTTTCAATCGCGCCGGTCCACACCTGCTCGAACGCTTCTTCGAAGAGATCCTTCACGCGCTCGATGTCGAACTCCGCGTCGTCCGCGAGTTCGAGGCCGAAGTCGTGAATCCACGCGGGCGTCGCGCCCAGCGCCTCGATCAGATAGGGCCGCTCCTCATCGACACGCACGCCGAGATGTTCGAGCATCGGCAAACTGCGCGACAAGGCGATCGGCAAACCCGCGCGATACACCTTGAAGCGAAACGCGCGCGGGCCCGATTCGATCGGGCGATACAGGTTCATGGCGAGCCGCTCGCTGCCTTGCACGCGTTCGATCAGTTCGATATCGCGCACCGCCGTGCGGGCGGGATAATCGTCGCGATAGCCGGCGGGAAACGAATCGCCGTAGTGTTGCAGCAGACGGTTGCCCTGCTCTTCGCCGAAGGCGTCGAGCAAGGCATCGGCGAGATCGTCCTGCCAGCGGCGTGCGACCTGCACGAGCCGCGCTTCCAGTTCGCGCGTATCGACGTTGGGCATGCCGCCCGGCTTCGCGTGCACGACGAAGTGAATACGCGCCAGCGTGGACTCCGACAGCAGCGGCGTGAACTCGACACTCTCGCCGTTGAATGCGTCGGCCAGCAGATTGGCGATGCGTTGGCGCAAATCGGTGTTGTACTTGTCGCGCGGCACGAACACGAGGCACGAGACAAAACGATCGAAGCGGTCACGCCGTACGAACAGCCGGGTGCGCTGATGCTCCTGCAAACGCAGCACGCCTAGCGCGATATCGTAGAGCTGATTCTCTTCGGCCTGGAAGAGCTCGTCACGCGGATAGGTTTCCAGCACCGTGACCAGCGATTTCGCGAGATGACCTTTCGGCAGGAAACCGGCTCGTCTCACGATATTCGCGCATTTGCGCCGCACGATCGGAATCTCCGCGGCCGACACGAAATACGCCGTGGATGTATAGAGACCGATGAAACGCCGCTCGCCGGTCACCTTGCCGTCAGGGCCGGTCATCTTGATGCCGACATAGTCCAGATAGCCCGGCCGGTGCACGGTGGCCCGCGAATTGGCCTTGGTCAGAAAGATCGGCGACGAACCAGAAATGATCTCGGCCGCGGCCGGCGGCAAGGGTGTGATCTCGGCGGCGCCGGCGGGCCGCAATGCATCGCGCAGAATGCCCAGACCCGAACCCGGCACCGCGCGCAGACCATAGCCAATATCGTGCTGCACCAGTTCGTAATCGCGCTGGCCGAGAAAGGTGAAGTGATCGGCCACCATCCATTCGAGGAACGCGCGTGCTTCCAGACCTTCCGGTCCGCCCTCGCCGGCTTTCATGCCTTTGATCGTGACGCGCGCGAGTTCGACGATCTTCGGCCAGTCTTCGACGGCGGCCCGTACGTCGCGCAACACCTTGGCGATTTCGTCACGCAGCGCGTCGAGTTTTGCGGCATCGCCGCAACGGTCCACTTCGAAGTGGATGAACGACGTCAACTGCGAACGCGTATCGCTCGCTTCTTCCGCGCCCTGGATCAAGCGCGCGATACTGCCGTCGGGCGCACGCCAGATGCGAAACACCGGATGCACGACGGAATGCAGCGCGAGGCCCTGCCGGTTGACCGCCATCGAGACGGAATCGACCAGAAACGGCATGTCGTCATTGACGATCTCGATCACCGTGTGATCGGAGTGCCAACCGTGCTGTTCGAGAATCGGGTTATAGACGCGCAGCCGTTCGGCGCCGGGCACGAAGCGTTGCGCCGTTTGCCAATGCGCGAGCGCCGCGCCGTAGAGATCGGCAATCGAGCGGCTTTGCAGATCGTCGGCGTCGACGAAATCGTAGTAGTGCCGCAGAAAGGTCTCGACGACCTTGAAGGTTGGCTCAGGCAGGCGCCCTCGCGCAAATTCGACGACATCGTTCAGCAAGTGCGTGACGGCTTCTTCGTTCTTTGCTTGCATGATCAACTCCCCCGGCTGGGCGGCAATGGCGCGTATCGCTTGATACTCGCTTGATTCGCATGCATCGTCTGAAGGGGAATTATGCACCTGACGACCGGCATGCGACGGACGACGGCACTTAGGTTATACCCGCTGCCGGTGAATGCGTCGTTACGGCGGGCCCAGCTGTTTAAAGCACGGGCCGGGGAACCGCGTGCTCCTGCGCGAGCCATGCGCGGACCTGTTTGCTGGTCCACGCCGGGTCGTCGTGCGGCAGGTCGTGGCCGGCCCACGGATGCTCGCCATGCAACGCGCCCCACGCCGCCGCGAGCTTGGCCGAGCACACGGGGTCGACCAGTTTGTCGGCGCGCGAAGAAAGAATCAGCAACGGGCACTCCGGTCGCGCGGCGTCCGCAGTGAAATTCGCCGCGGCCCAGAGTTGCCGTAACGCATTGCCACGGCTCACGGGCGCGCTGCGGCGTATCCGGCTCCAGGTGTCGAGATCGTCGCCCAGCGTCTGCACGTTGTTACACGTCAGCCGATGAATGCCGTGTTCCGCGCGCGGCGCGTCGCGCCAGTGCGCGGCCACGCCCAGCAGGTCGGGCCATGCCGAAGGACGCAAGCGCTCCTGCATCTGACTGAACGGCCGCATGCTCGTATTGATCAGCACTAGCCGTTCGATCTCGTAGGGATGCCGTTGCGCCCAGTCCGTCGCCACCATGCCGCCGAGCGACATCGCCAGCACGCAATATGGACCCGGCATGCCGCTTTGCAGAGCAGCATTTCGCACGAAGCCGACCATGTCGGCGACCGTCGACGGTGCGCGCAAGTGCGCGAATTCGCCATTGCCCGGCAGATCGAGCAGCAGCAGACGGCCAGGCGCGCCCATGTGAAGGGCCGATTCATTGACCGCGCCATGCAGCAGGCCGGGCAAGCGGCCCCAGTGGCGGACTTCACGCGTGAGGCCGCGTAGCAGGATCCACGTGCTCATACGCTTTCCGGTTTATACCAATGGTCGATCGCGCTTTGCAGCAATTGCTCGCGACGATTGCCTTGCGGCAGCCAGCGTTGCGACGAAAAGGCCGCGCGCGCCAGAAAGTCGAGCAGGTTCGCGTGACGCCGCAGCACGCGCGCCGTGCGATGCGCCTTCACCGGATTGAACATGCCCTGACGCGAAAACAACTGGCGCGGATTCTTCTTGATCCACAGCCAGGAGCCGAGTTCGAGGGTCATCGGCAGAAAGACGTTGGGCGCGGGCGCGCGGTCGTAAGCGAAGTCCCACAGATCGCCGTGCAGCAGGTATTGATGGCTCTGCGGTTCGAATGCGTAGCCATGATGGGGATGCGCGCGTTCGAACATGGTTTTCAGCACGTACATTTCCGGCAAATGCGGCATCACTTTGCGGGTGCGTGCGTATGGGAACCAGATACTGTCGCTCCAGCCGTAGCCCGAGTGGCAATCGAGCGCGATGCTCAACGGCCGCGTGGCCAGTTCGGTCTCGACCACCCGCAGCAGCGCCGAGGCCTCGGGTTCCATCGGCTCGCCCTCGCGGCCGCGATACCACGGCAGCCAGGCGCCGACGCGCTGGCCGCCCGCCAGCAGCGGCACGCGTTCGTCGGCGTTCTGCGGTGCGTTGCGCATCAGGTCGACGCCGTTCGGGTTGGCGCGCGTGGCCGCCCACATGCCGCCCGGATTGACGATCGGCATAAAGATCAGACGAATCGACTGCAATTGGCGCACCAGCAGCTCGTCCCATTCGAGCCGCGCAAGCAGCGCGCGCATGTAGTCGAGCACGAGTTGCGAGCCGATCCGCTCGAGCCCGTGAATGCCGCCGAAAAAACCGATTGCCGGCGCTTGCGGGTCGGTGGAACCGATGCTCGCGGTCTGCACGGCGAATTGCCGGCCGCGCACCGTCGTCTCGCAGACGGTGCGGATCGCGAAGCTCGCGCTGCCCTGCTCGAGGATCGCCCTGAGATCTTCGTACTCCGCAAAACTGTCGGGAAGGAAGCTCAGAGGCTGCATGACGATGTCGCAAGCGATTGCAAGGTTAATGGGGACGGCACATCGATTCACGCAATATAGCCTGGCCGGAGGCCATCATGCTGAAGCGGCGTGGGCCGATGCAAAATCATGTCACACCCATGTCATTTTCCATTCGAACGGATGACTCCAATTTGTCTTTCCGCCGACGCAAAAAAGACACAAGAAGATATAGTCGTCTAGACGTTGCGATGCCTTCACTCAACCGTCACAGACGCTTCCTAGAATGAGCCCCACACATGCCGGCAGCGGCCGGATGCATCAAGGGGTACTCATGGAAGCAATTCGGGAAGCAATTCGTATCGAACGGTTGAGCAAGACTTTCAGCAACGGCCGCAAGGCGCTGGACGAAATCGATCTGCGCGTCGAGCCGGGCGAAATGGTTGCGTTGATCGGCGCCTCGGGCTCGGGCAAGTCGACGCTGCTGCGCCATATCGCGGGCTTCACGGCTTCGGATGCGCAGCCGTCGCAGATCGCGATTCTGGGTCGGCCGATTCAGCAGAACGGCCGCATCGTGCGGGAAGTGCGCAGCATTCGCCGCGACATCGGCTTCGTATTCCAGCAATTCAATCTGGTGAACCGCCTCTCCGTCGAAAGCAATGTGCTGATCGGCGCGCTCGCGCGGCTGCCTTGGTGGCGCCGCCTCAGCGGCCGTTTTCCGCGCGCCGAGCGGGCGTTGTCGATGGCCGCGTTGAACGAAGTCGGCATCGGCGAACATGCGCGCGAACGCGCCGCCAATCTCTCCGGCGGGCAACAGCAACGCGCGGCGCTCGCCCGCGCGCTGGTGCAGCGCGCGCGCATCGTGCTCGCCGACGAACCGATCGCCTCGCTCGACCCCGAGTCGTCGCGCCGCGTGATGGAGATGCTGCGCACGCTGAACGTCGAGCATCAACTCACGGTGCTGGTCTCGCTGCATCAGGTCGACATCGCGATGCAGTATTGCCCGCGCACGATCGCGCTGCGCCGCGGCAAGGTGGTCTACGACGGCCCTTCCGCCGCGCTCACGCCGGCCCTGCTCAAGAAACTCTACGGCGACGACGCCCGCGAGTTGCTCGATGAAGCCGCCATAAGCGCGGACGACCTCGACACAAAAACCGCTAACGGCAACACACCGCCTCAGGACACCGCGCCCACTTCCACGCGCTACGCGTTCGCTCTCAATCCGGCGCACTCGAACTGAGCGCGCCCATTCAGTCTGTCAACTCAACCGGATCTCAAACAATGAAATTCCTGCGTTCATTGATCACGCTGGCCGTCGGCGCGGCCGCTCTTGCTGCTGTCGCCACCGCGCAAGCCGAGGACCTCAACCTCGGCATCATTTCGACCGATTCGTCCTCCGTGCTGAAACAGCGCTGGGAACCGCTGATTCAGGACATGAACAAGCAGACCGGCCTGAACGTCAAGGCGTTCTTCGCGACGGACTACGCCGGCATCATCGAAGGCATGCGCTTTAACAAGGTACAGGTCGGCTATTTCGGCAATGCGTCGGCGATCGAGGCGGTGGACCGCTCGCAAGGCGAAGTGTTCGCGAAGATCCAGTATGCGAACGGCGATGCCGGTTACTACTCGGTGCTGATCACGAACGTGAACAGCCGTTTCAAGACGCTCGACGACGTGTTCAAGAACACGAAGGACGTCACGCTCGGTTTCGGCGATCCGAACTCGACCTCGGGCACGCTGATTCCCGGCTACTATCTGTTCGCCAAGCACAACACGCCGGTCAACACTTCGTTCAAGACCGTGCTGCCGTCGAGCCACGAAGCGAATCTGCTGGCTGTCGTGAACAACAAGATCGACATCGCGACCAACAACACCGAGATGCTCGACACGCTGAAGAAAGAGCACCCGGACAAGTTCGCGCAAGTGCGCGTGCTGTGGAAGTCGCCGCTGATTCCGTCGGATCCGCTGGTGTGGCGCAAGGATCTGCCGCAAGCCACCAAGGACAAGCTGCGCAACTTCTTCCTGAACTACGCGAAGACCGATCCGCACGAAAAAGCGGTGATGGCGGCGATTACCGGTTACAGCGGCTTCGCGGCATCGTCGGACGCGCAGTTGCTGCCGATCCGTCAGGTCGCCTTGTACCAGCAGAAGCAGAAGATCGAGAGCGACGCGCATCTCTCCGATGACGATCGCAAGACCCAGTTGGCCGCACTCGACGCGAAGCTGAGCGCGCTGAACACCGCGCAATCGAAGCAATGAACACGGTCGATCTGATCACGTCGCCGGCGCGTGCGAGCGACGCGCTCGACGCCCAGGCGGCGCGTCTTCCCGCGCCTGCCGCCGGCAAGCGTAGCTGGCTGTCGCTGCTCGGCTGGATCGCGCTGCTTGCCGTGTTGGGCGGCGCATGGCACAGCGCCGACATGCGTCCGCTGGATCTGCTCACTGACTCCGGCAACATGGGCCAGTTCGCCAAGGACTTCTTTCCGCCCGACTTCACCGAATGGCGCAGCTATCTGCACGAGATGGTCGTGACGCTTTCGGTGGCCGTGTGGGGCACCGCTCTCTCGCTCGTGTGCGCGGTGCCGTGCGGACTGATGTCCGCTCACAACATGGCGCCGATGTGGATCGTGCAGCCCATGCGCCGCCTGATGGACGCGTGCCGCGCGATCAATGAGATGGTCTTCGCCATGCTGTTCATCGTGGCGGTCGGGCTCGGTCCTTTTGCCGGCGTGCTGGCGCTGTGGGTGCACACCACCGGCGTGCTCGCCAAGCTGTTCGCCGAAGCGGTCGAGGCCATCGATCCACGTCCGGCCGAAGGCGTGCGCGCCACCGGCGCCACCAGTCTCGACGAAATCATTTACGGCGTGCTGCCGCAAGTGCTGCCGTTGTGGATCTCGTACGCGCTATATCGCTTCGAATCGAACGTGCGCTCGGCGATGGTGGTCGGTATGGTCGGCGCGGGCGGTATCGGCGTGGTGTTGTACGAAGCGATCCGCTCGTTCAACTATGCGCAGACGGCCGCGGTGATGATCATGGTGATCGTGGTCGTGACGGTGATCGACCTCGCGTCCGCGTGGCTGCGCGAGCGCGTGACCTGAAGTTGGCGACCTGACGGCTCGGTGGGAAGTTTGGCGATGCGCGGCTTCGTCAGCTTTTCCGCCGCGCGCCGTCGCGCGCTGCGTCTCAACCTGCATGCGCGGGGTTTAACCCGTCTTTGCAGCGTCTTTTTGACGCCACAAATCGCCTCAATTTTCCAAATAAAACCCCTTCGATCGAATCGTCCACTCCTCTATTCCGGCGTTCTGCTGGAATAATCACGGGCTCATGGCCCGCCCGCAGGCCTTCGCTTCTCCTCTCCCCTGGTCTTCGATGGAAACCTTTGTCGTTCTGCTGGTGCTGCTCTCCGCGCTGCTTCACGCTACGTGGAACGCGTTTCTACATCTTTCCGAAGATCGCGTCTGGCTGCTCGGCATGATGGCGATTCCGTATATCGCCGTGAGCGCGGTCGGCGTGGTCGTGCTGCCCATGCCGGCGCCGGCGGCGTGGCCGTACATCGTTGCATCGGTGGCGCTGGAATTCGGCTATCTGCTGGCGCTGATTCGCGCCTACAAAAGCGGCGACTTCGGGCAGATCTATCCGATCGCGCGCGGCCTTTCGCCGATGCTCGTGTTCGCCGGCGCACTGGTCTTCGCGCATGAAGCGCTCAAGCCGCTGGCGGCGATCGGTGTGGCGTTGGTGTCGATCGGCATTGTCTCGCTGGCGTTTCGCCGCGGCATGCGCTTTTCGGGCGAGAGCGTGCCCTTTGCGCTCCTCACCGGCTTTTTCATCTCGGCGTATTCGGTGGTCGACGGAATCGGCGCGCGCCTGGCGGGCAATGGCATGAGCTACGTCATGTGGGTCTACCTGATCTGGAATATCCCGCAGTTTCTGCTCGCCTGGCATTGGCGCGGCGGCGCCAAAGGGTTGTTCATCGGCCGCGCGGTGGTGCTCAAAGGCATGGCGGCGGGCGTGCTTGCGTTGAGCGCCTACTGCCTGATCATCGAGGCCTACCGCTATCTGCCGATTGCGATGGTCTCCGCGCTCCGCGAGATGAGCTCGATCTTCGCGGTGGTGATCGGCTGGCTGTTCATGCGGGAGAAGCTGACCACGCGGCGAATCGTTGCGTGCGCGCTGGTGACGCTGGGGGCGGTGTTGATACGGGTTTGACGGTCAGTTCACCCCTCATCTTGTTTCGTTTATTGCGATTTCGTTTATTTCGATTTAGAATGGCCAGATCGAAGGAGTCGAATCGCGCCATGAACACCACCATCCATCCCACGCCGCTGCCGTCCGAACAGGAGGCCGAGCTTGCCCGCACCTCCAGCCGGAACCTGTCGGTGGTGCTGTCCAGCCGCGCCGAGACGCAACAGTTCGACTTCAAGGACGACAGGGGGCAAACGCGCACCGTCGAATTGCCGACTTCGGTCGTGCGTCTGATGGTCGACGTGCTGACGGAGATCGGTCAAGGTAACGCCGTCTCCATCATCCCGATTCATGCCGAACTGACCACGCAGGAAGCAGCCGATCTGCTGAATGTTTCGCGGCCCTACTTCGTGCAGTTGCTGGAGAAGAAAGAGATACCGTTCCGCAAGGTGAACACTCACCGGCGGGTGCGGTATGAAGACGTGATGGCCTACAAGAATCGGATCGACGCCGACCGACGCAAGGCGCTCGACGAACTCGCGGCATTGTCACAGGACATGGGTCTGGAATAACCGATGTCGTCACATTTCACCGCTGTCTACGACGCCTGCGTTCTGTACTCCCAACCATTACGTAATCTGCTGATGCGTCTGGCGCTCACCGATCTGTATCGGGCGCGCTGGACGCGGGCTATTCATGACGAATGGGTACGCAATCTGATCGCGAACCGTCCGGACCTGGATCGCGAGAGAATCTATCGCGTCCGCGAACTCATGGACGCCCATGTACGCGACGCATTGGTCGAAAACTTCGAGCACCTGATACCGGCCATCGACTTGCCGGATCCCAACGATGCACACGTCGTTGCTGCTGCGGTCCATTGCGGTGCTGAGCTCATCGTCACGTTCAACCTGAAGGACTTTCCGGCTGCGGCCTTGCGCACTTTTAACGTGGCCGCACAACACCCGGACGACTTCATTGCCGATCTGTTCGACCTCAACCAGGCGAGAGTGCTCGAAGCGATGGCCGAGCACAGAAAGTCATTGAAAAACCCACCGAGGTCCGTCGACGAGTACCTCGACACCCTGGCCAGAATCGGTCTCACGCAAACCGTTAAGGCTGTTCGCCCCTACAGCATCGCGATCTGAAACGAAGGCGCCTGGCGCGGCCCACCCTCACGCAAACTCCGGTAACGTCGCATCGATCGCATCAGCCAGCGTGTTGAAAGCCGGCGCGATCTCCTCATCCGGCACGCACGCGTAGCCGATCAGCAAGCCCGACGGCGCCAGCGCCGGCTGCGCGTAATACCCCGACAACGGTCGCACGACGATATTGCGCTCCAGCGCGGCAGCCGCCACCCGCCGATCGTCGCTTCCATCGGGCAACTGCATCACGAGATGCAAACCGGCGTCGCCGCCCACCGCCGGCAAGGCGTCGCCATAACGCTGCGCCGCGGCGTCGAGCAACGTCTGACGGCGCTGTCCGTAGAGCGTGCGCATCTTGCGGATATGCGAGGTGAAATGCCCTTCGGCGATGAACTCCGCGAGCATCGCCTGCTGCAGCAACTGCCCCTCGCGATACAACTCGGCGCTCGCGGTGGCAAAGCTCTCCGCCAGCGCTTCCGGCACGACGAGGTAGCCGATGCGCAACCCCGGAAACAGCGTCTTGCCGAAGCTGCCCACATAAATCACCTGCCCCGACGTATCCAGACCTTGCAGCGACGCCAACGGCCGGCTGCCATAGCGGTATTCGCTGTCGTAGTCGTCCTCGATGATCCAGCACTGGTTCTGCCGCGCGTATTCGAGCAACATGCGCCGCCGCGCGAGGCTCATCACCATGCCGAGCGGATATTGGTGCGAAGGCGTGACGAGCATCAGCTTCGGCGGCTGCGCGAGGTCGTCGGCGGAAGGATTGATCCCTTCCTCGTCGACGGGTATCGGCCGCGATTCCAGGCCGGACACGTGCAGCACGCTGCGCACACCCCAATAACAGGGGTCTTCGGTCCAGATCACGTCGCCCGGATCGGACAGCAGGCGCACGGCAAGGTCGACCGACTGGTGAATCCCGGTCGTGATGATGATCTGCTCCGGCGTGCAGCGCACCGAGCGCGAAGTGCGCAGATAGTCGGCCAGCGCGTGCCGCAGCGAAGCCAGGCCGCCGCCCGGCGCGTACGTCAGCAGGTCCGGGCGCAGTCGGCGCCAATACTTGTTGTGCAGGCGGCTCCAGACGCGCGCCGGAAACTTCGTCACGTCCGGCACGCCGGGCATGAACGCGCCCCACTGCCGCTTGGACACGCCCGCACCCGCGATCAACCGCGCGCCGCGCGTGGACAGCGCGCGCCGCGCCTGCAACGGCGCCGGCTCGGGGCGCGCGGCGGGCGCCTCGGCGTCGGGCACGCCGACGATCTCGTCCGGCGCACTGTCGGCGACGAACGTGCCGCGCCCGGTCGCCGAACTGACATAACCTTCGAGTACGAGTTGCTCGTACACCTGCGTGACGGTGTTGCGCCCAATGCCCAACTCCTGCGCCAGCAACCGCGACGACGGCACCTTGCTGCCCGGCGGCAATTCGCGCGACAGGATCGCCTGCTGCAACAGCCGATGCAGCTGACGATAGATCGGCTGACCGTTGCCCCGGTCGAGGCGCTGGGCCAGCCAGTCGGACAAAACGCTCGCGCGCATGATTGGCTCCTACATTTTTATTGAAATGGCTCTGAAGTTAAGAGCCAAATCTCATTATAGTCGCTGCATGTGCTGCGCTGAGCGCGCGGCGTCCGCAAAAACCGAGGAGCGAAGGAGATGACTATGAAGAACGCAGAACTGAAGAGCCGTAAAGACGCCGCCACGCCGCGCGGCGTCGGGGTGATGTGCGATTTCTACGCCGAGCGCGCTGAGAATGCGGAACTGTGGGACGTCGAGGGCCGCCGTTTCATCGACTTCGCGGCCGGTATCGCCGTGTGCAACACCGGCCACCGCCATCCGAAGATCCTCGCCGCGATCCGCGACCAGTTGGATCATTTCACCCACACGGCGTATCAGATCGTGCCGTACGCGTCGTATGTCGAACTGGCTGAAAAGCTCAACGAGCGCGCGCCGGGCGACCATCCGAAGAAAACCGCGTTCTTCACGACCGGCGCCGAAGCCGTCGAAAACGCGATCAAGATCGCCCGCGCCGCGACCGGCCGTCCGGGCGTGATTGCCTTCACCGGCGGTTTCCACGGCCGCACGTTGATGGGCATGGCGCTGACCGGCAAGGTCGCGCCGTACAAGATCGGCTTTGGCCCGTTCCCCTCGGACGTGTTCCATGCGCCGTTCCCAAATCCGCTGCACGGCGTGACCACGGCCGACTCGCTGAAGGCCATCGAATTCCTGTTCAAGGCCGACATCGATCCGAAGCGCGTCGCCGCGATCATTTTCGAACCGGTTCAGGGCGAAGGCGGCTTCTATCCGGCGCCGGCCGAATTCGTGCGCGCCCTGCGCAAGCTGTGCAACGAGCACGGCATTCTGCTGATCGCCGACGAAGTCCAAACGGGTTTTGCGCGCACCGGCAAGCTGTTCGCCATGCATCACTACGACGTGGTGCCCGATCTGATGACGGTCGCCAAGAGTCTCGCCGGCGGCATGCCGCTGTCGGGCGTGATCGGCCGCGCGGAGGTGATGGACGCCGCAGCGCCTGGCGGCCTCGGCGGCACGTATGCGGGCAATCCTCTGGCGGTTGCCGCCGCGCACGCGGTGCTCGATATCATCGACGAAGAGAAGCTCTGCGAGCGCGCCACGGTGCTGGGTGACCGCGTCAAGGCCAAGCTGATCGCGCTGCAAAGCGACGTGCCGCAAATCGCCGATGTGCGCGGCCCCGGCGGCATGGTCGCCGTCGAGTTCTGCAAGGCAGGCGGCACGGAGCCGGACGCGGAGTTCACCAAGCGCGTGCAGACGCGCGCACTCGAACGCGGCTTGCTGCTGCTGGTGTGCGGCGTCTATTCGAACGTCGTGCGCTTCCTGTTCCCGCTCACGATTCAGGACTCGGTCTTCGACGAAGCCATGGCGATTCTCGAAGACGTGATCAAGGACAGCGTCACCGTCGCGGCCTAAGGAAAACCACATGACCACGTTGAGCTTGAAAGACCCGTCGCTTCTAAAGAGCCACGCCTACATCGCGGGCGAATGGCAAGGCGCCGACGACGGGACGACCTTCGAAGTGAAGAACCCCGCCACGGGCGAAACGATCGCGACGGTGCCGCGCATGGGCACGGCGGAAACCCGCCGCGCCATCGACACGGCTAATGCGGCGTGGCCCGCATGGCGCGCCACGACCGCGAAGCAGCGTGCCGTGATCCTGCGCAAATGGCATGACCTGATGATGGAGAACGCCGACGATCTGGCGAAGATCCTCACCACGGAACAGGGCAAGCCGCTCGCCGAAGCCAAGGGCGAAATCCAGTACGCCGCGTCGTTCCTCGAATGGTTCGCGGAAGAAGGCAAGCGCGTGAACGGCGACACCATCCCGACGCCGGCCAACGACAAGCGCATCGTCGTGACGAAAGAGCCGATCGGCGTCTGCGCGGCCATCACGCCGTGGAACTTCCCGGCCGCGATGATTACCCGCAAGGTCGGCCCGGCGCTCGCGGCGGGCTGCCCGATCATCGTCAAACCGGCTGAAGCCACGCCGCTCTCCGCGCTCGCACTGGCTGTGCTGGCTGAACGCGCGGGCGTGCCGCGCGGCGTGTTCAACGTCGTGACCGGCGAGCCGAAAGCCATCGGCGCGGAAATGACGGGCAATCCGATCGTGCGCAAGCTGTCGTTCACCGGCTCGACGCCGGTCGGCCGTTTGCTCATGGCGCAGTGCGCGCCGACGGTCAAGAAGGTGTCGCTCGAACTCGGCGGCAATGCGCCGTTCATCGTATTCGACGACGCGGATCTGGACGCCGCGGTGGCCGGCGCGATTGCCTCGAAGTATCGCAATAGCGGCCAGACCTGCGTGTGCACGAATCGTTTCTACGTGCATGACAAGGTCTACGACGCGTTCGCCGAGAAACTGCGCGTCGCCGTCGAACAGCTCAAGGTTGGCCGCGGCACCGAAGACGGCGTCACGCAAGGTCCGCTGATCAACGAAGCGGCCGTGCTCAAGGTCGAGTCGCATATCGAGGACGCGCTCGCCAAAGGCGCGCGCATCGTCACCGGCGGCAAACGTCATGCGCTCGGCCACGGTTTCTTCGAGCCGACCGTGCTCGCGGATGTCACGCCGGCCATGAAGGTGGCACGCGATGAAACCTTCGGGCCGCTCGCGCCGCTGTTCCGTTTCTCGTCGGATGAGGAAGTGATCCGCCTCGCCAACGACACCGAGTTTGGCCTCGCGTCGTACTTCTATAGCCGTGATATCGGCCGCGTCTGGCGTGTCGCCGAAGCGCTCGAATACGGCATGGTCGGCATCAACACGGGCCTCATCTCGAACGAAGTCGCGCCGTTCGGCGGCGTCAAGCAATCGGGCCTGGGCCGCGAAGGTTCGCATTACGGCATCGACGATTACGTGGTCATCAAGTACATGTGCGTCGGCGGGATCTGAACGCAAAGCTTGAAGTGAGAAAGTGAGAAACGGCCACGTCGGCATATCCGGCGTGGCCGTTTTTTTGTTGGCTCGGCGGAAACAGACGCGCTGTGTGGCGGCAACGCTCGCTCTTGCGCTGGGAACGCAAACGGATCCCTATTCTGCCCGGTCCTGTCGTTAAACTGCTGGCACAATTGCGCAGTTGACCGCGGTGCACGCAGCCGAATAACGACCGTTAAATGAAACGCTTCGAAATGCTGGCCAACACCATGGCCGATGAAATTCGCTCGGGCAGCCGTCCGGTCGGCTCCCGCATGCCATCTTTGCGGCATCTCACCACGCAGCATGGCGTCAGCCAGTCCACGGTGTTTCGCGCCTATTACCTGCTCGAAGAGTGGGGCTTGATTCGAGCGCGTGAACGCTCCGGCTACTATGTGGCGCCGGGCGCCGCGCTCGAGCAACAACCGGCGCCCCGCCCTCAAGTCGCTCTGGAGTCCGCCAAAGTCGAGATCAGCGATCTTGTCTTTTCGGTGCTCGAAGCCGCGAAGCATCCCAACGTGGTTCCGTTCGGCTCGGCCTTTCCGTCGCCGCAGCTGTTTCCCCTTCAGCGTCTTGCCAGGTCGCTCGGGCATTCGAGCCGTTTGATCAGTCCGTGGAGCACCGTCGTCGATCTTCCGCCGGGCAATGAGCCATTGCGTCGCCAGATATCGTTGCGTTACATGGGGATGGGCGTTGCTCAACCGATGGAGCAACTTGTCGTCACCAATGGCGCGCTGGAAGCACTGAACCTGTGTTTGATGGCCGTCACGCGGCCGGGCGACGTGGTCGCGATCGAGTCGCCCGGCTTCTATGCGGCCTTGCAGGCCATCGAGCGCCTCGATCTGCGGGCGGTGGAGATTCCAGTCGATCCTGTTTCAGGCATCGATTTGCAAGCGCTCTCGGACGCCCTCGACAAGCACCCTATCCGCGCATGCTGGTTCATGACCAACTATCAGAATCCCACCGGCGCGGCGATGTCGCAGGACAAGAAGAAAGCGCTGGTCGAACTTCTCGCCCGGCATGACGTGCCGCTCATCGAGGATGACGTGTATGGCGAACTGCATCATGCGGCGACCTACCCGCTGCCCGCCATCGCTTTCGACACGAAGGGGCTGGTGATGCACTGCAGTTCATTTTCAAAGACGCTCGCACCGGGATACCGCATTGGATGGGTAGCCGCGGGACGTTTTGCGGAGAAGGTGCAGCGCCTGAAGTTGATGACCACGTTGTCAGCGAGCATCCCCGCCCAGGCGGCCATAGCGGACTATCTTCAGCATGGCGGGTACGACAAGCATCTGCGGAAACTGCGCGGTGCGTTCCGCAATCAGCTCGCCTCGATGGACACTGCGCTGCACCGCTGCATGCCTGGCGAATCGCATTGGACGCTGCCGTCTGGCGGCTATTTTCTGTGGCTACGGCTACCGTCGCATGTCGACGCGATGCAGTTGCACCGCCTTGCGATAGAGAACGGCATCAGCATTGCACCGGGTCCTATTTTCTCCGCGCGACACGAATTCCGGAACCATATCCGGTTGAACTTCGGTCATCCATGGAGCGACAGCACGGAAAGCGCTGTCGAAACGCTGGGCTCGCTGCTCGGGCAGGCGAGCCGATGAACCGCGTTCAACACGCTCTTCCTGCGAATGTACCGCAACCGTCAATGCGCCACGCTGACCGCAAGTCTGGCGAGTGCAAACAGCGTCGCGCCGAATCCGGCGGCGAGGACTACCGCGACTAGCGGCAACAGGGGCAGCTTGACGCCCGCCATGTCGGCCTGGTGCGAGGCGCCGCGGCGGATGCCAAAAAAACTCCACAGTACGATTCGCGTCATCTTCAAGAGGTTCATGGCATCACCTTCGAGGCAGGGTTGTTGTATCTCACGCGATAGTTTGAACCCGTCAGGTCATGCAAAACAGTAGCAGTTGCGATCAATTCCAGCGCAGCAGTCTTCCGCTTCTGCCCGGCCGCCGCGCCGCCGGTTCGCTCACCATCTGCTAGCGTGTTTTCAGCGGCATCTGCTGCTTTTCAGCGACCGCCATTGCCTCTATCGTTCGTTGGAAGCCACCGGATCGGGCGCGGCATCGCAGGTGTCGCTGCCGATCCAACCACGGCTCCTTCCACGAAACCGACGCTCAGCCAGACTGCGTCATGTAGGGCGGCAGTCGCACCGGACCATGTACCAATACACCGAGTTTGACAAATCATTCGTGCGCAGCCGCGCTGCGCAGTTTCGCGACCAGCTCGAACGCTGGCAGTCCGGCAAGCTGAGCGAGGACGACTTTCGTCCACTGCGTCTTCAGAATGGATGGTATGTGCAACGGCATGCGCCGATGTTGCGCGTGGCGATCCCATACGGAGAGTTATCGAGCAGGCAGTTGCGCATGCTCGCCCGGATTGCGCGCGAATACGATGAGCCGGAGGCCGAGGTCTATCGCCTTGCCAGCGAAGCGCAGCGCAAGCTCGGCACCGTCCGCTTGCCCACGAACTATGCGCATTTCACGACACGCACCAACGTGCAGTTCAACTGGATTCCGCTCTCAAAGGCCGCGGACGTGATGGAGTTGCTCGCCAGCGTCGACATGCACGGCATTCAGACGAGCGGCAACTGCATTCGCAACATTTCCTGTGACGAACGCGCGGGTGTCGCGCCTGACGAAATTGCCGACCCGCGTCCGTTCGCCGAAATCATGCGGCAGTGGACAACCCTTCATCCCGAGTTCGCCTTCTTGCCGCGCAAGTTCAAGATCGCGGTCACCGGTGCGAGCGAAGACCGCGCCGCGACGGACTGGCATGACGTCGGCCTTCGTCTGCTGCGTAACGAGGCGGGCGAACTTGGATTTCGCGTCACGGTTGGCGGCGGGATGGGCCGCACTCCCGTGATCGGCACCGTGCTGCGCGAGTTTTTGCCGTGGCAGCACATCATGAATTACATCGAGGCGGTGGTGCGCGTCTACAACCAGTACGGACGCCGCGACAATAAGTACAAAGCGCGGATCAAGATCCTGGTGAAAGCAGAAGGCCAACGTTATATCGACGGCGTCGAGGAAGAGTTCCGCCAGATCGTCGAGCACGACGGCGGCCCTCACACTATTCCGCTGGCCGAACTCGAGCGCGTCAGTGCGTGCTTCGCTCTACCCCAAATGCCTTCCGTGGACGCGCCGGTCGACCTTGAAGCGATCGCAACGTCGAACGCCGCGGCCCTTGAGACGCCGCAGTTCGAACGCTGGCTC
Organism: Paraburkholderia sediminicola; assembly: GCF_046027355.1. Classification (GTDB taxonomy): domain Bacteria; phylum Pseudomonadota; class Gammaproteobacteria; order Burkholderiales; family Burkholderiaceae; genus Paraburkholderia; species Paraburkholderia sediminicola_B. The sequence goes on along the minus strand of NZ_JAQQEK010000002.1, from coordinate 385,611 downwards.
CAGCGCAATGTCGCGCCGCACAGGAGCCAGCGCTTGCGGATTGTTACGCTCTCGTTCAAACGCCTTCTGCAAGCGCCCGGAGACGCATCGGCGGAACAACTCGATCGCGTGGCAGACTTGGCCGAACGGTTCTCCGCGGGCGAAGCGCGTGTCACCCACACGCAGAATGTCGTTCTGCCCTGGGTGCATGTCAACGACCTCCTGCCCCTCTGGGAAGCCGCGCGCGCGGCAGGACTCGCGAGCGCCAACGTGAATTTGCTGACGGACATGATCGCCTGCCCGGGTGGCGATTTCTGTGCGCTCGCCAATGCCCGTTCCATTCCGGTTGCCGAGGCCATTACCGACCGCTATCAGGATCTGGACGAACTCAACGACATCGGTGAAATCGACCTGCATATCAGCGGCTGCATCAATTCGTGCGGCCATCATCATAGCGGGCATATTGGCATCCTCGGTGTCGACAAGGATGGCAAGGAATGGTACCAGGTGACGTTGGGCGGCTCGGACGGTTCGAGCGCCAGTGGCCGCGCGCAAGCTGGCAAGGTCATTGGCCCGTCGTTTTCCGCGATCGAGGTGCCCGAGGTCATCGACGCGCTACTGTCCGCTTACCTCGACATGCGAGTGACGGTTGGCGAGAGGCGCGAGTCGTTCGTCGAAACGGTTCGACGGGCAGGCATCGAACCGTTCAGGACAGCCGCGGATCGCGTGCGCACGCTCATGGAGAAAACGGCATGAACGGCACGACACGTATCAGGCTTCTCACTTTGCCCGAGCATGCGTCGGACTCGTCGCGGCAGGTTCTCGCTCTGGCAAACGATGAGGACCCGGTCGAGCAAAAAGAGGCAATCGCAACTGCTGCGCGCGTGGAATTGCACTTCCCCAGTTTCACCGACGGGCGAGCCTACAGCCAGGCGTATCTCCTGCGCCGCCGCCTCGGTTTCAAAGGCGATCTGCGGGCAACAGGCGACGTGCTCGTCGACCAGTTGATTCAGATGGAGCGAACCGGGTTCTCAAGTGCGGTACTGAAAGACGGCATCGATCCAGAGGACGCGCAGCGCCAACTCGACCGCTTTCCTGCGTTTTATCAGGGCGATGTTATTCACGACGCGCCCTTTGTGCGATCAGATGCCAGGAATGAGGATGAGTGACGGCACGAGAGACATGCGGGTGGTGTCTACAACCACTCCGATATCTGGGAACTACTGCGTAAAACAAGCTGTGTCGCGGGATAGCGGATCGTCGCCAGATGCATTTTCGGGAGCTTGCCCGTCCCGGCTCGCTCTCGCACGCGTCGGTCAAAAGTGGACCGTTTTGGCAATGATCGCGTTGCGGGACAAGCATCTGCGCTTTGCCGAGATCAGGCGTCGATTAGACGGTGTCTCCGACAAAATGCTTTCTCAGACGCTGAGATCGATGGAGAGAGATGGACTTGTCGAGCGACACGTTGACGACCAGCGTCCGGCGCGTATCGAGTATCGCTTGAGTCCGCTCGCTCGCACCGTGCTGCCGATCGTCACCGAGTTGAAGCAATGGGCCGAACGTTTTGTCGACACAATCGAGGCCAGTAATCACGCGTATGACCATAAGATCGGACAGTCCGCGTGTCAGGCCGTTTCATAGGCGCTGGAAATGTCACGATCCAGCGCCCTGCTACAGCTGCTACACACAACGCGATCGATTAACGACCGTAGTTAACAACCGGAGCCGAGTACGAACTGTTCGTGGTGTCCGAACGGCCGCCTGCCTGCGACGAACCATTGGTGGCCGAACCATAGCCGCTCGTCTGAGCAGCGCTCTTTTGTGCGGCGACACGCGCTTCAGCAGCCTGAATGTTCGCCGGATAGTCCTCGTCGTTCGCGGTGCCCGGGTTATAGCCGGCCTTTTCCAGCTGGATCAGTTCGGCGCGCACTTGAGCACGCGTAACCGGCTGATTCGATTGAGCAAAAGCGGCGAGCGGAGCCGAAATGAGAGCGGCGATGACAACAGCTTCGATCAGGGATTTCATGATACCTACCTCCAGAGATTGTTTTTTGCCATGCCGCGAACTCGTGTCTGCAGCGTATGGATACAGTCTAGGAGGCAATGTCCATAGGGTAAACCCCGAATCAACGAATTCACTGTTGCGATAAACGGGACAGTTGGGGCGCCGAAGCAAGGCTTCGCCCCGGCGATGGCGCCAGTTCACCCGCATTTCGGCCGCCCGTCCCTTGCCGGTCGCTTCTCGGACTCGCGCCGAAACGCGCGCGATACGTCCGCGAAAAATGCGAGGGCGACTCGAACCCGCATGCCACGCAAATCGACGTAATCGACATGTCGGTCTGTTGCAGCAACTCGCGCGCACGTGTGAGGCGCAACTGCAGATAGAAATGCGTCGGCGTGTCCTTCAGCGAGGCGCAGAACAGCCGCTCCAGTTGCCGCCGCGTCACGCCGATCTCCTGCGCGAGCTGGTCCGGCGTGAGCGGCTCTTCCATATGCTGTTCCATCACGCCGATCACCTGAATCAGCTTGCGATTGTGCACGCCGTAGCGCGCCGCGATCTCCATGCGCTGATGGTCCGAGCGTTGCCGGATACGGCTCACCACGAATTGCTCCGAGACGGCCGAGGCCAGCGCGGCGCCATGCTCACGGCCGATCAGGTCGAGCATCATGTCGATCGACGCCGTACCGCCCGCGCACGTAATGCGCCGCGCGCCGATTTCGAACAGCTCCTGGCTCGCATCGAGCGACGGATAGCGCTCGCGGAATGCCGACAGCGCTTCCCAGTGCACGGTCACACTGTCCGCGCCGCCGAGCAGCCCGGCTTCCGCGAGCACGAAGCTGCCGGTGTCGATGCCACCGAGCGTCGCGCCCGCGCGCTCCAGGCGCTTCAGACAATCGCCCAGCGCGCGCGTGTAGCAGGCGAGCGGCTCGAAGCCCGCGACGACGAAGAGCGTCCGCGCCGCGTCGATGTCGCCGATGGCGGCATCCGCGTTGATCGAAATGCCGTTGCTGGCGGCCACCGGCGCGCCGTCGAGACTCAGAATGCGCCAGCGGTACAGATCGCCACGAAAGCGGTTCGCCACGCGCAACGGCTCCACCGCCGACATGAAACCGATCGCCGAAAAGCCCGGCAGCAACAGGAACGACATATCTTCGGGCATCGTGCTCAGACTCGATCAGGAGACAAAAAACGCAGGCGCGGGCGGGTTCCCGGCGAGCGTAGCAAGCAGCACGCGAGCCGGCAAGGCACGCCAAAATTCCCGCTTCACTCGATGTTGCATCGCAATGCGAACGACGCAGGTTTTCCCTCATTGTCGCGTGGGAGCAAGAACGGGTCGCTGGCGGTCGCTTTGGTCGGAATATGGGGCATTAACGTTACGTCATTCGTGCAGTTCAGGCATCACACAAGCCGTATCGCATGTCCGGGGGCCGCTTCGCCTGATGTCGTTTGCTCAGGCGAAGCGGCCCGGTTCGAAACACGCTGTCAAACGTGTCAGAAGAGGGAACGTCATGAAGTTACGCATCAAAGCCCTGCTTGCCCATCTTGCGTGCCTCGCGGCCGCCATCGCCGCCGCCGGCACTGCGCTGCCGGCCTTCGCCCAGGACCCCGCTGCCTGCCGCGCGGTACATTTCGCCGACATCGGCTGGACCGATATCACCTCGACGACCGCGCTCGCGTCGACCGTGTTCGAAGGACTCGGCTATCAGCCGGTGACGACCGTCGCCTCCGTGCCCATCTCGTTCGCGGGACTGAAGAGCAAACAGCTCGACGTGTCGCTCGGCTACTGGTGGCCGGTGCAGGAAAAGGCGATCGCGCCGTTCGTCGATTTGAAATCGATCCAGGTGCTGCAGCCGCCTAACCTCACCGGCGCCAAGGCCACGTTCGCGGTGCCGAGCTACGAATACGACGCGGGCCTGAAGACTTTCGCCGACATCGCCAAACACCGCGATCAGCTCGACGGCAAGATCTACGGCATCGAGCCCGGCAGCAGCGCGAACGCGGCGATCCTGAAGATGATCGCCAACAATCAGTTCGGCCTCGGCGGTTTCAAGCTGATCGAATCGAGTGAAGCGGGCATGCTGGTCTCGGTCGATCGCGCGATCCGCGAGAAGAAATGGGTGGTCTTTCTGGGTTGGGAACCTCATCCGATGAACATCCAGATCGACATGAAATACCTCACCGGCAGCGACGGTGTTTTCGGCCCGAACGACGGCGAAGCACGCGTTTACACGCTGACGTCCCCCGACTTTCTGACGCGTTGCCCGAACGCGGGCAAGCTCGTCAGCAATCTGCGCTTTTCGACGCAGCTCGAAAACGTGGTGATGCAATCGGTCATGAACAAGGAAAAGCCCGCCGACGCCGCCAAGGCGTATCTGAAGAAAAACCCGCAAGTACTCGATGCCTGGCTTGCCGGCGTGAAGACGTACGACGGCAAGGAAGGCTTGCCCGCGGTCAGGGCTTATCTGGGTCTTTGATCCCGCCCGTTGCGCATTTCAATTCACAGGAACCAGCTCGCATGAATCATGAAGTCATCGTGACCTGCGCGGTCACCGGCGCAGGCGATACCGTCGGCAAGCATCCGGCCATTCCCGTCACGCCGAAGCAGATTGCCGAGGCCGCCATCGAAGCCGCGAAGGCCGGCGCCACCGTTGCGCATTGCCATGTGCGCGATCCGAAAACCGGACGCGGCAGCCGCGATCCGCAACTGTATCGCGAGGTCGTCGACCGCATTCGCTCGTCGGGCACCGACGTGATCATCAACCTGACGGCCGGCATGGGCGGCGATCTGGAGATCGGTCCCGGCGAAGACCCGCTGCGCTTCGGCGCGAACACGGATCTGGTCGGCGGCCTCACGCGCCTCGCGCATGTCGAGGAACTGCTGCCGGAAATCTGCACGCTCGATTGCGGCACGCTCAATTTTGGCGACGGCGACTACATCTATGTGTCGACGCCCGCGCAGTTACGGGCCGGCGCGCGGCGCATCCAGGAACTCGGCGTCAAGCCTGAACTGGAGATCTTCGATACCGGCCATTTGTGGTTCGCGAAGCAATTGCTCAAGGAAGGTTTGCTCGACGCGCCGCCGCTGTTTCAGATTTGCCTCGGCATTCCCTGGGGCGCGCCCGCCGACACCACGACCATGAAAGCGATGGCCGATAACCTGCCGCCCGGCGCGCAATGGGCCGGTTTCGGCATCGGCCGCATGCAGATGCCGATGGTCGCACAGGCGATGCTGCTCGGCGGCCACGTGCGCGTCGGCCTCGAAGACAACATCTGGCTCGACAAAGGTGTGCATGCAACGAACGGCACGCTGGTGCAACGCGCGGTGGAAATCATCGAGCGGCTCGGCGCTCGCGCGCTGACGCCCGCTGAAGGACGCCGCAAGCTCGGTCTGCCCGCGCGTGGCGAGCGTCAACTGGAGCGGCGCGCGGCGGGACAGTACGCTTGATCGATCGCGAGAGTCGCGCGGCGCGTTCGTTGCAACGCGCCGCGCGTCAGAACGGACAACACATAGGCAAAGGAAACGTCAGCAATGGCAGTGATCGTCGATATCAAAACATTCGCGGCAATCGGCGCAGGCGTGATCGGCAGCGGCTGGGTGGCGCGCGCGCTCGCGCACGGGCTCGATGTCATCGCGTGGGACCCGGCGCCGGGCGCGGAGAAGCAGTTGCGCGAGAACGTCGCGAACGCATGGCCGGCGCTGCAGCGCGTGGGGCTGGCCGCGGGCGCGTCGCCCGAGCGATTGCGCTTCGTCGATACGATCGAAGCCTGCGTCGGGTCGGCGGACTTCATTCAGGAAAGCGCGCCTGAGCGCGAGGAATTGAAGCTCGCATTGCACGAGCAGATCAGCCGTGCGGCGAAGCCGGATGCGATCATTGCTTCGTCGACGTCGGGTCTGTTGCCGAGCGAATTTTACGCACGGGCGGTGAATCCCCAGCGTTGCATCGTCGGGCATCCGTTCAATCCAGTGTATCTGCTGCCGCTCGTCGAAGTGCTGGGCGGCGAAAGCACCGCGCCGGAAACCATCGACGCCGCGCTGCGGGTATATCGTGCGCTTTCGATGCGGCCGCTGCGCGTTCGCAAGGAAGTGCCGGGCTTCATCGCCGACCGCCTGCTCGAAGCGCTGTGGCGCGAGGCGCTGCATCTGGTCAACGAAGGCGTCGCGACGACCGGCGAAATCGACGACGCGATCCGCTTCGGCGCGGGCATCCGCTGGTCGTTCATGGGCACGTTCCTGACGTACACGCTGGCAGGCGGCGATGCGGGCATGCGCCACTTCATGCAGCAATTCGGACCCGCGCTGGAGCTGCCCTGGACTAAACTGGTGGCACCGAAGCTGACGGACGAGCTGATCGAGCGGGTCGTGGACGGCACGGCCGAACAGGTCGGGCCGCGGTCGATCAAACAGCTCGAACGTTACCGCGACGATTGCATTACGAGCGTGCTGGCGGCGATCGCGGAGGCGAAGGTGCGGCATGGAATGCTGCCGGCTGACTGAGGGCGGACGCGCGGAAGGACTTGAAGGCACGGAAGGACCTGCGACCGCGGAAGGGCCGAAAAGCGCGCAAGGATCGAAGGGCGCGCCAAGCGTCGGCGACGCATGGCCCCGCGCGCAGCCGCCGCCTTTGATACGAACAACGGAGACAACTTGCTAATGCCGCAATCCGCTGCCCTGCCAAGCTATCGCGACACGGTGCGCGCCGAATGGGTCGATTACAACGGCCATCTGCGCGACGCGTTCTATATGCTGATCTTCAGCTTCGCGACGGACGCCCTGATCGACCTCATCGGTTTGCCGGACGCCGTGCGCAAAGAACGCCGGCGCTCGATCTACACGCTCGAAGCGCATATCAACTATCTGCATGAGATCAAGGAAGGTGCGCAGGTGCGCGTCGACATGCGTTTGCTCGGGCACGACGCAAAGCGGCTGCATCTGTACCTCGAAATGTTTGCCGGCGATGTCGACGAACCGGTGGCAGCCGGCGAGCAGATGTTGCTGCATGTGGATACCGGCGGACCACGCGCCGCCGCGTTCGATCCGGACGTCGCGGCACACGTGCGGGCATTGGCCGACGCGCATGCCGCACTGCCGCCCGCCGCGTTTGCCGGCCGCGTGATCGGCTTGCCCGCGCGAACGAAGCCCAGTGGGACTGGCCATGCTTGAGCCAGAGATTGCCGCGTTCATCGAAAGAACCGCCGCGATTTATCCGGGGCATTCGACTTCGTTGACGCCGCCTGAACAGCGCAAGATTTACGACCGCTACGCCGCGGCGATCACGCCCGCGTTGCCGGATGAAGTCGTGACGCAGGACGCCGAATTCCAAACCGGCGCGGGCCATTCGATCGCATTGCGGCTGTACCGGAACCGTGCAAGGCATCACGAGGCGCCGCGTGGCGCCGTGCTGTACTTTCACGGCGGCGGCTTCGTGCTCGGCTCGCTGGACAGCCATCAACTCGTGACCGCACGCCTTGCCGCGGACACCGGTCTCGATGTGATCGCGGTCGACTACCGGCTGGCTCCCGAACATCCCGCGCCGGCCGCGCATGACGATTGCATGGAGGTCACGCTCGCCGCTTTGGCAGGGCGCTTGCCGTTCGATCTGCGTCCCGGCGCTCCACTGCAACTAGCCGGCGACAGCGCCGGCGCCACGCTCGCGGCCAGCGTGGCGATGCGGCTACGCGACGACGCCATTCAAGGCATAAGCGGCCTCGCGCTGATTTATCCAATGCTCGGCACCGAGCCGCAGATGCCCGCGCGCGAAACGGAAGCACATGCGCCGATGCTCAAGCTAGCCGACGTTCATGCGTTCCGCGATCTGTATTGGGGCACCCACCCGCCCTTCCCCGCGTGGACGATCCCACTCGATGCGACCCGCTACGACGGCCTGCCGCCGACGCTGGCGATCGGCGTCGAACATGATCCGTTGCGGGACGACGCGCGCGTGTTTGCCGAGCGTATCAACGCGGCCGGTGGCGAGGCGCGGCTCCTGATCGGCGCCGGGCTCGTGCATGGATGCTGGCGCGCCATCGAATCGAGCCCCGGCGTACAGAGGTTTCACGAGGAAGTGTGCCGTTTTCTGTCCGCCCATGCGACGCGGGCGTCGTCCGCGGCCGGTCGTCAGCACGGGTCAGGCTACGGATAGTCGGTCGCAACGGCCACCGCTTTCAACCTATGGATTACTGGCTCTGACGCCAACGTGGCGAGCGCGCAGGCGTCTTGCGCAATGCGCGATCCGCTGGCGTGTCCGGTGCCGGCAACCGCACGGTGAAGGTCGTGTGGATGCCTCGTATCGAACTGCACTCGATACTCCCGCCCAGCAGTTCCGTCGCGCGACGGCAGAACGCGAGCCCCATGCCCGCGCCACTGCCGTGCCGCTTGGTCGTGAAGAAGGCGTCGAAGATATAGGGCAGGACGTCGGGCGCGATGCCCGGCCCGGTATCGCGGAATTGCAGCACGCAGAAGTCCTGATCCTGAACGGCGCTGATCGTGATCTCGCCATCGCCGCCCACGCGAATGGCGTGCAACGCGTTTTTCAGCAGGTTGAACAGCACGGAAACCACGACCGTGTCCGAGCCCGAAAAAGACAGGGCGAGGTCGATGGGCATCACCGTGACACGCTCACGCTCGTCGCCGCTGAACGGATACCGCTCCAGCGCCGACATCACGCACTGGTGCACGGAATGCCGGCTGAAGCCGCCGCGGTCCAGACGATCGAGCGTGAAAGACGCGAGCGCCATTTCGACCATCGCGCTGGTGCCGGAGACTTCGCGCCGGATCGCCGTCGCAAGCTGGCCGATGCGCTCGGACTGTCCGGACTCGTCGTGATCGTCATACAGCCCGTGCGTGACGGCCGTCCGGTAGCCCTTGAACACATGGCCCCATACGCTGGCGATTTCGTCGGCGTGCATGCCGATGGTCGCGAGCGGTGTCGAAATCTCGTGCGCGATGGTCGCCGCCACGGCATACGGATGAATCAGGTGATAGCGGACGATCGTGATCGCCAGCAGCCCGAGGCTCAGGCCGATGAACAGGACGCCCGGCGGATAGAACCCGAAGCCGTAGTTGACCGCGTAATCGACCGCGGCAAACGAGTACAAACAAAGGCTCGCCAGGCACAAATCGAGGCGCCGGCGCGCGTCGCCCTCCGCCTTCTGGCGCGCGGCTAGCAGCAGCTGTCCGCTGCGCCCGGCCAGCAACACGGTCTGCACGACATGCACGGGGTGCAGTGGCCCCGCGACCGGATAGTAGCCGAAGAAGAAGTGCTGATAGCCGGCCACCACTTCGTTACCGGGCAGCAGTATCGCGAGGACGAAACACAGACCGTACGACGCGAGCAATATCGGCCGCTCCCGGCGCTGCGCCGCCACCTCCGTCACGAAGTGGTAGAACGTTGTCGGCAGAAAGAGAATGAAGAGATAGCCGCATCTGACCAGCAGGTCCGCGGTCTGCGGGTTTTCAGTCTGAAACAGCAGCGTCCATGCGCCTTGCCAGGCGAAGGTCGCGACGCACATCAGGATGAACGGCGTGAATAGACGCGTCGCGCCTTGCGTAATCAGTACGTACAGCGCGAACACCACGAACATCGCGGACACGAAGGCAGTCGGAATGGCGTACATGTGGCTCAACGTGTCGACAGACTTTAGCGAGTCCGCTCATTCCGCCATTGCGCGAAGGTCACCAGGTCCAGGCCCACGTCGGCCTTGTCGATCGGGGTCCAGCAGTAGAAAACGTCATCCCAGCCCGGAATGGTCCGCGGCGTCAGCGTCCTGACGGTCATGCCGGAGCGATACGCCAGATTCGGCCAGAAGATCGGCATCACCTCGCGCACCGCCATTTGCTTCAGGAGTTCGGCCGGGCCGTCCTCGTCCGCGACGATTTCGCCTTGGGAAATCCAGTCGTTCTCAGCCCACGCGACGAAAACGCTCGGGTTGCCGGCGCGATCGAACATCAGAATGGCGTCCTGTTCCGGGCGCCAGTAGTACTCGACGATACCGTTCGCGGCCACCACCTCGTCGATGACCTTGCGCGTTCGCGAGTCGCAATACGTCATGCCGTTCTCGCCCAACGCCAGCCAGCCGCCTTCCGAACAATGCCGGATTTTGGCATCCTTCAAGAAATGGGCCAGCCGGTTCGCGGAGTCGGTATCCGTTTTTCTCAGGTACAGATCGACGATTCCCGCATTGAAGGCTTTGACCGCGACGGTTTCGTCCGCGACTCCGGTCAGCAGCACTTTCGCGCAGCGCAGATTGGAGATGGACGAGAGGAATTCGACGCCGTTCATGCCCGGCATGTCGAAATCCACGACCACCGCCGCCACTTCCGAGAAACGGGAGCCGCGAGCCAGGATGTCCCGTTCCGCCGCGGTTTCCATGTAGCGCTCAAAACCCGTCTCGCTCACGCATGCCGACGCGGGCGCGAACTCCAGCGAATTCTCGCGAGCATGCTGACGGATGAACGCAAGCGCGGTTTGCGGCCGCGTAAAAAACAGATTGGTGGCGGTATCCGGAAAGAAACGCCGCAGGGCGTCGAGGTAGCTGTCGTTGTCATCCACGAAAACAACCGTCGACGGATAGATAACAGGTGGTCGGATAAAATTGTTCATATTTTCACGTGGTTCGTCACGCCCCCGCTGGAGGACAACCGCGGCAGGCCGCCAGCCGTGGGGTCACAGCAACCCGCACGGCAAGCCCGCACGACAAGCTGCGGCGCGGCGGCGCCCCAAGCATTGGGGAGCCGCCTCCGGTTCCCGCATGTTCGTCTATGGAACATTCCGGCGCGCCTCGGACCTGCTTATAGGCAGGATTCTCTCACGCCGGTCGCCAAGGCGGTTTTCCGCTGAACAATATAGTACAGGGCCTTGGCATCGATCGTGCGAAGTCGCCGCGGCGCTCAACGGCAGCGCTTATGCGTTCCGGGAATCCGCGATGCAAAGCAGCTCCTTTACGGCCGCGACGCAACCTCGTCCAGATGCTCCAGAAGATCGGCGGGATCGTCGTAGACCCGCAGCGCGCCCGCCCGTTCCAGTTCCTCCGTGCCGTACCCGCCCGACAGCAAGCCCACACCCAGCGCACGACAGCGCCGCGCCGCGAGCATGTCCCAGATGCTGTCGCCGACCACCACCGTGTTTTCGACCGGCACACCAAGGCGTCCCGCCGCGGCGATGAACAGATCCGGATCCGGCTTTGCATATTTGACGTCGTCGCGCGTCACGACCACCGCCTTCGCGGGATCGACACCCAGCGCCTCCAGATTGAGCGCCGCCGTCTCCATGCGGCCGCTCGTCGCGACGGCCCAAGGCGTTCCGGCTTGCGTCAGCGCGTCGAGCAAGGCCCGCGCGCCCGGCAACGGACACACCTGCGCGCGCAACCGCTGATAGGCCGCGGCGTGAGCATGACGCAGACGCTCGACCCGTTCGGCGCTGATTTCACCGTGCGTTTCCCGCAGAAGCTGATTGGTGAAAAGGCCGCCGCTCATGCCGATCTTGCGGTGGATTCGCCAGACCGACAAGGGAATGCCTTCGCTGTCGAGCGCTTCCTTCCAGGCCAGCACGTGCTGGTAGACGCTGTCGACCAGCGTTCCGTCGAGATCGAAGAGGAAAGAGGTCTGGATTCGCATGGTGTGCTCCTGTTGATGACTCCGTTCGCCAATATGCCATGTCCCGGGATTCGCGGGTCGCGCGAATCCGGTCCCCTTTCCCCTTGACCCTCACGTAGCGTAAGGTTCTAACCTCCAACGTGCATACTGACCGGAGGCTCGAATGCTGTTGAAAGTGGGAGAACTTGCGAAGCGCAGCGGACTGACCGTGCGCACGCTTCACCACTACGACGCAATCGGACTGCTCATACCTTCGGCGCGTGCCGAGAACGGCTACCGGCTCTACGACCGCGACGACGTCGCCCGGCTTCATCAGATCCAGGCGCTGCGCCGTTTCGGACTCGCGCTCGCCGAGATTCAGACCTGCCTGACGCAACCGGAGACGCCGCTGGTATCGATCGTCGCGCGGCAGATCGCCATGCTCGACAGCCAGATTGCACAGGCGAAGCGCTTGCGCGAACGCCTCGTCGATCTGCACGGCGTGTTGCTCGACGGCAAGGAACCGGAGCTGACCGATTGGCTGATCACGTTGGAGTTGATGACCATGTACGACAAGTATTTCTCCGAAGACGAACTCGCACGCATGCCGATGTACCGCAATAGCCAGACGCCGAACCCGGAATGGATCGGACTCATCGGCGAGGTCCGCGCGTTGATGGACAGCGGTGTGACGCCCGAGAGCGACGAGGCGCGCGCCTTGTCGATTCGCTGGATGACGATGCTCGTGCGCGACACGAACGGCGACCCCCGTCTGCTCGCCAAGCTGAATCTGATGCACGACAACGAACCGTCGATGCAAACGCATATCGGTATTTCGACGCAGTTGCGCGACTACGTGCTGCGCGCCTTCAGCGAAACAAAACTGCTGATCTACGAGAAGTATCTGTCGCCCGAGGAGATTCGCTTCATGCGCGCCAACTACGGCAAGCGCTCAATGGAATGGCCGCAACTGATGGCCGACGTGCGCGATGCGATCGACGTGGGCGTCGGGCCGCGGACATCGCGAGCACGCGGGCTTGCGCTTCGCTGGCTCGAACTTTTCAGAAGCTACGCGGGCGACGATCCACGTACGCAGGCCAAGTTCCGCCATGCGCTGCAAACGGAGCCGGAGTTGATGACCGGCACATGGGCGGATGAAACGCTGCTCGCGTTCATCCGCGAGGCGATGGCGAACGTCGCGCAGCCGCTTTGACGTGACGCGCGGCTTCCGGTCGATTTCGGCCGGCCGGGAGTTCAGCGGTCTGCACTGAGTCGATTCTCGCGCTGTGTTGTTCATGCTAGCCTCGTGACTTCCAATAACAGGACGTCGCATGAACACACCTCGATTGCGCCCTCATGGCCTGACCCGGCGACGCACGATCGCGATGCTTGCCGCGCTATTGACGATTTCGACCAGCGTGAATCACTCTGCCCTCGCGCAGACTGAAAACACGACCAACGTCGAGTATTTCGGCTCAGTCGGTGAAGCGAAGGTCGGCATGACGCTCGTGCTGCATGGGAAAGTGATCGGCAAAGGACATTACTTCTACTACCGCTACCTCAAGGATATTGCACTGACCGGCCAACAGTCGGGCAGCAATTTGACCTTGCAGGAAGCGAACGGCACGTTCGATCTGCACTTCGTGGGCAACGGATCGAACGGCGCCCAGCCACTCGATTTTTCAAATAGCGTGGGCCTTGCCGGCAGTTGGACTGGCGGCGCAAAGACCTTGCCGGTCAAATTCGCTCTCGAAGGAATGTCATTCGCGGACGCGAATGCAGGACACCGCTACGGGATGATCACCGACGAAACGGATGACGCATTCGAAGCACGCGCTCAGGGCTTTTACTTCGCCGCGCTGAAGGGCGACTCGAAGCAGGCGGCGCGTTTCGTTCACTTTCCGCTGCGAGTGAACTGGAGCGCGGCGCATCACGAGATGATAGGTTCGGCGAATCAGCTTGCCGCCAACTGGAATCGCATCTTCACGCCCAAGTATCTTGCGGCGCTACGTGAGACCGTTCCGCATGATATGCCGGTGATCAAGAGCCAGTACGCGATGCTCGGTGCCGGGCTGGCTTTCTTTACCGATAAGGGTGTCGAGGTTTTGAATGCGCAGTAGGAGCGCGCTGGGCGGGGTGGAGAATGTTGCAGCGCGGGCCGCTCTCTCGGTCTTTACGCGTCGCGAGCGCGGGCGGACCTTGTGGTTGCGATCGACGTCGGCACGCAACGGCTACAGCGTGCCGTCACCGACCTTGCCGCGATGTGTAATCGACGCGCCGCCATTCATATCGGCGGCGCGTCGATCGTTTTCAGCGCTTATTAGAATGCTTATTGACGCGCTTATTGAGCCACTTACTGGCCCGTGTAACCGAGCGGAACAGTCGCATTGGCTTTGGCAACCGTCGCGTTGTTCGACACGATGTACTGCGGCACTTCGGTGAGAGTCAGCGCGACCTGGCCGTTGGTGTAGGCAACCGTGCTGACATTGCCGTAACCATCGATCTTCGTCACATTGCCCGACGTGCCAGCGTTGTCGACCTGCAGCGAATAACTGGTCGAATAGCTCTGGCTATACGTGCCGTTGCTCGCCGGCCACTGCGCGTTGTTGTGCGTCCACGCCGCGGTCACGACCTTGCCGTTACCCAGTTGCTGGAATCCGTACGCAAAGACGCCGGCGGGTGCGCTCTTGATACGGCCCAGCGTATTCGTGCCGTCGAGAACACGCGTCATCGTTGCGAAGGCCATCGCTTCAGGCTTCGGCGAAAGGTTGGTCGCACCGAACGCGCCTTGCGCGTTGTTCAGATCGAAGAACGAGCCGTATCCCACTTCGCCCGGATAGTCGGCACCGTAGAACAGCGTCGTGACCTGTGCACCGCCGCCAAGCACGATGATGTGCGCCCGCACGCCGACTGCCGCATGCGCGAACAACTGGTTCTGCGACGGCACATTAGGACCGTAGTTGAGACCCGGATCGTAGCTCACGCCGGCTTCCGTGAAGAACAGCTTCATGTTCGGCTTGCCTGCCTGCATGACCGAACGCAGCTGCGTCATCTGGTTGTCGAGCGCGTTGGCCTGGTTCGCCGGATCCGGATCGGAGTCCTGCAATTCAGGCGGATGAGACGGGTACGTACCCGCATTCCAGTAGCCATGCGTTGCGACCGCATCGATGTAATTCCACAGACCGAGTGCGCCAAACTTCTGCAGATAGCCCGTTGTACAGGTATCGCAATTCGAAGCGAACGGATTGCCTGTGCCCATCACGACTGCATTCGGATCGGTCGAGTGAATGCCCTGATAAGCAGCCTTGTACATGGCGACGAAGTTCGCGTCGCTATCCGCCCAGCCGAGGCTCGGTTCCCACGTTACCTGATAGTAGTTCTTTTGCTGATTCGGGTAATTGGCAGCGCGGATCAGGCTCGTATCGGTGCCGACCTTGCTCATGAAGGTCTGGAACTCAGGCATGTTCGACGGCGCGTAGTAGCTGTCGTTGAACTGACCGGTCTTCGAATCCCACGCCGGCAGTCCATCGAGACGCACGATGCGCATCTGATCAGGATTCGCCTTGTAGAACGGATCGAGGTCATTCACGTTCGGCGTGTACGTGTTCGGACCATTGGGTTCCATCGCCGATACCTGACGGTCATCGATCGTCCACGAGATGCCCAGAGCGTGCAGCGCTGCAATGTTGCCGTTGAAGCCCTGCATGCCGAAGCGGTGCTGATCCTGATGCGCATACGTCACGGTGCCCAGTGCCGAACTGAGGTTCGGCAACACACCGAATGTCGCGATGCCGACCGGACGCGTGCCGCTTCGCGGCAATGTGCCGCCGTTCGAACGCAGGGTGGCGGTGAGTGCGCCATAGCCGGACCACGTCGACGTACACGGAATCGTGCTGGTTTGTACACCGGCCTTGACTGCGAAACTGCCTTGCGTCTTGATCGCGCCGTTGGAATCCGCTACGGACCAGACAACGGTATCCGCGCTCGGCGCGTTCGTCGTGATTGCGAGCTTGAACGAGGCGTTGTTCTGGAACACGCGCAGGCCGTCGGTGGTGGGCGTGTCGGCGCTGATCACGCCGTTCGCGGTTCCGCCAGCCGTTTGCGTCGGCGTGCTGCACGACATGGTCGAGCCGCCCGGCGTCGGGGACGGCGTCGCGCTCGGAGTCGGGCTCGGCGCGGGAGTCGGCGTTGGCGTTGGCGTTGGCGTCGGGGTCGGCGTCGGCGTCGGTGTGGGAGTCGGTGTGGGAGTCGGTGTGGGAGTCGGGGTCGGGGTCGGGGTCGGGGTCGGCGTCGGGGCCGGAGTCGGCGTTGCGGCAACCGCTTTAACCCAGCAAGACTTGCCATAGCCGTACGCCGGATCCGACTGCGACACTGCGCCGACATAGCAGCCGACGCCGTTGCTGAACGTGCGCGGCGCTGTCAACATCACCGACGGCGAGGTGGGCGGAACCGCACCGAACACCACCGAGCCCGTTCCGAGGAATGAGCACTTGCCATTTTCCTGCGCGCACAACTTGTATTGCTGCCCTGAGACCGTGATGGTGCTTGCCTGAGCCTGCGCGCTTTCCGCGGCAAACGATGCCAACACTGTTGCTGATGCAACGCCCAATAGTTTCAAGTATCTCGTCATTGTCCGTATGTTTCGCTAAAAGCAGGTTGTCCCCGAGAATTCAGCAAGATCGATCAGTCGTCCCGCCTTGACGTTTTTGAGTACAGAGAGAGGTGAACCTGAGAACGCGCTGACCGCGTTCATTGCTGATGAAGCTGAAGCTTTGATGTGCCGCTATCCGGTGCGGACGCACTTGCCATCCGCTCGCACGCCGACTTCCGCCGAACAGCGGCGTAATCGAAATTTTTCCCGACGTCGAACCAGCATCTATTTATTACGACATCCTTACTATTTAATTGCATCGCGATCGTTCGACAATCGCTACCAATGACTACATCGAGATCTTCAACACCGACCATCGAGCGCAACGTGCACCAACATCAGACCGTGCGCACCGATTGCGTGAAAAATTCTGCCGACGCCGGGATGAAGGATTCCACCGATCGAATGACCGGGAAAACATCACAAGGGGTTAATGCATGCCGCTGACGCGGCTCGAACATCTGGCGAGGCTCGCACTGACAGGTCAGTGCACCTCAGTTTGATAAACAAATGTCGCACCAATATGCGCGAGTTAAAAATTTAGGATCACGAAAAATTAATGCAATTTTTTTTCGTTCACCGTTGACAGTCCGTTATTGACGTGAACCCGTCGGCTCGCCAGTGATCAAGGTGCGCCCTCGCCTCGCGAGTCGGGTTCGGAACCCAAAAAACCGATTGATCCGCGGACTTTCTTCGCGCGATCCAACGGCAGCGAAAGATCTGATGCGTCGAATTCGAAGCGTGCCACGCCTCCGTCAACACCGCTTCGCCTGAGAAATACAGGCTACCGCAGCGCAGCAACGATCAATGTAACTGTTACAGAATGGACAGTGCTCGACCTGTCTCTCTCCGGTATTAGTTACAGAAGTTTTAGCAGACGAATTATAAACGTTTCATCCGCGTAACGTGCCCGCTTCAGGGGCGATAAGTGATAATTACGAAAAATTTCAATAAGATCCGTCCGAAGCTTTTCCAAACGATGACGAATAGAAAAGCTCTGCCTCATAGCGCGGCAGAAAACGTAAATGTTTGATTTGTCAGCAGATTGATGGCGTCTTTCTTGACCGATGTTGCGGTCGCGCAACTTTTATATTGGTAATACAAATACACCGGCGCCGCTACTGACCGCATAGCGGGACGAAAACGGCCATTTTGAGGGTATTGGAGGAGAAATAGTGTCGCATCGTTTTTATCGGAAATTCAGTTCGTTCCAGGAAACAACCGAACGGAGAAATCGATGCGACGATATCTCGCGAATTTACTTCGGATGACGAACTAGATGGGCATTCCGTATAGAATTGAATATCGCCGCGGCCAGCAAAGTCGACGCAGCATCTTCGCCAGCAACGCATCCACCGCCAACTTTTTTCGGCGGTCTTCTCGGACTACTACCTGCTCGATACGTTGATCCACGGCGAGGGCACGCTGACGACGGAAGCGCGAGACTATCTCGAACGCCTCGGAATCTCCCACAAGGTGTCGGTTCGCGATGGTGCATCCGCCACGACCGATCTGTCGACGGGTCAGCGCAAACGGCTCGCGCTGGTGCACACGTATCTGGAACGCCGGCCGGTGATGGTGCTCGACGAATGGGCGGCCGACCAGGACTCGACCTTCCGCCGGATTTTCTACAGCTAGATCCTGCCGGACCTGAAGCGTCAGGGCAAAACGCTGATCGTGATTTCACACGACGATCGCTATTTCAATGCAGCCGACCGTTATATCCGGCTGGAAGACGGCCGCTTTGTCGAAGAAGTGCGGCCCGTGCACGTGTCGGGTCATGCGCCGCTTCAGGCCAACACATCGTAATGCGCCGCGTGCCGCCGAGGCCAAGGCCAAGGCCAAGGTCGCGGTCGCGGCGCATCAGCCCATTGCCTATCGCGCCGCCGTCGCAAACAGCACCGGATCGTTGCGATACAAATCCGGGAACATCCGCTTCAGGTCAGTCACTTTCGGCAGATCGTTGATCGCGATGTACGGGTAGTCCGGATGCAGCGCGAGGAAGTTCTGGTGATAACTTTCCGCCGGATAAAAGCCCTTGAAGTCCTCCACGCGAGTCACGACTTTCGCTGAAAACACATGAGCGTTGTCGATCTGCGTGATATACGACTGCGCAATACCGCGCTGCGCTGCATTCACCGGAAAGATCGCCGAGCGATATTGCGAGCCGTGGTCGGGGCCCTGATAGTCCAACTCAGTCGGATTGTGCGCGACCGAGAAGAAGATCTGCAGCAAACGTCCATACGTGATCTGCGTGGGATCGTAAGTGATCTGCACCGACTCCGCGTGTCCCGTATCGCCGTCGCTGACGGTTTCGTATTGCGCCGTGGATGCCGCGCCGCCGCTGTACCCCGAGGCAACCTGCTTCACGCCGCGCACGTGTTCGAACACGCCTTGCACGCCCCAGAAACAGCCGCCCGCGAACACCGCCGTTTCGGTATGCGTCGCGGCGGCTTTTTCGTCCTGTACGGGCGCGGGAATCTTCGTGGCGGCTTCAGCCGAATGCGCGACGTGCTGCGCGGCCACCACACCGAGAGCAACGACGACGAGGCCCATGATTCGAGTGACGGAGAAACGCTTCCGCAGCGACGCTGTGCTGTTAGATATCGTGCGCATGGTCAGTCCTTTTGGTCAATTGAGAGTTGTTGGGGCGGCCCGCTCGCACCGCCTTAGCCGAACGTGAAAGCAAACGCCTGCACGCCCGGGTCCAGAAATTCGATCGAGAAGGTGTGATCGCCGACTTCGCCGGTTTGCCGCACCAACTGATAGAGACGCTGTCCGGTCACGGTGCCGCTGCCATCGGCGGCGACGTCGGTGCCGTGCGACGCACCGGGCGCGGCGCCGTCGACGCTCACGCGAAACCGCACCGGCTTACCGTCCTTGCCCGGACCAAGCACCAGATGCAGGTCGCGTGCATGAAAGCGATACACGATGCGCCCCGACGGGGCCACGAGCGTGGCGTGCTCCGCGCCCACGTTCCATGAACCGGCGAGCCCCCAGTCGTTGACGCCAGGTTGCGACGGCGCCGCATACGTGTGCGTCTTGTCCGCCACTTCCCCGCCCGGCGACACGAAGTTCTCCGCCCGCTGATAGCCGACGTAGGTTTCCGGCGATTGCATGTCGGCGTTGTCCGCCGCGGCCTGCACGCCTTGCGCGCCGCCGTGTGCAATACCGATGGCGACCTTCGACGCATTCGCATGGCCCGCCTCGGTCAGCAGTTGCTGGATCACCTTCTCCGATTCAGCGTAATCGCCTTCGCCGAAGTGGTGATAACGGATCTGCCCTTTCGCATCGACGAAATAGTGCGCGGGCCAATACTGGTTATTCAGCGCGCGCCAGATCGCATAGTTGTTGTCGATCGCGACGGGATAGTCGACGCCGAGGTCGTGCGTTGCCTTCTTCACGTTGTCGATATTGCGTTCGAAGGCGAATTCCGGCGCATGCACGCCGATCACGACGAGCCCCTGATCCTTATACTTCTGCGCCCACGCTTTGACATACGGCAGCGAGCGCAGACAGTTGATGCACGAGTAAGTCCAGAAATCGACCAGCACGACCTTGCCGCGCAAGTCCTGCGTCGTGAGCGGCGGCGAATTCAGCCATTGGACCGCGCCGTTCAACGGGGGCAGCACGCCTTCGACCGGCAGCGGCGCCGCCTCGGCGGCGGTGCGCATCATCGCGCCGCCCTGCGCCGCATTGGCCACGGTGGAATCCGCATCGGCGTTAGCGGCCGGTTGCGACGCGGGGTTGGCGCTCACCATCGCACCGCCGGACGCATCGGCCGGATTGTCGGCGACCGGCGCTTTGCCCGGGGCCGCGTTCGGCGACAGCTTATCGACGAGTTTCTGTTCGAGACCGCCAGTCGCGACGGTCGAGACACGAGCGAGTATGCCGGTGTCGAAACCGAGCGCGATCGCCGCCACGCCACACAACATCAGCGCACCGATGCCGCGGCGGATCCATTCGCCTGCGCCGAGCGACCGCTTCATCGCCGTGAACACCTTGCCGCCGATCAGCAGCGCCACCGCCAGCGAAGTCGCCGCACCGGCCGCGTAGGCCGCCAGCAGCAACGTCGTGCCGACGCTCGCACCGCGCAATGCCGCCCCCGTCAGCACGAGACCGAGAATCGGACCGGCGCACGGCGCCCACAGCAGCCCGGTGGCAATGCCGAGCAAAAACGACGAACCCGCGCGGACCTGCTGACCGTCGGCCTGCGCGAAATTCGACAGGCGATTGCCGGCGCTGACGAGCGGCCGCATCAGATGATCGGCGAAGCGCGGGAACAGCAGCGTCAGCCCGAAGATCGCGAGCAGTGCGATAGCCAGCCAGCGGCCGTACTGGTTGGCTTGCGTGACCCAGCCGCCGCCCACCGCGGCAAGCGTGGCGACGAGGGCGAAGGTCAGCGCCATGCCCGCCAGCAAGGGCAATCCGCTGCGCACGAAAGGCTGGTCGGCGCGCGCGAAAACGAAGGGCAGCACCGGCAGGATGCACGGGCTGAGAATCGTGAGAGCGCCGCCGAGATAGGCGAGAACGATGAGTAACATGTCAGTTCCGAACGTTCATTTAGGTCGGTTAAAGTGGGCACGCTGGCTCGGCCGGCAGCCGGCGTGCAGTTCATCCAAAGCCTGATACTGCGGAAAGTGCCCACATCCTAGAGCGCCGCCGGTGTCGAAGTCCTCACGAAAAGTTAAATTAAATGTGATAACTCGCTGCCGGGAAATTTTGCACAATGGCGCAAGGGCCGCTTTTCCCGGCGGCCACGCCCGGCCCTCCTCCTCAACCACGCCCTGAACCGCGGCTCTAGCCCACCATGGACAATCTGAAGCGCATCCTGATCGTCGAAGACGACGTCGACATCGCCAACGTGCTGAGTCTGCATTTGCGCGACGAGCGCTATGAAGTCGTGCACAGTGCCGACGGCAATGAAGGGCTGCGCCTGCTGGAACAAGGCGGCTGGGACGCGCTGATTCTCGATTTGATGCTGCCCGGCGTCGACGGACTCGAAATCTGCCGGCGCGCCCGCGCGATGACGCGCTATACGCCGATCATCATCACCAGCGCGCGTTCGAGCGAAGTGCACCGGATTCTCGGCCTCGAACTCGGCGCGGACGACTATCTCGCCAAACCGTTCTCCGTGCTCGAACTGGTGGCGCGCGTGAAGGCGCTGCTGCGCCGCGTCGACGCGCTGGCGAAAGACTCGAAAATCGAAGCCGGCAGTCTGCGCATCGCCGGGTTGTCGATCGATCCGCTCACGCGCGAGGCCGCCGTCGACGGCAAGCCGATCGAACTCACGCCGCGCGAATTCGACCTGCTGTACTACTTCGCGCAGCATCCCGGCAAAGTGTTCTCGCGCATGGACCTGCTCAATGCGGTGTGGGGCTATCAGCATGAGGGCTACGAACACACCGTCAACACCCATATCAACCGGCTGCGCGCGAAGATCGAGGCCGACCCGGCTCAACCCGAGCGCATCCTGACCGTCTGGGGTCGCGGCTACAAGCTCGCCGTGCCCGGCGAGCCACTCGCGCCCGCCGGCGCACCGAAGGACCCATCGTGAATCTGACGCTGACCCAGCGGCTCTCGCTCGTTTTCTCCGTGCTGTTGCTGGCATGCTGCGGCGCGTCGGCCTTCCTGCAAATCCGGTCGAGCGATCTGCACGAGAAGGAAGTCATACAAAGCCTGTCGCGCAATCTCGCCGACCATATCGCTCATGGCAATTCGCTGATGGACGCCAACGGCTTGCGGCCCGACGCAGTCCGGCAATTGTTCGGCCAGCTGATGAGGGTGAATCCGAGCGTCGAGGTCTATCTGCTCGATAACCAGGGGCGCATCAAAGGCGACGACGCGCCCGCGGGACACGTCAAGCGCGAGCAGGTGAATCTTGCGCCGATCCGGCAGTTCATCGCAGGAGACGCGTTGCCGATTCTCGGCGACGACCCGCGCAGCGTCGACGGTAAAAAGGTGTTCAGCGCCGCGCCGCTGCAACTGAGCGGACAGGCGCCGTCGGGGTATATCTACGTGGTCCTGCTCGGAGAGGAACACGACGCGCTCGCCGCGCGCGTGGCGGCCAGTTCCGTGCTGCGCACGACCTTGTGGTCGATGGCGCTGGTCGCCCTGTTGGGCTTGCTCGCCGGTTTGACCGCTTTCGGCCTGATCACGCGGCCGCTGCGCCGCCTCACCGACGCCATGCGCCGCTTCGATGCGGAGGGCGAGCCCGACACGCAGCCGAGCGTGCCGCGTTCGTCGCCGGCCGGCCGGCGTGACGAAATCGCCGTGCTCGAAGCGACGTTCGCACAGATGGCGCACCGTATCGGCGAACAATGGCGCGCGCTGACGCGGCAGGACCAGCAGCGCCGCGAGCTGATCGCCAATATTTCGCACGACCTGCGCACGCCGTTGACGTCGCTGCACGGTTACCTCGAGACACTGTCGTTGAAGTCCGACACGCTCGGCGAAACGGAGCGCAAACGCTATCTGGCGATCGCGCTCGCGCAAAGCGTCAAGGTGGGCCGGCTCGCGCAGGCTTTGTTCGAACTGGCGAGGCTCGAGCACGGCAACGTGCAACCCGCGCTTGAGCAATTCTCGCTAGTCGATCTGGTACAGGACGTCTTCCAGAAATTCGAATTGCCGGCCGAAGCGCGGCACATTCAGTTGCAAGCGAATATTCCGCCACGCCTGCCGAACGTCAGCGCCGATCTCGGCATGATCGAGCGCGTGCTGACGAATCTGCTCGACAACGCGATTCGCCATACACCCACTGAAGGATCGATCGAAGTCGCTCTCGCGCATAAGGAGGGCAAGGTGTCCGTCACGGTCAGCGACACGGGCCCGGGCATTCCGCCCGAGCAGCGCGAAGGTCTGTTCGAGCGTCCATTCAGCTCCGGCGGCGCGCACCGGGGCGGCGGACTGGGATTGCTGATCGTCCAGCGCATGCTGCAACTGCACCATAGCCAGATACGACTGCTCGACACGGCGGGAACGGGCACGACCTTTTGCTTCGAGTTGCCGACGGCCGCCACCCGGTCGAGTGCCGCCGGCGTCCTGATGTGACGAGGCGCGCTTTATTCCGCTGCGGGTCCAGGCTCAGATCAGCAAGTCCTCATAGAACGCGCCGAATGGCCGGGTCGGATGGGCGAGTTGGATTTCCAGAATCCACAGGCCCGCGTCCGGGCAATCGGCGAAATCACCCAGGTTGCCCGCCTTGTAGATCGCGTGCGGAAAGTCGCTCACGCGATGACCCTTGATATCCAGATTCAGACGCCAGCCGAGTGCCGCGGCGCGCTGCTCCGCGAACTCGTATAGCGCTTTTCCGCCAGCGCGGGTCGTGCGCCAATGATGTTCCACCTCGTCGAATACGGTTTTCGCGGCATCGGCGCAGGCCTTCATCTCAGCGTCGTTGCCGACCACGAAGGTGGCGCCCGCATCACCTTCGTGCCCCTGAAAAACGACGCCGAGGTCAACGAAAAAAATATCGTCGTCCTTGAGCCTCGGGTCGCCTTCCGACTGCTCCTTGAAAACCTTCAGCGTGTTTTCGCCGAAGCGCACCAGGATCGGATGCCAGATACGGTCCATGCCCATATCTCTGAGCACGTCATGGCATTCGACCCTTGCCTCCGACTCCAGCATGCCAGGCTGTACCCGTCGCGCCAGCCGGTTCACGACTTCCCACGTCTTGCCCTGCGCATATTTCATCGACTCGAGCACGTATTTGCTGCCGACCGCCTGCTTCGCCGCTGCTTCCATCCACTCTCTCCGGTTATATCCACCTGAATATAGCGAGCAGAAAGTCCAGTGTCCACGGCGCACGTCACCTTACTGTGTGTCATAAAGACGACAACTACCTACGAATTCGTTTACGAGAAGTTAACAGGCCGATATATTCCGCAAGACATAACGGGACAAGACGGCTCGCTTCTCTCAAAGACACTCGCGCGCCGGACCGATTCGCCGATGCTCCGACGCGTCCGTCACCAGGCGGTGCCGATCACGCACAACGTGGTCGTCGTCTCGCCCCCGTTCAATCGCATTCTTCAGACATCGATCCTTCCCTGCGCGGCCTCGTGCGGCTTTGCCGTGGGCGCTCGATCCATGTCTGGTGTCGTTTGCCAACCCGGTTCGCGCCGCGCGCAGCAACACGCGCCGCGCAGCCACCCTATAAGAAGAAGGAAAAGATGAAAAAGACCCTGCTCGCAGCCGCCGTCCTCGGAAGCATCACGCTCAACGCACAGGCACAAAGCAGCGTCACGCTGTACGGCCTGATCGATGCCGGTATCAGCTACGTGAACAACGCCCGCGCCGGCACGGGCCACGACCACCTCGTCAAATACGACGACGGCGTTGCCTCGGGCAGCCGCTGGGGCCTGCGCGGCACGGAAGATCTGGGCGGTGGCCTGAAGGCGCTGTTCGTATTGGAAGGCGGTTTTAACAGCGGCAACGGTACGCTGGGCCAGGGCGGCGCACTGTTCGGCCGTCAGGCTTATGTCGGTCTGTCGCAGAACAACGTCGGCGCGCTGACGTTCGGCCGCCAGTACTCGTTCTCGACGGACTACCTGGGCGGCACATATTCGACCGGCAGCCAGACCGCTGCAGGCAACTACGCTTATCACATCAACGACGTCGACCAGTTGACGTCCAGCCGCATCAACAACGCGGTCAAGTTCAGCAGCGCGAACTTCTCGGGCTTCACGTTCGGCGCGTTGTACGGCTTCTCGAACCAGGCAGGCGCTTTTGCCGGTGCGCCGGCAACCGGCACGGCCGCGGCACCGGTCGCGGGTTCGTCGCGCGCGTATAGCTTCGGGGCGAACTACGCGAACGGCCCGATCAGCGTCGGCGCTGCGTACACGGACATCCGTTTCCCGAGCCAGGCCGTCCCGACCTTCTCGACCACCCTTGCAAACGTGACGACAGGCAATGTGCGCGACCTGCGTACGTACGGTGTCGGCGGCCGTTACACGATCGGCGCGGCCACACTGTGGGCGCTCTATACCAATACACGTTTCGAAACGCTGACGGGCGCCGCGACCACGTTCACGGCTTACGATGCAGGCGCGAAATACGCGTTCACCGCGGCCTTGACGGTCGGCGCGGGCTACACGTACATGCATTTGAGCAACGCGAACACAGGCCACTGGAATCAGGGTGACCTGAGCGTCGATTACGCGCTGAGCAAGCGTACCGACGTGTATGCGCTGGGTATCTACCAGATCGCTTCGGGCCACAACACCGCAACGGGCGACGTGCAGGCGCAGATCGGCTCGAGCACGAGCTTCTTCGGTCCGTCGGGTCCGGGCGCGGACAACCAGTTGGCATTCCGCGTCGGCATTCGCCATCGCTTCTGATGTATACGTTCCTCGCCACGGCGAGGAACGCTGTTAGTCGAGCGGTATCTCGCCGCTCACCAACCGACGAGCTTCAGTGTCTGCACTTCTCTTTGTGCTGCACACTGAAGCTCGTCGTCGTATCCGGGGTCGTGAATGACGTGCTTTTCCACCGCCGCGCAGTCACCCGAAGCCACAGTCGGCGTCGTCGTAGCCGCGACGGCCTTTCACGAACCTTGAGAATCAGACGTTGATCGCCGCCTTCCGAAGCCGACGACGTTCCAGCCAGTTGCGTAACTGCCCCACCACGAACGCGCCGATCAGCAACGACAAATACAGCATCAGGATGTTGTGGCGCCATGTGTCGAGCGCAAGTTGATGCGCGACCAGCTTTGGGTCAGCCTGCAATGGCCCGACGCGAAGTGCCAGGACTGCTTGCTTCATTCGAACAAAACCCGCGGCGGACAGCATGGGCACCAGAACGAGCAGCGCAATCAGAAAGGGCTTCGCGCGCCGCGCCGCCGCACGATGACGCATACGCAACCACAGTCCCAGACAACCATGCACCCAGCCCGGCGCAAGCAGTGCAAGCTGCAAACCTTGCGTGCCACTGGTGATGAGCGATATCACGATACGCTCGTAGTTCGGTTCGAAACCGTACAGCGACGAAGCGAGCCGGGTGGACACCACATGGCGGATCAGCAGCAGAGGCAGACTCAGTCCCGCCCAAAGCCGAACCCATTCAGTGAGCGGCAGTTTCCAGTGACGGCGCCCGTAGATCGTTCGCAGCGCCAGCGAAAAATGCAATAACGACGCGCCATAAAGAAGCACCGTTCCCGGCGCACTGCGCCACACCCGCAGCGCCAACACAAGACCGCGCCCCGCAAGATCCAGCGACCAGATCCCGAGTGCGTGATTCACCAGGTGCAGGGAGAGATAGACCAGCAGAACCACGCCGGACACGAGCTGACAGCGGCGCAGGAGAGTATGGACGGTCGATTCCCTCACAACGCGAGCAGACAAGCCCAGTGGCCGCCGAAAAGGCGCTATCGGCGCCCGCCCGGCGGCTCGCAGCATGTCGCCCGGAAACAGTGGCTTCCAGGTCGCAATACGCGTTCGATTCATTTCGCCCCCCACGCGAGAGGCCGTTCCTGCCGATTGCCACCCGTTTTGTGATTCACCGGCGTCTGGCGAATAGCGTCGGCAAATTTCTGCAGCGCTGACAGCGAACCGCACACGCTGTGGTATTCCTCCCGGCCGATCCGGGCGTCGAGAATAACCGCCATTCCCGATTGACGGGCCATATCGATGATGTCCATTTTGATCACCCCCAATTCGTGTCTTCACGCACTGCAAGACGCCGAATCCCAGGCGGTTATTCCCGCGCTCCTTTCAACGCGCTGCCGGGAATAAGAAATCCACTCCGCTGGTTTACCGGTTCAGAGCGTGCTGATGCCGACTCGCGTCGAGTTCGAAAATTGCGCTCGCACATTGAGGAGTATTGATATGAAACTGACCTCTCTGAACCGTCTCACGGTCCGCGTTGTAGCCGGCGCACTCGTTGCAAGCGCCGCCTTTCTGGCAACGGCAAGCGGTGCCTATGCGCAAACGTCGGCCACACCCGGCACGCATCAGGTCACGCGCGCCGAAGTGCGGCACGAACTCGAGGAGTTGGAGGCCGCCGGCTACGACCCGTCTCGCGGCGACGAAAGCGACTATCCCGCCGATATTCAGGAAGCGGAAAGAAAAGTAGCCGCCATGCACGCAGCCCAGCAGAGCGCGCTCGACGACAACCAGCCGGCAATGCAAAACATGCCCATGCATTGATGGCGTTCCGGTGTGTGTGAACCTGTGGACAGCGGGTTCTCCTTTTGAGCGTCGGTTTTCTTCGGATCGACGCTCCTTTTTTCCCGCATCGAACTCACCGTGGGTGGGTGCTCGCGTCTAGCGGCTGGAAGCGAAACCGCGGCTGGAGATCGAGATGGAATTGCCGTCGGGGTCCTTGGCATTGGCAAATGTGTAGCCGTCCGCCCGATGCGTCGCGCCGAATCGCAGGCCGTCCTTTGCGCACTGCTCCTTGAACGTTGTTATCAATGGTTGATTGTCGGCGAGAAACCGGCTGGCCTTATGAGTTATTTGGGCAGATGTTCACCCGCGAGTGTTAACTCATCCGGCCTTTTCGGCAAGACCCCGGTACCATCAAAAAACGAGGCAGCCTTGCTGCCTCAATCGTCATCACATCTGACTCAGCATCACACTGTTCAATGTGCGCCGCACGATCGGCGCGAGCGACGCGCCCAGCCGCTCGCCCTGACGTTCGTCGATCAGACTCGTCAAAAGCTTGGAAAAACGCGGCTCTTCGACACCCGACACGATGTACTGCCAGCGATACGCATCCAGCATCCCAGCTTTCACGCGCGCCTGTTCGTGATCCGTGAACGTGCGCCCGGCATTGGCGAGAAAGTACTCCGCATCGGCTTCGGCCTGCAATTGCAGCAAACCGTCCACCGCGCCGATCAATTCGATCAGGTCGCCAATCGCCGCATCGCGCGCCGTGGCATCGAGCTTCGCGTCGTCACGCACCCATTCGAGTTCGTCGATGATCGCGTGCTGCGACTCTTCCTTCCAGTGAAACAGGAACACGTCCTTGAACAGTGGCGACAGACTGTCGTCAACTTCCATGCTCTGGCGATAATGCACTTGCGTCACGATCTCGATGCAGCAGGTCAGCGCGAGAATGGCCCACGTCGATTTGCCGAGCACGAAGTTCGCGACGTCGTCGGTCGGCGGCAGAAAACGGTAACCCGCCGGCATGTCTTCACCGGCCAGTATCTCGATGCGGCGGAACAGTTCCTGATGCTTCAGTTCCTCTTCGGTGAAGCGCATCACGGCTTCGAGCGCGATCTGGTCGCCCAGCGCGTGATCGCGGCCCACTTCGAGCATCTTCGCGGCGACAAAACGCTCGACCAGCCGGAACATGTTCGCGTAAGTACGTCCCTGCACCTGCGACATCAACCGGCGGTCGCCCGCGTTCAGGAACGGTAGCCGGTCGACTTCCGTGAGACCGTCGGGCAGGAACTTGTGCGAGAGATCGAAACGGCGTCCGCGAATCACGTCGCGGTCGATATCCCAGCGGATACGCCGGGACACTTCAATACATTTCGCGTAACGCTGGGACGGCAACTCGGCCTGGATCGCATTCATGGCACTACTCCTCGATGGAAAAGGGATTCGAGCGGCGCGGCGAGATTTCGCGTGGGTCACCGTCTGAATCGAATTTTCCGTGGCGGAGTGGAAGTGCACATGAGGCGGCGGTCCCGGCAGACAGCCGGGATAGCGTGGATTCGTGCGATGCGAGGGGGCCTATGTCCCGGATCGCCGGGCAGGCCCGATACCGTCACGCTGCGGGCGAATCGAAACCCGCCTTGCGGGCAAGCACGATGGCCTGCGAACGGTTCTCCACTTCGAGCTTCGCAAAGATGCTCGTGATGTGATTGCGCACGGTCTTTTCGCTGAGCGCGAGTCGCGCGGCAATCTGGGCGTTATCGCGTCCGCCCGCAATCAGTTCGACAATGTCGCGCTCGCGCGGCGTCAGCGTGGCGAACACGGGGTCGATGCCGACGTCGGCGGAGAGGAAGTTTCTGATTTCTTCACGCCAGCGCAGCCACGCGGGCTCCGTATCGAGCAGCAGATGATTTTCGCTTTCGAGCGGCACGAAACGCGCATCCGGGATCTGCCCCGCGAGCAGGCGGCTTTCTTCGAAGGGCACGCGGGCGTCGCCGCTGGCGTGCAGCACAAGCGTCGGGCACGTGACCTGTTCGAGCAGATCGACGACATCGATCTCGTTGAAGACCCGCATGATTCGCGCGGCGTTGCGCGGCGTGGTGGTCATGCGTTCGAGTTCGTTGAACCAGCGATGCTGCTCGGGCGTGCCGCCAGGGATGAACTGCGTCGTGAAGAATTGCCGGAAGGCCGGATTTTGCTGCCCCCAGCCGAGTTCGGCGAGCTTGACGAGCGTTTCGGCCTCGTCGCGCATCGCGTCGCCGCCCTGCCGCTTGAGCTTGCCGCGCGCATAGCCGCCGTAGAGTATCAGTTGCTTCACGCGCTCCGGATGCGCGACCGCATAGGCGACCGAAATCGACGCACCCTGCGATATGCCCAGCAAGGTGAAGCGTTCGACGCCGCTCGCGTCGATCACCGCCTCGAGATCATGCAGCCAGGCTTCGAACGAAATCTCCGCTACGTCGCGATCAGACAAGCCGCAGCCGCGCTGGTCGTAGCGCACGAGCGTGTGCTTGCGGCTCAGTTCCTCGACCAGATGACTCCATACGGGACTCTTCAGATCGAGTTCGAGATGGCTCAGCCAGTTTGCAGCCTTGACGATCGCCGGACCGGTGCCCGAACTCGCATAGGCAATGCGTACGCCGTCGCTGCTGGTACAGAAACGTATCTGCTGCCGGAGACTGGGCGGACTAGCGGACATGACACGCGGAATCTGGTTGTGGGCTGGAGAGGCCGTGATTTGTCGGAGGAAAGAAACTTCCCGCTACCCGCGCGGGGTGACGTCATGGGCAGCTTTCAACATAGAAAGCCGTCGCGATGTAATCAAACGCTGCAAACGTTTGAGCGCGGACGCGGGACGTGCCGTGGCGCAGGGGCATTTCCCGAAACACCGACTTCGTGATTGCCTTGCCGAGCTTCGTCTTTTCCGAACCTTCGCTTCGCAATTAGCAGGTTTATCCGATCCTGAACGTACCGCAGACTGAAGCTCATCTTCACTACGGACATCGTCCAAGCAAGGAAAAAACATGCGAACCTATCCGCGTAACAGCCCGCAAGCCGCAGCACGCATCGTCGCGCTGGCCCTCACTTCGGACGGTCACGTGTGCAGTTCGGAAGAGCGCGTGCTGCAGCGATTGAATATCGCCGGCGAACTCGGTCTCGCGCCCGCGCAATTCGAGCAGATCGTGCAAACGTTCTGCGAGGACCATTCGGTCGCGCATCCGTCGTTCGCGCCACCAGTGGGCCGTCTCGATCCGGCCATGCTCACCACCTTGATCGACGAGATCGACGATCCTGCGTTGCGCCGCAAGGTCATTCGCCTATGTGTCGCCGTGGCGGTCGCGGACGATTATCTGGCGGACGGCGAAATCGCCCTGCTCGCCGCCATGCTGAACGCGTGGGGACCCAACCTGACGCCGGCCGCCAATCGTCACGGGCTCCCGTCGCGCGTCGTGCGCGGTTATCAGCGCGCGCCCGCCACCACCTGAGAAGCGAGCCCATGATGTTGCCCGCGACGCGAGCGGATGGCGTGAATCTCCTCGATCACGCCATCCGCGCGACCGAGCCAACGCAGGCCCCGCAGCAGCGACAGATCCTCCGCGCCGAGTTCCGCGAGCGGAAACACGCCGAGGCCGCGCGCGGCGAACACCGCCATCAGCGCGCTGTCCTCGAATTCGCCGACGATGCGCGGCCGGATGCCCTGCGCGTCGAACCACCGGTCGAGCCGCGCGCGCAAGGCGGCGTGGCGGGTTGGCAGAAGCACGGGCACGTCCGCGAGGCATTGCGGAAAGCCCGCGCGCGCGGATTTGCGGACGATTTCCGCCGGGCCGTACCAGTCCACCGGCGAGCCGGCCAGGCGCTGGCTCAGCACGCGCAGATCGGCATTGTGCGGCGCCGGCTGGCAAGCGAGCACCAGATCGAGCCGATGCAGCGCGAGTTCCGACATCAACTCGGCATGCTCGCCCTCGTGACACAGGAGCCTGAGCGACGGCGTACCGAGCACCGGCGCCAGCAGCGCGTGCGCCGCGAGCTTTGAAATGCCATCGGAAAGACCGACGGCGAGCCGCGCCACGCCTTCCCCACCGGCCTCGCGCATCTCGTCGAGGAGCGCCTCGCCGAGCTGAAAAATCTGCTCCGCGCGATTGAACGCCGTCTCGCCGGCTTCCGTCATCGTGACGCCGCGCCCAGCCGGTTTCAGCAATTGGCGCCCGATCGATTTCTCCAGCTCCCGCACCTGCGCGCTGATGGTCTGCACCGCCATGTCGAGCCGTTCGGCCGCGCGCGCAAAGCCGCCCTCTTTCACGACGATCCAGAAATAGTACAGATGACGGTAATTGAGCATGGCGTGACACTTCGAAAAAAACGATATGTCGCTCAGCGTATCACTGATTTATCCGAATCAAGGAGGAGGCGATCATGGCGTTAATCCGACATCACCCGTATTCATTCGCCCACGGACACCATGGACACTCTGCTCACACTCGTTGCCGACCCCGCCGCCTGGGCCGCGCTCCTCACGCTGGTCGTGATGGAAATCGTGCTCGGCATCGACAACCTGATTTTTATTTCGATCCTGAGCAACAAGCTGCCGGAAGCGCAACGGGCGCGCACGCAGCGCATCGGCATCATGCTCGCGCTCGTCATGCGGCTCGGCCTGCTCGGCACGGTTGCGTGGATCGCGCAATTGACCGCGCCCGCCATTACGCTCCTGGGCCACGCGTTTTCGTGGCGCGATCTGATTCTGCTCGGCGGCGGCCTGTTCCTCGTCTGGAAGGCGACGCGTGAGATCCACCACCACGTGGTCCATGCGGAAGAGGAACGCAGCAAGGCGGGCAGCACCGTCCAGTTGACCGTGGCGGCCGCGATCGGCCAGATCCTGGTGCTCGATATGGTGTTCTCGGTCGACAGCATCATCACGGCGGTCGGCATGACCGAACACATGCCGATCATGTTCGTCGCGGTGATCAGCGCGGTCCTGGCAATGCTGTTCGCCGCGCGCCCGCTGTCACGCTTTATCGATCGCAATCCGACCATTGTCACGCTCGCGCTCAGCTTTCTGCTCGTGATCGGCATGACGCTGATTGCGGAAGGTTTCGGCTCACACGTGCCTAAGGCCTACATCTACGTGGCGATGGCGTTCTCCGCGTTCGTCGAGGCGATGAACATGCTGGTGCGTCGCGCGAAATCGAAGCGCACTCAGCACCGGGCAATGATCGATAGCGTGTGATGGTTTGTTTCCGGATCGGGCGCTCGCCCGGTCCAGCATTCGATGTCTTTCTACTCTTGAGGAGCGACACCATGAAATGCCCCGTTTGCAAGACCACCGACCTGCTGATGACCGAGCGTCGCTCGATCGAAGTCGATTACTGCCCGGACTGCCGGGGCGTGTGGCTCGATCGAGGGGAACTCGACAAACTGATCGCGCAGGACGCCGCGAGTACCGACGCACCGCCCGCGCCGCGTGCGAGCCGCGATAGCCATCGGGAGCGGGACCATTCGTACGATACCCACCGTGGCTACGACGATCGTCGAACGGACTATCGGACGCAGAAGAAAAAGCGCTCGATTTTCGACGTGTTCGATTTCGACTGAGCGCCGTCAGCCATGAAGGAAGAAGCGCCGGGAACGTTCCGGCGCATATCGCACTAGCGTGCTTTGCCGCGAGCGCTCTTGCCGGCGTTGCCGGCGCGAGGCGCGTCTTTACCAGCAGGCGCAGCGCCGCCGTTCATTTGCTCCATCCACGACAAGGCGTCGACGTAGGATAGAAACTGCTTGAGGTAGCCCGGCGAAACTTCGCGCATGAGCGAGAGCGCCCGGTGCACGAGGCTGCTCGAGTTGAGCGGACCGGCGTTCCCAGGCACCTGCTCCAGCGACTGCCGCATCTGCTTCTCGGTACGGACTTTCGACCAGACCTCCCTGAAGTAATCGAGCGCGGGCAGTTCGGGATAGGAAGCGGCGCGTGGCAAACCGATCGCCGCGGGCACATGATCCTGACTCGCGATGTAGTCGACAAGGCTCTTCAGCGTTGCATGCGCGGGTTCGTTCGCGGCGTGGGCAACAGCGTCGTCAGCCGGAGATGCCGCGCGTTCGATATGCCCGGCATACGCGTCCAGCAGACCGGCTAGCCTCTCGTCCAGAATCCGCCGCGCTTCGCCGCTATGGTCGGCCGCGCGCCGCTCGAGCGCCTCGATGAAATGGAAGCGAACAGGATCCAGGCGATCGGCGCCGCGCTCGCGCCACGCGTCGAGCATCGCACGGGCTCCGTTTGCCGGATCGTTATCGCCGTTGTTACTCACGAGGCTTCACCGTTGCACTCAATGGCCGCGGGACCGGCGCTATTTCCACGCGACGGTTTTTGGCGCGCCCTTGCTCGTCGGCATTCGAACTCACCGGTTGCCCGGAGCCGAACGCAGCCGCAAACAGCGACGACGCGGGCACGCCGTCGTCGATCAGCGCGCGCGTCACCGTCAACGCGCGCTGCGCCGACAATTCCCAGTTGTCGGCGAAACGGCGGTTGCCTTCGCGCAGGCGCTGGTCGTCGGTAAAGCCGCTCACCATCAGGATTTCGTCATTGGCGCCGAGATACGCGGACAGCGGTCCGGCCAGGCTCTTCAGCAGATCCCGGCCTTGCGGCTGCAATTGATCCGAGTTCAGCGCAAACAGCACATTGCCGCTGATGCCGATGCGCCCGTTCACCAGCGTCACGCGCCCAGCCGCGAGCGGGCCCGCGAGCGCCTGCTCGAGCGTCTTGCGGCGCTGCGTTTCCAGCTGACGCTGCTTGACCTCCTGCTCCAGCTTGCTCGAAAGCTCCAACTGCACGCCGATCACGCCCACGAGGATCAGCACGAAGGCGCCCAGCAGCACCGACATCAGGTCGCCGAAAACCGGCCAGATCGGCGCGACCTGCTCCACGCCGCCGTCGATGTCCTCGCTCATGCCGCCTCAACTCCGGCTGAAGCGCGCCGGCCGGCGAGCTGCTGCAGGTCTTCGACGATCTGCTTCTGCGACATCACGCTCAGGTCGATGACTTCCCGCGCCTGCGCCACGTAGTACGCAAGCTGTTCGTCGCTGCGTGCGAGGGATTTGTCGAGCGCGCTCTCGATACGTTGCAGGTGCGTCACCAGCTTGTCGTTCGACTCGCCGAACACCTGGACGGCGGCGCCGAACGCTTCGCCGAGACTCGCCACTTCGACGGCGCTGCCGGTGACTTGCGCGGCAACCGAGCCCAGTTTGCCGGTTTCGAGTTCGATCTTGTCGGTGAAGCGCGTGCCGACGCGCTCCAGCAAATCCGCCGACGTGGCGACCAGCGCGTCGACCGCCGTGCGCTGCTCGGTGGATGCGTGATTGACGGCGTCGAGCAGCGTTTCCAGCGTTTCCAGCAGGCGGCCGCGCTCTTGCAGCATCGCGGTGTCGCGGACCATGCTGTCGGAGAGCTTCTGGCGCAGTTCGGCGACGACTTCGGCCGCGGCCTTGGGCGCTTCCGAGGCCGCTTGCACGAGTTGGCCGATCTCGGCGATCGTGTCGCTGGCGTGGGCCTGCGTCTGGGCCGAGATGTCGCGCGCGGTTTGCGCCAGCGTCTCGCAGATTTCCTGCTGACGGCTCGCGGTGCGTGCGCCCGCTTGTTCCCACTCCTGGCTCAGCGTCGTGGCCATCGCCCCGAGCGCTTCGGTCCAGGCTGCCAGACGCTGCTGATCCCGCGAGGCCAATTCGGCTTGCAGGTTCGCCGCAGCCTTCGGCGCTTCCGCTGCAGCCTGGACGAGCCGGTCGATTTCGGCAATCGTATTGCTGGCGTGTGCTTGCGTTTGAACCGATATGTCGCGCGCCGTTTGCGCCAACGTCTCGCAGATTTCCTGCTGACGGCTCGCGGTTTGTGCGCCCGACTGTTCCCATTCCTTGCTCAAGGTCGCCGCCATCGCGCCGAGCGTCTCGGTCCAGGCTGCCAACCGCTGCTGATCCCGCGAGGCCAATTCGGCCTGCAGATTCGCCGCGGCTTTCGGCGCTTCCGCCGCAGCCTGCACGAGCCGGTCGATTTCGGCAATCGTGTTGCTGGCGTGCGCCTGCGTTTGAGCCGATATGTCGCGCGCCATTTGCGCCAGCGTCTCGCAGATTTCCTGCTGACGGGTCGCAGTGCGCGCGCCCGATTGCTCCCATTCCTTGCTCAACGTCGCTGCCATCGCGCCGAGCGTCTCGGTCCAGGCTGCCAACCGCTGCTGATCCCGCGAGGCCAATTCAACCTGCAGATTCGCCGCTGCCTTCGGTGCTTCCGCCGCGGCCTGCACGAGCCGGTCGATTTCGGCAATCGTGTTGCTGGCGTGCGCCTGCGTTTGAGCCGAAATATCACGCGCCGTTTGCGCCAACGTCTCGCAGATTTCCTGCTGACGGCTCGCGGTTTGTGCGCCCGACTGCTCCCATTCCTTGCTCAACGTGGCAGCCATCGCACCAAGCGCTTCGGTCCAAACCGCGAGCCGCTGTTCATCCTTCGAAGCCAGCGCGGTCTGCAAGTCCGCGTGCGACTGTCCGACTCCGCGCAGCAGGGACGCCGCGTGCTGCTCGAAAGTCGCGGCGGCCGCAGCCATTGCCTGCTGGTTGCTCGCCGCGAGCTTCTCGCCGACGCTCTCCTGACGCGACAGCGCCTCGTTCCAGGCCTGCGAGACCTTGCCCGCCGTGCTGTCCAGCCGCGCGGAAACGCCATCCAGCAGACCGGCCGAGCGTTGCTCGAACGTGTCGGTGAAGCGATCCAGCGAGGCGCGCAGATGCTGCGCCAGTTCCTCGCTCGAACGCTGATGCCCTTCCAGTGCCTTGTTCCAGATATCCGCGACGGTCGTCGTGGTCGTCTCGAAGCCGCTCGTCAGCCCGTCCAGTTGCCGCTGCACGGCGTGCGTGACGGTGTCGTGCAACGCCGTCGTCTCGCGCGCGAGGCCGGCCATCGTGGCTTCCATGACCGGCTGCAGCGCCGCGCCGGCGGCGCGCGTGCTGTCCGCCACGCTCTCCTTCAACGACTGCTCGACCGAACCGGCGAGCCGCGTATAAGCGGCCTCGGCCCTGCCGTGGAAGGCCTCCTGACTGGCGATCTGCCGCTCGTTCAACGCGAGGCTTTGTTGCTCGATGGCCGACATCATCGTCTGCAGACGGTCGACCAGCGTGGGCATCACTTCAGTCTGACGTTGCAAAAGCCGGAACGCTTCCTCGCGCTGATGGCTCTGCGAGTAGATGCGCAGGGTCGTCGCGATCTTCACATCGAGCATCTGCGCTGCCTGCAGGCGCTCACGCCGGCACAGCGCGGACAGCAGCCCCAGCATCGCGGAAGTCGCCACGCCCGCAATCGAGGTGCCGAACGCAAAGCCCAAACCCTTGACCGGCGCGGCGAGCGAAGCGCGGATCGCCTGCAGGTCGGTCGCGCTTTCCAGCGCCATGCCGGTGCCGCGCAAGGTCACCACCATGCCGAGCAGCGTGCCGAGCATGCCCAGCAGCACCAGCAAGCCGACCAGGTAAGGTGTCAGCGCCGGACCCGGCAAGGCCACCCGCTCGCCCTCGACACGCAGGCGCGCCGCGTTGCGCAAGCTCGGATGCAAGGGCTCGAGCCATACGCCGAGGCTCGGCGGCGGCCCGGACAGCCCGGCGACCGCGTGCGTCAGCGTGGCCGTGGCCTGGTTGTAGCGGTGCAATTCGAGCGCGCCCGCCAGGTAGCACACGCCGATCAGTAAGGTGACGGCCAGCGCCAGCGGGTTCGAACCGAGGTAGCCGGCGGCGATCCAGCACACAGCGGCCAGACCGGCCAAAAACACGACGAGATCAATACGATATCTGGACATAGTGTCCCAGTTAGCTGGCGCGAAGGGCGGCTAGCAACCCTTCGACCGGTTGTAAACGAACATCCAGTTCGGCAAGCAACACGCTTTGCATGTCCTTGCGGAACACATTCAGCCATGCGCCGGGTGTGAGCGCCGCGGTGTTGCTTGCGGCGTTGCTTGCGGCATCGCTTCCCGCGTCGTCCGCGGCCTCGGCGGCCTCGGCGGCGGCCAGCGTCGCCTGCTCGGCCGCGCGCAGACGCTCGAAGTGGCCGGCGAGCAGCCCAGGCACGCTAGCGAGCAGCGTGCGCTCGCGCTCGCCCAACGCGCGCTCCATCACCGCGTCCACCATCGCGAGCCGCGCCATGGCGGGCGTTCTGGTGGCCAGCATGCCCCGCAGGCGGCCGCGCAGATTGCCGATCGCCATTTCCATCGACTGCTGGATGGAGAGATAGCGCTGACGAAAAACCGCGTAATCGGCCGCTGGCTCCACGGGCGCATTCTGCGACGACGCATGTGCGGACCCATGCGCGGACCCGCGCCGCCTGTCGGCCGCGAACACGCTATCGCCCGTGACGGTCTTCGCCAGCGAACTGCGTGCGCGCACGTACTCCGACTCTTCGGCGCTGCCGAAGCTTCGCGCGGCGGCGGTGACGGCGGGCGGATTGCCGCTCAGTGCCGAGGACAGCGCAATGGCGTCGGTCCAGCCGAGCCATTGGCTGAGCCGGTCCGAGAGCGATTGCCTGGATTCGGGAGCATCGACATCCGCGAGGCGTGCCAGTAAGCGAATGAGCGCCGGGCCGCTGAGGGCGGTGCGCTGGGGGGCTTGCAACATACCACCGGAGACAAAAAAGTCGCCAGTTTACACGCTGTCGGCGCCTGGGCGGCTGCGAGTCGATCCGCGGACCGTGCGCGAGGCGCATTTTACTTGACCGGCGCGGTGCTCGGCGGCCCTGCCGGCTTGGTGATTCGCCTGCTGCTTTGGCCTTCTTCGACGTTTTGCTTCGACGTTCTGCTTCGGCCTTCTGCTCCGGCTTGCTGCCCCGGCTCGCTTCTCCTCCCGATCGCGCGCCTACTGAAGCGACACGCCCTTGTTCGTCACAAGATTTTCGCGCATCCAATGCTCCATGCTGCAAACCGCCATGCCGCGCTGCGCGTTGAACGTGCGATCCATGTCCCATGACACGCCCGCGCCTTCCGCAAACACCACGCGGTACTTCCTGATTGAGCTGCCGGGCTCCCCGGCCAGTTCGCCTTGCAATTGCGGCACGCGCCATTCGACGCGGTGAGCCTTGCGCCCGAGCAACGTGTCGACGGCATCCGCCACCTGGCGATAAGTCACCGTATCCCCAGCGACGAACACGACCTCGTCCGCGATGCGCGGTTCGGCGAACACGATCTCCACGGTCAGCCTGCCGATGTCGTCGGCCGTGGTGACAGTCACCGCGTTGTCCCAACTGCCGAGCGCGTGAACCGTGTTCTGCTCCAGATCCACCACGCCGAAGGACGGCTCGAACAGGAAACTCGTGAACATGCCGGTCGACACGATCACCCATTCGGTCCGGTCTTGCACGCGCAGCAGGTCGCGCACGTCGAGTTGTTCGTCGAACAGGTCCTGCGCGCTGCCCCGGCCGATCACGTCGTAGTCCACGCCGAACTGCCACGGGAAATAGCGCGCGACGCCGGCCGCGAGCACGGCACGGGCAATCTTCAACTGCACGCCTTTGCCGCCGACAAACCCGGTGCAGGAGACGACCGTGTCGAAGCGTCGGAACAGCGCGGCAAGCGATGCCTCGGACTGCGCGGCCAGATCGCCCGGCACGAGCTCGATGGAGAGCGCGCGCAACTCGGCGACCTCCTTCTGCTTGGCGGCATCGCTCGATTGTAGGGTCGACGGCCGCAGAAGAACCGCGACCGACACGCCCGGCGCCGACGCGGCCCTGCGCGCGAGACTGCGCAATACGGCCATGCCGAGTTCACCGGCGCCGAGGACGAGAATGGATTGAGTGTGCGACATGGGTAGGACCTTTTCGAAGTTCGGGAATCGATTGATTGGCGTTCGCTGATGCGATCCGCTGGCAAGACGTGGCGTAGTAGCTTCCTGCACACGTCAACCGGACGATCTGGAGTCTAGGTGCGCAAGTCGCCGCCATTGTTCGCCCTCACGGAATTGAGAAAGCGCCCGCGTCGAACCCACCGGCTCAAGTCGGATAAGCGAACGACTCCATGTAAGATGAACGCCCGCTTCAACGCGCCTGTGGACGGCGCTGCGCGAACCTGGACAGGTGCCCCGCTCATGGACAAACTTCAAGCGATGACGACCTTCATGCGCATCGTCGAGGCTCAGAGCTTCAGCAAGGCCGCTGAGACGCTTTCGCTGCCGCGTTCGTCGGTGACCACGATGATCAAGAATCTGGAGCACGAGCTGGGCACTGCCCTGCTCCGGCGCAGCACGCGCACGCTCAGCCTGACCGACGCAGGCGAGCGGTACTACGCGTCCTGCCGGGCGATTCTCGCGGAAATCGCGCGCGTGGAAAGCGAGTTGTCCGCCGACGCAGCAACCCCGCGTGGACGTGTCCGCGCGGACATGCCGGGCGTGATCGGGCGCGCGATGGTGTTGCCGCGGCTCCGCGAATTCGAGCAGCTCTTTCCCGGCATCGAACTCGTGCTCGGTCTGAGCGACCGGCCTGCGGACCTGATCTACGACGGCATCGATTGCGTGATCCGCACCGGCGAACTGGCCGATTCGAGCTTGATTGCGCGACGGCTCGGAGAACTCAGCTGGATCACGTGCGCATCGCCGCGATATTTGAAAGAATATGGCGAGCCCGAAAGCGTGAGCGCACTCAACGATCACCGTGCGATCAATTACATTTCGAACGCCACCGGCAGGCCGCTCGACTGGCGCTTCCACGTCCAAGGCGAAGATCTCACGATGACCATGCCAAGCCGCTTCTCGGTGAATGAAACAGAAGCCTATCTGCAATGCGGCCTGGAAGGATTGGGACTGATTCAGCTCTCGGAGTTCGTCGCGCTGCCGTATCTGAAATCGGGACGTCTGAAAGAAGTCCTCGCCAGTGCGCGATCGTCGGCTGTGCCTGTTTCGATCGTCTATCCACACGGCCGGAATGCAAGCGGCGCGACCCGAACGTTTGTCGACTGGATTGCGGAGCTCTTCGAACAAAGCGACTTCAAGCGAGGCCTATAAGTAGAATGAAATTCGATACCGTTGTGCTCGGGGCGGGCATTGTCGGCGTATGCGTTGCCGTGCATTTGCAGAAACGCGGCCGTCAGGTCGCGCTGGTCGATCGCAAGCTGCCCGGCAACGAGACCTCGTTCGGCAATGCCGGGCTGATTCAGCGCGAAGGCGTTTATCCCTACGCGTTTCCTCGCGGACTCGGCACGTTGCTGCGCTACGCGCGCAACCAGTCGGCGGACGTTCGCTACCATGCCGATGCGATCGTCAAGACAGCGCCGTTTCTGTGGCAATACTGGCGCAACTCTCATCCGACGCGGCACGCCGCCATTGCGAAGTCGTACGCGACGCTGATCGAGCATTGCGTGAGCGAGCACCGGGCGCTCGCTACGGACGCCGGCGCGAGCGCTCTGTTGCGCCCAATCGGCTGGATGAAGGTGTTCCGCACCGCAGCGGCTCGCGATGCGGAAACGCGCCTTGCCGAACAGTGGCATCGCGAATATGAGGTCGAGTTCGAAGCGCTCGACGCCGCCCGCCTGCAACAGATGGAGCCCGATCTCGACAAGACTCTACTGGGCGGTCTGCGCTATCCGGCATCCGATTCCGTGAGCGACCCGAACGCGCTCGTCACCGCTTACGCCCGGTATTTCGAAGCGCTCGGCGGACGGTTTTTTATCGGCGATGCGGACACGCTGCGCGATGGCTGGCAAGTCGATACGGAAGCGGGAACGATCTCGGCTTCATCCGCGGTCGTGGCGTTGGGGCCGTGGTCGGGTCGCGCGAGTACACGATTGGGTTACCGCCTCCCCCTCGCCGTCAAACGCGGATATCACATGCACTACGAGCCGCAGGGGACGGCCCGCCTGAATCATCCGGTGCTCGACGCGGAAGGCGGCTACGTGCTAGCGCCGATGGCACGCGGCATCCGCTTGACGACCGGGGCGGAAATCGCGAACCTCGATGCGCCCAGGACACCGACGCAACTCGCCGCGGTCGAGCCGGTTGCCCGCACGCTGTTTCCCTTGGGCAAGCGTCTCGATGACGAACCCTGGATGGGCCGACGTCCCTGCACATCGGACATGATGCCGATCATCGGGCCCGCGAAAAAACACGAAGGCTTGTGGTTCGCGTTCGGCCACGCGCATCACGGGCTGACCTTGGGTCCGATAACCGGACGTCTGATCGCCGAGATGATGACCGGCGAAGAAACGCTCGTGGACCCGCGGCCGTTCAGCGTTGAGCGGTTCTAACTGCGCGGGTCGCGCTTCGAGCCACATAAAAAAACGCCGCGGACAAACAAGCCCCGCGGCGTTTCTCTTACGTCAACATCAATCGCTCAGGCCGCAGCCACCACCCTACGCGGCGACAGAACCGACACGGCGAAACTCACGACGATATTGACCACCAGCGCGATCAGCCCGATATAGACCGGATAGACCGCATCGCCGAGATGCAGGGCGAACACCGGCTTGAGGCCTTGGGAAATCGCCAGTCCGGTGCCGAGCACGATCCCGGCCAGCCAGCCGAGGAACAGGCCCGGCGTGTTCAAACGACGCGTGTACAACGAGAACACGATCGCCGGGAAAATCTGCAGAATCCACACGCCGCCCAGCAGTTGCAGGTCGATCGCGTACTGCGTCGGCAGGAACACGATGAACAGCAGCGCACCGAACTTCACGACGAGCGAGACGATCTTCGCCGTGGAAGCCTCGCCTTCAGGCGAGATATTCGGCGAAACGAGCGGACGCCACAGATTGCGCGTGAACAGATTGGCCGCGCCGATCGACATGATCGCCGCGGGCACCAGCGCGCTGATCGCAATCGCCGCCGCCGCGAAGCCGACGAACCACGACGGGAACAGCGTGTTGAACAGCGCCGGCACCATGTCCGAAGCCGACTTCACATGCACGCCGGCCGCGATCGCCATATAGCCGAGCAACGCAA
Source organism: Paraburkholderia sediminicola (assembly GCF_046027355.1). Classification (GTDB taxonomy): domain Bacteria; phylum Pseudomonadota; class Gammaproteobacteria; order Burkholderiales; family Burkholderiaceae; genus Paraburkholderia; species Paraburkholderia sediminicola_B. The sequence goes on along the minus strand of NZ_JAQQEK010000002.1, from coordinate 343,381 downwards.
TCAGACCCAGCAGCAGCGTGTAAGCCGGCAGGAAGATCGCATTCTTGCGCACCGTATTCGCCGACGAGGACGACAACACCGCCGTCATCGTATGCGGATACATGAACGCCGCCAGCGCCGAGCCCAAAGCCAGCGACGCATAGGCGGTGAATTGCGTCGGCTTCAGAATGATGCCGGTCGCGCCGCCCTTGGCCTTGAAATACGTATCGGCCGCGTCGAACACATGCGCGTAGCCGCCGAGCTTGGCCGGAATCAGCCACACCGCCGCGATCACGACGATGTAGATCATGATGTCCTTGACGAACGCGATCATCGCCGGCGCGCGCAGGCCGCTCGCATACGTGTACAGCGCGAGAATCACAAAGGCGACAATCAGCGGCATTTCGCCGGTCACGCCGAGCCCCTTGATCACGACCTGCATACCCACCAGTTGCAGCGCGATATACGGCATGGTCGCGACAATGCCGGTGATCGCGACGGCCGCCGGGAACCACTTGCCGCCGTATTCGCCCTGCACGTAGTCCGCTGCCGTGATGTGGTTTTTCGCCTGAGCGATCTTCCACAGTTTCGGCATGACCGCGAACACGAACGGATAGACGATGATCGTGTACGGCAGTGCAAAGAAGCCATACGCACCTACCGAATAGACCAGCGCCGGTACCGCGATCACCGTATAAGCGGTATAGAAGTCGCCGCCCACGAGGAACCACGAAATGACCGTGCCGAACTGGCGGCCGCCGAGGCCCCACTCGTGCAATTGCGTCAGGTCGCCCCGTTTCCAGCGCGCGGCAAAGAAGCCGATCACGGTGACGAGAACGAAGAATGCGATAAAGACGGTCATCGCAACCGGATTCACAGGATTCGTATCGCTCATTTGACACCTCGGTACACGACGTAAATCAGTAGCGAGGTCAACGGCACCCACAAGAACTGATACCAGTAGAAGAACGGAAAGCCGGCGAACGACGGACGCGTGTCGTTATAGAACGGCAGCCACAGCAATGCGATGTACGGGATCAGCAGGATCAGCCATAGCCATGAACGGCCGGCAGGTTGGGAGGTCTCCACAATCATCTCCTAAGTCTATTATTGACACCGCGCGCCACGACTTGTGGTCAGCACGCGGAAGCCGGTTACGCGATATGAGTCGGCAAAACCGGAGTGCGCTCCTCGCGCCGCGCAAACGCCCTCAAGGCGCACTACGCCGCGGGGATGTAGTATTCGCCTTCGTGAGCGTCCTCACAAGCGCGCAACTACGTAAGCCGGCTACGTAGTATTACGTAGCCGGTCGGCCGTCTTTTCAACGATGAAACTCAAAGCCAAGATTGTCCTGCTGGCGATCGTGCCCTTTCTGGCCGCCATCGCGAGCATCGAAATCGGTGTGCGCCAGGAAGCCACGGCGCTCGCCGAGACGCAGCACGCGACCACGCAGGCCGCCTATATGGCGAGCAAGGAGATCGAGCTCAAGCATTACGTCGAACTCGCCACCACCGCGATCGCGCCGCTCTATAACGCCGGCCAGGACAATGCGCGCGACGACGCGATGCTGCGCACGCGCGCGCTCGACGTGCTGGAAAAAATGGACTTCGGCAAGGACGGCTATTTTTTCGTCTACGACATGCACGGCCGTTCGTTGATGCATCCGCGCGAGCCCGACCTCGTGGGGCGCGACCTGTGGGAAATGCGTGACCGCGAAGGCACGTTGACGATCCAGCAGCTGCTCGCCGCGGCCTCGCGCGGCGGCGGCTATGTGCGCTACCTGTGGCATCGTCCGTCGACGGGCAAGGTGGCCTCGAAACTCGGTTACGTCGTGCCGCTGCAGCGCTGGGGCTGGATGATCGGCACCGGCATCTATCTCGACGACGTGGATAGCACGCTCGCGCATATCGACGCAGGCGCTGCCGCCAACATCGATCGTACGATGAAATGGATCGACGCGATCGCCGTGGCCGGACTCGCCGTGATCGCGCTGTGCGCGCTCGTGCTCAACGTCACCGAATATCGCAGCGCGGACGCCAAGCTGAAGCGGCTCGCGCAGCAGGTGGTGGAGTCGCAGGAAAACGAACGGGCGCGCCTGTCGCGCGAATTGCACGACGGTATCAGCCAGATGATGGTCTCCGTGAAGCTGCTGCTCGAATCCGCGCTGGCGCGCTTCGAGCGCAGCGAAGTGCGCGTGCCCGCGGCCGAGGCCGCGCTCACCACCAGCCTCACGCGGCTTGGCGACACCTTGCGCGAAGTGCGGCGCATTTCTCACGCGCTGCGCCCGTCGATGCTCGACGATCTCGGCGTGGCGGCCGCGCTGGAGCAACTCTCGCGCGAACTCAGCGAACAGTCGGGCATCGAAATCGGCTTCACGCAGATCGCCCACACGCACGCCGCGGCTTTGCCCGACGCGGTCAACACCGTGCTGTTCCGGATCGCCCAGGAAGCGCTGACGAATATCGTGCGCCACGCGCAGGCGACGAGCGCGGCGCTCGCGCTGGAAGTATCGAACGACGCCGTCACGCTGAACATCGCGGACAACGGACGCGGGTTCGACGTCACGCATGCGTTCGTCGGCCGGCGCTCGGGCGTGGGTCTGCGCAATATGCGCGAACGCCTCGAAGCGCTGGGCGGCACGCTGTCGCTCAGTTCACAGGCCGGCCACACTCTCGTCACCGCACGCGTGCCGCTGGGATCGACCGAGCCGACATTGCCGGCCTTGCAGGAAACCTGACCATGAACGACGCCTCACCCACTATCGCCCGTCTGATTCTCGTCGACGATCACCCGCTCGTGCGCGACGGTTTGCGCGCGCGCCTCGAAGCGGTGCGTAACCTCGAAGTGGTCGGCGAAGCGGGCAATGCGCAAGAAGCGCTCGCCCTCGCCGCGAGCGCGGAGCCTCACCTCGTGCTGATGGATGTCGGCATGAACGGAATGAACGGCATCGCGCTGGCCGGTATGTTTCACGAGCGCTTTCCGGCGATTCGCGTTCTCATGCTGTCGATGCACGACAATCTCGAGTACGTGACCCAGGCAGTGCGCGCAGGTGCGAGCGGCTACGTGCTCAAGGACTCGCCCGCCACCGAAATCATCCAGGCGATCGGCGCGGTGCTCGAAGGCAAACAGTTTTTCAGTGCGGGACTGGGCGCGCGTCTGATTCAGGCTTCGGCAACGCAGTCGCCCGTCGAACGGCTGACGCCGCGCGAGCGCGACATTCTCGACGCGCTCGCGGAAGGCCTGTCGAGCAAGCAGATCGCCCAACGCAACGACCTCTCCGTGCGTACGGTGGAAACGCACCGGCTGAATCTGAAACGCAAGCTCGATATTGAAGGTCAGGCCGAGTTGATCAAGTTCGCGGTGGAGAACCGGCGCACGAGCCGGTGAAGACCTGACTGACGCGGATCGGCGATCGCCGCATAATCAGCACTGCACCCACTCAAACTACTGCCGTCGTTCCGTCTAATCTACTCAACGCCCGACACCTGGAGCTGATGAGGATGAAACGCTCGATCTCATTGCGGCTAGCAAGTCTGCTGATCTGTTTCGCCGCCACTCACGCGCACGCCGAATCGGCGCGCGTCAATCGCGGCCACGATCCGTTCTTTCAGATCTCCAAAGCGATCGGCGACTGTCCGGCGCCTTTGGGTCCACTCGAAACCGAGCGGGAATGGCTCGACGACAGCCATTACCGGATCGAGCGCGGCAATAGTTGCTGGGTGGAGGGCCGCTGCCGTTTGTCGAACGCCTATCTATACGACGTGGAAATTGCCGACGCCGTCCAGCGGCGCCTCACCAACATCAATTTCGCCACGCACTGGCGCGAACAGTCGACGCTCTGGCTAACGCTGCAACGCCGCTTCATCTACGTCGAAGGCTGCGTCGCACCGGGTTTCGACAAGCAGGCCTTCCTTACCGAACTCGCGAAAACCGCGGACGTCGAGCGTGTGATCGACGACACGACCACTAATCCGCACGCCGCACAACTCCCCTACAAAACGCTTGCGAATCCGGATAAGCCAGTACTCGATCCAGGCAACTAGCCACATAAGCCGACGAGCGAAAGCAGCACGCGCGTGATATCCGGTATCACGCTGCAACGCCTATATCGGCAATCGAACATAGCAACGCAGAAATCGAACTTTGGGCGTTTCGACGTCATTGCTACCATCGGCGACCCGACATATCCGGTCACCACAACAATGACAACACAACGATCGCAGCGTGCTTCTTTTCGTCTTGGCATGATCGGCGCCGCCGTCGCCAGCCTCGTCGCACTCGCATCCTGCGGCGACGACAACCTGCCCGGCCCGACGCCGACACCCGTTGTCGCCCAGAAACGCCCGAACATTCTGTACATCATGGCCGACGACCTCGGCTATTCCGACATCCACGCGTTCGGCGGCGAAATCAATACGCCCAACCTCGACGCGCTGGTGCAATCGGGCCGCATTCTGACGAATCATCATACGGGCACTGTCTGCGCGATCACGCGTTCCATGTTGATCTCCGGCACCGACCACCATCTGGTCGGCGAAGGCACCATGGGTGTGCCGACCGATGAGCGCAAAGGGCTGCCGGGTTACGAAGGCTATCTGAACGACCGCGCGCTCTCCGTTGCGCAATTGCTGAAGGACGGCGGATATCACACGTATATGGCCGGCAAATGGCATATCGGCTCGGGCATTGTCGGCAGCACGACGGGTGGTGGACAGACGCCCGACCAATGGGGCTTCGAACACAGCTATGCCCTGCTCGGCGGCGCCGCGACCAATCACTTCGCGCACGAACCGGCGAACTCGCGGAACTACACCGAAGACGGCAAATACGTGCAGCCCGGTCAGCCAGGACAACCGGGCGGCACGGGCGGCAGCCCCGCGGTGTTCTATTCGACCGACTTCTACACGCAACGCCTGATCTCGTACATCGACTCGAACAAGGGCGACGGCAAACCGTTCTTCGCCTACGCGGCCTACACGTCGCCGCACTGGCCGCTGCAAGTACCCGAGCCTTATCTGCACAACTACGCCGGCAAATACGACGCCGGTTACGACGCGATCCGCAACGCGCGCATTGCGCGGCAAAAAGCGCTCGGCATCATTCCGAACGACTTCGTGCCGTACGGCGGCGCATCGGAAACGCTCGTCGCGACCGCGGCCACCGCGAGCAACGGCACGGTGAACGCGAAGTACGTGAGCGCCGTGCATAGCGCGGCGCAAGGCTATACCGACTATGGTCCGGGCACGGTGAACAAGACGTGGGCGAGCCTCTCGCCCGCCGAGAAGAAAGCGCAGGCGCGCTATATGGAAATCTACGCGGGCATGGTCGAAAACCTCGATCACAACATCGGCCTGCTGATCCAGCATCTGAAGGATATCGGCGAGTACGACAACACCTTCATCATGTTCCAGTCGGATAACGGCGCGGAAGGCTGGCCGATCGACTCCGGCGCCGACCCGACCGCGACCGACACCGCCAATGCCGCCGACCCGGTCTATTCGGCACTCGGCACCGATAACGGCAAGCAGAACGCGCAGCGTCTGCAGTACGGCTTGCGCTGGGCCGAAGTGAGCGCGACGCCGTTCCGTCTGACCAAGGGTTATTCGGGCGAAGGTGGCGTCTCCACGCCGTTGATCGTCCATCTGCCGGGTCAGACCACGCAGAAGCCGACACTGCGCGACTTCACGCACGTGACCGACAACACCGCGACGTTCCTCGCCGTCGCGCAGATTCCGCCGCCCACGCAGGCCGCGCCGCCGCTCATCAATACGCTGACCGGCGTCGATCAGAACAAAGGCAAGGTGGTCTATAACAATCGCTACGTGTATCCGGTCACCGGGCAGTCGCTGCTGCCGTTGCTGAACGATCAGGCCACGAGCGCGGTGCACACCGCATCGTTCGGCGACGAAGCCTACGGCCGCGGTTATCTGCGCAGCGCCGACGGCCGCTGGAAAGCGTTGTGGACGGAACCGCCGCTCGGCCCCGTGGACGGTCACTGGCAACTGTTCGACATGAGCGCCGACCGTGGCGAAACGCAGGACGTGTCGACGCAGAATCCCTCGGTAATCGACGGTCTCGTGCAGCAGTGGAACAGCTATATGAGCAGCGTCGGCGGCGTCGAACCGTTGCGTCCGCGCGGTTACTACTGAGCACGCAATGACCGTTAGATTCAAGCTCAAAAGCAAGGCGGCGTTGTACGGCGTCTACGCGGCGATCGCCACGGTCGCCTTCACCGCCGCATTTACCGCCGCGACGGCCGCTTCGGCGGTCTTTAGCGGCGGCAAACAAGGCGCATTCGACGAGCTCAACACGTCGCGCCCGCTGGCCGCGCTCGGCTCCGAGCAGCAATGCGAGCGTTACGCGGGCCTGCCCTTGCGCTGGCGCGACGATCCGAAAGCCGGCATGGTGCATCTGCATGGCGGCGACTTCGTGTTCGGCAGCAAACTCGGTTATGAAGACGAGCGTCCGGCCGGCGATGGCAAGACGCGCGTCGCCGGTTTCTGGATCGATCAGACCGACGTGACGAATGCCCAATTCACCGCATTCGTCAAGGCGACGGGCTATGTCAGCGATTCCGAGCGTCAAGGCGGCGCCGTGGTATTTCACACGCCGACACGCGATGAGATGAATGCGCGCGATCTCGCGTGGTGGACGTGGGTGAAAGGCGCCGCGTGGAATCATCCCACCGGGCCCGGCAGTTCGCTCGAAGGCCGCATGAACCAGCCGGTGACGATGGTCACGCAAGCCGACGCGCTCGCCTACGCGCGCTGGCTCGGCCGCGATCTGCCCACCGAAGCCGAGTGGGAATACGCGGGCAAGGCAGGCCACGAAGGCGCGAACCTCGACACCGCGCCGCGCGATGAACACGGCGAGCCGAGCGCGAATTACTGGCAAGGCGTGTTTCCCGTGCTCAACACGAATGAGGACGGTCACGTCGGTCTCGCGCCCGTCGGCTGCTATGCCGCCAACGATTTCAAGCTCTACGACATGATCGGCAATGCGTGGGAATGGACCAAGGATGTTTATACCGGTCCGCATCAGTCGCACACCAACGGCGATACCGCGGCCGTCGCGCCGCTCAGCCGTAAACACGACACGCCGATGGTCATCAAAGGCGGCTCGTTCCTGTGCTCGCGCGACTATTGCGTGCGCTATCGGGCGGCGTCGCGTGAACAGCAGGAAGCGGATTTGCCGGCGTCGCACATCGGTTTTCGCACGGTGTTGAGGGACGCGTCATGAAGTCACGGCTATTCGCGACGGCCGTGCTGCTGGTTGCCGCTTCGATGGCTCAGTACGTGCAAGCCGCCGCGTCGCAAGTCATCAAGGTGGGCGTGAGTCCGGGCACGCATGCCGAGATCATGGACGAAGTGCGCCGCGTCGCGGCCAGTCGCGGACTCACGCTCGACGTGGTCGTATTCGATCAGCCCGAACGCATCGACGCCGCGCTCGCCGCGAAGCAGATCGACGCGGCGAGTTTCGAAGACGAGCCACGCTTCGACGCACAACGCAAACAGCACGCCTTTGCGCTAACGAGCGTCGCCACTACCGTGACGTTTCCCATCGCCTTGTATTCGCGCAAACTGACGAACCTCGGCCAGTTGCAACGCGGCGCGACGATCGCAATCCCCGACGATCGTGATGGCACGGCGCGTGCCTTGATCCTGCTGCAGAACTTCACGCTGCTGACGTTCAAGGACACGGCGGGCCTGCACGCGACGCTCGCCGACATCACGAGCGACCGGCTGAATCTGCAGATCCGCCAGGTGCCGCGCGCACGTCTGTTCGACACCTTGAACAGCGTGGCCTTCGCCGTGATCGATAGCGACGACGCGGCGCGCGCGGGTCTTTACCCGGCGCGCGACAGCCTCGGCCTCGAAGACGCCCGCTCGCCCTACGCCAACGTGTTGACGGTGCGCGATTCCGACCGCGCTCAGCCCTGGGTTGCGCAACTGGTGGCGGCTTACCATTCGAACGACGTCGCGCATTTCATTCTGACGCGCTATCAGGACTCGGTGCGCCGGCCGTGGTGAACGCTTTCTCGTTTGCATGCACGGCGTGCGGCAAGTGCTGCAATAGTCCACCGGCCATGTCGTTACCCGAGTTGTTCCGCCATCGCGACCGGTTCATCGGCTGCCTTGCGATTGGCCGCGTGCCGCGCAGGCGCCTGGGTGAGCGGGTGCGCGTCGGCCGGCACGAAGCCGTGCTCGACGAGGCCGATATCGCCGCCTTCGATTCGATCGCGGACACGCTGCTCCATCGCGCGGGCGACATCTTCAGCATCATGACGCAGGGCTACGATTACCCTTCTCTGGCGTGCTGTCCCGCGCTCGCTGATGATGGACGCTGTGCGATCCATTTAAACGGTAAGCCGGTCACGTGCGAAGTGGTGCCGCTCGATCCGCTCGTACCGGATACGCTGCAACATCTCGTGCTGGCCGGCCGCAATCAGAGCGCCTCGTACCTGGGCGCCGACTGCATTCAGGAAGGTGAACGCGCGGACGCCGCACTGATGATCGCGCAAGGCAAGATAAAAGACGCGAATGCGAAGGACGCTTTGGCGCGTCGCCGCCGCGCGCTAGAAAGAGAACGTGAAGTGTGGGGCCGTGCCGTATTCGAATCGTTGCGTAAAGACCTGTTCGACTCGCCCACCGCGTTGGCGCGCATTCCGCCGGATGGCTTTCTGACGATCTCGCTCGTGCCGGCGCTATTGTCCGTGGCCAGTACTTCCGCACGCTGTCGCCAGTTATGTCTCGACTATATCGACAGCCAGGTCCCGTTGATCGACCGCAGTATTGAGCAAGCGCTTTTGCGACGCCGACTGGATGATCGTCCGGTCACTCAGGAATTGCGCGGATTCGCTCATGCGTATCAACGTGCCAAGGCGCTTCTCGCCACACCGCTACCAGCCATGGGAGCGGAGAGCAGCGCGCCCTCTTCTTTATCAACTACCGAAGCCTATCTCTCGGGCGCGGATCACTAGTCAAAAGATTCGTCAGAGTTGCGTATCCAGCAGCGGCACGAACTGTTCGATCAGCTTTTCCGTAAAGGGCCGGTGCATCCATGCTTCGAGCGTGACCTGCTGCGACTTCTTTATATCGTCGGCGAAAACGGCGGTTTGCTGCCTCGCGAAGTCACGGTCGTAGATGTTCAGATTCGCTTCGTCGTTAAGCTTGAACGAACGGTTATCGAAATTGGTCGAGCCGACCGAAACCAGATATTCGTCCACCACCAGCAATTTGCAGTGAAACATGGTCGGCTGATACTCGTACATTTCCACGCCCGCTTTGAGCAGATCGCCCCAGCACGCGCGCGATGCTTCCCGCACGGTATGCGTGTCGATTTTTTTTCCGGGCATGATGATCTGTACTTTCACGCCGCGTTTCGCCGCCTCGACGATTGCGTTGATAGTCAGCTTGTCGGGAACGAAATAGGCACTCGCCAGATGAATGGAGTGCGTGGCCGCCGTGATCGCCATCAGATACATCAACTGCATGTCGTCGCTGCCGCCGGAGGGTGAGCTGCTGAACATATGCGCGAGGCCATCGCCCATTGACTCGACATCGGGGAAATAGCCGGGACCGTGCAGCACATTGCCGGTTGCCTTGACCCAGTTGTCCATGAATACGGCCTGCATATGGCCGACCACAGGACCCGCCACGCGGAAATGCGTATCGCGCCAATGCTTTTCATTCTGCGCGTGGCCCGTCCACTCCGGAGCGATACCCACACCGCCGGTAAAGCCGATATGCCCGTCGATCACCAGCAGTTTGCGGTGCGTGCGATTGTTCATGCGGCCAAGGCCGGTCCAATGGGGCTTGTGATACTGAATCACTTCCGCGCCGGCATCGCGAAGCAGATTCAAATACCGCTTATCCATTTTCGACGAGCCGACCCAGTCGAGCAGCACGTGTACCGCGATGCCTTCGCGCGCTTTATCCGCGAGTGCCTGCGCAATCTGCTCGCCAATTTCCCCGGACCAATAGATAAAGGTTTCAAACGTGATGGTTTGACGTGCGGAACGGATGCCTTCCAGCATCGATGGAAAAATGTGGTCACCGTTGAGCAGCATCTCGAAGCGATTGCCCGAGATGACCGGCGGCCCGAGCAGCAAACCCATTGAGCGAAGGAATTGCGGATCGTCGCTCGCATAAAGGCGTTCGATCTTATGTTCGATCTTCTTCTCGCCGCTCGATAAATTGGCAATCACCAAGATGATGACGAGCGTGACGAAGGCGGTAATGGGAATCGTCAGCATGCGTGGCCTCGATGCTAATCGGCGGGACGCGTCGCATGCGCGTCCTGCGGTTTGACGAAGACTCCGGGCCTCGGCCCCGGCTTTTACGACGAACGCAGGACGCATTGCGCGTGCCCGTTGCAGGCCCGCACCTTGCTACTCAAACGCATTACCTGACCAGCGAGAACGCTTCCCGGCTGGCTATTTCACCCGCGCCATAGACACCGACCACCGTGTAGTCCGACGCTACGCATTCGAATGTGGACGCCTGAAACGTGATGACGAAATGGCGCAGTGCGAGTCCGGTCGATGCGACCGCCGCAAGCTCGGCGGCCAGCGACGAATTCATGACTTCATGAACGGAGTAGCCGGTGAGTCCCTGCGAGGCGAGTGGATGAATCTCGAGATCGCCGTCGCCGGGCGGACCCAGGCGATGAAATACCGTGTCAGGAAACAGCACGGTGCAAAATGGGTCGTCGTCGGGATCGAATGGTCCGAACCGTTCAAAGTCGGATTCCGCAATCGGATAGGAGAGAATGACCCGGCGGTCACTCGCGACGATGAACGGTTCGCCGGCATCTTCTGCCGGATGAGGAACGGAGTCCAGCAGGACGACCTGGTCTTCCTGCTGGGGTGATTCAAGCGTACTGGTCATCTACTTCACGACTCGGTTGCGCTCATGCGCCGGCTGACGCCGGCGCGGCTTGCGGCGTCGCCGCGACAGTCGTCGCGACGGCTTTTTTGGCTGCGGTCTTGCCCACAGGTGCTTTCCTGGCCGCTTTGGTCGCGGCGCTCTTCTTCGCGGCCGGCTTCGCGGCGCCTTTCTTTGCCGCTACTTTCCTGGTGGCCGCGGTGGCTTTCTTTGCAGTCGTCTTTTTGGCCGCGCCTGCTTTCTTTGCCACGACTTTTCGAGCTGCGGCTTTCTTGCTTACGGCGCCGCTCGTTGCCGCCGACTTCACTTTACCGGCCTTCTTGGCTGCTTTGTGACCGGCATCCGCCACGGTTGCCGAAGCGCTATCGATCAGAAATCTGGTGCGGTCCTTGACCGTGGCGAGCCATGCCGGCGCCGGGCCGCGGCCGCTCCACGTCGCGCCGGTTTTCGGATTGATGTACTTGGGCGGTTGCGCGCCTTTCGGCTGACCTTTGCTGCCTTTCGCATGGGTGACAGCAGCCTTGGCCGCCGACTTCAGTTCGCTCACGCCTTCGACCAGGAACTGTGTGCGGTCTTTCACGCCGGCAATCCAACCCGGCGCGCGGCCATGGCCCGTCCAGGTCGCGCCGGTTTTATGGTCGCGGTACTTTGCCATTGCCTTACCGGAGCTGACGGCTTTCGCCTTGCCGTTGCCATTCAGGCCCCTCGCGGCGCGCCGGGCTTTTGCCTGGGCTTCGATATCCGCGGTAGTCAGGCCATGTTTGAGCATCAGGTCACGAATCTGGTCGACCGCGACTTGCGCTTTCCTGGCAATAAGGACGTCAGCTTGCGCCTGAAGCTTTTTAAGCTTTGCTTGGATTTGCTCTAACGTGGGCATTTGATTGCTCCTTATGTGGTAATCGATCGAACTATGCCACGAATGACGCGAGAAAGGCAGATCGGCGTGGCTATAAAAACACGAGTCGGAGTCGATCATGCATCCGGTGGAGTACGAACTTTTTGGGTTCTTTACTCCGTTGCCACACTTTTCCTGTCTTTTCCTTTGCCACTCCCCCTTCTCTTCTATTGTCTTTCCAATTGTTGGCCCGCCGATCACATCGGCGTAAACACGACGGCCTGACGGTCGGCGATATAACGCACACTGCGCATGAAACGGTACTGCTGGTCATCCGCGGTAATGCGGTTGAGGCCCATCCGGGTCAACGACAGCATCTCGTCAGCCTGAAAGGCGGCCACCACACCGTGCCCGGTCAATGCCTCCAATGCGCCGGACGGGTCGCCGACATAAACGCTGCGCACATGCGTGCCGATTCGCATCAGGACCACGCTTTCGCCTTCGTCGAGCGCCAGTTCGAGATAGCAGGCAAGCGCTCGCAACGATTCCGGCGTCGACGCCCGGGACTGATAGATCGCAGCATTCGATGGTGTCATTTTCGTTTCCCCGTCACACGCATCAAGAAAAGGCGGCCGCTGTGCATCGCGGCATTAGTCGCTTCTACTATAGGCAAGCATTTGAAGATTCAAAGGACGGGAGTACATTTTTTATTGTTTGAGTACGTTTGCGCTGGTCATTTTTTATCAAAACACTTTTTGCCGGCCACGAAATCCAGGTTTCCCCAGATGCAATGCGCTAGCCGGAACCTCCGTAACCCCGCGTTACCAATCTCGCAGCGCTGTTTCACCTGTGTCCGGACCGCCCTCCTACACTCCGAACCGTAACTCGACGCAAAGCTCTGGAAAACCCGCAAGGGTGAACCTGAGGCAATCGGAAGCATCGCACTTCGATATGCAAGGAGAAGGCAAATGAACAAGAAGATCATCGGCGCGGTATTGGGTCTGGCAGTTTTGGCGGCATCGTCGGCAGCCACGGCGCACGTGGATGTGGCCGTCGGAGTCGGCATTCCAGTCGGCGTGGTTGCAGCGCCGCCGCCTGTTTATGTCGCGCGCGGTCCGGCGGTGGTCCCGGTTGCCTATGGCGGTTACGGCGACTGGCGCGCACGCGAGTGGCGCGAGCGCCGTGAATGGCGGGAACGCGAATGGCGCCGTGAGCATTGGCGCGAGCACGAATGGCGTGAACGGCACTGGGGCGGCTATTGAAATGACGCCGAATAGCGCCACGTTAGAACACCTCAATTGAACGGTACTTTTCAGATGAAAGCGGGTTACATCAGAACCGCCCTCGCGGCGGTCGCACTCACTTCAGCAGCGCTCGGCACGGCGAACGCGGCCGGCTGCATGAAGGGAGCGGTCGTAGGCGGAGTGGCGGGACACTATGCCGGACACCACGCGGTGGTCGGCGCGGTCGGCGGATGTCTTGTGGGGCGGCACATGGCCAAAAAACATGCGGAAGAACAGGCCGCGCAACGTCAGCAAGCCAGAGTGGAATAACCAGGGTTCGGGGCGCCGGCGCCCCGTTCAGGCAATTCGCAATCCGTGCGTCGGCAGAATCTCCTGCGTGGTCACGAAGCGGTGCTGCTTGACCGCGTCGTGAAATAGCCGGTAATCGCTTTTCTCAAAGGCGTCCGTCCACACCGGCTTGTCTCCGGTGTCGTCGTCGAACTTCAAACCGGTGGCCAGGAACTTCCAGGAGCCGGGACCTTTAGGCACGTATTCCGGAATCGACTCTTTCAAACCCGGAATACCGCCGGCCTTCACGACGCGGCAAATGTGCCGCAAGCGATCGTTGTCGTCCTCGAGCCGGTTCGTATTGAGCAGGTTCGTGAGCACGTCTTTCACATCGTCCGGCATGCCGGGCAGGTTCTCGAAATCTTGCCGCCCCGCCAGATAGGCGCGCACCGCGCGGCATGCCATCTCGGCCGCCTGCACGAATTCCGGCAGATTGTGTCGCTGGACGAACTCGTTTCTACCGTCGATGTAATGCCATTTAGCCCACGGCTGGTCAGGATAGTGCAAGGCAGCGCCATGACCGACGGGCAGCGCAACAGTCAGCACATCCTCCTCGATGTGTTCGATCAGGTGCTCGCTGGCGAGCCTGAGTTTGGCGAACCAGCCTTTGCGCGTGCAGTCCTGAGCCTCCAGCAGATGAACCCGATTCCACGGACTTTCGATGCCGGCGAACCCCTGATGCGCCCATGTATCGACATAGGTGTGAAGCGTCACGCCCAACCGATGCAGTCCTGTCTCGGTGTCGCGGCGCAGGATCGCGCGCCGCACCACCTCGCGCGCGACCGCGCTATCCGGCCGGCACACGGCCTTTTCGTGCAACGTCGAGCCAACAGCCGCCGGCAGAAAATGAAAGGGCGTCCACACCAGCCGGTTCTTGTCGTCCTCCGTGGTGGCGTAGTCGAATAATTTGTGCGCGGTGGCAAAGCGTTCGAACGTCTCGCCGCCCTTGAAGCGCAAGATGCCCGCGGTCGTCGCATCGTCCACATATTGGCAGGCATGCGCCACGGTGATCGCGTCGCCGGCCGGCATCCCGGCCACGCGGGCGGCAATATAGACGACACCATAATGAAAGTCGATATTCATGACAGGCGCTCCTGACGCGCGACGAATGACGACGGGGGGATTCTGGACTGCGCGGCGAGGTGGATGCCGCGTCGGCGCGTGAGTAGATAGTAGACGACCGAACGCGCCGGGACTTTAAAAAAGCCGCTCGCCGCCCTGCTTCATGCCGAGTCCGGCGCATACGCGCCGTTTCGCTAAATAGACTTGTGACAATCGGGCGCTGCATTTTCCCGCTTTTATTATTTGCACTGTCCGGCGGCTCAGCTATGCTGTGTGCCATTGGAAACCATTCGTAATGCGAAAGGGCATAACCGGGCCGCACGACTCTCCAGTCCAAGCCTTCGGCAGGACACGCTAACTCAAAGGATAATTCCTGTGAAACTCGACAATTGGAAAGAAGGCGCAAGCCCGGAACGGCGCAAGCTGCTACGCAGCAAGCTTCACGTCCTGCTGGCCACGATCGGCACGCTGGCGTCCGTGGTCGGGATCTGCGTGGCCATTAACGGCGGACTGGAATTCAATCGCACCAAAGTTTTCATCGGAGTCGGCATTACCGTCGTCTCCACCATCATTTATATCTCTATGCTTTTCGCGCCATCCGAGTGAGATCCGGCCTTCTTCTGTTGCGCAAAGGCGCCGCCGTCGAGTCGGCGGTTACGACAAATGGGTAATTTTCAGGCGGCTATTCCAACGCGAGTTCAGGTATTCGAGCGCGAGCCGCCGGTGGCAATGGTGTGGTAAATGTTCACTGCAAAGCAGGCAAGCCGAGCGGAATAGATCGACGTCCAGATTGCTTTCCACCCGGCGCCTGGCGATCAGTTCGACGTAAGCCGCCGAGAAATCGTCCCACGTCAGTTCTTTGGCCTTGTAACGCTTGAACAAGTCGGGCTCCGGAGCCAGGTCGGGCATTTCCTGGTAAGCGGCGCCGCACAACTTGTCGAGAAAGAAAGGCAGATCCTGTTTCTTCGCGAAGCCGGCGAGTTG
Organism: Paraburkholderia sediminicola; assembly: GCF_046027355.1. Taxonomy (GTDB): domain Bacteria; phylum Pseudomonadota; class Gammaproteobacteria; order Burkholderiales; family Burkholderiaceae; genus Paraburkholderia; species Paraburkholderia sediminicola_B. The sequence goes on along the minus strand of NZ_JAQQEK010000002.1, from coordinate 328,064 downwards.
CGACGTATTGCTCAGGCGGATGTCGAGTACCGTCCGCACCTTTGCGTCCTTTAGCAAATCGAAAAATTCCTCAGCCGTCTTGCCGGTAAATCCGATAGTGGCCACCTGCACGGCATTGCTTTCGCGTTTCATCACGTGAGTATCTGGCAGTGGGCAGACGCAGTGCCCGGAAAAAGAAAAGCCCCGCTGCGATATCCGGAGCGGGGCTCAGTCTCAGTTAACGTCGCGCTGGTTTACTTGACGATACCGACCAGTTCGACCTCGAACGTCAGGTCGCTGTTCGGCGGAATCACGCCAACGCCGCGATCGCCGTAAGCGGTCGCTGCCGGGCAGGTCAGTTTGGCCTTGCCGCCCACCTTCATCTTCTGCACGCCTTGCGTCCAGCACGGAATCACGCGATTCAGCGGGAACGTGGCCGGGCCGCCGTGTTTCGCCGAACTATCGAACTCGGTACCGTTGGCGAGCGTGCCGCGGTAGTTGACCTTCACGACATCCTCGGCGGCCGGTTGAGCGCCAGTGCCTTGCGTCAGGTGTTCGACTACTACGCCGGACGGCAGTTTTTCGGTGGTGGGCGCGGCGGCCATTGCCGTCGAAGACAGAAGAGCTGCTGCGACCAATGCAACGATAGATTTCAAAGCGAGTCTCCAGATGGGTAGTGCGCCTCATTGTAACGGATCGCATCTGGCACACCAGTACCGCCGGGTTGCATGGGCAGAGCTGTACAGCGGACGCCGTCTATTGCAGCGCGTTCATAAGCGAGGCGGCCCGCTTCACGTTACTGATAGCGAGCATGATCGCATTGCTCCGAGCGGTGCCCGCGCCGCAGCGCAGCAGCTTAGGCGCGATGCAGCCGGTTGCTTCGAAGTGACTTACGACGCGCGCTTTTAGTCAGTCCAGGCTTTGTATCGCGTAGGCGACCGTCGTCGCCTCACCGCGCGCGTTGAAGTCCGCGAGCACCGTCTCGCGTTCGCGGACATCGGCCAGCACGGCCGGATCGAGCAGCGCGGTAATCACTTCTTCGCGCTCGCGGCCCGCTTCCACCATCACGTCGCCAGACGGGCCCCAGATCGCACTCGCACCGCACGTGACCCAGCCGCCGGTCGTGCCCACGTGATTCGACAACAACGCGTACACGGTGTTGTCGAATGCCCGCGCGGGAAACCAGATGCGCGACTGGTGGTAGCCGGTCTTCACGCTGAAGAGCGCGCTCACCAGATACGCGTGCGCGCCGTTGACCGCCGCAAGCCGCGCGTGCTCCGGAAAGCCTGAGTCGTAGCACACGCCGAGTGCCAAACGCCATCCGTCGATTTCAAGCAAGCGGCCTTGCGTGCCCGGCTGATAGATCTTTGTCTCGCTGCTGTACAGGTATTGCTTGTGATACGGATCGAGCTGCTCGCCGGAACGGCTGAACACCAGCGAGGAAATATGCAGGCCGCCCTCGCCGCGCGTCGCCGCACCCACGATCGCGGCAATCTCGCGCTGCCGGCAAATGTTCCGAATCGGTTCGAGGCGCGCGTCGTGTGCGTCGAACGCGTACTTCGCGGGATCGCCGGCAATCAGGCCCGGTTCGTAGCCGCTGAGGAATTTCTCGGGAAAAACCACCAGTTTTGCGCCGGCGTCGGCGGCCAGAGCGGTCAATTCGACCGTTCTGGCGATGTTGGCCGTGACGTCACCGGATACCGGTTGAGCTTGCGCAGCCGCGATTCGCAATGAGGTTTGCGGCAGCAATGCCTGTGTGTGATTCAACGCGCACTCCGTGATGAATGAATCGTTGCGATGCCCCCGCGCACTGTTGACCTTGGGCAGAGGCACGCGAAGCCTCGGCATTTAAACACGAGCGGCGCGCCGCGCGTAAGTGCGAAGATGCGTGGTGAACCACCTGTGCGGTTTAGCGGTCCACATAGGAGATCCTCTCCTTCGAGTTGTTCGCCGACACGTTAATCCGATGCTAAAGAGCGCTTTCGATGACCGAGCCGGCTGACTCCGACGAGAATACAGTCCCAGCGCCGTCTGCTCTGCCGGAGCGGCGCCGCGCGCCCCGGCCGCGCCGGATTCCGCGTAGCCGCGAGCAGCAGGCGCGGCTCGACGCGCGTGAGCCGGCGTTCGAGCCGCTGCCTTTTTCCATCGACGAAACCGCTGCGCAACGCCCCTTTGCCGTGAAACTCGCCGAGTGGTTCGACGCGCGCCGTTGGCAGCCGTTCGAATTTCAACGCGAGGTCTGGCAGGAAATCGGCCGTGGCGCGAGCGGTTTGCTGCATGCGACAACCGGCGCGGGTAAAACATGGGCGGTCTGGTTCGGCGCACTGGCCGCCTTCGCCGCCATGCCAACCACGCGAAAACGTACGCCCCGCACGCAGCCGGAGCCACTCACCGTGCTATGGATCACGCCGATGCGCGCGCTTGCCGCGGATACCGCGCGCGCGTTGCAAAGTTCGGCGGCGGAACTCGCCGTGCCGTGGAGCGTCGGGTTACGCACCGGCGATACGTCGTCGGCCGAGCGAGCGCGGCAGAACCGACGCATGCCGTCGGCGCTGGTCACGACGCCGGAAAGCCTCTCGCTGATCCTCACGCGGCCCGATGCACGCGATGTACTCGCGCACGTGCGGTTGGTGATCGTCGACGAATGGCATGAACTGCTCGGCAACAAGCGCGGCACGCAGACACAACTCGCGCTCGCGCGTCTCGCGCATTGGCGGCCCGAATTGCAGGTATGGGGCTTGTCGGCGACGCTCGGCAATCTGTCTTTCGCCGCCGATGTCTTGCTCGCGCCCGTGAAGACGCCACGCGTGAGCGTGCATGGCGCGCTGCCGAAAGCACTGATCGTCGATACGGTGATTCCCGAGACCATCGAGCGGTTTCCGTGGGGCGGCCATGTGGGCATGCGCCAGGTCGGCGCCGTGGCCGAGGCGATCGGCGAGGCTCAGACCTCGCTCGTGTTTACCAATACACGCTCGCAATGCGAGGTCTGGTATCAGGCGCTGCTCGAAGCACGGCCCGAATGGGCGGGTCTGATCGCGCTGCATCACGGCTCGCTCGATCAGGAAGTGCGCGAATGGGTCGAGCGTGGTCTCAAGAGCGGCCTGTTGAAAGTGGTTGTGTGCACATCGAGCCTCGATCTGGGCGTCGATTTTCTGCCGGTGGAGCGCGTGTTTCAGATCGGCTCGCCCAAGGGCGTCGCACGATTGATGCAGCGCGCGGGCCGTTCGGGTCATGCGCCGGGGCGGCCGTCGCGTGTCACGATCGTGCCGACGCATGCGCTCGAACTGGTCGAAGCCGCCGCCGCGCGCGAGGCCGTCGAGAAGCGTCAGATAGAAGGCCGCGAAACGCCTGAGAAACCGTTCGACGTGCTGGTGCAGCATCTCGTCACCGTGGCGATCGGCGGCGGTTTCGACGCGCGCGAACTGTACGGCGAAATTCGCAGCACCTATGCCTACCGGCTACTGACACAGGCGGAGTTCGATTGGGCGCTCGGCTTCGTCGAAGGCGGCGGCACGGCGTTGCGCGCCTATCCTGACTACCATCGCGTGGTACGCGAAAGCGACGGCCTGTACCGCGTGCCGCGCGACGATCTGGTGCGAAGGCATCGCAACAACATCGGCACGATCGTCGCGAACGGCACCTTGAATGTCGCTTATCTCTCGGGCGGACGGATCGGCGCGATCGAGGAATCGTTTATTTCACGGCTGAAACCCGGCGATATTTTTACTTTCGGTGGACGCGCACTCGAATTGATCCGCGTGCAGGATATGACCGCGTGGGTGCGGCGCGCGACGTCATCGCGCGGAGCCATGCCGCAATGGGCGGGCAGCCGCATGCCGCTTTCCTCCGAACTCGCCGACGCCACGCTGACGATGCTCGCGCGCGCCGCCGGCGGCATCTACGACGAACCCGAAATGCGCGCCGTGCGGCCGCTGCTCGAATTGCAGCAGAAGTGGTCGGCCTTGCCGGAGCCGGGCGTGCTGGTGGTGGAGTTGGTGAAATCGCGCGAAGGACACCATTTCTTTTGCTATCCGTTTGCCGGGCGCACGGCGCATATCGGTTTGGGCGCATTGCTCGCATGGCGCGTCGCACGCGAAAAACCCGGTACGTTTTCTATTTCAATGAACGACTACGGCTTCGAGCTGTTGTCCGCGCAACCATTCGATTGGGCTGCGCAACTCGAAAGCGGTTTGCTCTCGCCCAAAGAACTGGATCACGACATTCTCGCCAGCCTCAATTCTTCCGAACTCTCGATGCGGCGTTTTCGCGAGATTGCGCGCGTGTCGGGGCTGGTGTTCCAAGGGCATCCCGGGCAGCAGAAAAGTACGCGGCAATTGCAGGCGTCGAGTGGTCTCTTCTACGAGATCTTTCGCAATCACGATCACGGCAATCTGTTACTCAACCAGGCCGACGACGAAGTGCTGCTGCAGGAACTCGACGCCCGCCGCATTCGCATTGCGCTCGAACGCATGAACGCGAGCCGTGTGGTCGTCACGCGACCGAAAAAGCCGACGCCGTTTGCGTTTCCGCTAATCGTCGGACGCCTGCGGGAAAAGGTCAGCACGGAGAAGCTCGCGGATCGCGTCGAGCGGATGCTGGCCGAACTCGAGAAGGCGGCCCGCACATGAAGCCGGCTTCGTTGCCGGTGGAGATCGCCGGTCATCCTCTTGTGCTGTCGAGCATGCGCGCGATGTTCGATCCGGCGCTGCGCTGTCTGTTCGTCGCCGATGCGCATTTCGGCAAGGACGCGGTGTTTCGCGCACGCGGCATTCCGGTGCCGATCGGTTCGACCGCCGACAACCTGATGCGCCTGGATATTCTGATCGCCGAGTTCGAACCGGCCATGCTGGTGTTTCTCGGCGACCTGCTGCATGCGCGCGAGGCGCATGCCAGCGAGACGCTCGACGCGTTGCATGTCTGGCGCGCGCGGCATGCGGGGCTGCGGGTTGTGTTGGTCGAGGGCAATCACGACCGGCATGCGGGCGCGCTGCCGGCGACGCTCGACGTCGAGTACGTGCAGGAACCGTGGCGTGTGGGGCCGTGGGCGTTGTGTCATCACCCGCAGAGCGTGGCAGGTGCGTATGCGCTCGCGGGGCATGTGCATCCGGTGTATCGGATTGCGACGCGCAACGATTCGGTACGGGTTCCGTGTTTCCGGTTCGGGACGGCGTGTGGTGTGTTGCCTGCGTTCGGGAGTTTTACTGGAGGTGCGCGTGAGGATAGTCGCGTGGCCGGGGAAAAGGTTTTTCTGGTGGTGCAGGAGAGGGTGATTGAAGTGGTGTGATGCGGGATTTCGTTGTGGCTTTTTTGAGCAACCGGCTCGTGGAGGTTGGGGGTGGGAGCGAGCGAACGGGGGTCGTTCGCTCGCTCCGTTTGGCATCGGTGGGGAAGCCGGTCTCCCGGCCTCCGTGCGATGAAGGAGCGTCGCTCCGTTAGTGGTTGCCGCCGCCGTGGCCTCCTCCGCCGCCTCCGCCGTAGCCGCCACCGTGGCCGCCAAAGCCGCCACCGAAGCCACCGCCGTGGCCTGAGCCAAAGCCGCCACCGAAGCCGCCACCGTGGCCTGAGCCTGGGCCGTTTCCGCCTTTGCCGCCGTTGCCACCGTTGCCGGGGCCGCCGTTGCCGGGACCGCCTGCGCCGTTGCCGGGGCCGCCTGCGCCAGGACCACTTCCGCCCTTGCCGCCGTTGCCGGGACCGCCATTACCCGGTCCGCCTGCGCCAGGGCCGCCATTGCCCGGGCCACCTGCGCCGGGACCACCGTTGCCCGGGCCACCTGCGCCGGGACCGCTTCCGCCCTTGCCGCCGTTGCCGGAGCCGCCACTACCCGGGCCGCCTGCGCCAGGACCGCCATTGCCCGAGCCACCTGCGCCGGGACCGCCGTTGCCCGGGCCACCTGCGCCGGGTCCACCTCCGCCCTTGCCGCCGTTGCCCGGGCCACCCGCGCCTGGACCGCCGTTGCCCGAGCCACCTGCGCCGGGTCCACCTCCGCCCTTGCCGCCGTTGCCGGAGCCGCCATTACCCGGGCCACCTGCGCCAGGACCGCCGTTGCCCGAGCCACCTGCGCCGGGACCACCTCCGCCCTTGCCGCCGTTGCCGGAGCCGCCATTACCCGGGCCGCCTGCGCCAGGACCGCCGTTGCCCGAGCCGCCTGCGCCGGGGCCACCTCCGCCCTTGCCGCCGTTGCCGGAGCCGCCGTTGCCCGGGCCGCCTGCGCCAGGACCACCATTGCCCGAGCCGCCTGCACCGTGACCGCCATTGCCGGGGCCACCCGCGCCGTGACCGCCATTGCCCGGACCACCCGCGCCGGGACCGCCATTGCCCGGGCCACCTGCGCCGGGACCGCCATTGCCCGGGCCACCTGCGCCGGGACCGCCATTGCCCGAGCCACCTGCGCCGGGACCGCCATTGCCCGAGCCACCTGCGCCGGGACCGCCATTGCCCGAGCCACCTGCGCCGGGACCGCCATTGCCCGAGCCACCTGCGCCGGGACCGTTTCCGCCCTTGCCGCCGTCGCCGTGACCACCGTCTCCGTGACCACCATTGCCGGGACCGCCCGCGCCAGGACCGTTTCCGCCATTGCCGCCGTCACCGTGGCCGCCTTCTCCATGGCCACCATTGCCAGAGCCGCCCGCGCCAGGACCATTTCCGCCCTTGCCGCCGTCGCCGTGACCGCCGTCACCATGACCGCCGTCGCCATGTCCGCTAGCGCCGTGACCACCATCGCCATGGCCGCCGTCACCATGGCCACCATCGCCGTGACCACCGTCGCCATGACCGCCGTCGCCGTGGCCACCGTCGCCGTGGCCACCGTCGCCATGTCCACCGTCGCCATGACCACCGTCACCATGTCCGCCGTCGCCGTGACCACCGTCGCCATGACCGCCGTCGCCATGACCGCCGTCACCGTGACCACCGTCACCATGACCGCCGTCGCCGTGACCACCGTCACCATGTCCGCCGTCGCCGTGACCACCGTCGCCATGACCACCGTCGCCATGACCGCCGTCACCATGACCGCCGTCACCATGACCGCCGTCGCCGTGACCGCCTTCGCCATGACCGCCTTCGCCATGACCGCCGTCGCCGTGGCCGCCGTCACCATGTCCGCCGTCGCCGTGACCACCGTCACCATGACCGCCGTCACCGTGGCCGTGGCCGCCATCGCCGTGACCGCCGTCACCATGATGACCACCATCGCCATGATGACCGCCATCACCATCACCGCCGTGACCGTGATGACCACCGTCGCCATGACCATGATGGCCACCATGGCCATGACCATGACCGTGGCCATGGCCGCCGTCGCCACCATCACCGCCATCGCCACCATCACCGCCGGTGCCGCCGCCATCACCTCCTGTGCCGGTTCCGCCGCCACCCGTTCCGCCGCTACCACTGCCACTACCCGTACTCCCGGAACCCAGTCCCGATGAGCCGCCGCTATTGCCCGTGGTCGCCGAAGTCCCGCTGCCGCCGCTTTGCGTGCCCCCGGCCGATACTGCCCCCAACCCACCCGCAGCCGCGGCAATTCCACTTCCGCCTGGCATCACGAGGCTACCGATTTCCCGCTTGCAGCCAAGCGAGTCCAGACAATCGGCCGGCAACGCTTGCGCCAACATCATCTTGTTAGAACTGACCGACGGCGCGGCGGACGCCGCTGGATTCGTTTGCGCACCCGCCATCGCCGCATACAGACTCACAGCAACTGCGAATACCGCCCGGCGCGTCCCCAGCGCCAGCGCGTCCCCGTTTTGCTTTTTCATTTCATTCTCCTAACTATATGCCTTGAGTGACCGGCCCTGACAACAGGTGAATCTCTGTTCACCGTTAAAAATGAAACTTCAACGCCCAGTCGTCATTGCCTCGCGTCACGCGAAAACCGCACGACGTCCGGCATCTCTCTCGCGGAAAACCCCGGTCCGATTCAACGTGATTCGAGAGAGACAACTGGCTGTGCGCGAACTTGGTTTTGAAAGCTGCACAGCGGGCCTTGATGGACGTTGAAGTTATGCGGAGCGCCATTACGTGACCGTGCGCTACCCCACGCAATGCGATATCGCCGCGTTGTTTACGATTAATTGCGCACCTCAACTGTCAGAGATCGTCAATTACCGGCTTCTATAAACGGGCGAAAATTCTTGCCTTTAGATACGCACTCCCAACTATTATTTTTTTACAGCGTCATTGGTCCACTTCATCAGATGAATCAAGCCGATACGTTCGAATGCTTCACCTACGTGTGTATCCGAACACAAAAGAGAAATTGCTCATGCACGAGTGAGGGCAATCACACAGACGGCGCAGCTCGGATTATTTACTCTCCGTCATAATCACCTCCGTACTTCAGCAAGGCGCAAAGACGTCGAGTGACTAAAAGCATTCCACCATCGGATCGCCCCCCTGCTCGCCATAGAGAACTTGCGGCTCGCACCGCATTCCAACTGTCGCGCGAACTCACTGCTACGCCCTTTTTGAATTCGTTCGCGATCTATGCGCCATCGCACGGACCGAGCGCGAATCCTGAATCGGGCGACAATACAAGCATCGCAATTCCATCGACAACAGGAGAACAGATGCTTCTATCCGAACAATGGGTGCTGGTCACGGGCGGCGCTCGCGGACTCGGCGCGGCGATCACGCGCGCGCTAGTGCGCGAAGGCGCGAGCGTGGTCGTGAACTACCGCAACAGCGAAACATCGGCGCTCGCGCTGAAAGAGGAATTCGGCGATCGTGTGCTGCCGCTTCGGGCGGACGTCACGGACGCGGCCGCCGTCACGCGCCTGTTTGAAAAAGCGCAGGTGCAAACCGGGCAACCCATCGTGTCGGTAGTGAACAACGCGCTGGCCGACTTCCGGTTCGACGGTGACGCTCGCCCGAAAATCGACTCCATCGACTGGACGCGTTTCCAGCAGCAACTCGACGGCTCGCTCAAAGGCGCGCTCAATACGATTCAGGCAGCCGTTGCCGGCATGCGTTCACGAGGGTTCGGCCGCATCGTCAACGTGGGCACCAATCTGTTTCAGAACCCCGTGGTTCCCTATCACGACTACACGGCGGCCAAGGCAGCGCTGTTGTCGCTCACGCGCACGGCCGCCCACGATCTCGGTCCGGACGGCATCACGGTGAACATGGTGTCGGGCGGACTGCTGCGCACCACCGACGCGAGCGCGGCCACGCCGGAATTCGTCTTCGACCTGATCGCGAGCTCCACGCCGGTGCGCCGCGTCACGACACCGGAAGAATTCGCGGATGCCGTCCTGTTCTTCCTGTCGCCGTGGTCACGCGCGGTGACCGGCCAGAATCTGATCGTCGACGGCGGCCTCGTGAAGGGCTGAGCGGTTCGCTCGCCGCTCGCACGCCTCTCACGCGGGCGCGCCCCAAACCGGGAAGTGTCGCTGTGCACCCACCACGCTGCGGCACAACCAACACTTCCCGCCAGTCTCTTTTTCCGAAGCATTTCCACCATCCGCGGCGCCGGGGCGAGTGATCGCCACCGTCAAGACCCGCGGATGCTTGCCGCGCGAGCTCTCGCGCACAATCGGTAAAAAACACGGGTTTACCTTTGTTTGACTTCAGGAGACAGGCTCGTTTACTGGACGCAAAATAAGCTTTCAGGACACTTCCGATTTGCTTTGGTCAGCTGAATAGTGTTCTGCAAATCTCTTCCACTATTTCAGGAGATTGAGCCATGGTTAATGTGTCCAGCAGCGTCGTCGACGAATTGAAAACCGCCATGCGGGGGCAGGTTCTGTTGCCCGGCGATGCGAGCTTCGATGAAGCTCGCAGCATCTGGAACGCGATGATCGACCGGCGTCCGGCGATCATCCTGCGTTGCGCAGGCGTAGCCGACGTGCGCCGCGGCGTCGCTTTCGCGCGCGACAACGGCCTGCCGCTCGCGATTCGCGGCGGCGGTCACAACATCGGCGGCAGCGCGTTGTGCAACGACGGCGTCGTGCTCGACCTGTCGCAGATGAAATCGGTGCGAATCGATCCCGCGGCACGTCGCGCGTCTGTCGAACCGGGCGCCACGCTGCACGATTTCGATCATGAAGCGCAGGCCTTCGGACTCGCCACGCCGCTCGGCATCAACTCGACCACCGGCGTCGCGGGCCTGACGCTCGGCGGCGGCTTCGGCTGGCTGAGCCGCAGATACGGCATGACGGTGGACAACCTGGTGTCAGCCGACGTCGTCACCGCCGAAGGCGAATTGGTCCACGCGAGCGCCGATTCGCACGAAGATCTGTTCTGGGCCATTCGCGGCGGCGGCGGCAATTTCGGCGTCGTCACGCGATTCGAGTTCACCCTGCATCCGGTCGGACCGCTGGTGTACGGCGGCCTCGTGGTCCTGCCGATCGACCAGGCGCGTGACGCCCTGCTCAAGTACCGCGCGGCGAACGGCGGCATGCCGCAGGAACTGAGCGTGTGGGCCGTGCTGCGACTCGCACCGCCGTTGCCGTTTCTGCCACCCGAAGTACACGGCAAGCCGGTGATCGTCTTCGCGATGTGCTATACCGGCGCCGTCGAAAACGGTCCGGCCGCGGTGGAATTCGTACGCGCCTTCGGAACGCCGGTCGGTGAACATCTCGGCCCGATGCCATATGCCATGTGGCAACAGGCGTTCGACCCGCTGCTCACGCCGGGCGCGCGCAACTACTGGAAATCGCACAATCTCAGCGAGATTCCGGACGGTCTCATCGACGCGCTGCTCAACGCGATCGACAACCTGCCGTCGCCGCAATGCGAGATTTTCTTCGGGCAGATCGGCGAGCAGACCCAGCGCGTTCCGGTCGAAGCCACCGCCTATTCGAGCCGCGACACGGTGTACGCGATGAACGTGCACGGCCGCTGGGACGATGCGAGCGACGACGAGCGCTGCGTCGGCTGGGCCCGCGCATTTTTCGATGCGGCGGCGCCGTTCGCGCTGGGCAGCGTCTACGTCAACTTCATGACGGAGGAAGAAAGCGGACGCGTCGCCGATGCGTACGGGCCGAACTACGAACGCCTCGTTGGCGTAAAAAACCGCTACGATCCACGCAACCTGTTCCGTCACAACCAGAACATCCGGCCGTCGGCGTAGTCATAGACCAAGCGGGGAACGGGCGCCGGCATCTCGCGCCTCATCCCCGCCAGCGCGTACCGGCCTGCCGTGAACACGCGAGCGGAAGGGCCGGGCACGCTAAGTGCTAGTTAGCAATTGACGTACGGGCGTGCCGGCGTCACGGCCCTACGTTTGAATGGAAACGAAAACGCCACCTTCATAACGTCAATAACGCAAAAGGACAACAATCATGCGCAGACGACAATTCATCATGACCACCAGCGCCGCGCTCGCCACCGCAGGCTTCGGCCTCGCCGGCTGCACGACGACGTCGCCGTCCTCGAGCGCATCGCCTTCGGCCAACGCCGGCAAGCGCGACAGCATCAACGCGGGGGTCGATTCCACGCTGTCGCGTCTCTACGAGAACGTCGCAGGTTCGCGTGAACTGGTGGCCAAAGCACGGGGCATTCTTGTGTTCCCGAACGTCATTTCGGCGGGCTTCTGGGTCGGCGGCCAGTACGGCGAAGGCGCGCTGCGCGTGGCCGGCCGCACCACCGGTTACTACAGCACCGTCGCGGGGTCGTTCGGTTTGCAGATCGGTGCGCAGTCCAAGGCCCTCATCTTCCTGTTCATGACTCAGGATGCACTCGACACATTCACCAGCAGCCAAGGCTGGGCTGCCGGCGCGGATGCCACCGTCGCCTTGCTGAAGATCGGCGCGAACGGCGCGGTCGACACGTCGACCGCCACGAGTCCGGTCGAAGCCTTTGTGCTGACGAACGGCGGCCTGATGGCCGGCATATCGCTCGAGGGCACCAAGGTCTCGCGTCTGATGATTTGAGCTTGAGTGCACACGCGCATTGCCGCGCAACCGCGTCGCCGGCTGCGTGGCATCTCCGCCCGGCCCGGCGCGGAAGCTACCGTCGCGTTGCCTGCCTCCCGGTCGCCCTGACGGCACTGCTGTAAAATTCACGCTTTTTGCAATCTTGCCCGGCCACCGCTGCGCCCCAGGCCGGGACACTCATCTGTCCGCAGACGCGCGTCTCGCTTGCCTGCACGCCGTTTGCCCGGACTTCCCACCTCGCCGAAGATGAACACCGCTCGTCCCACATACGGCTGGCTCGCCACGCTGCCCGGCATCAAAAGCAATGTCCTCGCAGGACTGACCTCGTCGTTCGCGCTGGTGCCGGAATGCATCGCCTTCGCGCTGGTCGCCCACCTCAATCCGTTGACGGGCCTGTACGGCGCTTTCTTCATCTGCGCCATCACGGCGTTGTTCGGCGGACGGCCCGGCATGATTTCCGGGGCCGCCGGTTCGATGGCGGTGGTCATCGTGGCGCTCGTCGTGCAACACGGTGCGCAGTATCTTCTTGCCACCGTGATTCTCAGCGGCATGCTGATGGTGCTGTTCGGCGCGCTGCGGCTCGGCAAACTGATCCGCATGGTCCCGCATCCGGTGATGCTCGGCTTCGTCAACGGGCTGGCAATCATCATCGCGATGGCGCAGCTCGCGCACTTCAGACAGAGCACGCCGCAAGGCGAACAATGGCTGCACGGCAGCGCGCTGCTGATGATGTGCGGACTCGTCGCGCTCACCATGGCGATCGTCTATCTGCTGCCGCGGCTCACGCGCGCGGCACCGCCCGCGCTGGTGGCGATCGTCGGCGTAGGTCTCTTCACGCAGCTACTGCAACTGCCTACGCGCACGCTCGGCGACATGGCGCACATTGCGGGCGGCCTGCCGAGTCTGCGTATGCCGAGCGTCCCGCTGAATCTGGACACGCTGCATGTGGTGCTGCCCTACGCGGTGCTGATGGCGATCGTCGGTTTGCTGGAAACCTTGCTCACGTTCAATCTGACCGACGAGATCACCGAAACGCGCGGCCAGCCGAATCGCGAATGTCTCGCGCTCGGCGCGGCGAATATCGCGTCGGGTCTGTTCGGCGGCATGGGTGGCTGCGCCATGATCGGCCAGACCATGATCAATCTGAATTCTGGCGGCCGTTCGCGCCTGTCGGGTATGGTCAGCGGCGTGATGATCCTGATGTACATTCTGTTCCTGTCGCCGCTGATCGAGCGCATTCCGCTGGCGGCGCTGGTCGGTGTGATGTTCGTGGTGGCGCAACAGACTTTCGCGTGGGGCTCGCTGCGTGTGCTGCGCAAGGTGCCGCGCAACGACGCGCTGGTGATCGTGGCGGTCACCATCATCACCGTGTTCTCCGATCTGGCGATCGCCGTGCTGTGCGGCATCGTGATCGCCGCGCTCAATTTCGCGTGGCAGCACGCTCGTGAAATTCACGCGCATGTCGAAGATCGCGCCGACGACAAGATCTACGCGCCGCGCGGCACGCTGTTCTTCGCATCAACCACGCGTTTTCACGAGCTTTTCGATCCGGTAAAAGATCCCGAGCGCGTCACGGTCGACTGCCGCGATCTGCTGCTGGCCGATCATTCCGCGCTCGCAGCATTGCAAGGCCTGGTCGAACGCTATCGAAAAGCCGGCAAGGAGTTACGTATGAAGAATTTGTCCGAACGCAACCAGCGTCTGCTGAGCCGCGCCGGTATTGCATTTACATGACGAATAGCGCCACGGACACCTGAAAGTTGCGCGCGCAACCTGACGAATTCCCAACATCAATTTGCGCCTGGTGCAAATACCGACTGAAGGTAATATTTCCCGAGAACGTTGGTTTTTCGTACTACAGTAGACGTTCCGCGTGCAGTCTTCGGAGGCCACCGTGACAAGGCGCGTTTCGCTCGACGACGAAACCGAGTTTGCAATCTGGAAACGCAGAAGCGCAGCGGACGTCAGGCAATCGCGTCGCGTTCTAATAGGACATCGTGACAAGGCGATCGGCGAATCGCTGGTGCTGCTGCTTTCGCTGAAGGGCTACGACGCGATCTACGCCGCCGATCTGATCAAGGTGCAAAGCTTTCTGAAGTGGTGGAAGCCGCACGCGGTTTTACTCGACACGCGGCTCGACTCCGTTTCCAGCTATGAATTCACGCGCACCGCGCGCGCGGAACGATGCAACGCCGACGTCCTGATGCTGGCCATGAGCAACGTCTGGCCGCTCGACCCGATCGGCCTGCTGAAAGACGCCGGCTTCGACGGCCATTGCCGGCGCCCCTGTTCATTGTGGCGCGTGGCGGACATTCTGGAAAACCACTTCGCCCAGGCTTGAGCAGCCGGTCAGCGGGCTTCCGGCAGCGTGAACACGGCAATCGCCGCGCTGAGCTGCCCGGTTTGCGCTTTCAGCACATCCGCTGACGCGCTCGCTTCTTCCACCAGCGCTGCGTTCTGCTGGGTCGTCTGATCCATGCTCGCCACCGCGATGTTGACCTGCTCGATGCCCGAGCTTTGCTCCACCGAAGCCGCGCTGATCTCGCCCATGATGTCCGTCACGCGACGCACTGCCTGCACGACTTCCTGCATGGTTTCGCCGGCGCGGCTCACGTACTGCGAGCCGCCTTCGATCTGCGCCGCGGACTCCTCGATCAGCGTCTTGATCTCCTTCGCGGCCGCCGCGCTGCGTTGCGCGAGGCTGCGCACTTCGCCTGCCACCACGGCGAAGCCGCGTCCTTCCTCGCCGGCGCGCGCCGCTTCGACCGCCGCGTTCAAAGCAAGAATGTTGGTCTGAAACGCGATCCCCTCGATTACGCCGATGATGTCGCCGATCCGATGCGACGACTGCGAAATCCCGCGCATCGTCTCGACCACCTGGCCGACCACCTCGCCGCCACGCGCCGCCGTCTCCGATGCGTTATGCGCCAGTTGGCTCGCCTGCTTCGCGTTGTCGGCGTTCTGCTTCACGGTCGCGGTGATCTGCTCCATGCTCGACGCGGTTTCACCGAGCGCGGCGGCCTGCTGCTCGGTACGGCGCGACAGGTCCGCATTGCCGGCGGCAATTTCGTTGGACACCGTCGAAATCAGCGTCGCGCCGCCGCGGATCTGCGCGATCGCGTGCGCGAGACGCTGCTGCATGCGCTGCATCGCGGCGAGCAGGCTGGTTTCGTCGCCGGCCTTCGTCTCCACCATCACGTCGAGGTCGCCGTCGGCGATTCGCGCGGCAATCTGCGCGGCGTACGCCGGCTCGCCGCCGAGTTGCCGCAAGATGCTGCGCAGGATCACGCCGATCACGAGCGACACCACCAGGCACAGCAGCAGCGCGGCGCCCACATACTGGATGAGCGTCGTGTAGAACGCGGCGTCGATATCGTCGGTGAAGACGCCGGTGACGATCGTCCAGTTCCACGGCTTGTACAGCCGCACGTAGTTGATCTTCGGCGCCATTTCATTGGAGCCCGGCTTCAGGAACTGCAAGTGGATGAAGCCTTCGCCTTCGCGCTGGGCGAGATCGGAGCCGTCCTTGAACACATGGCGCCCTTGCGGGTCGGTGAAGCCGCTCATGTCCTTGCCTTCGAGGTCGGCCCGCACGCCGTGCATCAGCACGCGGGCATGCGCGTCCTCGATCACGAGATAACCACCGGCACCGCCGTAGCGCATCGCGCGCAGATCAGCCATTGCCGTGCGTTGCGCGTCGGCGAGCGGCATGGTGCCCGCGGCGACCAGACCGTTATAGCGATCCAGCACGCTGTACGCGACGCTGACCACGCTCTTCAATTCGGCCTGACGGTCGGCGATCATCGTGTCGCGTGTTTTGAAAGCGCCCCACAGGCCGATTGCCAGAATACCCATGCACATGACTGCTAGTGCGAGCCAAAGCCGCACCTTCAGGCGAAACCGTTCCATCTCCGTATCCCTTGTACTTGTCGTCGACGCGCCGCTCGCGGCGGACGCCGCGGCGGTTCATGTCACTCTTTGGATTAACGGCGCAACGGGGGAAAACTTCAGGCTTCGCCGATCGGCTTCGGGCGCTGGGCCAGGGTGTGGGCGTGGCACGCTCTGGCCAGAGCGTGAACCCGGCCGGCTCTGTTTACTAAGAGACACGCGCGAAGCGGCGCCCTTCGCTCAATTTGATGTCGTACATGCGGATCGCGCCGGGCCTCACTCCGCCGGCAGCGTCAGCGAGGCGACTTCGCAGCGCGGCCACTGACGCAATACGTCGGGCGCCAGCAACAACTTGGCGGCTCGCACGCCCGCGCCCATGACGATCTGGCTCCGCTCCATGACGGCGGCATCGACGAGAATGCGCCAGTCGTCCGGCAAGCCGAATGCCGTGATACCGCCGAACTCCATGCCGCTGTGCTCCACCGCCGCTTCCCGCTTGGCGAACGAAAGCCGCTGCGCGCCCAGCGCCGCCTTCACCGCGCCGTTGATGTCGAGCCGCAGCGAACCCAGCGAGACCACCGCCGCGTAATGCTCGGCACCCTCTTTCTTGTAGCGGACCACGATCGTGTTCGCGCAGTCTTCCAGACCGAAGCCGTAGCGCGCGCTGAATGCGGCGGTGTCCGACGCGTCGTCGGTGACGGAGAAAACCGTTACGCCTTGCGCCGGCAATTGCTCGACCACATGCGCAGGTAAATGCGCGCCCAATTGTTCCGCTGCAATGACGTCCAGCCGCTGTACGAGTTCGTGCGAGTGCATAGTGAGCAAAGTGTATGAGGATCCCTCGGCATTCTAACGGCACTCCTCGCCCGAGGTGCGCGGCCCGGCACGGGGGCGGCGCGCGCCGGTCGCGCTTGTTATAGTGACAGGCACAAGGTTTGCGAAAGGCGTTGACGCGAAGACGGCGGCGAAGCTGCTTGAACGGTCCGCCCCCCGGTCCGCACCCGCCACCCCGTATTGCCCGCGCGGCGCCAGTACCCCTTGGGAAACACGACCATGGACATCGAGACGCTTTCCGCCGAGAACCTTCAACTGGTGGCCCGCAAGCAGGCCAACTGGGCCATCGGCGCCTTCAGGCAGTTCGCCGAAGACCGCTGCGCGGCGATGGCCGCCAGCATCGCCTTCTATGCCGCGTTCTCGCTCGCGCCCACGCTGGTCATGGTGATCGCCGTGGCCGGCTGGTTCTTCGGCGCCGAGGCCGCGCGCGGCGAGTTGTTCGACCACATTCACGGCTTGCTCGGCGATCAGGCCGCCGCGGGCGTGCAAACCATTGTCGAGAACGCCCATCACAGCGGCAGCGCCGGCGGCGTAGCGGCGATCATTTCGCTCGCGACACTGGTGATCGGCGCTTCGGCCACCTTCTCGTCGCTCAACAGCGCACTCAATATAGTGTGGCCGTACACGGGGCCGCGCTCGTCGAGCGTGATCGCGCTGGTGCGCGTGCGCCTGATCTCGTTCGGGCTGGTGCTGGGGGTGGCGTTCCTGCTGATCGTGTCGCTGGTGCTCGATACGGTCATTACCTTCATCGGCAAATGGCTGTGGGGCGACTCGCCGTATGTCGTGATCGGCAATCTTCTGCAACTCGGCGTCGGCCTGCTCGTGCTGGCGTTCGCCTTCGCCGGCTTGCTCAAGTTTCTGCCGGATGCCCGCGTGCGCTGGCGGGATGCGCTGGTCGGCGGGATCGTCGCGGCCGCGCTGTTTTCGGCGGGCAAGAAGCTGTTCGCGCTGTATCTCGCGCACGCCGGCATGGCCACCTCTTTCGGGGCGGCCGGCTCGCTCGCCGTGCTGCTGATGTGGCTGTACTTCTCCGCCGCCGTGCTGCTGCTCGGCGCCGAATTTTCGGCGGCGCGCGGGCGCATGCACGACCCGCGCGGAAGCTGGGGCATGCAGGACGACGCACCACCGGGCAGCCGCGCCAAGCTCGCCTCGGTGCTGGCGGCATCGACGGTTGCGGCGGACGCAGTGCCGCACGCGGATGCGGACGGACGCGCCGCGTCGGGCGACGCCGCGCTCGCCCCCGCCATGCGCGACGCAAAGGCAGGCGCGCTCAGCGGCGCAGTGCCGGCGGCGGCTTTCCGGGTGCAATCCGGAAACAGGCCGTCGGCGCGAGCGACGGCGCTCAAGGTCGGCCGTACGGTCGTGCTGGCCGAAGCGCAAGCGACGCGCATCGCCGCCGTCACGCTGATCGGCGCGAGCCGCAAAGCCGTTGCGGCCGATCGCTACGTGAGGCGGCATCCGTGGACCTCGGTGCTATTCGCGGCCACCGCTGGGCTCGCTGCCGCGATGGTTGCACGCCGCAATTCCGACGACAGCGAACACTAAACCTCACATTGCAACCAGACCGCTACCAAGGCTGCACCTGTCAGCCTGGACGGTGGCGCCTGCTCACAGCGTTGAAGACCTGTCTAGCCGCCCCGTCAAGCGAGATCTGCCTCGATTTTTATGGAAACGCTACAAAACGAACAGGAAAATTAGACGACTTCGTTACAAATCGCCTTCAAATCAGTGTCGAAAGTACACGTATTGGAGCACTCACTGTCGACAAAACAACAATAATGCTGAGTCAACGAATAAATGTTGCTGAAACAGAAATAATCGTTAACGCGCTTTAAATACAAGGCTTTGCGTGGTTTGTCAGTTTTTGGAGACACTCTTTTTTTTCCAGTTCTTGCCGATTGACCCGGTGAGCTATTCTCCTTTCCGCAACAAAGAAACTAATCATCTGCGTGGAGAAATGGATGAAACGAATCGCACTGTCTACCCTCTCGCTGGCGCTCCTCAGCGCCACTGGCGTGGCACATGCTCAAAGCAGCGTTACTCTGTACGGCTTGATCGACGAATCGATCCAGTACGCTCACAACACGGTTGACGCGAACGGCAAGAACGCGAATCAAGTTGGCCTGGTCGGCGGCAACCTGCAAGGTCCGCGTTTCGGCTTGAAGGGCACGGAAGACCTCGGCGGTGGCCTGAAGGCAATCTTCCAGTTGGAAAACGGCTTTGACGTGAACACCGGCAAGCTGGCTCAGGGCGGCCGTATGTTCGGTCGTCAAGCGTACGTGGGCCTGACGGGTGATCAGTGGGGTACGGTCACGCTGGGTCGTCAGTACGATCCGCTGGTCGACCTGGTCCAGCCGCTGACGGCTGACAACTACTTCGGTTCGACCTTCACCACGCCGGGCGACGTCGACAACAACGACAACTCCTCGCGCACGAACAGCGCTGTCAAGTACACCTCGCCGGTGTGGGGCGGCTTCCAGTTCGAAGGCATGTACGCTCTGGGCGGCGTGGCTGGCGCAACGGGTTCGGGTCAATCGTGGTCGGGCGCTGCAACGTACGCAACGGGCCCGTTCAGCGTGGCTGCTGGCTACTTCCGCCTGGACAACGGCAACACGCTGGCTAGCCGCACGTCGGCAGGCGTAGTGGGCTGGAACGGCAGCACGTCGGACGGCACGTTCGACAACCAGGTCAACGGCGCATACGCCGCGGCCAAGTCGATCGGCATCGCTTCGGTCGCTGTGCAATACGTCGCGGGCCCGTTCACGGCTAACCTGCGTTACAGCAACGCACAGTACAAGCCGGACGCGAACTCGGGCTTCGGTTCGACCGAGAAGTACAACATCGGCGGCGCATACCTGGGTTACCAGGCAACGCCGGCAATGCTGGTTGGCGTGGGCTACATCTACACCAAGGCTAGCGGCGATTCGAGCGCAACGTATCACCAGGTTTCCCTGGGCGGCGACTACAACCTGTCGAAGCGCACGGACATCTACCTGGTCGGCGCATATCAGCACGCAAGCGGCCAGCAACGCACGTCGGCCGGCACGCTGGTCGATGCAGGCGCAGCAATCGGTTCGTACGGCTACAACTCGGCTTCCAGCTCGCAAGAACTGGTCAGCCTGGGCATCCGCCACAAGTTCTAATCGAGCTTGACGGACTGCTGAAGCAACACGCAGTTGAAGACCAGCCACGGGTGAAAAGCCTGTGGCTGGTTTTTTTTCGTTCCGCGTTCCTTGCTTCTTGCGGACGACCCAAATGAAAAAGGCCGCCAGCAAGCCCGATTAGGCTCGTGACGACCTTTGCTGTCATTCCCTCCCGCCGAATCCCGCCGACGCCGGCCTGGACGCAAGCGAACGCGTCTCTCAGCCTACTTTCGTTGCGCCTTGCCCCTCTCCGCCTGCGCCAACGTCTGCGCGGGCTTTGCATCGAGTTCATGCTCGATTCCATCAGCGCCGACCGGCGCGCGATGCAGCACCAGCGCCCGCTCCCGCTGCAACAACGGAACATCCGGCGATTCCTGCCAGTCCGGATCGGGGATCTCCCCGAACACCTGGCGCAGCCGCTCGCCCCACGTCCGGTGAATCATCTCGAAGTACGCGTTGTCGTGATCGATCGAGACGAAGCGCGTGACGCGCAGCGTGTCCTTCTGGTAGACCAGCAGATCGAGCGGCAAGCCAACCGACAGGTTCGAGCGCAGTGTCGAGTCCATGGAGATCAGCGCGCACTTGGCGGCTTCGTCGAGCGGCGTGGACGGCGTGAGCACGCGGTCGATGATCGGCTTGCCGTACTTGGCCTCGCCGATCTGAAAATACGGATTCACCGCCGACGCCTCGATGAAATTGCCCGCCGCGTAGATCATGAACAGGCGCGGCCGGTTGCCCGCGATCTGCCCACCGAGAATGAAGCTGCAATTGAAGTCGACGCCGAATTCCTGCAACGCCTCCGCCTCGCGCTGATGCACGCAACGCACCGCGCGGCCGATCACGCGGGCCGCGTCGGCCATGGTGGGCGCGCTCCAGAGCGTGGGCAGGGAAGGATCCGTGGGCTCGGACAGCTCGTGCAGCACCGCCTGGGTGAGCGACAGATTGCCGGCGCCCAGAAGGGTGAGCATGCGCTCGCCCGGCTGCTCGAACACCGACATCTTGCGCGCGGTGCTGATGTGATCGACGCCCGCATTGGTGCGCGTGTCCGAGAGGAACACGAGACCTTCGTCGACGGACATCGCGACACAGTAAGTCATAAGGAAAGGTACCCGCAAAAAACAACTGAACGGCGCTATTGTAATGCGGCGCGCATGCGCCTCTATCCGCTTTGTTCCCGTTTATCGGCCTTTGCGGGCCTGACTTGAATGGATATGAGGGCTGGCGCTCGCTCGCGCCTCCAGGGCCCGCTTCACGGGCCGCCCTCTTTTTGCGTCTATTGTGACAGCTGCGAGCTGACCTTAACGGACACTTTCAGCTGTTCTTCCAGTCCGCCGATACGCCGGCCACGCACCGGCGCGGCCGCTTCATAGTCCCGCGCGACGGCCAGGCGGCAGTAGATTTCGCTGGCAAACGCGGCGTGCGTGACATCGATGGAAATCCAGCCCTTGCCTTCGAGCCACACGTCCACCCACGCATGGCTCGCGCCGTGCGTCACCTCGCCGGGTTCGATATAACCGCTCACGTAGCGCGCCGGGATGCCGCGCGCGCGGCAGCACGCGAGCATCAGATGCGCGTGATCCTGGCACACGCCGTTGCCGAGCGCGAGCGCCTGGGCGGCGGTGCTGGTGACTTCGGTAATGCCCGTGTTGTACTTCACGCGCTGCACGATCTGTTCGGACAGCGCGATTAGATTCGCCGAGCTCGTCAGGCTCGGCACCGATTCGGCCAGTTCACGGACCGCCGCATCGGCCTCGGTCAGCCGCGTCGAACAGGTGAAATGCTCGAGCGGAATCGGACCGACCGCGTCGGGCAAATGACCGTCGATCAGCGGAATCGTGTCCACATCGCCGGCCACGTGCAGACGAATCTCGCTATGCGGCTTGTTGATGACCAGCGTGTGCAGCACGTTGCCGTAGGCATCGAAGGTCGCGTCGAGCTTTCCAGGCGCGTCGATGCTCCAGCGCCGCACGACCTGCGAGGCGCCGCTCGCCGGCGTCAGACGCAGTTGCTGGATCGAATAATGGACAGTCGCTTCGTAGCGATAGGACGTGTCGTGGCGGATCGTCAGGTACATAAAGAAACTCCGTCAGGCGACTGGCAACATCAGATAGGTACGCGCAACCAGATTGCCCAGCTCGAATACGCGAGCGAGGAACTGTGTCAGATAGGCGTGCAGGCCGGCTTCGAAAATCTGCCGGATGTCGGAGTACACGAGTTCGGCGCGCAGCTTGCCGGCGAACCGTTCGCACTGGTTCGAGCCCGAAGTGCGTAGCATCGCCAGATTCACGCAGACGCCTTCGAGCGACGCCAGCAATGAACGCGGCATCTGCTGATTCAGGATCATCAGTTCGACCACGCGCGCCGGCGTGACGACGTCGCGATACACCTTGCGATAGATTTCCAGCGCGGACACCGAACTCAGAATCGACGTCCAGTAATAGAAGTCTTCGAGCTGGCGCGCGGCGTCACGCGAATTCGGTTCGACGTCGGCAAAGCGCACGTCGAGAATCCGCGCGGTGTTGTCGGCGCGTTCGAGAAAGGTGCCTAGTTGCGTGAAGAAGAACGCGTCGTCCTGCAGCGCGGTGCCGATCGTCACGCCACGCGACAGATGCGAGCGGAATTTGACCCATTCGAACAGCGCGCCCGGATTGCTCGCCGCCTGACCGGACGAAGCGCGCTCATTGAATTCGAGCCACGTATCATTGATGGTTTCCCACCACTCGGTCGTCAGCGTGCCGCGCACGGCGCGGGCGTTTTCGCGCGCCGCCTGCAAACACGAGTGAATACTCGACGGATTGGTCGCATCGGCGACCATGAAATCGAGCACGTGTTCGCGGGTCGGTTCGTCGTAGCGTTGCGCGAACGCGGTTTCGAGTTCGGAGATGCGCAGCACCGAGCGTTGCGCGCGCGCCTCCTGCTCGGGCGTCTGCGGCAACAGCAGCGCCTTCAGGTTGATGTCGAGCATGCGGGCGGTGTTCTCCGCGCGCTCCATGTAGCGGGCCATCCAGAAAAGGTGATCGGCGGTTCGGCTTAGCATGACGGCGTTCCGTATCTGATGACGCGAGGCCCGGTCGAAGTAAAAGGCCCGCGCTGGTTATCCGTATGCGCCGGCGGCGTGCGTGCTGCTTATCACGTGCCGCCCCGGCGCGCTGGGTTGCAGGTGCGGTTGCGTGAAGCGTTGCAACCGTATCGGCAACCGCGTCAGTCGACCATCCACGTATCTTTGGTCCCGCCTCCCTGCGACGAATTGACGACGAGCGAGCCCTCCTGCAACGCCACGCGCGTCAGTCCGCCGGCGACCATCGTGACGGTCTTGCCGGACAGCACGAACGGACGCAAGTCGATATGGCGCGGCGCGATGCCGGCTTCCACGAACGTCGGACACGCGGAAAGCGCCAGCGTCGGTTGCGCGATGTACCCTGCCGGACGCGCAATCAGGCGCTCACGGAACGCTTCGATTTCGGCTTTCGTCGAAGCCGGTCCGACGAGCATGCCGTAGCCGCCCGCGCCGTGCACCTCCTTGACGACCAGCTCCGGCAGATGCGCGAGCGTGTACGCCAGATCGTCCGGCTTGCGGCACTGGAACGTGGGCACGTTATTGAGGATCGGCTTCTCGCCGAGGTAAAACTCGATCATTTCCGGCACGTACGGGTAGATCGATTTGTCGTCGGCAATGCCGGTGCCCATCGCGTTCGCGAGCGCCACGCGGCCGGCGCGATACGCAGTCAGCAGACCCGGCACGCCGAGCGCCGAGTCGTTACGGAAGGCGAGCGGATCGAGAAAATCGTCGTCGACGCGGCGGTAAATCACGTCGACGCGCTTCGGCCCTTGCGTGGTGCGCATGAACACGTAGTTGTCGTCGACGAACAGATCCTTGCCTTCCACCAGTTCCACGCCCATCTGCTGCGCGAGGAAGGTGTGCTCGAAATACGCGGAGTTGTACATGCCCGGCGTGAGCACCACCACGACCGGATCGTCGACGCCTTCCGGCGCCACCGAGCGCAGCGTATCGAGCAATAGATCGGGATAATGCGCGACCGGCGCAATGCGGTTCTGCACGAACAGCTCGGGGAAAAGCCGCATCATCATCTTGCGGTTTTCGAGCATATAGGAGACGCCCGACGGCACCCGCAGGTTGTCTTCGAGCACGTAGAACTCGCCTTCGTCGCCCGCGCGGACCACGTCGACGCCGGCGATATGCGCGTAAACACCGAGCGGCACATTCACGCCCTGCATTTCAGGCCGGTATTGCGCGTTGGTATAGACCTGCTCGGCCGGCACGATACCGGCGCGCACGATATTGCGGTCGTGATAGACGTCGTGGATGAACAGATTGAGCGCCTGCACGCGCTGGCGCAAACCGGCCTCCAGGGTCTGCCATTCACCGCGCGGAATGATGCGCGGAATCAGGTCGAATGGGATCAATCGCTCGGTGCCGGACAGGTCGCCGTTCACCGCGAAGGTGATGCCGACCCGGCGAAACAGCAGGTCGGCTTCCGCACGCTTGCGCGCGATCGCCTCGTTGCCCTGCTTCACCAGCCACCGCTCAAAGCGCGCGTAGTGTGGCCGCACGGCATCGTCATGATGACGCATCTCGTCATAGCATCGCATGTCACGCCCCGCTCTTGTTGTCGGATAGAAGGCGAATGCGCTGCGCATTCGGTGTTCGACAATCGATCAAGCAAGCGCTATGCCATTGCGCTTTCCGCGGACTAAACAGGTTGCATGCACGCGAATAGCGCATCCCGGCCGGCATGGCTTCGCTGCCATCGTACTGCGGCGGCTCATGATGCGCTAGTACGGTGCATTTGCGGCACCGCGGTGCGTCGGCGGGGAAATCCCCGAGGCGTCCAATGAAATCGCAATACGCCCTGAGCGCGCATAAAAAATCCCCGTGGATTCGCACCCACGGGGATTCGGACAACGTGCACTGCGGATCGTCCCCAAGGAGACTTCCTTCGAAGCGGCTCAAACGCAGCCATTGTTAAAGCAATGGCAAACGCGTGAAGCGCGATCAGCCTGCAGCTGCGTCTTTCAGCTTCTTCAGCGGACGTGCCTTGATGCGCACGCTAGCCGGCTTGGCCGGGAACCAACGCTCTTCGCCCGAGAACGGGTCTTTGCCGAAGCGCTTCTTCTTCGCCGGCACAGCTTGCACGACGATCTTCAGAAGACCCGACAGCGTGAATTCGCCAGCGCCCTTCTTATGCACGGCGCCGAGGATCGTGTCTTCGAGCGCGGCCAGAACAGCCTTGGCGGTCTTCGGTTCCACAGCAGCGCGTTCAGCGACGTGTGCAGCCAGCGAGGCCTTCGTGAAGGTGTCCTTGATCGGCGACGGAGCGCTGGAAGCCTTCACGGCGACCTTCTTAGCTGCGACGGCCTTCTTCGCAGGAACTTTCTTTGCAGCAACCTTCTTGGTCGGTACCGGGGCAGCAGCCTTCTTGGCCACCTTTTTTGCGGAAGTCGGCATGTTTCTCCTACCTGTTGTGGTCAGTGAATTGCACGAAGCGCACACGGTATGTGCACGCTTCAACGCCGGATTCTACAAGCGCTAATACGATTTGCGCGACTCTTTTATGTATAACAGCGAAGGTTTGTTGCGCGGCGCAGACTGCGCAACACATTTTGATGCTTGTTTTAGCGGGTAAACGTGCGTCGAGGGGTCTGGCAACACCAACACGTAACGTCCGTTACAAGTCATTTCGATGCATGAATAACGGCACTTTCTGCGCTTGGCCAGCGCCGACGGATCGCTCGAGGATCGCAAAAAACACTTCATGGCTCGCTCACCATGCGCTTTCACGCGGCGGAAAAAACACGCCCCCTGCAGCGAAAAGCGCTGCTGGGGGCGGCCAATCTCGCCCTGCGACAGAAAATCGCGGGCGACAGTCAAAACACTTTTACTGCCGGCTGACGTGTTTGAGATCGTGTTCGCTTTCCTTCACGTGAGCCCAATACTCGTTTTCGTCGCACGCCATGCCGAGCTCGCCGTTGCGATACGCCATCGCCAGCGCGAGGTTGGCCTCGGGTAACTCCGCATTGGCTGCACGCGTGAGCCATTGCAACGCCAACGCGTCGTCGTGCGGCAGCGTCGCGCCGAAGCGATACTCGTTGGCGAGCTGGAACTGCGCGGGCGGCAGGCCCGCTTGCGCCGCCTGTTCGAGCCAGCGAATCGCCAGGCCGGCGTCGCGCGCCACGCCGTAACCGTTGCGATAGAGCGTCGCGAGATCGTAGGCCGCCTGGGCATCGCGCGAATCATGCGATGCCGCCAGCGTCAGCCAACGGCGGCTTTCCACGTAGTCCGGCGCGACGCCGGGCAGCCCGCGCAACAGCAGATGCCCGAGCGTGGCTTGCGCGCGCGGCGCGCCGTCGAGCGCAAGTCGACGGTAAAGCTCGACGCCTTCGCGTTGCTCGTCGATCTGTGGCGAACTCACCAGCACGTCCGCGAGCGCTTCGCGCGCCGCCGCGTTGCCGAGCGCCGAGGTCAGCCGCAACTGCCACAGCGGCCTAGCCGCATGCGTCGCGGTGCCTTGCATCTGCCAGTCGTCGATCTGCACGTTGGACACGCGCGTGGCCGCCACCGTGGCAAGCGTCCCCGCGCAGATGGCCACGGCCGCCGCCAGCGTCAAAGCGACGCGCGCGTTCATTGGTTGAGGTTCACGGAGTAAACCGCGAGACCCTTGCCGATGCCATCGTCGGCCTGGATCTGGGCGACGTTGGCGATGCCGTTGGCCTGCGCGAGCGCCGTCAGGTTCGGCGCCGACAGGAAGGTCACCGGACCGGCCGTCGCCACCTTCGTGAACCGCCAGCTTCGATCGCTGCCGTTGCTCGCCGCCTTGATCGTCTGCGCTTTCTTGATGTAGGCGATCAGCACGTCACGGCTCGCATCCGGCGATGCGTAAATCGTCTTGCTGCCGTCGAGCCCCGGGAAATTTCCGCCACCGCTCGCGCGATAGTTGTTGGTCGCGACGATGAATGACTGCGTATCCGAGATCGCCGCGCCCTGATATTTCAGGTTGCGAATCCGGCTGCCGACCGCCTGCGTGACATCGATTTCGTAGCTGAAATCCTTCGACGTGATCATGTCGAAGTTATAGCCGGGATACGTGCTGACGAGGGCCTGCGCCGCCGTGTTGGCCGGATCGATCTGGTTGAAGCGCTTCGCCGCGGTTTCGAGCCAGGCCTTCAGATCAACGCCCGTCACCTTCACCGCGTAGATCGTGTTCGGGTACAGGTAGAGGTAGAGGTAGAGGTAGAGGTAGCGGTAGCGGTAGAGGTCGGCGGCGTTGTTGATCGCCACGTTGCCTTGCGCGACGTCGGTGAAATCGTTACCGCCGCCGAAGCCGCTCTTGAACGGCGCGCTCACCGACGGCACCGGAATGCCCGCATATCGCGGCAGATTCGCGTTGATGTAGTCCTGCGTGTAGGCCGCCTGCGCCTGGTTGACGATCTCGATGGCCGACACGTCGCCCACATCGGCAAAGTAGGTGGTCATGCGGAAATCGGTCGTGCCGATCGGCGTTTTCACATAGTTGATGGTCGCGGCATGTTCGGCGGCGATCGCCTATGCGACCGCCGGATCGACTGCCACGTAGCTGTTATCCGCGTTCTGGATCGAGCGGGCTTGCGCGGTGCTCGCGTTGCGGTCCACCGTCCACGTGCCGTTCGTGTAGTTCAGCGCGAGCTTGATCACACCGAGATGCTTGCCCCAGAAATTCGCCATCACGGTCGGCACGCCGTTGACGGTGCCCTTCACCTTGTCGACGCCCGGCAGGTTGAATTGCGTGACGTGCTGTTTTTATCGGGGAAAACCTGGTGCGAGTGGCCGATCAGCATCGCGTCGATGCCGGCCACTTTGGACAGATAGTAGCTGCCGTTTTCCATCGACGGCGAATAGGTCGAGTTGTCGAGGCCGCCATGCGACATCGCCACGATGATCCGCGCGCCCTTCGCCTTCATTTCCGGCACGTACTTCGACGCGCTTTCCACACTGATTTGCCGGGCATTAGATAGCCATAAGTAATCTGCACGCGCGGATCGCGGGCTTATCGCGTGAGCCGCGGCAGGATGTCGGCGAGCTTCGTGAGCGCGGCGTCGATGTGCTCGACCGCGATGCTGCCGTAGCCGAACATCAGGCCCGGCTGCGCCTTCATGCGCAGATGAAACGGCGCGAGACCATACAAGCCGATCGATGCTTCACGCGCCGCGTTCACCACGACTTCTTCCGTCAGCGGCGCTTTCAGACGCGCCGCCATGTGGATGCCGGCCGTCGGCACGATCGGTTCGAACCAGGGCGCGAGGCCGCCGTGCAGATGATCGAGCAGCATCGCGCGGCGCGCCGCATAGGTCTTGTGCATGCGCCGCAGATGTTTGGCGAAATCGCCATTGAGCATGAAGGACGCGAGCGCGGTTTGCGTGAGCGTGCAGCCGTGCCAGTCGCCGATCTGGCGCGCCTTGATGAGCGGACCGTACAACGAGGCCGGCGGCACCACATAGCCGACTCGCAGTTCCGGAAAGATCGTCTTCGAAAACGTGCCGACGTAAGCGACGAGTCCGGCGCGGTCGAGGCTTTTCAGCGGCTCCATCGGCCGGCCTTCGAAACGGTACTCGCAGTCGTAGTCGTCCTCGATGATCACCGCGCCGCGTTTCTGCGCCCATTCGAGCAACTCGACGCGACGCTCGAGGCTCATCGGCATGCCGAGAGGAAACTGGTGCGAAGGCGTCACGTAGACGAGCCGCGCCTTGTCCGGCAGCTTGCTGACGATCAGGCCTTCGGCATCCACCGGCACGGGCACCACGCGCGCGCCGGTGGCCTTCAGGCATGCATGCGCCGGCGTATATCCGGGGTCCTCGATCGCCGCGACTTCGCCGGCACGCAAGGTGATGCGCGCCAGCAGATCGAGCGCGTGCTGCGCGCCTTGCGTGACGATCACGTCTTCCCAGTTGCTTGCGACGGCGCGGTTGAAGGCCAGGTAGCGCGAGATCGCGAGGCGCAGCTCCTGCTCGCCGGCCGTGTCGCGATAGATGCCGGGGCCGCGCGCTTGTGCACGCAACGCGTGGTTCACGCAGCGGCGCCAGACGTCGAAGGGAAACAGCGTCTTGTCGGTCGCGCCGCCGACGAAGTCCTGCGGCGACGCGACCGAAGGCCGCGGCAACGGCAAGCTCTCGGGCATCTCCTCCCACAGGGGCTGGGCACGCGCGGCGGCCTTCGCCTTGGCCCTGGCCCGCTCGCGCGACGACTCCGCCGCCCGCGCATGCGCGGAGCGCTCCACTGGCAGACGCTCCAGGCCGTCGGCGACGAAGGTGCCCGAGCCGCCACGCGCGCTCAGATAGCCTTCGGAGAGCAGCCGCTCGAACACGTCGAGCGTGGTCTTGCGTGACACGCCCAGTTGCGTGGCGAGATCGCGCGTGGACGGCAGACGCGTGCCGCCCGCGAGACGCCCTTCGAGAATGCCGGCTCGCAACTGCCGATAGATCTGTCCGGACAGATCGTGATGACCTTCGACCGCGATATGGATTTCCATCCGGGTGGTTACCTTGAGTAGCCGGGAAACGGTTGTTTGAAAAGACCAATGGCAACCGTTAGCTTACCCCTGCCGGTGCTATCCGATGGACATTCAAGCAGGTGCGCGGCGCCTCCCGATACAAAAATGGCGCACCGTGCATTGCAAGGCGCGCCATTTCAGTTCCTGCCGGTGCACGCCATGACGTGCGCCGCGTTCGTCACTCGGAGTGTGATTACTCCGCCACCACCCCATTCAACGGCGCGGTCTGCCGCGCGCTCTCACGCGCCTCATCGCTGCAACGCTGATGTTCGCGCGAAAGCTTGCGCATCAACGGCAACAGCAGAACCGCCACCAGAGCACCCACTGCCGCGAGCCAGCCCAAGCCGGTAAACAGCTTCGTATAAAGCGGCAACGATTCCAGCGGATCCATATCGCCCGCCGGCATCTGCGCAAAATTCGCGACCACGCTGCCCAGATATTGCGACACGCCGGTCGCCACGAAGTAAGCGCCCATCATGAAACCGCTCATGCGCGCCGGTACGTAGCGCGCGATCATGGCGAGTCCCAGACCGCTCACCAGCAACTCGCCGAGCGAATACAGCCCGTAGCCGCCCACCATGAACCACGACGAGACGCGTCCGTTCACCGCGTAGTTACCGCTCGCCGCGTAGACGAAGAAGCCGGCCGCGACCACCGCGAAACCGAACGCATACTTCACCGCAACCGGCACGTCCTTGCCGCTGTTCGCGAGCTTCGTATACAGCAGCGCGAGCAGCGGGCTCAGCAACATGATCCAGATCGGGTTGAGCGCCTGGAACTGCGCGGCGCTCCAGGTGAACCACGTCTGGCCGAACAGAATGAAACGCGGATCGACGTTGCGCAACGCGAACAGCGTGAGCGACGTCGACATCTGCACGTAGAACACGAAGAACAGAATCACTTGCGCGGTCAGGATCAGCGCGGCGACCAGACCCGAGCGCTCCGAGCGTTCGCACTTCACCAGCATGTAGCCGAAGATCGCCAGAATCGCGACGCCCGCCGTGTACACGCAGGCCACCGCGATCGCCTTGTGCTGCAGCACGAACATGGTCGCCGCGCCGAGCGCAAGGCCACCCAGCGCGACCGCGCCGACGCGCTTCCAGCGCACCGGTTCGGCGTCCGGCGCGGAGCCGATATGCGCGAGCGTGCGGAACATGATGAAGTAGTTCAGCACCGACAGCAGCATCCCCGCGCAGCAGACGGCAAAGGCCGTATGCCAGCCCCAGTGGTCCTTGATCCACGGCGTGGCGAGCATCGACACCGTCGAGCCGATGTTGACCGCCATGTAGTAGATCGTGAACGCGCTGTCGATGCGCGCGTCGTCGCCTTCATAGATACGGCGCACGAGATTCGCGGCGTTGGCCTTGAAGAGACCGTTGCCGACCACGATCACGCCGAGCGACGCGTACATATAGGCGAGCTGGTCATTGGGCAGCGCCAGCATGAAATAGCCGACGGACAGCACGCCGGCGCCGAAGATCATCGTGCGGCGCGCGCCGAGAATCTTGTCGCCGATCCAGCCGCCGATCGACGGCGACGCATACACCAGCGCCGTGAATGCGCCCCATGTCAGCGTGGCGTGGCTGTCGGTGAATTGCAGCTTGTCGATCATGAACAGCACGAGCAGCGCGGCCATGCCGTAATAGCCGAAGCGCTCCCACATCTCGATCAGGAAGACCGTCGAAAACGAACGGGTCTGCGAGACGCGTGCGCCAGGCGGATTGGATGAATGCATCATGTACCTCTTGTTCAAACGGTTGCGGCGTCGCGCGAACTGGGCCGCGCGGCGCGTGAAACGGAATCTGGAAAGACAGTTGGCGAAGCGTGTGCGTCACCGGTGCAAATAGCCACCATGCGGACACAGCGCGGGCACAGCGCGTAGGCGCGCTCATCCGCGCGCTAGAGCGCCAAACCAGCAGATAAACCAGGGGATGGGATCGAGGCCCGCCTCGCGAAACGCCTCGCAGGAAGTCCCCTTCGGGGACACTGCGCCACACCGGGCTCGGACTCCGGCACGCGGAGCGGGCTCAATGATAAAGCATCGCGACAAACGGGAACTCCGACGCCGACAGAGAGCGGCGTTGCCACGCGGCGGCAGGCAGAAAGCCCGCGGCGGGAAAAATCGGCAGTGATGGTCATGTCCTTACGCCGGCTGCCGTTCGGTTGGAACGTGCCGGACAGTGCTCCGCCGCGCAGGATCGCTGCGGGCGGAATGATAAACAGCGGCCCGGATTCGCGTGTGGTGTGCACACGCGCGCCCTTCCGCAAGCGGGGCTGATTCTGCAAACAGAAGCATCCTGAGTCACTCAGGGAATTCACTGATCCCGCGTCAATAACCTGTCCTTACACGCCATACGCCTTGGCCGCACCGGCGCTTGCCGCCGAAAATAGTCTTTTGTGTCATACCTTTAATCCTCCCGATACTCATATTGCATAAAGCGGTTAGCGGCGGGCAATACTGCAGCCGTTACCGCGTTTGTTTCCTATTTCTCGAAATAACCGGCCAATTTGGCTGGGATTAGATTCGGTTCTGGCAACATAGAGCGTTGTCTCGAAATGTGGTCTCTCACAGCACCGGGGCTAAAAAGACCCGAAGCCCGGCCTGGACGCAATCAAACCATATTTACTTATATCAAACAAATTTTGACGGGCTAATTTCCTCCTGCTATGGTCACGACAATTCAAAAAAGCAATCCGGCACTAGAAATCGGCAGCAAGATCCGCGCGCTGCGCCAACGGCTCAAGCGCACGCTGGATGACACGGCAACCGCGGCGGGGATTTCCAAGCCGTTTTTGTCGCAAGTCGAGCGCGGGCTGGCGTCACCGTCCATCACTTCGTTGGCCGGTATCGCCCACGCACTCGGGGTCACGGTGCAGTATTTCGTCGATACGCCCAGCGAGGAACGCTGCGTGAGCCGGGGCGATCAGTTGAAGTTTTTCGGTTTTGCGGACTCGGCCAATCTGTTTGCGCGGCTGACCAACGTGACGGGCGGCCGTCAGCTCGAAGCGATCCTCGTGAGGATGCCGCCCGGGCAGAAACGCTCTGAAGTCACCACGCATGCCGGTGAAGAGTTTGTTTATGTGATCGACGGCGAAGTGTCGTTGACGCTGGAAGGCAAGACGTTCGTGTTGCACGCGGGAGACAGCGCGCATTACGAATCGACGGTGCCGCACAGCTGGGTGAACACCGCGCGCATCGAGTCGGTGGTCGTCTGGGTGGGCACACCAAGACTGTTCTAAAGAGCAGGCACCTTATCCGGTCAAGCCGGCGAGGGATTGCCTGCATTACGCAATGTAAGGAATCCTGCATGTCGCGCTACCACCACGAGCAACAAGGGCCGCCCTGGCCCGAGCAACGCAGCTAAACCGGCGCCCTGGCGCCAGCGCGTTTCTCTCTCGACCTTTCCTGCGATCTCAACCGATGAAAACCCCGTTCGTCTACACGACGGCGCTGGCCGCGCTCGTCCTCACGTTTGCCCCTTCCGCATTCGCCGTCACGGTGCCGCCTGGCGTCACGCTCGCCGCCAGCCAGGAGATGACCCGCCAGGTGCCGGGCGAAACCGAATCGCTCGACCCCGCGCATATCGAATCATGGACCGGCAACACGATCGGCCTCGACCTGTTCGAAGGTCTGACGCGCATGGACGCGAGCGGCGCGATCGTGCCGGGCGTCGCGGAATCGTGGTCGCGTAGCGGACCGAATACATGGGTTTTCAAGCTGCGTCACGATGCGCGCTGGAGCAACGGCCAGCCGGTCACCGCGGCCGACTTCGTCTACTCGTGGCAACGCGTGCTCGATCCGAAGACGGGTTCGAAATACACGGTGCTGGTCGAATTCGTGAAAAACGCCAAGGCGATTCTCGCCGGCAAGGCGCCGTTGACGAGCCTCGGCGTGCGCGCCGTCGATCCGTACACGCTCGAAGTCACCACCGAGGTGCCCGCCACGTTTTTCCCGCAGCTGACGGCCATGGCGACGATGACCCCGGTCAATCGCGCGGTCGTGACGAAGTTCGGCGGCGACTGGACCCGTCCGGGCAACTTCGTGGGCAACGGCCCGTATGCGCTGACCGACTGGCAGCCGAGCAATCGCCTCGTGGCCACCAAAAGCCCGACGTACTGGAATAACGGCAAGGTCGTGATTTCGAAAGTGACCTACCTGCCGATCGAAAACGACGAAACGGCGATGCGCATGTATCAGGCCGGCCAGTTCGACTACACGTATTCCATTCCGTCAGGCGTCTATGCGCAAGTCAGCAAACAGTTCGGTTCCGAACTGAAAACCGGTCTGCAGATCGCCACGTACTACTACAGCCTGAACAACGACGACCCGGCCTTCAAGGACAAGCGCGTCCGCCAGGCGCTCGCGATGGTGCTGGACCGCGACCTGCTGACCAAGCGTCTGACGGCCGACGGCGAAGTGCCGATGTACGGCCTGATTGCCAAGGGCACCGAAGGCTCGGGCGTCTTCACGCCGGAGTGGACGAGCTGGCCGATGCCCAAGCGCATCGACTACGCGCGCAACCTGCTGAAGACCGCGGGCTATTCGGACGCGAAGCCGCTGACGTTCACGCTCACCTACAACACCAACGACCTGCACAAGAAGGTCGCGCTGTTCGCCACGTCGGAATGGCGCACCAAGCTCGGCGTGACCGCCAAGCTCGAAAACGTCGAATACAAGGTGCTGCTCAAGCAACGCCACGACGGCAAGGTGCAGGCCTCGCGCGACGGCTGGTTCGTCGACTATAACGACGCCAACTCGTTTTTCGATCTGATCCGCTGCAACAGCGTGCAGAACGACCAGCACTATTGCAACCCGCAAGTCGACAAGCTGATCGACGAAGGCAACCAGCAACTCGACGACGCGAAGCGCACCGCGTTGTTCACGCAGGCGCACGATCTGGCCATGAACGACTACCCCGTGGTATCGCTCTTCCAGTATTCGGCCGACCGGCTGGTCAAGTCGTACGTGGGCGGCTATAAGCCGACCAACTACCTCGACATGCGCGCCACGCAAGACATGTATCTCACCAAGCACTAAACGCGGGAGCACCGTCATGCTGGCCTATACGCTGCGCCGCACGCTCTGGGCGATCCCGACGATTCTCGCCGTGATCACCGCGTGCTATCTGCTGCTGCATCTCACCCCGGGCGGCCCGTTCGACACCGAGAAACAACTCTCGGCAGCCGTGCTGGCGAACCTGAACGCCAAGTATCACCTCGACGAACCGTTGTGGCTGCAGTACCTCCACTACCTCGGCTCGCTGCTGCACGGCGACCTCGGGCCGTCGTTCCGCTACGCCGACTGGTCGGTCAACGACCTGGTGTGGAAGGCGCTGCCGGTCAGTCTCGGCGTGGGCGGCGTGTCGGTGCCGATCGCGCTCGTGATCGGCGTCGCGCTCGGCACGGTGGCCGCGGTGCGGCGCGACCGTTTCGTCGATCACTTCGTGATGGTGCTCGGCAATATCGGCAACGTGGTGCCGCCCTTCGTGCTGGGCCCGGTGCTCGTGTGGATCTTCGCGATCCTGCTGAAGACCTCGGAAGGACATGGCTGGCTGCCGGCCGGCGGCTGGGGCGACGGCGAGTGGCGCTATCGCGTGCTGCCGATCGTCCTGCTCACCATCATCAACGTCGCCGCGATTGCCCGCGTGATGCGCGGCAGCATGATCGAAGTGCTGTCGGGCAACTTCATTCGCACGGCACGCGCCAAGGGTTTGCCGGGCCGCACGATCGTCTTGCGTCACGCGATGAAGCCCGCGCTGATGCCGGTCGTGTCGCTGCTCGGCTCGATCTGCATCTCGTCGATTACCGCGGCAGTGGTGACCGAATCGGTGTTCGCGCTGCCGGGCCTTGGCCAACTGGTCGTCAACGGCGCGATCAATCGCGACTACACCCTCGTGCTCGGCCTCGTCGTGCTGACGACCGCTGTCGCCGTGCTGTTCAATCTGCTGGTCGACCTCGCGTACGCTTGGCTCGATCCGCGCATCCGGTACTGATCCATGCCCCGCTCAATTCAATCGACTGCCGCGGCGCTCGATCCGCTCGCGGCCATCTCGAAGGCGCCGCGCTCACGCGGCCCGCTCGCCACCGCCGCGTGGCGCTTCGTGCGCAATCGTGCCGCTTTTACCGGCTTCGTCGTGCTGATGCTGATCGTGATCGCCTGCGTGGCGGGTCCGTGGCTGCTGCCGAACGGCCCGATCGATAGCGACTGGAGCGCGATCAGCCTGCCGCCCACTTTGCAGAACATGCACTGGTTCGGCACCGACGAACTCGGCCGCGATCTGCTCGCGCGCACGCTGCAAGGCGGGCGCGTGTCGCTCGAAGTCGGTCTGCTCGGCACGCTGGTGTCGGGGTTGATCGGCGTCGCGTACGGCGCGACCGCGGGCTATCTCGGCGGACGCGTCGACGCGGTGATGATGCGCATCGTCGACATGATGTACGCGATTCCCTACATGCTGATCGCCATCCTGATGATGACGATGTTCGGCCGCGCCTTCTATCTCGTCGTGCTCACCATCAGCGCATTTTCGTGGCTCGATATGGCGCGCGTGGTGCGCGGCCAGACGCTGTCGCTGCGCTCGCGCGAATTCATCGACGCCGCGAAAGCGATCGGCGTGAGTTCGCGTTTGATCATCGCGCGTCACATCGTGCCGAATCTGTTCGGCGTGGTCGTGGTGTATGCGAGCGTGACGGTGCCGAATATCGTGCTGACGGAATCGGTGTTGTCGTTTCTCGGCCTCGGCGTGCAGGAGCCGATGACGAGCTGGGGCGTGCTGATTCAGGACGGCGCGCAGAAGCTCGAATCGATGCCTTGGCTGCTCCTGTGCCCGGCCGTGATGCTGTGCGTGACGCTGTATTGCGTGAATTTCGTCGGCGATGGTTTGCGCGACGCATTCGATCCGAAGGACCGTTGACATGCCGCTACTCGAAGTCAAAGACCTCAGCGTGCGCTTTACGCGCCGCGAAGGCGCACCCGTCGACGCGGTGCAAGGCGTGTCGTTTGCGCTCGAGGCGGGCCGCACGCTCGGCATCGTCGGTGAATCGGGCTCAGGCAAGAGTCAGACCGTGATGGCGTTGCTGGGCCTCCTGGCCGGCAACGGCAAGGTGTCGGGCGCCGCGACCTATCGCGGCGAGAACCTGCTGACCATGAACGAAGCGGCGCTGAACAAGATTCGCGGCGACCGTATCGGCATGATCTTTCAGGACCCGATGACCTCGCTCAATCCGTTCCTGACGATCGAACGGCAGATGACCGAGACGCTGCAATTGCATCGCAAGATGTCGCGCCGCGAAGCGCGCCGCCGCGCGATCGAAACGCTCGAATCGGTGCGCATTCCCGATGCCGCGCGGCGTATTAACATGTACCCCCACGAGTTTTCCGGCGGCATGCGCCAACGCGTGATGATCGCGATGGCGCTGCTCTCCGAGCCCGAAATCCTGATCGCCGACGAACCCACCACCGCGCTCGACGTCACCGTGCAGGCGCAGATCATCGAACTGCTGCGCGAACTGAATCGCGAACGCGGCACGGCGATCATTCTGATCACGCACGACATGGGCGTCGTGGCCGGCCTGTGCGACGACGTGATGGTGATGTACGCCGGCCAGACCGTCGAGCAGGCGAGCGCCGCCGCGCTATTCGCCGCGCCGACGCATCCGTACACGCTCGGTCTTTTGAACGCGCTGCCGCGTCTGACCGACGATGACGACGACCGTCCGCTGCAAACCATTCCGGGCAATCCGCCACTGCCCGGTGAAGTCGGCGCGGGCTGCGCGTTCGCGCCGCGCTGCGGGTATTGCACCGACCGTTGCCGTGAATCGCGGCCGGCCCTTTCCGCTGCCGCTGGCCACGCCGACGCGCTGCGCGCGTGCCATCGGCCGGTCGGGGAAATTCTCGAGGCACAACACGTATGAACACCACTCCTCTTGCAAACCAGGACGCGGCGACGCTCTTGCGCGTCGACAATCTCAAGGTGCAATTCGGCGTGCCGCGCGGCGGCTTTCCGTGGTCCGGCAAAGCGACGCTGCGCGCGGTGGACGGCGTGTCGTTCAACGTGCGGCGCGGCGAAACCGTGGGCCTCGTCGGCGAATCGGGTTGCGGCAAGTCGACGCTCGCGCGCGCAATCATCGGACTCGCGCCGGTGGCGAGCGGCAGCGTACGCTGGCTCGGCGACGAAACCGTGCTGCCGGGCGCGCGCCGCGATACCTCGCGTTTGCGTCGCGACGTGCAGATGATTTTCCAGGACCCGCTCGCCTCGCTCGACCCGCGCATGACGATCGAACAGATCGTCGCCGAGCCGTTGATGACGCACGGTCAGGACGTCGCGCGTGCCGACGTGCAGCGGCGCGTGCTGACCATGCTCGAACGCGTCGGCCTGAACGCGCAGCATCTGCGCCGTTATCCGCACGAGTTTTCCGGCGGCCAGTGTCAGCGCGTCGGCATTGCGCGCGCGCTGATCGGCGAACCGCAACTGGTGATCTGCGACGAGCCGGTGTCCGCGCTCGACGTGTCGATCCAGGCGCAGATCGTCAATCTGTTGCGCGATCTGCAACGCGAACTGTCGCTCTCCTTGCTATTCGTCGCGCATGATCTGGCCGTCGTCAAAGCAATCAGCCACCGCGTGCTGGTGATGTATCTGGGACGTGTGATGGAGTTCGGCGACAAGCGCGAGGTGTACGGCACGCCCCGCCATCCGTATACGCGGGCGTTGCTCTCGGCCGTGCCGGTGCCCGATCCGGTCGTGGAGCGCGCGCGCCGTCATCTGCTGTTGCGCGGCGAGATTGCCTCGCCGCTCAGTCCGCCTTCCGGTTGCGCGTTTCGCACGCGCTGCCCGGATGCGATTGAAGCCTGCGCGAAGGAGATTCCGCAGCCCATCACGCATGGCGCCAAGGCGACACGCGTCGCTTGTATTCGCGTGGGAGACACCGCGAAATAAATGCCCTCGGGGCATCGCTAAAGCAAAGAACCTGAGAAGTTAAAACCGTATTCCCGGCGCGGCGGGCCGTCGCGCCGTTGGATTCGTTCGTCCTGCCAACCGCGGGAGGAACGATAAGCGTGGACTGGCTAACCGCCAGCCAAAGATTCACCACAATAATCAGAGACGTACTCAATGAAAGATAACCGATCAAAAAACCGGTCAAAAAAAACCGGAGCAGCAACGTTCTTTTACTGCGCATTCACGCTTCCCGCACTGACACTCGCCGCTAACGCGTATGCCGACGACGGCGTCACGGAGCCCACCTCCGAGGCGTCTAAAACTCAAACGCTCGCGCAAACGTTGTCGTCCCCCGCGCAACTCGCGCAAACCACGCCGACGCAGCAAAACGATACGTCCGGCAAGCGACGCGCGGAGCAAGGCGGCCAGGTGCGCAACGACCAGCCCGACACCACCAACGCCATCGTCAACGCCGAAGCCAGTCAGACGGTCACGCCGCCCGCGCCGCTGTCGAGCCAGGCGGCGAGCAAGGGATTCATCGCCGACAGTCATCTGAATCTGCAGTTTCGCAACTACTCCGATTACTTCCAGGCGCCCAACACGATCTACCGTCACGCGTGGGTCCAGGGCGTGCAGGCCAACTATGAATCCGGCTACACGCAAGGGCTGGTCGGCTTCGGCGTCGATGCCTCGCTGTTCGGCGCGCTCAAGCTCGACGGCGGCAACGGCGCGGGCAACATGGTGCACGTGGGCAAGGACGGCGGCGGTTCGGAGCAGCTCGCGTGGGCTTACCCCGGCATGTACGACATCAAGGGACGCATTTCGGAAACGGTCGTGAAGTACGGTTTGCAGATCGTCACCAACCCGTTCCTCGAACCGCACGACAATCGCGCGCTGCCGCCGACCTTCCTCGGCGTCTCGATGGTCAGCAACGATCTCGCGCACACCGAGCTCCAGGCCGGCAGCTTCACCAAAGTCGACGCGCGCGGTCACACGAACCTGAGCAATCTCACCACCTCGTACGGCGGCACGCGTATCGATCGCCTCACTTATGTGGGTGGCACGTGGCACTACGCGAAGAACGGCGAGATGGCCCTGTATGTCGATCAGGCCGACGACGTCTGGCGTCAGTACTACGGCTCGGTCGCGCAGTCGTTCGGCGATCCGACCACCATCAAGTGGAGCGGCCTCGCGAACATCTACTCGACGCACGACACCGGCGCGTCGCGTCAGGGGCACATCAACAGCAATGCCTACAGCGTGTCGGTCTCCGCGCAGCACGGCCCGCATGCACTGCTGCTCGGCTACCAGCAGGTGCTCGGCGACCAGTTCTTCGACTACGTCAACGAGACCAACGGTATCTACCTGACCAACTCGATGGACGTAGACTACAACGCGCCGCACGAGCAGTCGCTCCAATTGCGCTATACGTTCGACGGCAAATACGCCGGCGTGCCGGGGCTCAAAGCAATGTTCTGGGGGCAATACGGCTGGGGCGCGGATGCATCGGCGGGCGCGGCGGAGAATGCCTCGCCTTCGGCGCCGCTGCATGATCTGTACTGGAAGAACGGTGAACCGGTGCATGGCCATCACCACGAGTTCGGCTTCATTCCGAGCTACACGCTGCAAAGCGGACGCTTCAAGGACACGAAGATCACGTTCATCGCGATGTGGCACAACAGCCAGTACCACTACTCGGATGGCAACAACATGGAATACCGGCTGGTGGTGAATGTGCCAGTAAAGGTGTTCTAAGCGCTTCCAGGTGATTCGGGGCGGCGCGGTTTGCGCGCCGCCTCGGTGATCGCGCTTGCGCTCAGCCCGTGATCCGTTCAGTCGTCATCGCGCGCGACAAGCCGTGCATTGGCCGGCGCAACGCGACATCGAACGGATTGGTTTGCGGGCCGATCGCATCGGCCTGCCGCCGCAGCAATTCGACCACCATCGGCAGGCGGTCGTCGCCGAGACGCGCGGCCAGCGTGCCGACACTCAATGCCGCCACCGCCACGCCGGTGCGATCTAGAATCGGCACCGCCACGCCCGCCATGCCGTCGAGCACGCCGCTATTGCGCCCCGCGTAACCCAACTGGCGCACGCGTTCGATCTCGGTGCGCAAATACACTTCGTCGAGCACGCCGTAGCCGCGAATGCGCGGCACGTTGAAGCGGATGATCTCCTCGCGCTCCGCCTCGGGCAAAAACGCGAGAATCGCCAGACTGCCCTGCCCGACACCCAACGCCACGCGCCCGCCGATATCGCCGGTGAACGAGCGGATCGGAAACGGCCCTTCGCAGATGTCGAGGCACACTGCGTCGAAACTGCTTTTGACGAGCAGAAAGATCGTGTCGCCGAGACTCGCGCACAAGCGCAGCAGCGCGGGACGGCACAGCGTGCGCATGCCGCTCGGATTGCCGGCCTGCGCCGCGAGCGCAAAGAAATCGACGCTCAGCCGGTACAGCTTGGAGTTCTCATCCTGTTCGACGATGCCCTCCGCGATCAACGCATGCAGGATGCGGTGCACGGTGCCCTGCGTCAGCCCGACTGCTTTAGCGAGACGCGTGACGCGTCCGCCGTCGGGCTGCGCTTCGGACAATGCGCGGATTACCGCGAACGCGCGTTCCAGCATGCCGGGGCCAGGCGCGCCGCCCGCCTCGTCGGCGGCGGCTGAGTCGGTATCTCGTTTGGCGGCAGCATTCATCTTAATGGCCCATGATTATTTCACTGATCGGAACACTATAAAGTGTTTTATCCGCAAGTGGAATCCTGACAGATTTCGCAAATGAAGACGTTGCGCCAATGATTCATAGGGATTTTCCGGACATCATGCAGCGGAACACTTGCCATCGGTTCCATGGAATATCTTCCGCCAAATGGAATTTTTTCTATTCTTATACCGGCAAACGGAATTTGAAATTGACTGACGGTAATTTGGCTAGCTAGAGTCGGCGTCATCGAGGCAGTAGTCGATTGAACCGGTGTCGAACCATCCAAAGGCCAGATCATGTCGTTCCTCACACTCACGGACGTAACGAAATCGTTCGGCGATCTGCAAGCAGTCGCCGACGTGAACCTGTCGGTGGAAAAAGGCGAGTTCGTTTCGTTGCTCGGGCCGTCCGGCTGCGGCAAGACCACCACCTTGCAGATGATCGCGGGCTTCGTCGAGACGACCCGCGGACGCATCACGCTCGACGGCCGCGACATCACGCACATGAAACCGAACAAGCGCGGCCTCGGCATCGTGTTCCAGAGCTACGCGCTGTTTCCGCACATGAGCGTCGCCGACAACGTCGGCTTCGGGCTGGAGATGCGCAACATCGACAAGGCCGAGCGCAAGGAGCGCATCCGCGAAGCGCTGTCGCTGGTGCGCCTCGACACGCTCGCGCACCGCTTTCCGCGTGAACTCTCCGGCGGTCAGCGTCAACGTGTGGCGATTGCCCGCGCCATCGTGATCGCGCCGCCGGTGCTGCTGCTCGACGAACCGATGTCCAATCTCGACGCCAAGCTGCGCGAAGACATGCAGTTCGAACTGCGCGGCATTCAACGCAAGATCGGCACGACCACCATCATGGTGACGCACGATCAATCCGAAGCGCTGTCGATCAGCGATCGCGTGGTGGTGATGGAAGCCGGCCGCATCACGCAGATCGACACGCCGTACGAAGCGTATGAGCGCCCGGAAAATCGCTTCGTCTCGCAGTTCATCGGCAAGGCCAACATGCTGCCCGGCACCGTGGTGGCACGCGACGGCGACGCGATCCGCATCGACCTCGGCCACGATCTCGCCGAGACGGGACACACGGCGCAGTTGCCGGCGCGCGAGCGCGTGGTCGGCGTCGGCGACGCGGTGACCTTGTGCATCCGCCCGGAAAAGCTGCGCCTGTGCGCACCGAACGCGGGACGTGTGCCGGCCACGGTGACAAGCCGCTTCTTCCTCGGCAGCCAATGGCTGTACCGATTGGACAGCCGGCTCGGCGAAGTGCTGGTGTGCTGCCAGAACGAAGGCACGGAGCCGCTTGCCGAAGGCGCGACGGTCGGCGTCGACTGGAACAGCGAGGCGATCCGCTTCATTCAACGGGACGCGCATCATGGCTAGCACGCTGCCCGCCGCCGACGACCGCGACATGAAATCCGGCCACGCCCGCCGCGCGCCCTTCCATGCGTTTTTGCCGCTCTGGCTGATGTGCGCGCCGGCTTTTCTGCTGTTCGTGGCGCTCGTGCTGGTGCCGCTTCTGATGACGCTGGTGCTGACCTTCTATCGCTTCGATCCGGCCAGCGGCCCGATCGCTGCGTTCCAGTTCGGCAATTACGCGGAAGTGCTGAGCTCGTCGTATTACCACACCATCTTTCTGCGCACCTTCGGCATTGCGTTTCTGGTGACGCTGCTGTGCATCGTGATCGGCACGCCGGAAGCGTATGTCCTGTCGCGCATGCGCGATCCGTATCGCTCGATGTTCCTGCTGGTGATTCTCGCGCCGCTGCTCGTTTCGGTGGTGGTGCGGGCGTTCGGCTGGAGCATGCTGCTCAACACCAACGGCCTCGTAAACCAGGCGTTCGGTCTGGTCGGACTCGGGCCGTACAAACTCGAGTACACCACCTTCGCGATCGTCATTGCACTTGTGCACGTGATGCTGCCGTTCATGGTGATTCCGGTGTGGACGGCATTGCAGAAGCTCGACCCGCAAACGGAAAACGCCGCGCTGTCGCTGATGGCGTCGCCGGCGACCACGCTGCGCCGCATCGTCTTGCCGCAACTGACGCCGGGCATTCTGTCGGGCAGCCTGATGGTGTTCGGTTTGTCGGCGAGCGCCTTCGCGATCCCCGGCCTGCTCGGCGGACGACGCCTGAAGGTCGCCGCCACTGCGGTCTACGACGAATTCCTCGGCTCGCTGAACTGGCCGCTCGGCGCGACCATCGCGCTCCTTTTGCTGGTCGCGAATCTGATCGTGATGCTCACGTACTACCGGGTTCTGGAACGCAGGTACACCAGAAGCCTCGGCTAATTCATCGGCTCACACATTGGCTCACTCAGTGAAAACATCATGAGAAAAAACGGCCCCATCGCGCTGATCTTCCACACGCTC
Organism: Paraburkholderia sediminicola; assembly: GCF_046027355.1. Classification (GTDB taxonomy): domain Bacteria; phylum Pseudomonadota; class Gammaproteobacteria; order Burkholderiales; family Burkholderiaceae; genus Paraburkholderia; species Paraburkholderia sediminicola_B. The sequence continues at coordinate 284,785 of NZ_JAQQEK010000002.1, read as the reverse complement.
GTGATCGCGTTCGTGCTCGCGCCGCTCGTGATCGTCGTGCTGGTCGCCTTCACACCCGACGAAACGCTCACGTTGCCCACGCACGGCGTCTCGCTGCGCTGGTTCCGCGCGATCCTCAATTACCCGGATTTCATCAGCGCGTTTTTTAACAGCCTGAAACTGGCGTTCGCTTCGGCGACGCTGTCGCTGATCGTGGCGCTGCCCGCCGCCCTCGCCATCGGCCGCGCACGCTTTCCGGGCCGCAGCTTCCTTAACGGCCTGTTGCTGTCGCCGCTCGTGATTCCCGGCCTCGTCCTCGGCATCGCGCTGCTGCGCTTCTTCGCGCTGATCGGCGCGACCGGCTCGTTCGCGTGGCTCGTGCTCGCGCACATGATCATCATCACGCCGTTCGTGATGCGGCTCGTGCTGGCTTCGGTGAGCGGCCTCGACCGCAGCATCGAGCATGCCGCGCACTCACTCGGCGCCGATCCGTGGACCACGTTTCGCCGCATCACCTTCCCGATGATTTTGCCGGGCATCACCGGCGGCTGGCTGCTGGCCTTCATCAACAGCTTCGACGAATTGACGATGTCGATCTTCGTCACCTCGCCGCAAACCGTCACGCTGCCGGTGCGCATGTACATGTACGCGACCGAATCGATCGATCCGATGATGGCGTCCGTCTCCGCGCTGGTGATCTTCATCACCGGTGGCGCGATGCTGCTGCTCGACCGCGTGTATGGTCTGAACCGCATTCTGATCGGCCAGCACTGATGTCTTCCTCCGACCACGCTCTCATGCCGTCCACCTTGCCGCCTACTCACGCTCCCGCGCCGCGCCGCGAGCCGCAATTCATCCGCGTGGCGGAAACGCGGCGCGAAGCGCTGCACTTTTTTCTCGACGGCCAGGAAGTCGCCGCGCTGCAAGGCGATACGCTGCTGACGGCTGTACTGATGCAGCAACGCCGCGTGCGCGAAAGCGAATTCAGCGGCTCGCCGCGTGCGGGCTTCTGTCTGATCGGCGCATGCCAGGACTGCTGGATGCGCACCGAAGACGGCAAGCGCGTGCGCGCGTGCTCGACGCTCGTGACCGAAGGCATGCGCGTGCTCACTCGGCTCGCTGCTGCGGAAGCCGGTGCCGACGCGGCGGGTGAAACCGGAGACGCCCAATGAGCGACGAACGCCGCATCGTGATCGTCGGCGCCGGGCCGGCGGGCGTACGTGCTGCCGAGACGCTGGTCGCGGCTGGCGTGAAGCCGATCGTGATCGATGAAAACGCACGCTGGGGCGGCCAGATTTATCGTCAACCGCCGGCGAACGGCGGCTTCGAACGCTCGAAAAAAACGCTCTACGGTTTCGAAGCGCACAAGGCCGAGGCCTTGCATTCGACCATGGCGGCGCTGCTGCCTCATCTCGACTATCGCCCCGACACGCTCGCGTGGGCCTGCGAAGCGGGCCGCCTCGATACCTTGCATGCGGGACGCGAGCTGCGCGTGCCGTTCTCGCATCTGATCATCGCCAGCGGCGCGACCGACCGCGTGCTGCCGGTGCCAGGCTGGACGCTGCCCGGCGTCTACACGCTCGGCGCGGCCCAGGTCGCCCTGAAGGCGCAAGGCTGCGCGATCGGCCGGCGCGTCGTGCTGGCCGGCACCGGACCGCTGTTGTATCTGGTGGCGTACCAGTACGTGAAAGCCGGCGCGCAAGTCATGGCCGTGCTCGACACGAGCCCATTCTCGCAGCAGGTCGCCGCGGCGCCGAAACTCGCGCGCCTGCCGTCCACTTTCGCGAAAGGCCTGTATTACGTCGGCTGGCTGAAAACGCATGGCGTGCGGATCGAGCGCGACGTGACGCTGGTCGGCATTCGCGGCGTGGAGGGTGTGGAAGCGCTCGAATGGCGCGCGTCGCGTGAAGGTGCGCCGACCGAAACCATTGCATGCGACGCGGTCGGCGTGAGCTTCGGCCTGAAACCCGAAACGCAACTCGCCGATCTCGCGGGCTGCCGTTTCCGTTTCGACGCGACCAATCGTTGCTGGCTGCCTGAAGTGGACCCGGCGGGACGCGGTTCCGTGCGCGGCCTCTATCTTGCCGGCGACGGCGCGGGCATCGCCGGCGCGGACGCCGCCGAACTGGCCGGACGCCGCGCCGCGCTCGCCTTGCTCGACGACCTTGGCATCGCGCATCCACGCGGTCCGGGTATGCCCGACGCGGCTTCGATCGAGCGCAGTCTGAAACGTATCGCGGTATTTCGCGAGGGCATCGAAACAGCCTTCGCGCCGCCGGCCAAATGCGCGTCGCAATGGCCCGACGACATGACCGTGTGCCGTTGCGAAGAGGTCGACGCGGGCACGTTGCGACGCTGCATCCGTGGCGGCGAAGCGAATGAGATCAACCGGCTGAAGGCGCTCACGCGTGTCGGCATGGGCCGCTGCCAGGGACGCATGTGCGGCGAAGCCGCGCTGACCCTGCTCGCCGAGGAAACCGGCAAACCGCTCGACGCGGTGGGCCGCTTGCGCAGCCAACCGCCCGTCAAACCGATTCCGCTCTCGCCGGAGATGGTTGCCGACGACGTCGCTGAAATCCCCGTGGAGGCGCGCGATGAGTGACACATTGCACTACGACGTCGCGATCGCGGGCGGCGGGCTGGTGGGTTCATCGGCTGCGCTGGCGTTGGCGAAGCGCGGCTTGCGCGTGGGCCTGTTCGAGCGGCGCTATTGCGGCGCGCAGGCGAGCGGCGTGAACTACGGCGGCGTGCGCTGCCAGGGACGCCCCGTCGAACAGATGCCGCTCGCGATCCGCGCGCGGCGTATCTGGGACCGCTTGCCGGAGTTGCTCGGCATCGACGGCGAATTCACGGTGTCGGGACATTTGCGCCTCGCTCGCAGCGAAAGCGATCTTGCCGCGCTGCAAACCTGGGCCGATATGGCGCGCGACCATGGACTGCACGCACAACTGATCAGCGGCGCGGCGTTCCGCCAACGCTACCCGTGGCTCGGGCCGGCGGCCGTCGGCGGCTCGCTGTGCGCGACGGACGGTCATGCAAATCCGCGGCTGGTGTCGCCCGCATTCGCGCGCGCCGCGCGGGCCGCGGGCGCGGACGTGCGCGAGCAAACCGAACTCACCGACATTCATCACGACGGCACGCGCTTTCAACTGCGCGCCGGCGACCTGCGCATCAGCGCCGACTGGCTCATCAATTCCGCGGGCGCGTGGGCGAATACGGTGGCGGGTTACTTCGGCGAGACCGCGCCGATGAAACCGATCTACCCGAACATGTGGGTCACCGAACCGCTGCCGCTCTTCATCACGCACAACCTGGGCGTGTATGGCGGCGGCATCTACGCACGGCAAGTGGCGCGCGGCAATTGCGTGATCGGCGGCGGACGCGGGCACGGCGACGGCGAATACGGCCAACCGTCGACGGAAACCACGCGCGCCGTGATGCGCGACGCGTGCGCGCTGCTGCCCGCCTTGCGCGAGGCGCTGCTGATCCGCACCTGGAGCGGCGTGGAAGGCGAAACGCCCGACAGCAATCCGATCATCGGTGCGAGCCGTACCGTGCCGCGTCTGTTGCATGCATTCGGTTTTTCGGGCGGCGGCTTCCTGCTCGCGCCGGGCGTCGGTGAAGTACTCGCCGACCTCGTCGTCGACGGCGCCACCGCCACGCCACTCGACGCTTTTTCGATTGGCCGCTTTGCTGCCGTCGCGACCTCGCCGGTCGCTTAAGTCTTCGTTTTAGTGAACCTCAGGAGCCCCTCAATGAAACTGTTCAAGACGCTCGCGGCGCTGGCCGCATTGTGCGCATTCGGCGCGGCCGCGCCGGCGTGGTCGCAAACCAAGACGATCTACATCGGCATGAACGGCGGTCCGATGGAGAAGGCCTATACGAGCCAGGTGCTGCCTGACTTCGAGAAAGCCAACAATGTGAAGGTGGTCGTGGTGCCGGGCACGTCGTCGGACATTCTCGCCAAGCTGCTCGCCAACAAGGCCAGCCCGCAGATCCACGTGGTGTTTCTCGACGACGGCGTGATGGCGCGCGCGGTCAGCATGGGCGTGTGCAAGAAGCTCGACGACGCACCCGTGCTCAAGGAGCTCTATCCGTTCGCGCGCATGAAGGACGACATGGGCGCGGGCGTTCAGCTCGGCATGACCGGCATTGCCTACAACAAGAAACTGTTCGCTGAAAAAGGCTGGGCGCCGCCGACCTCGTGGATGGATTTCGCCGATCCGAAATACAAGGGCAAGGTGGTGTTCCAGTCGGCTTCGAGCAGCACCTTCGGCCTGCATGGCTTTCTCGCCATCAACCGCTTGATGGGCGGCAGCGAGCAGAACGTGGAGCCGGGCTTCACGAAATGGGCGAGCACGGTCGGACCGAACGTGGTCGAGTACGTGCCGAATTCGGCGAAGATTTCCGAAATGGTCCAGACCGGCGAGGCCGGCCTGTTCCCGTTGACGCCGACCGCCGTGGGTGACCTGGCGGACAAGGGCATTCCCGTCGGCTATGTGAATCCGAAGGAAGGTCCGGTGCTGCTGCTGGTCGACCTGTGCGTGGTCAACAACAACCCTGATCCGCAACTGGCGCAGAAGCTCGCGCAATTCCTGTTGTCCGCGCCGGCGCAAACCAAGGCCGCCGAGGCCGGCCGTCAGATTCCCACCAACCGTCTCGCGAAGATGACGCCGCCCATGCAGCAAAGCCTCGGCAACGTCGACGATCTGGTGCGCAAGGTGACGGTGGTGGATTGGGATACGATCAACGCGCACCGCGCGCAGTGGGATACCCGCTGGAACCGGCAGATCGAGCGCTAAGCGCTGATTGGTTGTGCTTTAAAGAAAACGCGCGCCTTGCAACTGTGCAAGGCGCGCGTTTTTTTGTGCGTGAGCGTGGGTGTCGTTCTAGAAAATCACCGACATCGCCACCGCAAGCCAGATTCCCATCACGCCGACCAAAAACAGATGCCGCGCAATGCGAATCCGGCTATCGCTGCCTTCGGGTTCGACCGGACTCGTCGCGACCCACGGTACGAGCCCGAGGCAGCCGAAACCGATCAGCGCGGACACGAACACGAAGACGTCGGCGACTCGCCACTGTGTCGGTTCATACAAGCCCCAGTAGCCGAGAAAGACGATGCCGATCGAGAAGATCGTGGCCGAAGCGGCGCTGAGTGCGGGCACTGATCCGATTGGACTCGGCATGCTTCACCTCTGATCGTTAGGCTGTTTCGCCATGCCTGCGAAGTCCCGATTCGTGCCCGTGGCATCGCTCAGGACGTCCGGGCCTGCCTCGCTTCATACGTCTTCAGATGACTATAGGCGATACGCAGCAACGACAAGCCGTGCTCGCCCTTTTGCGCGTCGCCGCCGCGCGAAATCAGATCGCCGAGAATATGATCCGCCTCGGTATGCGAATGGTTTTCCACGTCCCGCAACATGGAAGCGGTAAGCGGCGAAGGCGTGAACAGTGTTTGCGTGGCGCGTGCGTCGAAGTCCGGGCCCATCGTGAAACCGTTGTGCTCCGCCACCGCGCGGCACTCGCCCAGCAGATTCTCGATCACGCGCTTGCCGTCCGGCGCAGCCAGAATATCGCCCACCGAACCGCGCATCAGGCACGTGCCGGCTGCCAATGTGGCCAGGAACACCCACTTCTCCCACATGCGCAGCAAAATGTTGTCGCTGACCAGCGCGTCGAAATTCGCGCCGGCCATGGCGTCGGCGATGGCCTGAACACGTTCCGACGTGCCGCCGGCCTGTTCGCCGAAAGTGATCGCGTGGGTGTCGTTCAGATGCACGATATGCTGGTCGGCGTTGAGCGTCGCGGCAATCACGCATTGGCCGCCCAGCACGCGCGCGGCACCGAACTTTTCGTTGAGCACGTCGACATGGCGCATGCCGTTGAGCATCGGCAGAATCAGCGTCGACTCGCCGACCAGCGGCGCGAAGGAATCGATGGCGTCGTCGAGACTGAAGGCTTTGCAGCTCAGCAGCACCAGATCGAACGGTTCGGCGCTGACGCCGGCGAGAATCGTTTGAGGATCGGGCAGCTTGAGATCGCCGCGCACGCTGCTGATGACGAGTCCGTCACGCTTGAGCTTTTCCGCCCGGCCTGGGCGCACGAGGAAGGTCACGTCCTGGCCCGCCGCTGCGAGACGCCCGCCGAAGTAGCCGCCCACGGCGCCCGCCCCTACTACTAGAATTCGCATCTTTGGCCTCTTGATAGATTTCGGTCACGCACTGGCGTCCATGAGCCACGGGTTCAGGAGGAGCTTATGCAGTGCGTGTGCAGAAATGTAGCAAAGATTGAAGATCGGCACCGGCCAGGATTGCCGTGGTCCGGCGTGTTGCATCGCACAGCGGCTTACGTCAGATCAATCGGCATGCCGCTTGTGCCTCCGTTATACGACAGCGTCATTCTCAAAGCGTGCCGCAAATGGTGCGCTCGTAAAGCGCCAGCATGCCCGGCACGTCCACCTCGACACACACTTTGCAGTCGGGCCGGCTATCCCAGGCCGGCGCGGGCACGGGCATGGTCGACGGCTTCTGGATGGTTTGGCCGACCGCGATGCCGTCGGTCAACACTCGCACAGGACCGCTGCGCGTCGTATAGAGTTGCGGCGCCAGCACATAGGCCACCGCCGACGAATCGTGCACATAGATGCCCGCAAGCTCCGCGCTTTGCTCGTGAAACGCCTCGTAGTGACGCGACACTTCCCACACGAACTGACCGGCCACGCCGCCGCGATCGCGCAGCGAATCCAGATACTCGTGGCTCATGATGGTGCGCTGCGTGACGTCCAGCCCGACGATCGCAACCGGCCACGCCGCGCCGAGCACGATATCGGCGGCATCCGGGTCGCCCAGGATGTTGGCTTCCGCCGCGGGCGTGACGTTGCCGAGCACGCCGTCCGTGCCGAACGCGCCGCCCATGATCACCACCTGCTTGACGAGGGAGGCGATCTGCGGATCCTCGTCGAGCGCAAGCGCGAGGTTCGTGAGCGGGCCCACGGCGAGCAGCGTCACTTCGCCGGGATGCGCGCGCACCGTGTCGATGATGAAGCGATGCGCGGGGCGCGCGTCGAGTGCGGCCTGCTCCGTTGTATCCAGTGCGATATTGCCGAGTCCGTTGTCGCCGTGAATCCACGCGAGCGGTTCGGGCGCGGTGCACTTGAGCGGCGCCGCCGCACCCTGCGCGACCGGCACGCCGGCGGCGAACCGTCCGGCGAGAAAGCGCGCGTTGCGCGTGGTCGTCTCGATCGTGGCGTTGCCGAATACGCTCGTCAGACCGAGCAGTTCGATATCCGGATGCAGCGCCTGAAACACGAGCGCCATGGCATCGTCCACGCCCGGGTCGGTGTCGTAGATGACCTTGTGCTTGCTCATAGATAGAACGCGTCCGGCAATTGTTCGCGTGCGGTGGTGTCGCGCGTGGCGCCATGCAGATTGCCGAGGCGGATCGGCAGTTCAGGGCCGCCCAGTTCGATGATCACCTGGCGGCACGCGCCGCACGGCGCGATCGGGCCGTCGGTATCGCCGATCACGGCGAGCGCGGCGAACTGGTCGCGCTGATAACCCGCCGCAATGGCGCTGAAAAACGCGGTACGTTCCGCGCAATTGCACAAACCATACGAGGCGTTCTCGACGTTGCAGCCGTCGAACACCTGGCCATCTTTCGTCAGCAGCGCCGCGCCGACCTTGAATTTCGAATAAGGCGCATAGGCCTTTTCTCGCGCGACGCCCGCGCGTTCCAACAGTTGTTCCATGTTCATCCAGCAATCCTCGATTCAATTCAGCGTAATGAACATGCCCGCAATCGTGGCGCTCATCAGGTTCGAGAGCGTCGCGGCGAGCACGACACGCAGGCCGTAACGCGCGACTTCGGCACGGCGCCCCGGCGCGACGGCGCTAAAACCGCCCGTCAGCACCGCGATCGACGAAAAGTTCGCGAAGCCGCACAACGCAAACGACAGGATAGCAATGGTACGCGGATCGAGCGCCTGCAGACCGGCCGCGGTCACGCTCGCGGCCTCTTTCAGATACGGCGACAGCGACGCATAGGCGACGAACTCGTTAAGAATCACCTTCTGCCCAAGGAAATTGCCGGCGATCGTGGCCTCGTTCCAGGGCACGCCGATCAGATAGGCAAGCGGCGCGAAGATGACGCCGAGCACCGATTGCATCGACAGTTGCGGATGGCCGAACCAGCCGCCGACGCCGCCCACGATCCCGTTGAGCAACGCAATCAGCCCGACGAACGCGATCAGCATCGCGCCGACCATCACCGCGATTTTCAAGCCCACGGTCGCGCCGGAACTCGCGGCTTCGATGATATTGGCGGGACGCTTCTCGTCGAAGTTGAGGTTGTCCAGATGCACCCGGCTCGGTTCGGTGGAAGGGTGAATGATCTTCGCGAACAGCAAGCCGCCCGGCACCGCCATGAACGACGCCGCCAGCAGATACTCGATGCGCACGCCGAGCCCCGCATAGCCCGCCAGCACCGACCCGGCGACGGCCGCCATGCCGCTCGACATCACCGCGAACAACTCGGCGCCGGTCATGTCGCGCGTGAAGGGTTTGACCACCGCGGGCATTTCGCTTTGGCCCAGGAAGATCGTGGTGACCGCGGAAAACGATTCGAGCTTCGACACGCCGAGCAGCTTCTGAAACACCGTGCCGAGCACGATCACGATCCAGCGCATCACGCCGAGGTAGTACAGCACGGAGATCAACGCCGTGACGAAGATGATGGCCGGCAACACGCGCACGGCGAACACGAAACCGCCGTCGCCGAAGACCTGGAACATCCTCGCTTGCACGAGTCCGCCGAACAGGAACTCGATGCCCGCGTTGCCGTAGCCGAGCACATGATTGACGCCGGACGCCGCGCCCGACAGGATCGACTTTCCGACCGGCACGAACAGGATGAACGCGCCGATGCCGATCTGCACCAGCAATGCGCTAATTACAGTCCGTAAGCGGATGGCGCGCCGGTTGGTGGAAAAGATGAAAGCGATCAGTAGCAGTACGGCAATACCGAGGATGTTTCTAACGATCAGTGCCATGTCTCGTGGTGTTCTTGTGAAAGTGGCAGTGATGCTAAACGAAACTGATGCCGGAATAAAAACTTTAAATATGGGACGGCACTCTAGTGCCGAAGAAATGCATCACGGTTGATGCGCTGCGCATTTCAGGAATCGCAGCGAGGTGCATCGACATGTATTTCGCACGCCGACGCACCCTGCTGCTATCGACTCAAACTCACAGCACTTCCAATGCCAGCGCAATACCCTGGCCACCGCCGATGCACAGAGTCACGATGCCGCGTTTGAGGCCATCGCGCCGCATCGAATGAAGCAGGCGCGTGGTCAGCACAGCGCCCGTTGCGCCGATCGGATGGCCATGCGCGATCGCGCCGCCTTGCACGTTGATCAGTTCGTCCGCAATGCCGAGTTTGCGCGCGACCGCGATCGGCACGGCGGCAAACGCCTCATTGATTTCGAAGCGCTCGACATCGTGCAATTGCCAACCGGCTCGCGCCAACGCCATCTCCACAGCCGGCACGGGACCGAGGCCGAACATACCGGGCTCGACCGCGGCGACGCCATAAGACACGAGCCGCGCGAATGGCGCGATGCCACGTGCTTCCGCGAAACCACGCTCGGCCACCAGCATCGCGGCCGCGCCGCTGTTCAACCCGGGCGCGTTGCCTGCGGTAATCGTGCCGTCGGGGCGAAATGCCGGACGCAGTTTCGCGAGCATTTCCACCGTGGTGTCGGGACGCGGCTGTTCATCGCGCGTGAAATGCTGCGGGCCTTTGCGCCCTGCTATTTCCACGCCAATCAGTTCGGCGTCGAAATCGCCGCGTGCCTGGGCTTCGCTGAATCGCTGCTGCGAACGCGCGGCCCAACGGTCCTGGGTTTCGCGCGTGATGTCGAATTGCGCGACGAGGTCTTCCGTGTGCCAGCCGGAATGCTCGCCGGAAAACGCGTCGTTCAGGCCGTCGCGCAACAGGCTGTCGTGGATTTGCGCGTTGCCCATGCGGTAGCCCCAGCGGCCGCCGTCGAGCAGATATGGCGCGCGGTCCATGTTTTCCATGCCGCCCGCCACGGCCGCATCGCCGAGACCCAGCAGAATTTCCTGGGCCGCCGATGCGATCGCCTGCGCGCCCGAGCCGCACACACGATTGACCGTCAATGCCGGCACGGCCACCGGCACACCGCCGCCAATCGAAGCCTGGCGCGCCGGATTCATCTTGTTGCCGGCCTGAATCACATTGCCCATCACGACCGACGCCAACTCAGCCGCGTCGAGCCCGCTGCGGCGCAACGTCTCACGCACGGCAACCGCGCCGATTTCGGTGGCGGGCACGTCCTTCAACGCTCCGCCGAATGCGCCGATCGGCGTTCTCACCGGATTGCAGATCACTACTTCTCGCTGGTTCGCCATCATTTCTCTCCAGTTGGTTCAACACCTCATTGGCCACGCCCGTGCATCAGTCGTTCGGTTAGTTGTTCGACGACACCGCCGTGACCGCGTCAGGCACATCCCAGCCGCCGCCGAGCGACCGGTACAACGCGACCGCCGAGAGCGCATGCTCGCGCTTGGCCTGGTTCAACGACTCCGCGTCACGCAGATACGCCTCCTGCGCGGTGAGCACATCGAGAAAATCCGCCGCGCCGCCCTTGTACAGTTCGCTCGACAAATGCAGCGCCTGGTTCGACGCATCGAGTGCGCCGCCAAGACGTTGCACCTGCACTGCGCCGCTCACCAGATCACTACGGTTGTCCTCGATTTCCTTCAGCGCCTGCAGCATGGTTTGCTGCAGACCGAGTTGCGATTCACGCATGCGGCTTTCGCTCGCGTCGATATTCGCGGTGATGCGGCCCGCGTTGAAGATCGGGCTCGTCGCGTTCAAAGCGGCGCTGAAGAGGTTATCGGTCAACGTCGGCATGCCGAGATAGGACGAGGCCAGCAAGCCGTCGGCGAGATTGAGCCGGAACTGCGGATAGCGCTGCGCTTTCGACACGCCCACTTCCGCCGCGCGCTGTTCGACCGTCGCGTAGGCGGTGCGCACGTCGGGACGCTGCAGGAGCGCTTCCGAGGGCAGCATCTGCGGCACGCTTTGCGCGGGCACCGGAATGTCGCGTGCGTTGGCGAGCAGCAAGCTGTCGACGCTCTCCGGCGTGCGCCCCGAATACACCGCGATCAGACTCAATTGATGCTGCACCGCCGATTGCACGCGCGGAATCTGCGCCTGCAAATCCTGGAGCTGGTTCTGCGCGCGCGCCACGTCCAGTTGCGTCGACAGCCCATAGTGCAGACGCTGCTGCGTGAGCTTCAGCGCACGTGCACGGATCTGCTCGTTATCGCTCAGAATCTGCAACTGCGATTGCGCCCAACGCAGATCGATATACGCTGCCGCGGTATTCGCCGCGAGCGCGAGGCGCACCTCGTTCAATGCCGACTGGCGTCCCGACACTTGCGCCTGCGCCGCCAGCACGGCGAGACGTTCGCCGCCGAACACGTCGGGCGTCCAACTCGCCGTCAGGCCGACACCGGCCTGGCGCACATAGCCGAGCGGCGGCGGCGTGTTCTGACGCGAGTCGGACGCGGTCGCGCTCGCGTTCAACTCAGGCAGCAGAGCCGCGCGATTCTGCTTCGCCAGATCCTGCGCCTGCCTGACGCGCTCCACCGCCGCCTGCACATCGAGGTTGCCGGTCAATACGGATTCGACCAGTTGATGCATGACCGGGTCGCCGAATTGGTCCCACCACGCGTTGGCGCTCACGCTGTCTTGCGGCGCGTCGACATTCCACGCGGCAGGCGCGACGGTCTTCACGGTTTGCGGCAAATCCGCGTGCGTTTCCGGTTGCACCGCGCACGCCGCGAGCGTCAGCAAGGCGGCGCTCGCCAGTACTTTGACAAGGATCGGTTTCATGTTGAATTCCTCAATGGGCATCGGGCGGCGGTGCGGTATTGCCGAACGGGCGCGAGAACAGCACGCTCAGCAGGCCGACCACGAAACAGAGCGACAGGGCGTAAAAGGTGTCGGAGAACGTGAGCACGAGTGCTTCGCGCATCAGCAGCGCGTGCAGTTCGCCGAGCCCGGCGTTGGCCGCGTTCAGCACGTTGCCGCCCACTGCCGCGAAATGCGCGCTTTGCTGCTGCAAGATCGATTCGACCACCGGGCGGCCCACGTTCAGATGTTCATCCAGCCGCTCGTAGTGCAGATTCAGGCGGTCGTTGAGCATCGTGCTGCTCACCGCAATGCCGATCGCGCCGCCCAGGTTACGCATCAGATTGAACAGGCCGCTTGCCGAACGAAGCCTCGACATCGGCAATGAACCCAGCGCCATCGTGACAATGGGTGGAATGCAGAACTGCTGGCCAATGCCGCGCAACGCCTGCGGGATCAGCAACTCCTGCCAGCCCCATTGATTGGTCAGCGGCACATACAGATAACAGCCGACGCCGAACAGCACCAGGCCGAACACCAGCAGGATCCGCATGTCGACGAAGCGCGCGACCATCGAATACGCCACCATCGCGACCAATTGAAAACAGCCGACCGACAGCAACGCCACGCCGATCTGCAACGAATCGAAGCCACGCACACGCGATAAAAACACCGGCGTCAGAAACACCGCGCAGAAAATCCCGATTCCGGTGATGAACGACAGCAGACTGCCAATGCCGAAGTTGCGGATCGCCAACGCGCGCAAATCGACGATCGGCTCTTTGGCGGTGAACGCATGCACGAGGAACAGGAATCCGCAGATCGCCGCTATCCAGGTACACGTCACGATCACGTCGTCGCCGAACCAGTTTTTGCGCGGCCCTTCCTCCAGCACGTATTCGAGGCAACCGAGAAAACCGGACATCAGAAGGATGCCCAAATAATCGCCTTTCTTCAGCAGCGACAGATCGACGTTGTCGAAGTGCACGTACTTCGGCACCATCAGCGTGACGACCAGACCCGGCACCAGGTTCAGATAGAACAGCCAGTGCCACGACCATTGCGACGTGATCCAGCCGCCGATCACCGGACCGACAGTCGGTGCGAGCGTCGCGAGCGCGCTGATGGTGGTGGACGCGATCAGGCGTTCCTTGCCGGGGAACAGCACGAACGCCGTGGTGAACACCGTCGGGATCATCGCGGCGCCGAGCGCGCCCTGCAAACCGCGGAACAGAATCATCGAGTTGATGTCCCACGCGAGACCGCACAACATGCTGGTGATGGTGAAGCCGAGTGCGGAAAACGCGAACACCCAGCGCGTGGAGAACACGCGGGTGAGCCAGCCGGACATCGGGATCACCAGAATTTCAGCGATCAGATAGGACGTCTGCACCCACGAGAGTTCATCCTGGCTCGCGGACAAACCGCCGCCGATATCCTTGAGCGACGACGCAACGATCTGAATATCGAGCGTCGCCATGAAAAACCCGATGCACATCAACGTGAACGCCAGGACTTTGATTCGCTTCGGCAAGTCGGCGGGGTTGGCGAGAACTTGGGTCATGATCGACTCATCCACGCGCCGGCGTGCTGCCGGCGGCATCGAGATGCACTTTCACCGTGGCCGACAGGCCGGGACGCAGGACGCCTTGCATGGCCTTCGGCACATCCAGCCGCACCCGCACCGGCACGCGCTGCACGATCTTCGTGAAGTTGCCCGTGGCGTTCTCGGCGGGCAGCACGCTAAACGTCGCGCCGGTGGCCGGCGCCAGACTTTCCACCACGCCGTGAATCGCAGTGCTCGATGCGTCGAGATCGACATCGACGCTGTCGCCGACGCGCATCTTCTTCAACTGGTCTTCCTTGAAGTTGGCGTCGATCCACAACCCGCTCGACGGCACCACGGTCAGCAGCGACACGCCGGTGTTCGCCAGCAGGCCGACACGCGCCGTGCGATTGCCGACATAGCCGTCGATCGGCGAGCGAATGGTCGTGTACTCCACGTTCAGCGCCGCGACACGCTGGGCGGCTTGCGCCGTGGCGATACGCGCCTCGGCGTCGCCGATCTGCGCATCGAGCACCGCGATCTGACGTTGCGCCGCGATCAGCGCGGCGCCGCTGCGATCGACCGCCGCGCGCGCCTTGGTCAGATCGGCATCCGCGCGTTCGACGACCTGGTTCGATACCGCGTCGTCCTTCACCAGTTCGCGGTAGCGCGTCTGGTCCGCGGCGCTGCGCGTCAATTCGGCGCCGGACGCGCGCACCTCGGCGGCCTGCTCGTTGATGGTGGCGAGTTGCAAGGATTTTTTCGCCTGCAGTTCGGTCACCGCGGCTTGTGCGCTCTGCACTTCCGCCGTGGCTTGGGCAAGCCGCGCGTCATAGTCGCGCGCGTCGAGCCGGATCAGCACCTCGTTCGCATGGACGAACTGGTTGTCGTGCACGAGCACATCCGTGACGAAGCCGTTCACCTTCGGCGCCATCACGGTGACATCGCCGCCCACGTAGGCATCGTCTGTCGTTTCGACGAAGCGGCCGACGAAGAACCAGTACGACGCCGCAAGCGCCAGCACGGCAATGACCGTGATGACCGCGAGCAGCATCCACGGAATGCGACGTGCCGGTTTGGCGGTCTGCGCCGCGCTCGGCGGGGCGATAGTCGATGGAGTAGTGGACATGATGTCGATATGTGCGTATGCACTCGTTACGTTAAGAAAAACGGCGCGTGGATGGCGCCGGCCGTACGTCGCCGTATCCGCGACTTCAGATTGAATCCCGTGTGATGGCGAACAATTCGCCTCGCAATGCAGCCGCGCGCCGTTCGCCGAAACGATGCTCGAATTCGGCTTGCGCGGCATGCCAATGTTCACCGCCTGCCTTGAGACGCGCTTCGCCTGCTGGCGTGAGCGTGATCGTCAGCGCCCGCGCGTCGGCGCCGAGTGTCTCGCTCGACACGAGGCCGTTGCGGCGCAGCGGCTGGATCGTGCGGACCAGGGTGGTGCGTTCCATGCGCATGGCTTCAGCCATTTGCTTCATCGTCATGGGGCCGGTGCGTTTGAGCCGTCCCAGCAGCGAAAACTGCGTAATGGTCAGCCCGACATTCGCCAGGTGCCGGTCGTATATCTGCGAGACATAACGCGCGGCCTGGCGGATGGCAAAGCAGTCGTCGTCGAAAAGCCCTTCCATTGCTGCACTTCCTCGTTAGTGAGTGCGTATGCACATAAACAGGCGGACCGATGCTCGTCAGAACGAGCCGGTGCGCCTCAACTAGCCGGTGATGCTGAAGAGTTCGGCGCGCAACGTTTTGGCGCGCGCATGGCCGAACTTCTTTTCAAACTCGTCCTGCGCGGCGCGCCACGCAATGGCCGCCTGATCGAACGTGGCTTCGCCCTTCTCCGTCAGGCTGAACAGAAAGGTGCGGCCGTCATGTTCCGCCGATTCGGCCACCACCAACCCGTCGCGCTGCAAGGGTTTCATCGCGCGGACCAGCGTGGTGCGCTCCATCACCATCGCGTCGGCCAGATCCACCATGGGCAGATTCGGCATGCGTGCGAGCTTGGCGAGAATCGTGAACTGCGCAGCCGTCAGGCCTACTTCGCCGAGGTGGCGTTCGTAGATTTGCGTGACGTGCCGGGCCGCCTGGCGCAGCGCGAAGCAGTTGCATTCGTCGTAAGAGATGGGACGGTTCATGGTGTGGAGTCTATATGTGCATACGCACAGAGTCAAGTTTGGCTGCGTTGAACAGTGTGTTGCAAAAACCGGTCAGCGGCCAGTTCGAAATCGGACATCTATAAGATAGATGTCTGCTTGCAATTAGGGCAGAAAATGGAAAACGGCTCGCAGCATAACGCGGCGAGCCGTTGTGCTCCATCGGCAACGCAGGGCGATAAGCACGGCAAGCGCGCTCAGAGCAAGCGGTAAGCCAGTCGTGCCGCCGCCCTCGCGGTGCGCTTGTCCTGATCGAGCGACGGGTTGTACTCGGCGATGTCCGCCGCGCGCAGCTTGCCCGAGCCACGCACGCGCTGCACCATCGCCTCGACCACGGACAGAGGCACGCCCAGCGCCGCGGGCGCCGAGACACCGGGCGCGGTGGCAGCAGGAAGCACGTCGAGATCGATGGTCAGATAGACGTCGTCCACTTCGTCCAGCATCAGATCGAGTTCGCGCAACCGCAGGGGCAGGTGCGTTTCCTGCATGTCGACGTCGAGCAGATAGCGCACGGCGAGCCGCTGCGCATGCGCGAACAGCGAAGCCGTGTTGCCCAGATCGTTGATGCCGAAGCAGACATAGTTGAACGGCACGCCACGTTCAGCGCAGTCGTGTGCGATCTGATCGAACGGGGTGCCTGAATTTGCAGGACGCTTTTGACGCAGATCGAAGTGCGCGTCGAAGTTGACGATCAGTAGTTTGCGAGGCGTTGCCGGTTCAGAGGCCTCACACCGCTGCTGATGCAAACGCAAACCGCTATACGTTCCCCACGCCACTTCATGTCCGCCACCGAATACCAATGGCCGGCCACCGCTCGCCAGCACCTCGCTGACCACGCTCGCCAGTTCGGCTTGCGCGCCTTCGAGGTCGCCGTCGTCGCACACTACATCGCCAGCATCGGCGAGCGACACGATCGCCGCCTTCGCCGGCAGGCCCGCCAGCGCCCGCCGCAATTCCTTCGGCGCGTGCGCCGCGCCGATGCGACCCTGGTTGCGGCGCACCCCTTCATCGGACCCGAAGCCGACGATCACGGGCACATCGCCGTGATTACTGGAGGCCCTGTCGAACCTGGAGGCCCTGTCGAACGGCACGACCTGGTTGAAAACACGCCGCGTGTCGCCGGGCTCGCCGTCGTCCGAGCGGCCCGCCCACACCTTGTCATCGAATGGAACTCTCATGCGCGCGACAACACCGCCTGCAGGAAAGCGCGCGTGCGCGGCTGCGAAGGCGCCGAGAAAATCTCCGCCGGCGGACCGGCTTCGACGATCACGCCGCCGTCCATCACCACCACCACGTCGGCGACTTCTTTCGCGAAACCCATTTCGTGTGTGACGACCACCATCGTCATGCCTTCGCTCGCGAGCAGTTTCATCACCTGCAACACTTCGCCGACCAGTTCCGGATCGAGCGCGGACGTCGGCTCGTCGAACAGCATCACGCGCGGCTGCATGGCCAGCGCGCGGGCGATCGCAACCCGCTGCTTCTGCCCGCCCGACAGACTCGCCGGCATGACGTGTGCCTTGTGCGCAAGCCCGACTTTTTCCAGCAACGCGAGCGCGGCCGCTTCAGCTTGCGCCTTGCTGGCACCACGCAGCATGCGCGGCCCGACGGTGATGTTATGCAGCACCGACAGATGCGGAAACAGATTGAACGACTGAAACACCATGCCCACTTCGGTGCGCAGTGCATTCAGAGACCGCTCCTTGAGCATCTCGCCCTGATCGACCAGCCGATGCCCGCAGATATCGATCGTGCCGCCTTCCGCCTGCTCGAGCCCGTTGCAGCAGCGCAGAAACGTACTCTTGCCTGAGCCGCTCGGTCCAATCACCACCACGACCTGCTGCGGCTGAATGTCGAAATCGATGCCGTTGAGCACCGTATGCGAGCCGAACGACTTGGTCAGCCCGCGAATGCTGACAATAGGTTCATTGACGTTGGCCACGGTATTCATTGCACCATCCCTCCTGCGCGCAAACGGCGCTCGACACGATGCAGCGCGTAATTGGTCGCCTGCGTCAACACCAGATACACCAGCGCGATGGCCAGATACACTTCGAGCGACCGGTACGACACGCTGATAATCTTTTGCCCTTCATGCATCAGATCGTCGATCGTCAGCAACGACACCAGCGCCGAGTTCTTGATCAACGCAATGAACTCGTTGCCGAGCGGCGGGATCATCCGTACGACGGCTTGCGGCAGAATGATCGCGCGCATGGCCTGTCCCGACGACATGCCGATGGAACGCGCCGCTTCCATCTGCCCGCGATCCACCGACTGAATCGCCCCACGCACGATCTCCGACACGTAAGCCGCCGAATACAAGCCCAAGCCGAGCATGCCGCACACAAAAGCCGGCAACAGAATGCCGAATTGCGGCAAGCCGAAGAACAGCAGAAAGAGCTGCACGAGCAGCGGCGTGCCGCGGAAGAACGTCAGGTACGCCGTGCACAGGTAATACACAATGCGCCGCTGCGGCGTGAGCCGGCCAATGCCGATCAGAAGGCCCAGCACGCAACTCAGCGCAAGCGAGGCGGCGGTCACTTCGACCGTCACCAGCGCGCCGTGCATGATGTCCGGCCAGCCGGCGATGACCGGCGAAAAATCGAGTTCCATTTCGTTTGCTTAGCCGGTTATTGCGCGGTGGCGCCGAACCACTTCTTGACGATCGCCGCATACGTGCCATCGGCCTTGATCTTCGCGAGCGCGGTATTGAACGCGGCCTTCAGTTGCGGCTCGTCCTTGCGCACGGCAATGCCGTAGGCTTCGGTCGTCAGCGGCTTGTCGAGTACACGGAAACCGCCGCGCGTTTTCACGAGCTGATACGCGGCCGGCTTGCCGGTCACGGCTGCGTCGGCGCGGCCAATGCCCACCAGATCGAACATTTCCTGATTCTTTTCGACTTCGACGCGATTGATCTGCGGGAAGTTATCGCGCAGGAAGTTCACGGACTTGGTGCCCACCTGAACCGAGACTTTCTTGCCGTTCAGTTCAGCCGGCGACTTGATCGGCGAATCGCTCTTCACCAGCACGACGAGGCCACCCGCGTAATACGAGTCGGTGAAATCGACCACTTTCGCGCGTTCGTCGGTGATGTAGATGCCGGAGATCGCTGCGTCGAAACGATGGGCGATCAGCCCCGGAATCAGGCCTTTGAAGTCGATGTCGGTCCATTGCACGCGCTTGCCCATCGCCTTGGCGAGCGCATTCATCAAGTCGACGTCGAAGCCGGTGCGCGCACCGTTCTCGGTGTACTCCATCGGCGGGAAGGTGGCGTCGGTGGCCACGTTCAGCACGTCCGGCGTTTGGGCGGACGCGGCGCCGGAGAAGCCGGCGAAGGTCACTGCAAAAGTGACGCAGGCGAGAGACAACAGTCGTTGCAGCTTCATGGGGTAGGCTCCTTGTGGTTTGTTCGGTTCGTTCGGAATCCGGATTGATTGCCGGTCGCGAGCGGCTTCGTCCAGTCAATCGGTTTGCATATGCTCGGAAATGGCGCGGGCCGTACGTAGCGTCCCGTCGATGAATTGGCTTTCGTGGCCGATGGCGCGCGTGGACGGCGCCATCAGCGTGATCGACGCGCTGCTGCCGACGCCGCGTCCGCTGCGATGAAATATCGGAGCGCTCACGCCCCACACACCCGGATCCACTTCACTGTCGCTGACCGCGTAGCCCTGGGCGCGAATCTGCTCCAGTTCGGCTTCGATCGCGGCGCGGCCGGCCGGGTCGTTGTCGAATACGCTGTCGAGTACTTCGGTGCGCGCCTTGTCGGCCATGAACGCGAGCAACGATTTCGCCGACGCGCCCGCCTTGAGCGGTACGGCACGGCCTTTTTCGAACGAACAGCGCAACGAGTGCTGGCTGTCGACCATCTCGAGGCACATCACCTGATGCTTGACGGCGACCACCAGTCCAATGCTTTCCTGCGAGGCTCGCGCGAGTTGCTGCATCTCGGTGCGGCTCGCTTCGACCAGCAGCGAATTCACATCGAAGCCGAGCGCAAGTTGCAAGCTAATCGGGCCCGGCGCGTAATGCCCCGCGTTTTCCGCGACGAAACCCCAGCGCTTGAGCAAGGCGATCTGACGGTACAAGGTGCTTTGCGCGAGCCCGGTGACAGCAAGCAGGTCCTTCACCGACATGGCCTTGCCGTGACTGGCGAGCGCCGCCAGCACGAGCAACACCCGTTCAGCCCCTGTCACACCTTGTTCCGCATTCACGATGACACCACCCGCAATCCATCACGGACTCAGCATGCCAGAACGTTCTCAAATTTCAAAAATCGGATTCCCGGCGAATGGGAATGGATGACAAGGGTTTTCCCCGAGCGGGGCGAAATGAGGGTGTCGCGACGAACGTGCGACACGTCGAGCGCATTCATCTGGTTAGAAAGAGCTTGCCGCAAGCTCTAAAGCGCAAGCACCGTCACCCCCACTTCCACCCGATGCGCCCCACCACCGAGAATCATCCCGCGCAGCAAGGACACGTCGCTGTAATCGCGGCCGATGGCAAGCGTCACGTGATCCATATCGGCGAGCACGTCATTGGTCGGATCGAGATCGATCCAACCGTTGCCGGGGCAATACACCGACACCCACGCGTGCGACGCATCCGCACCGATCAGCCGCGGCTGTCCCGGCGGCGGATCGTTGCGCAGATAGCCGCTCACGTAGCGCGCCGGCAAACCCAGCGAGCGCAAGCAGCCGATCATCACCTGCGCGAAATCCTGACATACGCCGCTCTTCAATTCGAAAGCGCGTTCGGCGGGCGTATCGAACATCGTCGCGGAAGGCTTGTAGGCGAAGTCTTCGTGAATGCGGTGCATCAGATCGATCGCACCCGCGGCGACCGGCATGCCGGGCGGAAAACTCGGCAATGCATAGTCGCGCAACGACGGCCGCGGCACGATATTCGGCGACGCGAAACAGAACTCGACTTCGGCCCGGAACTGACCGCCGACGCGAAAGCGCAGCGCATCGGCCACGTCGTCCCATTCGGGCGTCGCTTCCGGATCGAGATCGGTCCAGCGCGGCATGAGCGCCACCGTGGTTTCGCTGACGAGCTGCAAGCGCTCGTGCGGCGCATCCAGCGCGAAATACAGCACGTCGTTGCCGAATGCGTCGATCCGGCTATTCAGATACGACGGTTCGGGTTCGATCTTTTCGCTGTGCGAGACCACGCGTTGCCACGAACAGGCAATCGGCCGGATCGTCGCGAGATGCTGCGCGGTCTCCACGTAGGTGGAGTAGCGATAGGTCGTGCGATGCGAGACGGACAGCACGGTGGGCGTGTGCTTCATGACCACACCTGCGAGGCGACCGTGCTGGCATGACTGAAATAGCGCGCGCTGATTTCATGCGCGGCCGCGCCGACAAATCCGCCGATCTGATCGCATACCGCAATCAGATTGGCGTACGTGCCGTTTTCGTCCACCTCGCACAGCGATTCGAGCGTCGGCAACAGATCGGTGGGCGCCATCAACTCAGCGAACGGACGATGCCGCGTGCTGCCCGCCGCCACGGCGATTTCGTCGAGCTTTTTACGCAGGCGCTCATACACGCCGTACATGCCACGCGGATTGGTCGGCTCGATGACCAGCAGGTCGAGCAAGGCCGGCACTTCGAAGCGGCCCGGATAGAGCGAGCGATACGTCAGCGTGCTGTCGAACAACTGCAGCAGCAGATCGAAACCGGCTGGCGTCGAGAGTTGGCCTTTGTCGGCGACCACGCGCAGGAACGAGGTCATCGCGGACACGCGTTCGATGTGGCGGCCCACGAACAGCAGACGCCACGCTTCGTCGCGTGTCATGCGGTCGCCCTGCGCGCCGCTGATTGCCGACAACTGCACCGACAGGTGTTCGAGCGCGTTCATCAGCGTGACGCGGTCGTAACGGTCGTAGCGCTCGCCGCGGCCATTCGCGCTGCCACTACCGTTGCCATTCCCGTTGCCGTTGCTTTGCGACGAAGATGAACCGCCGCCGTAACCCGGCGCCGGCATCAACGTCTGCAACGCGTCGCGGAAGTCGTTGCGCGCCGCGAGAATCGTGCGCCAGTGATCGTTCGACAGACGCCCACGCACTTCCCCATTCGAGCGCGCCTGGGAGGTCAGGTTCTGGCCGATGCTCGCGGTGCCGGTGCTCTCGCTCAGATTGGCGACCAGCGCGCGCTCGAAAGCCTGCGGCGAAGGCGGCGCGAACATGTCGCCGGACTGCACGAGCCCACAATGCATGGCGAGTTCGACCAGGGTCGGAAACATCGCGTCTGCATCGTTGCCTTCCAGCGAGCCGAGGATCAGGCGCAACAGCCGCACGTTGTTTTCAGCGCGCTCGCCATAACGTCCGGCCCAAAACAGGTTTTCCGCCGCGCGGCTCGACACGGTGCGGTGCTTGCGCGCGAGATCGGCGGGCTGCATGGGCGAAGGCAGCAACGTGAAGGTCGAAGTCGGCTGACTCGACAGCACCCACGTATCGACACTGCTGCCGCCGTACTGCATGGACACGGTGGCCTGGCGTTCGGCGGCCATGCGCGTGAAGCCGCCCGGCATCACATGCCAGCCGCCGTTGACGTCCGCAATCGCATAGACGCGCAGCACCGACGGGCGGCGGCCGATGGTGCCGTCCTCGTAACGTGGCGTGCAGGAAAAGCGCTGCGCCTGCTGGATCGTGTAGGTGTCGGGCATGGCTTCGATCCGCTCGCGCCACGTCGACAAGCGCTGCCGCCCCTGCTCCGCGCCGGGCGGCGCATCGCGCCCGGTGACCGGCCAGGTCGGCACGATGAACGCTTCGTCGAGACGCGCGAACGCATGGTCGCGCGCCGCCTCTTCGCCGCACCACCACGTCGCCACGCTCGGCAACACGAGGTCTTCATCGAGCAGCACTTCGGCGATGCCAGGCAGAAAACCGTGCAAAGCCGGCGATTCGACGAAGCCCGAGCCCGGCACGTTCGAGACGATCACGTTGCCTGCGCGCATCACCTGCAACAAGCCGGGCACGCCGATGCTCGAATCGGCGCGCAGTTCGACCGGGTCGCAGAACGCATCGTCCAGGCGCCGCAGCACCACGTGCACGCGTTCGAGACCGGCGAGCGTCTTCAGATAAAGCTTGTCGTCGCGCACGGTCAGGTCTTTTCCCTCGACCAGCGTCACGCCAAGATAGCGCGCGAGAAATACATGCTCGAAGTAAGTTTCGCTGAACGGTCCCGGCGTGAGCAGGGCAATATGCGGCGAATGCTCGGCGTCTTCGCTGTCGTGCCGCATCGTGGCCTGCGCCGCCTGCACGAGTGTCGCGATCAGTTGCGAGTAGGTCGGCGCGAGCCGGCTCACGTGCATGGCGCGGAACGGATCGGCGAACAGCGTCGACACGATCAGGCGGTTTTCCAGCGCGTAACCGAGGCCGGACGGCGCCTCGGTGCGATGCGCCATCACGGTCCAGTCGCCGTCGGGCGTACGTGCCAGGTCGACCGCGACCACTTGCAGAAACTGGCCGCCCGGCGGCGTGTATCCCTTCACTGAGCGCAGATAGCCGGGATGGCCGAAGACGAGCGCCGGCGGCAATTGCCCGCGCTGCAGCAAGGTCTGCGGCCCATAAATATCGGCGACGATCGCGTTGAGCAGATGCGCGCGCTGCGTCACGCCGTGCTCGATATGCGCCCACTCTTCCTCGCTGATCAGGAACGGCAGCAGGTCGAGCGCCCACGGCCTCGGCTCGCCGTTATCCGCGTAGACGTTGTAGCTGATGTCGTTGTCGCGGATCTGCTGCGCGACCGAGGCGAGGTGATCGTCGAGCCGCGCGATGCCGTCTTCGCCGAGCCGCTCGAAGAATTGCCGCCATGGTTCGCGCAGCGCGCCCGAGGCGTCGCGTAACTCGTCCCAATGTCCCTCGTAGGCCGGCAGCAGGCGCAACAGGGACGAAGCGTCCGCGCGCGCCGCGGACGTTTCGAAGGGAAAAGTCGATTGAAAGGCCAAGGTCGTGTCGTTTTAAGAGTGGGCTGGTTTCACCAGTAGCGCAGATCCAGTGTGAACGGAAATTCCAGACTGCGGTGCGGCGCATCGACCGTGAGCGGCCCCGGCGTATGTCCCGACGCGAAGAAGCGCGCGCGCCGCCGGCTTTCCGCCTCGTAGGCGTTGACCGGGAAGGTCTGGTAATTGCGCCCGCCCGGATGAGCGACATGATACTGGCATCCGCCCACCGAGCGGCCGGCCCATGTATCGACCAGATCGAAAGTGAGCGGCGCATCCACGCCGATGGTCGGATGCAGCGCCGACGGCTGCGACCACGCGCGAAAGCGCACGCCGGCCACATATTCGCTGACGCGGCCGGTGGGCTGCAAGGGCACCGGCACGCCGTTGACGGTCAGCACATGGCGGTTGTCGTTCAGCCCGAGCGCGCGCACTTCGAGCCGCTCCACCGACGAATCCACATAGCGCACCGTGCCACCCGGCGAGCCCTCTTCGCCCATCACGTGCCAGGGTTCGAGTGCATTGCGGATCGTCAGCGAGACGCCGTTCACCGTGGTCTCCCCAACCAGCGGGAAGCGGAATTCGAAATGCGGCGCGAACCAGCTGCTGTCGAACGCGTAGCCCGCGCGGTTCAGTTCGCCGAGCACGTCGTCGAAATCCATCTTCACGAAGGTGCCGAGCAGGAAACGGTCGTGCAACTCCGTGCCCCAGCGGGTGAGCCGCTGCGTGTAGGGCGTGTGCCAGAAGCGCGCCACCAGCGCGCGCAGCAGCAGTTGCTGCACCAGACTCATGCGCGCGTGCGGCGGCATTTCGAAACCGCGCAACTCGAGCAGACCGAGGCGGCCGGTCGGACCGTCGGGCGAATAGAGCTTGTCGATGCAGAACTCGGCACGGTGCGTGTTGCCCGTCACGTCGATCAGGATGTTACGCAGCGAGCGGTCGATCATCCACGCCGGCAGGCTCGCGCTGTCGCGGCCGCCGAGCATGTCGATCTGCCGCTGCAATTCGCGGAACGCCACCTCGAGTTCGTAGACCTGGTCGTTGCGTGCTTCGTCGATGCGCGGCGCCTGGCTGGTCGGCCCGATGAACAGCCCGGAAAACAGATACGACAGCGACGGGTGGTTATGCCAGTACGCAATCAGGCTCGCCAGCAGATCGGGACGGCGCAGGAACGGACTGTCGGCGGGCGTCGCGCCGCCGAGCACGAAGTGATTGCCGCCGCCGGTGCCGGTGTGCCGGCCGTCGGTCATGAACTTCTCGCTGCTCAGATAGCTTTCAGCGGCCGACTGATACAGGTATTCCGTGTGGTCGACCAGTTGATCCCAGTTCGCCGCGGGATGAATATTCACCTCGATCACGCCGGGGTCTGGCGTGACCTGCAGCACTTTCAGGCGCGCGTCGCGCGGCGGCGGATAGCCTTCGAGCACCACCTGCATGCGCAACTCGGCCGCCGTCGCCTCGACGGCGGCGAGCAGATCGAGATAGTCGTCGAGTTCCGTGAGCGGCGGCATGAACACATGCAGCAGCGTGCGGCCGCTGCCGAACGCCTCCGTTTCGGCCTTGGGACCGGCCGCGCGTTTCGGGTCGCGCGCTTCGACACAAATCGCCGTACGGATCGTTTCCTTCGACGATTGCCCGCGCGCCGGCGCCGCCTGGTCGCCGGGCTCACGCGCATAGGCCAGCACGCCGCCGCCTGGCATGCCGCTCAGCAACTCCGCCGCCGAGGACGACAACGCCGCCGCGCGCCGCGCATCGGCGGGGCTCATGCTGCGCTGCTCGCCGTCGTATTGCATACGCAACTGCGTGGCCGAACGCAGCGGCACGGGCGGTGCGAACGGATCGTGCGCGTGCTGGTACGGATAATCGGTCTTCGACACCCACGGCAGCGAATCGAGCGGCAAGCGATAACCCATCGGCGAATCGCCCGGAATCAGGAACATGCGCTCGTCGCGGAAAAACCAGCGGCCGCTGACCCATTGCGGCGCCTCGCCGGGCACCTCGCGTTCACGCGCGAGCGGCAGCACAAAGCCGGTCGCACCGCCCAGCCCCGCGTCGAACACGCGGCGCAGGCGCACGCGCTCCAGTTCGTCGTCCAGCCGCGCGTCGAGTGGATCGACGTTGACCGGCAGACGGCGCTCGCGCCACAGGTAGTACCAGACGTCCTCGAAACCGGGCTGGATGCAGTCCGTGTCGAGCGAAAGCTTGGTTGCGAGATGCGCGAGGAAGCGTTGGGCGTCGGCGGCGGTGTAGGTGCCGGGCTCGCGCTCATCCGCGAAGAGCGACGGGTCATGCCAGCAAGGCTCGCCGTCCGCGCGCCAGTACAGCGACATCGCCCAGCGCGGCAATTGCTCGCCCGGATACCACTTGCCCTGGCCGATATGCAGGAAGCCGTTCGCGCCGTAGCGCGAGCGCAGCTTGTCCATCAGCGCGACTGCGTAGCCGCGTTTGGTCGGGCCGAGCGCGTCGGTGTTCCATTCGGCGGCGTCGCGATCGCGCACCGACACGAAGGTCGGCTCGCCGCCCATCGTCAGACGCACGTCCATGTCGGCGAGCTGTCCATCGACCTGCGCGCCCATTTTCAGCACGTCGGCCCACACCGCTTCGCTGAAAGGCTTGGTGACGCGCGGCGTCTCCAATATCCGTTCGATCGACATCGTGTGTTCGAACTCGACCTCGGATTCGTCGACGGCGCCGGAGATCGGCGCCGCGCTGCCCGGCTCGGGCGTGCAGGCGACGGGGATATGCCCTTCTCCCGCCAGCAGCCCGGAGGTCGGATCGAGGCCGATCCAGCCCGCGCCCGGCAGGTAGACCTCGCACCACGCGTGCAGGTCGGTGAAGTCGACCTCGGTGCCGCTGGGGCCGTCGATCGATTTGACGTCCGGCGCGAGTTGCAGCAGGTAGCCGGACACGAAGCGCGCCGCCAGCCCCAGTTGCCGCAAGGTCTCGACCAGCAGCCAGCCGGAGTCGCGGCACGAGCCCGCGGCGCTCACGAGCGTTTCCTCGGGCGTCTGCACGCCAGGCTCCATGCGGATCAGATAGCGGATCTCGCGTTGCAGCCGCTGATTCAGGCCGACGAGGAAGTCGGCGGTGGCGGCCGGTGTGCGGTCGATACTCGCGACGAACTCGGCGAAGCGCGGCGTCATCGGCCGCTTGACGCGGTACGGCGCGAGTTCCAACGCGAGACCGGGCGAGTATTCGAAGGGAAACTGCTCGGCCGAGGGCTCGAGAAAGAAGTCGAACGGGTTGTAGACGGCCATCTCGGCAACCAGATCCACGGTCACCTTGAATTCGCGCGTCTTCTCGGGGAACACGAGCCGGGCCTGATAGTTGGCGAACGCGTCCTGCTGCCAGTTGATGAAGTGTTCGGCCGGCTCGACCCGCATCGAATACGACAGAATCGGGGTCCGGCAATGCGGCGCAGGCCTGAGACGCACGACCTGGGGCGACAGTGAAACCAGCCTGTCGTAACGGTAATGTGTGACATGATGCAACGCGACGCGTATGGACACACCGGACTCCTGGACGAAGGATGGCAGCCCGCCAAAAAGCAAGCTTCATGCCGTTTGTTGAACGCTTGTTGAACAAGTGCGAAAAACCGCGTGCACAACACGTATTGCCCGGATCACCGCCTGCTGTGAAGTTTGCCGCGCTTCGCCGACCGTCCGGTCGATCGAACCAAGCGCCCTTCCACTGCCGTTTTCAAGGCCGCGCACCAAAGCGGCGCAGCACTCATGCACGATCATGCACGTAATGTGCGTTAAACCAGTGACGTCTGGCAAATGCGGCATGAAGATTGCGGCAGGTGTTCTCCCATGACCGCCCTCCCACCTCCCAGGCTCGACCGATGAAAACCTTCCACTGCAATCACTGCTCGCACCTTGTTTTCTACGAAAACGTTCGCTGCGAACGTTGCGAGTCATTGCTTGGCTATGTGCCTGAAGTGGCGGAAATCAGCGCGTTCGAAGATGCCGGCGAAGAACGCTGGCGCAGCCTGCACCCGGGCGCCGAAGGCGCGCTGTTCCGTCAATGCCACAACTATGCCGTCGAAAACGTCTGCAACTGGATGATCCCCGCCGACTCGCCGGACGTACTGTGCCGCGCCTGCCAGCTGACCCTCACGATTCCGAATCTGAGCGCGCCGGACAACCGCCTCTACTGGTATCGGCTGGAGATGGCCAAACGCCGTCTGCTGTACACGCTGGCCGAACTCGGCCTCGACGTGAAGTCGCGCCAGGCCGATCCCGAGCACGGCCTCGCCTTCGAATTCCTCGAGGACGGCGGCGACGGTTCGCGCGTCATGACTGGCCATGATAACGGGCTCATCACGCTGAACATCGCCGAGGCCGACGACGCTTATCGCGAGAAAGTCCGTACCGCGATGGGCGAGCCCTACCGCACCTTGCTCGGCCATTTCCGGCACGAGACCGGGCACTACTACTTCAGCCAGTTGGTGGAGAACAACCCGCGCTGGCTCGAGCCGTTCCGCAAACTGTTCGGCGACGAAAGCGCCGACTACGGCGAGGCGCTGAAGGCCTACTATCGCGACGGCGCGCCGGCCGAGTGGCAGGCGTCGTATATCAGCGCGTATGCCACGATGCATCCTTGGGAAGATTGGGCCGAGACGTGGGCGCATTACATGCTGATCGTCGATGTGCTGGATACGTCGACCTCGTACGGCGTGGCGCTATTACCCGACGACCCGAGCGAGCCGACACTGACCGACCGCACGCCGGTGGAAGACGCAAGCTTCGAGAATCTGATGAAGCGCTGGTTTCCGCTCACTTATGCGCTGAACAGCCTGAACCGCAGTCTCGGCATGCCGGACGGGTATCCGTTCACGCTGGCTGCGCCGGTCGTGGAGAAGCTGCGCTTCGTGCATCGCGTGATCGAAGGGGCCGGCGATAAGTCGCAGCCGAGAGAAGCGGCGACGCCGCCGGGTCAGGCTGCGGTGGTGTCGGCGCAAGAGCCGGCGGCGCAGGCTGAGGTGGCGCAAACGGTGGAAGCGACAACTGGCGCGGCGCCGGGCGAAACAATTGACGCGCCGGCCGCGCAGGCTGAGCCGCAGGCCGCCGAGGTCGTGGTGTCAGCCACAGCGCCGGCAACGCAAGCCGGCGTGCAACCGACGGCGTCGGTCGAGACTTCAGCCGCGCCGCTGCAACCGGTGGACGTGGCGGCTCCGCCGCAGCAACCCGTGGCGTCCGAGCGGCCGTTGCAGCCCGCGCCTATCGCCGCTCAGAGCGCTCCGGCGAAGCGGGCCAGGCGGCGCTAGCCAGGGTTAGCGGAGCGACGGGCCTAGTTGAGGCCAGGCCCGCGGTGCTGCATCTCGGGCACGTTCAGCGCGAGCCATAACCGGTCTCTAGCGCCATGCACGGCGGCGACGGCTACAGCCCGTCCGCGCCTGCCGTACCGTTTGATCATCTCGCGAAGCCTATCCACCCGCCAAAGCCCGCCACACGGCTCATTTCAAGACATCGAGCGATCCCGCCTCGTGATCGCTCCCAACAACCCTTTCTCAAAATAAGACTCTTCCTAGATGCAGCCCGGTCGAATTCTTTGACAATCGCATCCAGTTGGCGACACACGCGGCACGCGCGAATCGCCCTCAGTCGGCGCGACGTGCTTCGCATCAGGCGTCACAACCCGCTATGGGTTGCCAACGCCCCGCCGCCCGCCTCCTTGTCATTGAACATAACGCGCACGCAGAACAACGCAAGCGTTCACCATCGACCCAAGCCATGAGCACCGAATTTTCCCTCGATCGTTTCGAATCCCAGATCCAGTCCCGTGACTACGACGCCGCGCATGAGGAATTCTGCGCGCTACTCAAAACGCTTTCCGACAAGCGCGGCAAGCTCGGCACAGAACCCTTCGCCCGCAGCAATCCGAACTCGCCTGGCGACGAAAACTCGCGGAACACCTTGCAGCGCATCGCCGACGGTTTCACAGCGCTTTTTTCCGCCCCCGAGTACCCGCTCGAAGCGGAAAAAATGAACATCATGTTCTGGGGGCGGCCGTGGATCAACATGATCTTCGCCGTGACATCGTATGGATCGACGGATCACATCGTGCGCAAGCTCCTCGAAAACATCCAGGACAACGACGACGCCCGCGCCGCACTGACCCGCAAGCAACTCGTGCTCTACACCTCAGGCTCGCAATACGATATCGATTTCGCCGACCTGCATCAGCGCGACCCCGTGCTCGCCACGAGCCTCGGCGTTTCGATGGTCGCCGGCGCCGTGCACATTTCGCCCGCCGCGCACGAAAAACGCGAACGTCTGCTCGAATGGCTGCCGGGTGTGCTCGACACCATCGAAGACCTCGACGACTTGCCGACCGGCGCCGTGTGCGGCGCCTACATGCATTGCAGTTATTCGACATCGCCCGACCGGCACGCGATCAAGCACAGCATCAACAGGCTGGTGCGCAAGAAGCTCGACACGCTCGGTCTGCTCGGCCACGAGGCCAGCGTCGCGCGTACACGAATCAGAGGACGCAAGCCGGTGATGCTCGTGGTGCTCGAATGGTTCACGGGCGGTCACTCGATCTATCGAACCCATTCGCGCACCATGCTCGCCGCGCGCAAGCATTTCGAAGTCGTCGCCATCGGCGAGGCACAGCACGTGGACGAAGCGGGACGCGCGATTTTCGACCGCTTCGTCGAATTCGAGCATCCGGAATATATTGGCGACTGCATCCGCCAGATCCAGGAATTCGCCACGCGCGAGAAACCGGACGTGCTCTATATGCCGAGCGTCGGCATGTTCTCGCACACAATCTTTCTGTCGAACCTGCGCGTGGCGCCGCTGCAGATCGCGGGTCTCGGCCATCCCGCCACGATGCACGCGGCGCATATGGACTACGTGAGCGTCGAGGAAGATTTCGTCGGCGACCCGGCATGCTTCAGCGAAAAAATGCTGCGTCTGCCGAAGGATGGCCAACCGTACGTGCCGTCGAAACTGCTCACCAACGTCGTGCCCTCGGTGCCGGAGCGCGGTGATGTGGTCAATATCGGCGTGACTGCCAGCGCGATGAAGATCAATCCGCACTTTCTCGAGGCGTGCAAGGCGATCGTCCACACCGCGCGCGTGCCGGTCAAATTCCATTTCATGACATGCTGGAGCGAAAGCATCGATCTCGCGTACGTCAGAAAGTCAATTTACGCGACGCTGCCGGAGTCGAACGTGGACGTCTACGGCTCGCTCAACTACCCCGAGTATCTGAAGATCCTCAACACGATGGACATGTTCGTGAGCCCGTTCCCGTTCGGCAACACCAACGGCATCGTCGATTCGTTCACGATCGGACTGCCCGGCGTCAATCTGTGCGGGCGGGAAGTGTTCGAGCATATTGATAGCGGCCTCTTCGAGCGCGCGGGTCTGCCGTCGTGGCTGACGGCTCACTCGGTCGACGAATACGTGCGCGCCGCCGCCCGGCTGGCTGAACAGCACGACGAGCGCGAAGCACTGCGCCGGCGTCTGATCGACGAAAAGGCGGTCGAGCGTATCTTCGAGGGACGCCCCGAAACGTTCGGCGAAGGCGTGTTGAAGTTGCTGAATGGTCTCGACAGAAAGTAAGCAGCGTCACAGCATCAAACTGACGGGCCGCGACGGAAGATCTTCCGTCGCGGCCCGTTTCACATCCGCCGAGTCCGGCAAGCGCCGGCTGTCAGTCGATTCAATACGCGACGTAAGGCCCTGTGCCGCCAGGCGTCGGTTGCTGCTCGACGGCGGCGTACACGTTGCGGCCGTAAAAGAACGGCAAGCCCCAGTCGAAGATCGCCGACGTGACGAAAGCCGGTCCCGCCAGCAGCGGCAGCGCCGAATCGCCGCTATACGTCTGCGCTATCGTCGTGGCATTGCCGACGCTGAAATTCACAGCGCTCGTGGCGCCGTTCACGCCCTGGATCATCGCGCTCAGTTGCTCGGTCGACACCGGACAGTAATACGAACTGTTCGGGCTCGCGCAGACCGGTAATGCACTGGTCTGGAAGAACAGGCCGGTCGAGCCGCTGTCCAGAATACTGCGCGAATACGTGATGCCGTTCTGCACGGTCGTGAAGGTTCCATTCGACGGACTCACGCCGATCACCTGCGCGCCGCCGAGCGTATTGTTGGTCTGCGTGCCGATGCCGAACACCAGTTGTCCGGTGACCGACTGCGCGGCGCCCGATACCGTCGGCAGGCTCAGCATCGAGCCGTTGTTGTCGGTGGCGAAGTACGGAATCGGATTGGCCACCTGCAGTTCTTCGGCGAGCGGAATCGACGTGCATGTCGCACCGCTGCAGCCGTAGTACGTGCCGGCCAGCGCCTGCTGCACGCAGTTCGCGCCGCAATCGTGCTTGAACACGCCGATGCCGAGAATGCCGTTGGCCTGCAACGTGGCCGGCGTGTTGCGCGATGCGCCGAAGTTCGCGCAATCGGCGGGTAGCGCTGCGTAGTTCGGGTCGATCACCTGGATCGGCAGCGACGCGGCTTTTTCGCTGGCGATCTGCAAATCGGCGAGCTTGACCGGGCCCCACGTGTAGCCGTCGAAAAACTGCATGCATTCGGCGACCAGATGGCCCGACGCGTCTTTCTGCTGCGGCAGCGTCATCGAAGCAGGCAACTGGGATGCGAATAGGCGCACGCCCCACGACCCGGTATCGACCAGCACGTGGTCGATGGTTTGACATTGCGTCGTGCCCGGCGCGCAGATCGTGAGGCTGACGAACGGCATGTTCGGCACATCGCTCACGCCGGAATCGATCGTCACGCGCACCGCGTTCGCGGCCAGCGATTGCGACGACGGCGAGGTGTTGACCAGGGAGGGACCGGACGAGGAAGTCGAACCGTTGGTGCCGGCCGCGCTGCCCGAACCGCTGGAGCCGCCGCCCCCGCCGCCGCACGCACTGACGAGCAACGCGAGCAGCGCCGCGCAGAGCAAGGTTTTGAACGAAGACATCTGTCGCATATCCGCTCCGTTATTGAATGACGCCGACATCGACGCCTGCGGGCACCGCTTGCGGCAGATAGGCATAACCGGAGAAAGCGCGCAGATGCCCGCCGGAGTACACGACCAGTTCGCTGTTGGAGACCGCGAGTGGTGTGCCGCGGCGCGTCGCGGTGGCGGCGACGTACACGTCGAACGACGTCCCCAGCATGGATTTCAGATCCGGCAGGGTCGGCCCTTCCCACGCAACACCGAACACGATGCCGTTGCGCGCGACGTACTCGCGCACCAGCGTGCCGGACGGCAGCGTCATCAGGTGTACCGAATACGCGCTTTGCGTAGTGGACGTGTGAGCCACTGCGCGCAAGCGGGACTGATCTCCGTCGACGGTGCTGACGTTCTGGCCGAGCGTCGCGTGCGCGGCAAACGACAGCGCACAGCTTGCCCCGAGCATCGCGCGAGCAATGCTTGAATAGAGCATCGGTTTCAAGTGAGTTCCTTCGAGGTGAAACGCTCGTGACCAGGCGTTGAGCCGATCACAAACGGAAACAAGGGGCGCACGCTTCGCCAGTGGTACAGATGCGGCGTTCACACTGGTTGAGCTGCGTGAATGCGTCTACGGAGTGGTGACGCGAAACTTTAGCCATCGCGGCGAGGCGCTGCAATCGTTTGCGGAAGGATTTAAACCTTTCCGCCACGCGGCGTCGTTTTAGCCTGTTTGATATTTCAGGACCAGATCACCAACGGGCGGCGCTTGAGCGAGCGTTCTGGCTTCGTGGCTCGTTCAAAGCGAACAGAAACGCGAACTGTCCAAGGTCCATGCAGAAAAAAATCAATGCGCGCAACATTGCGCGATCAATGTAAGCGGGCGCTGAAAACGTCAGGCAAAATGCCCGTTTTCCTCTGACAATACAAGACGCTAAAAGGCTTTTCGTGTGAAGAGAAAATCGACGCAGTGATCGTGATCCGCAGAACAAAAAAAATGCCGCGGATGACTCGAGGGTCATTCACGGCATCGGTGATTCGAACGTAACGCGTCAGCGATTCGACGCATCAGCGCCCGTTACTTTTTCTGCTGCTGCAAAAGCGACTTAAGCTCCTGCACGTTTTCTTCTACGCGTTTTGCGATCACCGCATACGACTCGGCTTGCGTCTGATACGCCGCTTGCGCCAGTTGCTGCATATCGGCAAGCGACTTGTGCAGACTCTGCTGGATCAACTCGGCGGCTTTGCCCGAAGGCGCGGCACCGCCGGCCGACAACTGGCCCGTCAGCGACTGCAATTCGCTCAGCGTCGAGCGCAACATGTCGGCCTGTTTCTGGGCAAGCGACTGCATGCCCTGGAAGGCCGTCTGATTCGCCTGAACCAGTGCTTCCATGTCCTTGCGTCGCGCTTCCATGATGGCGGGTACGTCGAAACCGGGGAGCTTGAACTGCTCCAACATTTTGGTGAGATCGCCAAACGGATTGGCGGCGTCAGGTCGGTCCATGCGAAATCCTCCTTAACGGTTGAATACTCGCCGGCGGTGCATCGCCGCGCTATGTCTCCGTGACGCATGCACTGGCGGCGTCGCGTGCGCCGCGCGTCCGCCGGAACGGGCTGGTTCTGGGGTCGGACGGCACATCGCTCAATCATGCGCCATCCGGAAACAATGCGCCAGCGGGCACACCCTGGCTCACGCCTTACCCGTCGACGGGATTTGGCGGCCATTGGCCGCGTGGCATGGAAGGCCCGGTAAGTTACAAGACGGCTTCAGTAACCCGACGAATCGGCATGTCGACTATCGTTGCTCATGTGTTGGCGCACTGTAGCGCCGGTTCTGTCTCGATGGGAGCGAGTTCATGAAAAAAGCAATCTTGAGCGCGGCGCTGAGCGCCGGTCTGACTCTGGCCGCGATGGCCGCGTTTGCCCAGGAAGCGCCGCCGCCCGCGGCCCCTCAGTCGCATGGCGAGCCGCAGCGCGGCGACGGGCCGCCGCCGCATGGCCGGATGGGTCCGATGGGTCCGATGGGCCCCGGCTTCGCGGTGATCAACGATCTGGAACAGTTGCGCCGCCTGTACGCGATGAGCGGACATCAAGGCGAAATCATCGCGGTGTATCACGACGTGCTGAACAAGACGCAAGATCCGATGCTGCGTCACTATGTGTATGACTCGCTGGCTCGCGAGCAGTTGAAGCCCGCCAATCCCGATCAGGCGATCGCGACACTGCGCACCAGTCTGTCGGAAGACCTCGCCGCCGCCAACAAGGCGCCGCATGGCGCGCAGGGCGGGATCCCACCGCCGGCTCAGGCGCAGTAAATTCTCGCCACGGCGTCACCACGTAAGCTTCGCCGTGACGCCGCGCATGAACCGCGTGATCAGTCCATGCCGTGCTTCACCGCCGCGCGCCTCGCTAGCTGAGTGACCGTCCGACACGCGCGCCAGGGCGCTTCGCACACAGGCATTTTTTCCTTCGATAAACAGCCGCGCGGCAACTCAAACCGTCGAGTTTCCGATTGGAAGCGCTCCCGCCTGCACCTTGCCTAACCATTCAGCATGCTGCGTTAGCTTTCCCACATTGCCGCTTCACTGACCACTTCTCATCTTCCGTCAGGTGATTAGGATATGAGCACTGCAACCCTGGTGCCCTGGTGAAGAATGCGCTACCCGCTGAACATGGCCGTTGCCGCCGTCCTACTGGTTTTTGTCCTTGGCTGCATCATCAAGCTCGCCTTGAACTGATGGCCGACACGCATGGCATCGCACGCGCCGTTGCACGCGCAGTTGCATGACCTCACGCCGCTGGCCGGCGCGGTCGATTCACATCCGCACATTCTCTCTTTTCCCGCCAGGTCCGCTGACTTTTGCGACACGCAAAAGCCATAAGCGAGGCCACTTCGCGCCGTGACATAGGACGAAATAATTGTTGAATGGAGTTCGGGAAGTGACGCGGCCATACTTCGTTTCGCTGCCGGTGCGTACGAAACAAAACGCATGAGATCAAGGGTGCTTCACGTGCGAGACGTTTCGCCGATGATCAACGATCCTACGGTTGCCCGATCATCGAGAGAACCGTTCGAACATTCCGGCACCGCGTGCCGACGACAGGATCAACATGTTGCCTACTTCAGTGAAATTCCTCAGAAAAAATGCCGCCCGTTTGGCCTGCGTGACGATGGTTTGCTGCAGCGCGCTGCTGACCGGCTGCGCCGGCAGCAGCATCAAGAACCCCAGCGAGGCGAGCACGCCGGTCCAGGTGCGCCCGGACAACATCTATGTCTACACCTTCGACGCCAATCCGGATCAGGTCAAACTGGACGGCGGCATGATGCAGAAGGTGAAGACGCGGCTCGAAGGGTCGTCCGCTGCGCAAAAGCAGGCCGCCGATGCCGCCGAAGTCCGCGAGCAGGTCGCCAACGAAATCGTGCATCAATTGCAGTCGATGGGTCTGCGTGCGATCCGCTCGGACATCCCCGCACCCGCCGATCAGAATGTGCTGCTCGTGCAAGGCAGCTTCGATACGATCGACTCGGGTAATCGCCGTCGCCGCATGTTGATCGGCCTCGGTGCGGGCAAGAGCGAGGTCAGCAGTTCGGTGCAGATTCTGTACAAGCCCGCGGGCGGCGCACCGCGTCTGGTGCAAACCTTCACCGCCAACGCCGACAGCGGCAAGGCGCCGGGTATGGTCGAGACCGCGGGCGTGGGCGCGGCGGCCGGCAGTATCGCGACTTCGGCGGCGGTGGGTGGCGGCTTGCACGCCGTATCCGAAACCAAACGCGCCGGTGTGTCAGCGGACGCGAAGCGCCTCGCCGACGCGGTGGCCAAGCAGATTGGCGAGATCGGCGTGAATGGCGGCTGGCTTTCGACGGAGCACATCAAAGGTTGATAACGCATTGGCCGGTTTGTTGAACCGGAACGATCGTGAACAGCGCGCGGCAGAGCCGGATTTCGATCCCACTCTGCCGTTCGCTTTCTAGGCCTTCGTATAACGCAGCCACACCGCACCGTGTTCCTTTTGTTCAACGGACGTGAGCTTCAAATACGCGGGCGCTTGCCACTTTTCCATCGCCACTTCGAACGAGGAAGGATGTTCGCTGCGGCCATCCACCAGCGGCAAAATCAGCACGCTCACTTCGTCGACGAGACCGGCGTTCACGAACGCCCCGCTCACCTGCGATCCGCCCTCCACGATCAGCTTCTTCACGCCGAGCTCACGCGCCAATGTCTGCACGACCTTGCCGAGATCGATCTCGGTCTTGCCGCCGAACACGTAGGACACGCCGATCGATTGCAGGTAAGCGAGGTAGTCGTCGGCGACCTGTTCGGTCAGCACTTCGATCACGTGCGACTTGAGCGCGGTGTTGCTCTTCCACGCCACGCGGCCCTGCGGATCGATCGAAATCGCGTATTGGTCCGCTTTGCGTTCAACGAAATGGTCGGTGCGAGGCACCGTGCCCTTGGCGAGCCCTTTCGGATAATCCGTGCCGTGCGCAATCTCCTGCATGGTGACGCGCCCGCAGATCCAGCCGTCGGCTTCGAAAGTGGCAGCCGTGTCTTCGTACAGGTCCGACGCATAGTCGAGGTGCCAGCCGTCCGTCAGGCTGCGGCCGTCCAGCGAGGACATCATGTGAGCGACGATATAAGGGTTCATGCGTCAAGCCTCCGTGTCAGGTCAATGAAAAGACCTTGCAGCAAGGGCCGTTCCGCGGATCAGTAGAGGCCGCCGTGATGCGGCGCATGTCGCGCCTCGACCATGGCGCGTAGCGACTCCAGTCCACGGCTGATCCAGCTCTTGACCGTGCCGATCGGCGCATCGAGCGTATGCGCGATCTCCGATTGCGACTGGCCCCGGAAATAGGCGAGCGAGATCGCCTGACGCTGAACCGGCGTCAACCGGCCGAGATAGAAGGACAGACGTTCGGCGTCCAGCGCGAACTCCTGCCAGAAGTTCACGTCGGCGTCGCTCGCGGCGATGCGCTCGTCCAGTTCCTCGACATAGACGCCCGAGTACGGATTGCGCCGCAAATAATCGAGCGCCTGGTTCTTCACAATGGTCGACATCCACGTGGACGGCGAGGCCTTGTCCGGATCATACGAACCGGCGAAGCGCCAGATCTTGATGAAGCCGTCCTGCACCACTTCTTCGGCCGACTCGCTAGTGCGGGTCACACGCACCGCAAGGCCGAACAGCGACGGCGCCGACGCCCGGTACAGCGCCTCGAACGCGCCGGCCTCGTGCCGTGAAACACGCTCGAGCAGCGCCGCGAGATACGCGCTCTTCTGATCCAGAGCGGACGCGCAGAGGGTCGCGTCGGTCGAAGCATCCTGTGACATTGCACATCCTCCGGGACGGTGCGCGCCGTACTACGCCTGATCGGCTTGTGGCGACTGAGGTCCGGCAAACCAGCCCTCTTCCCGCGCGACGCGCTCGAGCGCCGCCTCGACCATCGCGCAAGCCCGGTTGCTGACGTCGCCCAGATAGCGATGCAGCGCGGCGTCCTGCGCCGAGCGCGACGCGCAGGCGTCGCTGTAGCGCTCGAACGCCGACAGCTTCATGACCAGCTCCGCCAGGTGGCGCGGACACTCACACGCGATCGTGGAAGAACGGCCCGCAATGGTTTCCAGTTCGCGGTCGTCGTAGCGACGGCGCACGCGCGACCACACGGCGTCGTCGCCGATGCGCTCCTGCATGCGGACGCGTTCGCACAGGTCGCCGAGCATCTGACGGAATTCCGTCCGGCTGTCGGGCTCGCGATAAAGACGCACGCCCGCCACGCGCAGAATCTCCGCCGCCGGGCCGGTACCGAAGCTGTAGACCACCGCGATCGCCTTCGCGCGGACGGCGTCGCCGAGCGCGATGATCTGCGACGCGATGTCCTCTTGCAGTGAGTCGACGCTGACCAACAGCGCATCGATCGACTCGCGGCGCTCACCGCTCGCGCCGGGGCCCGCGATAGAGAGATCGGCGAACGTGATCAGCTCGTTCACGCCGTAGGGCCGCAAATCGACACCCGACGCCTGGAAACGCTGCGCCAGGCTGCCGCCCACCAAAGCCAACCGCAGATCGACGGACTCGACAAGCGGTATGTCAGCCGCGCCGCCGCTCTCGCGTCCGCTGCGCGCGGCCAGAAACTGCAATTGCTCGCGATCGAGCCGCGCAATCGCGCCGATCGCGTGGCCGCGGCTCACCAGCAGTTTGATCAAACTGAGTCGCTTGACGTCGTCTTCTGTGTAGAGACGCTGGCCTGACGCGGTTTTGGCCGGCCCGACCACGCCGTAACGACGCTCCCAGATCCGCAGGGTCGTGACCGGCATCTTAGCCAGGCGCGCCGCCTCGCCGCTTCTGTAGCCCTGTTGAGCCGGTTGTTGCTCGTAAGATGAAGTCATCGTGAAACCCTAAGTGATCGAATTCTCGATTCAAGCATACTGCATTTCCAACGATACGAAACGATTTAGCGACTCACAATCCCTAATTGAAACGCAATTTTTGATGCACTATGATTTTTAACGTCACTCCCACATTTCGCCTCCTCTACCTGACGACTACCCACGACGCCCGTGCGGCACCGCAAGCGGCCGCCTCGTCCGGCGCCGGACAGCCCTTCCAGCCATCCAGGTCAATGCATCGTGAAGACTTCTGACTCCCGCCCCCATATCGCGGTCGTCGGCGCAGGCATTGCCGGTCTGTCATGCGCCACGACCCTGCGCGCCGCCGGTTGCCGGCTGCGCCTGTTCGACCGGAGCCGCGGCCCGGCCGGCCGCATGAGCGCGCGGCGCGACGGAGACTGGCAGTGCGACCACGGCGCGCAATATTTCACCGCCCGCGACCGCGCGTTTCGGGCCGAAGTCGCGCGCTGGCAGAAAGCCGGGGCCGCAGCGGCATGGCCCGCGCGCCTCGCCGTGCTGGGCACGCCGAGTTCGATGGCGCACACCACGCGCATCGAGCGCTTCGTCGGCACGCCGCGCATGAGCGCGCCGGCACGGTTGCTGGCTGAAACGCTGCCGCTCACCACTGGGTGCACGATCGAGAAAGTGTTGTGCGAGCCGCAAGGCTGGCGGCTCTGGTCGGCCGAGCACGGCGCCATCGACGACAAATTCGATGCGGTCGTGCTCGCCATGCCGGCGCCGCAAGTCGCGCCGCTGCTGCACGCGCCGGCGCCCGAACTCGCGACGATGGCGCGCAGCACCGTGATGCGCGCGTGCTGGGCGCTGATGCTGCGCTTCGACGGCCGTGTGCCGCTGGCGTTCGACGCCGCCTTCGTCAACCACGGACCGCTTCGCTGGATGGCGCGCGACAGCAGCAAGCCCAGCCGCGGCGGTCGGGAAACCTGGCTGCTGCACGCAACCGCGGAGTGGAGCGAAGCGCACCTCGACACGCCGGCCGAGCAGGTGGCGGCCGCCATGCTGGAAGCTTTCCAACGTTGTGGCGGACCGAAGCCCGCGGCGTGGACCGCGCATCGCTGGCGTCACGCGGACGTCGCACCGGACGGCGATCCCACGCCGGGTTATGTATGGCGCGAGGTCGATGGCCTCGGCCTGTGCGGCGACTGGCTAAATGGCGGACGAGTGGAAGGCGCATGGCTGAGCGGCAGAGCGCTCGGGCATGAGATGTTGCGGGCGCTGCAGTCGGTCTAGCGCGTGGGGAGACGCGGCGCCGGGCGCTCGCGTGGAGACAGAATGCGATGTGCCGCCTGCCCCGGCCCATGAATTGGCAGGACAAGCGGCACAATCAACCGGTACAACAGACTCGAAGCGGAAGCTTAGGCGACCTTGTAGCGTTCCAGCCAATGCGCGTAAGGCGCCGGCAACGTCCACGACGGACGTTCGAGGCCAAGCTTTTTCGCCGCATGGTACGGCCAGTGCGGATCGGCCAGATGCGCGCGGCCGACCATCACCAGATCCAGTTGCCCGTCCTTCACCGAACGATCCGCCAATTCCGGCGTATCGATGCCCCACGCCGACGAAACCGGGATGCCGGCCTCGCGGCGCACGCGCTCGGCGATCGGCGCGAGAAACGCCGGCGCCCACGGGATCGCCGCCGTCGGCGTGGAAAAGCCGACGCTGACGCTCAGCATGTCCAGCCCTTCGCGCTTGAAATTCCTCGCCAGTTCAATCGATTCGACCAAGGTTTCCTCGTCACGTCCGTCGTACTCGATCACGCCGAAGCGCGCCGTCAACGGCAGATGCTCCGGCCACACCTTGCGCACCGCCGCCAGCGTTTCGAGCATGAAGCGGCTGCGGTTCTCGAGGCTGCCGCCGTAGGCGTCGTCGCGCTGGTTGGAGTGCGTCGAGAAGAAGCTCTGGCCGAGATAGCCATGCGCGAAATGCAGTTCAAGCCATTCGAAGCCCGCGTCACGCGCACGCTTCGCGGCGGCGACGAAATCTTCGCGGACGCGTGCGATGTCGTCGAGCGTCATGGCTTTCGGCACCTTCGGCAGACCGCCGCCGAACGCGATCGCCGACGGCGCGATGGTTTGCCAGCCGCGGCTGTCGTCGTCGGCGATGTGATCGTCGCCTTCCCACGGACGGTTCGCGCTGGCTTTGCGGCCCGCGTGACCGATCTGGATGCCCGGCACCGCGCCGGCGGCCTTGATCGACGCCACGACCGGCGCGAAAGCCCGCGCCTGCTCGTCCGTCCAGATGCCGGCGCAACCCGGCGTGATGCGGCCTTCGGGCGACACGGCCGTCGCCTCGACGATCACCAGCCCCGCGCCGCCGCGCGCCAGACCCGCCAGGTGGACGCGATGCCACTCGTTGATCACGCCGTCTTCGGCGGTGTACTGGCACATCGGCGGAATGGCGATCCGGTTGCGCAGGGAAACGTCTTTGAGCTTGTAGGGCTGGAACAATGCGGACATCAGGCTAAACTCCTCTGGACTTGCTTGTACGGTAGTTCGATAAACATCGAATAACGAAGTATCGCAGAAACCTTTATCATTTGCAGGATGCGCACTTATAACCACCCCGCCGCCGAGGATTTCGCGCTCGGGCGGCTCTTTCATGCCCTCAGCGACCCGGTCCGCCTGGAGATCGTCCGGCGCCTCGCGTCGGTCGACGAGGCCACCTGCGGCGAACTCGACGGCGGCCGCCCGAAGTCGAGCGTGTCCCATCACTTCCGGATCCTGCGTGAGGCAGGCCTCGTGCGTACGCGCGTGGCCGGCACCGTGCATCAGAATTCGCTGCGGCGCGCGGAACTGGATGCCCGGTTTCCGGGGTTGATGGAGGCGATTCTCAAGCAGATCGTCGAGGAACCGGCGGAGAGCGAGTTGGCTTGAGCCGGAAATCCGCCGCTTGCGCCAACGTGACGCACGCGACGCGATCCAGCGCAGCTATTCCCGCCAGAGCTTTCGCATCAACGCCAGCAGCGCCGTCGGCGCCGTGCCTTTTTGACAATATCCGTCGAAATTGTGACGTGCCTTGCCGGTTTCCTTGACGTGATCCTCGTCGAGCGACGTGAACGCGACAATGCCCAGACTCTGCGTCGGCAGATAGCTGCGTAGCGCGCTCGCGGTTTCATAGCCGTCGCGCTCCGGCATCATGATGTCGAGCACCACGACGTCCGGCACCCAGTCCCGCACGCAGCGCAGCGCCTGCTCGCAGCCATTGGCGGCGCGGGCTTCCACGCCTTCGTAAGAGAGATAGGTGGCGAGCGCCTCGGCGGCGCCGGCGTTGTCGTCGACGACCAGCACGCGCGGCACTTCGTGCAAGACCCGGATCTCACGGGCGCTCCACCTTTGGCAAGTAGCGGGGGTTCGGGGCATGTGTGACAGCTTGCGATAAAAACATCAGCGGGCAGCAAGCGGCGTACCAACGGTCAGTGGAAATGGGCGTCACGACACTGGGGGCGTCGCCTCGAGCGCATCGCGTTCGGCTCCGTCACCGGGCGCGCGCACATGTCGGAGCGACGCCCCGAAGCTCAGCCACAAAACCAGCGAACCGGTCGACACCG
Organism: Paraburkholderia sediminicola; assembly: GCF_046027355.1. Lineage (GTDB taxonomy): Bacteria > Pseudomonadota > Gammaproteobacteria > Burkholderiales > Burkholderiaceae > Paraburkholderia > Paraburkholderia sediminicola_B. The sequence continues at coordinate 242,347 of NZ_JAQQEK010000002.1, read as the reverse complement.
CGCCGAGCGCGATGAATGCGGCGGGATAACCGAAACGGTGCGCGAGGATTCCACCCAACGCCGGGCTCAACGCCGCGCCGGCGCCCTGCACCGTCATCGACGCCACGGCGGCAATCGACAGCAAGCCGAACAGCGCGCTCAGGACGAACACCGCGCCGAACCCGTAACGCCAGCCCAGCCAACCCGACAACGCTGCCGCAACGACATTGCCGCCATGATTGGCCACCTGGTTGCGGCCGAACTGCCGGTCGAAACCCTGCTGCCTGACCATGCCCAGCCAGGAACACGCCGAGAAACGGTCCGATGCCGGCTTGCACATCGGCCACGAAGAAATTCAGCGCCTCGAGCGCGCGCTGGGCTTTCACGATGCACCGCGCACGGCGCACCGGTCCCGCGCGCCGCTTGGCGAACGGTTCGAGCGTATCGGCTTCAACATGCGGACGACCTCACTGGCGACGAGTGCCGGGACGGCGGTCAGCCTGGCGCAACTCGTATGCCATCGAGCCGCGAACGCCGCGAGCATGGCCACGCGGCCAGCGGTGACTCAACGTGCTGTCCGGTTCGTGGACAGCGGTTGTCCAGTGGCGCAACAGACGTTCCCACTCGAGGATGCCAATGACGCCGTCACGCACGCCGCTGAACACGGCGGCCCATTCAGGATGACGGTGATCCCGCCATAAGCAGCGCGGATTCATGCATTCGCGCACCGCTCATCACGGATGGCTGTACATCGCATTCCAATCCGCCGCGGACACAGGCGCACGTCCCGCGTCCGACGAACCGCTCATGGTGCCGCCGAAACCTGTCGCCGCGTGCCGTGCCGCCACGCGCGCTTCGGCGGCCTGAATATCGGCCGGATAGTTCGGGTCTTCGCCGCGGGCCGGGTTATAGCCGGCCTGTTCGAGTTCGATCAATTCGGCACGCACTTGCGCACGGGTCACAGGCGAGTTCGACTGAGCGAACACGGCAACGGGTGCTGCAAGGATAGCGGCAACCACAACGGCTTGAATAAGGGACTTCATGATGACGACCTCCAGACTTCGCTTTGTTCTGCTACGAACAGCCCTGTTCGCAATTCAGTGACGACAGTCTAGAAAGATGGGCGCTTGAGAATAAGGGCCGTCCGTGGAGAGGATTGTTCTCGAATGTGGATAGACCGCGCCTGGGCCGTCAAACCGCCGCGCGACGGCCGGCACGTATGCCACGCTATCGGCGCGGAAAAACACACAGATGCATCTTCACGTACAGATTCGGATTCCCGCAGCGATGGCCGGCGTAGTCGATCTGCTCGCCTGGCGCGAGGTCCGCCGGCGCCGTCGTCTTTTGCGCGGAAGTCGATGTATTGGCAGAAGCCGCCGGCTTGCCGCCACCGCTTGCACATCCGGCGAGGCTTGCGGCCAAGACGACCAATAAGGGAGATTTCAGCAACAACGCGCGCATGTTCGCCGCCTGGTCGTTCGTGGAAGAAGATGAGTCATCCTGCTCCGCGAAGATCGCCGCCAGCATCACGCCAATATGACAAAAATCTCATTCAGGCGGCCCCGATTGCCGCTTCATCAATACCGCATGTTCTGACATTTTTCTCATGTTGCGGTCACGATGGCACACCGTCTGCGATTCAAACTGAGCTCATGAATCGCCAACCGGCGGTCGTCACAAAGGAGATTTCAACATGAATGCTGCCAGACTCTTCACACTGTCAGTCGCTGCCATCACGATGATCGGCGCGGCGTCACAAGCTGCGCAGGCGCAAGGCAAGTCTCGCGCGCAGGTGAACCAGGAATTGGTTCAAGCCCAACACGACGGCGTGATCCCAACCAGCAAGGCACAATACCCGGCAGATGCCAACACGATTGCGCGGAACAGGCAGATACACGCAATTTCGTCGCATGCCGGCGAAACAGCGCCCTCGATGGACCAGCATGACACCTTCGCTTCGAACTAACGGCGGCCGCCACCGGGAGCAACATCCCCGGCGGCATGCTTGCACGTCTGTTGCCAATGAACGCGGCGTCCTCAATCCTTGCGCACGGCGCCGCGTGCCACGGGCGTCGTCACGCCGGCACCCAAGCACCCGCGCAGAGGAAAACGCAGCCAGAAACGGGTACGGACATGAGCCTGACTTTCGCAGCCGCACTGACCCGCGTGGCTGTTCATGATCGACTTCACGATGGCGAGGCCAAGCCCCGTCCCCGAGGCCGAACCCCGGCGCGCAGGATCGACTCGATAAAACCGCTCGAAGATGCGCATGAGATGACGAGCTTCGATGCCCGGTCCCGAATCCGACACGCTCAGCGTGGTCGAATCCGGCTCCTCCTTGCAGTCAATCGTAATGGTGCTGCCTTGCGGCGCCTGCGCGAGCGCGTTCGACAGCAGATTGCTGAGCGCGCGCTGGAAGAGCAGCAGATCGGCATGCACCTTCGCCTGCCCCGTCACCTCGATCCTGACCTGCGCATCTTCCGCCATGGTCTCGTAGTAGCCGGCGATGCGTTCAGCCTCCGCGACTGCGTCGAGCGAGCGCAATGACAACGCCGCCTCGGCCTGCTCCGAGCGCGCAAGAAACAGCATGTCCTCGATCATTCGTGACAGTCGCTGATACTCGTCCACGCTCGATTCGATCACGTCCCGATAGTCTTCCGCGCTCCGCGGCTGTGACAACGCAACCTGAGCCGCGGCGAGCAGATTGGTGAGCGGCGTGCGCATGTCGTGTGCAAGATTGGAGGAAAACTGATTCAGCCGCGTGAACGACTCATCGAGCCGCGCCAGCATGCCGTTGAACGCGTACTCCAGCTCTTTCAATTCGCCCGACGCTTCGAGTTCGGGCAAAGGCTGCGCGAGGCGGCTCGTCGACATCGCCTCCGCCTGGGCCACGAGCCTTCGCAGCGGGAGCAAACCGAGCGTGGCGATACCGTAGGCAAACGCGGCAGCCAGAATCACCCCGAACACTTGAATGATGACCGCGGTGGACGCATGCGCCCGCAACAGCAACCGGTCACTGGTGCCGTCGTACTGAAGCGCGACGCGCACCGGCGGCCCGTTCGTGTCGCCGAGCGGTGCCAAGGCGACGAGGTATCGAAGATTCGAGCCGGCGCGTGCGAGAGGGGCGGATGCACGGTCCGCACGCGCGGCAAGAAGCGGCGCATAGGTCTGGAAGCCCGACGTGCTCAAAAGGCGTTGGCCCGTCGCATCGTAGATGGCGAGCGCCATGTTCGGGTGCCCATGCAACAGGTCGATCCACGTCTGCGGATCGCCGGTAATCTCATCGGCGTTCCGACTCGCGGCCAGATGCGTCTGCAGCGCTGCCATCGTGCCGGACATCAGCTCGATCGAGGTCGACTCGAGGCGGCTGCGCAGCGCCTCATACAGCGCAATGCCGCTCAACGCGAGGATCGCCGAGGTCGACAGGATGATGAGAGCGGTGAGCCTCGCCCGCAGCGTTCGCGGCACTACGCGCCTGATCAATTGCCGCCGCACCGGTTTTCCAGCACGTAGCCCATGCCTCTCACGGTGTGAATGAGCTTGGGTTCGTAGGCGTCGTCGACCTTGGAGCGCAGCCGCCTGACTGCCGAATCCACGACGTTCGTATCGCTGTTGAAGTTCATGTCCCACACCTGCGAAGCAATCGTGGCGCGGGGCAGGATTTCGCCTTCCTTGCGCATGAGCAGCCACAGCAGCGTGAACTCCTTGGCGGTCAGCAGGATCACGTCGCCCTGACGGGTCGCCTTGCGCCGCGTCAGATCCAGTTCAAGATCCGCGACCTTGAGCGACGTGGATTCACGTGGCTTGCCGCGCCTCAGGATCGACCTCACGCGCGCGATCAGCTCGACGAAGTCGAACGGTTTCGCGAGGTAGTCGTCGGCGCCGAGTTCCAGTCCCTTGACGCGATCGTCGACGTCGTCGCGCGCGGTGAGAAACAGCACGGGCGTGGGCCGCGTGCGGCGAAGGTTTTGCAGCAGCGTCCAACCGTCCTGTCCCGGCAGCATCACGTCGAGGATCAGCAGGTCGTAGTCTTCCGTCTCCGCCTGATGCTGGCCCGTGACACCGTCTTCCGCCCAATCGACTACGTATCCCGCCTCCGATAGACCTTTGCGAAGATAGGCGCCGGTCTTCGGCTCGTCTTCCACTAACAAAATCCGCATTCACACTACCTCGAAAAAATGCCGAACCGGCGCAGTAACTGGCCGGGCGAAGTTTTCGCCAGCCGGCTCAATGCAGCAGCGCGCCATGAAGACGAATGAGCGGCCCGGTACAGCACGGGCAAAACCAGCAACGTCAGCGCCGTGGACGACAGGATGCCACCAATGACCACCGTTGCCAGCGGCCGCTGCACTTCCGAGCCCGTGCCGGTGGCGAATGCCATCGGCAAAAAACCGAGCGACGCGACGAGCGCCGTCATCAGGACGGGCCGCAGCCGCGTCAGGGCGCCCTCACGGACAGCCGCGTCCAGTTCCATGCCGTCCTCGCGCAGATTTCTGATGAAGGAAATCATGACGAGCCCGTTCAGCACCGCGACACCCGACAGCGCAATGAAGCCGACCGCCGCGGTAATGGAAAGCGGAATATCCCTCAACCACAGCGACAGCACGCCGCCGCTCAACGCGAACGGAATGCCCGTGAACACCAGCAAGCCATCCTTAGCATTATTAAACATGATGAACAGCAGGACAAACACCATGAAGAGCGAAAGCGGCACGACCAGCTTCAGGCGCTCGCTCGCGCTTTGCAACTGCTCGAACTGTCCGCCCCACGACAACCAGTAACCCGGGGGCACCTGAACGTCCTGACGGATCTGCTCGCGCGCGTCGGCCACGAAAGAGCCGACATCGCGTCCGCGCACATTCGCGCTCACCACGACGCGCCGCTTGCCGTCTTCGCGGCTGATCTGGTTGGGACCGGGAGCGACGTCGACCGTGGCCAGCTCGGCGAGCGGCACAAAAGGCGCCTGCGCAAGCGGCACGCTGCCGCTCACCGGCGCGGGAAACGGCAGTGCAATTGGCAGGCGCTTGATCGCTTCGATATCCGAGCGAAGTTCGTCCGGCAAGCGCACGACGATATCGAAACGCCGGTCGCCCTGAAACAGCGTGCCGCTTTTCTGCCCGCCGACCGCGGCCGCGACCGTGTCCTGAATGTCACCCATTGTGACGCCGTAGCGCGCCAGCTTGTCCCGGTCCACGTTGATGGTGAGAACCGGCAAGCCGCTGGTTTGTTCCATCTTCACTTCCGAAGCGCCCGGCACTTTCTGCAATGCCGCCGCGATCTTCTCGCCCGTGCCGCTGAGCACTGCCATGTCGTCGCCGAAGAGTTTCACCGCCACGTCGCTGCGTACGCCGGAAATCAACTCGTTGAAGCGCAGTTGAATCGGCTGAGAGAACTGGTAGCTATTGCCCGGCAGTTCCGCGAGCACCGCTTCGATTTCCTCGACGAGTTTGTCGCGCGACTTGTTCGGGTCCGGCCACTTGTCCGTCGGCTTGAGCATGATGTAGCCGTCGGACAGATTGGGCGGCATCGGATCCGCGGCGATCTCCGCCGTCCCCGTGCGGGCAAACACACGCTCGATTTCCGGAAACCGTTGCTTCAACGTTTTCTCAATAGACTTTTGCATACTGACCGACTGGGACAGACTCGTACCCGGAATGCGCAATGCGGCCACCGCCAGGTCGCCCTCGTTCAGACTCGGGACGAACTCGCTGCCGAGCCGCGCCGCCAGACCGATACTCAGTGTGACGATCAGGGCCGCGCCGGCGAACACGCGTTTCGGGCGCGTCATGAAAGCGGTGAGCAGCGGTTCATAGGCTCGCCTCGCCCAACCCATCAAGCGGTTTTCCTTTTCCTCGACGCGCTTGCCGATAAACAGCGCCACCGCGGCGGGGATGAAGGTGACCGTCAACACCATTGCGGCAGCCAGCGCCATCACGACCGTGACCGCCATCGGGTGAAACATTTTCGCCTCCACGCCGGTGAGCGCGAAAATCGGCAGATAGACCACCATGATGATCAGTTGCCCGAATATCAGGGCGCGCCGCGCTTCCTGCGACGCGCCAAAGACCTCGGCGAAACGCTCCTCGCGGGTCAACGGCCGGCCGGCGAGCGTCTGCGCGTGAGCAAGGCGCCTCACACAGTTTTCGACGATCACGACCGCGCCGTCGACGATGATCCCGAAGTCGAGTGCGCCCAGACTCATGAGGTTGGCGCTCACCTTCGCATTGACCATGCCGGTGAAGGTCATCAGCATCGACAGCGGAATGACGAGCGCCGTGATCAGCGCCGCGCGCATGTTGCCGAGAAAGAGAAACAGCACGACGATCACGAGCACCGCTCCTTCGAGCAGGTTCTTCTTCACTGTCTGCACGGCTTTTTCAACCAGCACGGTGCGGTCATAAACGGGAATCGTGCGCACGCCTGGCGGCAATGTGCGGTTGACGTCCTCCATCTTGACGGAGACCGCCTTGGCGACGGTGCGGCTGTTCTCTCCGATCAGCATGAACACGGTGCCGAGCACGACCTCTTCGCCGTTCGACGTCGCGGCTCCCGTGCGCAATTCACGGCCTATGTCCACCTGTCCGACGTCTTTGATGCGAACCGGCACGCCGCCCACGTTGGTAAGCACGACATTGGCGATATCTTCGACCGAGCGGGCCTGGCCGGGCACCCGCACGAGATACTGCTCGCCGCGTTTTTCGATGTAGCCCGCGCCGACATTGGCATTGTTACGGTCGATAGCGCGCACTACGTCCGCGAGCGTCAAGCCGTAGGACATGAGCTTGGCGGGATTCGGCGCGACCCGGAACTCCTTCACGAAGCCGCCGATGGAATTCACCTCGGTGACGCCCGGCACATTGCGAAGCTGCGGCTTGACGACCCAGTCCTGAAGCTCGCGCAAATCCACGGGCGTGTAGCGGGTTCCGTCCGGCTTGACGGCTGACGCGTCGGCTTCCACCGTCCACAGGTAGATCTCGCCGAGGCCCGTCGACGTCGGCCCCATCGCCGGCGTCGCGCCGGGCGGCAGTTTGTCCTTGGCTTCCTGAATCCGTTCGTTGACGAGCTGACGCGCGAAATAGATGTCGGTGCCGTCCTTGAAGATCACCGTGACCTGAGAGAGGCCGTAGCGGGAGATGGAGCGCGTCTGCGCCAGATTGGGCAGACCGGCCATCGCGGTCTCCACCGGATACGTGATGCGTTGCTCGGCTTCGAGCGGCGAATAGCCCGGCGCCGAGGTGTTGATTTGCACCTGAACGTTGGTGATGTCGGGCACCGCGTCGATGGGCAGCTTCTGATAGCTGTACACGCCCCATCCCGCGACCGCGGCAATGGCCAGCATGACCAGCCAGCGGTGCGCGATGGCGAAGCGAATCAGTCTTTCAAACATGCGGAGGATCCTTGGAAACCGAGGCTCGGGAAAGCGGTCTGCTTAAGGCCGGTCATGGCAGGTCATGGCGTCGGGGCGTCAATGTTCCTCGGCACTGCCTTTCCCGAGTTCGGCCTTCAGGACGAAACTGTTCGCCGCGGCATACTTTTGTCCCGGCCGAAGTCCTTTCACCACTTCGACGATCTTGTCGTCACGGCGTCCCGTCTCGACGCTTTGGGCGACAAAGCCTTTGGGCGACTGCACGAAGACGGCGGACGCACCGTCGATCTCCTGCAACGCGTCGCTCGCCACCGCGAGCGGCACGCTTTGTTTGCCGGCGTCCACCGAGACGTTGACGAACATGCCCGGCCGCCATGCGCCGTCGGGATTCGGCAGCACCACGCGCGCCGGCGCGGTGCGGGTTTGCTCGCCGAGCAGCGCGCCGACGTAGGCAATCGGACCGCTCGACCTCGAGTCGAACGCGGTGGCGCTGACCGTGGCTTCGCGGCCGACACGCACGTCGTTCAGGCGCTGCGCCGGCACCGCCATCTCGGCCCACACCGACGAGAGGTCCGAGAGAACGAACACCTTGGCGTCCGCCGCGATCGACTCACCGGGCGTCGCGTGCTTCTCGACCAGCGTCCCGGCAAACGGCGCGCGCAATTCGTAACGGTTCAAGGCGCCGGCCGATGGCGGAGCATTCAGCGCGGCCAGCTTCGCGCGGGCGTTCTGCGTGGCGATCTCGGCTTCGCGCAACTGCACCTGCGCCTGGAGATAGTCCTGCTCGGCCGAGATGCGCTCCTGCCAGAGCGTCTTTTCGCGCTCGTACGACGTTCGCGCGGCGGCGAGCCGGCGCTCCGCGCTCAGCAGTTCACTTCGTCGATCGGCAAGATCGGTGCTGGCGATGACCGCCAGCACTTGCCCTTTCGCGACTTTTTCGCCGATCGATACATTGACTCGCTCGACGATGCCTGCCACGCGCGGCACGACGTGGGCCGTACGATCCTCATTGAATTTGATCTCACCGGGAAGCTGGAATGTCGTGAGAATCTGCGCGGGACCGACACGGTCGAGGCGAATCTGCGCCGCCTCGATTTGCGCCGCGCTGAGCGCAATTGCGCCATCGGCCCGTGAAAACACGAACGATGCGGATTGTCCGCGCCACTTGAGATGAATGAATGCGTCGAAGACGTGGGGCTTCGCGATCGGTTCGGCGGACGTCAGCTTCTGGCCTGCCGATGCGAATCGCAATGGCTGCATCGAACCGTCGTAGCGCGTCATGGAACCCGACACGGCCAGGTCCTTGTCCGCGGGTTTGCCGTCGACGAAAGGATAGACGACGAGCCGCGCGTCTCCCGGCTTCTCGGACAGGACGACTTCGACGGCAAGCGCGCCGTCTCCGAACACGGTGCCGCCATGCTGGCCGGGCGAAGCTGGCGCGCGGGCCGATGTTTCGACGGCGCCCGAAGCACCTCCAGCATTCGACGACACTCGCGTCAACGCGAATACGGCGAGCGCGACACTCACGCCGCTGAGGGCTACCACAGTGGCGACGATGAGTTTTCTGCGCAGCATGAAAAATCCTTCAAGGTAGACGGGGCGCGCTGTTGCGAAGCGGGACACCGACAAGCCGGCCGATTTCGGCGTAAGCCAGGTGCGCATCGGTCAATGCCTGTACGTATTGCGACTGGACCTGAAACAGCGTGCGCTGCGCATCCAGGACATCGAGGAAGCCGAACTTGCCGAGCTCGTAACCGCGCGACATCGCGTCGAGCGCCTCGCGCGCGGCCGGCAGGACATCGGTTTTCAGGCGCCGCGCCTCGAGGCTCGATCGCTCGTAATTGGCGTACGCCTGAGTCAACTCCAGTTGCAGGCGCGCCTTTTCGCTGTCGAAGTCGGCGCTTGCCTTCTCGGCTTTGTGAACCGATTCGAGCAGAGCACCCTTGTTGTTGTCGAACAGCGGAAGCGGAATGGAGACACCGATCACCGCCTGGTTGTCCGGCACCCCACCGGTCACGACCCGCTTCATGCCTGCGCTGAACGTGATATCGGGAATGCGCTTCGCGCGCTCGACGGCAATGGCGGCGTTGCTCCGAAGCGTCTCGGCCTTCGCGGCGCGCGCAAGCGGCGCGTCGATCAGTTGAGGCAACAGTTCGGTAAGCGGCTCGATCGCCGGCACGCTTTCGATATCGCCGGTCACAGGGCGGCCTCGCACGAGCGGACTGCCCGTCACGTTGGCGAGTTTTTCCGCGGCAACGGTCAACCGCGAGGCCGCATTGCCCTGCTCGATCTGAACACCGGTGGCGGCGACCCGTGCTTTGGTCGCCTCGACCGGCGACACTTTGCCCGCGCGCGCGCGTTTCTCCGCCAGCTCCGCGGATCTCGCCGCGATGTCGGCCGATTCACCCGCGACCTGCAACTGGCGCTGCGCCGCGAGCATTCCGTAAAACGCGGCGATGACGTCCGAGCGCAGAGCCGCGCCGCGTGCATCGAGCGACGCGAGCGCCACTTCGCGTCCATACGAGGCGACGTCCAGCCGCGCCTGACGCTTGCCGCCGAGTTCGACGGTCTGATTGACGAGCGCCGTCGACGTGCGCTCCGTGCGGCCGAACCCTTCCTGCAGCAGCGAGATCTGCGGATTGGGCCGGGCGCCCGCCTGCATGAACGTGCCGCGCGATGCATCGGCGTCGGCGCGCGCGCCGCGCAGCAGCGGGTTGTTCTCGGCGGCGATGCCGAGCGCCTCGTCGAGCGGCAACGCGGAGGCGGCGGACGGCGCAGGCTGTGCGCTCGACGGCAACGTTCTATCGTCTTGCGCAAGAGGCGCATCGGCTTGCGCAAACGCCGGATTCACCGCAGCGATCGCAAGTACGGCAGCAAGGTTGCGGGTGAGCATGGAGGCGTGATGTGTTGACGAGGTGCGACCGATGCTACGGCCCTGCCGGAGTGCCAACATGGCGGAAAAATGAGATTTTTGTCATCTTCGGCAATCAGCGCGGATGGTAGGGGCGGTACAACGGGGCGTCACGGCTAAAAAACGCCAGCCTTGTCATAATGATTGCCCCACCCCAAACCCAGCCCACCCCACGGAGCCCCAATGAATCATCCAACCGCGCAGCCCTCCACCGCCACCGTTCGCCGCGTCGCCTTTCTCGGCCTTGGCGTGATGGGCTATCCCATGGCCGGCCATCTCGCGAAAGCAGGCCTCGACGTGACCGTGTACAACCGCACGGCGTCGAAGGCGCAACAATGGGTATCCGAGTACGGCGGCCGCGCCGCGAGCACGCCGCGTGAAGCGGCAAACGGCGCCGACCTGATCCTCGCGTGCGTCGGCAACGACGACGATCTGCGCAGCATCACGCTCGGCGACGACGGCGCGTTTGCCGGCATGGCGCCCCATACCGCGTTCGTCGATCACACGACGGCGTCGGCGAACGTCGCGCGCGAGCTGGCGGAAATTGCTGGCCAGAAGAGTCTGCATTTCATCGACGCGCCCGTGTCGGGCGGCCAGTCCGGCGCGCAGAACGGCAAGCTGACGATCATGTGCGGCGGCGAGCCCGCCGTCTTCCAGCAGGCGTCACCGGTCCTCGCGCATTACGCGGCGGCCGTCACGCTGATCGGGACCGTCGGCGCCGGGCAACTGGCGAAGATGGTCAACCAGATCTGCATCGCCGGCATGGTGCAGGGACTCTCAGAGGCGATCAACTTCGGCCAGCTCGCGGGCCTCGACATGCCGCTGGTGCTGGAAGTGATCGGCAAGGGCGCGGCGGCCAGCTGGCAGATGGACAATCGCGGCAAGACCATGATCGACGGCAAGTTCGATTACGGCTTTGCCGTCGACTGGATGCGCAAGGACCTCGGCTTCTGTCTCGACGAAGCGAAGCGCAATGGCGCGTCGTTGCCGGTGACGGCGCTCGTCGACCAGTTCTATGCGGACGTGCAGGCGCTCGGCGGCAATCGGTTCGACACGTCGAGCCTGATCTGGCGCTTGCGGGCGCTCAAGGCGGCGAAATAACAGCGGCGGGCGCTGCCTAGGCGCCCGCCTTGCGTGACTTGCATCGCTCAGGTCACTCGCTTCACTTGCGCCACCGCAACGGCCGGCGCAAGTGATGGCGCTCCAGCCGCACCGCCGCCCCCGCGTGCAGGAAAGACGGCATGCCGCCCATTTCCACGCCGGCGGCGCGCTCGCGCTCTTCATCGGCCTCGACAGTCTTGCTGGTGTCGATGAAGAGCGCCGCGACGATACCGACCGCGAGCAGCCCGGCGGAGATATTGAACGGCACGTTGTAGCTGCCGGTCTTCTCGATCAGATAGCCGAACACCACCGGCGACACCATCCCCGCCACGCCAAAGCCTGTGTTCATCATGCCGCCGGCCGTGCCCGCATACTTGCCGGCAATATCGAGTGGCAACGTCCACAGCACAGGGTTGGTGATTTCGAGGAAGAAGAACGAAGCCGACAGGAACCACACAGCCGTGAGCGGATCGGTGGCGGACACCATCGGCAGCAGAAACACGAGCGAGCCGCCCATGCCCACCACCAGCACCGCGCAGCGCGCGAAGCGCAAGCGGCCCGTGATCTTGAAGAGCTTGTCCGACACGACGCCGCCGAGCGTGTCGCCGACCACGCCCGCGAGCAGCGGCAGCGCGGTGAAGAGCGCCAGTTGCTTGAGATCGAATCCGCGCGACTCGCGCAGATAGGACGGCAACCAGGTCAGATAGACCCACAGCAACCAGCCATAGCAGAAGTCGACGAACGTGACGAGCCACATGCGGCGCACCAGTTTGCGCCACGGCGTGGCCGCATGTTTGGCGCGGTCGCAGTCGCCGGCGCGGTAGCCGATTTCCGCGGTTTCCTCGGGCGTGATGCGGCGGTTCTGTTCCGGCGAATTGGTGAACACGAAGAGGTAGAGCACGGTCCACGCGAGGCTCGCGATGCCCAGCAGGATGAACGCGTCGCGCCAGCCGCCGGTGGCCACCACGGCCAGCACGAGCGGCGGCGTGATCGCGCCGCCCAGACGCGCGAAACTGTGCGTGATGCCTTGCGCGAAGCCGCGCTCAGCCACCGGCATCCAGTAGGTGAAGGCGCGCGTCGCGGTAGGAAACGCGCCGCCTTCGCCGACGCCGAGCGCGAAGCGCATCACGACCAGCATGGTGACGCTGCCCGCAAAACCGGTGGCGAGCGTGGCCACGCCCCAGATCAGCGACAACACTGTGAGCACCAGTTTCGGCCCGTACTTGTCGGCGAGCCAGCCGCCGATAATCTGCATCGCCGCATACGGATAAGCGAAGGCCGAGAACACCAGGCCGAGCTGAACGGTCGTGAGGCCCATCTCGTGACGAATCAACGGGCCGGCCACGGCAATGTTCACGCGATCGATGTACGAGATGAAGTACATCAGGCACATGACCGCCAGGATGATATGGCGTGTCTTGACACGCCGGATACGCGTTTCCATGCTGTCTCCTGTCTCTTTTATGTGTATCGATGACGGTCCCAAGCGACCGCCCGATTTACTGGACTGCGACTGCTGACGTGTCTCCACCCGCGCCCTGCCCGCTCGCGGGCGCCGCCGCGTCAGGTGGGCACAAGCTTGAGCCGCTGCACCTTGCCGGAAGGTCCGCGCGGCAGTTCATCGACGAAACGAAACTCCTTCGGCGTCTTGTAGCGTCCGAGTTCGCGCACGCAGTGCTCGCGCAGATCCGCCGGGTCGGGCGCGCTGCGTCCGTCGCTCGTGCGCGGCACCACGAACGCGACGATCTCCTGGCCGTATGCCGGATCGGGCACGCCGACCGCGGCGGCATCGAGCACACCGGGATGACGCAACAACGCTTCGTCGATTTCGCGCGGCGCAATGTTCTCGCCGCCCTTGATGATCAGTTCCTTCGCGCGGCCGTTGATGTAGAAGTAGCCGTCCTCATCGCGATAACCGAGGTCGCCGGTGCGCAGCCAGCCGTCCGGCGTAAAGGCCGCGGCTGTCTCTTCGGGCCGCTTGTAATAGCCGCCCATCACCTGCTCGCCGCGCAACACCAGTTCGCCGCATTCGTTGGCGGCGCACTCACGCCCTTCACGGTCGATCACGCGGGCCTCGCCGCCCGAAGGCAGACCGATGCTGCCGACGCGCCGCCGGTCCGTTTCATACGGATTGCTGAAAACCGGCGCGGCGGTTTCCGTCATGCCCATGGTTTCGATCACGCCGATCCCGAAACGCGCCTCGAACGCGCGATGATGATCGGCGGGCAATGCGGCCGATGCGCTGCGGCAAAACTTCAGCGCCGACAGATCGTAGGTGCAGGCTTCGTCGGCATTGAGCAGATAGGCGACGATCGTCGGCACCACGTTGATCCACGTGCAGGCGTGAAGCGCGACGTCGCGCCAGAACGTGCGGGCCGAGAAGCGCGATGTCATGACCGCCGAGCCGCTGTGGAATAACGGCGCAAGCAGTGTCACGACAAGGCCGTTGATGTGATAGAGCGGCAACGACGCGAGCACGCGATCGTCCGACGTCAGCCGGTGCTCGGCACTGATGTTGCGTGCGTTCGCCATTAGATTGCGATGCGTCAGGAGAACGCCTTTGGGCGTGCCTGTCGTGCCCGAGGTGTACATCAGCAACGCGACGTCGTCCGCTGCGGGCTCGTGCGCCGTTGCGGCGTCTGCCGTCTGCAGCGGCGCGCCGCCGCGCTTCGCGAGCGCTGGCGCCGCGGCAACGCTCGCGCCATGTGCCGTGGCTTCGACTAAAGCAGGTTCACGCTTGGCGAGCGAAGGCGGTTCGGCATCGGCCGGTTCGGTCTGGATCAACGCGATCTCGCGCGTCAGGCCGGCGGCGCGCAGATCGGCGACGGCCGTGCCGATCACAGCCTGGGTGTCACGCGCGGCGAAGATCATCCGCGTATCGGAATGGTCGACGATATAGCGCACCTGCGACGGCTGACATAAAAGATTGAGCGGATTGGCGACCAGCCCGCTGTACATGGCGGCGAGCAACAGACGGGCCGTCTGAATCCCGTTGCCCATGAACACGGAAATGACATCGCCCGGCCGCAGGCCGGCATCTTTGAAGCGTGTCTCCAGCACGCGGCAGTCGTCGCGCAACTCGCGAAACGTCAACACGGTCGCGCGCCGATCAGGGACCGTTGCTTCATCGTCGTCGAGTGCGGCCAGCAGGAAGGGCTTGTCCGGATGCTGCGCGGCGCGCTCGTCGATCAGCGCGCGAAGGGTGGCGGGCGTGTTCATCGGCCGTACCTCGCGAAGAAATCGCCGAGCAGTTCGTCCGTTTCCGGCACGCGCTCTTCGATCGGATAGGCGACCCGCGTGGTGTTCAGATAGTGGCGGAAGCCCAGATTGCCCGAGAAGTTGTTGCGGCCCCACGTGCCACAGCCCATCGACAGCGAAAACGGCAGGCCGTTATCGAAGTTGCCACCGGTGGCGAGGCAATGTGCCTGATTCACGATCACGCGCGCGACGGGCAACGTGACGCCAAGCTGGATCGCTTGCGCGGCATCGCTCGAATGCAGCCCGACCGAATGGCCCGCGCCCATGTATGCGTAGATGCCGCGTACTACCTCGGCTGCGGCATCGAAATCGGCGGAGCGATACACGGCGAGGACCGGCGCGAGTTTCTCGCCGGAAAACGGATAGTCGCTGCCCGCGCCGCTCTCTTCCACCATCAGGAAAGCGGGATGACGCGCGGCGATCTCATCCAGACCCGCCACGCGCGCGATCACCTCGGCGGACTTCGCGGTGCACTGTTCGGACAGTTTGCCGTTGACCCACATCACCGCTTGCAAGCGGGCCTTCTGATCGGCGTCGAGCAGTACGCCGCCGCAAGCGGCCAGTTCGGTCAGCATCGGCTGATAGACGGCGTCTTCGATCACGACGCTGTTTTCGGACGAGCAGCTCGTCGCGTTGTCGAAGGTTTTCGAGCGCAGGATCTTGCGCGCCGCATCATGCAGATCGGCGGATGCGGTGACAATCGAAGCGACATTACCCGCGCCCACGCCGAATGCGGGGGTGCCGCTCGCATACGCCATACGCACGTTCGCCTGCGAGCCGGTGGCCACGACCAGATCGCACTGCCGCATCAGCGCGGCGGTCGCCGCCTTGCTGATCGGCGCGGGCAGCATCTGCACGAGGTCCGGGTCGATACCGGCCTTGGCGAATTGCGCGTGAATGAATTCGATCAACAGCGCGCAAGACGAGTAACCTTTGGGGGACGGCGCGACGATTACTGCATTGCCGCATTTGAGCGCGTTGATGATCTTGTTGGCGGGCGTCGCCGCCGGATTCGTCGACGGCGTGATCGCCGCCACCACGCCGACCGCGCGAGCGATCTCGACGATGCCGCTCGCCCTGTCTTCCGCGATCACGCCGGTGGTCTTCTGTCCGTGCAGGTCGCGTAGCAGGCCGAGCGTTTTGCGATAGTTCTTGCGGAACTTGTCGTCGGCGTTGCCGAGACCCGTATCGTGCACGGCGCGTTCCGCCAGTTGCCGGTTGCGCTCCGGCTGCATGATGGCCCACGCGGCGGCGTCGGCGGCGGTGTCGAGCGCTGGTTGTCCTGCATTTTCGAAAGCGCGCTGCGCCGCGCGCGCCCTCGCGACGAGCGATGCAACGACGCGTTCGGTTTCGCCGTCCGCATGGTGGCCCGCGATTTCGGCTCCTGTGGCCCTGACGTTCATAGGGATTCGCTCCGTGTGAATAGATCGATTGCAGTGCTATCAATCTAGCCAGCCGCGCCGTAAGCGAAGTCCCGTTTTTCGAGCTATCCATTGCGGTGCGTTCGCCAGCATCGGAAAACGCAAATTTCGGTACTTTCCATAGTCCCGAAAAGCAATGAAGTCGATGCAAAATCAACGCTGTGAATACGCTGGCGAGGGAGTGGGATGTCGACGTCAAACCAGTCGAATGCAGCTGCAGTGCGCGCGTTTCGCGTTCTCGAAACGCTTGCCGAAGCGGGCGGCCCGCTTTCGATGACAGAACTCGTCAATGCGCTCGGACTGCCCAAGCAGACCGTCCACCGGATCCTCGTGCAATTGATGGACGCGTGGCTCGTCACGCGTGGCGCGGGCGATCGTCTTTACGAATGTTCGCCACGTGTGCGCATGCTCGCGGTCAATGTGCTGATGCATGCGGGACCGGCCGCCGCGCGCCACGTGCTGCTCGAACAACTGGTGGCGAAAATCGGCGAGACCTGCAATCTGACCATGCTGTCAGGCAACGATATCGTCTACGTGGATCGTGTCGAAACCGAATGGCCGCTGCGCATGCATTTGCAGCCGGGTTCGCATGTGCCGCTGCATTGCTCGGCGAGCGGCAAGCTGCTACTGAGCTTTCTGCCGAAGGACCGACGCGAGCGTGTGATCGAGACGCTGCCGCTGCGCGGCTATTCGGAACGGACCATCACCGATCGCGACGCGTTGCGCAAGGAACTAAGCACCACGCGGCGGCGGCTTCTCGCGATCAACAACCAGGAACATCTGCAAGGGCTGATCGCGATTGCGGTGCCTGTCATGCTGGATCGCAATCGCGCCTGCGCGGCGATTGCCGTGCAGGCGCCGGTGGGCAGAGTCACGCTCGACGATTTGCTCGCGTTTGTGCCCGACTTGCGCCACGCGGCGGAAGAGACTGCGAAGACGTTTCGGGAATGACGCGACGCGAGGCCGCGCCAACGTAGCTGCGGCGAGTAACCCGCTTTAACGAGTGGCGCACCGCACCACGCAGCGCGCCGCGCTTCTGCGATCCAAAGCGAAGTGCAGAATCACGACCGCGCATGCACAACCGCATCGAACGTCCCCGCCCGCTTCTTTTCGATCGCACGCACCGATAGCGCCGATATCAAAGCCGAGAACAGCACGTACGCGCACACCGTCCACGGTTTGCCGCCGTTCAGCCGCATCAGGATCGTCGCAATGATCGGCGTGAGCCCGCTCGCGAAGATACCCGAGAACTGATACACGAACGAGATACCCGTATAGCGCACTTCGGCGTCGAACAGTTCGGCAAACAATGCAGCTTCGGGACCGTACACCATTGCGTAGAAAATGCCGAATGGCACCACGATGGCCGCCCAGATCAACAGCGCGTTGGCCGGCTGCATTTCAAAGAGCCAGAAAGCCGGAAACACCGACACGCCGCAAATCAGCGAGCCCCAGAAATAAACCCGCGCGCGGCCGAGCTTGTCGGACATGCTGCCGAACAGCGGGATGAAAAAGCACATCACGCCGGCCGCGATCATCACGCCTAGCAAGGCGTCGGTGCGGCTCATCGAGACATGTTGCGTGAGGTAGCCGATCGAAAACACGGCGAAGATGTTGAAGAACACGCCATCGATATAACGCGCGCCCATGCCGAGCATCACGGCGCCGCGGTAGCGCGTGATCATGTCGACGAACGGAATCTTCGCTTCGCGCCGATTGCGTTTGAGCGTGAGGAATTCGGGCGTCTCCATCACCTTGGCGCGAATGTAGAGGCCGATCAGAACCAGGCCGAGCGATGCGCCGAACGCGATCCGCCAGCCCCACGACAGAAAAGCCGTTTCGGGCAGCAAGCGCGACAGGCTCGCAACCATCCCGGATGCAAGGCATAGGCCAATGGAAAGACCAATCTGCGGCAGGCTCGCATACAAGCCGCGCTTTTCAGGCGGGGCATATTCATACGCCATCAACACCGCGCCGCCCCATTCACCGCCGAGCCCGATCCCCTGCAACACGCGCAGCGACAGCAGCAGGATCGGCGCCCAGATGCCGATCTGCGCATAGGTCGGAACGAACGCGACGCCTGCCGTCGAAATCCCCATGATGATGAGCGTCAGGATTAGCGCCGACTTGCGGCCGATACGATCGCCGAAGTGGCCGAATATCACGCCGCCCAGAGGCCGCGTCACGAAGCCCACCGCAAAGGTCGAATAAGCGAGCAGCGTCGACACGAGCGGATCGCTGGCGGGGAAATAGAGCTTGTTGAAGACGATACCGGCGACCACGCCGTAAAGAAAAAAGTCATACCATTCGACGGTTGCGCCGATCACACTGGCGAACGCAACGCGCCGGATAGCGCGGGGATCGATTGCCATAGCAGCAGCTCCTCAATGGACGGCCATGCCGCGCGTATCGACACGCGTGCCCGGCCGATAACCCCAGTTGTCTCCTCCGGGGCGGTTTATGTGCAGCCTCCGAGGCGTCCATTCGCTGGCCGTCCCGCGACTGCGTATTGCGGCGGATATTGCTCGCCGTTGTTTTGCATCAACTACGCTACGCGGCCACTTTCGCCGCGGGCGTCGTCGCCACGCCTCGATCGACACCGCTCGCGTCGTGCAGAATCATGTCCGACGCTTTTTCAGCCACCATCACGATTGGCACGTTGGTATTGCCCGACACGAGCGTCGGCATGATCGAGCAGTCGACCACGCGCAGCCCCTGCGTGCCGTACACGCGCAGACGCTCGTCGACCACCGCGAGCGGATCGCCTGCCGCTCCCATCTTTGCTGTACCCGATGGATGGAAAATTGTCTGTCCGTACTCCCGGCAGAAATCGAGCAGTTCGTCGTCGGTCTGCGCGTCCGCGCCTGGCCGCACCTCACGCTTCATCAGGCCGGCCATAGGTTGCGCAGCCGCGACGCGGCGCGCGAAACGTACGCCGGCGAGGGTCGTGCGCCGGTCCAGATCCGTGTCCAGATAGTTGGGCTGAATGGACGGCGCCTCACGCGGATCGGCGCTGCGAATGCGCACCACGCCGCGCGATTCGGGGCGCAACTGGCAGATCGAGTAAGTGCAGCCAGGAAAGTCGTGCACGTTGCCGCCTGCGGAGTCCGCCGACAGCGTCGAGAAATGGAACTGGATATCCGGTGTCGCCGATTCTTCAGGCAACGCCCGGCAGAACATGCCGCCCTGGTTGATGCCGACCGCGAGCGGACCGCTGCGCATCAGCGCCCATTGCAGGCCCATCTTCGCGCGCCCGGTCCAGGAACGCAGTTGATCGTTGGTCGTGATCGGCTTCGTCACTTCATAGATCAGACGGATTTGCAGATGGTCCTGCAAATTCTCGCCGACGCCCGCGCGATTGGCCACCACGGGAATGCCGAACTCGCGCAGCAACGCGGCCGGTCCCACGCCGGACAGTTGCAGCAGTTGCGGAGACTGCAGCGCCCCGGCGGTCAGGATCACTTCGCGATTGGCGCGCACTTCCCGCAACTCGCCGTGCTGCCGATACTGCACGCCGCAGGCGCGAGTGCCTTCGAACAGAATCTTCGAGGCCATCGCGTCGGTTTCCACATGCAGGTTCTGGCGGTGCCGCGCGGGCTTCAGATAAGCAACGGCCGTCGAGCAGCGGAACCCGCGGCGAGTGGTCAACTGATAGTAGCCGACGCCCTCCTGATCGCCCGTGTTGAAGTCGTCGATGCTTGCCACGCCTAGCGAATTCGAGGCGGCGATAAACGCGTCGACCAGTTCATGCCGCTGCTTGATGGTCGAGGCCCACAGCGGTCCCTCGACACCGCGCGTCGGCCCTTCGCCCAGTTCGTTGTGTTCCAGCCTTTTGAAATACGGCAGGCAGTCTTGCCAGCTCCAGCCGCGATTGCCGAGCCGCGCCCAGTGGTCGTAATCGTCCTTCTGTCCGCGCACATAGATCAGACCGTTGATCGAACTGCTGCCGCCCAGCGTGCGGCCGCGCGGCCAATAGAGCCGGCGATTGTGCATGTTCGGATCGGGATCGGTATAGAAGCCCCAGTTGTAGACCGGGTGAAACATGGTCTTGCCATAACCGATGGGGATATGAATCCACATGAAGCGATCGGCGGGGCCGGCTTCGAGTAGACACACCGAGTAGCGGCCGCCTTCGGAAAGCCGGTTCGCCAGCACGCAACCCGCGGATCCCGCGCCGACGACGACAAAGTCGAATCGGTCTGCCATGTGACCTGTCTCCTGCATGTTTTATAAAAAACGGTATGTTTCGTTGAAATTTATGTTCAGCCCGTTTCCTGTTCAAGAAATTCCCGCTACTATCGGCTGATCTGAAACAGAAACAGCGTTTTTTGTTTCACTTTTAGAAATGACCGGCCGGCCCGCGCAACGTACGCGGACGCTGGACAGCCACTGATCGACAGCAAGGAAGCGTATGCAAGCACTCTGCTCGTCCCCACGCGGTGAACCTCTCGCCGAGGACTCACGGGCGCTGCGCGCCTTGGCCGTGCTCGAACAGCTCGCGGCCGCCGGACAGCCGTTTTCGCTTTCGCAACTCTCGCTGCGCCTGCACATTCCCAAAGCGACGCTGATGCGGCTGATCGAATCGCTCGAAGCGCAGGGCTATGTGACGCATCTGCCCGATTCGCGCGGCACGGACCGCGGCATCACGCTGGGCCCAAAAGCGGCGCAGCTCGCGCTCACTACGCTGTCGAATAACACGTTCGGGCGAGCCTGCCGCTCGCTGCTGCGCTCGCTGGTGGATACGCTCGGCGAAACCTGCAATCTCACCGCGCTGGATCGCGACACCGTCCTGTATCTGGAGCGCGTGGAGACCACCGAACCGCTGCGCCTGCATTTGCAGCCCGGCACGCGCGTGCCGCTGCACTGCACCGCAAGCGGCAAGCTGTTCCTGTCGCAGATGCCGCCGGCCGAGCGCCGCCCCGTGCTCGCGCGGCTGACGCTGGAGCGCAGGACGCAAGGCACGCTGACGGAACTGAGTCTGCTCGAAGCGGAACTCGACCGGCTCGCCGTGCGCGGCATCGGCATCGACAACGAGGAGCTGGTGCGCGGCATGGTGGCGGTCGCGGTGCCGGTGCGCGATGCCGCTGACGGGCACGTGCTGGCCGCGCTGGCGATTCACGCGCCGACCGCGCGCGCGAGTCTGAACGACCTGCTGAAGGCCGTGCCGAAACTCAAGGACGCGGCGCTGAAGCTGGTTCCGCTGTTATCCGCCGGCCCTTCGACGGAGCATCCGTACCATGAGCGCTGAGGCCTTTCCCATGAGCGATCCGTTAGACACGGCAGAGTCCCCAGCCCGCAGCGCCAAGGCCGGGCGGCCTGAAGCCGAGTTGTACAATGACGCCGATCCATTTTCCGGAACGGCAGGCATGACCAAAGCGGATACTCCGACGCTGCGCGCGTTTGCGTTGCTCGAACACCTCGTCAACGCGGACGGCCCGGTGTCGCTTGCCGATATCGCGCAGGACGTCGCGCTGCCCAAGGCGTCGCTGCATCGCATGCTGGCTTCGCTGGAGGCGGGCGGGCTCGTGATCCGCGAACCCGGCCAGAAGAACGCGTATGTGATCGGGCCGCGGCTCGCGCAACTCGCGTTAGGCGTCGTGATGCATTCCGGCGCACGACGCCTGCGTCATGCGATCCTCGCGCGTCTGGTGGCCGATCTCGGCGAGACCTGCAATCTCACCATGCTGCATGAAACCGAGGTGCTGTACCTCGATCGCATGGAAGCGCCGTGGCCGTTGCGCCTCGATCTCAAACCCGGTTCGCACGTCCCCGCGTATTGCAGCGCAAGCGGCAAACTGCTGCTGTCCATGCTGCCGCGTGAACAGCGCTCGGCGCTCGTGCGCGCGCTGAAACTCGAACGCTTCACGCAGAACACGATCACCGATCCGGAGCTGCTCGAGGCGGAACTCGACCGGACCGCGCACAAGCGCATTGCGATCGATAACGAGGAGTTTCTGGCCGGCATCGTGTGCGTGGCGGCGCCCGTGGTCGATGAGAACGGCACCTGTATCGCGGCGATCGCCGTGCATGCGCCGGTTTCGCGCGCGCCGCTCTCGCGCGCGCTCGAATTCGTGCCGCGTCTTCAGGAAGCCGCCAGGGAACTCGCGGCAACCTTCTGACGCAAGCTCACTTTTTGCTCGTGTTTGGCGACAGGCGCGTTCACAGCGCGGGCTTCTGCTTGCGCACAAGTTCGGCCAACAGGCGTACGCCGGCGTCGATCTTGTCGAGCTTGATCGCCGAGAATCCCATGCGGAAGCAGTTCTTCTGCTCCAGTCCATCCATGAAGAACACGCCGCCCAGTTCGATCAGAATGCCGTGCTGTTCGGCGTCGTCGGCAAGACGCACGGCGTCGAGCCAGGGCGGGCCTTCGACCCAGCATGACGCCCCGCCTGTAATCGGGATGTGACGCGCTTCGGGCATGTGCGTATCGAGCGCCGCCATCAGCGCCAGCGCACGTTCGCGGTAGGCGTGGGCCAGCCGGCGCAATAACGCATCGTGATGGCCGAGCGCGAGAAACGTCGCGAACGCACGCTGAATGTACGCCGCCGGGTGCCGCACCATGAGCCGACGCAGCGCGCGCAATTCGTGGACCAGTTCGCGCGGACCGACGATATACCCGAGCCGCAAGCCGGGCGCGAACGTCTTCGAGAGACTGCCGATGTAGATCACGCGGTCGGCCTTGTCCAGACTCTTGAGCGCCGGATGCGGCAGGCCCGAGAAGTTGTTTTCGCTTTCGTAGTCGTCTTCGATCAGCACGAAGTCGTGCTTCTGCGCGAGTTCGAGCAACGCATGCCGGCGTTCGATCGGCATCGTAGCCGTGGTCGGGCATTGATGGCTCGGCGTCACGTAGACGTAGTCGCACTGGGCGAACAAATGCGCGTCCTCGACGGGGCGCACGCCGCCTTCATCGACCGGCAGCGGCACCAGTTGCGCATTGCGGTTCTCGAAGATATTGCGCGCGTCCGGATAGCCGGGGTTCTCGAAACCCACCGTGGTGCGCTGGCGCGCGAGCAGATCGGCGACCAGATATAACGCCTGCTGGCAGCCGATCGTGATGACGATCTCATCCGGCATCGCGAACACGCCGCGCCGCGGCAGCACGCGCGTGCGGATCTGCTGGATCAACGTGTCGTCGTCGCGGCCGATCAGATCGGGCGCCCAGTTGCGAATCTCCATCACCGACAGCGCCTTCATACAGCATTCGCGCCAGTCGTTGGTCGGAAACAGCGACTGGTCGAATTGCCCATAGATAAAGGGATATTCGTAGTCCTGCCAGTTGCCCGGCTTGACGATATTGCGCTGCGCGGACGGTGGCCGTTGCACACGCTGGGCCCAATCGGGCCGCGCGGGCGCCTGCTCCTGCTCGCTGCCGGGCACCGTCTGCGCCGGCGCCTTGAAGCCGTGGCGTCCCTCCAGCATCGCCGGATTGACGAAGTGCCCGCTGCGCTCGCGCGAAATCAGATAGCCCTCCTCCACGAGTTGCTGGTACGCCAGCACCACCGTATTTCTCGCGACGCTCAATTGATCGGCCAATTCCCGGCTGGACGGCAACGCGGTCTGCGGCGGCAGTTGGCCGTCCAGAATCGCGGCCACCAGCATCTGGCGGATCTGCCCCTGCAGGCTCATGTTCGAGTCGCTCGGACGCTGAAAACGCTGCGTCCAAAGGGCCGTCGCTGTACGGCTAGACATGCTTCCTCCTGAAAGTGAAAGAGCCGCGCCAGTCGCGACGATGCTGCGCGTGACAGCCCCTGCCGCCGTGGCGGAGACGGGCGCGGGCCGGCCAGATCGGTTCGGCGCGCCGATGTGGACTCAACGATCGGCACCGTCTGGCACTAACTTGCTCTATTTTTTACTGACGATACTCGACTCACCCCGTCCAAGGCGATTGGGACAAGCACCCGTCGTGGCCACACGACTTCCATGCTCCATAGACAGGCGCTGTTCAGACCCGCTGTTCAAACCTATTGTGAGACCTATTATGAAACGCCATAAAAACTCGACATTACGGCCCTGGTTCCAATGGACGGCGCGCTGCGTCCTGTCGCTGGTTTTCGCCGCCACGGCGAGCCTCGTGGCGACGCCCGGCCACGCCGAAGACAAGGAAATCACGATCGCCTATCAGCAGATCGTCGATCCGTGGGTGGTCGGCATCGCGAACGGGTCGATCGAAAAGGCCACCGGCTACAAGATCAACTGGCGACAGTTCGAGTCCGGCGCGAAAGTCGCGACCGCGCTCGCCTCCGGCGACGTCAAGGTGGGCGTGATCGGTTCAAGCCCGCTCGCCGCCGCCGTGAGCCAGGGTCTCGATCTGCAACTCTTCTGGATTCTCGACAACATCAACCAGGCCGAAGCGATGGTGGTGCGCAACGGCTCCGGCATCACGAAGCCGGCGGATCTGAAGGGCAAGACCATCGGCGTGCCGTTCGTGTCGACGACCCACTATCACACCATGTTCGCGCTGCAGCACTGGGGCATCAATCCGTCTGACCTGAAGATTCTCAACATGCAGCCCAATCAGATCGTCGCGGCCTGGTCGCGCGGCGACATCGACGCCGCCTACGTGTGGGATCCCGCGCTCGCCGAGCTGAAGAAGAGCGGCAAGGTGCTGATCACCTCCGGCGACCTCTCGAAGCTCGGCAAGCCGACCTTCGACGGCATTGCGGTCGATCGCAAATGGGGCGAGGATCACAAGGACTTCATGGCGAAACTCGTCAAGGCCATCGCCGACGCCGACCAGCAATACCGCGGCAATCCGTCGCAATGGAATGCGACGTCGCCGCAAGCCGCGGCCATCGCGAAGATGATCGGCGGTTCGCCGGCGGACGTACCGGCGTCGCTGTCGCTCTACGCATTCCCCACGCTTGCCGAGCAGGCCTCCGCGCAATGGCTGGGCGGCGGTACGACGAGCCGCGCCGCGCTCGCGCTGAAGGACACCTCGGAGTTCCTGAAGAGCCAGAAGCAGATCGGCGCCGTCTTGCCCGACTACTCGAAATTCGTGACGCCGGCTTATGCCGAAGCCGCCGCGAAACTCAAATGACGTAACCGTGATCCTTTTGGATCGGGAGGCAACATGGAAAACATGACTGTCAGGAACGTGAGCGTGGTGTTTCCGGGGCAACGCCCCGGCCAGACCGTGCAGGCGCTCGACGATATCAACCTGACCATCCGCTCGGGTGACTTCGTGGTCGCGCTGGGTGCGTCCGGCTGCGGCAAGACCACGCTGTTATCGCTGATGGCCGGTTTCATCGCGCCGAGCCGCGGCGAGTTGCTGCTCGGTGGCGAACCCATTGCGGGGCCGGGCGCGGACCGTGGCGTGGTGTTTCAGAAGCATGCGCTCCTGCCGTGGCTCAACGTAATCGACAACGCGGAATTCGGCCTCAAGCTGCAAGGCGTGCCGCGCGCGCAGCGGCGCGAAATCGCCGTGCGCAATCTCGCGCTGGTCGGCTTGCAGGATTTCCACAAGCACATGATCTATCAGCTCTCCGGCGGCATGCAGCAGCGCGTCGGCATTGCCCGCGCGCTCACCTGCGATCCGGCGATGCTGCTGATGGACGAGCCGATGGCCGCGCTCGACGCGCTCACCCGGGAAACCATTCAGGAGCTGCTGCTCGACGTCTGGAAGAAGACCAACAAGATGTTCTTCTTCATCACCCACAGCGTGGAGGAAGCGCTGTTCCTCGCGAGCCGGTTGATCGTGATGTCACCGCGTCCTGGCCGTATCACGCATACCTACGAACTGGACTTCAACCGCCGTTTTCTCGAAACGCGCGACGCACGAGCGATCAAATCGAGTCCCGATTTCATCGCGATGCGCGAGCAAGTTCTCAACATCATCTACGGCGACGAGAAGTTGCACGGCGCCGAGGCCGGAGTCGCTCATGTTTAGTTCTAAATCCGCTCATGCCGTGTTGCACGGCGAGGCCGCGCCCATGGAGACGAACACGCCGGTCCGCCCGCCCCGCCGACCCGGGCGCGGACCTCGTATGCTCGCGAAGAAACCCGCCCGGCCCGGCGACACGTTCGGCGTGCCGGGGCAAGGCAGCAGTGTCGCCACCAGCCTGATCACCGTCGCCGCGTTCATCGCACTCTGGTTCGCGGCGACCAATCTGCACTGGATCAAGCCGCTGTTCCTGCCATCGCCACAGGCCGTCTACGCGAAGTTCATCTATGTCGCGACGGAAGGCTTTGCCAATTCGACGCTCGCCCAGCACACCGGCATCAGCTTGCTGCGGGTGTTCGGCGCTTTCGCGCTCGCCTGTCTCACGGCGATACCCGTCGGCGTGATGATGGGCGTGTCGCGCTTCGCGCGCGGCGCATTCGATCCGCCGATCGAGTTCTACCGGCCGTTGCCGCCGCTCGCCTATTTGCCGCTCATCATCATCTGGTTCGGCATCGGCGAATTCTCGAAGGTGCTGCTGATCTACCTGGCGATCTTCGCGCCGCTCGCCATTGCGGCGCGTGCGGGCGTGCGGTCGGTGTCGATCGAACAGATTCACGCCGCCTATTCGATGGGTGCCTCGCGCACGCAAGTGGTGCTGTACGTGATCCTGAAGTCGGCGATGCCGGAGATCTTTACCGGCATGCGAATCGGCATCGGCGTGGGCTGGACCACGCTGGTGGCCGCCGAAATGGTTGCCTCGACCAGCGGCCTCGGCTTCATGGTGCTCAACGCAGCGGAATTCCTCGCGAGCGACGTGGTGATCATGGGGATCATCGTGATTGGCTTCTTTGCGCTCTGCTTCGATTTGCTGATGCGTTATATCGAGCGCGTGCTGGTGCCGTGGAAAGGCAAGGTCTGACACGCGTCGCCGTACTTCGCTGACAAGGGCCCTTCTTCGGGCCCTTTCTTTTTTGCGCCACGTAGTGACACGGCGCTGGACTCAGCGACTCCCCCAAGCTGGCTCTACCCCGTTGGCGGGCCCAACGGCAATATCAACCTCATCGGTAAGACATTTACCTTCCACGATCGTCAATCCAGTCAGGGGGCCGCGTGAACGCCATCGTTGAACCGAAGCTGTCTTTTGAGGGGCGGCACGAGGCCATGCGCATCGGCGGTGAAAGGGTCACGCGCGCCGAAGTCATCGAGGTATTCAACCCTTATACGTGCGAGCGGGTCGGCACCGTTCCGAAAGCCACGGTCGACGACGTGCGCCACGCGTTCGAGTATGCGCACGCCTATCGCGCCCGGCTCACACGCTATGAGCGCGCGCAGATTTTGCGGCGCGCGGCGGATATCGTGCGCGAACGGACCGGTGAAATCGCCGACCTGATTACAGCGGAATCGGGGCTCTGCAAAAAGGACTCGCTCTACGAAGCCGGCCGCGTCAGCGACGTATTGATCTTCGGCGCCAATGAAGCGCTGAAGGACGACGGCCAGATCTTCTCCTGCGATCTGACGCCGCACGGCAAACAGCGCCGCGTTTACACGCAGCGCGAGCCGCTGCTCGGCGTGATCTGCGCGATCACGCCGTTCAATCATCCGATGAACCAGGTGGCGCACAAGATCGTGCCGTCCATAGCCACCAATAACCGTATCGTCGTCAAGCCGTCGGAAAAGGTGCCGCTGTCCACGTGTCTCCTCGCGGAGATTCTTTACAGCGCCGGCCTGCCTCAACAAATGCTCCAGGTGGTGACGGGCGACCCGAAAGACATCGCCGACGAACTCATCACGAATCGGCACGTCGACCTGATTACGTTCACGGGCGGGGTCGCCATCGGCAAAACCATCGCGAACAAGATGGGTTACCGGCGAGCGGTTCTGGAACTGGGCGGCAACGATCCGATCATCGTGATGGAAGACGCGGACCTCGACGAAGCGAGCACGCTGGCCGTTTCGGGCTCGTACAAAAACTCGGGGCAGCGCTGCACCGCCATCAAGCGGATGCTCGTGCATGAAGCGGTGGCGGACCGCTTCGTCGAATTGCTGGTGGAGAAGACCCGCGCGATACGCTACGGCGACCCGGACGACCCCGCCACCGACATGGGCACCGTGATCGACGAGGACGCCGCGAAGTTCTTCGAAGCGCAAGTCAACGATGCCGTGAGCCGCGGCGCGAAGCTGCTGGTCGGCAACGTGCGCCGCGGCGCGCTCTATTCGCCTACCGTGGTCGATCACGTCACGCCGGACATGCCGCTCGTCCGCTATGAGACCTTCGGGCCGGTTTCGCCGGTCATCCGTTTCCGCGATATCGACGACGCGATCCGTATTTCCAATTCCACCGATTACGGCCTGTCCTCTTCCGTCTGCACGAACCGGCTCGACTACATCACGCGCTTTATCGCGGAGCTGGAGGTGGGCAGCGTGAACGTGCGCGAGGTGCCGGGCTACCGGCTCGAACTGACGCCGTTCGGCGGCATCAAGGATTCGGGGCTCGGCTACAAGGAAGGCGTTCAGGAAGCGATCAAGAGCTTTACCAACGTGAAGACGTACTCGTTGCCGTGGCAGTGAACGTCTGCCTCACAACGAAACAAATTTTTGATACAAAACGTTCCGTTTATTTGAATTTTGGTTGACTGACGGAAATCGCTGGCCTACATTTCAGACACCAAGCATTTTTCGGTATTTTTTGTTCCACTTATCTCAAAGAGCTGGAGACACCCCATGAGCGAGCAGAATCCTTCCCCGCGTGACGCTACCGCCGACAACCGTGCCAGCGGCCCGCAGGCCATGACGCCGTCGGAAGCGTTTGTCGAAACCCTGGCGGCCAACGGCGTGACCGATATGTTCGGCATCATGGGCTCCGCCTTCATGGACGCCATGGACATCTTCGCGCCCGCCGGCATCCGCCTGATTCCGGTGGTGCACGAGCAAGGCGCCGGCCACATGGCCGACGGCTACTCGCGCGTCTCGGGACGTCACGGCGTGGTGATCGGCCAGAACGGCCCGGGCATCAGCAACTGCGTCACCGCCATTGCGGCGGCTTACTGGGCGCACAGCCCGGTCGTGATCGTCACGCCGGAGGCCGGCACCATGGGCATCGGTCTGGGCGGCTTCCAGGAAGCCAAACAACTGCCCATGTTTCAGGAGTTCACCAAGTATCAAGGCCACGTCACTCACCCGGCGCGCATGGCGGAGTTCACGGGCCGCTGCTTCGACCGCGCGATGGCGGAAATGGGACCGACGCAGCTCAACATCCCGCGCGATTACTTCTACGGTCAGGTCAAGGTGGAAATCCCTCAGCCGCAGCGTCTCGATCGCGGCGCGGGCGGTGAGCAAAGCCTGAACGAAGCGGCCGAACTGCTCGCGCAAGCCAAATTCCCGGTGATCATTTCCGGCGGCGGCGTGGTGATGGCCGATGCGATCGAAGAGTGCAAGGCGCTCGCCGAGCGCCTGAACGCGCCGGTGGTCAACAGCTACCTGCACAACGATTCCTTCCCCGCCAATCATCCGCTGTGGTGCGGCCCGCTCGGCTATCAGGGCTCGAAGGCGGCGATGAAGCTGCTGTCGCGCGCCGACGTCGTGATCGCGCTCGGCTCGCGCCTCGGACCGTTCGGCACGCTGCCGCAGCACGGCATGGACTACTGGCCGGCCAATGCCAAGATCATCCAGATCGATGCCGACCACAAGATGCTCGGCCTGGTGAAAAAGATCTCGGTGGGCATCTGCGGCGACGCGAAAGCCGCAGCCGTCGCGCTGACCGAGCGCCTTGCCGGACGCAAGATCGCCTGCGACGCCACGCGCGAAGAGCGCGGCAGTCAGATCGCATCGGAGAAAGCGGCCTGGGAGAAAGAACTCGACGATTGGACGCACGAACGCGACGCCTACAGCCTCGACATGATCGAGGAACAGAAGCAGGAACGCACGCCCGGCGGCGGCACCTATCTGCATCCGCGCCAGGTGCTGCGCGAACTGGAAAAGGCCATGCCGGAAGACGTAATGGTTTCGACCGACATCGGCAACATCAACTCAGTGGCAAACAGCTATCTGCGCTTCAACAAGCCGCGCAGCTTCTTCGCGGCGATGAGCTGGGGCAATTGCGGCTACGCGTTCCCGACCATCATCGGCGCCAAGGTCGCCGCGCCGCACCGCCCGGCCGTTTCGTATGCGGGCGACGGCGCATGGGGCATGAGCCTGATGGAAACCATGACCTGCGTGCGCCACAACATTCCGGTGACGGCGGTGGTGTTCCACAACCGTCAGTGGGGCGCCGAGAAGAAGAACCAGGTGGACTTCTACAACCGCCGCTTCGTGGCGGGCGAACTCGACAACCAGAGCTTCGCGGCCATTGCCCGCGCGATGGGCGCCGAGGGCATCGTGGTGGACCGTCTCGAAGATGTGGGCCCGGCGCTCAAGCGCGCGATCGACGCGCAGATGAACCACGGCAAGACCACCATCATCGAGATCATGTGTACGCGTGAATTGGGCGATCCGTTCCGCCGCGACGCGCTCTCCAAGCCGGTGCGCATGCTCGACAAGTACAAGGATTACGTCTGAGCGTTTTGGGCGCGCGGCGGGCTCCATGCCAAGGCGAATGGAGCACGCCGCGCTGACTGGCCGGAAACAGGGCGCGCCCGCGTGGACGCTCTGTTTCCGGCTTCTTCGTTACACCTCTCGCTGCCTCTTCGGCCATTCCTATGAAAGCCATCAACCGCATCATTGAACAAGCGCGTCGTTCGCCGATGCGCATCGTGCTGAGCGAGGCCGAGGATCCGCGCGTGTTGCAGGCGGCGCAACGCGCGACCCGCGAAGGCATTGCGCGCATTCTGCTGGCGGGCAACGCCACGCGCATCCGCGACGCCGCCACCCGCTTCGACATCGATCTGTCCGGGATGGAACTGGTGGACCCCGCCGCTTCTGCGCTCGCACCGTTATATGCCGACGAACTGTTCGCATTGCGCAGCAAGAAAGGCATGACGCTCGAACAAGCGCAGAGCGAAATCCTCAACCCGCTGTGCTTCGCGAACCTGATGGTGCGTCTCGGCCACGCAGACGGTTCCGTGTCCGGCGCCGTCAACACCACCGCCGACGTGGTGCGCAACGCGATCCAGATCATCGGCATCGCGCCTTCATTCAAGCTCGTGTCGAGCTTCTTTCTGATGATGCTGTGCGAGCCGTTCCACACGCTCAAGGGCGGCCTGATCTTTTCCGACTGCGCGCTCGTGGTGGAACCCGATGCCGCCCAACTCGCCGAGATCGCGATGGCCGCGGCGGACAGCGCAAAAAGCCTGCTGATGGACGAGCCGCGCGTGGCGATGCTGTCGTTTTCGACGAGCGGCAGCGCTCATCATGCGGCCGTCGACAAGGTAGTCAACGCAACCCACATCGTGCAGGAACGCCGCCCGCATCTCGCGATCGACGGCGACGTGCAGCTCGACGCGGCCATCGTCTCCGAAATCGCGCTGCGCAAGGTCAAGCATTCGCAGGTGGAGGGCCACGCCAACGTGCTGGTGTTTCCGAGTCTCGAGGCGGGCAACATCGGCTACAAGCTGGCCGAGCGGATCGGCGGCGCGAAGGCGATCGGCCCCTTGCTGCAAGGCCTGCGCAAACCGGCCAACGACCTCTCGCGCGGCTGCAGCGCGGACGACATCTACTACGTCACCGCCGTCACCGCGGTTCAGGCGCAAGCCGCGCTCACGCATCCCGACGCCCTCCTCACACCGTCTCATTCATGATCGTTCAGAAGTTACTGCCTCTCCTCGCGCTGATGGGCGTCGCGAGCTATTTTCAAACCATCACCGGCTTTGGCCTGAGCATGATCGTCATCGGCGCCGCCAGCGGTTTTGAACTGGCGCCGGTGACGAGTCTCGCTGCCTTGCTCAGTCTCGTGACGCTCGCCAATAGCGCGACCGCCTTGCCCGGCAAATTCCATCACATCGACTGGCGCGCGGTGGGCGCCGCCACGCTGGGCATTCTGCCGTCCGTGGTGGCGGGCGTGCTGGTGCTGGATCTGTTGAGCAATGCGGCTTCCAGCGTGTTGCAGCTGCTGCTGGGCGGCGTGGTGCTGTATGGGGGCTTGAGCGCGGCGCTGCGGCCGGCGCCGCTCGCTTGCCGCTCGGGCGATCGGAGTTTCTTCGTCAGCGGCATCTTTGGCGGCCTGCTGAGCGGCATGTTCGGCGTATCCGGACCGCCCTTGATTTTTCAGTTCTATCGCCAGCCGCTCTCGCTCATGCAGATCCGCTATGCGCTGATTCTGATCTTTACGGTGACTTCGATCACTCGCACGCTGTTCAGCGCGTACCAGGGCCAACTCGACGCCGATATCTGGATGCAGGCCGCATTCGCGGTCCCGGTCGTCGCGTTGATGACGCTGGTGGCGCGGCAGTATCCACCGCCGCTGTCGGGTGTGATGACGCGCCGCATCGCGTACGCGATTCTGGTGGTGATCGGCGGCTCGTTGATCCTGCATGCGTTGCAGCAGTTGATCCACTAAGGCGCCTGACAACGTCACAATCCACCTACCGCCGTGCGCCGATCCATCCGACGAGTTCGGCGAACAGCGACATGTCGGGCGGTGCGGATAGATCGACAGCAAGACAACGGCGGTAATACGGGCTGAGATCGAGTCCGACGCCAAGGCCCAGCAACTCGACGTCGCGCGCGGCTTCGTTGCGTGCGACTACTTGCTTCAGGTGATTGTCGAGGTAATAGGTATCGTTGACCTGAGCGGTGGCGCTATCCATCGGACTGCCGTCCGAGATCACGACGAGAATCCGCCGCGCCTCGGCACGCGCGCGCAGCCGCGTGCACGCCCAGTCGACCGCCTCGCCGTCCACGCCTTCGCGGAACAGATCGGCCTTGAACAACGCGGCGATGTCGGCGCGAGCGCGCCGCCAGCTCGTCGCCGCATCCTTGAAGACGAGGTGGGCAACCTCATTGAGCCGCCCCGGATGATGCGGCCGGCCGCCGGCCAGCCAGTCGAGCCGCGCGCGGCCGCCATTCCAGGCGCCGGTCGAGAAACCCAGCACCTCGCTGGCGACACCGGCCTGGTCGAGCGCGCGAGTGAGCACGTCCACCAGCAGCGCCACCGGCTCGATATAGGTTCGCATGGACCCCGAACAATCGATGAGAAAACTCACCACGCAATCGGCGTGCGGCTTGTGCCGTTCAAGCAGAAACAACCGCCGCTCGGCCGGCGAACTGACCAGTTGAGAGAGACGCCGGCCGTCGATGCGGCCGTGCTCTTCGCCGAACGACCAGCCGTCGCGTTGCGGCACGGCGAGCGCGGCCTTGAGCGCATACGCGAGTCGCGGCACGTTGATACGCTGCGCGGAGATCCGCTTGTCGAGCTGGTCGCGGTATTCCGCCAGCAACTCACTGCGTATGCGTGAGCCCGGCGCGAACTCGCGGTCGTAGCGCGTGGTGTACGCCAGGTAGCGATGTTCGGCGTCTCTGAGAACGCGGCTGTCGCCCGTGGCCGCGAGGCCCATGTCGACCTGCTCGCCGTCGTCGGTGTCGAA
Organism: Paraburkholderia sediminicola; assembly: GCF_046027355.1. Classification (GTDB taxonomy): domain Bacteria; phylum Pseudomonadota; class Gammaproteobacteria; order Burkholderiales; family Burkholderiaceae; genus Paraburkholderia; species Paraburkholderia sediminicola_B. Next base: position 208,914 of record NZ_JAQQEK010000002.1, on the reverse strand, counting down.
CCAAAGCGCGAACATGGCGCGCACGGCTTCGTCGTCTTCCGGCGCTTGCTGGTCTTCTTCTTCGAGCGACTGCCCGCGGGCGTCATGCATCATCTGGCTGACGAGACGGGCCAATTCGAGCGCATGAATCGCGAACTCGCCCTGCTCCGTTCGGTGCCGCCGCATTGCCGCGAGCGGCACGCCCAAGCTCGGCGTGATCGCGGCGCGCGTGGCCTCGATCAGGCCTTCGGTTTCTTCCAGCACGGGCCAGCCCGACAGACGCGACCAGACGATCTGAGCCACGGTGTAAAGCAGAATGCCCAAGTGGCCGTCGATCAGGCCAGTGCGATAGAAAGCGCGCGACCATGTCTCGAAGCGATGGCGCAGATTCTGCGCGAGCCCCGGCATGCCGGAAGGCGCAAGCGCTTCGCAACGCAGTTGTTCGAACAGTTCGAACAGCAGCCGCTCGACCGGCTCAGCGGGACACAGACTCGCGTGGAGCTGCGTATCGGAATGCGTCAGACGTAATGCTGCGCCGTCCGCGGCGCCGCGCAGGGAACGCAGATCATCTAGTTGCGAGTCCGTGCGCAAATGCGGCGCATGCAGATGCACCGGACGCAGTCCACGGAATAAACGGCCGGCGCGGTAATGCAGCTCAGCATCCCCGGTCAATGCGCGCACCGTCGCCGCGCACAGGTTCTGACGCTGTTCGGCGCGGCGTGTCGCTTGCCGCTCGGCAGGCGTCATTGCGGCACCGTCGAGCGCGCCTCGCGCTCCGCCGCAGTCTCCAGTTCCCTATCGAAGCAACGCTGGAAATACTCGGCCACGATGGGCCGTTCCGCTTCGTCGCACTTATTGACGAAGGTCAGGCGAAACGCCATCGCCGGATCGCGGAAGATCTGGCAGTTTTCCGCCCAGTCGATCACCGTGCGCGGCGACATCAGCGTGGACAGATCGCCGGTCGCGAAGCCTTTGCGGGTCAGTTCCGCGACGCTGATCATCGACTCGATCAGCGCGCGGCCGGCCTCGTCGGCGAGTTCCGGCACACGCGCCAGCACGATGCTGGCTTCCTCGGCGCGCGGCAGATAGTTGAGCGTGGCGACCACGTTCCAACGGTCCATCTGCGCGTGATTCAACAACTGCGTGCCGTGATAAAGACCGTTCAGATTGCCCAGGCCAACCGTATTGGTCGTGGCGAACAGCCGGAAGTACGGATGCGGATGAATCACACGGTTCTGATCGAGCAACGTGAATTTTCCGTCGCGCTCGAGAATGCGCTGGATCACGAACATCACGTCGGGACGGCCGGCGTCGTATTCGTCGAAGATCAACGCCATGGGCCGTTGCAGCGCCCACGGCACGATGCCTTCCTGAAATTCGGTGACCTGCACGTCGTCGCGCACGATGATGGCGTCTTTGCCCACCAGGTCGAGACGGCTGATATGCCCGTCCAGGTTCACGCGTACGCAGGGCCAGTTCAGGCGCGCCGCGACCTGTTCGATATGCGTGGATTTGCCCGTACCGTGCAAGCCCTGCACCATCACGCGGCGCTCGCGCATGAAGCCGGCGAGAATCGCCAGCGTCACTTCAGGATTGAAGCGGTACACCTCGTCGATTTCCGGCACGTGGTCGTCGCGTTCACTGAAGGCCGGCACCATCAAGCCTGAGTCGATGCCAAACAACGTGCGCACCGAGACCATCCGGTCCGGCTTGCCTGTCACGATATCGGTCACTACGGTCTCCTCCGCACTTCGTCACGACGGCGGCCGGCGCCCAGCAAGCAGGCGGCGCGGCCCCGCCGGTCCATCATACGCACTTTCTTTTTTCGATACAAATCATCTCGTTTTTTAAAACTACCGCGCAACTCCGATATCAGTGATGGTGGTGCCGGTATTCCAGCGTGTCCGGTTCGCTGAATCCAGCGTCGGTTTTGCGGACGCGCAGCAGATAAGCGAGAAGCAGCACGCCGAGGCTCGCGACCCCGAACCACAACGGCTGACGCTGCTCGGGAATGAACGCCATCGCCACCAGAATGCCGACCATGCCGATGATCGCAACCCACGTGAGGTACGGGTAGCACCACATCCTGACGCGCAGCTTCTCCGGCGCATCCCGCTCGATGCGAGCGCGCAGTTTCAATTGCGATATCGCGATCAGGACGTAGACAAAAATCGCCACCGTGCCATACGAATTCACGAGGAAGGCGAACACCGTATCCGGCGACACATACGACATCACCACCGATGCGTAGCCGAATACCGTGCCGATCAGAATCGCGCGAACCGGCACGCCGCGGCGGTTGACCTTGGCAAGCGCGGCGGGCGCGTCGCCGTGGCGCGTCAGCGCGAAGATCATCCGCGACGCGGCGTAGAGCCCCGAATTGAGCGCCGACAGTACCGCCGTGAGCACGATGGCGTTCATGACGCTGGCGGCCGCCGGAATACCCATGGCATCGAGCGCGCTCACGTACGGCGTCGCCATCTTCGGAGAGTTCCAGGGCACCAGCGCGACGACGAGCAGGATCGAGCCGACATAGAAAACCAGCACGCGCGTGATCACCGAGTTCGTCGCTTTGGCGACGGCCTTGGCGGGCTCTTGCGCTTCGGCCGCCGCGATCGTGACGATCTCCGCGCCGAAGTAAAAGCCCGTGGCGGCGACCGCACCGCTCAGTACCGGTCCGATGCCCTTCGGCATCAAGCCGCCGTGCGAAAGCAGCGTCGGCAGCACGGCGGTGACGTGCTTCGCCGCGGGCCACAGTCCCAGCACATACATGCCGCCGAGAAACAGAAACACCATGATCGCCGCGACCTTGATCGACGCGAACCAGAACTCGAACTCGCCATAACTGCCGACCGAGACCAGGTTGGTCGCCGTGAGCGTCACCAGCAACACGAGACTGATCGCCCACGCCGGGACATCCGGTAACCAGAATTGCACGAGCTTCGCCCCCGCCACGGCCTCCACCGCGACGACGATGACCCAGAAATACCAGTACATCCAGCCGGTGAGAAAGCCCGCGAGGTTGCCGGAGGCGCGCTTGCCGCCGAACGCGAGCCGCGCGTATTCATAGAACGAGCCGACGGCCGGCATCGCGCAGGCCATTTCGCCGAGCATCCGCATGACCAGCACGACCAGCGCGCCGGTGATCAGAAACGACAGCACCGCCGCGGGGCCGGCCTGTTGCACGACCACGCCGCTGCCGACAAAGAGCCCCGCGCCGATCACGCCGCCGAGCGCGATCATCGTCATGTGGCGCTGCTTGAGGCCCGCTTTCAATTCCGTTGTGTCTGTAGATCGCTGCATGTCACCTCCACGTTCCGTTATCCGATCGCGGACCGGGCCGGTCTGCCTGCGCAGCCGCCGAGTCCTGACGTCGTCAATACTGGATGGGGCGAGGACGCCCATGCGTCTCGCCTTATGATTTTTTATCAAGCACCGCGCAGCTCTCGCGCATGGCGCAAGTGTGCGCCGTTTGCGCAGCGCGCGCGGCAAGTTGCGAGTTCAGCGCCGCATGCGCACGGGCGAATCTCCGCCCGCGGCATCAGGGCTTTTCGTCGCGGCGGAAATAGAGCTGATACAGCATCCGCTGGCCGATTCGCCGGAATGGCGCAAACGGGTGCCCCGGCAAGGGTGACGTGAAGATCGGCAACGTCTGTTTCGCGCCCTTTCCCGCGATGCGTTCGGCGAGCCGCCGCCCGGCCTGCTGAGAATACGACACGCCGTTGCCGCCGTAACCGAGCGCGTAGTACACGGTCTGCATCGGATCCGGCTGATACACGCGCGGCATCATGTCGTGGCTGACGTCCACCCAGCCCCACCATGAATAATCGATCGGAACGCCGCGCAAAGCGGGAAACTTGCGCAGCATGCCTTCGACCAGCAGATCGTAATGGCGCGAATTGGGCGCGTCGGCGCCGGTGATCGCGGAACGGCTGCCGATCTGCAAGCGGTTGTCCGGCAGAAAGCGATAGTAGAAGCGCAGCGTGCGCGTATCGGTCAGCACCTGGGTCGTGCGAAAGTTGCACGCGTCGATTTCCTGCTTCGTGAGCGGTCGCGTGACCATTGAATTCGACAGGATCGGCATGATGCGGCTACGCAGCGAAGCGTGCAGCGTTTGCGCCGTATAGGCACCCGTTGCAATACCGACCGCGCGCGCACGCACGATGCCGCCAGGCGTGCGCAAATGATGCACGCCGTTGATCGTTTCCCAACCGAGCACCGGGCTCGCCGGATGCACCTTGGCGCCCGCTTCACGGGCCAGCCGCAGATAACCGAAGGCGAGCTTCAGCGCATGAATGCCGATGCCCTCGGGCTCGTGCAGCGCGCCGGCCGCTTCGTGATCATTGACGTACTCGCGCTGGAAGGTCTGCTTGTCGATCAGTTCGGACGGATAGCCGAACACGTCCTTCCAGACCTTGGCCTCGGCGGCGAGCTTCTGCATGATGCGCGGGCGGTGCGCGATCAGAAAGTGGCCGCCGGGTTGCGGATCGCAATCGATCTCCGCGACCAGCGACTTGAAGTTGTCGAAACCTTCCTGAATCTCGTCGTGCATTTTCAACGCGACGTCTTTACCCCAACGCTCGATCCATTGGGAACGCGACAGCCGGCCCGAGGCGTTCTGACCTTGCCCGCCGTTGCGGCTGCTGCAGCCCCAGCTCGTCTTGTTGGCTTCCAGCACGACCGCCTTGATGCCGTGCTCCCGCGCGAGACAGAGCGCCGTGGCGAGCCCGGTATAGCCGCCGCCGATGATCGCCACATCCACGTCGACATCCGCCGTGATCGGACCATCGTCTTCGGGCGGCGTGCCCGCGGTCGCGACCCAGTAGGTCGGCGCGTATTGCTTGCCCCAGCCCGGTCCCGGCGACACCAGCGGGTCGTACGCCGGATCGTAGCGCGTATCGTCTTCGCGGCCGGACGGCATGCCTTGCGCGACCCGTTCGATTTCACTGTGCTCCATGTGAAGCTCCCGATCAGCGTGCGAGGTTCTGCTTCGGACGTTCCTTGCGGAACGCCCGCTTGACCGCGATGAGGCCGTCGCGGAACTCGAACAGGTCGCAACCTTCCGCCTCGATACGCCAGCCTTCCGCGTGCGTTCCCGTGAACACCCACTCGGAGACGCCGCGTTCGCCGCTCACGTAGTGGCGGCCCTTGCCCCAATGCGCGTCGGGAAAGGTCCTGAAGACCGCTTCGAAGGCCGCACGCGTCGCCTCGCGGCCTACAAAGCGCGTGCCGAAGACTTCCGGACCGCCTGCTGCATCGAACACGCAATCGTCGGTCATGAAGGTCATCAACGCATCCGCGTCATGACGATTGAACGCATCGGAAAACGCGGCCAGCGTCTCGGCCGTGACGTGCTGCAGCGGGGTCTGTGTTTGAGTCATTGCTTGCTCCTCCTGGATGACTTTCGCTTTCGTTTCGATAAGGCATGAGACGCAGCCAGTGGCTGGCGATCCGTGAGCAAATTGTAGGCAGGGGGTTTGTCCGACGGGTAGGTCCAGTGCGGTGCTTTCGCCTGGTGCAGCGAAGCGGGACGCGGGTTTTGCCGTATCCGCGGCATGTGCTGAATTGGACTCATCGACTCCCGTCAACTGGCTCTATGGTTCTATTTTTTTGTTCGGCAACACTGAGGGTACTGGCCGTTATCTTCACCGATTGCCTGTCCTTGCGCGACTGCCAGAGCTGTTGGTCGCGCCCCGTCCACGACTTCACGCTGCGAGGAGTTAAGGTGCTCAAACTGTTTATCGGACTCGGCATTCCCTATCTGGGCGTGGTCGGCCTGCTGCCATGGGTGGCGTCCGTCGACCGCTTCGTGTTGGGCGTGCCGTTCATCTACGCCTGGATCTTCGCGTGGTTCATCCTCACCTCCGGGTGCCTGATGATCTGCTGGCGCGTGTTCGACTGCCGCCACGACGAGTCCCACCCGCAAAACCGCTAAAGGAGTGTCCGGATGGCCACCGCAGTTTTTCTCGGCTTTCTCGCTTTCTCGCTCTACCTGGCGATCCGTTCGAACCAGGGACGCGGTCCGCAAAGCGTGCATGACTTCTTCGTGGCGTCGCGGCAGTTCGGCGCCTACCTCGTGTTCTTCCTCGCGGCCGGCGAGATCTATAGCATCGGCACGATGGTCGGCTTTCCGGGCGGCATCTATGCCAAAGGACCGACGTACGGCGTCTGGTTTCTCGGCTACATTCTGCTGGCCTATCCCGTCGGCTATTTCATCGGCCCGAAGATCTGGCAAGCCGGCAAGCGCTATAACGCGATCACCCTGCCCGATCTGTTCAAGGGACATTTTCAGAGCCGCTCGCTCGAACTGATCGTCGCGGGCTCCGCGATCGTCTTTCTGCTGCCGTGGGGGCAGTTGCAGTTCACCGGACTCGTCGCCGCATTGAACGGTCTCGGCTGGAACTTCAAACCGCTGTATCTGATCCTGTTTGCGGCGTTGCTCGCGTTCACCTATATCGCGATCGCCGGTGTGCGCGCATCGGCGTATATCGCCGTGCTGAAGGATATCCTGATGGTCGTCGCGATTGTCATCACCGGCGTCGCCGTGTCGATGGAAGTCGGCGTGACCGAGGTCTTTCATGCAGCCAGCCTGCATGTCAGCAACCGGATGAATTCGCACCAGTTGACCTTCTCGATGAGCACCATGCTGTTCCAGTCGCTCGGCTTCTACGTCATGCCGTTCGCGGTGCAGAACTTCTTTACCGCGAAAAGCGCGAACACGATTCGCCGCACGCAGGTCGCGATGCCGCTTTACATGCTGATGTATCCGTTTCTCGTGGTCGCGTCGTACTATGCGATTAGTCAGAACCTGCATCTCGCGTCGCCCAACGAAGCGTTCTTCGCTGCCGCGATCCGCCTGTTGCCGGGCTGGCTGCTCGGGCTCGTGGCCGCCGGCGCGTCGCTCTCCGGCTTGCTCGTGCTGGCCGGCATCTGTCTCGCCATCGGCCCGATCGTCACACGCAATCTCTTGCCGGGCATGCCGGAGGCTCGCCAGAAGACCAGCGCGAAAGTGGTGATCGTGCTGTACCTGCTGGTCTCGATCGTAATGACGCTGCTCACGCCGAATCTGATGCTCACGCTGATCAACACCACGTATTACGGCGTGACGCAGTTCTTCCCCGGCGTGATGGTCGTGCTGTTCGGATTGCGCGTGCGGCCGTCCGCCATCGCCTCCGGCATGTTGACCGGACAAGTGCTGGCGATCATCCTGTACATGCTGCAGATCGACCTCGGCGGCTTCAATCTGGGACTGGTATGCCTCGGCGTGAACCTGCTGGTGCTTACCGCGGTGAACCTCACCGCGAAACCGAGCCGCGCGCACGCGCTGAGCTGAACGAACTTCAATCACTGCACTTATGACCCGACCAGTGGAAAAGAGCCCGACACAAGTCTTCGTTGCGAAGAAGATCGTGACGATGAATCCCATGCAACCCTATGCGACGCATGTCGCGATTCGCGACGGCAAGATCCTGTCGGTAGGCAATGCCGACGACGTGAAGCAATGGGGCGACGCGGAAATCGTCGATACGTTCAGCGATAAAGTGCTGATGCCCGGGTTTGTCGAAGGCCATTGCCATCTGATGGAAGGTGCGATGTGGGACGCCGTCTATGTCGGCTACTACGACCGCCGCGGCCCCGACGGCCGGCGCTGGCCAGGCCTGACAACACTGGACGCCGTGATCGAGCGCCTGAAGGCGGCCCAAGCCGAGATGACGTCGGCCGACGCTCCGCTGCTCGCGTGGGGCTTCGATCCCATCTTCTTCGGCACCCAACGCCTGAGCGTGCGCGAACTGGACACGGTGTCGGCCGAACGGCCCATCGTGATCCTGCATGCGAGCGTCCACCTGATGAACGTCAATTCGGCGATGCTGTCCCTTGCGGGCATCGACGAAGAAACGGATATCGACGGCATCGACAAGGACGAGAGCGGACAGCCGACCGGCGAGTTGCAGGAGTTCGCCGCCATGTTCCCGGTCTACCGCGTGATCGGCGCCGGCCTTTCGATCGCCGCGAGCGAAAGCGCGAAGGCCATCTGGAATTTCGGCCGCGTCGCGCAACTCGCCGGCGTGACGACCGCCACCGATCTGGTCAACGACTTCTCCGAACTGGGCAATCGCAACCTGCGCGAAGTCACCGCGAACGCGGATTTTCCTGTGCGCATCGTGCCCGCCTTCGCACCGCAACGCAGTCCCGAAGGTGGCGCGCAACAAGTGCTCTCCGCCATGCAAACCGCGACGCCGAAGCTGCACTTCGGCCCCGTCAAGTTCATCGTCGACGGTTCGATTCAGGGCTTCACGGCACGCCTGAAATGGCCCGGCTATCTGAACGGCAAGCCCAACGGTTTGTGGCTGATTCCGCCGAGCCAGTTCGTCGAGGTGTTCACGCCCTTTCACGAAGCCGGCCTGCAACTGCACGTGCACACCAACGGCAACGAGGCGACCGAACTCGTGCTCGATGCCTTCGAGCGGCTTCTCACGCTTCATCCGCGGCCCGACCACCGGCATACGCTGCAGCACTGCCAGATGGCGGACGCGAGCCAGCTCGCGCGGGCGGCGAGCCTCGGCCTGTGCATCAATTTCTTCTCGAACCACATCTACTACTGGGGCGACGCGCACTATACGCAGACCATGGGCGCGGATCGCGCGAATCGCATGAACGCGGCGGAATCCGCGCGCCGCCTCGGCATTCCGTTCGCCTTTCATTCCGATGCGCCGATTACGCCGCTCAATCCGCTCTTCACCGCATGGTGCGCGTCGCAGCGCGAGACCGCATCGGGCCGCGTGCTCGGTGCGAACGAACGCGTGCCGATCGCCGACGCGTTGCGCGCGATCACGCTCGGCGCCGCCTACACGCTCAAGATGGACCATCTGGTGGGCAGTATCGAAGTCGGCAAATTCGCGGACTTCGCGGTGCTCGCCGAAGACCCGGCCGAGGTCGCGCCGCAACGTCTCAAGGATCTGGAAGTGTGGGGCACGGTGCTCGGTGGCCGCATCTTCCAGGCGCCGGCGGGATGAGTGCGATTCCGCTTGTCGTTATCGGCGGCTATCTCGGCGCCGGAAAGACGACACTGCTCAACCATATTCTGAGCAACGCCGGATCGCGACGCATCACCGTGCTCGTCAACGACTTCGGCTCGATCAATATCGACGCTTCGCTGATTCGCCAGCGCACCGACGACGTGATCAATCTGGAAAACGGCTGCGTCTGCTGTTCGATCGGCGGCCGGCTGGTCGAAGCGCTGCTTGCCGTGAGTTCGCGCAGCGACGCGCCGGATCTGCTGATCATCGAGGCGAGCGGCGTGTCCGACCCTGTGCGTATCGCGCAGATCGGCTTGCTCGATCGCGCGTTTCGTCTCGACGGCATCGTCGTGCTGGTTGACGCGGAACGCGTCGAAGAGACGCTGGCCGATCCTTATGTCGGCGACATCGCGCAACGGCAGATTGCGGGCGCCACGGCTATCGTGCTGAACAAGATGGATCTACTTAGCGAGCCTTCGCGCGAGGCCGTAAAAGCGCGCGTTGAAGCGCTTGCGAATAGCCGTGTCATCGTTCAGGCGACGCACGCAGCCGTGCCGCTCGGTTTGATCTTCGACCGGCATGTGCTGCCCGCGCGCAACGCCGGCGCACTGCCACTCGCCGCTTCCCCCACCCCGCGCGATCTGTGCAGCTTTTCGTTTACCACCGACGCGTGCCTGAGCCGCAAGCAGCTCAAGGAAGCGCTGCGGAGTTTTTCGGCAAAGCTATTGCGCGCGAAAGGCTTCGTGCGGCTGGAAAGCGACGGCGCGTTGCATGAGTTGCATGTGGTCGGCAATCGCGTCGTGCTCAGCGCGTCGCCGGCCCGCATGTCTGCGGAATCGCAGATCGTTCTGATCGGCATGTTCGATCACGAAGACGAGTTGCACGCGCGAGCCGCGCTCAAAGCCGCCGAAATCGATTCCTGATCCTGGGCAGCGAAAACAGCGATCGCCTTCGATTCACAAAATGAGCGGCGGCGACGTGTTCCTCGTGTCACGCCTGAGTGTCAGCAACAACGGCAGCATCGACGCGCCACAAGGCAGCGCCGAACTTGCGGCGGGGCAACAGGTATTGCTCAACGATTCTTCCGCGGGACAGCAGGTGTTCGTGCAGGCCGGCGCTCACGGCGCCGTGCTCAACGCGGGCGCGATCCGCGCCGCGCAGGTGAGCCTGCAGGCCGCCGATGGAAACGTTTTCGCGCTCGCCGGCAATCACGCGGCGATCCGCGAGCGGCACCGCATTGCGCGACGGACATGTCTGGCTCGTCGCGGACCGTGGCACCGTGCATGCACATGGGGCGATCTCGGCGGTCAATGCCGACGGCAGCGGCGGCACTGTCGAGACCACCGGCAGCGCGCTCGACATCGTTGGCGCGAACGTGAGCGCGGGTCTCTGGAAACTCGGCTCGCCGACCTTCACGCTCGACGGATCCAACGCGGCGACGCTCGCGAGCAACCTCGGCAACGGCACCTCGGTCGATGTCGAGGCGACGGGCGCCAACGGTCAAAGCGGCAACCTCCAGGTGAACTCGAACATGCAGTGGAGCGGCGGCGCGTCGTTGACGCTGGGCGCCGCACATAACGTGACGACTGCGCCGAACGTGACCATCAGGAATACCGGCACCGGCGACCTCACGCTGCGCGCGGATGCGAACGCCGTCGACAACGGCGGCAGCGTAATCAACCACGGCACGATCGACTGGTCGGCGAGCAAAGGCAGCGTCTGCTGTACGACATGAAGGGCAGCTACACGCCCGGCACGATCCTCGCCAACGCGGCATGGAAGCCGGCACAATTCAGCGGGCTCGTCACACAGGTCACCGCCTACAAGCTGGTCAACAACCTCACCGACTTGCAGAACGTGTCGCAGAATCTCGCCGGCAACTACGCACTCGGCGCCGACATCGATGCAAGCTCCACCTTCACGACGCCGTTTACGCCGATCGCCGCGTCGAGCGCGACGCCCTTCACCGGTCAGTTCGACGGCAGGGGACACACGATCGCCAACCTGTCGGTCAGCACCGCGACGTATACGGTCGACACACCGTTAGGGTTGTTCGGCGTGACGGGTCCGGGCAGCGTGGTGCGCAACGTCGGCGTGACCGATGCGGAAGTGGGCAACCCCTTCGGCATTTTCGGCGCGCTTGCCGGCGTCAACTACGGGCTCATCACGTATGCGTACTCGAGCGGCGACGTGCGAAATCTCTCGGTTAGCGGATACGTCGGCGGCCTCGTCGGGGAGAACTACGGCACCGTCGAACGCTCCTGGAGCAGCGCCGGCGTGGGTTCTCAGACAGTGCTGGGCGGACTGGTCGGCCTGAATGCCGGCACGATCACGCAATCCTACGCCATCGGTGGCGTGGGCGGCGGCAGCCATGGTCAAGTTGGAGGCCTGGTCGGTGTGAACAGCGGGACGATCAGCGAATCGTACGCGACGGGCCGCGCATCCTCATTGCTTGGCGCCGCCGGGCTCGTCTTCGAGAACACCAGGACCGGTGTGATCAAGCAATCGTTCGCCGCGGAGCCAGTGGGCGGCGGACCGCCGTTGGCCGAGTACGCCGGCGTCGTCGCCGCCAACGACGGCACGATCGCCAACAACGTCTACTGGGACGCGCAGGTCAGCGGGCGGCCTCATGCCGTATACATTGGCACGGGCAAAGCGCCGCCTGATTCCAACGGACTGACGACTTCGCGGATGGGCATGGCGTCGAGCTACGATTCGTCGTGGAACTTCAGTGCCGCCGGCGCGTGGGCGATACCGTCCGGTGCGGTCTATCCGGTACTGCGCTGGCAACTGACGCAGTAACGGACCGCGCGGCATGCGGGGTTCGGCGCTGGGCCGTCATTGCCGTGGCAGAGCCATCGCGCCGCAGGTGGCGATCGCGATGGCTCTCGCCGGCGTCTGCAGCCGCGCAGAGGCGCAGGCCTACCACGATGTCGCGCCGATCGCGCCGCCATCCATGGCAAAACCCGCGGCGCCGGTCTTGCCGCCAGAACCGGCCGACTCGTCTCAAGACATTGCCGTCGCCACCTTGCGCGGGCTGCAGTTCGAGGCGGCGGACAGCGCCGCCGCGCCCGCGGCGCGCCACGCTATCGTCGCGATCGACCTGCCGCTGCTCGCGCCGGCTTTCCTGCAAAGCTTCGATGCGGACCTCGGCCGCCCGCTGACTTTCGACCGCCTTGCGCAAATCCGCCGCGCCGTGGTCCAGCGTTACCGCGACGCGCGTCAGCCTCTCGTCGATGTCTACGTGCCCGAGCAGGACGTCAGCGACGGCGTGGTGCGAATCGTCGTGGCGACTTTTCGCGTTGGCCAGGTCGTGGCGCGCGGCAACCGCTATTTCAAATCGAAACTGCTGACCGGCGAGATGCCGCTCAAACCCGGTGAGCCGGTGCACGAGGACGATGTGCTGGCGGGCATGGCACTGCTGAACGCCAATCCATACCGGCGCGTCGACGTGATCTATGCGCCCGGCGCCGCGACCGGCACGACGGACGTCGTCCTGCAAACCGAGGACCGCTTGCCGCTGCGCGTGTATGCGGGCTACAACAACGATGGCGTCCCGCAACTGGGCCGCGACCGGTTCGTGGCCGGCTTCGATTACGGCAATCTGTTCGGACTGGACCAGCGCATCGGCTATCAGGCGACCGCGAGCAACGATCTGTTCACAGGCAATCCGGATGTGCCGGGCCGGCCGGATCACGCGCGCTACATCGCACACGCAATCGACTATGTCGCGCCGCTGCCCTGGCTCGATCGCGTCGAGATTTTCGGACTGTTCGCGCGCGCCACGCCGCGTTTGCCGGAGAGTTTCGGACAGACGGGGTTGAGCAGCCAGTGGAGTTTTCGCTATGACCACCGCTTGCCGACGCTGGCTGACTGGCAGCAGCAATTGCAGATCGGCTACGACTTCAAGCGCTCGAACAACGATCTCGAGTTCGGCGGCTTCCAGGTTTTCGCCACTAACACGCATGTGCACCAACTGATGCTCAGCTACGACGCCGTGCATAGTGACAGCCTCGGCCAGACCCATGCGACGGCCACAGTATTCTTCAGCCCCGGCCATCTCGACTCTTCCGACAATGACGAAGCCTACGACACCGCACGCGCCGGCGCGACACCGCGCTACGGCTATCTGCAGTTGTCGGCGCAACGCGACCAACCGCTGTTCGCCGGTTTCGGCTTGACCGCACACGGGCAATTCCAATGGACCGCGAACACGCTGCTGCCGAGCGAGGAATTCAGCCTTGGCGGCGACGCGAGCGTGCGCGGTTACGATCCCTACGTGGCGCAGGGCGACCGCGGCTGGAACCTGCAGACCGAGCTCAGCACGCCACCGCTGACACTGGGCAGCGCGGTGCTGCAACCGTTCGTGTTCTTCGATGCCGGACACGTATGGAATCGCAGTGTGCAGGTGCCTGAAGCAAACAATGTGTCGCTGGCAAGTGCCGGAGCGGGCGTGCGGATGCAGTTCAGCCGCTACGTGACCATGCACGGCACGATCGGCTGGCCGCTAAAAAGTGCCGTGCCGAATGGATCGAAGGCCCCGCTGTGCGAGGTGTTCATCGTGATCGGCAGTTAGGATGCCGTCCGTCGGCAGTCCACTAACGCCTCAACTCGGAGACAATCTTCTCCGCCAGAAAATCGCACGGCGGACGATTCGAAGCCGTGCTGCGTGCCAGCACCATTTCGAGCGCGGGGATCTCGGGCAATCCGTGCGCGCGTCCAAGCAGCGTGAAGTGCGCCGGCACCGCGCATCGCGCGAGCGGAACAATCGCCAGCCCCGCTTCGGCCATCGACAGCAGGCCCAGCAGACTTGGACTTTCATACGAGGTGCGGTAGGGAATCTTCGCCCGCTCCAGGCTGCGAATCGCGTTCTCGCGCGCGACGCTGCCCGGCAGGAACACGGCGATCGGCAACGGCCGCTCGCGCCATATTTCATCGGCGCTCGGCGCCGCCGCCCATTCCATCGGCTCGAGCCGGATGAACTCTCCCGACAAGCCCTTGACTCGCGTCGCGCACACGAGATCGACGGAACCGTCTTTCACCATCGGCGCGAGTGCCACGCTCGGCAAACCGACGACCTGAATCTCCACCTTCGGATAGGTCGCGGAAAACTTCTTGAGGATCGGCGGCAGCAGCGACGACGCATAATCGTCCGGCACGCCGATGCTCACGCGGCCGGTCACGTCCGGTCGAACCACCGCCGCCCACGCCTCGTCGCGCAAGGCGAGCATGCGGCGAGCGTAGGTCAGCAGGACTTCGCCGTCCTGCGTCGGGACCACGTTTCTCGGCTTGCGCACGAACAGCGGCTTGCCCAGCGCGGTCTCGAGCGTCTTGATCTGCATGCTCACCGCCGATTGCGAGCGATGCACGACTTCCGCCGCCCGGCTGATGCTGCCGGTGTCGGCGACGGCGACGATCATGGTCATCACGTCCAGGTCGAGGGCTTTCAATGGGTCTGGTATCAGAAAAGTAGATAGATTCGATCAATATTACGCGATTTTCTAAAGTAGCGACATGGGGCATAGTGGCCGCAAAGGAGCCAGTCCATGAACGCCCGTACCGACCTCTCAGTGCTTGCCGTACCCGAACTGTCGTTTGCGACCATCGCATCGGGCATCTGCGTGCCGTACGTCGAGTGCGGAGAAGGCGAGCCGCTCGTGTTCGTGCACGGCTCGCTGTGCGACTATCGCTACTGGAATGCGCAGACCGCGGCGCTCTCGCAGCATTTCCGCTGCATCTCGGTGAGCCTGAGCCACTACTGGCCGGCGAGCGAGGCATGCATCCAGGGCGAGTTCGGCTGGCAGACGCACGTCGCCGAGCTGGCCGAGTTCATCGAGGCGATCGACCTAGGGCCCGTCCATCTGGTCGGCCATTCGCGCGGCGGCTGCGTGGCCTTTCATGTCGCACGCGACTATCCGCGGCTCGTGAAGACGCTGACGCTCGCGGACCCGGGCGGTCCGCTGCAGATCGACGGCATGCCGGACGCGACGTTGCCGGCCACGACCAATGTGCTGCGTGCGCGCGTCGCTGAACTCATCGAGAGCCAGCAGATCGATGCGGGTCTGGAGCTTTTCGTCGATTCGGTGAGCGTGCCCGGATCGTGGCGCAAGAGCCCGATAGCGTTCCGCACCATGGCGATCGACAACGCGGGCACGCTGCCCAAGCAGCTCCGCGATCCATTGCCCGCCTATTCCCGCGAAACCGCGCGCGGCGTGAAGTGCAGGACGCTGCTGATCGACGGGCAACGCAGCCCGCGCATGTTTCGCAACAACGTCGAAAAGCTCGCGGATTGGATCGACTATGCGGAGCGGCAAACCATCGCCGGCGCGTCGCACGGCATGAATGTGTCGAACGCCGGCGCTTTTAACCGGCTCGTGCAAGCATTCGTCAGCTTCTGATTCCGGCGTTCCGGTTCAGCATTCAGCATTCGGCATTCGGCATTCGGCATTCGGCATTCGGCATTCGGCATTCGGCGGCACGTTCGTCGAGAACCTCAGAGGTCGAAGGTGCCACGGTATTGCTCGTCGGCATCCGAACGCGTATTGATTTCGACGAGCACGCCGCCGGGCACCTCGCAGAAAAACCGCGAGCCGCGTTCATGCTTGAACACACCGGTTTTCATCACGACACCCGCGGCGGCCATCTGCTCGTAAAGCGCGCGAACCTCGTCGAGGGACACCAGCTCGAAACCGATGTGAAAGTTGTGGGGCCATTCGACCGGATGGTCGGCGGCGGCGTCGATCACGATGTCGAAACCGGGGCGTTTCAGAAACCAGCTCGTCCAATCAGACCACTACCCGATCCTTGTCGTGGAACTTCTGCATCCAGTACGGATAAGGCAGGTGCGGCCGCGAAACCTGATTCAGACGTTCGGTCTGCGCGGCGTTCAACGCGATCTGCTGAGCGTCGAGGTTAGCGGTCAGTTGCTCGGGCGTGCGCGCGCCCACAATGACGGAACAGACTTCACGGCGCGCCAGAATCCACGCCAATGCCACCTGAGCCGGCGACGCGTTCAATTCCGTGGCGATGTCGCGCAATACGCGCACGATTGGATCCGCCTTTGCGGGATCGATCGGCGGAAAATTCAGCCTGGTTCGACGCCCGCTTTCGCCGCTGCTTCCCTGCGTGTACTTGCCGCTCAGGTACCCGCCCGCGAGCGGACTCCACACCAGAAGCGCAACATCATTCGCCTTTGCGACGGGCGCGATCTCATGCTCGACGTCGCGGCTCGTCAAAGCATAGTGAACCTGATTGCTGACAACGCGGGCCCAGTGCGTGCGAGCGGTGATGCCCTGCGCACGCTCCAGGTCGCCCGCGCTGAAGTTGCAGACCCCGAGGTGCCGCACCTTGCCTTGCCGCACAAGGTCGTCGAGAGCACGAAGCGTTTCCTCCAGCGGAACAAGTTCATCGCGGTCGTGCAACTGAAACAGGTCGATATGATCCCGGCCGATCCGCCGAAGACTCGTTTCCACCGACCGCATGATGTGCGAGCGGCCGAGCCCGACGTCGTTGTGGCCGGCTCCTGTGCGCAGCCGGACTTTGGTCGCGACCAGCATGCGCGATTCGTCGAGTCCAAGGTCGGCCAGCGCCTGACCGACGACCGCTTCGGATTGCCCTTGCGAATAGGCGTCAGCCGTATCGATCAGGTTGATACCGCGCTCGACGGCCATCGCAACAAGCCGTGTGGCCTGGGCACGGTCGAGGCCGGCAATGTCGCCCCAGATTCCGATACCGGCGCCAAAGGTCATGGCGCCAAGACAAAGACGGGAAATGCGCAGCCCTGACCTGCCGAGTGTGCTGTATTCCATAGCGAATCCTTGATATGAATCCATTGATGAACGATGGGCGCAATGCACCCGGCGACGCGCCATCCTGCACGCGTCACCGGATGCGCCCGCGTTAGCCCGCCTGCGCGACGAGTTCTCGCAGAACGGTTTCCAGTTCCACCTCGCCTTTGACAATGTCGGCTTCCTCGCCTTCGAAGGCGATCCAGCCTTCATTGAACCCGTCGAGCATGCGCATGCGCGGCAACGGGTCCTTCGTACCTTGGGAGCGGAACAGCGCGCCCCATGTTTCGCGCGGCACCACCTCCACACGAACCGGACGACCGAGCACCTGGGCAAACGCCTCGGCCAGATCGTTCGGGCTCACACGTTGCGGCCCCTCCAGTTCGACGACACGCACGCCGCGCCAGGTTTGTTGAAGCAGTTGCGCGGCAACGCGGCCCACGTCCGCGGTCGCGACCATCGGCACAGCCTTGTCGAGCGGCTGCAGAAAGCTGGAGATCATCCCGTTGTCCCGGGCCGGCGCAACGTCCCATGCGGCGTTTTCCATGAACCAGCCGGGACGCAGGAATGTCACGGGCATCGGTAAATCGCGCAGCGCCTGTTCCATCAGCGTACGTTGCGTGAGCAGGTTGGTCTCGGTGGCCTGCGCGCCGATCGTCGACAGGCAGACCACCTTGCCCGGTGCCGCCGACTGAAGCGCCTCGCGCACGGCGTCAATGACAGCACGCGCCTCGGGAAAGCCCGGCGACGGATCGAACTCGGACGGCGGCAGAATGAACACGCCTTGCGTGCCCTCGAAAGCGGCGCTAAGGGATGCCGCGTCGTCCATGTCGGCTGTCACCACTTCACACCCGCGCTCAGCCCACGAACGTGCCCGCGCGGCATCCCGTACAACCGCGCGTACCGGCTGGCCCGCGGCGAGCAACGTGCGCGCCACCGCGCCGCCGACCTTTCCTGTTATCCCTGTGATTGCATACATTGCAGTTTCTCCTTGCGTAGATAGATGTGTGTCGATCCGTGAGCGGCGCTCACGCGTGTTGCAAGCCGTGATACAGCCCCTGCTCGAACTGTCCGTACAGGTCCACCACACGAGGGTCGTAGAACGGCAGGATCTGCGTGAACAGCGTGCCGGCCACCTTCCTGACCGGATCGACCCAGAAATAGCTGTTCAGCAGTCCCGCCCAGCTGATGCTGCCCGCGCTGCGGCCATGCGGACCCGGCTGTGTGTTGATGTCGAAGGAGAGCCCCCACTTGTGAGCCGTCCCGGGAAACTGATCGAAGCTGTTAGACCACGCCGGCTGCGCCGTCTTCATTTCGGTTACCTGAAGATCGCCGATCTGATTCTGGAACATCGTCGCCACGGTGTCGGCACGCAGGATTCGCTCGCCGCGGTACGTCCCACCGTTCATCAGCATCTGCAGGAGCGCCATGTAATCGCGCGGCGTGCTGAATGCACCGCCGCCGCCCATGAAGAACTCGGGCCGCTGGTTGATCTCGAACGGCGCGGGCTTGAGCGATCCGTCGGGTTGCCGGTTGTGCATCGTCGCCACGCGCTGCTTCTGCGCGCCGCTGATCAGAAATCCCGAATTGCTCATGCCGAGTGGCGTGAAAATGTGCTCCCGGAAGTAGACCTCCAGCGACTGATCGGTCACTGCCTCAACCAGCTTGCCCACCCAGTCCATCCCGATGCCGTACTGCCAGCGCTCGCCCGGTTCGAACTCCAGCGGCGCCTTGAACGCGCCGTTCATCGAGTAGCCGATATCCGGCATGCCGGTCACCTTTTCGTACCGGCTGATGTTTTCGCTCCAGATGCTGTACGTGAAGCCAGACGTGTGAGTCAGCAGATGACGCACGGTTATCGCGTTTCGTGCAGAACGCAGTTTTGGCTGTCCGGATGCATCGAAGCCGTCCAGCACTTGCGGCGACTTCAGTTCCGGAAGGATCTCGCCTGCGGGCTGATCGAGCCGGAGCCGGCCCTGCTCGATGAGTTGCATGCAGGCCGTGGCGGTGATCGCCTTGGTCATCGATAGCAGCCAGAACACCGTATCGGGCGTCATTGCCGTACCGGTCTGGGGATTGGCATGGCCCGCTGCGCCCTCGTAGACGAGGCCGCGCTGCGTGGCGCCCATCGCTACCACACCGGCTACGGTGCCGTTGTCGACGGCCTGCCGCAAGGAAAGGTCAATCGTGGCAAAGGCAGGGTTGCGGACCAGAACGCGATCACGCGCCTGATGCATCTCCGCGGCGTCTGTTTCGATGCTTGTCAATCCGCCCACTGCGGCGACCGCCAGCAGGCCGGATGCTCGCTTCAACAGGTCGCGGCGGGTGAGTTGAACGGTCATCTCCTACTCCTTGAAAATTGCAAACTATGATTGGTGTGACGTGCCAATCAGATGTGCGTAAAGCGTGGATCGCTGAGGTTGAAACGAACTGTTGGGATGCATTGTGGGCAAACGCGATGAGAAACTAAATGACACCAATGACACTTGTGAAGTGACTGTTGGTTACTAATGAGTCATAGTGCGGTTTTTGACGCACTGTGCAGAGGCAGCCAATGACCAGGATGCAGCGCCCATGAGATCGTCCAGCGAGAATCTCTCTAGCGGTATCAGCGTGTTTGCCGCCGTCGTCGATGCGGGGACGTTCGCAGCCGCCTCCGAATTGATGGGTATGTCGCCGCCCGGGGTTAGCCGGGCAATCGCTCGACTCGAAAAGCGGCTGAAAACACGGCTCTTCAACCGGACGACCCGCGCCGTTTCCCTTACCGAAGAGGGCCGAAGGTTTTACGAGCAGGTCATGCCGCACTTGAGGGGAATGGAGGGAGCGGCCGCAGCCGCGGCAGGAGGCGCCGCGACAGTGCGCGGGAAGCTGCGAATCAATCTTGACCCGGTTTTTTCGCGAATCATTCTGGGCCCGAAACTCGATGAATTCATGGATGCGCATCCTGAACTCGAGCTTGAGTTCATTGCGAGAGATCAGCTCGGCGACCTCGTCATGGACGGCTTCGATCTCGCCTTGCGATTTGGCGAACCTCGCTCATCCAGTCTGATTGCGCGCAAGCTCCTCGACACCGCGGTTGTCACGGTCGCATCGCCTTTGTACCTCGCTCGCCGTGGGCGGCCGGCGGAGCCTCAAGAGCTGGGTCGCGGAGAGCACAGGTGTCTTGAATTCCGGAACCCGGATACCGGCAAGCCGTATCCGTGGGAGTTTCATCGCAAGCGCAAAAAGCTTGTTGTCGAAACGAATGGCCGGCTTACAGTGAACGATCCGAGCGCACTCCTCAACGCGTGTCTGGCTGGCTCCGGTGTCGCGCAGATGCTTCTGCTGGGAGCCGAGCCCCTGATCCGGGAGGGACGACTCGTCAACCTGTTCCCCGACTGGCCGGATGAGCGCTTCCCGCTCTATGCGTACCATCCATCGCGGCACCACATGCCGGCCAAGGCAAGGGTATTTCTTGACTTTATCGTCGCTTTGACGAGTACGAGTTAGCAAGTCGAAATAGGCCGCGTTGTTCAGGTTAGCGGCTCAAACGTACACTTTTTACCTCACGCTTAAGAACAATTAAGGAGTCTGGAAGGACGTTTACTCCGCGCTAACCTATGATCGCTCAATCTAGGCGAAATCAAGGAGGCGTGCGTGAAATCAAGGGCAACGACCACGGATCTCGGGCTGTTGTATTTGCGAGTGACCGCGAGCCTGCTCGTCCTCCTGGTTCACGGTTTGCCGAAAGCGATGCACTACGCGAGCCAGGCAGCGGCGATCGAGGATCCGTTTCACCTGGGCAGAACAGTGTCGATTACATTCGCGATTTTCGCGGAAGTCATCTGTCCGCCCCTGATGATCCTCGGGATCGCGACGCGACTCGCTGCGTTGCCGATCCTCATCGTCACGGTGGTCGCGCTGGCCTTCGTCCATCGCGACTGGTCGCTGGCGGAAGGACAGTTCGCGTGGATGCTGCTGATTCTGTTCGGCACGATCGCGATTGCCGGGCCGGGCCAGATCCGTTTTGGCGGCCGAGCGGAGCAGCGCGACGGAACAGCCCGGCAGTAAGCGTCGTGCTTTCCACTTGTGCCGTTTTCCTCGCGCATCGCCGCTTCACGGCCCCAACAGTCTTTTCAGCCGTGCCTCTTCGAAATCGAGTTCCGATTCGATCCGGTGCAGGGTCTTGTCCTTGATCCGGTTCTCGTCGTGCAACTGAAGCAGCGCCGCGCGGCCCGCCTGGACCGCTCGCAGCCCGAGGTTCAGCCGCGTCAGCCGCAAATGCACGAGCGTTTCGCCGCCCGTGTGCGCACGCGCGTTGCTGTCGATACGATAGCTGTATTCGTCGATCAGCCGCAGCACCACGTCCTCGTTGCCTTTGCATTGCGTGAGATCGATCTGCTTCAGCGCGTCCAGTGACGCCTGAAACGTGAGGGATCGGGCCTGATATTGCGTGAGATATTTCGAGTCGGCGGACGCGTGAGCATCGTTGAAACCGATCAGGCGCGCGAGCGGCGCCAGCGTCAAACCTTGCACAAGGACCGTCACGAAGATCACCGCGAATGTCGAGAAAATCAGCAGATCGCGATCGGCCAGCGACTCGGGCAGCGCCAGTGCAGCGGCAAGACTCACAACGCCGCGCATTCCGGCCCAACCGAGGATCGTCGCCTGCTTGAGGTCCGTTCTGGGCTGGGTGCCACGCGCGCGTGAGAGGAGATATTCGGGCAACGCGATCGCCGCCATCACCCAGACGATCCGCGCGACGATCACAACCGCGACCGTTACGCCGGCCACCACCCACACACGCTCGGGCAGCCACCACGAGAACGTGTGTCCCGCGTCGAGCTTTGCCAGCGTACCGGGCAGCGACACGCCGATCAGGATGAACACGAGCGCTTCCAGCACAAAGACGACGACGTCCCACGTGCCCGTGGTTTTCAGCCGCGTGGTCGCGTCGAGTGTCATGTGCTGGCACAGTCCGACGATCAGGCCGCACACCACCACCGACAGCACACCCGAGCCGTGCAGGCGTTCACCGAGCAGATAAGCGCCCCACGCGGCGAGGAAGGTCAGCACGACGGCCAGATGCGTGTCTTCGAGCCAGCCGAGCAGCTTGATCGTTGCCCAGCCGATCAGCGCGCCCGTTGCGATGCCGACCAGCGAAAGCGTTGAAAAGGTGAGGATGGCGTCGCTCGCGCTGAAGGTGCCCGCCGCCAGCGCAACCAACGCAAAGCGATAGATCACGAGCCCTGACGCGTCGTTGACGAGGCTTTCGCCCTCGAGCACGGTGACCAGGCGCTCCGGCAACGGCAACTCGCCGAGCAGGGCTTTGGCCGCGACCGCATCGGGCGGCGACACGATCGCGCCGAGGGCGACGCACGCGGACCACGGCAGTTGTGGATCGACCCAATGGACGGCGCACGCGACGCACGCGGTCGTGAAGATCACCGACCCGAGCGCAAGCGATGCGATTGGCGCGGTCTCGCGGCGAAACTCTCGCCAGGCGGTATAGAACGCACTGGACATCAGCAGCGGCGGAATCAGCACGACCATGATGACGTCGGGGTCGAGCGCAACGACGGGCGCATCGGTCGCGAAGCCGATCGCCGCACCGCCGACCAGCAATACGGCAGCCGACGGCAGATTGAAACGGCTGGCAACGAGCGATAGCACGCACGCGCCGAGCAATACGAGAAGCAGGCCTTCGAAGAATACGATGTGGTTCATCAGTGGGCGCTCAAGGGTGCGGTGGCGGCCGGCCGTTCCCGACGCCGTGATGCTTGCATGACTGTAATGTACAAACATTTTCAGTGTCGTCGAGGTATATGCTACGCACACCCCGCCACTCTTCCCTTCGCGAAGCAAGATACCCCTGATGGCCGTCGGCGAGGATTGGCGCACGGAGGGTCGCATGTATCGCCACGCCATCGTGTCTGCGTTCGTTCTCGCCACCGTCATCCCCGTCGGCCCCTCGATGCACACCAACACCGCACAGGCGGCCGCCCCGGCGGCGACTTCTCCGGCAACATCAGGCGATTTTTCCGGTCGGGTCGATATTGGCGGAAGATCGCTCTATCTGGAGTGCCGCGGCCAAGGGAGCCCCATCGTCATTCTTGAAGCGGGCGCCATGGGCCGTGCCGATGTCTGGAGCCGGGATAGTCTGCACCCTGCCGGCGAACGGACCATGGTCCTGCCTGGCGTGGCCGAATTCACCCGCGTCTGCGCCTACGATCGGCCGGGCACACTCGGCGAGGTTAACCCAAAACTCGACCCGCGCGGTCCGCTGTTCTTTCCCGGTCGCAGCGACCCGGTTCCCCAGCCGCGTACCACGCGAGACAAGGTCGCCGACCTGCACGCGCTGTTGAGCGCCGCCCATGTGCCGGGCCCTTACGTCCTCGTTGGCCACTCCGCGGGCGGCCTGGTGGTGCGGCTGTACGCAAGCACCTACCCGGACGAGGTGGTGGGCATGGTGCTGCTCGACACCACCCACGAGAACACATGGCGCCGCTTTCACGAAGCGCTAGCACCCGCACAGTGGGCGCAGTTCGAAGCGCTCACCGTGAAAAACCAGGAGATGCTGGACGCCTATCCGGAGGCCGAGCAGTGGTGGACTGCCCCGCTGGACGACGACGCCTCCACGGGTCAGGTACGTGAGGCGAGAGATGGCGCGCCGCTGCGCTCGATGCCGCTTGTCGTTCTGGCCCACGGCATCCCTTTTGCCGCGCCGTTTCAGGGCTGGCCGAGCGACAAGATGGAACGGATCATGAGCGCCCTGCAGAAGGATCTCTCCCAACTCGCCTCGGGCGCACGATTCAAAGTCGCGGCGAAGAGCGGACACAACATCCACCAGGATCAACCCGAACTGGTCATCGCAGCGATTCGACAGGTGGTCGAAGCGGTGCGCGATCCGAGCGTCTGGAGCCCCTCGCCAGCGTCGCCCGCAAAGTAATCGAACCGCGCGGCTGCGTCATCGGCAAATGCGGATGAGGGGCTGGCGGGAAAACAGCCCGCCTCCCGGATTAGTTCATGTCGTGCTCAACGAGGAAAATCGACATCGCCTCACGCAAAGTCCGCGCTCTCTCTCGCAAGCTTGCCGACGCTGAAGCGACGCCCTTCACGTGCTCGACATCGCGCTCCAGCATCGCATCCATCTCACCCATGCCCTGACTGAACCGGTCGACATCGCGGCTCTGGGCATCACTCGACGCGCTGATATGCTCGATCAACCTGGCGACGTCCGCCACATCGCCGACAACGCGCCGCATGGCCACCCCGGCGCGTGTCGCAAGGGTCGAGCCGTGCTCGACGCGCTGCAACGAATCGCCGATCAGGCCTTTGATTTCGCGCGCGGCGCTCGCGCTCCGATGGGCGAGCGTACGGACCTCCTCGGCCACCACCGAGAAACCCCGTCCGTGGCTACCCGCACGGGCCGCCTCGACCGAAGCGTTGAGCGCGAGAAGATTGGTCTGAAACGCGATGCTCTCGATCATCGCGATCATGTCGCCCATGCGGTGCACGGCCTCGTCGATCTCGTTCATCTTGCCGACGACCTCGCTGACGACTTGTTCGCTTTGCTGTACCACGCTTGAGGTTTGCCGCGCAAGGCTGTTTGCCGACGCCGCATGTTCCGCGCTTTCCCTGACCCGTTGCGCGATCTGCTCCATCGCCGTATTGGTCGCGTTGAGCGTTTCGGCTTGGGTGGTGAATTCTTGGGACAAGGTGTGATTTTCGGCAGCGATGTTGTCCGATGAAACCGCCATCTGGTCGATCGTCGTGGTGATTTCGCGCATCGTATCGTGGATGGCGTTGAGTGTGTCCTTGAAGGTGCGGCTGCTGGTCCCCTCAAGCTTCATGGGTGGAAGGCGCAGATCGAATTGACCCGCTTGCCGTGAGAGGTTTTCGCCAAGAACGGCGAGTTCCCGGCCCGTTTGTGCATCGGCTTTCATATGCCGTGCAATGAAAATCAGCAACCCGGCCTGAACGACGACGTAAGCCGCATGTAACAGCACAATCGACCACGCGGGCTCGGTGAAGCAATAGGCGTCCAATCCAGCAAGCTGGAAATAATTGAATGTGAAGTGATGCACCGCGATGACGCAGGCGGCACAGAGGATCGGTCGCCAGTCCCGATAGGCCAGCAGGAACGACATCAGGACAAAGATGCCAAAGTGCAATTCAGTCAGGCCGCGCTCCTGATGAATCTGCAACGCAGCGAATGTCATCAGACTGGCAGCAAGGAAGAGGCGCGTCACCAATGCGCCTGCGCGCAAGTAAGCTAGCATCGACGCGATAGCGGCGGTAGGCAATCCGACCCACAGTACGGCGCGCAAGTTGTAGTCGCGTATCGCCAACAGGCAAGAGATCGCGAACAGGCCCCATACGACAACAATCATGAGCCTGTCGGCTTTCACATAAACCGTATGCAACAACTCGTCCGACTGTTTCATGCGGGTCTCCCAGCTATCTGTTCTTTATTTGGTCTGGTACGGTGCGCCATGTCTGCATGCCCAGGGCAGCGTCTCATACGGTCTGCGGGCGGTGATGAGAATCGCTGGCGAGCTCGCCGAATACTTTGGGGATAACGGCGTGAGCGCCGATCGCTGACGTCGGGCTCCGTTCACGGATTGCGCAGATGCATAACGGCAGGCGTGAGCGATTCTTTAGACAAAGATGGGTGGTGCGCGGACGGCTGGCGGAGGTTTCCATCAATTCACGTAGATCTTCGGGAACTGACTTCTACTGAACAGATTGAGAGTCTTCGCGCACGCAGGATTGCCCTTGGAATCGCATGGCTGCCACCGAACAACGCGGCGGCCATGGAGGTGCGCGCCGTTCAAGTGGAGCGATTTGTCGCTGTGCTGCCGAAGGAACCCGCCTTTACAACCCGGCAAAAATGCGCCGCAAGACTTCGGCGTTATTTCCTCAGCGCCGCGACCATCTTGACTTCGACTAACAACTCGGGCCGCGCCAGCGATGCCACACCAAGTATCGTCCATGCAGGAAAGTCGGAGCGGATGTAACGCTCCTTCACGGCCCTGAAATCACCGAGCTGTGACGCGATATCCACGTGATACGAAACCAGTTCGACGAGGTCGGTGAAGTCGAGACCAAGATTCTGAAGAATGACTTCGGCACGCTTGAACGCCAAATCGATTTGCTCTTCAGCCGACACCGGAATGCTCCCGTCCGCTCGCAGCCCGACCTGCCCTGCAATGAAGACCAGACCGTTCGCCGATACGGCAGGCGAATACTGGAAAAGGTCGAAAATCTTGTTGCTGCCGAACGTTGCATCGTTTTCTGGCAATCGCAGGCGCTCGATCTTGCTCATTTTTAACCTCAGCGAAATTCGTATTCTGGTGCTGCCAATTGGCGTGACGGACAGCATCACAAGTCAAGACGCAACCGTGGTCCAACCTCGACAAAACCCGCGGACAGATAGAACGCAAGCGTCCGGGCCCAACGAGGCTGGACAGGAGCGCCCGCGTCGAGTCGCTTCCATCCGCGTTCCTTGCCGAACCTCGCGGCCTCGCGAACCAGCGCCGCGGCTAATCCACCTGACCGGCATTCGGGACGGACGTATAGCTCGGTAATCTGTCCGAAGGCCCCTCCCGCATATATTGCCATTGCTTCTGTCATCAGAAGTACGCCCACCGGACTATCACCTTCGAGCGCCAGATATCCGAAGCAGCGACTCGTTTGGGCCAGAACGGTTTCAGCGATAGACACTCGGTCCGCGGGTTCGAGTTCGCCATGGTGAAGCTCCACGAGAAGCTCATCCACAAGGTGCGCAACGGAACGTGCATCTGTCGGTGCAACAGGGCGAATACGCATCAAGGCAATCTCCTTTGCTATCTCGCGCGGTGCCGCCAAAAAGCGGCTGACTTGACACTCATGCGCGGCAATGCCTCATATAATGGCAACAAGTAGTCATCTTTGAACTGCTCCTTCATTGAAGGCACCATGCCAAAAACTCAGAGTCAGTCACCCGCTGAAGAATCTCCGGACATCGAGGTAGCAGAGAAGCAGACGGACCCTGCAGTGGAGAAAGTGTCCCGTGCTTTGGCTGCACAGATTCATGCTTTCCGAACCTCCGCGGGAATCGCTTCGGGCACCCTCGCGAAAATGGCCGGCATTTCCCATTCGATGCTCTCAAGAA
Organism: Paraburkholderia sediminicola; assembly: GCF_046027355.1. GTDB lineage: Bacteria > Pseudomonadota > Gammaproteobacteria > Burkholderiales > Burkholderiaceae > Paraburkholderia > Paraburkholderia sediminicola_B. Next base: position 181,996 of record NZ_JAQQEK010000002.1, on the reverse strand, counting down.
TCGAAAAAGGAACAGCTACTCCATCGATAGAAACGCTTACGCGGCTGGCCAATGCTTTAGGCAAACCCGTGTCGCGTTTTTTCGTCGATCAGAGTGAACGCCACGACTGCTCGTTCGTACCCGCGGGACAAGGCGTGACTGTCGACAGGGAAGGTTCGTCGTACGGCCACATCTATCGGCTCGTTGGCCACGTATTGTCCGGGAATCTTTCCGTTGAGCCGTACGTCGTTACGCTCGACGAAAAGTCCCAGCCTTGGTCAACCCACCAGACAACGGGTATTCAGTTCCTTCACGTACTCGAAGGCAAGATGAAATACCGATACGCCAATCGGCTCTACGACCTGAAACCCGGTGACAGCCTGCTGTTCGACCCGAATGCGGCGCATGGTCCGGAAGAAATTGAAAGCGTACCGGTCAGGTTTCTCGCAGTGTTCTTCAACATCCGCGAATACAGCTAGAAAAGAGAGGCCATGCCCTCTCGCGTGTATCGTTTTATCGTTGCGACCGCTGCAGCTCTGCGAATTGCTTTGCCACCGCGCTTTCCCGACTGGCGACAATCTCTCCCGCTCCAACGCGCTCCCGGCCGTAGACAATCCAGGCGTCATCGGGCGAACCGATAGTGGCATCCACTCGCAGCGTCTCCGGTTGCGAATCGAAATAGTATCGATAGACCAGCGCGGAATCGCATTCTCCTTTCATCAGTCGTTCGAAAGCCACCGGAATCGAGACTGCGGGAATCAGTCTGGAATATGCGCCGAGGTCTGCGTAGTCATCGGTTGCAGGAGAAACCAGCGAGATGGTTTCCGGCTTGCCGACGTCCTTACGCGTGAGAATCGCCAATGTCTGACTCGGCGAGATGAAGGTGTCGACAACGAACCGCTCGCGGAAGTTACTGCCCATCACTCGCGGAGTATCCGGATGAACCGCACACTGAATGAGATAGTCGATTTCGTCGGCGTCGAACGCCGCTAGTGCGTCGTCGAAATTATCAAAGAGTTTGACTTCGGCCTCAAGTCCGTGGAATTCAATGTAACGACGAGTCACATACTCGTGGTTCGTTCCGGATGGACCGAGGGTGCCAAATCTGATTGTGGCCATGCTTTACTCCTGAAGATCTGCGGGATACCGTTTTACTGTGGGCGAAGCGTCTCGATCTCTTTGAGGAATTCGAGTTCGCGCGCATGGTCAACATGGCGTATTCATTTGTGAATCATCTGACTGAGGAATCTCCTTGCTCGCTCAGTCCGCGGCGCATCAAAGAAATGAGCCGGCTCGTTGTCTTCCACGATTTCTCCCTGATCCATGAACAGAATGCGGTCGGCCACCGCCCTGGCGAATCCCATTTCGTGGGTGACGCAAAGCATGGTCATGCCGTCTTGCGCGAGCAGCGTCAGCGTGTCGAGCACCTCCCTGACCATTTCCGGGTCGAGCGCCGACGTCGGTTCATCGAGCAGCATGATGGTCGGCGACATGCAAAGCGCTCTTGCGATAGCCACCCGCTGCTGTTGACCGCCGGAAAGCTGAGAGGGGTATTTCGCGGCATGACTCGCCACGCGAACGCGTTCGAGCATTTCAAGGGCCCGTGCTTCGGCCTCCTTCCGCTTCAGACCGCGAACACGCATGGGAGCCAATGTGCAGTTTGCCAACACCGTCATGTGAGGGAACAGATTGAAATGCTGAAACACCATGCCGACATCGGCACGTACCATGCGTACGTGTTTCACATTGTCGGTGAGCTCGATTCCGTCGACGTGAACATCTCCCGAATCATGCCTTTCCAGCCGGTTCACGCAGCGAATCAGTGTCGATTTTCCGGAGCCGGACGGTCCGCACAGAACAATCTTTTCACCTCGCCGGACATTCAGCGAAATAGAATTGAGTACATTGAACTCGCCAAAACTCTTTGAAAGTCCGTTGATAGATATCGCGAATTCGTTGTTCGGGATCGTGTTCATAGCGAAAGTCCTGTGCATATTCGTGCGACTCAGGTGTCGAGCCGCGTGAGTGTCTGAGCGTGGAATGCCTGAGCCGCCGGGCTCTCCTTCCAGGCGACAACCTGCCCGTCGGACAGCCGCTCACGGCCATAGACAATCCAGGGGTCGTCGACCGTACCGATCTGCTCGTCGATTCTGAAGCGGGTGGGATTCTCGGTAGCAAGGGACGAGTACGTCAGACCGCTCTCGTATTTGCCTGAGAGGAGTCCATTCGCAACCGAGGCTGTCGACGTCTCCGGAATGAGCGTGAGTCCATCCGTGTTGACATAGTCCCGCGTGGCCGGCTGAAGTGCGAGCGTGCGCGGTGTGTCGACGTCGACGCGGGTCACCACGGCCATGTCCTTGCTGGAAGAGACGAAGGCATCGATGACGAAAAGTTGTTTACGGTACTTCGCAACGATGTCAGCCGTCGAAGGATGGACTGCAACCTGCACGATATAGTCGGCCTCGCCGTCGATCACCATTCGTGCTGCCTCGTCAAAGCTCAACACCAGAGCCATCGACGCCCGCCCTTCAAGACCGTGATGTTGAATGTATCGGGCAGTCACGAACTCGTGATTGCTACCACTTGGTCCAAGTGTCAGAAAGCGAAGCAATTTGTGTTTCTCCATTGACTTTGCATAAGGGACTCGGGAGCATGAGCCCACCTATAAAAATGCGCTACAAGAGGACTAGGTCGCGTGAGCGTCGCCAGAATCTGAAGACTTCAGCATCGCGGTTTGCTTAGCCTTTCCAGGGTTGACGACGTTGACGTCCTTCCCCGTTCTGCGTGCAATGTTCAACTCGAGAATCCGGAACGCGTGCGAGAGGACAAACGTCATTGCGAGATAAATCATTCCAGCGGCGACAAAAATCTCATAGGGCGCGTAGGTCTCACTAACCAGCAGCTTCGACGTTCCCGTCAATTCCATGATGGTTACGGTCGATGCCAGCGACGTCGCTTTCAGGTTCAGAATCGTTTCGTTCGCATACGCGGGGATGGCAATACGAATGGCAATCGGCGCCTTGATGCGAGTGAGTATGGAAGCTCGACTCAATCCGAGTGCCTCGGCAGCTTCCACAATGCCTTTCGGTACGGCAGACAGTGCTCCCATCAGAATGCGCGCCGTGTACGCGCCCGAGTTCAGCCCCAAGGCAATCACCGCGCAGGTGAATGGGTCACGCAAGAGCGGCCAGACGACGGAATGTCGAATAAAAGAGAACTGCCCGAATCCGTAGTAGAGAAAGAACAATTGCACGAGCGCCGGCGTGCCGCGGAATGCGCCGATGTAAAACTTGACGCTGCCGCTCAGAACCCTGGACGAACTCAATCCCACCAGCGCCGCGGGCACACCCACAATGAGACCGACGACCACGATGGCGACGAACAACTCGAGCGTGATGGGCAACGCAGCCAGCAGACGCGGAAAGCTCGAAATGAGCAATGAGAAGTCAAACATGCGTCACCTCGCCAATGCGGTCGACGTCTTGCGACGAACCGTGCTAAAAACGTTTGTCAAAGCGAAGCTGAGGACAAAGTACAGCACGCCGGCAACCAGGTAGAAGAAAAACGGGCGATTCGTTGCCTCGACGGCGAAGCCTGTTCGTCGCATCAGGTCTTCCAATCCGACCAGCGAGACAAGCGCAGTTTCTTTCAGCAATACGGTCAACTGATTCCCGAAAGCAGGTACAGCGAGGCGCCACGCCTGCGGTGCAATGACATGCACGAAGCCCCCTGCGCCCGTCAATCCCAGCGCTGCGGACGCTTCAAATTGGCCGCGCGGAACTTCCAGGATTGCGCCCCGGAAGATCTCCGTCGCATAGGCGCCGAACACCAGTCCCAGCGACACGGCACCCGCACCGAACGCATTGATTTCAATAGGCCGGCCCAGGACATGAGAAAGAGTCGCGCTGCCGCCGTAGTACACAAGGAAAATGACCAGCAGGTCCGGCACACCGCGTATGGTGGTCGTGTATGCCCCGGCGAACTGCCTGAGAACCCGCACCGGAGACAGCTTCGCAGCCGCCATCAGAATCCCGATTACCGAGCCGATTGCTGTGGCCGCGAGCGCGACCAGCAGCGTCGTCAGGGCCCCAAGCAGAATGAGTCCGCCATAACCGTTCAGAGTAAAGCTGACCATGCTGGCTCCCGCATTACATCAGAGAGAAAGGGAAATACTTCTTTCTGATCTGGTCGTAGGTTCCGTTCGCCATGATTGCGGCCAACGCTGCGTTGATACGATTGCAGAGTTCGGTATCGTCGAGGCGAACTGCAATGGCGTTGCCGTCCCCGAGTACGCCGCCTTTGAATTCAGGTCCGATAAAGGCGAAGTCCTTCGAGTCAGGCCGTTTGAAGAAGTCGGAATAGAACGTCGCCTTGTTGCCGATGATGAGGTCGACACGACCCGCGACGAGGTCCAGTTCCGGCTGACGGGTGTCGTCATACAGCACGAGTGACGCCGCCTTGTCGTAACCGTTGGCGACGAGCCACTGGTGCTGGGAGGCGCCGCGTTGAACGCCGATGCGCTTGCCCTTCAGTGCCGCGGGCGAGACGTCCTTGATCCCGCTGTCTTTTGCCGCGATAAAACTCGACGTGGTGTCCTTGTACTTGTTGGTGAACAGAACCTGTTTGCGTCGCGCGGGTGTCGTCGACATCGACGCAACGATGGCGTCATATCGATTGGCCTGAAGACCAGGAATGATGCCGTCCCACGCTTGCGCAACGATCTGGCATTTCAGCTTCATCTGCGCGCAAAGGGCATTCGCAATGTCCACGTCGAAGCCCTGAAGCTGACCGGAGGCGTCCTTGAAGCTCCACGGCGGATAGGTGCCCTCCGTTGCGACTCTCAGCGTGTCGCCGGCCGAAAAGGCGGGCGCCGACATGACCAGTGCCGCGCCCGTCAGGGCGCTGATGACCAATCCTCGAAAACGTCGAAACAGGGTGTGTGACATGGCAACTCTCTCGTCGCGATTGCTGCGCCCCGGGTAATCCGTCGCATTAGAGGTAAAGGTAGTCGGTCGTTAATTTAACGTCAATATTTTAATTTTATGCAAATTCCCTAATCGGGTTTACCCCTTGAGCGCCGTTCGCGCGGCAGCCGGGCGTCACGGCTCGTAGTGGGATTCGGCCGCGCATTCTCCGCGCAGAACCTCGACGAATGCCTGCTGCACAGCCGTGCCCAGCCAGTCGGTGCGCACGGTATAGCCGACCGCCCGGCTTGCCTCGGGCATCTCCAGTTCCAGCGCGACCAGCTCGCGCCCCGGATAGGCGTCGCGAATCTGCGCACGCGATAGCAGCGTGATGCAATCGCTTTCCATCAGCATGGCGAGCATCATCGCGAGCGAACTGGTCTCGAGCACCAGAGGCGGCTTGACCGGCAACTGCCCGAAAATCGAATCGATTACCGCGCGTCGCGGCACGTTGCGCTGAGGCATGACCCAGTCGTAGTCGGCGAGATCGAGAAGCCCGACAGTTTTCCGCCTGGCCAGTCGATGCCCCTTGCGCACGGCCACGACGTAAGGATCGGCAAACAGTTCGGTCTCCTGCACGGACCCCGTGAGGCGAGGCTCGCGCAATCCGCCGACGATGATGTCGATCGTGCCGCTGCGCAGTTCATGCAGCAAAAGCGCGTGGGAACCCTCTTCGACCGTGACGCGCGCAGCGGGATAGCGCTCGCGCAGCCGTTGAATGGCGCGCGCGACGAGGCGTGGCGGCAGCAGCGGCAAGACGCCGATCGCCACCTTCCCGGTGAGCTGCCCACGGGCGTACGCCAGATCTTCCCCTGCCTGCGCGATCTCGTAGAGCGCAAGACTCAGACAGCGCGCGAACTCGATCCCCGCGGCGTTCGCCGACACGCTGTGCACACGCCGCCGGTAAAGCGACACGCCGACGTTCTGCTCGATTTGCCGCGCGGCCCGATGCACCGCCGGCTGCGAGACGCCCAGTGACAGCGCGGCCTCCGCCGCGGATCCCGCGTTGGCGATGGCGATATGACAACGCACCTGCGCGTCGGTCAGACGCCGGCAAATCTTCGCCGCGTTCGCCGCCGATTGGCCGCTCAGGCTCGTCACGGCACGCTCTATCTGATCGAGCATGCGGCGCACGCGCCGTTGCAGGATCGCGCCCTCGCCCGTCAATTCGCTGCCGCCGAAACCGCGCTCGAACAGTTGGCCGCCAAAGCTCGCTTCCAGCTTGCTGATGGCGACGCTCACCGCCGGCTGCGTGCGCCCCGCGCGGACCGCCGCCTGCCCGATTCCACCGGCTTCGCACACCGCATCGAACAGGAAGAGACGCCTCAACCGCGCCAGATCGTCATCCGACGATGCATGTTCGATAGCCTGCATCGACCCTCCAGACCGGCTATGTGAAAACCCTTAGCTTAACGTAAATTTATGTGCTGGGCCTCACTTCATATTGAGGACTTCAGCTACATCGCGCTTACAGTAACGCTCATTCCATTAGAAAGTTTTCAGTCAGGAGCGCCTTCATGTCCGTCGTCATCGACACGCACACTCACGCAATTTCCCCGGATAAACAACGTTATCCACTCGCGCCGGTCGGCGGCCATCAGTCGGAGTGGTCGGCGAAGCGCCCTGTCAGTTTCGAAGGTCTGCTCGCGTCGATGGACGAGGCCGGCATCGACCGCGCGGTGGTGGTGCAAGCTTCGACGGTGTATGGCAACGACAATAGTTATGTGGTGGAAGCGGTGCGCAGCCATGCGGATCGTTTCGCGGGCGTGTTTTCGATCGATGTACTGGCAAGCGATGCCGTCACGCAGATGCAGCGCTGGCTCGACGCGGGTCTCTCGGGTCTGCGCCTTTTCACGACGGGCAGCACGATGCCCGGCCAGGCGGGCTGGCTCGACGACGAGCGCTCGTTCCCGGTATGGGAATACGCGCAGCGACACAACGTGTCGATCTGCCTGCAGATGACCGCGCAAGGCATTCCCGCGCTCGTGAACATGCTCTCGCGCTTTCCGGACATCCGGGTCCTGCTCGATCACCTCGCACGTCCCGAACTCGCTGGCGGCCCGCCGTACGAAGCAGCGGCCCCCCTCTTCAGTCTCGCATCGCATCAGGGTGTGTTCCTGAAGCTCACGAATCGCACGATCGTCGAAGCTTCGCGTGGCGCCTCGACGCCCGCCGCGTTCTTCCCGCGCGTGCTCGACGCATTCGGCGCACATCGCATTGCGTGGGGCTCGAACTTCCCGGCTGCCGAAGGCGCGCTGCCGCAGCTGCTCGCCGAAGCCCGCGAGAGTCTGTCGATGCTGCCTGCCGACGCGCGCGAAGCGATCTTTGGTGGTACCGCGTATGCGGTTTATCCGGCGCTCGCCGCTTGATTTCTTCACCTCGAACGAAACAGGAAAACCCGATTGTGAGCCCCCCCACGCAACCGCTGCGCCTGAAGACCGCGCTGAAAACCTACCCGCACACGCGGGCACTGAAAGCCGGCGAGCTGACCGACCCGGCCGTCGAGTTGCTGTTCGAGGACGTCGAGCCGATTCATCGTGCGTTCGCGCCGATGGCGCGCCGTCAGGCGTACGACGTCAGCGAACTGGCGATCGTCACGTATCTGCAAGCGAAGGCCTACGGCAAGCCGGTCGTGCTCTTGCCCACTGTCGTGGCCGCGCGCTTTCAGCAAGGCTGCATTATTTATAATGCGGAGCGGGGCAAACTCGATGTCGGCAGTCTCGCGGGCAAGAAGGTCGGCGTGCGCGCCTACTCGCAGACCACCGGCATGTGGGTGCGCGCCATTCTCGGGCAAACCTACGGCGTGCCGCTCGAACAGATCGAATGGGTGACAATCGAAGGCGCGCATCTGGAAGAGTATGCCGATCCGGCTTTCGCGCACCGCGCCGCCTCCGGCAAGCAGCTACTGCCGATGCTTCGCGCGGGCGAGATCGACGCCGCCATTCTCGGCAACGATCTGCCGGACGAGCCCGAATTCAAACCGCTGATCGACAATGCGGCCGCCGCTGACCGCGAGTGGTACACGCTTCATCATTACGTGCCGATCAATCACGTCGTGGTGGTGACGAAAGCGCTGGCCGATTCGAACCCGCAAGCCGTGCGTGCCGTGTACGACCTGCTGAGCCGCGGCAAGGCATTGGCCGCCGCGGAAAACGCCAACAAGCCGGACAAGCTGCTATTCGGCTATGACGCACTGCGCGGGCCGCTTGAAGAAACCCTTGCGTTCTGCGAGCAGCAGCGACTGCTGCCACGCAAGCTGAGCGTCGACGAGATCTTCGCCGACAGCCTCGACATTCTGGGCGACGCCGCACGCTGACACAGATTTCATCCGTTTCACGATTTTTGAGCGAACCCGAGTTCGCCGCAGTTTGTTAAGGAGACACCATGAGCTTGCCCGGCAAGTCCACCGCCGCGAAACCCAAGGAACGGCAGCCGTTCTATCTCGACCTGTCCTTCCAGGTGCTGGCCGGCATGGCGCTAGGTATCGCCACGGGTTACTTCTTTCCGAAGTTCGGCATCAATCTGCAGCCCGTCGGCGACGCCTTTATCCGCATCATCCAGATGCTGATCGGCCCGATCATTTTTTGCACCGTATGCAGCGGCATCGCGGGCGTCAACGACTTCAAGAAAGTCGGCCGCGTGGCGATCAAGGCGCTCTTCTACTTTGAAGTGGTGACCTCGCTCGCACTGGTGCTGGGCCTCGTGGTCATCAATGTGCTCAAGCCCGGCGTCGGCATGAACGTGGACATGCACAGCGTGCACTCCGCCGCCGTCGATACCTACGTCGCCAACGCGCATCATGTCGTCACGACAAGCGAATTCCTGCTGAATGTGATTCCGCACACGGCGATCAGCGCGTTCGCCGGCGGCGACGTGCTGCAGATGCTGTTCTTCTCGGTACTGTTCGCATTCGGGCTCGCCGCAATCGGCGAGCGTGCGCAGCCGGCGTTGAACCTGATCGACTCGGTGTCGGGCTCGCTGTTCTGGATCATCGGCCTGACGATGAAAATCGCGCCGCTCGCCGCGTTCGGCGCGATCGCCTTCACGGTCAGCAAGTTTGGCTTCGGCACGCTGATCTCGCTCGGCAAACTCGTGCTCGAGTTCTATCTGACCTGCGCGCTGTTCTTCTTGCTGATTCTCTGGCCGATCGCGAAAGTCAACGGCTTCAGTCTGCTGCGTTTGATGCGCTACATCGGCGCGGAGTTGTTGCTGGTGATCGGAACGAGTTCATCGGAGACGGTCTTCCCGCAACTGATCGACAAACTCGAGCGGCTCGGCTGCGAAAAATCGGTGGTCGGTCTGGTCCTGCCGACGGCGTACTCGTTCAATCACGACGGCACATGCCTGTATTTCGCCGCAGCCGCCGTGTTCCTCGCCCAAGCCACCAACACGCCGATGAACTGGCACGATCAGCTGGTACTGCTCGCTGTCTTGCTGCTCACGTCGAAGGGCGCGGCAGGTGTGTCCGGTGCGGCGATTGCCGTGCTGGCAGCGACCCTCGCCGCATCGAACACCATTCCGGTCGAATCTATCGCCCTGATTCTCGGCATTCACAAGGCCATGTCCAGCGGATTCGTGTTCACCAACATCGTCGGCAATAGCGTGGCGACCATCGTGGTGGCGAACTGGGAGAAGGCACTCGACCGCGTCGCGCTACGCCGTGAACTGAAAACCGGCTTCAAACCGGTTCCGCCCTCCCCCGGGCGCCTCAATCAGACGAGCAGCGGTCAGGCGGGCAACTAGCCACGTATGACCGTAAGGCCGGCGGCACCGACAGTGAGTTCCGCCGGCCCGATGAAATTGAAAACAAAATCTGAAAACAGAAGTTTTATTTAGTCATACGAATCATATGGTGCGGCCCTGCCATTGCTAGCCGTTCCACACAACGACATTAGATCGGAGACATATTATGAAAAAAGAGGTTTGGAGAACCATTGGGGTTGGACTGTCGGCAGCGGCCTGCACGCTCGGCGCAATGTCCGCACATGCGCAATCGAGCGTCGAGATATACGGTACGGCGGACGGCGGCGTGCGTTACCAGACGAACGCCGCAAAAGGTGGTGGCACAGTGGTGACGATGAATTCGAACGGCTACTACAGTTCGAACAAACTCGGCTTCCTGGGAAAAGAAGACCTGGGTGGTGGCTGGAACGCGCACTTCCGGCTCGAGAGCGGCTTCAACCTTGGCAACGGGCAGTTCGACAACACCACTGGCACGGAATTCAACCGGCAGTCGTTCGTCGGCATCGGAAATACGAAGTATGGGTCGCTCGACCTCGGCCGCCAGTACACGATCTCGCATGACATCATCAGTATCTACGATCCATTCGGTTTCCACTTCACGCCGATTCTTCCGTTGACCACCGCCTCGGACGGCACGCGCAACAACAACGCCGTCAAGTACAAGAACGTCTTCGGGCCTTTGCTGTTCGAAGTGGACAACTCGTTCGGCGGCGTCGCGGGAAATTTCGCCAGCGGCGCGACCCGCTCGGTCGGCATGAGTTATAACGCGGGTCCGGTTGACCTCGGCGGCGTATACGGGCATCGCAACATACTGACTGGTACGACCTACGTCGGCGACAGCTATTACATGGCCGGCGCCGCCTACAGAATCGGCCCGGTGCGGGTGTCGGGCGGCTTCATGTCCGAGGACCTGCAGAATCCGGCCGCACCGCATCAGGTGACCAACAACGCCTTCGGCGGCATTTCCTGGACCATCAGGCCGGACATTGTTTTCGACGGCGGCTACTACCAGACCACCGTGTCGAACGACAAGGCCAGCCGCCGCGGCCTGTCGATCATTTCGCTCGCCTATCTGCTGTCCAAGCGCACCACGCTCTACGGCGAAGTCGATTACACGTCGTACAAGCACGCGGTGGTCAGCACGCTAAATCCATCCGGCGCGTCGAGCCAGACGGCCGTCACCGTCGGCATCGACGTGCTGTTCTAGTACGTCGGACTCACATCCCGATGCGCGTGATCGATGCACGCGCCGAATTTCCCAGGAGCCAACCATGATCATCGACATCCACGGGCACTACACGACCGCGCCCAAAGCGCTGGAGACCTGGCGCAACCGCCAGATCGCGGCGATCGGCCAGCCTTCGGACAGACCCAAGCCTTCCGAGCTGAAGATCAGCGACGACGAACTGCGCGACTCGATCGAGACCAACCAGCTGCGACTGATGCGCGAACGCGGGCTCGATCTCACCGTGTTCAGTCCGCGCGCGAGCTTCATGGCGCATCACATCGGCGACTTCGCGGTGTCGAGCACCTGGGCGGCGATCTGCAACGAGTTGTGCTATCGCGTGAGCCAGCTGTTTCCGCAACATTTCATTCCCGCGGCGATGCTGCCGCAGAGTCCGGGCGTGGATACGGCGAGCTGCATTCCCGAACTGGTGAAATGCGTCGAAGAGTACGGCAACGTCGCGATCAACCTGAATCCCGATCCGTCCGGCGGACACTGGACCAGTCCACCGCTTTCCGACCGCTATTGGTATCCCATCTACGAGAAGATGGTCGAGTACGACATTCCGGCAATGATTCATGTGAGTACGAGTTGCAACGCGTGTTTCCATACGACCGGCGCGCACTACCTGAACGCCGATACGACTGCTTTCATGCAGTGCCTGACGTCGGACCTGTTCCATGATTTCCCCACGCTGCGTTTTGTGATTCCGCATGGCGGCGGCGCGGTGCCGTATCACTGGGGTCGTTTCCGCGGTCTCGCGCAGGAGATGAAAAAGCCGCCACTGGAAGAGCACCTCCTCAACAACGTGTTCTTCGACACCTGCGTGTATCACCAGCCCGGCATCAATCTGCTTACCGAAGTGATTCCCGTCGACAACATCCTGTTCGCGAGCGAGATGATCGGCGCGGTGCGCGGTATCGATCCGTACACGCAGCACTATTTCGACGATACGAAACGCTACATCGAAGCCGCCGACATGCACCCCGAACAGCGCTTCAAGATTTACGAAGGTAATGCACGCCGCGTCTATCCGCGTCTGGATGCCGCCCTCACCGCGCAAGGACGTTGATCATGTACGAACTCGGAGTCGTTTATCGCAACATCACGCGCGCGCACAGCCGCGTCGCGGACGCACTCGGCGCGCTCGGCAGCGCTACCGTGCATGAAGCAATGGGCCGCACCGGTCTGCTCAAGCCGTATATGCGGCCGATCTATGCCGGTGCGAATGCATCGGGCACGGCCGTCACCGTGTTATTGCACCCTGGCGACAACTGGATGCTGCATGTGGCCGCCGAACAGATTCAACCCGGCGACCTGGTGGTCGCCGCCATCACGGCCGATTGCACCGACGGTTACTTCGGCGATCTGCTCGCCACCAGCTTCAAGGCGCGCGGCGCACGCGGACTGGTGATCGATGCGGGCGTACGCGACGTCAGCGTGCTCGCCGAAATGAACTTCCCCGTGTGGAGCAAGGCGATCTCGTCGAAAGGCACGATCAAGGCGACGTTAGGTTCGGTCAACGTGCCGGTGGTCTGCGCGGGCGCGCTCGTCACGCCTGGCGACGTCATCGTCGCGGATCAGGATGGCGTGGTCGTCGTGCCGCAAGCGATGGCGGCGCGCACGCTCGAGAACGCGAGCGCGCGCGAGGCGAACGAAGCGCAGAAGCGCGCGAAGCTCGCCGCGGGCGTGTTGGGGCTGGACATGTACCAGATGCGTGAGCCGTTGGCGAAGCTGGGGCTGCGTTATATCGACTGACAGGCGTCCGTGTTCGACGCAGCGTCGGTGGCGCCGCGCACGCTACGCGCATGAGCCGGCTTCATGAATAGAAAAAGGAAACAGAAACATGACTGGCCGACGTAAGTTTCTGAAAGAGGCGCTTGTCACCGGCACGGCTGCCGTGCTCGCAACACCGAACACCGGCGCCGCACAACCTGCTGCCGGCAAGGAACCGGCAGTGGGCAGACCGTCCCAGGCGCTGGTCGCGTCCGAGACGCTGGCGCCGTCGCTAGACGAAGCGCCCGCTACCGACGCGGCGCATATCGGCAATCCCGGCTCGGACTTCATGGTCGATCTGCTGCGGATCGCCGGCATCGACTATGTCGCCGCGATGCCCGGCTCGACCTTTCGCGGCATTCACGAATCGATCGTCAACTACGCCGGCGATACGCATCCGCAACTGATCGTCTGCACGCACGAAGAAGCGTCGGCTGCCATTGCGCATGGCTACGCCAAAGTCGCGGGCAAGCCGATGGCCTGTCTCGTCCATAGCACGGTCGGTCTGCAGCACGCCTCGATGGCAATCTACAACGCGTGGTGCGACCGCGTGCCGATGATGGTGCTGGCAGGCAACATTGCGGACGCCGCCAAACGCCGCCCCGGCGTGGAGTGGTATCACACGGCCCAGGACCTTGGCGCGCTCGTGCGCGATTATACGAAGTGGGACGACTACCCCGTGTCGCTTCAGCATTACGCCGAGTCGTTCATGCGCGCTTACACCATGTCGGTCACCCCGCCAATGGAGCCCGTGCTGATTGTCGCGGATGCCGAACTCCAGGAGCAGCCGATTGCCGATCCGCGCGATATCCGCGTGCCCCCGCTCCGCGAAGCGACGCCGCCCGTTGGCAGCCCCGATGCGCTGGCGGCGGCAGCCTCTTTGATATGCGACGCAAAGGCGCCGGTCATCGTGGCCGATCGGGCCGTCAGGACGCAGACGGCGATGGACACGCTGGTCAAGCTCGCGGAGTCGCTCAATGCGCCCGTCATCGATCTGCTCGGGCGCATGAACTTCCCGACCAACCACTACCTCAACCACTCTTCGCTGCAGGCGCGGCTGCTCGAACAGGCGGACGTCATTCTGGCGCTGGAAGTCGGCGATGTATGGGGACTGACGGGAAGCGTGCCCGATACCATCAGCCGCCCGTCGAAGCCGCGCGCAAACAGCGACGTCAAGGTCATCAGCCTCTCCACGGCCTACCTGTACGGCAAGTCGAACATGCAGGACGCCGAGCGATATTTCGCCGCCACGCTGCCCATTGCCGGCGATGGGGAGGCGTCGCTGCCCGGACTGCTGCATGCCGTGCTCACGGCGATGACGCCGGCGCAACGCGACGCTGCTCGCGCACGCAAAGAGCCGATGCGGCAGGCGTTTGAAAGGATGCGAAATAACGCACGCGAAGCCGCGACGCGGGCATGGGATGGCAGCCCCATCAGCACCGCGCGACTGTGCCAGGAAGTCTGGAACGCCATCCGCCATGAGGACTGGGCGCTGGTGTCTCCGCCCAACCCGATCAGCATGTGGCCGCAGCGGCTGTGGGACTTCACGAAGACCTATCAGTTCATCGGTTCCGGGGGCGGCTATGGCGTCGGCTACGGCGCGCCCGCCGCGGTAGGCGCCGCCCTCGCGCATCGTGACGCCGGCCGCATAGCGGTCAACATTCAGACCGACGGTGATCTGATGGTGCTTCCGGGCGCGCTTTGGACCGCTGCCCATCATCGCTTGCCGCTGCTGACGGTGATGCACAACAACCGGGCGTGGCATCAGGAGACCATGCACATCCAGCGCATGGCGAGCCGCAGAGACCGGCATCCTGAACGCGGAACGATCGGCACGGTGCTTCACGATCCACCGATCGATTATGCGGCGATGGCGAAAAGCATGGGCATGTGGGCGGAAGGTCCGATATCGCAGCCGGCCGATCTCGGACCGGCACTCGCGCGTGCAATGGCGCAGGTTAGAAGCGGCAAGCCTGCGCTGGTGGATGTGCTGACTCAACCCAGGTAACGGAACCGTCGATGAAAGCTCATGCTGGTTCAACCGTCCGCGCTGCCCGGGTCTTTGCAGCGGCTATCGTCTGTGCATGGCCGATCCTGTCACATGCCGGCACGGATACCGATATCGAGGCCGGACGCACCCTCTACATGCAGAAAGGCTGCTACGAATGCCACGGCATATTCGGGCAGGGCAGTGTCACGACCGGACCGGCTCTGGCACCCCACCCCATACCGCTCCCGGCGATGCAAGCGTATGTGCGCAATCCCAAAGGCCAGATGCCGATCTTCAGCGAGAAAATTCTCTCGGATGACGATATCTCACGCATTCACGCGTATCTCGCTTCGCTGCCCCCGAGTCCGCCGGCCGACAGTATTGCGCTGTTGAACAACGGTATGCCGTCAGCAAGCGCACCGGCCAACGGTCCGTCGGTTCCGCGGACCTCCATGCCGGCTGCGCACGGCGCATCGATCTATGCCGCACATTGCGCGGCATGCCATGGGCAAAACGGCGAAGGCGGAGTGGGTCCGCCACTGATCGGCATTTCGAGCCGCTATCAGACAGCCGATATCGAAGCGCGCATCCGGGAACCGTCGGGCATCATGCCGAGGTTGTTTCCCAAACCTCTGAACGCCGAGGATGTTCAGGACGTGGCGCATTATGTCGCGTCCTTGAATGGGCTTACTCCGACATCCCGCCGCGATCGATAAAGTCACTGCTACGTTCATCTCATGGCGATCCCCAGTCCGCCGCACGCAGGCAATCCACCGCCACCCGTACCGGACACCATCTCATAAACCGTATCGGTACTGTACCGGCAACGCTCGCTAGAATGCTCCAATGTCCTTCCGACCGACACCGGAGCTTTCCATGTCTTATCTCAGTCTCAGCGCGCTGCCCGCCGGCATCCTGTTCGCGCTCGTCACCACCATCACACCCGGTCCGAACAACACGATGCTGCTGGCCTCGGGGGTCAATTTCGGGTTCCGTCGCACGTTGCCGCATCTGTCCGGCATCAGCGCGGGCGTCGTGCTGTTGATGCTGTCGGTCGGGATCGGTCTGGGCGAAGCCTTCGTGCATTTCCCCGTGCTGTACACGGTGCTCGAAGTCGCGAGCGTCGCGTATCTGCTGTACCTCGCATGGAAGATCGGCACCTCGGGCGAATTGAAGGTGAAAAAAGGCGAGCGCCGGCCCATGAAGTTCTACGAAGCGATCGCCTTCCAGTGGGTCAATCCGAAGGCATGGATGATGGTGCTGACCGCCGCCACGACGATCCATCTCAGCGAGAGCTACAGCATGAACGCAATCGCCATGGCGGTGATCTTCTACGTGATCGGCTTTCCGTGCATCTGCCTGTGGGCGGGTTTCGGCACCGCCATGCGGCAGGTGCTGTCGGATCCGAAGCGGCTGCGCGTCTTCAATGTGGCGATGGCTTTATTGCTGGTGCTGTCGCTGTATCCCATCGCGCTGAAGCTGATCGGGCAGTCTGCCTGAACGCGGTTGCTACAGCGAGCCCTGCCCCACCCGCTCGATGAACCGCCACAACGCATCATCCGTCGAATACGGTGCGTTGAAGCGGAACCAGGCACTTGGGGCATCATCGGGACGGAAGTAGGAGCCCGGCGCGAGCCAGATACCGTGAGTAAGCGCGGCCGTCGCCACTTCGCCGGCGCGCTCCGCTTCGATCGGCAAGCGCGCCCACAGGAACAGCCCGGCGCGCGGCCGGTGAAACAGTTCGAGACCGAGTGAATCGAGCCGTTCTTCGACGGTGGCATGCGCGAGCTTGAGACGCTCGTTGACGGCTTCCACGTGACGCGCGTAGCGCCCCTC
The DNA here is from genome assembly GCF_046027355.1 of Paraburkholderia sediminicola. Classification (GTDB taxonomy): domain Bacteria; phylum Pseudomonadota; class Gammaproteobacteria; order Burkholderiales; family Burkholderiaceae; genus Paraburkholderia; species Paraburkholderia sediminicola_B. The sequence goes on along the minus strand of NZ_JAQQEK010000002.1, from coordinate 165,483 downwards.
CAGCAATACCTTGTCGACGATCCGCTCGATCGCCTCCGACGACGTCAACCCCACCGCCATTTTCGTGCGCGCCAATTCGCGCAGCACCGCGCGCTCGGCGACCACGTAGCCGCAGCGCAGCCCCGGCGTCACCGTCTTCGAAAAGCCACCGACGTACAGCACGCGCTGCAAGCCTTCCATCGCCGCGAACAGCGGCGCGCCGGTCGGCGCGAGTTCGCGACTCACATCGTCTTCGATCACCCACATGCGCTGACGCTCGGCGATCTGCAGCAGGCGGAACGCCGCCGACATGCCGAAGGTCGCGCCGGTCGGATTCTGCAGCGTCGTGTTGACGAAGATCGCCTTCGGCTTGTGCTCGGCGACCAGCGCTTCGAGCACGTCCGTATCGACGCCCGCCGGCGTGCGCGGCACGCCATGCACCACCAGGCCGGCCAGTTTGAGGATCTGCAGCAGATTGCAATAGCCGGGATCTTCGACGATCACGGCATCCCCCGCGCGCAGCAAGGTGCGCACGATCAGATCCAGCCCCTGCGTCGCGCCCTGTGTGAGTAGGATGTTGGACACATCGACCGGCAGGCCGCGCCGGTCGAGTTGTTCGGCGATCCGCTCGCGCAACGGCGCGAATCCGTACGGATGCCCGTAATCGCCGAGGCGCGCCGCCGGCACCCGGCTCATGGCCCGCAGCGCGTGCTGCAAACCGGTCTCGTTGATCCACTCGTTCGGCAGCCAGCCGCCGCCTGCCTTGATCGGCACCGAATGGTCGGCGAACACGTCGGACAGGAGCCAGGTCGCGGTGATACTCGGCGGCTGCCAGTCGGTGGCGGCGACCCGCGCGGACTGCGAGCGCGCCGCCACGCGATAGCCGGAGCCGCGCCGCGCGACCACGAGGCCCATCGACACCAGCCGGTTGTACGCCTCCGTGACCGTGAAGGTGCTCAGGTCGTGGCTTTGCGCCAGTTGCCGCACCGACGGCAGCAGCGCGCCCGCGCGCAACGATTGCCCTTCGATGGCGCGCGCGAAGCCTTGCACCACCTGCTCGACAAGCGTGGGAGCGGCGCGCCGGTCGCGCTCGAGTTGTAGTTCGATCATGGTCAGGACGAAAAAGCAGGCCGCGCAGGGCGGCTGAGCGTATGAGTACGTGCGAAATGTGGCGCCGGCGAGCTTGCCGACCCGCTACGGCAAGCATCGACACAGTTGGTGCAAATCCACCAACACAGTTAGCGCCACACTGCGTCAACTGTTTATGCCGCCATTAAACCGCGAACGCTACAGTTTCGCCATGCCCCGAAGGAAGTCCTTTTGGGGGACTACTTCGATTCAAGGAGATATTCATGACTTCGCGCCCCGTCATCGACGATCTGTCGTCTTTCTGGATGCCCTTTACCGCCAACCGCCAGTTCAAGGCCGCGCCGCGCCTGCTGGAATCGGCCAAGGGCATGTACTACCGCAGCACGGACGGGCGTGAAGTGCTCGACGGTTGCGCGGGTCTATGGTGCGTGAACGCCGGTCACGGCCGCGAGGAAATCGTCGCGGCAATCACCCAGCAACTCTCCACGCTCGACTTCGCGCCGACCTTCCAGATGGGCCACCCGCTCGCCTTCGAAGCGGCCACGAAAGTTGCGGAACTGATGCCGGAAGGCCTCGACCGCATCTTCTTCACGAACTCGGGCTCGGAATCGGTCGATACCGCGCTGAAAATCGCGCTGGCGTACCACCGTTCGCGCGGCGAAGGCCAGCGTACGCGCCTGATCGGCCGCGAGCGCGGCTATCACGGCGTGGGCTTCGGCGGCATCTCGGTCGGCGGCATCGCACCGAACCGTAAGACCTTCTCGGGCGCGCTGCTGCCGGCGGTCGATCATCTGCCGCACACGCATAACCTCGAACACAACGCGTTCTCGAAAGGCCAGCCGGCGTGGGGCGCGCACCTCGCCGAGGAACTCGAGCGCATCGTCACACTGCACGACGCGTCGACCATCGCCGCGGTGATCGTCGAACCGGTGGCCGGCTCGACGGGCGTGCTGATTCCGCCGCAAGGCTATCTGCAAAAGCTGCGCGAGATCTGCACGAAGCACGGCATCCTGCTGATTTTCGACGAAGTGATCACCGCTTTCGGCCGCGTCGGCAAGGCCACGGCGAGCGAGTACTTCGGCGTGACGCCGGACCTGATCACGATGGCGAAGGCCATCAACAATGCCGCGATCCCGATGGGCGCGGTGGCCGCGAGCCGCACGATCCACGACAGCATCGTGAACAGCGGCGCGCAAGGCGCAATCGAACTGTTCCACGGCTACACGTATTCGGCCCACCCGGCCGCGACGGCTGCCGCAGTCGCCACGCTGGACCTGTATAAGCGCGAAGGTCTGTTCGAACGCGCCGCGACGCTCGCGCCGACGTTCGAAGCCGCCGCCCATTCGCTGCGCGGCGCGAAGCACGTGAAGGACGTGCGCAACTTGGGCATGATTGCCGGCGTGGAACTCGAATCGCGCGACGGCGCGCCGGGTGCACGGGCTTATGAAGCCTTCGTCAAATGCTTCGAGGCGGGCGTGCTGGTGCGCTTCACGGGCGATATTCTCGCGTTCTCGCCGCCGCTCATCATCGACGAAGAGCAGATCGCGCACCTCTTCAAGACCGTGGGCGACGTGCTGGCTACGGTGCAGTAATCAACTCGCGATAAGCAGCAGCAAGAAGGCGGCGCGTTATTTGCGCCGCCTTTTTTTTCGAGCGCGGTATGTGCCTTACACGCTCAAACAACGCACGCCGAGGGTGGCGGCATCGCGCAACGCAGCGCGGCCGCCGTGCCGCGCGACTGCAGCGAAGCTCAGTGGTGCGTACGCGAAGCGCGCGTATGAGCGGCTTTCTTCGCAGCCGCCGAACGGCCTGCGGCGCCCTTCGTCGCGGCCGCCTTCTTCGCCGCAGCGGAACGGCTGGCGGCCGGGCGTTTGGCCGCGGCGGTTTTGGTCTGCTTCGACAGCGCCGCGCGCGATGCGCCCGCGCTGCCCTCACGCTTCAACGCATTGGTAGCGGCGCGTGAACGCTTCGCTGTCGACTCCGTGCTCTTTTTCGTGGTGCTCTTGTGCTGGCCCGCGGCGTTATCCGTCGCGGCTTTCTTGCGGGTGGCCTCGCTTGCCGTGCCCTTCTTCGGCGACTTCACGGCGACGCCCGCGCGGCGCGCTTCTGAAAGGCCAATCGCGATCGCCTGCTTGGCCGACCTGACGCCGTGCTTGCCGGCACGCACCTTGTCGACCTGTTCCTTGACGAATTCACCTGCTTGGGTGCTCGATGCTTTGCCGGCGCGTTTGTCGGCGCGAGCACGTTCGACGGTTTTCTTTTCAGGCATGACGGTTCTCCAGTTGGCTGTGGCCTATGTCATGCAGCAACGGCTGTGCCGCGCAGCGTTGCGCGAGTGAATCGGGGCGAAAATGCCGTCTACCGCGAATGTTCGGCGTCCTGACGTGGCGCAAGGAATGACCTATCCGCGCAACAAGCTTCGATAAAAATTCGACGATCGCGCTGAATCAATGCAGAACTTCAGGAAACAGGCAACGGGACTCGCGCCGCTCATCTGGACGGCGTATGGTGTTGGTAAGGGTCGGCGTGTGGTCCGGCCCGACGGGAGACGTCCATGAAGATACCTACCGTACGTGCCGGCGCGCATATCGAAGGCGTGCACTGGATCGCCGAGTACGCCGAAGACGTTCATGAGATTCGCGTCTTTCGCGAAGGCCAGGAAGTGGATGTGCACAACGCGCCTTCCACTCTGTTCGGCGACGAGGAGAATGCGGGCTCCAAAAGCACCGCGGATCATCGCGCGGTCGAAGCCGCCGTGCTGGCTTATCTGAAACGATTCGTGATCGAGCACGACGCAGAGGAGTAGTCCTCCGCTTATCGCCGTGCTTTGCCGTGCGGCGGCGGCGTTCGTTGCTCTAGATGCCTGCGGCGTCGAACACCGCAGGCATCATCAAGTTCTTACTCGGCAGGCCGCAGCTTCTTGACCTCGGCATCCGACGGCTGAACACTCGCGCCATCGATATACCGGTACGACGTCATCATGCCCTTGCCGTCCTTCAAACCCGTCACGCCGACATACGCGCCCATGGTCGACTGATTGTCCTGCGCGCGATAGCTGATCGGCCCAAACGGTGTATCCACGCCAAGGCCCTTGAAGGCGGCGGCGAGCTTATCCGGATCGACCGACCCCGCCTTCTTGATCCCGGCGGCAATCGACATCAACGCCGAATAACCCACCACCGAGCCGAGCCGCGGATAGTCGTGATACTTGGCCTGATAGGCATCGACGAACTTCTTGTTGGCCGCCGTATCGATCGAATACCACGGGTAGCCCGTGACGATCCAGCCGGTCGGCGCTTCAGCGCCCAGCGGGTCGAGATAATCCGGCTCGCCCGTCAGCAACGACACCACGCTGCGATCCTTGAAGAGCCCGCGCGTATTGCCCTCACGCACGAACTTGCCGAGATCCGCGCCGAATAGCACGTTGAAGATCGCATCCGGCTTCGCGTCGGCGATTGCCTGCGTCACCGCGCCCGCATCGACGTTGCCGAGCGGCGTGGCCTGCTCGGCGACGAACTGCACGTCGGGCTGCGCCGCCGTCAGCAGCTTCTTGAAGGTCGCCACCGCCGATTGCCCGTACTCGTAGTTCGGATAGACAAGCGCCCAGCGCTTCTTCTTCAGCTTGACCGCTTCCGGCACCAGCATCGCCACCTGCATATACGTGGAAGGCCGCAGACGGTACGTGTATTTGTTGCCGTCGGCCCACACGATCTTATCGGTCAGCGGTTCAGCGGCGAGGAAGAAAATCTTCTTCTGCTTCGCGAAGTCGGTCAGCGCAAGGCCGGTGTTCGAGAGGAAGCCGCCGAACAGCAACTGCACCTGCTCACGCGCGATCAGCTCCTGCGCGACGCGAATCGTGTCGCCCGGATTGCCGTTGTCGTCGCGCGACACCACTTCGAGCTGTTTGCCGAGCACGCCGCCCGCGGCGTTCACCTGCTCGAGCGCGAGATTCCAGCCGTTCTTGTAAGGCCCGAGAAAGGCGGGCTGTGCCTTGTAACTGTTGATCTCGCCGATCTTGATGGTCTGCTGTGCGCTCGCGCTCAAGGCGGCGAACGAGAGCACCGTCGGCACCATGAGGCGAGAGATCCATCCTGCGCGCGTGGTCATGCGTTTTCTCCGTTATCAAAAGGATTGCGGGAATGCGGTCGTTGTTATCGGGCGTTCGAGCGGCTCGCGATTCAGTCGGCCCGCGGCGTCGCGCGAATCCGGGCGACACTCGCCGTGACGTCCTGCCATGCCGGCTTGCCGCCGGCGAACTGCTGACGCAGGTACGACACGAGTTCGGCGACCTGGGCGTCGTTGAAACTGTCGCGGTAAGCCGGCATCGTACCGAGTTCGGGCCGCGCAGGCGAGCCGATGCCGTCGAGAATCACGCGAATCAGGTTATCAGGCGTCGTGCTATGCAGATTCGTGTTAAGCGCCAGCGAAGGATGCGCGCCGAACAGTTGCGGCCCGCTGCCCGTGTGATGACAGGCGGCGCACGCGCCGTCGAAGAGCCGCGCGCCGAGGCCCGCAGGCGCACCTGAAATCGCGCTGGCCTGTTCATACTGACGCGCCACCGCAGCCGGATCGGCGTTGGGTTCCAACGGATTGAGCGACGCCAGATACGTCGCCATCGCGCGAATATCGCTGTCGGGCAGCGCCGCCAGATCGCCGACGACCGGCGCCATCGGCCCGGCCGCGACGCCATGCAACGGCGCGTGGCCGTTGCGCAGATAGCTGAACAGTTCGTCCTCGCTCCAGGGTACGGGCGCGCTCGAAAGCGTCGACAACGCGGGCGCTTCCCAGCCATCCGCCATCCCGCCGCCCATGAACGCCGCGCCGGTTTTCTCGGCGCCGAATGCGTTGCGCGGCGTGTGGCACGCGGTGCAATGGCCGAGTCCGTTCACCAGATACGCGCCGCGATTCCATTGCGCGCTTTGCGTCGCGCGGGCGGTGAAGGCCGTGCGCCCGAGAAAGAGACCGTTCCATGCGGCCATCAGCGGACGCACGCTGAATGGATACGCGAGCTTCGTTTCCGGCGGACGTGAGCGCACCGGCGTTTGCGCCATCAGATAGGCGTAGAGCGCTTTCAGATCTTCGTCGGAGGTGTTCTGAAACGATGTGTACGGAAAGGCCGGATAGAGACGATGACCATCGCGGCTGATGCCTTGCCGCATCGCCCGCACGAAGGCTTCGAGCGACCAGTTGCCGATGCCGGTCTGACCGTCCGGCGTGATGTTGGTGCTGTAGACGGTGCCGAAAGGCGTGTCGAGCGGTTTGCCGCCGGCGTTCGGCACGCCATTGTGCGCGGTATGACAAACCGCGCAGTTGCCGAGCGACACCAGCAATTTGCCGCGCGCCACGAGATCCGGCGCAAACGCGCTCGCGAGCGGCGGCGTGATCGGGGCGATAGCGTGCGGCGCGAGCGACAATGCACCGAGCCAACCCGCCGCTCCTGCTGCCAGCGCGCCGAGAAACCCAAACCGCCAGCGCTTCTTTTTACGCGCCGCCTTGTCTTCGGCTTGCGCATCGGCGAGCGCGGCGCGGATCGTTTCCGGCGTGAACGGCGGCCGTCGAAAACGCACGCCCGTGGCATCGAATAGCGCATTGGCAATCGCCGCCGCGCCGGGCAGCGACGCGGATTCGCCCGCGCCCATCGGCGGCTCGCCGTGGCGCGGCATCATCACCACGTCGATCACGGGTACTTCACGGAAGGTCAGGATCGGATACGCGCCCCACTCCTGGCTCGTCACCGCGTTCTCGCCGAACGTCACGCGCTCTTTCAGCGCGCGGCTGGTCGTCTGGATTACGTTGCCGTGGATCTGATGACGCACGCCGTCGGGATTCACCATCGTGCCGGTATCCTGGCCGACCACCACGCGCGTCACCGCAAGTTCGCCGCTCTTGCGATTGACTTCGACGTCGGCGACCCACGCGGACCACGCCGCGCCGAAGCCGGGGAATTTGCTGTGCACGTAGCGGGCGTAAGCGATACCGCGACCGCGTGCGATGTCGCCCTGTTCTTCTTTCAGCTCGGTATTGCGGGGTTCCCAGCCGGCCTTTTCAGCGACGGCTTTGACCAGTTCGATCGCACGTGGATCGGTCAAATGCTTCAGGCGAAACTCGAGCGGATCGACGCCCGCTTCCGCGGCTAGTTCGTCGATGAACGACTCGTGCGCGAACGTGTTCGGCAACGCGGAAACGCCGCGCAACCACGACGCCCGCACGATCGGCGGCGTGTCGTCGCAAACGATGCGCATGGTGCGGTAGTCGTACGGCGGCACAGCCGTGCGGTCGCCCATTTCGAACACTTGCGGCTGCGCGGAGATCGTGCCGGTCAGCAGCAGCGCCAGCGTCGGCGCATCGTTCGACGGATAGCGCGTTGCAAAGTCGTACGCGGCCAGTTCGCCCTCGGCATTCAACGCGCCGCGCACGTCCATCAATTGCGCGGCGCCTTTCGGCTCCCACGCATGCTCGTCCTCGCGCGAGAGTTGCACGCGCACCGGACTGCCGGTGGCACGCGAAAGCAGCGCGGCGTCGGCGGCGACATCGTCCGCGCAATTGCGGCCGTAGCAGCCCGCCGCTTCCATCCGCACGATCTCGATGTGCGCTTCGTCCATGCCCATCAACAGAGCAAGATCGGCGCGCAGCGAATGCGGATTCTGCGTGCCCGACCAGACCTTCAACGCGCCCTCGCGATAGTCGGCCACTGCGCAAGAAGGCCCAATCGACGCATGCATCTGAAACGGCCACACATAGGTGCGTTCCAATGTGCGAGCGGGATCTTGTGCCAGGGCTGCATCAACATCGCCGTCGATCACCAGATCGCGTCGCTTGGCGGGATTCGCGCGCAAGGCCGCTTCCACTTCCTCGCTGGTTTCGAGCGACGGCAAACCTTCTACCGCTTTCCATTGCACGTGAAGCCGCTTCACGGCCTGCTGCGCGACTTCCTCACGCTCCGCCACGATGCCGACAAAATCGCGAATCACCACCACCTTGACGATCCCGGGTAAATCGCTGACGGAGTCTTCGCCCACTTGCAGCAGACTGTTGCCCATGAAGTCGCCCTGCGCGACACCGGCGTACGGCGGGCGAACCACACGGCCATGCAACATGCCCGGCACGCGCACGTCGTGGACGAAACTCAATTCGCCGGTGGCCTTCGCCGGAATATCGACGCGCGGTGCGCTCTTGCCGACGATCTTGTACGTGTCTGGCGATTTCAAAGGCGCATCGGTGGCGAGCTGCAATTCGACGCGTTTTCCGCTGATCAGATCGCCGTAGCCGATGCCCTTCGCTGCGCCGCCGTCACGCTGATAGATAACGCCATCACGCACATCGAGTTGCTCGACGCCCACATTGAATCGCGCCGCCGCTTCCGCCAGCAGAAATTGCCGCGCCTGCGCCGCGGCGTGCCTTAATGGCACAGCCGAGATCTGAATTGTCGCGCTGGCGATCGTCGGCCCCTGATTCGGCGCTTCACGTGTATGACCGAGCACGATCGACACGCGCGTCAACGGCACATCCAGTTCTTCCGCGACGATCTGCGCGAGCGCCGTCCCGATGCCCGTGCCGAGATCGACGTGACCGTTGAACGCGACCACGCTGCCGTCGTCGCGCACCACGAGGAACATATCCGCTTCGGTCGGCACGAACGATGAACGCGAGCCCGGCTGACCGATCGCCGGCTTCACCGGCGCTTGCGGCGGCCGCGTGACGATCAGCACGCTCTGCGCGTCGTAGAGCTGCTGCCGCGACGGCGGCGCGCTGCGTCGGTCGACGCTGAAATCCGGCCCGGTCATGCGCGCACTCCTTCGTGCACGGCTGATTGCGCCGCCGTTTGAGCGGCAAGCAATTCAGCGGCGCGCTGCACCGCGCGCACGATCTCGACATGCGTGCCGCAGCGGCACAGATTGCGCGACAACTCGCGCCGGATCGTCTCGACGCTCGGATGCGGATCGCGATCGAGCAGCGCCTTGGCCGTCATGATCATGCCGTTCAGGCAATAGCCGCATTGCGCGGCCTGTTCCTCGATGAACGCCTGCTGCACCGGATGCAGCGCGGCGCGCGTGCCCAGTCCTTCGAGTGTAGTGATCTCGCGGCCCAACGCGACCTTCGCGGTGGTGACGCACGCGCGCGTCGGCATGCCATCGAGCAACACCGTGCACGCGCCGCATTCGCCGAGACCGCAACCGAACTTCGGACCGTTCAGCGCGAGGTCGTTGCGCAGCAGGTAGAGCAAGGGCGTGTCGGCGGCGGCGCTGACAAGGTGCGTCGCGCCGTTCACGTTCAGCATAAGAGGCGCCGGGCGGTTCATGATCGTGCCGGCCTCGTTTTGCGGCACGTGCTCACAGCACCACCGGCACTTCGGTGGCCGGTGGCGTGTTGCGGCTGCGCCGGCAACGGATCAAGCCGTCGATCATCACCATGCCCACGCCCGGAATATCGCCAAGCTGCACGCTTTCGAGCAGCGTATCGGCCGCCGTGTGCTGCGCGCGGTCCATGAACACGAGGTCGGCGGGACGGCCCACTTCGATCAACCCCTGGCGCAGGTTGCGTTGACGCGCGGTGTTGCCGGTTGCGAAACAGAAGGCGATTTCCGCGGGCACGTCGGCGAGGCTCGAAATCAGCGCGATCATCCGCAAAATGCCGAGCGGTTGCACGCCGGAACCGGCGGGACTATCCGTGCCGAGAATGATCCGGTGCGGACACTTCAATTCGATCGCATGCCGCGCGGTCAGCAAGGCGATCCGTTCGTTGCCGTTGTGGACGATTTCCAGCGCGCGGCTCGACTGCTCGCACAGATCGCAAACATGCCGGTAAGAGAGCGACGTATGCCCGCCGTTGATGTGGCCGATCACGTCCGCGTCGGCGGCGAGCACCACGTCGCGATCGATCAGACCCGAGCCGGGAATTGACGGACCGCCCGTGTGAATCGTGCTCTGAATGCCGTACTTGCGTGCCCACGCGACCATCTGCGCGGCTTCCTCGCCGCCCTTCACGCTGCCGAGCCCGACTTCGCCGAGCAGTTTCACGCCCGCTTCCGAGAGTTCCTTGAAGTCCTCCTCGACCATGCCTTTCTCGATCACCGGCGCGCCCGCCATCACCTTCACGCCGCCGCCGACACCCGCGCCGCGCATGCCTTCGAACGAACGTTGCGCGGTAATGGCGAGCGCCTTCACGCCGAGCACGTCTTTCGGGCGGCCGGGCAAATGCACTTCGCCGGCGGAAATCATCGTGGTGACGCCACCGTTCAGATTCGATTCGATCCAGCCCATCTGATTCTGGCGCGGCGTCCAGTCGCCGAACACGGGATGCACATGCGAGTCGATCAAACCGGGCGCGACCGTCGTGCCTTTGCAATCGATCGTCGTGCGCGCGCCCTCGAGATCGCAGTCCTTTTCGCGGCCGACCGCGACGATCACGCCGTCGTCGATCACGAGCGTGTCCGCGTCGAGAATCGGCTGATCGATGTCGCCGGATAACAGCAGCCCGATGTTCGTTACCGCGAGCTTGCCCGACAAGCCTGTCAACGTCTCTGCTGCCATCTGCCTCTCCTTTCGCAACGCGAGTTTGGAACGACTACCCGGCGCCGCGAATCGCGCCACTTGGTGCGCGCCTCGCCGGCCGATGAATCACACGCTCAGATAAGCGCGCCTCACTGTTTCGTTCTGTGCGAGCTCACCGATCGTGCCGCTAAAACGGATCTGCCCTTTTTCAAGCACATACGCGCGGTCGCTGACCAGCTCGGCGAAGTGCAGGTTCTGTTCGGACAACAGAATCGACAGCCCTTCGCGCTTGAGTTCGAGAATCATGTTCGCCATCTGTTCGACGATCACGGGCGCCACGCCTTCGGATGGTTCGTCGAGCAGCACCAGATACGGATTGCCCATCAGCGTGCGCGACACGGTGAGCATCTGCTGCTCACCGCCGCTCATCTGGCCGCCCGGACGTTGCGGCATTTCGCCGAGATTGGGAAAGAGGCGGAACAGTTTTTCCGGCGTCCATTGCGGTGCGCCATCGCGTGGCGGCTGGCGGCCGGTGTCGAGGTTTTCCATCACGGTCAGATCCGCGAACACGCGCCGATCCTCGGGCACGAAGCCCATGCCCATGCGCGCGATCTTGTACGGCGGCATCGCAGTGATGTTTTGCCCACGAAAATTCACTTCGCCCTGACGGCGCGGCAGTAGACCCATCACCGCTTTCATCGTGGTGGATTTGCCGGCGCCGTTGCGGCCCATCAGCGCGACGACTTCGCCGCGCCCGACTTCGAGGCCGACGTCGAACAGAATATGCGCGCGGCCATAGAACGCGTTGAGGCCGGAGACTTTCAGCATCGGCTCGCTCATTGCAGCGCTCCTTGTCCCTGATGGCCGCCATGGCCGCCCGCCGCGTCGTGCAGTGGCGCGTGCGGCTGGAAGGTCTTGCCGGTGCCGAAATAGACTTCCTGGACGCGCGGGTCGTTGCGGATCGTGTCGGCGTCGCCCTCGGCGATCAGCTTGCCGCGCGCGAGCACGATCAGGCGATCGGCGTAGGCGAATACGACGTCCATGCTGTGCTCGGTAAACAGCACGCCAATCTTGTGTTCGGTGACGAGACGCTTGGTCAGCGCCATCAATTCATTGCGCTCCTTCGGCGCCATGCCGGCGGTGGGTTCGTCCATCAACAACAGCTTCGGGCGGTTGGCGAGCGCGATCGCGAGTTCGACGCGCTTCACGTCGCCATAAGCGAGCACGCCGCAAGCGCGGTTCGCGTCCGCGGCCATGCCGACCTGGTCGAGCAACGCGAGGGCTTCATCGGCATAGCGCGAGCCCGCGGATTTCCATAGGCCGAAGGTTTTGCGTTCGCGCGAGACCAACGCCATTTGCACGTTCTCGATCACGGTCATGGAATTGAAAGTCGCGGCGATCTGAAACGTGCGGCCCACGCCGAGACGCCAGATGTCGCGCGGACGCATGCCGACCAGTTCGTGACCGTCGAGACGAATCGATCCGGACGACGGCGGCAACTGCCCGTTGACCATATTGAAACAGGTCGACTTGCCGGCGCCGTTCGGTCCGAGCAAGGCGAGCAATTGACCGGCTTCGAGATCGAACGAGACATCGTCGACCGCTTTGAGGCCGCCGAACGATTTGGAGAGGCCGGAGACGCGCAGCAAGCTCATAGGCCCTCCTTGATCGCGGCGCGTTGGGAAGGCGAGACGGCGCTCGTTTCCGCCTGATCGACACTGTCGTCGCCGAAACGCTCGCGAATGAAGCCGGCGATCCCCTGCGGAAACGCGATCACCAGCAGCAGAATCGCGAAGCCCAGCAGCGCCTGCCAATAGTCGGTTTGGCGCGCGACGGTGTCCTGCAGCCACGTGAACACGGCCGCGCCCACAATCGGCCCGGTGAGTGTCTGCAAGCCGCCGAGCAGGACCATCACGAGGCCGTCCACGGAACGGCTCACGCTGATCACTTCCGGCGAAATCGTGCCCTTGGAGAATGCATACAACGATCCCGCGAGCCCGCAGAACAGCGACGCGATCACGAACGCGGCCCATTGCACGCGCTTCACGTCGATGCCGATCGCTTCGGCGCGCAGCACTGAGTCACGCGAGGCCCGCATGGCGTAACCCAGCGGCGAGAACAGCATCTTGCGCAACAGCCACACGCCGACCACGGCGCAGACGAGCGTCACGTAGTAAAAGGCCACCGGCGAGGACAACCAGTTCGACGGCCACAACCCGAGAATGCCGTTGCTGCCGCCCGTCACATCGTCCCACTGGAACACGACGGACCAGACGATCTGCGCGAACGCGAGCGTCAGCATGGCGAGATAGACGCCGGAGAGGCGCACGCAGAACCAGCCAAACACCAGCGCGCCGGCCACCGCCAATAGCGGTCCGAGCAGCAAGGCGGCTTCCATCGGCAGATTCAGCACTTTGAGGAACAGCGCGGCGCCATATGCACCCAATCCGAAGTACGCGGCGTGGCCGAACGAATGCATGCCGCCCGGTCCCATGATGAAATGCAGACTCGTTGCAAACAAGACGGCGATCAGAATCTCGACCAGCAGCACGGGCATGTACGGAAACGCGTTGGCCGCCAACGGCGCAAGCACCAGAACGAGCAAAGCGATGACGGCCAACCACTTGAGCCGTTTGCCCGCCGGACGCAAAGGCGTTTCCGGCGCCGCCATGCCGCGCACCGCGGCGCTCGCGCGGCCGAGCAAACCCCACGGGCGCACCACCAGCACGACCGCCATCACGACGAATTCCGCCACCAGCGTAAAGCGGCTCAACGACAAGCCGACGCCGAAGATCGTCACATGGCCAATACCGATGCACAGCGCCTTGATCTCCGCGATGATCAGCGCGGCAATGAACGCACCCGGAATCGACCCCATGCCGCCGACCACCACGACGACAAACGCGTTGCCGATCGTCTCCAGATCCAGCGACAGATTCGCCGACATGCGCGGCCCTTGCAGCGCGCCGCCCAAGCCGGCGAGAAACGCGCCGACGAAAAACACGCCGGTAAACAGCCACGCCTGATTGATGCCGAGCGCACCAAGCATCTCGCGATCCTGCGTCGCGGCGCGCACCAGCGTGCCCCAGCGCGTGCGTGTCAGCGCGTACCAGAGCAGCAGCAACACCACCGGCCCGATCACGATCAGCGCGATGTCGTAGGTAGGCAGCGGATGACCGAGGAAATCGACCGCGCCCGCCAGATGCGGCGCACGCGGTCCGAACAGGTCTTCCGGACCCCACAGCCACAGCGCGGCATCGCGAAAGATCAGCACCAGGGCAAACGTGGCGAGCAGATGGAACAGCTCGGGCGCCTGATAGATGCGCCGCAGAACGATCATCTCGACCAGCGCGCCCAGCACCGCGACCACCAGCGCCGCCGCCAGCACCGACAACCAGAACCCGCCCGCCGTGTGTCCGAAGCGGCTCGCGATGCTGTACGCGACATAGATGCCGAACATATAGAACGAGCCGTGCGCAAAGTTGACGATGCGCGTCACGCCGAAGATCAGCGACAAACCGGCGGCGACGAGAAACAGCGTCGACGCGTCGGCGAGTCCGTTGACCAGCTGTACCAGCAAATTCGAAAGCATCGCGACCCTTGGCAGTGTGCTGAACGGCGAAGGCGCGGCTTGGGCGCATTCAACGCGATCGGCAGACATTGCAGCGCGTGCGGCACCATGCGCGCACGCGTCAACGGCAGGACAATACAATACGCCCCGAAGAAAGTCCCTTAGGTCCTTTGGAGCGCCGGCGAAATCGCCTCAAACAAACTCAGCGCAAACCGTCTTCGCCTTTGATCTCGCTCACCTGCAAGCCGCCGATGCGCGGCAGCGGCCGCCCCGACGCCGTCACCGCGACGGCCACGACGATTTCATTCGCGCGCGGCGCGTCCGACACGCGCGCTTCGATCGCGTCGAAATGACTGCGCACGAAGGCGGCGTCCTTGTGGCCGAGCGGCACGTCGATCGCGGTGCCGAGCGTGCCCATTTTCTTCGCCGACGGCACCAGTGCCGCGCCCTTTTCAACCGCGACCCGCAGCGGCGCGCCGAGCTTGGGATGCAAAATCGCCGCAGCATGTTCCAGTTCGCCCGCCTCGCCGACAATGGCGGCCTTGCCGTAGCTTTGCGCCTCGCCCGGCGCGATGCCCAGCGCTTGAACACACTTGTTGCCGAGCAATGCGCCCAACTCTTCGCCGGCTTCGATCAGCGCGTCGAGTTTGGCTTCGTAACGGCCGGCATAGGGATTATCGATCACCGCGATCGCGACCGCGCGGCGCGCCGGCGGATCGACCGCCTGGCCCATTTCAATGCGTGTTTCGTCCACTTGCACGACCAGCTTGCGAAGCTTGATTGCCATTTCGCTCTCCGAGTTTCGATGCCTGTTCTGCTTCGTTTCAATGCTTCAGCGCGATGCGCCAATCAGGCGCTGCTCAGCGCAAACCGTCCTTGCCCACGATCGCCTCTTTCTCGAGTCCGCCGACGCGCGCATGCACGCGCTGCCCCGTGCTCATCACGAGGATATACACCAGCTCGTCCGCAGCGGGCGCGCCGGGCACGCGCACCTCGATCGCGTCGAAATGGCTGCGCACGTAGCTCGCATTGACGTGCGTGAGCGGCACATCGAGCGCGGTGGACGGCGCGCCGACCTTCTTGGTGGACGGCACGATCGCGTTGGTCGGCACGCCATTCTTCTCCAGCAACTCACGCATCGCATAGCCGCCGGGAACATGCCACAGCGCGCCATGTTCGAGCTCGCCTCGCGCGCCGACAATCGCACCCTTGCCGTAACTTTCGATCGATGCATGCGGCACCGCCATCGCGGCCAGCAGCCGTTGCGCCATATCGAAGCCGATCGGTTTGAGCGCTTCCATCGCGTGCTCGATGTTCGCCTCGTAGCGGCCGGCGAACGGGTTCGTCATCACCGCGGCAATCGCGCCGCGTCTGAGCGGCTGCGTGGGCGCGGGGCCGAACTCGTGGAAGATATCTTCGACGTGCGTCAGCACGCGGCGTATTTCGAACACGGAGCCTCCGTTGTGATCTGCGCGCGCTGTTTAAGCAGCCCGCTTGTGTCATGAATGCCGACGATCCGCACGCGTCCTTGCAGAAAGAGCGCGGCGCCTTCGATCAAGCCTTGTTCGAGCAGACGCTGCGCGGCTTCGACGCCACGTGCCAGCGCGAAGTCGATCAGCGGCTGCGGCAAGGACGGCACGTCGACGGTGACGAGCATGTCGCCAAGGTCGCTGTCGTCTTTCAACGACGAAGCCGGACGCCGCAGAATTTCCGCATGCTCCAGGTTGACGGCGTTGGCGATCATCGTCGCGGCGGCGTCGGCGGCGGCGGCGTTGCGCGCGAGCACGGTGACGCTGTCGGCAATGCCGAGGCTGAAGCTGCGGCCACGCCAGCCGCTCGTCGCAATGCCGCGAACCGGCAGACTGGCGTCGAGCGTCAAGTTGGCGTCGAGCGCCTGATCGCGCGACAGCCGCACAGGTGAAAACGACGCCAGGTCCGCAAACACGCCGACGCGGTATTGCTGCCCTTCGGTCAGATACAGCGCGATGTCGCCGCCGTTGTTGATGAAGGCGCGCGAGATGCCTTCGCGTGCGAACGCGGTGATCAGTTCATCGGCGACGCTGCCCGCGACCGCGGCCATCGGCGTGATGTAGCGCGCGCGGTGAGCATGGCAAGCCGACCACATACGGCGGGCAACCGAGCCTTGCAATTCAGCGTCGTTCAACGCGGCCTCGGCCGGCACGGGTTGGCGAAGCCGCTTCAGCTCGCCGACCAACTCCGGCAACACGTCGACAAAGCGCGCCCAGCACGCCTCATACGCGGCCTGCACCGCCTGCGGCACGCCGTCCGCGCTGAGGATCAGATCGATCGGCCCATGCTGCCAGTGCCAGCGGGTCGAATCGAGTCGGGTGCGGGTGGGGTTCATCGTGTCCGTTGCGTTCGTTTTTGCATGAGTTGCATTAGCGCTGTCCGCGCGGTCAGCCAAGCATCGGCGGCATGGCGAGCGGCCATGGGTTGTCGGGATTGCGCGCCAGCGTACGGCGTGCGAGCGGCGCGCCTTCCGTATGCTCCGGTCCGTTCGCGAGCACGCTCTCCAATGAACGCACCGCGTCGAGATGGCCGCCCAGATCGCAATACGCGTCGTACGTCATGGTGAATTCGATCGGCGCGACGATCGCGGGCGTCGGCACCGTGCCGAACGAACGGTCGGGCATGCGCGAGACATCGACCATCACGGTGATCCCGCCGCCCGGCCACACATAGGCCGGCGCGCCACCACAAGTTACGTTGACGAGTTTCTGTTTGATCGCACGCGTGAGCAGCACCGGATTCTCCGTGGCGCCCGCTCGCAGACTGCCGCCCGCGCCGCCGAGAAACAGCACGGTAGCGAGCGACGGCTCGCAGTTCTCGCCGATCCGCTCGACCGTGTGGCGCACCGCATCCGGCATGGCTGTGATGCGCGGCACGAGGTCCTGATCCAGTTCGTACCACTGCGCGTGTTCGCCGGTGGTCGATACCATCAGGAGGCGCATGCCAGGCTTGGCGACGGCGGGGTCGAAGCCCTCGACAATCGCGAGCGGGTCCTGAATGTCGGTGCCCCCCCAACCGGTGCCCGGATTCGCCACCTGGAAATAACGGCCCGGCGTCGACTTGCGTCCGCGAATCTTCACACCTGAGCGCGTCATGCCGAGACAACGTCCGGCTTGATGTTCGGTGAGCACGCCCGTAATGTGATCGTCGACGACCACCACTTCGTCGGCGTGACCGAACCACTGCTTCGCGAAGATGCCGATGGTGGCCGACCCACAGCCCACGCGCATGCGCTGTTCCTCGACGCCGTCGACGACCGGCGCCGCGCCCGCGCGAATCACGAGACTCGCGCCGCCGTCGATACTCAACTCCACCGCTTCCTTGTTGCCGAGCGCGAGCATCATGTCGCACGTCACGCGGCCTTCTTTCTTGCTGCCGCCGGTGAGATGATGCACGCCGCCGAGGCTCAGCATCTGCGAGCCGTATTCGGCCGTCGTCACATGGCCGACGATCTCGCCGTGGCAACGCACGTTCGATTGCTCCGGCCCGAGGAAGCGGTCGGTGTCGATCTTCACCTTGAAACTGCAATAGCTGAAGATGCCTTCCGTGACGACGGTGATCATGTCGACGTCGTCGAGCTTCGAGGCAACGATAAAAGGCGCGGGCTTGTAGTCGGGATAAGTCGAGGAAGCGCCGACGCCGGTCACGAACAATGCCTGTTCGGCAGCGGGGCCGCGCACTTCGGAAGATGCGCCAAATTCGATTGCGGCGTTCGCATTGCTCGCGCCGGCTTCGGACGTTGAAGGTGAAGACGCGCGCGACAGGAACACCACCGGATCGACGCGAATCAGGCGCCCGTCCGCGTTCGCATAGCGGTCACACGCGCCAGTCCGCCCTTCGGATATCTGGCACAGCACCGGGCAGGCATTGCATTCGATCTTGTTCGACGCCATCCGCTCGCTGCGCGGCGCCGCCTTTTCGAGCACGGTCGGACCCGGCGTCGAGGCGGTTTCGCCGTCGACGCTGTCCGCACCGAAATCGACCTTCGTATGTTCTGTCATGGTGGGGTTCCCATACGACGACATTACAATCGGTCCCGCTTCGGCTGACGAATCGTGCCTGTTTTCAGGCACTTTCGCGTGATCCGCCGATTTCCATGTTGCGGTCACTCACCGTTCGTGTAGTATCCGCTACACCAAACTCGTTAGAAATCTACTCGATCAATTTAGTCTGTGCAACGTATTTACCGGCGTGCGCGTGATTGGTGCAATGCCACATTGCCGTGTGAGTGACGCTTCAATCTACGCCGAAGTGAATGATCGCGCAGCGCATGCCGCAGCGGCCCATGCGGGCTGTATGATGAAGGCGTGTTCATGCCTTGGCCGGCTGCGGCGCATGCCGTTCAACCTGACGCTAACAAGAGATCCGAGACCGCCATGAGTCCCACCGCCGCCCGCAAGCCGGGCGCTACCGGCATCCGTGCGAAACAGGCGCAGGACACGCGCGCCAAGATTCTGAAAGCGGCCATCAAGGTCTTTGCCAAGCAGGGCTATGCGAGCGGACGCGTGGAGAGTATTTCGAAGGCGGCGCGCTCGCACGATCGCATGATTTACTACTACTTCGGCAGTAAGGAACAACTGTTCGTCGAAGTTCTCGAAACCATCTATACGCAATTCAACGAGGCGGAAAGCAAGCTCGATCTCGATCTGGCGGATCCCGTGCATGGGCTCGAACAGATGGTCGAATTCGTCTGGCAGTATTACCTCGATCACCCCGAGTTCGTCACGCTGCTCTCCAGCGAGAATCTGCACCAGGGCAAGCACGCGAAGAAATCGTCGAAGCTAAAGGAGATTTCCGGCTACGCGATTTCGGTGGTGCAAAAGTTACTGGACGCGGGTCAGGCGCAGCACGTCTTTCGTGCGGATGTCAAAGCGCGCGACGTGTATCTGATGATCGCGTCGCTCGGCTATTTCTATAACGCCAATCAGTACACGTTGGGCGCGTTTCTCGGCGAGCCGATGATGGACAAGGCGGCGCTCGCGCATTGGCGCGAGGTGATCAAGGACACGGTGTTGCGCGCGGTGCGGTTGCATTTGCCGGTGGAGAGGGAGGCGGCGGTGGTCGCGGTTGCGGTGAATGAGGCGAGCCAGAATAGCGAGGCGTAGCGCTTCACCGCAAGACGGCGTTACACCTGAAAGTGGTCTCTCAACACGCTTACGATTCGTCCGGACGCCAGGCCGTCACCGTAAGGCGACACGCCGCGCGCCATACGCTTGTATTCGGCCGGGTCGTCGAGCAGCCGTTGGGTGTTCGAGACAATGTCGGCATATTCGGTGCCCACGAGCTTGACGACCTCATGCGCTACCGCCTCCGGCCGCTCTGTCTCGCGCCGCAGGACGAGCACGGGTTTGCCGAGCGCGGGCGCCTCTTCCTGCACGCCACCGGAGTCGGTCAGGATCAGATAGGCCCGCTTCATCGCGGCAACGAACGGCAAATAATCCAGGGGTTCGCAGAGCGTGATCCGCGGATGTTTGTCGAGATGGGCGTATGCCGCCTCACGCACGTTCGGATTGGGATGAACGGGATAGAGGATATGGACGTCGGGATTGTCGTCCGCGATCGTTTTGATCGCGCGCAGAATGTTCTGAAACGCCTCGCCGAAATTCTCGCGACGGTGCGACGTCACCAGAATCAGCCGGCTGTCGCCCTTGAACGGCGCGGCGCCGTCGCACCGCCCGGCCACGTCCAGCAACGCGTCGATGACCGTGTTGCCGGTGACGAACACGCTCGTAGCATCAATGCCTTCCGCGAGGAGGTTCCGTTTCGCGGTCTCCGTCGGTGCGAAATGCCAGCGCGCAAGTCGGCTTGCAACGACACGATTCATTTCTTCCGGAAACGGATTGGAAAGATCGCCCGTTCTCAGCCCGGCTTCGACATGTCCGACCGGCACGCGCCGATAAAAGGATGCGAGCGCCGCCGTCAGTACGGTGGTCGTGTCGCCCTGCGCGAGCAGCACATCGGGCTGTTCGGCGGCAAGCACTTCATCCAGCCGGATCATGAGCCGCGAAGTCAGCATGGGCAAAGACTGATTGGGCAGCATGATATCGAGGTCGATATCGGCTTTGATCTCGAACAGACGCAACACCTGATCGAGCATGCCACGATGCTGCGCAGTTGCGAGAACGCGGCAGTCCGCCCATTCTTCGCGCTGCAACTGTTTGACGAGTGGCGCCATTTTGACCGCTTCAGGACGGGTTCCGATAGTAACGATAATCTTACGTTTTTTCACAGCGTGTTCCGATATGGGACGTGATAAAGGGTAGGCAAACGTGGTCGATGGCGGGTCTTAACGCGGTCACGCTCTACCGACGAACCGGCAGATCGCACTTCTGAGCCGCCATGTCTTCGAGCGCAGCATCATGTCCAATTGCCTCTCGACGTCGTCCGCACGTGCTCGGACTTCGGTCAGGAGCCTCGCGTGACGCTCGCCTTCGATCTGCAACCTTTCGATGCATGTATGAAGCGAGGCAGTCTCCGTGGAGAGGGCGCCACACTCCTGCTTCACTTCCTCGATTGTGTGCTCGCGCTCGGTGATTGCCTGCGTCAATTCGGCGAGCGCTTGATCCCGCTCGGCGAGTGTCTCTTGCGACCGCGTCAGTTTTTCTTTCTCTGCATCGCGTTCCGCGCGTACATCCTGCAGCGCCTTTTCCGTGGATTCGAGACGCACGTTCGTCGCAGCTTGCTCGCTATGAGTTTGAGCCAACTGCGACGCGAACTGCTGTCTGTCCGAGGCGTGCTGTTGGGCAATACCTTGACTACGCTCTTGCGCGAATGCCTCGTAGGTGTCGTCGCCAATAAAGAAATTGCGCAGATCGGGCCGGGTGTCTCCGAGCGCCGAGAGCCGCGCGTAGACGAGCAATATCTGCTTTCCGTTCCAATAGTTGATATTGATTTTCGCCGCGTCGACGACGCGGCAGGCGACAGCGGCGAAACCGGGCACCGGGCAAACGGGAATGTTGTCGAGGTCAAACGTGAAGAAATGCTCGGGAATCCGGTCATATTCCTGAAACGGCAGAAGCAGAACCAGAAAGCGCTTCGTATGCTCCGCGAGGCGTGCAACGACGTCAAACGGGCTATCGAAATGTTCCAGCGTATTCGACGAAAAAATGACGTCGTAGTCGTCCAGGTCGTCGAGCGACTGCGCTTTGAAACGCCTATGCGGAAAAGAGGCCCGGGCCTTCTCGATCGCCACTTCTGAAATATCGACCCCGGTGATGGAGTTCACGCCGAGCCATTTGCTCAGTTCATCTACCCCCTGCCCTTCCGCACAACCCCAGTCGCAGATATTCGATTGCTCCCGCAACACCAGGCCTTTGAACCAGTCCGGCATCAGCCTGGCCGCAACCGTCGCGAAAAATCGCGTTTGCCCATGTCCGCCGGCAGAGACCCAGTCAGTCGAGAAACGATGGTCCCAGTATTGCTTTGAGTTGATGTCTGTCATAAGAAGGCTTATCGGTCTGTCCATTCCATCGAATGCAATGCACGAACGCCGCCAATGCGCAAGCGTTCACGATAGGCATCAAAGAAGCCTAGTCGGCAGTGAGCGTGCTTTCGATGACTTCGCGCCAGCGGTTTTCCCATTCCTTCTTCGCAAACGCGGCCGAGGATTCGAGCCCGTGCGCTGCAAGTCTGGCGAGCTTGGCTCGATCATCGGCCAGTTCTTCGATAGCGGCAGCAAGCTCGATATAGTCCGCACGGATCAGCTTGCCGTTGTAACCGTCGACGATCAGGTTCGGCAGTCCGCCGACGTTGGTCGCTATGACTGCGTTATTGGTCGCCAGAGCCTCGATGCAGGACAGCGATGTTCCTTCCGAATACATGGTCGGCACCAGCGCGATGTGGCTATCGACATAGGCTTTGTACATGTCCTCCATGTCATATTCGATCCACGTCACCTTGCGTGGGTGACGCGCCATGAACGCTTTCACCGCTTCCGCATCACGGTCGATCGCCTGACCGCACAGGACGAGGCGAATATCCGAGCGCCGCGAAAACAAAATATCGAAGGCGTTGATGGTCAGATAGAGACCTCGCGCTTCATAAAGCCGGCGCGGCAGCAGAACGCATAACTCCTCTGTTTCGAAATTCTTCGGATTGCTCCTGAAAGACTCGAGATCGACGTAGTTCGGGACGTACGTCAGCGTATTGGCGAGTGCCCAGTCATAGGTTCGCACCCAGTTGATAAAGTTCGTATCGACACAGACGCATTGGTCGCTGTTGCGAAGTGCGCGGAACAGTGTTTCATAACGTCCCCGGTCAAACGTCGCCAGGTTATTGGACGCTCCGTCCCAATGGATGCCGTGGTTGATCGAGATGACGCGCTTGTTTTTTCCGAGCGACGCGGCAAGTTCAGTCGGCGACGCGATAATGAGATCGGCGTCCGCGCAGAATTCAGCATATTTGCTCGACATCATGTCGAAATCAAAATTGTCCACGGCGTGAACCCCCACGACCTTGACGCCCCGAAATTCGCGCTCGAAAGGCTCCAGCGCATTTTGCAGCAGGCGAACCTCGCACCCCATGCCATGGAGCACGACCGCGAGATCGTAGACGTAGCGTTCCGCCCCGCCCTTATAGACGGTTTCGCCGTTCCAGTCGTAGAAGTTGACATTGACGATGTCCACTTTCACCGTGCGTCGCGTGGAAGGGGTCATCAGCCTCGCAACGTTCCTGGCGTTGACCTGTCTGAGCAACGGCGCGTGAAGCACCGGCCAGGCGTGCGCGCGCGCGACCTCCGCGGACGCCTCGGTATACGCGGTCGACCACTGCCCGCTGGCGACTGCATCGACGAAGTCGATTCCCGAGGCGACGATGATGGCGTGTTCGTATTCCCTGATGGTCCGGGTCGGCGTTCCGATCACCGGTTTCCCTGCGGCCAGATACTCGAACAGCTTCAGCGGCGAAACGGGATCGGTTTTCTCGCTGACAATGAACGGCACGATGCCGACATCGATCCAGGCGAGATAGTGCTTCAATTCGGCATACGGTTTCGGGCCGAGGTGAATGAAATTGTCGAACGTCTTCAGACGCGCCATGCGCTCCTGAACCTCAACGGCGTACTGCGGCTCGAAAGCGACGACGGGACCGACGAACAGCAGCACGACATCGTTGAGTCGCACGATCTCGTCGAGCAAATCGAAATCGAGCAGTTCGGAAATTGCGCCGTGGTAGCCGACAACCCACCGGTTCGCCACCATCTCATACAGCTTCGCCGGCACGTCGCACCGCTCGCGCTCGCCGTGAATGAAGTCTTCGGGATAGACGCCGTTTTCCAGCAGCAAGGCATTCGTGACCTTTGCGCGGTTCGCTTCGTACAGCCGATTCGACGAGAACAGGCAGACATTCGCTATCTGCAGCAAGACCTCATGATCGCTGCGCATGACGTCGGAATAGTTCGCGAAGATGGTGAGGTCATCGAGAACATCGTAGATGGTCAATGCAGTGCGACAGATATCGGCGACGTACTTGAAGCCCGGCCAGTGAAGATAGAGCGTGACCGGTTCGTCCTGAAAATAGCCGAGGAAGTCCTCGACCATATTGGAAACGTACAGGTTGTTTGCCTTGGGCTGGATAACGGGATATAGGCCGCCGAACTCCAGCATCACGCATAGATAACCCGCCTTTGCGAACTCGGCCATGATGTGGTCGGGACGCTGCTTGAGCGAGAGATCGTAGGCGACCGGGCACAACACCACACCTCGACGGTCGGGATGGGTCGCGAGCAGGCGGCTGATCTGGTGCCTTCTTTGTTTCGAGGGGTCCTTGGCGTAGTTCCCAAAGTACGCCGCCTGGGCGCGCGTGTGGGCTTCGTAGCCTCCGCTGGCCACGGGCAGGACGTCAGTCGCGGTGATCTGCTGCATGGGAACACCGGCAGCAACCGGCGTTCGCGCTTTGCCGCGCGCCGCTAACGCGTAAACCGCGCTCGCAATCCGCCGCATTGGCGCGGTCAACTTCCACGAACTGCTTTCGAAGACTTTGCCAAGGGTGCCCTGCACCCGCTCGCGCTCGCGAACCTCGAGCGCAAGTTCGCTCGCTACGTCATTCAGCGAGCGCTTGAGGCTATGGATTTCCGACAACGCATCCGACAACCTTTTCGCAAGCGTGTAGCGATCCCTGCGCGCGAGACTCTGCTCCTCTGCAAGTTGATTGTGTTGCCTGATGAGAGCATCCGCGTCGGGGATCGAAGCGCTCAGCTTCGTGACCGATGCGTGGGTTTGTCTCCGCGCTACGTCCAGCATTGTTTCTTGTCCTTCCATGGCCAACCTCTCGAGTCGCCGTTATTCCCAATTTCTCTTTCTGGTGCTGTCACCGCCTGTCTACAGGCGTTTCTTCCATACGTATTTTTTCTGTGATGTCCGGCAGGAACAGCCCGTATCTATCGCTTTCAACATAGGAAGAGAAATAGCAGGCCCCCTCGATGTACTCGTAGTACTGCGGCACTGCCGCAGACCGGTCTTCAAGGGCTGCCACAAGCAGATATCGGCCGGTGTTGAGCTGGTTTCTCAGGCGAAACTCGATTTCGAACTCGCTGCCGTCGAAATCGAAGTCAATGCCTTTCTCGTCGTGCGTGGTTCGGACGATCAGATCCGTGCCTTTTGTGTCTTTGATGGAGAAGGCCACGCTCAGAGCACGTCGATCGATGCCTTCGGGGAGTTGGATCGCGAAACGAACGATCATCGGCTCGAATGCCGTGAACACGCTCTGGCGCCGACCGGCCGAGTCCAGGACCTGGGCCGACACGATCGATCCGATATGCGTCCCCCAGTGGTTGATGGATTCGTCATTGGCGGTCGAGGCGAGCGGCCTCGCGCTTTCCGCGATCTGATCGTTTTGCTTCGCTTCTTCAACAACACCAGCCGCGCTGTCCGCCGGCTGACTGGAAATTCCGATCGCCTCGCTTTCGCCGATGCCTTCGGACATGAACTGCGTGTATTGCGCGGTAACGGCGAACGCATTGCCCTCCATCCGAACCCGTCCGTCATCGAGCCAGACGGCACGTTCACACAAGGTTCGCACCGAGCCGACGTCATGCGACACGAAAAGAATCGTGACGCCTGATTTCTTGAGTTCCTTGATCTTGTTGAAGCATTTGGCCTGGAAGCGCGCGTCGCCCACGGCAAGGGCTTCGTCGATGATCAGGACCGCAGGGTCGACGTGAATGGCCACGGCAAACGCGAGCCGCACATACATGCCGCTCGAATAGGTTTTGACCGGCTGATCGATGAAGTCGCCGATTTCCGCAAACTGCTCGATGCTGGCGAATTTTCGTTCGATTTGGTCAGCCGTCATTCCCAGCATGGCGGCGTTCAGATAGACGTTTTCCCGGCCGGAGAACTCCAGGTTGAAACCGGCTCCCAATTCGAGCAGCGCGGCCACGCGACCGTTGATCGCGATGTCACCCTCAGTGGGACGCAGTGTTCCGCAAATGATTTGCAAAAGCGTGGATTTGCCGGAGCCATTGCGCCCGATGATGCCGACCGTTTCGCCACGCGTCACCGAAAGCGATACGTCCCGAAGCGCCCAGAACTCCCGTGAATAGCCGGTGCGTTTGGGGAAGACGATATGCTTGAGACGGTCGAGCGGCGTTTCGTATATGTCGAAGCGCTTTGAGGCATCTGTCACCCGAATCGTGGTTTCAGGCTTGCCAACTTGATTCATTTCCATGAGCACCGGCATTTACAGAACGTCCGCGAACCCTTCGCGTGTCTTCTGGAACCAGGCCAGACAGAGCCACGCGAAACCGATGCTGCATGGCAGATAGATCGCTATCCCGGCGAAGTCAGGTAGATCGCCCGTGATCATGACCGCCCGTGCCTGCTCAATGATGAAAGTCAACGGGTTGGCCAGAATGAGCGCCCTGAAAGCGGGCGTCAAAGTATTGAGGGCGTAAAAAACCGGCGACAGGAACATCAACATGGATGAAAGCAGCGTCGTGACATACGTCAGGTCACGCACGTAGACACCGGTGGCGGCGAACAGCCAACCCACACCCACGCCGACGAAAGCGAGTGGAATGAAGAGCGCCGGTAAAAAGACAATCGTCCATTGCAGCTTTCCATAGACGCACAGTGCGAAGACAATCCAGACGGCAAAACTCGTGAGGAAGTGAAAAGCCGCCGAGGCCACCGCAATCCACGGCAGGATCTCGAGCGGAAAGACGACCTTCGTCACGTAGTTGGCGTGGGTCGTGATAATGGTCGGCGCTCTATTCAGGCACTCAGCGAAGAAATTGAAAAGGATGAGCCCTGCGAACAGGATCACGGCGAACTGAAAACTGTTGTCCGTTCCAGGCCAGCGCGATTTCAAAAGTGTGCCGAAAACAACCGTATACATGGCAAGCATGATCAACGGCTGAACGATGGACCACGTCAGTCCCATCACCGAACCGCGATATCGGCTCTGTATGTCGCGTTTGGTTAGCGCGACAATAAGCTGGCGTTGTTGCCAGGGCAGTAAAAAGAGAGAACTAAAATGGGCACGAGGATGGGATTCCTCGCGGCCATCATGTTTATAGGTAAAGCTCATATTGGCAGATCGCCTTGAACGACGCCGGCTGGTTTAACGGTCAATGAAGGGGCGCGAATCATGCGGCGTCAAATGAACCTGCCAGGATTCCGCCAGTCGCCCGCCGGGGCCTGCTCCATTGCTCTTGCTAAGTCCTACGGACCAGCCAAACCCGCGCAAACGAATACCACTATCTTAAAGTGATTAAACCCACATCTAAAATGTGCAAAAGATTAATAACTTCGAATTAACTGATATTCACATTATCAGCGAATTTGATCAGCAAAATTTTTGGAAAATGCTGATATACAAACAAGAAAGGCAGGAATGTTTGCAAGAAAATTCAGCTGCAACGTAGGAATTTTCTGCAAAAATCGAGAAGAGTGGAATTCGCGGGCGAATCACGCAGTGCGCAGCGTCCCTGTCGAACGCCGCCGGATACCAGGTATCCGTATCACAGCCCGTTGCAGGCTGGATATTAGCCAAACATCGTCGATGCTTAAAGGCAGCGTGCATTCGCACGCTGCCTGGCACGTCATCTCTATTGCTTACGGCTGCGCTGCCGCCGCGTCATCTTCGCGGAACAGCTTGTCCGCAAGGTGAAACGCCGAATTCGCCGCCGGCACGCCGCAATAGATCGCGGTTTGCAGCAGCACTTCCTTGATCTGCTCGCGCGTCACGCCATTGTTCTTCGCGGCGCGCAGATGCAGTGCGAGCTCTTCGCTGCGATTGAGCGCGACCATCATCGCGATGGTCAGCAGGCTGCGCGTGTGGCGCGGCAAGCCATCACGCGTCCAGATTTCGCCCCACGCATAGCGGGTGATGAAATTCTGAAACTCTTCCGTCAACTCAGTACGGTTCGCAAGCGACCGGTCGACGTGCGCACTGCCCAGCACCGCGCGGCGCACATCGAGTCCGGCTTCATAGCGATCTTCGTCGTTCATTTCTGCTCCGTCAGGAAATCGATCACGGTCTTCGTGAAAGCGTCGGCTTTCTCGATGTTGGAAATATGCGAGGCGTCCAGTTCCACGTAACGCGCGCCGGGAATCGACTGCGCCAGTTCGCGGCCTTGCGCCGGCGTCGCGGCCAGATCGTGCGTGCCGCTAATCACCAGCGCCGGCAGCTTGATGCCGGGCGCTTCGGGGCGCAGATCGGCGGCGTCGATGGCGTCGCAATTCGAGGCGTAGCCTTCCTTGTCGGTATGCACGAACACGTCGCGAATCAGGGCCAGCACCACCGGTTCACGCTCGATATAGTCAGCCGTGAACCAGCGCGGCAGGACGGCATTGGACAGCGCGAGCATGCCTTCGGTGCGCGCTTTTGCGGCGCGCGGCACCCACACTTCCGGTGAACCGATGCGCGCCGCCGTATTGCACAGCACGACGCGGTCGAAACGGTTGCCATGACGCGCGGCCAGTGCAACGCCAGTCAGACCGCCCATGGAAATTCCGCAGAAATGCGCGCGGGCGATCTTCAGCGTATCCATCAGGCCGAGCACATCGCCGGCCAGTTGTTCGATCGTGTACGGGCCTTTCGGCGCCTCCGAGTGGCCGTGGCCGCGCGTGTCGTAGCGCAGCACGCGAAAGTGTTTCGACAGCGCCGCGACTTGCGGCGCCCACATGGACAGATCCGTGCCGAGCGAATTCGACAAGACGATCCACGGCGCGTTGCCGTGACGGTCGCCATCGATTCGATAGTGAAGCTCGGTGCCGTTGACTGCGGCGTAAGGCATGCCGGTTACTCCCTGGAATGGTCGCGCTGCGAGCGCGTGGTGTGAAGTGCCAGCGCGGCGTCCACATAAGCGTGCGCCTGGCCGACGTATTGAGCCGGATCGAGCAGTTGCTTCAGGCGCTCGAGCGGAAGATGCGCGGTGACGGCCGGGTCCGCGGCAAGCACGTCGAATAGCTTTTGGCCGTCGCGGATCGCGGCTTTCGATGCGCGCTCCACCAGATGATGCGCGTCGAGCCGGCCGATGCTGTCGCCGAGCGCGAGCATCACCGCTTCGCCGAGAATCAGGCCGTGCGTGACGTCGAGATTGGCGGCGAGGCGCGGCACGTTCACGTTCAGCCCCGCGGCGATCTGTTCGATGTTGGCAAGCGCGCCGCCGGCGAGGCGCGCGAGATCCGGCAGCGCGTCCCACTCGGCTTGCCAGCCGCCGAGCGCGCGCTCGTGCTCCTGCACCATGCCGGCGAACACCGTGGCGACCAGCCCCGGCGCTCGCGTGGCGGCCGTCAGCACGGCCGCGCAGCCGACCGGATTGCGCTTGTGCGGCATGGTCGACGAGCCGCCCTTGCCGGCCGCGGCCGGTTCAGCGAGTTCGTCGATTTCGGTTTGCATCTGCAGTGAGATGTCGCGCGCGATCTTGCCGAGCGTGCCGATCAGCATGCCGAACAGCGATGCCGTTTCGGCAATGCGATCGCGCTGCGTATGCCACGGCAGCGTCGGCACGGCGAGACCGAGTTCTTTTGCGAGCGACTGTGTGACCTGCGGCGCGGCATCGCGCAGACTCGCCAGCGTGCCCGCCGCGCCGCCGAATTGCAGCACCAGCACGCGAGCGCGCAACGCATCGAGCCGCTCGCGATGACGCAGCAGCGCGTCGAGCCACTGCGCGAATTTCAGACCGAGCGTGATGGGCAGCGCCTGCTGCAACCAGGTGCGGCCGATCATCGGCGTGGCGCGATGCGTGGTTGCGAGTTTCGCCACGGCGTCGCAGGTGGATTGCAGGCTGCTGTCGAGCAGATCGAAGGTGTCGCGCAGTTGCAGCACCGTCGCCGTGTCGATGATGTCCTGGCTCGTCGCGCCCCAATGCACGTATTTCGACGCTTCGGCGTCGGCCGCCTTGACGCGCGCGGTGAGTTGCTTGACGAGCGGAATCGCGAGGTTGCCGCCGAGCGCGGCGTCGCGTGCGAGCGCGTCGGCGTCGAGCTGGTCGGCCTGGCAAGCGGCTTCGATCGCGGGCACCGCCGTTTGAGGAATCACGCTATGCGCGGCTGACGCGCGCGCGAGCGCCGCTTCCACATCGAGCATCTTTTGCAGCGTGGCGCGCGGCGCCCAGATGTCGTTCATCGGCTGCGTGCCGCAAAGAAGGCCGGTCAGACGAGCGCTGGATTCGAGCATGATGACGTCGATGATCGAGGGAATCAGAAGTGAAGAGTACACCGCGAGACGCCGGCATTGCTGCCGGCGCCTTCGCCTTGCGGGCTCGCTCGGCCTCGCTCAGCCTTTTAAGCCGCGCGCGCCGCTTGCGTGCCGTCGATCAGCGGGACGCCGGTCAGCTTGTGCAATGCGTCGAAATCGATGTCCGAGAAAATCTCGCGCACCACGAGGCCCTGATCAGTCACATCGATCATCGCCAGGTCCGTATAGATGCGGTTGACGCAAGCCACGCCCGTCACCGGGTACGTGCATTCAGCGGCGATCTTGCTCTCGCCCTGCTTGGTCAGGTGCTCCATCATCACGTAGACCTGCTTCGCGCCGATCGCCAGATCCATCGCGCCGCCGACTGCCGGAATCGCGTCGGGCGCGCCGGTATGCCAGTTTGCCAGATCGCCCTTGGCCGACACCTGGAAGGCGCCGAGCACGCAGAAGTCCAGATGGCCGCCGCGCATCATCGCGAACGAATCGGCGTGGTGGAAGTACGCGCCGCCCGTGAGCAGCGTGACGTGCTGCTTGCCGGCGTTGATCAGTTCGTCGTCTTCCTCGCCTTTGGCGGGCGCCGGGCCCATGCCGAGCAGGCCGTTTTCGCTGTGCAGGAAGATTTCCTTGTCGGCGGCGAGGTGGTTGGCCACCAGCGTCGGCACGCCGATGCCGAGGTTCACGTAGGCGCCTTCGGGGATATCCAGCGCAACGCGCTTGGCCATTTCATCGCGGGTCAGTTTTTTCATGTCGGTCTCCGAATCAGGCGGCAGCGTCGTGAGGATTGGGCAGCGGGGCGTGGGCCGCTTGCGGTACTTCGATCACGCGCTGCACGAAAATGCCGGGCGTCACGATGTTTTCCGGATCGAGCGCGCCGAGCGGCACGACTTGCGACACCTGCACGATCGCGGTTTTCGCCGCACTTGCCATGATCGGTCCAAAGTTGCGAGCCGTCTTGCGATAGGTGAGATTGCCCCAGCGATCGCCCTTGTACGCTTTGATCAGCGCGAAGTCCGCATGCAGCGGCGCCTCCAGCACATAGTGCCGGCCGTCGATCAAGCGGGTTTCCTTGCCTTCGGCGAGCTTGGTGCCGTAGCCGGTCGGCGTGAAGAAGCCGCCGATACCCGCGCCTGCCGCGCGAATCCGCTCAGCCAGATTGCCTTGCGGCACCAGTTCGAGTTCGATCTCGCCGGCGCGATACAACGCGTCGAACACATACGAATCGGTTTGGCGCGGGAACGAGCAGATGATCTTGCGCACACGCTTGGCTTTGAGCAGCGCGGCCAGCCCGATGTCGCCGTTACCGGCATTGTTGTTGACGATGGTGAGCTCGCGCGCGCCCTGTTCGATGAGCGCGTCGATCAACTCCGACGGCATGCCGGCCGTGCCGAAGCCGCCGATCATGACGGTCGCGCCGTCGTTGACATCGGCGACGGCCGACTGAAGTGACTCGAAAATCTTGTTGATCATGTCGAATTTCCTTTTGGGGCGCTGCGTGCCGCCGGGCTGGCTGCCTTGCGGGCAGGACTCGAGCGGGACGGTCTCCGGGCCAATGCCGGCGGCGGCTCGCCAGGTGCGATGCGAAGCTGGCGCCGTTAGTTTGCTCGCTTCAAATTTGTTCGTTATATGAACATGGATTCGTTTAGCGAACGCTGAGGCGATTATGGTTGTCCTTCGTGCACGTTGTCAAGGCAGGGAATTCCCCTTAATCATAGGTTCTCGCTGCCTGCCATGCCGGTTTGTTGTTCGGGTTGGCCGGCCAAAGCGGAAGATCAGACTATCCAAACGCGAGATTGTTGGGCTAACCTCTATCTACATATCAAATACGCGCGCTGCAGGTCATAGAAGCATGTCTGAGACAAATCTGGATCTGAACCTGATCCCCTATCTGGTCGCGATGGAAGACACGCGCAATGTCAGCCGAGCCGCCGAGCAGCTCGGCGTGAGCCAGCCACGCGTGAGCACCGCGCTGGGAAAATTGCGGGAGTACTTCGACGATCCTCTCTTCGTGCGCACGTCCAAAGGCATGGAGCCGACGCCACGCGCGCTCGCCATCCTGCCCGCCGCGCGCGACGCGCTCTTGCGCATCGAGAAAGGCATGCTCGATGTACAGGAATTCGACCCGGCCACCAGCACTCACACTTTCTCGATCGCGCTCTCCGACGTCGGCGAGATCGTGTTTCTGCCGCGGCTTCTGCAACTGTTCGCCGAACGCGCGCCGTTCGCGAATCTGCGCTCGGTGTCGCTCTCGCCGTCGCAGGTGGAACGCGGGCTCGAATCGGGCGACGTCGATCTTGCCATCGGCTATTTCCCCGATCTGGCGGGCAATAACTTCTTCCAGCAACGGCTTTTCACGCATCGCTTCATCTGCCTGATGCGCACGGGCCATCCACTGGCGAAGGCGCCGCTCACGCTGGCGCAGTATGTGGCGTCGGGTCATGCCGTCGTGCGCGCCGAAGGACGCAGCCAGGAAATCCTCGAGCAATATCTGGAAAAGAAGCGCATCAAGCGCCGCGCCGTACTTGAAACGCCCCACTTCATGAGTCTGCCGTTCATCCTCGCGCGCACCGACCTGCTGGCGACCGTGCCGCATGCGATCGGCTTCGCGTACGTGTCGGAGCATGCGTCGATCACGCTGGTCGAGCCGCCGCTGCCGTTGCCGCATTTCGATCTGCGGCAGCATTGGCATCGCAAGTTTCATAACGATCCGCGCGGGAGCTGGCTACGTGGCGTGGTCGCCGAACTGTTCAACGACGCGATGGACGAATGGCCCAAATGAGCGGCGGCCTGACAACGCGGCTTAACAGCGCGCCCTGACAGCGAAAAGGGACATCGGCACGACGCGGCACAAAACATGGAACAATGGCCGCACTCATTGAACCCGCGCGCTCCGTACAGCGCCGACGCGCGATCCCGGAGGAGCGACGGATGACCAGCAGCAAGGCGAAGAAAACCAAACCCATAGCCGCAACGGAGCGCCCGAGCCGCGAGGAAGCTGAAGCAGCGGTTCGCGTGCTGCTGCGTTGGGCCGGCGACGATCCCGCGCGTGAAGGCCTGATCGACACGCCGGCGCGCGTAGTGCGCTCATACGAGGAGTTTTACGCGGGCTACCAGGTCGACCCGCGCGAAATCCTCGCCCGCACCTTCTCCGAAGTGGACGGCTACGACGAAATGATCGTGCTGAAAGACATCCGCTTCGAAAGCTATTGCGAACATCACATGGTACCGATCATCGGCCGCGCGCATGTGGCGTATCTGCCGGGGCATCGCGTGGTCGGCATCTCCAAGCTGGCGCGTCTCGTCGATGCGTTCGCCAAGCGCCTGCAGATCCAGGAAAAGATGACGGTGCAGATCGCCGACACCTTGAACGAAGTGCTGCAGCCGGCAGGCGTCGGCGTGATTCTCGAAGCCGCGCATCAATGCATGTCGACACGCGGCGTGCACAAGGCCGGCGTGACGATGGTCACCTCGCGCATGCTCGGCACGTTCCGCACGGATCCGTCGACACGCCGCGAGTTTCTGTCGATCGTCGGCAATCCGGGCGTGGTGGCGGTCGCCAATACCTGAGCGGAGTGGAAACGCGCCGTCTGCGCCTCATGCCGCGCTGCGCCTCGTTCGCATCTGGCCGAAGGTGGCCAGCAACACCGCACCCAGCACGCACGCGACACCGGCCAGTTGCGCCGCGCTGACGGGTTCGCCCAACACCATCGCGGCCAACGCCACCGCGCTCACCGGCACGAGCGCGGTCATCAACCCCGCTTCCGCGCCGCTGATTCGCGCGGCCCCCGCATACCAGAGCACGAAGCCCGCCACGGTCGGCACCAGCGCGTAATACAGCACGCCGCCGAGTGCGCTCGCATCGATCGGCAAGCCCCACGGTTTTTCGAAGCAGGCCGGCACGATCGCCACCGCGAAGCCAATACCGCACATCAACGCCGATAGCGGCAGCGGCGCCACCGCCGTGCGCAGCTTGCGATTGAGCAGAATGAACAGCGCCTCGCAGACGATCGCGAGAAACACGAGCGTGTTGCCCGCCAGCGAACTCGCCGCATGCGGCGCGGTGAACTCGCCGGGATGCACGGTGCACACCAGCACGCCCGCCGTCGCCAGCAGGATCGCGCCGATTAACGCCGGCGCGGGACGCTCGCCGAGTGCGAGCATGGCGACGCCGGCCGACACGGCGGGCAAGGTGCCGGCAATCACGCCGGCATCGGCAGCCGAGGCGAGTTTCATCCCGCTGATCAGCAACACCGTATAGCCGACGCTGCCGGCGCCCGCCTGGGCGATGACGAGCAAGGTATCGCGCCGGTCCAGACGCGGCCAACGCACGCCTCGCCAACGCATCACCAGCACGAACAGCGGAAAGGCAATCGCGAAGCGCAACGCGGTCGCGCTGAACGGCGGCAGTCCGGCCGCGATCGATTTGCTGACCACCACCGTGCTGCCGACGCCGATCATGGCCAGCGCGCAAAACAGATATCCGGCATGCCGCGAGTTCATGGTGCTGTCCTGTTGGTTGGATCGAGCACGCAGAGTAGAGGCATGGCGAGCGGCGGTCTTGAACGAAATTGCAGAGAGAAAGCGAGTCAATGAACCAGGTCAGCCGGATCACGGTGACGCCGTCAATGCTCGCCCGGCGCCA
The DNA here is from genome assembly GCF_046027355.1 of Paraburkholderia sediminicola. GTDB lineage: Bacteria > Pseudomonadota > Gammaproteobacteria > Burkholderiales > Burkholderiaceae > Paraburkholderia > Paraburkholderia sediminicola_B. The sequence continues at coordinate 131,042 of NZ_JAQQEK010000002.1, read as the reverse complement.
AATCCATCGAGTATCCTGAGCGAACGGAACGTCGCTCGAATGAAAGCCGACCACTCGGCCGACACACAGGCCCACACAGGCCGCCCGGGTACGCGCTTTGCAACTGCCTGAAAAAGCCCTCGCAGCGCGCCCGCTCAACCGCAAAAAAACAGGAGCTCCTCAATTGGTAGAATTTCCGTCTTCGGCGGTGTCAACCTGGGGCGGCGCGGTCGTGTTTCTCAACGTCCTGTTGACGCGCCTCGGCGTGCCGATTCCCGCGGTGCCCGTGCTGCTCTTCGCGGGCTCCGCGATCGCCGCCGGCACCCTGTCTTTCTGGCAGGTCCTCGGCGCCGCCGTGCTCGGCGCACTGATGGGTGACGGCGCATGGTTCACGGCGGGTCGCCTGTATGGCCGCAAGCTGATCGCCGCGCTCGGCCGGATCTCGCCTGCCGTCGATTCCAAGGTCGACAAAGCGCGCGCGCTGTTCGAGCGCTTCGGCGTGCCGCTCGTCTCGATCTCGAAGTTCGTCCCCGGACTCGCGCTCATCACGCCGCCGCTGATGGGCACCACCGCCGTCGACGCCCGTATCTACGCGGCCTGGGATTTTGCCGGCGCGCTCGCCTGGGCCGCCTTCTGGCTGCTCGGCGGCGCCGCCGCGGAACGGCAGCTGCATATGCTGCTCGACTTCGTCAAAGCCCGCGGCGGCACTGTCATCGACATCTTGCTGGCCACGGCTCTCGTATATCTGGTCTTCCGTCTTCAGCAACGCCGCCGCGAACGCCGCCGTTTCGCGGATGCCGCCTCGACTGCGGCGGCACGGGCAGCCGCCGGCGGCTGGCGCCGCATCGCCGCGCCCAAGGTGCTCGATGCCCGCCCGCAAGCGCCCTCTCTCGAAGCGCCGTGCCGCATTCCCGGCGCGCTCGCGCTCGATCCGCACTCGCCGGAGCAGATCGACGGCGCACTGCGGACGTACGACATGGTGATCTATTGCATTTGCCCGGACAGCGCGACCGCCTTCGAAATCACGCAGCGAATGCGCCACAACGGCTACACGCGGATTCGCGCACTGCGGGGCGGCCTCGATGCCTGGCAGCGGCGCGGCTTTCCTGTCGAACCGCTTGGACCGGCCGACGAGCCGACCACCGGCAAGCGCGCGGCGGAACCGCGCGGCGAAGCGCGCGGGGCGATCACGTTGCGCGGCTTCGCGCCACGCAGCACGCAAGGCACGTGAGCCGCGCCGATCGCGGTTCAGCCGCACGGTCCCGTCGTCCATCACGACGAACTCCGAGCCCAGCCGTCCGGTGTCGATTGGCTCCAGCAGGTGCTGAAAATATTCGATGCAAATGGCCAGCAGCGCGACGCCGGCAAACGTGCCGTCGGTCTTGTCAATGCTCCGCGTGAGACCGACAGAGACTTTGCAAAGAGACGCGTTGCGTCATAGTTTGCGCAGCAGTCCGGCCGCCGAGCGCATCCGGCGTTTGCGCTCCTTGCCGAGCCAGTGAAGCGCCGCATCGGTGTCGCCGGAGCCGGCGAGCAAAGCAGCATTGTCGCGCAACAACATTTCGCTCGCGACCACATCGTTCAGCGTACCGAAACGTTTCTGAATCTGCTTCAGGCGTTTGAGCGTGCGTTTGCGCCCGCCGCTCAGGACGGGTTCAAAAAACTCCAGCAGATAGCGCAGCTTCTTTCCCGCCTTCCTCACATTGTGAAAGGCAACGTAGTTGGAGCGCTTCGCACGACGCGCACGTTTCATCCGCTTCTTCAACGAACGCTCTGAAGTGGCCACACGTTGCTCGGCGAATTTCCGCAGCGGCATGCGTTCATGCGCGGTATTCAATTCTTTGGACGCGCTGGACAAGGCTTCGCGCAGCAGATGTTTGACGTCGGCGTTCGAGAGCGTTTCGCGGCTTGTCGACAACGCGGCGCCGCGAGCGTCCTGCAGTTTCGGCGCCATTTCGCCCGTATCGCTGCGTGCGCCGTTATCGTCGCGTATCAGCAATTCAATCAGAATGTCCCAGTCGCGCGTTTTGCCGGCGGCCGTGGCCAGATACTTATACAGCGCACGTTGCCGAGTATTCTCGCCTTTTTCGAGCAACGGCTCGAAGGCCCACCATAAGGAGCGCAAACGGCGCAGCGAGACACGCAGTTTGTGCAGCGCTTCCGGCGACGCGTCTTCGCGCACCGCGTTGGCGTATTCGATCGCGTGATCGACGAGAGGCGCCGCATACGACGCGAAGGCCTCTTGCGCAGAGTGCGCGCCGGCCGCTGGATCGCTGTCAGCGGGCCGTTTACCGACTTTCAGGCTATCGCGCGTCATTGAAGCCTCTTGAAAACACCGTATCCACAGACTAGCAAAAAAAGTTCCTGGCGGATATTCGCGCGGCTATTTCGTCGCGATACATTGCGCGCTCGCACGAGTCATGCACCTCGCGGCAGGCTTGTTCCTTTTTTGCCCTCTTCGACGGCGTTGTGCCCTGGAGCGACTATCTTTAAGAGACGCGACGGCGCTTCGCGGCGAACCGGCGCAGCAGTCCAAATGAAGGCAGTCGAGACGCGGGGCCCACTCTCAGGAGGGTGTATGCGAATACTGATTGTCGGTGCAACGGGTCTGATCGGCGGCGCGGTGGTCAAGCTGCTCGCCGCCGAACACGACATCGTCACCGCGAGCCGCAAGGGTTCCGATCTGCACGTGGACCTGTCGAACAAACCCAGCATCGAGTCGATGTATCAGCAAGCCGGCACACTCGACGCGGTCATCTGCACCGCCGGCGCAGTGAAGTTCGCCCCACTCGCCTCGCTCTCCGACGAAGATTTCTCGTTCAGTCTTGCCAACAAATTGATGGGCCAGGTCAATCTCGTGCGGTGTGGCGCGGTTCACGTGTCGCAAGGTGCGTGCTTCACACTGACGAGCGGCACACTCGCGCAGCAGCCGATGGAAGGCAGCGCGGCCGTCAGCATCGTGAATGCCGGCGTGGAAGCGTTCGTGCGCTCGGCGGCACTCGAATTGCGCGGCAAAGCCCGCGTGAATGTGGTCAGCCCGGGCTGGGTCGCCGAGACGCTCGCGTCGATGGGCCGCGATCCATCGCAAGGCGTGCCAGCCGCCGTGGTCGCGCAAGCCTACAAACGCAGTCTGGGCGGCAGCGCGAGCGGCGAAGTGTTCTCCGCTTCTTAACCGGCCGCTTGCCTGAGTTCTTTTCGGACATCTGAGCGTCTGGATCCGACAACCTCCGGACCGCCCATCGAAGCGGCGCGCAGCCAACGGCCGCGCGCCGGCCCGCGCATCAACGCGTCCCGCCTGGGCGTCACGCCACTGTCATCATTACGACACACAGTCCCCGCAGGATCGGAAACTCCGCGACAAAATTTTGGGGCTCACGTCATGCCGGAACTTTCGTATCCACAACCAGGCACTGCTAGCGGAAAGGGGCGCAACATCAGCCTCTTCATCTTCCTCGCCGTGATACTGGTGGGCGCGGTTTATTGCGCTATGCACTTAATGGACGATCTGCAACCCGTTCGCGAAAGCTCGGTAATGCCTTACCTGCTGCTCGGCATTGCGCTGCTGATCGCGCTGGGTTTTGAGTTCGTCAACGGCTTTCACGATACGGCGAACGCGGTCGCGACCGTGATCTACACGCATTCACTCGCGCCGAACCTGGCCGTGGTGTGGTCAGGCGGCTGGAATTTTCTCGGCGTGCTCACGTCGAGCGGCGCGGTCGCCTTCGGCATTCTGCAACTGCTCCCCGTCGAACTGATCTTGCAGGTCGGCAGCAGCGCGGGTTTCGCGATGGTCTTCGCGTTGCTGATCGCGGCGATCATCTGGAATCTCGGCACGTGGTGGTTCGGACTGCCGTCGTCGAGCTCGCACACGTTGATCGGCTCGATCATCGGCGTCGGCCTGATGAATCAGCTGATGCACGGCACCGACGGCACGAGCGGCGTGGACTGGAATCAGGCGCTCGGCGTCGGCAAGTCCTTGCTGTTTTCGCCGCTGGTGGGTTTTCTCGCAGCGGGACTGCTGCTGCTGATCCTGAAAGCCGTGGTGCGCATTCCCGCTTTGTATGCCGAACCGAAGGGCAAGGAGCCGCCGCCGTTCTGGATCCGCAGCCTGCTGATCCTGACCTGCACGGGCGTGTCGTTCGCGCACGGCTCGAACGACGGCCAGAAAGGCATGGGCCTCATCATGCTGATCCTGATCGGTACGGTGCCGACGGCCTATGCGCTGAACAAGGCGGTGACGCCGGCGGAAACGCAAACCTTCCTCGCCGTCGCGCATGAAACCTCGACGACGCTCGCCAAATACACCCAAGGCGCCGCGCCTTCGGCCAATCCGCGCGCCGATGTTGAAGCCTACGTGCGCACTCATCAGTTGACGCCCGCCACCTTGCCGGCGCTGCAACAACTGACCGACATCATCTCCGGCCAGGTCAGCTCGTCGGGCTCGATGGCCGCGGTGCCGCAAGGTATCGTCGACAACGTGCGTAACAACATGTACGTGGTCTCCGAAGCGATCCGCCTGATGGCGAAAAACAAGCAACCGGCCTTCTCGCCGGAGGACGCCAAGGCAATCGGCAACTTCAAGGCGCAGACCGACCACGCCACCAAGTTCATTCCGACGTGGGTCAAGGTCGCGGTGGCGATCGCCCTCGGCCTCGGCACGATGGTGGGATGGAAGCGCATCGTCGTGACGGTCGGCGAGAAGATCGGCAAGCAGCATCTGACGTACGGACAGGGTGCATCGGCTGAACTGGTGGCGATGCTGACGATCGGCGCGGCCGACATGTATGGTTTGCCGGTCTCCACGACGCACGTGCTGTCCTCGGGCGTGGCGGGCACGATGGCGGCCAACGGTTCCGGCCTGCAATGGGGCACGGTGCGCAGCCTGATTCTCGCCTGGGTGCTGACGCTGCCGGTTTCGATCGCGCTGGCAGCCGGCTTGTACTGGGTGTTCCGGGCGGTGTTTTAAACGCACGCTGCGGCCGGTTCCTCAACCGGTCGCGCCGTTCGCCCGGCATAAAAAAGCGCGGCTCGCGGCCGCGCTTTTTTCATTTCATCAACCCGTACTCTCTCGCCGATCAATACAGCTCGGGCACGATCATCGACGACGGTACCGGCTGGCGGCTGTATTCGTCGTGATAGACACGCGCGGGCAATTCGATACGCGAATGCTCGATCTCGTGATACGGCACCTGGCTCAGCAAATGATGAATGCAGTTCAGGCGCGCGCGCTTCTTGTCGACCGCCTGCACGACCCACCACGGCGCTTCGGGAATGTGCGAGCGCTGCAGCATCACTTCCTTGGCCTGCGTATAGGCTTCCCAGCGGCGGCGGCTTTCAAGGTCCATGGGACTCAGCTTCCACTGCTTCAGCGGGTCGTGAATGCGGTTCTGGAAGCGGATTTCCTGCTCTTCGTCGGTAATCGAAAACCAGTATTTGAGAATCTGCACACCACTGCGCGCCAGCATCTTTTCGAATTCCGGCACCGAACGGAAGAACTCTTCGTACTCTTCGTCGCTGCAAAAATTCATCACGCGCTCGACGCCCGCGCGGTTGTACCAACTGCGATCGAACAGCACCATTTCTCCGCCGGCCGGCAGATGCGACACATAGCGCTGGAAATACCATTGCGTGCGTTCGCGGTTGTTCGGCGCGGGCAGCGCCGCCACGCGGCACACCCGCGGATTGAGCCGTTGCGTGATGCGTTTGATCGCGCCACCCTTGCCGGCCGCATCGCGTCCCTCGAAAATCACCACGAGGCGATGGCCGGTCTGCACGATCCAGTCCTGCAGTTTGACGAGCTCGCCCTGCAACCGGAACAGCTCGCGAAAGTACATCTTGCGCGCCTCGCGATGCTCGGGCGTGAAGCCGTCCGCGCCGTCGATGATGCGGTCGTCGACCTCCATCTCGAGTTCCTCGTCGTACGCGTCGATCAGGTCCTCTTCGAAACGGCGCTGCCGTTCTGCCATCAATTCGGCTTCGGGTCTCGGATCCTGCTCTTTCATTGCGGCTCTCCTGGCAACGGAAATGGTTAGGCGCGCGGCGGCAAACGCGACGCGGACGCGTTCGATTATCGAAGCGGCAGGTGTCAGCCGTGTTACCAGTGCGGCCGCGCGCCCGGTCGATGTCCATGATAGCGAGTTTTGCCCGGCCGCCCGGCGCTAGCGCAACGGTTTCGCGAAGCTGATTTCGTGGCCGTCAGGATCGGTGATGTGAAAGTAGCGCTCGCCCCACGGCGCATCGGACGGTTCGAGCGACGGCTTGAGCCCCGCCGCCAGCGCCTTGCGATAGATCGCGTCGACGTCGGATACATAGATGATCACGCGGCCCCACCAGGCGACCGGCGCGCGCGTATCGACGATCAGGTTCAGATACGAACCGCCGAACGCAAACGATGTAAATGCCTCCTGCGGACCGCCGAATTTCATCGGAAAGCCGAGCGCTTCGTAAAACAGCACGGCGCGCGGCATATCGCGAGTGGCAAGCGTGATGGCGCTGATCGATTCGATTTGCGGTTCGGCGGGCCCATTCGACGAGGCTGACGGGGCGGGTGAGTTCATGGCGGATGTCTCCTTGGCATGGCGGGCGTCTCACGTGCCCAGCACGGTGCATGCCGTGCTGTTGGCCGCGGCGCTCGCCTGGGCTGGCTTCATTCGGAAAGTGTCTCACAGGCCGCGCCGCCGCGGCGCGCCCGGCGGGCCCTTGAAAACCTTCGCGACGCCCCGCATCTGCAATTCCGTTTATCCGGAGCATCGCCATGGGAAGCCGCCCACGCTTCGTCGATGACCTGTCGCGCGCCGCATCCGACGCCCCCGGGCCCGAGACACTCAATTCTTTATCCGACGACGCCCTGCTCGACGCCTATTCCCGCACCGTGATCGGCGCGCTGGAACGCGTTCAACAAGCAGTCGCCTTCATTGCCGTCGAACGCCGCCTGCCCGGCGAGCCGTCGGCCCGCGGCCACGGTTCGCGCGGCGGCACCGGCTCGGGCTTTCTGTTCACGCCCGACGGTTATCTGCTCACCAATAGCCACGTCGTGCATGGCGCCACCCACATCACGGTAACGCTCGCCGACGGCACGAAATTCGACGCCGATCTGGTCGGCGACGACCCTGGCAGCGATCTGGCGGTCTTGCGGATCGGCTCGCCGGAGCCACTGCCGCACGTCGAACTCGGCGAGTCGTCGAAACTGCGCGTCGGGCAGATCGCGATTGCGGTCGGCAATCCGCTCGGCCTCGCGCAAACCGTCACGACGGGCGTGGTGTCGGCGCTCGGCCGCTCGCTGCGTTCGAATTCGGGCCGCATGATCTACGACGTGATCCAGACGGACGCCGCGCTCAATCCCGGCAATTCGGGTGGCCCGCTGATCAATTCGGCGGGCCAGGTGATCGGCGTGAATACCGCGATCATTCCCGGCGCGCAGGCCATCTGCTTTGCCACGGCAATCGACACCGCCAAGTGGGTCATCATGCAGATCTTCGCGTATGGCCGCGTGCGGCGCGCCTATATCGGCGTGGCGGGCACCACCAGGCCGCTGTCGCGCCGTGTGCAGCGCTACTTCGGCTTGAGCTCGGAAAGCGGCGTGCATGTCATGGAGATCGTCAAAGGCAGCCCGGCCGCGCTCGGCGGTCTGCGCACCGACGATACGATCATCGCGATCGATACGCAGGCCGTGCAGGACGTGGACAGTTTGCAGCGCACCCTCGACGCATCGCGGATCGACAGACCGGTCAGCGTGACGGTGTTGCGCGGCGCGCAGCGGCTCGAATTGACGTTGACGCCGGTTGAGCAGGCTAGCTAAAGCAACGTTAGTCAGCAGGCCCTCGCCCACAAAAAAGCCTCGCGTTCGGTTGAACGCGAGGCTTTTTATTAGCCAGCGGCGCCTCTTATCTCAAGACGCGCCGCCCAATTCCCTGCAAAAACGCTTACTGAATCACGCGCGTCACACCTCGGCCGCGCGGATCGGCCGCGGCTTCCGGCGTATCGCCGTTGACCTTGATCGCCTGGATATCGCCGCTGAAATCCTGCCCCTTCAGCGTGTAGCCCTTGGCTTCGATCTGCTTCGCGAGTTCGCCGTCGATCGGCTTGTACGGCTCCCAGAAGATCGTGTTCGGCGGCAGCAACTGATGATGGAAACGCATCGCGGCGACAGCCTGCTGCAGCGGCATGTTGTAGTCGTAGACGTTGTTGATCACCTGGAAGATCGACGTGAAGATGCGCGAGCCACCCGGCGTGCCGATCACGAGCGATACCTTGCCGTCCTTCGTCAGGATCGTCGGGCTCATCGAGGAGAGCGGCCGCTTCTTCGGTTCGATCGAATTCGCGTCGCTGCCCACCACGCCGAACATGTTCGCGACGCCCGGCTTCGCGGAGAAGTCGTCCATCTCGTCGTTCAGCACGATGCCCGTGCGGTCGGCAATCACGCCCGAACCGAAATAGCCGTTGATGGTGTACGTGTTCGACACGGCGTTACCCCACTTGTCGATCACCGAGAAGTGCGTGGTTTCCGCTTTCTCCGGCATCGACGTGCCGAGGCCGGCCTGAATGCTCTTCGTGTCCGACGGCGCATTCGGATTCACTTCGGCGGCGCGCTTGGCGATATACGCGTCGTCGGTCAATTGAGCGACCGGCACCTTGTAGAAGTCGGGATCGCCGAGGTACTGCGCGCGGTCGGCGAACACGCGCTTTTCGATTTCCGCGATCAGATGCACGTATTGCGCGGAATTGAGCGTGACGTCCTTGAAGTCGGGCGCAATGTCGGCCTTCATCTTCAGCAGCTGCACGAGACCGATACCGCCCGAGCTCGGAGGCGGTGCCGTGTAGACGCGATAGCCGTTCCAGTCGGCCTGGATCGGCTGACGCCACACTGCTTTGTACTGTTGCAGATCGGCCTTGGTGATCAGACCGTGACCGCGCATGGACGCCGCGATCAGATCGGCCGTCTTGCCCTGATAGAAGTCTTTGGCGCCTTGATCCGAAATGCGCTGCAACACGGCAGCCAGATCCGGCTGCTTGAAGTTGACGCCCTGCTTCAGATTGCCGAAGTAGGTATCGAAGTTGGTCTTGCCGGCGAAGTCTTTCGCGGCATCGTCGCGGCGCTCCTGCAATTGTTGACTGACCTCGAAGCCATCGCGCGCGTAGTGGATGGCCGGTGCGAGCACCTGCTTCCACTTGAGCTTGCCGAAGCGGCGCTGCGCTTGCCACATGCCGTCGACGGTGCCCGGCACGCCCACTGCGCGATAGCCGAACAGGCTCATGCCTTTGATGACCTCGCCCTTGTCGTCGAGATACATGTTCTTGGTGGCGGCCAGCGGAGCACGCTCGCGATAGTCGAGAAAGTACGGCTTGCCGTCGACATAGAGCGTCATGAAACCGCCGCCGCCGATGTTCCCCGCTTCCGGATATGTCACGGCGAGCGTGAAGGCGATCGCCACGGCTGCGTCGACCGCGTTGCCGCCTTCCTTGAAGATCTGCTCGGCTGCGTCGGCGCTGAACTTGTCCGCCACCGCGATCGCGGACGCGGTGAGTACGGCCGGCTGGGCTTTCGCGGGCGGCTTCGCGAGCGCGGGCGTAGCCTCGAGAAAACCGGTTGATACAGAGACGAGTGCGACCAGCGCGAACCCGCTGGCCGACGACTTAACGTTGCGGAACAACTTCATTGCACATCCCCCAAGACGACTTTTATCCGATGAATACGAATGCCTTGGGATTTATAACATGTGAACTGCTCGCTTGCGAAGCCGCTAGATATCGTAGGGTCCATGTTGCGGCACACAAAAAAACCGGCTCGACGGCACGCAAAAAGCGTCTGTCAAAACACCCCAAGACAGGAGCGCTCAGCAAGCCGCATGCCGCGCGACACGGCGCATCGTGCGTTGCGCTTACGCGCGGCCGCGATTGCCGCGCGCAATCTCATCGCCGGCGCCATGCGGCAATCGTGCGGTGATGGGAATCGACATGAACGAGAATAGACCGACCACGAGAAAAGCCGGCCAGAAATCGGAGAACACGATGGTCGAATGACCCTGCACGTTATGTGAAATCTGCAGCACGATACCCGCGATCGTCACGCCGAGCCCCAACGAAATCTGCTGGATCACGCTCGCGACGCTCGTCGCGCGACCCACGTCGCGGCTCGGAATATCCGCGTATGCCAACGTGTTCAACGACGTGAATTGCAGCGACGGAAAGAAGCCGCCGAACAGCACGACACACCAGATCAGCCAGTGCGGCGTGCCGGGAAAGAAGAGACCGTAGACGGCGATAGCGAGGCCCGCACAGCCCGCATTGAACATCAGCACGGTGCGAAAACCAAAGCGCTCGAGAATGCGCGATGCGGCCGCCTTCATGAAGATCGAGCCGAACGCGGACGCGCATGTGATCGACCCCGACTTGAACGCCGTCATGCCGAGGCCTTCCTGCAATGCAAGCGGCAACAGAAACGGCACGGCGCCGAGGCCGATGCGAAACAGCGAGCCGCCCACCACGCTCGCGTGAAAACTCGGAATGCGCAACAGCCGCAGATCGAGCACGGGTAATTCGACGCGACTCGCGTACAGCACGTACAGCGTCAGCAACACCACGCCGACCACGCACATGCCGACCGACACCGTGTTCGACACCAGCTCGCCGCCCACCAGCGAAAGCCCCAGCATGAACAGCGACGCCCCGCTCGCGGACAAAAAGAAACCAGTCCAGTCGAGCCGGCCCGGATGCGCTTCGCGCACGTTGGCGATGTGCTTGTTCGCGAGCCAGATGCCCAGCAGGCCAATTGGAATGTTGATGAAAAAGATCAGACGCCAATGCAGATAAGTGGTGATGAAACCACCCAGCGGCGGCCCGACCACCGGTCCGAGCAATGCCGGCACCGTGAGATAGTTGACCGCGCGAATGAAGTCGGACTTCGGCACCGAACGGAAGATGATGATGCGGCCCACCGGCACCATCATCGCGCCGCCAAGGCCTTGCACGAAGCGCGCAACCACGAACGTGCCGAGCGATGTGGAAGCCGCGCACATCAGCGAGCCGGCCATGAAAACGCCGATGGCCGTGCGAAACACCGTGCGCGAACCGAAACGGTCAGCGACCCAGCCACAGATAGGAATGAAGACGCCGAGGCCGATGACATACGCCGTCACGGCAAGCTTGAGGGTGATGGGATCCTGGCCGAGATCGCGCGCCAGAACCGGCAGCGACGTCACGATGACCGTGCCGTCCACGTTTTCCATGAACATCGCACACGCGACGATCAGCGGAACAATGAAAGTGCCTAAAGCGAGAGGCATTGGCATGGCGACGGGTTGCGAGGCCGTCGGCGTAAAGCGTCGATTATGGCATCGCATCGGCAACAGATGTTGTTGCGCGAGGTCTTTTCGTACACGCGATGGTTGAGCGTGCAACGAAGCGCTGGACTATCCAAATGTTCGAGCGGTAAGCGCAAAAAGGTTGAGCCGGCATTGAGCCGGCTCAACCTTCGATACGTCAGCGACGCGGCAGACGGAGGACTTAGCGCGATGCGCTGACCAGCGGCTGCAACTGCGGCAGGATCTCGGTGCTCGCGCGAGCCACGTCGTTCGGGAAGTCGATTTCGATCCAGGGTGCGCCGGTCACGTCGGCGGTATCGAACACCTGGCTGCGCTCCAGCAACAAGTCGCGCACCGCTTCTTCGTGCGGCATGTTGGCCCGGCCGCTGTCCACATAGCCGGCCACGATCTGCGCAAAGCGTTGTGCGGTTTCCTGGCGGAAGCGGAAGAACCCGACCGATTCGCCGATGGTGTCGTACTCGAGATTGACGGCTAGCTGCTTGCGCAACTCGACCGGCACGCCGTCTTTCAGACACAGCTTGACGGGTTCGTCGCCGGCTTCGAAATCACGGTCGATCAACAGACGGTTGACCGTCTCGCCCGCCACCAAAGCGGCCAGAATGCGCTCGTCATAGAGCACGTCGGCGTCCATCAACAGCACGTCGCCGCCGCGCGTCAGCGCCTCGGCCACCGTGTGCACCGTCAGCACGCTGCCCAGGTCGTAACGCGTGTTCAACACCGTTTCCACCTTGTGCGGCCAGTTGATGCGCTCCAGTTCCGCCTGCACCGATTCCGGCTGAAAGCCGAGCGCCAGCACGACTTCCGTCACGCCGGCGGTTTCGAGCATTTGCAGATGCCGTTCGAGCAGGCTCATGCCGTCGAATTGCAACAGACACTTCGGGAACTGAGCTTCCGGCGGTTGCTGGAGACGCAGGCCGAGGCCCGCTGCGAGGATGATGGCACGCATGCGCGGTCCTTTGAAAAAATACGGAGTTTAATCGACAACCGGCACGCGCCCTGTTGCGCGGCGCCGTTGCCAGCTTCGTTCGCTGAAGTGCAAAACCAGCAGACCCGGCAAGCCTAGCAGGATTTCGCGGGCGCGCTTGGCGAGCGACAACGCCAAGGCCGCGTCCGGCGGCAAACCGACCAGCGGCGCGAGCAGCAGATAGCCGCCTTCCTGCACGCCGAGCGAACCGGGAATCATGAACGCCGCGCCGCGAATCGCTTGCCCCAGGCTTTCGAGCAACAGGGCGTCGACCCAGTCGACCGGATGACCGAGAAAGCGCAGCGCGAGCCACACCTCCACCGTGCCGACGATCCAGCCCAGCAGGCTCATCGCGAAGCTTGCCGCCACGCGGCCGCGCTCGCGGTACATGGCCTGCACGGCGGCGTCGACGGCTTCGGCACGCGTCATCAACGAAGACCAGTCGCGCTTGCCGAAGACCTTCGAGACCATGCCAAGCAAGCGGCCGAACAGACCGCGACGCTGCGCATAGTAGAAGCCGACGATCATCGCGCCCAGCACGCCGGTGGCGATCAGCGTGGCGGTCTGCAGGTCGTGCAGCGCGCCGTGTGCGGCGTACGCGCCGAACAGCAGCAGGCCGCCCAACGCGAAAATGATTTGCGCGAGTGCCTGCGCGGTCGTGCTCACCGTGATGGCGGCGGCCGCATCGCGCATGCGCATGCCACGCTGGGACAGTTGCCGCACCATCACGACCGGCCCGCCGATCTGGCCGGCCGGCAACAGACTATTCACCGACTCGCCGATCCAGCGCGCGAACAGCGCGTCGCGCAAGTTCAGATCGTGATGCACGCCGTCACGACGCGGATGGAACAACACCGAGATCGCGCCGGCATCGAGAATCAGCGGCACGACGTGGAACGCCGCGACGAGCGCGAGTCCCCAGCCGGCCGCGAGCAGCGTCGAGGCGACCGTGCCGAAACCCTGCCACGCGAGCAGGCCGACAAACAGCGCCGTCCCGATCGACAGCAGAATCAGGGCCGCGCGGCTCATGCGCGGTCCTTCCCGCGTTGGGTCATCTGACGAAAAACCTGGCGGAAGCCGAAGTACGCAATCGCGTCCTTCATGTTCGAGATGAAACGACGCCACGGCCGCATGTTCGGATCCGTCACGTATTCGAAAGTGAGCGACACGCGCATTTCGTTCGCGCCGGCGGGCGTGATGCGATGGCGCAGCTTGTCGCCGTCGAAAAACACGAGGCCGCCCGGCGGAATCTGCACCGAGCCCGGCTGATCCGCGATATCCGGATTGCGCGTATGGAGCTCATAGTCGAGCCGGCAAGACGATTCGTCGATCACGCCGAGCAGCAGCGTATAACGGCGGCCGTCATAGTACGAAGTATCGTAGTGCCAGCCGATGTGGTCGCCCGGCCGCGTGTAGTAGTACAGCGCGTAGGCATGCGGATCGTCGGCGGGCGAGAGCTGCAGTTTGTCGCCGCTCAATTGCTCCAGCCAGCCGATCAACTCCTTCGAGCGGTACAGCTCGGCGATGAACGGCGCGAGTCGGTCGATCGTATGACGGCTCACACTGCCGCCCTGCTTGTGACCCGGCAGATAGTTGCGGTTCACCTCGTCGACCAGCGAACGCGCGCTGTGCACGAGCTGCGCCGTGACCTCGGGCGCGAGAAAGTCTTCCAGATAAAGGAACGCGCCCTGCTCGGCGAAGTCCTTGCGCAGACGCGGGTTGTCGAACGCGCGCGTGCGGCTCGCGACCGCGCGGTCGGCATTCGGCGCCGGCGATACAGCCGGAGAACGTTCGACTGGAACGGGCGCGATCACGTCGTTTTCGGCCTGCGCACTCATTCGCTGGCCCACATCTGGCTGGTTTCTGAAGTGCCGGCGGCAACGGGCGCCGGGGTAGCGGCACGGCGCGCAACACGCCAGTAATCGACCACCACCCAAACAGCGAAAAGCGGCGCGCCGATCGACGCAACCACGACGAAGGGCAGCACGACGCTCGTCAGCGTGACGATCGGCAGCAGATACAAGACGTCTTCAGTTTCGAAACCGCCGACGGATGCCTGCTTCGTGCCCGCCTTGCCGGCCATTTCCTCGATGCGCATGCGCAGGAAGAAAATCAGCGCGATGGCCACGCCGGCCACGGCGCCGAGCACACCCGGCGCGACTCTCAATCCGGCGACGTGCGTGGCGCCCGCTCCCACGCCCATGCCGATGAACAACATGACGGTGACGAGGGCGTCACAAGCGAGGTCGTAAAAATGACCGATCCGGCTCGACTTTCCGCCGATGCGCGCGAGCTCGCCGTCCGTATGGTCGACGAAGTTCGACAGCACGATCAGGAAGGCGCCGGCATTGGTCCACGCAAATTCGCCGTGAGCGAGGCAGAGCGCGCCTGCCAGCCCGATCAAGAGGCGCAGCGTGGTCAGATGGTTCGGCGTGACCCACGTGTTCACGAGCGGAGTCACGAGCCGGCGGGCGAGCCGCGCGTCCCATGTTCTGGGCGGCGGAACGTTAATTGGAGGTTGGGGTCGCGAATTCATAACCCGGAAATATATACGGGATCGCAAAAGATTGCTTTCTTCCCGTACGTTTCTTTACCCTCCGTTCGTTGCCGATCCGTGCTGGCTGGAAAGCAAGATTTGCCGAATCGCGATAAAGTGCAAACCAGTTGCGCCTGTCAAGGGGATCGCTTCGATGCGCAACGTCTTTTTCGGGTCTCGAGATCACGCCACCGCCCGTTGCGAGCACACTACATCGAATCAGGTGGCCGTCCACGCTTATGAAACGCTTTCTTTCGTCTGTACTCCTTGCTCTGGTGGCCGCCGCGCTGCCGCTCGCCAGTTACGCCACCGCGCTCGACGCGCCGCTCGCCTGCAATGAAAGCGGCCATCAGTTCATTGCCGACCTCGCGGAGCAACAGATGATCGACCCGAAGCCCACGCGCGTGGAGAGCAATTCGATCAACGCCTTCTCGCCGACGTCCGGCGCGGATCTGACGGCATACGGCTTTCGGGTCTTCGCGGTGGTCGGCTACGAAAAAGACGACCCCATGTTCCGCGTCGGCGACGGCGAGCCGGTCGCGCGTTCGGCCTACGGCGTCGTGGTGTTCGGCAGCGAAGCCAAAGTGCGCAACGCGATTGCCGGCACCGGCAGCACGGCGATCGTGCATCGCGTGGCGCCGCTCATTACGGCAATTTTTTGCAAGCGGAGTTGAGGCGGCGGGTGGCCGCCGGGCTTTGTGGGAATGACCGCCCGCCCCCGCCTTCGCGTTATAACTTGATCCCCGCCGGATCCGCCGTCAGATACCCCACCGTCGCCCCGAACCGGTCCTTGTAGTTCGCCCGCACGAGCGGATCGAGCGTCGATTTGATCTTGTCGTGCAACGGACTTTCCCAATCGCCGACGTGCTGAAAGTTGCTCATCACGTAAGTCCAGCCGTTGATTTCGTCGACGGCGTGCAGGCCTGTCGACTCGGCGCCTGCCGGACACGAGAGCACGCGCGCGAGCGTCTTCGTGTCGACGTTGTACGCCCACAGGAAGTTGTTCACGTGCATGCCGCTGTCCTCGCCGATAAAGAGCGTGCGCAGCTTTTCCGAGAACTTGAGGTTGTCCGGGTTCGCAATGCGCTCGGGATTCGCCGTGTTGCCGAGCGCGTCGGCCGTTGACAGATCCTCGCCGACCAACGCCGCCGGCGCGGCCATGTCCACCGGCACCCATTCGCTGTTGATCGCGGCGCCGCCGCGGTCGCGCTGGCCGCCCTTCATGTTCAGCGCGTAGACCGCGCCGGCGTTGATGGTCTTGTCGACGGCCACGTCGGTGGACGCGGCATTGCCGCGCACCATCGACTTCTCGATGCGCGACATCGCCGAATACAGCACCTTGTCCTTGATGTTGACCGTCGTGCCTTCGAGTTTGGTGAAGCCCATGCTGCCGCCGGCCAGCGCCGCGTAGCGATGCGTCTCGAGGAACGTCGCCGCCTGCGTCATGCCGGGCTTGACGCGCACCCAGTTGAAGGTGCCGCTGTAATTGATCTTCGTGTAGGCCGGATCGAGCGGGTCTTTGGTCGCGACGTCCATGATGTCGCTCGCGCGCAGCTGGTTGGCGAGCGCCTCGATTTCGTCGCTGCTCGCGTGTCCCAGGTTGATCCACGACAGCGTGGCCGCGCCCGCGCCGCTCGCGGACACTTGCGTCCACTTCGCGACGTACAGCGTGCCCGCCGACAAATCGGCTTCGCGATCCGCGATGAACATGAACAGGCCGCCGTTGGTCGCGTCGTCGCCCATCAGGACGGTGCGCTTGTCCGGCATCACCTGAATCAACTCGTGCGAGATGCGGCCGAGGCAATAGTGCTTCCTGATCGTGCCGGTGCCGTCCGGATTGACGGTGACTTCCGGCAGATGCCCGTAGTGATAGGGGTTCGCGGTGGTTTCATCGCCATACAGGCTGCGGCTGAAGCCCTTGAACTGGCTGTTGCCGGCGATCGTGGTGGCGTCCGGCTCGTACTCTTCGCTGGACAGATGCGTGTTCCACGGCGACAGGCTCGCGCCGCAGGTAATCCACAAACCATGCGCCTTCGATGTATCGACGTTCGAATAGCCCGCCAGCGTCAGCTTGCCGGTGGCCGGATCCTGATCGAGCGTGAGCACGGCGATCGGCGACGGCAATTGGCCGTACATCGACGTCAGACTCTGATCGCGGGTCGCGTATTCGAACTGCACGACGGCGAATACCGCGTTGCCCTTGAGCCCCTTCACCGCGGGATTGTCGAGGCGTATCAGCGAGCTGCCGTCCGGGCAATCCGAGTAGAACTGGCGCTCCTTGCCCGCCACCGACTTATCGACGATCGGCTGATTGTTGATATCGAAATAGCCGCCCGCGAGAATCGTCCCGCCCTTCACGTTCGGCACGCTGTCACCGGTGACGAAGAACGGCTGATACGCCAGCTTGAACGCGCGGCTGCTGCCGTCGCTCAGTTGCACCGTCAAGGTCGAGCCGACCGTGGTCTTCGCCATGGCGGCGGGGTCGGCCAGCGTCGGCGCGGCCATGCCGGCGAATGCCGCGGAGACGAAGTTGGCGACCGGTTTGACCGGCGTCGCCAGCTCGTCGCTGCCCCCGCAAGCGGTCAGCATCGAAGCCGTGGCCAGTCCGCCGAGCGGCAGCATCGGCGCGCCCACGAGGAGTTTCAGGGCCTTGCGGCGGGAAAGGTCGAGCGGCTCTGCCATGTTGTCGTGATCCAGTGTTTGGGTAGCGTGGGTGAATGCACAGCCGGCACGCACTCAGACCCAAAACCACATGGTTCACGCTCGCGCCGCTATGACGCGAGGATTCTATGAAGCGAATATGAAAGTATATTGACAGGCTTTAGTAATGTTTTATTCAGGCCTTCGGGCGACAGCCCGGCCAGCCCCGGAGCCTGTCGCAAGCGGTAGCGGAACCGCCTTCTAACCCGGACGGCGAAACTCGTTCTCGACCCACGCCGCGGCGCTCGCCTTGCTGAGCTTGAAGTTGGGCGCGACCTGCACTTGCGCGAGCTGCTCGCCGAATGTGTCGAGCGCGGTCAGCAACGCATACGGTTCGTCTTCGTCGGGAACGATATCGAGCGTGATGTCGAGTTCGTCGTTGCCGTCCGCGCTCGCCACGCGCACTTCCTTATGCAGTTGCGCGCGCAGTTGCTGCTCATGGCGACGCAGCACTTCCGACGCGGTCTTCACCAGCGTGTTGAACGCCGATGTGTCCAGCGGCTTCGGATCCTTCTTGTTGCGGCCCATCGTCCACGGACCGACGAGCGCGGGTTCCGCTTCGCCGTCCTTGATCATTGCGACGGCCCAGCCTTCGTCGTCTTCGTTCTTGATGACGCGCGCGGTCCAGCCGTCGTCGCGCCACAGGCGTGCTTCGTGCACGGTTTCGCCCAGTTCGGACGAGCCTTCCGTCGTGAGATCTTCAGCGGTGTCGGACGATGGAAGGGGTGTATCGGTCATTACAGGTTCACTCACGTTCGCGGGGGCGGAAACACATCTCAAGCGCGCAATTCTACCCGCCTCGCACGCGGTGGATGCGGCCCTCTGACGAACGGACAAGCCGCGGCGAGCGCATTGCCAATCGGGATAATCCACTTCCCTATTCGCCGCAACCTATAAATCCAGCATAAAGAATACATAAAAAAACGCGGCTCGAAAGCCACGTATAAAAGACGAAAAAGACACCCTTGGTCAAGGGCAAAACGAATTGTACCGCCCTAATTCATCGGCATTTTTCATGCAATCCGGAAGAGTGGTTTTCAGGAAACGGATCAAATTCAGCCGCCATCTCAAAATAGATCCCAAGCCTCGCCGCTGCTGGCTTGCGACGAGTCGCCGCGGTTGGGCAACAACACGGGATTGATACCGGCATCCATCAATTCCCAAGCCAATAGATTTATCGTTTATTTACCCGCACTTACACAATTCCGTAATCACCATTACGGATTCAGGAATTCATTGTTGTGCCGCACAAAATTCGAGATAGGAAATTACGGGAATAGACTTCACGCCGGATCGTCAGGCAGCCAGCGAAATTCGCGGTGAGCACTGGAATGCGATTCTCTACGCACTGTTTCGGAGCTATCTAAACATGAAAAAAAACCTCATCGCAGCAGGCCTCCTGAGCGCGCTTGCCATCACCGCCCACGCGCAAAGCAGCGTGACGTTGTACGGGACGCTGGACGCAGGTCTCGTCTACTCGAACAACCAGGGCGGGCATAGCAGCTGGCAAGCAGGCAGCGGCGCGGCGTCCTACACCTACTTCGGCCTGCGCGGCAGCGAAGATCTGGGCGGCGGTCTGCACGCTATCTTCACGTTGGAAAGTGGCTTCGACCTGAACAACGGCCAGAACACGGAAAGCAACACGATGTTCAACCGTCAGTCTTTCGTCGGCCTGAAAAGCGACCGGTACGGCGCGCTGACCCTCGGCCGTCAGTACGACTCCATGGTCGACTACCTGGCGCCGCTGTCGGCGGCAGGCGCGGGCTACGGCAACAACCTCGCGGCTCACCCGCTCGACAACGACAACCTCGACAACTCGTTCTCGATCAAGAACGCCGTCAAGTACACGAGCGCGAATTACGCGGGCCTGAAGTTCGGCGGCCTGTACGGCTTCAGCAACTCGGCCGGTGATTTCTCCAACAACCGCGCATGGAGCGTCGGCGCTTCCTATGACAACGGTCCGTTGAGCATTGCCGCTGCTTACCTGCAACTGAACAATTCAGGCAGTTCGAACCTGAACGGCGCTGTATCGCAGGGCGATGGCACTGCGGCGGTCGCGGCCGATCTGCAACGCACCTTCGGCGCGGGCATCAACTACACGTTCGGCCCGGCAACGGTCGGTTTCGTCTATACGCACACGCAGATGGACGGCATCAGCGGTGTGGACGTCGGCGGCACCACGTTGCCTGGCGTCGCCGGCACCAATCTGCACATGGACAATTACGAGGTGAACGGCCGCTATGCATTGACGCCGGCACTGAGCCTCGCGGCGTCGTACACGTTCACCGACGGCAGGATGTCCGGCTCGAACGGTTCGGGCGATCCGAAGTGGCACACGGTGTCGCTGCAAGGCGACTACTCGCTCAGCAAGCGTACCGACGTGTACGTGGAAGGCGTGTATCAGCATGCATCGGGCGAACTCGGCAACTTCGGCTCGAACGTCGCGGCGATCAATACGCTGGCGCCGTCGTCGACCGGCAATCAGGTCGCAGTGGCGGTCGGTTTGCGTCACCGCTTCTAAGTATTTCAGGTGGTACTGTGGAGCGAATGGTTCGATTCGCTTCGCACAACACCCGCGCGTGACACGATCACGTCGCGGGTTTTTTATGGCCTTTACGTTTGGACACAATGCCGACGACCGCGGATAGTGACGACGCGCACACCCGGTGGGTATACTGGGCGCAGTTGCCTTCCTTGCCGCAACATCGCGATGTCGCGAGGTCGTTGCGGTTGAACGGCGGCTTCGTCGCGAAGCATGACGTTGCGCTGCATCGCGTTGCGCTTCGCCCGCGCCCCAAGTTCCCGCGTACGACCGGGGACGCCGACGATCAGACCATGAAAAGACTTCTCCTGCTTGCTCCCGCTGCTGCCGCGCTCGCTGCGCTTGCCGGTTGCGGTTCTTCCAGCGGCCCGGCCCGCGACGCGTCCCTGCCGATGATGTACGTGTCTTCGCAACGCGCTCCTGCCTATATCGCCGATTGCCTCGAAAGCCGTTTGTCACGCGTGCGGATGTCTCGCGTTGGCGGCGCGACGGAGATCGCCGTCGGCTCGGATTCGAACAACTCGTATTTCGTGACGCTGACGCCGTCGAACGCCGGCTCGATCATCAAGGTGATGCATCCCGCGAACGCGCCGGACGATCCGCCGGAACCGGAAATGCGCTTCGATATTGCACGTTGCGCGACCTGAGCTTCGGTCACACGCTTGCGTTTTGAAGGCCACGCCGACGCGCGATTTTTTTAACTCGCGTGCCGGCTATTTTTTTATCCGCTCATCTGCGAACATAGCCGCCCTTTGTTCCTGATGCGGCGCTCTGCCGCGAGTTTCGATGGCATCCAGCAAAGCACATCACGCTACCGGTTTTGCGGCCGGCGTCATCGCGGCGGCGATTGTCGCGCGCATCGGCGGCGGCGGTTCGTTTCATGTCGGCGTGGTGTTGAGTTTCATCACCGGTCTGATTGGCAGTACGGCGCCGGACTGGCTCGAAGTCGCGTGGTGGTCGCGCGCGCGGCGTCTGTGGATCACGCATCGCACGCTGACGCATTGGGGCGTGGGATGGCTCGCGTTGCTCGCGGTGTCGTATCACTGGCTCGGGCATTCGGTGTATGCCGCGCCCGCGTTCGGATTTGCCTGCGGCGGCCTGATGCATCTGTTCGCCGATTGGCCGAATCCATTAGGCGTACCGTGGATTGCCGGCCGGCATTCATTGAATCTGTGGAATAGCGGGCACTGCGATCTGATCGTGGTGGCGGCTTCGTGGGTGGCGGCGTGGTTTATCGGGCAGCACGTCTGGTTGCATGGCGCGCATGGTGCAGCGCTGCTGCAGCATTTGCGAATAGGCTGAACGTCACCGCAGCGCGGCCGCGTAGTTCGCGGGCGTCACACCGAGTAAGCGCACGAACGCGCGCGTCATGTGACTTTGATCGGCAAAGCCCGCTGCGGCGGCTGCATCGGCAAGCGTCGCGCCCTGCGCGATCCACCGTCTGGCGAGCACCACGCGACGCTGCATTCTGTACGCATGCGGCGGCAGACCCATTTCACGTGCGAAGCCACGCAGCAACTGGAAACGGCTCATGCCGGCATCGGCGGCGAGATCGGCCAGCGTGAGCGAAGAGGATGGATCGTCGTCGATGCGTGCCCTCGCTCGCGCAATCGGCCCCAACGCATCAGTCGACGATGAGCGAATTGGCCGCGTCGCATGAACGCGGACGAGATGCCCGAGCAGTTCGAGCGACGCCTCCTCGCGCGCCAGATCGTCCAGCACCAAAGGCGCTTCCACCGCGACGTTGAAGAGCCGCTCGAACAAACGCTTCAGCAAAGGATCGTACGCCACCGGCTGCGTGAGTTCGATCTCGCGCGCCGCCGCGCCGGTCAGCTCACTCGCGGCGTTGACCACCATCGACGGTTCGAAATACAACATGCGCCACGCGCGCCCGCGCTCATCGAGCGGACTGCCGTCGTGGACTTCGCCGGGATTGACCATGATGGCGTCGTTGGCGCGTGCTTCGACAAGCCCGCGTCCGCTCGCCGACCGATGCCCGCCGCTGACGATCACACCGACGCCGAAGCGATCGTGCGAATGACGCGGAAACGCATGCGCCGTTTCGGCCACCGTCGCTTCGACGCCGGCAAGCGCGCAGCGAGGCATGTGAACGCGGCCGCGCGGCATGGTCATCGCTCAGCAGTGAAAAAGAAGTGCGCGCATCAGGACACGCGACGATGCGCGAACGAAGCCGCGTATCACTGCCGCCCCTCGTCGGACCGCTCGCCTTCGCGGATCTTGCCTTGCGACACGCTGCTGCCCGGCGGCACGCTGTGCGTGAGCCATACGTTGCCGCCGATCACCGAGCCGCGCCCGATCGTCACGCGCCCGAGAATCGTCGCGCCGGCATAGATCACCACATCGTCCTCGACGATCGGATGGCGTGCGTTGCCCTTGACCAGCGTACCGTCGAGATCCGCGGCGAAACTCTTCGCGCCGAGCGTCACGGCCTGATACACGCGCACGCGTTCGCCAATGATCGCGGTCTCGCCGATCACGACACCCGTGCCGTGGTCGATAAAGAAGCTCGGGCCAATCGTCGCGCCGGGGTGAATGTCGATGCCGGTTGCCGAGTGCGCGATCTCGTTGATGAAACGCGCCAGCAACGGCACGCCCAGGAGATGCAGCGCGTGCGCGAGCCGATGATGTGTCATCGCCCACACGCCAGGATAGCAAAGCAGAATTTCGGTGATGTGCTGCGCGGCCGGATCGCCGGTGAAAGCCGCCTGAATGTCGCTGACCAGCAGCGCGCGAATGCCCGGCAATTGCGTGCCGAATTCACGCGCGACGTCGAACGCGCGCGCCTGCAGATCCGCATCGGGTGTTTCGCCGAATTCCGGCAAAAAACGCAAGGCGCGGCGAATCTGTTCCGCCAGCAGCCGCAACGTGCTTTCAAGCGTATGGCCGACGTAGTAGTCGACGGTTTCGTCAGTCAGATCGGGCGCGCCGTAGTGCGTGGGAAACAGCGCCGCGCGCAGGCCGGCGACGATGTTGATCACCGCTTCGCGCGACGGCAGTTCGCGAATGCCGAGCGGATGCCGCGTGCGATGCAATTCTTCACGCGACGCCCGCAAGTCGGCGACGATCTGTTCGAGGCCCCAGTTCTGGGAAGGCACGTTAGGCATAAAAGGACAGCGCCGTGCAGCGAGCACGGTTCGAAGTGAATATGCCGAGAGATTACCGCGTTTTGCCGCGGCTCGCGCAGCACCGCGCGACGGCGGGGCATACGCGGCATGGCACGCCGGAGGCGCTCAGATGGTCACGCTGCTCGCATCGATCCAGCGCACCGCCCAATCGCGCGCATGGGCAATGGCGGCCGCTTCGTCACGAAAGCGCAAGTCGGTGGGAAAAAAACGGTTGGCGACCAGTTCGCCGTCGCTCGAGCGGGAGATGACTACGTAAGGTTGCCAAGTGCCATCGACCGCGCGCGCGGGCGCGCAATTTAACAAATAGCCGCGATGTGTGAATGCAGCATCGAAGTGCATGTGTCACCCGCCCTGACGGCCCCGTAAAATGTTTTGAGTGGCGCGCAGACGGTGCTGCCGGCCATCAAGAAATAGCCGGGCCGAATGTCTTTCAATTTAACCGCGCTTCGCTCGTCGGAGTAAGATCATACTCTGTAGAAAATACGCGTCCATTAAAAAAATCGAAAAGAATCGCGGACGCAATCGCCAGCCGAATACCTCACTTGCAACTGTGCATGCAACTGCGGACAAAGCGCAGTCAAAACAGGTGAATCAGGGTTTGTGCGAGGCGGAACGGGTTTTGCTGCACGTCACACCATGTCCTCTTCAAAGGAGAACGCATGATGAACAGCGATATCAACAAATCGGCAGACGCGAATCAACCAGCGGCCACTCACGGCCCGAGTTCGACGGAACTGCACAACGACCGCACCCACGACAGTACCGTCGACACCGACGGCAAGAATCTCGAAGCCGCGCGCATAGCGGGCCACAGCCCGATCTCGCCCGACGAAATCACCACGAGCAATGCGACCCTCACGAACAGCGTGCCCGAGGCGCTCGACGGCATGGCCGGCTTCGACAGCCGGGTTGGCGGCAATCATCTGCTGCTGGCGCTCGAGCCTGGCTGCACGGTGATCGACAAAGGCATGGTCGCGCCGCAGGGCGCGTATTCGGCGGATCATCTGTACGACGATCCGCGACCGGTCGGCAGCCGTCAGGAGCGCGGCCGCATCCATTACGCCCTTAATCATTTGCGCCCTACCCGGCTGATCGAATTACATCGGGTGAAATAAATATTTGCGCTGCGTCTGCATTTGCGTCTGTGTTTGAATTCACGCGCGGGCCCCAATTAATCCGTGTATTGCGAAGCGTGCACCGTTTGATTCGCGGTGCGCGCTTTTACTTCGATTAGAAACTCAGGGTTGCAGGACCTGCACGTCGAAGAGACTTTTTCCCCTTGACGAACACCGGCAGAATCGACTGCACGTCAACCCTCAACGGAGCAGTAGATGAAAAAGATCGTCGTGATCGGCGCCACCGGCACGCTGGGCCAGGCGGTGAGCGCGGAACTGAAGGCGCGCCATGAAGTGATCGAAGTGGGCGCGACGCGTGGGCAGTATCACGTCGACAGCACCGATCCGGCGAGCGTCGAGCGGCTCTTTCGCGAGATCGGCAAAGTGGACGGCGTCGTCACCGCGACCGGCAAGGTGCATTTCGGTCCGCTGCCCGATATGAGCATCGAACAATTCTGGGTCGGCCTGCGCGACAAGCTGATGGGCCAGATCAACGTGGTGCTCGCGGGTCAGCAATACGTGAACGACGGCGGCTCGTTCACGCTGACGAGCGGCATCATCGGCGATGAGCCGATTCTGCAAGGCGCGAGCGCGACCACTGTCAATCTGGCACTCGAAGGTTTCGTGCGCGGCGCGGCGATCGAATTGCCGCGCGGCATTCGCATCAACGTGGTGAGCCCGACCGTGCTCACCGAAGCAATGGACGCTTATGCGCCCTACTTCCGTGGCTTCGAGCCGGTGACAGGGCAGCGCGCGGCGATGGCCTATCTGCGCAGCGTGGAAGGCGCGCAGACCGGCCGCGTGTATCGCGTGGGATATTGAGGTGAAGGACTCACGCGATGCGGTTGAGCCGCATCGCGCGCCGTCCCAGGGTTATCGCCGCTCTGCGGCGGCTGCGTCACGCTCTCGACGGCCCTCATTGACTCAGTGAATCTCCGGCTCGCCCGTAGTGCTCGCGGCGTCCGCAACCGGGGCCGCATGCGCGCCGCCGCGTTGCAGGAAGTCGAAGTCGCAGCCTTGATTCGCCTGCATCACATGCACCTGATGCATCGCGCCGTAGCCGCGCGTGAAACGCGGCGCCGGCTTGACCCACGCAGCCTTGCGCCGCGCGAGTTCCTCGTCGCTCACCAGCAGGTTGAGTTTGCGTCGCGGCACGTCGAGTTCGATTATGTCGCCGCTCTCCACCAGCGCAAACGGTCCGCCGATGAACGACTCGGGCGCGACATGCAGCACGCACGCGCCGTAACTCGTCCCGCTCATGCGCGCATCCGATATACGCACCATATCGCGTACCCCTTTTTGCAGCAACTTCCGCGGTATGGGTAATTGGCCCCATTCAGGCATGCCCGGAGCACCGACCGGCCCGGCATGCTGAAGCACGATCACACAGTGTTCGTCGATGTCGAGCGCCTCGTCGTCGATGCGCGCGGCCATGTCGTTGTAATCCTTGAACACCACAGCGCGACCCGTGTGCACGAGCAGGTGGGGCTCGGCGGCGCCGGGTTTGATCACGGCGCCGTCGGGCGCAATATTGCCGCGTAGCACCGCGAGTCCGCTATTGGGCAGCAGCGGCTTGTCACGCCGGCGGATCACGTCGTCGTTGAAAATTTCCGCGCCTTCGAGATTCTCGCCGAGCGTGCGGCCGTTGACGGTTTTCTGCGAGCGGTCGATCAGCTCACCCAGTTCGGCGAGCAAGGCCCGCAAACCGCCCGCATAGAAAAAGTCCTCCATCAAATACGCGCCAGTCGGACGAACGTTCGCCAGCACCGGCGTGTGGCGCGAGATGTCGTCGTAGCGATCAAGCGTCAGTTCAATGCCCGCGCGACGAGCGAGCGCGATCATGTGCACGATCGCGTTGGTCGAACCAGACAGCGCGAGGCACGTGGTCACGGCGTTATCGACGGAGCCGGCGGTGAGCAGGTCGGACGGTTTGAGATCCTCCCACACCATCTCGACGATGCGCATGCCGGTTTTCGCCGCCATTTGCGCATGACGGGAATCCGCTGCGGGAATCGACGCGAAACCGGGCAGCGTGAAGCCGAGCGCCTCGGCCGCGCTCGTCATGGTCGAGGCGGTGCCCATCGTCATGCAGTGCCCCGGCGAGCGCGCAATGCCGCCTTCGATGCCTTGCCAGTCGTCTTGCGTGATCGTGCCCGCGCGCAATTCGGCCCAGTACTTCCAGACATCGGAACCGGAGCCGAGCGTCGCGCCGTTCCAGTTTCCGCGCAGCATTGGGCCGGCGGGCAGGAAGATCGCCGGCAGATCCATCGAGATCGCGCCCATCAGCAAAGCGGGCGTGGTCTTGTCGCAACCGCCCATCAGCACGACGCCGTCGGCGGGATAGGAGCGCAGCGTTTCTTCTGCTTCCATGGCGAGGAAGTTGCGATACAGCATCGTGGTCGGCTTCTGGAACGGCTCGGAGAGCGTCTGCACCGGCAGCTCGACCGGAAAGCCGCCGGCCTGCCAGATGCCGCGTTTCACTTCCTCGACACGCTGCTTGAAGTGCGTGTGACACGCGTTGATCTCGCTCCACGTGTTGAGAATCGCGATGACCGGTTTGCCGGCGTATTCCTCGCGGTCGTAGCCCATTTGCGCGGTGCGCGAACGGTGGCCGAACGAGCGCAGATCGTTCACGCCGTACCAGCGGTGGCTGCGCAATTCCTCGGGTTTCTTTCGCTTCGTCAACGTCTGCTCCACGATGTCTTTCGCCGTTGTCCAAGGGGACTTCCTTCGGGCGCGCTTCAGCGTTTCTGTTCCTTCACGCGCGACACGATCTGCGTCGGGCTCACGAATTGCAGTGCGATCAGCACCCAG
Organism: Paraburkholderia sediminicola; assembly: GCF_046027355.1. GTDB lineage: Bacteria > Pseudomonadota > Gammaproteobacteria > Burkholderiales > Burkholderiaceae > Paraburkholderia > Paraburkholderia sediminicola_B. Next base: position 103,925 of record NZ_JAQQEK010000002.1, on the reverse strand, counting down.
ATTAGTGTGATCGCCATGTAGATCATCGCCATTGCATCGATCGACTGCGGCGCGCGCACGCCGGTTGAAAATACAGCGTAGTACAGGGCGACCACGAGCGTTTGCGTCGCGGGGCCCGCGGTGAAAAAAGTCAGCTCGAACATGCCGATGGTGCGCACGAGCACCAGCAAGCCCGCCGCCAGCATGCCGGGCACGAGCAGCGGCAGCAGCACGTAGCGGAAATAGCGGAACGTATTCGCGCCGAAAATGCGCGCCGCCGCTTCGAGATTGGGATCGATCTGTTCGATGAACGGCGTCATGACGAGAATCACGAACGGCAGTGCCGGCACGAGGTTTGCCAGGATCACGCCGCTCAGCGTGCCGGCGAGACCGACCTTGTACATGACCGTCGCCATGGGAATGCCGTAGGTGACGGGCGGCACCATCAGCGGCAACAGGAAGATCAGCATCGCGACGCGCTTGCCTGGAAATTGCACACGGGCGAGCGCGTACGCCGCCGGCACGCCGAGCAGGACCGACAGCAGCACGACTGCGCCGACCACTTCGACCGTCACCCACAACACACTCGCCAACTGGAAGTCGCTCCACGCCTGCGCATACCAATGCAGCGTGAAGCCCTGCGGCAACAAGGTGCCGAACCAGCGCGTCGCCACCGAATTGACCGCGACGGTCGCAATCAGCAACACCACGTTGACGAGGAAGAACACCATCGCGCCCCACACCAGCACGCGCCAGACGCGACCTGGCAAGCCGGCGCGCTGTCTCACGCGCTTGTCTGGCTCGCGCGCGCCGTCGTCGTGATCTTTCGATGCGGACGCGGACCACGAAGGCTGCGCCGCGCGATGCTCGGTCGTCATCAGCCTTTACCTCCGGTTGCCGGACCGCTGTAGAAGAAGCGGCGCGCGCCGAGCAGCGCGGCGACCACCAGCAACTGCACAAAGCCCATCACCATCGCGATCGCGGACGCCAGCGAATAGTCGTAGCTTTCGAACGCGGCCTCGGCGGCGGCGATCGACATCACGCGTGTCGGGCCAGCGGGCGCACCGAGCAGCACCGCCGACGGAAATACCGAAAACGCCTGCACGAACGACAGACACGCCGCCATCGTCAAGCCCGGCACGAGCAGCGGCAGATAGATGCGGCGAAACTGCTGCCACGGACTCGCGCCGAGCGTCGCTGCCGCGGCCGCGAGCGTCGGGTCGATGCCGGTCACATACGACAGCGTCAACAGAAACGCAAACGGAAAACCCGACACGATCAGCGAAATCAGCACGCCCCAGAAGTTATGCGTGAGGCGCACTTCACGCGTATAGAGATGCAAGCCCTGCAGCGCTTGCGGAAACCAGCCGTTCGGGCCGAAGTACGTGAGCATGCCGTCGGCGATCAACACGGTGCCGAGCGTCACGGGAATCACCAGCAGCGTCGTGACGAACTTCTGATAGCGCGAGTAGCGGCGCAGTGCGAACGCCACCGGCACCGAGACGCCCACGTTGATCAGCGTGGCGGGCACCGCGAGCTTGAGCGTGACGAGAATCGTCGGCCACATCGACGTGTCGGTGAAGAACGCCAGATAGTTGGCCCAGAGGCCGCCGCCGTTCATCGGCCGGAACGACAGCACCAGACCGTACGCGAACGGATAGATGAACAACGCGACAATGAAGAGCAACGCCGGCGCGACGAGCCACGCCTTGGCGTCGCGCGGCACGAGCGGCGGCGACAGCGTGGGCGTGTTCATGCCGCCTCTGCGTCGTAGACAAGCGTGCGCGACGGCGGCACGCGCAAGCTGATTTTCTCGCCCTCTTCGAATTCTCCGCCGACGCGCGCCCAGATATCGCCGAACGCGGTGTTGACACGCAGCAACGAATCGCGGCCACCGTATTCGACGGTCGTCACCAACGCGTCGAAAGCATTCTCCGCACCGGGCGCGGCGCGCTCCATATCCTCGGGACGCAGCGCGACGCTCACGCGCTTGCTGTTGAAGCCGGCCATCGGCGTGCCGAGCAGACGCACACCGTTTGCGCTCACCAGCACGCCTTCGCCCTGCGTGCCTTCGAGTTCGAACTCGGCCACGTTGCGATACCCCATGAAGCGCGCGACATGCAGATTCTGCGGCCGCGTATAGACCTCTTTCGGCGTGGCGACCTGCTGCACCACGCCCTCCCTCATCACGACGATGCGGTCGGCCATGGAAAGCGCTTCGTCCTGATCGTGCGTTACATAGAGCGTCGCGCGCTCGAGCTGGCTGTGGATGCGGCGAATCTCCGCGCGCATTTCGATCCGCAGCTTGGTATCGAGATTCGACAGCGGTTCGTCCATCAGAATCAGCGGCGGCTCGATCACGATCGCGCGCGCAATCGCCACGCGCTGTTGCTGGCCGCCGGACAGTTGTCCGGGCAGCTTGCGTTCATGTCCGACCAGTTGCACGAGCTGCAGCGCTTCACGCACCCGGCGTACGGCTTCGCTCTTACCGACGCCGCGCATCTTCAAACCGAAGCCGACATTGTCGAGCACGCTCATATGGGGAAACAGCGCGTAGTTCTGAAACACCATGCCGAAGCCGCGCTTCTCCGGCGGCAGCACGTCGATGCGTTTGTCGTCGAGCCAGATGCCGCCCGCGCTCAACGGCTGCAATCCGGCGATGCAGTTGAGCGCCGTCGATTTACCGCAACCGGAAGGCCCCAGCAACGCGATGAACTCGCCACGCTGGATGGTCAGATCGAGGCCGCGGAGCGCCGCGATCGCCTGGCCTTCCGCATTCGTGAAACTGCGGCTCACCGAGTCGAGCCGCAACTGCTCAAAGTGATGCTTCATGGCGGTTTCCTGATACGCGTGATGCGTGTCACGTGCGTCGTGTCACGTATCACGCGTGGATCGCAACATCATGCATGCACGGCCAGACGCGGAAACTATTTGGTCTTCTGCGCGCCGACCTCGGTGTCCCATTTCTTGAAAGCCGCGACCATCGCCGCGGCATTCAGCGGCAATACGTGCGGGCGCTCGGCCAGCAGCTTCGCGTACTCCGGCCGGCCATATTTCTTCAGCACGTCCTGGCTGTGCGCGGGCGCCTGCTCGACGCTCACGCCCTTGATCGCCGGACCGGGATAGAAATAACCGTCGTCATAGGTCATGGCCTGTTGCGCCGGCTCGAGCATGAAGTTCATCAGCTTATAGAGCACGTCGAGCTTTTCCTTCGGCACGCCTTTCGGAATCACCATGTAGTGCGCGTCGTTCACCCACGTCATGTTGTCGAACGCCTGCACGCGGAATTCGGCCGGCACGATACCGAGCGCGCGTGGATTGATGTCCCAGCCCGTCACGGTCACGGTCATGTCGCGCGTGCCCTCGCCAAGCTCCTTCATCACCGCCGAGGTGCCGCCCGGATAGTAAGGAATGCAATCGTTCAGCTGTTTGAGAAAGGCCCACGTCTTGTCCCAACCGTGAATCGGATCCTGCGGGTCCTTGTCGCCGAGCACGTAGGGCAAGCCCATCAGGAACGTGCGGCCCGGACCTGAATTCGCAGGACGTGCGTAGATCAGCTTGTCCGGATGCGCCTTGCACCACTGCAGCAATTGCTCGGGCGTCTTCGGAGGGTCGCTGACTTTGGCGGGGTTGTATTCGAGCAGCGGGCCGGCCGGCATATACGCCACTTCGAGACCGTACCCTTGGGCGAGATCCTGCATCTTGCGCGGACCCGGCGCGTATTTGTCGAGCACGCCGGGGAATGCCGCCGCGTTCTCGGGCAGCAGCTTCATCCAGAGACTCTGTTCGATGCCGGCGGCAAGCGCGTCGGTGCCGGTCAGCACGAGATCGATATCGGAGCGGCCCGCGGCCTGCATCGCCTTGATCTTGCCGGGCAACTGCGGCGCCGGCGCATTCGTGAAGGTGAGATTGGCGACGAGGTTCGGGTACTTCGCCTTGAAGGCCTCAAAGCCCTTTTGCGTGAGTTGAAGGTCGCCGGCCACGTCGACGATATTGAGGGTCACCGGATCGGCCGCGTGCGCGGCGGATGCGAAAGCGGCGCTCGCCGCGAGACATACGGACACCAGCCTGAGCGCCAACCTGTCTGAAACAGTCATTGCGTCTCCTCGCTTCTTGGTATGGAAATCCGCCGGTCGAATGCGCTGCGGGCGGTGTCTTTCTACCAATGGAACATAGCGAAGCGGAACAGCTGATGTCAAGCAAATACTCGTCGCGGCTCCGGGCCCGTGAAAGCCGCCGTTTTTACGGTGAATGCTTGCCGTTCAATGGTTTGCCCGCTGCATCCAAGGGCAAACCCGGAGCCACTCATGACCTCTGATGACGACTTGTCAGGCAACTAGCCGCCTTGCACGCCTTGCGTATTTACGTAGAGCGAATAGAGCCCGTGGCTTGCCGCCATGAACAACCGGTTGCGATGCCGCCCGCCGAAGCACACGTTCGCGCAGCGTTCCGGCAACGCAATGTGGCCGAGCGGTTCGCCTTGCGGCGTGAAAACGCGCACGCCGTCGAGTTCGTCCGTGCCCATGCCCCAGCCGCACCACAGATTGCCGTGAACGTCGACGCGAAAGCCGTCCGGCGTGCCCGGACCCGCGTCGATCAGCACGCGGTTGTTCGACAGCGCGCCGCCGCCCTCGACGTCGAATGCACGGATCTTGCGGCGCGGTTCGCCGCGCGATTCGACGATATACAGCACTGACTCATCCGGCGAAAACGCCAGGCCGTTCGGGCCGAGCACGTCGTCGGCGACGACAGTGACTTCGCCGGATTGGCCGTCGACGCGGTACACGCACGCCGGCAGTTCCGACTCCTGCCGCTCGCCCTCATAGAAGCCGTCGATGCCGAAGGTCGGATCGCTGAACCAGATCGAGCCGTCCGATTTCACGATCACGTCGTTCGGCGAGTTGAAGCGCTTGCCACGATAGCGGTCGGCGAGCACGGTGATCGAGCCATCGTATTCGGTGCGCGTGACGCGGCGCGTCAGATGCTCGCAGCTGACGAGGCGTCCCTGACGGTCGCGCGTATGGCCGTTGGCATTGTTCGACGACTGGCGAAACGTCGACACCGTGCCGCTCGGTTCGTCCCAGCGCAGGATGCGGTCGTTCGGAATGTCGCTCCACAGCAGATAGCGGCCGTCGCCGAACCAGACCGGCCCCTCGGACCAGCGCGCGCCCTGATAAAGGCACTCGACGGACGCGGACGCCAGGATCAACGGTTTGAAGCGCGGATCGAACACGCGAATGGAGGGATCGGGATAGCGTCGGCTGTTGTCGGTCATGCTGGCTGTTTGAGGTTCACGGGTGTGGGTTGGCTTGCGCGAATTCGTGCTCCAACGCGAGCAGCGCCCGCGCGGCGTGCTCGATCTTCGCATGATGCTCGGGCGGCGTCGAACTGAGCAGCGGCAAAATCGGCCCCATGTCGGCGAGCTTCGAAAACGTCACGGCGTCGTGAAGCACGCGGATTAGCGAGATGTCCCTCGCGGAGCGGGGATTCCGTTCATGATGCCTCACACCAGGAGCGGGACAGAATGGAGCGCTCAAGGTAGCACCGGGCTCGAAATGTTGTCAAACAACTTGGTGGCAAGCCCGGCTTCGCGAATTCTTTGAGTGGATCGCGAACGTCGCAAACTACGCGGCGTCGCTTTTGTATGACAATAGAGCTTGGGGCGTGACGTTTATGTCGCGGCAAACCGTGCAGCCCGCAAACATTCAATATCGGCAATCAGTGCGATTTTGACTGAAATTTTGGCAGCGACCGCTAATTAGAATGCTTTCACAATAATGTTGCCAATGAATGGCATCAAAACGACTACTACGAGAAAATTACCCACATTAACCATCGGTGAATGTTAATTCGGTCAGAAAATCGGATACAAAGAGCGATTCATTCGCATTCTCCCAAAACCGCCGTCGTCGCCATTTTGTTAGAAATCACTTCTGGCTTTGCGAAATAATTTTTGGTGATAGATTGTGAAGATAAAAAACCACCGGACGGAATGCCGTACCGCAATTTACCGCAACGGGATGTTTGCGAGCCTGAGAGAGTAAAAATTGTCGCTACATTTTATCGAGCAGATGGCACCGCTACTGAACGCCGCCGACGAAGCGGAATGGTTCGGTGCAATCGCGGGCCTCGCCGAGACGTGGGGCTTCGACAGGCTTTTGATCGCCATGCTGCCTCGGCCGACCATTCGCCTGGAAGACGCTTATGTGCGCAGCACGTACGCGCCCACCTGGCGGCGTACTTATGACGAGCAGGGACTGGTTCACATCGATCCGACTGTCGCGCATTGCGCGACGCGCGCCACGCCGCTGATCTGGTCGCCGGACATTTTCACGACCGCGCCACAGCTTTCCATGTACGAAGAAGCCCGCGCGCACGGGTTGCGCTCCGGCGTGACATTGCCGATTCATGGACCGAACCAGGAAGCCGGCATGATGTGCTTCGTCAATGACAACAATCCCAACGATGAATTCTGGCGTCACATCAACGTGGCATTGCCGAATCTGGTGTTATTGCGCGATCTCGTAATCGATACCAGCCAGCGGCATTTGAATACGCACGCTCAGACCTTACTGCCCAAGCTGACGCCGCGTGAACGCGAATGCCTGAAATGGACCGCACGCGGCAAATCCACCTGGGAAATCTCCCACATCCTGAACTGTTCGGAAGCCGTGGTGAACTTCCACATGAAGAACATCAGGACGAAATTCGGTGTGAATTCGCGGCGTGCGGCGGCCGTGATTGCAGCCCAGCTCGGGCTTATTGACCCGGGTTGAGCAAGGCGGCGGCGTCGCGGCTGTAGAGGACGCGCTCGGCGCGGCCCAGATCGGCGTCGGACACGGTTTTGGTGAAGTACAGGCCCAGCAGGATCGACACCGGCGCCGGGATTTCGGCACCCGACTCGAACCGGCTGCCGCGCGACTGCGTCACGCCGAAGCGGGCCCAGAAACGGCGCTGGCTCTCTTTTTTCTTTTTGCGGTAAGCAATGATCAGAACGCGGTCCACCGCCGTGGAAGGCTCCGCCGGGCGGGTTTGAAGGCCGGTTTGCGGTTGCCAATGATTTTCGAGGAGTTCCATTTTTCGGTCCTGTCGGTTGAGTGCAGTGCTTGTCTCGAATTTTGCGTTACCCGATAAGCATGCACACCTATCCAGGTAGGTAGGTGGCAGAAACATTCAAAATGCATAAGTTTTCTTGCGTATTGGGTACCCCAACACGTTCAGGAGAACGTCATGCAAACAGCAATCCGGATTGGAATGCGTCAGGAATTCGACAACGCGGACATTAACGAGATGTACCGCCTGCGGGCGCGGGTGTTTCACGGTCGGCTCGGGTGGGATATCCCGACCATCGCGGGCATGGAGATCGACGGCTACGACGCGCTCGGGCCGCATTACATGCTGATCCAGGCCGACGACGGACAGGTGCGCGGCTGTTGGCGCCTGATGCCGACCGAGGGCCCCAACATGCTGAAGGACACTTTCCCGCAGTTGCTGCATGGCGCGGCGGCGCCGGTTGGGCGGCACATCTGGGAATTGAGCCGGTTCGCGATCGAAACCGGCGGTGAAGAACAATCGTTCGGCTTTGCCGACGTCACCATGCAGGCGATTCACGAACTCGTGACGTTCGCCGACCAGATGGGCATCACGCGTTATGTCACCGTGACCACCACGCCGATCGAGCGGCTGCTGCGCAAGACCGGGATCGAGATCAGCCGGCTCGGGTCGCCGTTGCAGATCGGCGTGGAGCGGGCGGTGGCGCTGGATATCGCCGTGAGTCCCAAGACTCGTACCGCGCTGTTCGGGCCGATAGCCGCCGCTGCTTAGCTGTTTTACTGCGCTGCCGCGAGAGCGGCAGGTTCTACGCCCTGTCGTATCGTGCGGAAATCACCGCGGCATAGTGACCCGATGGCGCTGCGACCCCGCCGCGCGGCGACAGCGCGCGGAAACTCAGGAGCCGAACATCCGCTCGAGCGCGTTCTCGAGATGCGCTCGCATGGCGCTCGCAGCACCCGGCGCGTCCTTGCGGCGGATCGCCTCGAGCACGGCCAGATGCTCCGTCTGCACGAGCCGTTGCCGCGCCACCGTCTTCACCAGCGAAAGATTGCGCGACAGATTCATGCTGAACAGAATCTGTTCCTCGATGAACGACATGACTGTGATGAAAAACGGGTTCTTCGACGCCCGCGCCACCGCCAGGTGAAACATGAAGTCGTCTTTCGCGCCGATACCCTGCGTCTCGATGATCCGCTCCAACTGATCCCATGCGTGCTGGATGGCGGCGATATCGTCGGCGTCGGCTTTGAGCGCCGCCTGCTCCGCCGCGCCTGCTTCTGTCACGATGCGAAATTCATAGCAGCGGCGGATGTCGGACAGCGTTTCGAGCGGCGCGAAGCGGCGCACGTCCGGGTCCGGCCGCCGCGCGACCGTCGTGCCCGATCCGTGCCGCGTCATGATGATGCCGTCCGCCCGCAAGCGCGCCAGGGCTTCACGCACCGTCGGCCTGGACGTCGCGAAACGCTCGGCCAGCGCATGCTCGGTCGGCAAGCGCTCACCTTCCTTGTACTCGCCTTCGACAATGCGGTTGAGAATGTCGCCGTAGATCTTGTCGGGCAAGCCCGTCGTTTTGCGCTCGTTCATCAGCGGACTGAAGCAGCTTGTCTGAATAGGCTTTAATTGTAAGGCAACTCGGCCTTATCCAGGCCACGGATATGCATTGCAAATTGGAGCGAAGTCCCGCCGACGCTTGCTGACCGGCGCTTGCCGAACAGGACGGCGGCGTCGCAAAATTTGGCAAGAGTTTGATTTACATCCAGGTCGAATGCATGTTTTTCAGCGATCATTTAAGCTCGCATCAGCAATGAATCTTCATTGCGCCCAGCCGGTTGGAAACAGCTGCGGCATCCGGATCCTTCAGACGCGGAGTCGATATGTACACACGCATTCTCGTAGCGGTCGACGGCAGCAACACCTCCCGCCGTGCATTCGAGGCAGCGCTCGCGCTCGCCAAATCCAGCGGCGCGGTCTTGCAGCCGTTCTATGTCGTCGAAAACACGCCGATGTATTTCGAAGCGCCCGGGTATGACCCATCCGTCTTGCGTAACCGGCTCGTCGAAGAGGGCAAGGAACTCGGCGCCGAGTTCGCCAACGCCATGACCGAGCAAGGCGTCAAGGGCGAGCTCGTGGTGGGCGAGGCATCCACGATCGACGATGTTTCGGTGGTCGTGCTCAAGGCCGCGGCCGATTTCAACGCCGACCTGCTGGTCATGGGCACGCACGGACGACGCGGTTTTCAGCGCCTGATTCTCGGCAGTGTCGCGGAGCGGTGCGTGCGGCAAGCGAGCTTGCCTGTACTGTTGATCCCATCCGCCGCGGGCAAGTCCGGCGACGCGGATTGATGAGCGCGGCGCGGGTGCCCAATGTGATTGCCTAGCCCGTCGGCTGTGCGTGCGCCCGATCTGCAACAAGCAATCTCCTTTCTGCCAAAGTGTGAGCACGGTCTGCCTGTCTGCCTGCTCACACTCCATAGCAGTCCACAAACAAATTCACCGACGCAGGTGTGACATTGCTCAACACGCCTGATCGCCCGAACGCGTCATTTTGCCGCGAAGCGGGCAACCTGGCCGGTGGGACAATCAGTCGTTACCCTGACCACTGGCTGCAGAACATGCTCACTCCTATCGCTGTTTCGCGCTCCACCGGTACTGCGGATTCCGCAGCCTCTGCCGTACCACGCGGCAGCCGCCGCGCGGCGCCGTCACGGGCAAGCGCGCGCTCCGCCGCGCGCTGTTCAAGTTGCGCGATGCGTCAGCTCTGCATGCCCCAAGGCTTGTCGCCCGACGAACTGACGAAACTCGAAACGCTCATCTGTTCCGCGCGCTCCGTCCAGCGCGGCGAAGCGCTCTATCGCAGCGGCGACCGCTTCGACAGTATTTACGCCGTGCGCTCCGGTTCGATGAAAACCGTCATGGCGCACCGCGACGGCCGCGCGCAGGTCACCGGTTTGCGGCTCGCCGGCGAAGCACTTGGCCTCGACGGCATCAGCAACGACGTGCACGCCTGCAGCGCGTTGGCCCTCGAAGACAGCACGGTTTGCATCGTCCCCTACACCGCGCTCAAGTCGCTGTGCCGCGAAATCAGTTCGATGCAGGAACGCATGCACAAACTGCTGGGCGAGCAGATCGTCCGCGAAGCCGCGCAGATGATGGTGCTCGGCTCGCTCTCGGCGGACGAACGGGTCGCGGCATTCCTGCTCGACGTCTCCGAGCGCAACGCGCGGCGAGGGTATTCGTCGGCGGAATTCAATCTGCGCATGACGCGCGAGGACATGGGCAGCTACCTCGGCATGACGCTCGAAACCGTGAGCCGCACCCTGTCAAGATTTCAAAAGCGCGGCCTGATCGACACACAAGGCAAGCACATCCGGATCGTCGATCTGGACGGCCTGCGGCAAGTCTAGGCCGCTGCCGGGAGCCCGGCCCGCGCCGCCGCGTCGCCCGCCCACCTTCTTTTTCACGCGCTTTCGTCTTGGCATGGCTCCTGCGAGCGGGTACAGTCTTTAGTCCGTCCCCCGCAAGGAGACCCGGCGAAATGAATCGCGACCCCGCCCCGCATCACCCGCTCGTCCAGCGGCTGATCGAAGCGCGTCAAGTGACTGACGCACTGTTTTCCATCGTCAAACCCGAGTTTCTGTATGAGCGGCCGATCCGTGAACGCCACCGGATCGTGTTTTACATCGGCCATCTGGAAGCTTTCGATCGTAATCTTTTCGATCAACGCATATGCGACCTGCCGGCGTTCGATCCGCACCTCGACCAGCTCTTTGCCTTCGGCATCGATCCCGTCGACGGTGGTTTTCCGACTGATCAACCCAGTGACTGGCCGTCGCTCGACGTCGTTCGCGGCTACGGCTCGCGTGCCCGCGAGCAGATCGACCGCGAGCTCGATGCGCTGACGCACACCGCGCGACTCGGTCGCAACGGCGCGCAAGCCGAGGCCTCCGAGCAACTGCTGAACGTCGCGATCGAACATCGGTTGATGCATGCTGAAACGCTGGCATACATGCTTCATCAACTGCCGCTTGCGCAGAAGGTCACCGAATTGCGCGAGCCAGTCGTGACACGTGCGGAACCGCGGGACGCGTTGACGTCGATGGTCAGCATACCGGCCGGCACTGCCGTGCTCGGCATGCCGCGCGACGGCGGCCGCTTCGGTTGGGACAACGAGTTCGGCGAAGTGCGTGTCGATGTGCCCGCCTTCGAGATCGATCGCCATATGGTGACGAACGGTGCATTCCGCGAGTTCATCGAGGCAGGCGGCTATCGCGAACCGAAGTGGTGGTCGGAGAAGGATTGGGCGTGGAAGAAAGCCGAGCATATCGAGCATCCCGCATGCTGGTCGCGACACGTTGCACGCGGCGACGATGGCGCATGGACGTTGCGCACCATGTTCGACGAAGTGCCGTTGCCGCTCGACTGGCCCGCGTACGTGAGTCACGCCGAAGCCAGCGCCTACGCGCGCTGGGCAGGCAAAGCGTTACCCACCGAGGCGCAATGGCAGCGTGCGGCACACGGCGCGCCGCACGCCGCGTCGGGTAATTTCGATTTTCGTAGCTGGGATCCACAGCCGGTCGACGCATATCCGGATAACGTCAGCACGTTCGGCGTGGAAGGACAATTCGGCAATGGCTGGGAGTGGACTTCGACGGTGTTTGATGCGCTGCCCGGCTTCGAAGCCTTTCCGTTTTATCTCGGCTATTCAGCCAACTTCTTCGATGGCCAGCACTACGTGATCAAGGGCGGTTCGGCACGCACCGCGCAGTGCATGCTGCGGCCGGCTTTCCGGAATTGGTTTCAGCCGCATTATCAGTATGTGTATGCGGGGTTTCGGTGTGTGAGGTGTGACAAGTAAAGCAAAAAATGACTCAAAGCGTCATCTTTTGCTCTAGCGAAAGAAACGATCAACAATTGCTTTAACGGCTAGGGTCACCTGGGTTGGTTCTGGTGCAAATAGTCGAGGACGTTTATTTTGATAGGATGACTTATTGCGCAGAAATGACCGCATTCCAAACGATCGGCATAGCGGTGTCTTTGAGATCGAGCGTCGCGAGATCGAACTGCCCCTTGCGAATGCGATGCATCAACTCGATGCCTGAAATTGCGATAGCGGCACTCTTAAACCGCTTGAGGCCAAGCATAACCTTCGTCCGGGACTTGATGTTTCGATGGTCCTGCTCGATCAGGTTATTCAGATATTTCGAAGATCTGACCGCGGTCTCGACAGGAACCAGGCCGTCAGCCTTCATCTCGCGCACGGCCCGGTGCGAGGCCGCGTAACTATCCAGTGTGATGGTTTTCGGTGACTGCCCCTGATGCTTGATGGCCTTCCTGAAAAATGCTTTAGCTGCTGCCACGTCGCGTTTGGCGCGTAGCATGAAGTCTACCGTCTGGCCGGCCCGATCCACCGCCCGATAGAGGTAGACCCGCTTACCCCGGATCTTGACGTACGTTTCGTCGACACGCCACGACTGTCCGGTGGGTGTGCCAAACCGGTTCCAGCGTTTGACGAACTCGGGCGTATAACGCTGCACCCAACTCAGAATCGTCGTGTGCGCGAGTGACACACCGCGCTCAGCCATCATCTCGGCAAGATCGCGCAGGCTAAGCTTGTAGCGCAGGTACCAGCGAACACACAGAAGGATGATCTCGCGATCAAAATGTCGCCTATCAACCAGCTTGTCCAGGCTCTTCAGCTTAGTCATCATCGATCACCAATTCGTGTAGTCCGACGACTCTAACCCATTCACCGTCTTCGTTTGCACCAGAGCCGTCATGGCCAAGATGAAGTCGCCCCCCATCAACGACTTCTTCTCGCATGACGGTCGTATCCGCGCGGACGGTTTGGATGTTCACGACATGTATCTGATGCAGGTGAAGACGCAGAACGAGTCGAAACGCCCATGGGATTATCATAAGAAGATCTCCACCATCCCTGCAGCCGAGGCGTTCTCTCCGGAGACGCCAGGCGCCTGCAAAATTTAAGATCCCACTATCTAAATCGCCCCACAGACGTGTACGCATGACCCGGTCCATGCGTACACGAACTCACTCAGCCCGAGCCCGCCATGTTCGTAGATTGTCTAAAACGGTACCCAGTCAAAGGACTATCCCCAGAGCCTCTGCAATCCGTGCTTTTGCAAGAGGCACAAGGGTTTCCGCTTGACCGCGCATATGCCATTACTGACGGTTCATTTGCGTTCGACCCGGGCAATCCCGCCCCCGAGCCGAAGACGAAATTTTTGATGCTGGCCAAATACGAACGGCTGGCTCAGTTGAAAACCCGGCTGATTGCAGAGACCAGCGAATTCGAAGTCGAGCACCATGGGTCAACCGCCCGTTTCGATCTCGCCACAGACGCCGGGAAGGCGACGGCTGCGTCTTTTATGAGAGATTTCCTTGGGGTGCCACTTCCTGGAACTCCGATGGTCGTTCACGCGCCCGGGCACCAGTTCACTGACGTCAGCGTCCACTCTGTTGCCTTGATGCGCAGCATCTCCTTCATCAATCTTGCGACCGTCCGCGATTTGGGTGAGCGAGTTGGCATGGAACTTGATCCCGTGCGTTTTCGCGCGAACGTCTATTTCGACGGGCTTCCTGCGTGGGCCGAGATGGAGTGGCTCGACCGCCACTTCTGCATCGGTGACGCACGTCTCAAAGTGGTGAGACGCACCAAGCGCTGCGCAGCAACGAGTGTGAACCCCGCGACTGGCGAGCGCGATATCAACCTTCCGCTCCAGATCAAGGACTACGTCAACCATGGAGATCTCGGAATCTATGCAGAGGTGTTGACTGGCGGGACCATCAAGCCGGGCGACAAAATGGTCCTGGAGAATTAGTGATGAAAGCCAATCGACACAGTCATCCGACTACGCGCTCGAAACGCGCGGCTTCTGCGAGGAGTTCCTCGGCTTTCGAGTTATCTGTGACGTCAAACTGAAAATCCGGCGCGATGATATCTGCATATCGATTTCCAAGGGAAGACCAATATCGTACCGCGTCGCCTGAGAACATCCCGCTCACCCCAACGCCATCCCCTGCCGATCACACGAAGATTTCGCCATCCTCAGTGCCAGATCGAAGAGGAACACCGTCGCCACATGCTTGTGGTCGACGGTCACCAGCCAGTTGTCCCCCGCGCGGCACCACCGGATGCGCGAGTCCTGAACGAGCGCAGCGAACCAGCGCCACAAACCGGCGTCTTCCTCGTTCGCCGATGCCGCGCCTCTCAGGCGGTCGAGTTCCATGTCGAAAGTCAATCGCGTGATGGTCTTCATGCGTTCTCCGTGCCGCTCACAGCGATGCCGCGATTCGACCGCGCAACGCATGCAGTGCCGTCACCGCGCCCGGATTTTCCAGCGAGGACAGATCGCCCGTCGGCAGACCGCCGAGAATCTGCCGGATCACGCGACGCATCACCTTGGCGTTGCGCGTCCTCGGCAGCGCGTCGACAAACAGCACGTGCTGTGGGCGAAACGCCTTGCCGAGCGCATTGGCCACGTGGTCCGCGATGTCGTTGGCCAGCGTCTCGATCGCGTGTCCCGCGAGAGGCACGACGCACAGCACCAGCTGCTGACCCTTGACCGGGTCGGGCACGCCGACGGCGGCGACCTCCTTGACCGCCACACCGCGATCGAGCACGGCGGCTTCGACCTCGGCCGGTCCGAGCCGCTTGCCCGCGATCTTCAACGTATCGTCGGATCGACCGAGCAGATACATCTGGCCATCGTGATCGTGGATCGCGAGATCGCCGTGCGTCCAGAGACCGGCATGCTGGCGCCAGTAGCTCTCCAGATATCGTTCGTCGTCACGCCAGAAGCTGCGCGTCATGCCGATGAACGGCGCGCGCAGCGCCAGTTCGCCGACTTGCCCGGCGATCGGTTCGCCCTTCTCGTCGATCACCGCCGCCTCGATCCCTGGTGACACAGCGTTGAATCCGGATGGTGTGATCGGCCGCAGCACGACATTGCTCAGAAGTGCGCCGGACGCTTCCGTGCCGCCCGTGTAATTGATGATCGGCAGCCGGGCGTGTCCGAATGTCCGGAAGAACCAGTCGAAATGCTCGGCGTCGAGCACCTCGCCGGCGGAAATCAGGATGCGTAGGCTGGCAGCGTCGACGGGTCGAACGGACGCGGCGGCCATCGCACGAATCAGCGTCGGACTCGCGCCGAAGTGCGTGACCGCGAGACGCGCGAGCAGATCGGGAATGCGTCGCCAGTCGGGCACGTCGGGCGCGCCGTCATAGCACACGAGCGTCGCGCCGAGACTCAGCGCGGCGATCGTCGTCAGCGGGCCGACGACCCAGCCCATGTCGCTGGGCCAGAACCAGCGCTCGCCTTCACGCAGATCGAATAGATAAGCTGCGTCGTGCACCACCTTAAGCGGAAAGCCGGCGTGCGTGTGTACGGTGCCTTTTGGCTTGCCCGTCGTGCCCGACGTGAACAGCACCATGAACGGATGGTTTGCGGCGACCGACACCGGCGCGTCGAGCGGCTCGGCATCGAGCAGCGTTCCCCATGCGCAGGCCTCTTGCCGCGTTTGATCGCCTCCATTGCCGACGACGACCACGGCGTCCAGCGTCGGAACTCTCGACCGGCAAGCTGCCACCAGGCCAGCCGTGTCCATCTTGCGTCCGCGCCGCGAAAACGCGCCGGCGACGATCAACCCCTTCGCGTCGCACGCCGCGAGCCGGTCCGACACGGCGTCGGCGCCGAATCCGCTGAAGAGCGGCACGACGATCGCGCCGAGCGCCGACAACGCCATCAGCGCGACCGCTGCCTCGATGCCCTGCGGCAACATCAGGCCGACGCGATCGCCCACGCCGATGCCGCATGCGCGCAGCCCGCCGGCCGCACGCATCGTCATCTGCGTCAACGCGCCGTAGGTGACGTCGCGGATCTCGCCGTCCTCGTTCTCGCCGACGATGGCGATCGAATCGCGGCGCAGGTTCGAACGCGCCTGGGCGAGCACGTTGTCGACCCAGTTCAGCTCGGCGCCGACGAAGAACTCCGCGAACTGCGCGCCGCGCGGATCGCGACGAAACTCGCGCCAAGGGGTTCGCCAATGCCAGCCGAGATCGTCGGCGACGGCGGACCAGTACGACGCGGCGTCGCCGATCGATACATCGTAGAGCGCATCGAAGTCCGCGACGGCGAGCCTGCGCATCATCGAACCGAGACGCGCGGACGCGATGACCGAATCGTCCGGATACCAGCATGCGGAAGCAGCCATGTTCACCTCGCGCCTTTCGGCGCGCGAAACGCCGGTGTACGCTTTTCGAGGAACGCGTTGACACCTTCCTTCGACTCCGCCGTGTCGTAGAACAACGCGAGCGACTGAAAGCCCAGCGCACCGATCGCGCGAATGGATTCGGAATCGGCATTGAACGACTGCTTGGCGATCGCGAGTGTTGTCGGACTCATTTCGACGATCTCCGCGCACAGACGATCGATTTCGTTATCGAGCATTTCATGGCCGACGACCGTGTTGATGAGCCCCATCGACAGCGCCTGCTCGGCCGTATAGCGTCGGCAGGTGAACCACATCTCACGGGCGCGCTTCTCGCCGACGACCCGCGCGAGCAGCGCGGTCCCGAAGCCCGGATCGACCGATCCGACTTTCGGCCCGACCTGACCGAAGATCGCCCTCTCGCTCGCGACAGCCAGATCACAGACGGTCACGAGGACGTTGCCGCCACCAATCGCGTAGCCCTGCACGCGCGCGATCACCACCTTCGGCACGTCACGGATTGTCGTTTGCAACTGCTCGATCGCCAGTCCGATCGTGCCGCGACCGCCGTAGCCGCCGTCGGTGTGGCCGGTCTGATCGCCGCCGGTGCAGAACGCGCGATCGCCCGCGCCGCCAAGGACGATCGCTCCGATTTCGCGATTCCATCCGGCCTCGCCGATCGCGTGAATCAGTTCGTCGACAGTCTGCGCGCGGAAGGCGTTCATCACGTCCGGCCGGTTGATGCGGATATGCGCGAC
Source organism: Paraburkholderia sediminicola (assembly GCF_046027355.1). Lineage (GTDB taxonomy): Bacteria > Pseudomonadota > Gammaproteobacteria > Burkholderiales > Burkholderiaceae > Paraburkholderia > Paraburkholderia sediminicola_B. The sequence continues at coordinate 86,908 of NZ_JAQQEK010000002.1, read as the reverse complement.
CCGATCGCGCACTTCGAAGAGGATGTCTTCGTATTTCATCGGTCATGTCTCCATTTTTTGGGTGATCGGGGCGATGACGGCACGGTTGCACGCGACGATGTCGTTCACCGCGATGTCGAGCAGCAGGTCGTACTCGCCCGCGCCCGCCAGCACGCGCTGATGCGCAAGCAGCGCACGGTCGACCACCACGTGCACCGCGTGCAGGAACGCGACCGGCGCGACCGCGCCGGCCAAATAGCCGGTGCGACACAGCACGTCGTCGCGACGTGCCATGTGCAGCGCGTCCATACCAACGCTCGCGGCGAGCCGCTGCGGCAGCACGCGCCGGTCGCCTGGCGCGACGGCGACGACGATCGCGTCGCCATCGGTGAATACGAGCGTCTTCGCGATCGATGCGGGTGCCACCTGCATCTGCCGCGCAGCGGCGGCAACGCTCGGCATCGGCGCGGGCAGCTGCAGGATCCGCGCAGGAAGACGCCGCTTGCCGATGTAGTCTTCGAGTCGCGCAGTGGCTCCGGAAGCGCGAGACTCGCGATCGGCTACACGTCGTGCAAGCGGCTCTGCAGTGTTGCTCACAGGCTCGCCTCCATGACCGTCAGCGCTGCGTCGAGCGCGTCAAAACCTTCCTGCAATTCGCCGCGCGAGATCGTCAGAGGAGGCGTGACGATCACGACGTTGTAGCGTCCGTACGCATGCACGCCGCGCCGCAGCAGCTCGCCATAGAACGCTTTCATCGGAACGGAGCCGCCAGGGTGATGCCACTCGACGAGCGGCTCGCGCGATGTGGCGTCGCGGACCAGTTCGATGCCGAATTGCGCGCCGATCCCGCGCACATCGCCGATCACCGGATGCCGGCGTTTGAGTTCGCCCAACCCCTCGCGCAACCATTGCTCGATTTCCAGGCCTCGCTCGAACAGGCCTTCCTCGAGATAGACCTTAAGCGCCGCGAGACCGCCCGCGACCGCGAGGACATGGCCCGCATGCGTGTGCCCGACGTCGAACAGGCGATCGTCGAAGTGACTCGCGACCGTCTCGCGCACCAGTACGCCGCCAAGCGGCGTGTAAGACGAACTCGCGCCCTTTGCGAACGACATCATGTCCGGCGCGACGCCTAGGCGCGTCGCCGCGAACGGCGCCCCGGTGCGGCCGAAGCCCGTCATAATCTCGTCGAAGATCAGCAGAATGTCATGCTGGTCGCACAGCTCCCGCACGCGTTGCAAATAACCGTCTGGATAGACGACGATCCCGCTTGAGCCCGTCACGGCCTCCATCAGGATTGCGGCCACGTTCTGCGCGCCTTCGTGCGATAGCACCTGCTTCAGATGCTCGATCGCGCGGTCGGTCTCCTCGCGGGGATCGCGCGTGAAAAACGGACTGCGATACGGATTCGGTGTGAAGAACTTCACGCTGCCCGGCATGGCCGGCGTCGGATCGCGCCAGCGGTCGACGCCCGTCAGCGAGCTTGCGCCGAGCGTGCCGCCGTGATACGAGCGGTAAGCCGTGAGGATTTTCGATCGCTGGGTGACGAGCCGCGCGATCTTGACGGCATCGTCGTTGGCCTCCGCGCCGCCGCACGCATAGTGAACGCGCAAGCCTTCGCGCCACGGCGAGATCGTGTTGAGCAGTTCCGCATATTCGGCGCGCACGTCGTTGAAGTAACTCGACGCGACCCAGCACAGCCGTTCCGCCTGGTCCTGAATCGCTTTCACGACTTTCGGATGACCGTGCCCAAGCGACACGGCAACGTAGCCGCTCGTCAGATCCAGATAGCGTTTTCCATCACGATCGAAAAAATACGAGCCTTTGGCGTGCGTGATGATCGGCGGCTGGAGTTGGCCCTGAACGGACCATGGCACCAATATTTTTCTGAATGCGGGCGGCACACTCGTCGTGGCCGAAGCGTGAATCTGCAGGTCCATGTGGCCTCTGGAATGGTTGAGTCGGGTAGCGAAGGTCTGCACAATATAAAAAAGCCCGTAAGAGACGACAAACCAAAGCTTTTGCGCCCGACACCCAACCAGATTCACGCTCGATGCCCCGACATCTCCCTCCTTTGCTTTCGATCCGCGCCTTCGAGGCCGCCGCGCGTCTGGGCGGATTCGCACGAGCGGCCGACGAACTGTGCGTGACGCCTGGCGCCGTCGCACATCAGATCAAGCTACTCGAGGAATGGCTCGGCGCGGCGCTATTCGTGCGGCGCGCGCGTCACGTCGAACTGACGGATGTGGGGCGCGCCTACTGCGCGCAGGTGGGAACGCTGCTCGACGAACTCGAGCGCGCATCGACGGAAGTGCGCCGCTGGTCCGACGACGAAGGCGTGACGATCAGCGCGCTGCCGTCGTTCGTGACGCGATGGCTGATGCCGCGTCTGGCGGAATTTCGCCGCGACCATCCGAACGTCGACGTGCGTGTGCTGGCGTCCGTGCCGCCAGTCGATTTCGCGCGCGATCACGTCGATCTCGCGATCCGGCTCGGCGGTGGGCCGTATGCCGAGCTGGTTTCCACACCGCTGTTCGCGGAGCAGTTCGTCGCGGTTGCGAGTCCCGCTCTGCTAGATAGCGTCGGCCGCCCCGTCGCGCCGGACGATGTGCTCAGGATGTCGCTGCTGCACGACGAATACGAGGCGCGCATTCCCGAGCAGATGAGCTGGGCGCGCTGGTTCGCGCTGCGCGGCATCAGCGTGCCGAGCCAGAAAGTGCTGGCGGGCCTGCACTTTTCCCATTCGTATCTGACGGTCGAGGCGGCCGTCGCCGGTCAGGGCGTGGCTCTGCAGTCGGACGTGCTAATCCAGGATCTTGTTATGCAAGGCCGGCTCGAAATGGTCTGCGCGCCACCGGTCCAAGGCGCGTATCGCTACACACTGCTCAGCAGCAACCGATCGAGCGAGCGGCCGCGCGTCCAAAAGCTCGCCGCGTGGCTCATCGAGCAGGCGGAGGCGTTCGAAGGCCGCCGCTAGCGGGTCTTCGGCTCCCTGATTGCCACCTTGGCCTTCGCAAAACCTTTCGGAAAGAGCATGCCGTCGACCTGCTTGAGCAGGCGGTCGGCGAACGCTTCGTCGAGCGGAGCGTGCTCGAACAGCAGGCGATACCACACCGGCCCGAACAGCACGTCGAGGACGATCTCGTGATCGAGACCCGCCGGTATTTCTCCGAGCGCCTCCGCATGCCGAAGCAGCGCGAGACCCGACGCGCGGCGCGGCACCACCACCTGCTCCCGCAATAGCTGCGCCGTCGTCGCGTCGTACTGACCTTCCGCGGCCAGCGAACGCAGGATGCTGCGCCACAGCGGATCCTGCAGACGCCGCACCGTCGCACGCAAATAACGCTTCAACTCGACGCGCAGCGACCGCGCATTTTCGACGATCCGCGTGCGCGCGTCGTCTTTCAACTATCACGACGTCTTTACGGTGAAGGGCATGCCGGGCATCAAGGTGCCGCTGCCTGTGGTCATCGGTCTGGATATGGCGGGAGAGATCACGGAGGTTGGCGACAACGTCGAAGACTGGTCGGTCGGTGCGCGACGATTCGACTTCTGTTATCGCGCTCTACATGGAAGGGCTGCGTCAGCCCGATCGATTCCGTCGCGCAGCGTTACGGGCGGCGGCGACAGGCAAGCCGGTCGTGGTGTTCAAGATTGGGCGTTCCGAATCAGGTGCACGTTCGGCGGTCTCGCATACGGGCGCACTGGCAGGCTCCGACCGCATGTATGACGCGCTCTTCAGCCAGGTTGGCGTCATTTGTGCCCAGACGTTTTCCGATTTGCTCGATATTCCTCATGCGCTCGCTACGCGCCGCAAGCTCTCCGGGCGACGGGTGGCGATTCTGACATCGACTGGCGGAGCGGGCACGCTCGTCACCGATTCGGTCAAGAATTCAAATCTGCTACAAGCAAGGCAGTGCCGCCGAGGACGATCGGCTCAAGCCGCCCACTAGGCGGCGTCCGGCCACAAACGGCCGGTCGACCATGCGGTGGAAATCGTGGACAATCAAACATCCTGTCCAGACGCAAAACGGGTCTCCGCGTAGATCGAATCTCGTAAGAGGAAAATGATGGAACTAGCGTGGGGGCCGTGCTGTTTCTGTGGGCAGACTATCGAAACGAGCGCGACTGATCCGTGCGAGGTTCGCGTTACAACTTCGGCGGGCTCGATGTCCCGTCTTACTTCCCGCCCGGCAGCGTGGCATTGCACAATCCGATTATCCGAGTTCTCGTCAAACCCTTCTTCAGTTCCGTTTAGCGCACCGTTCGTCCAATCTGCTACAGGCGGCCGCGGATGGCGGGGCATCGGTCATGTCAGAGTCCTCCGGCCATCCTGCCGATATTGCGAATGCGAATTGCCAGTCGCCTGCCTTACACGTGTCGAACCCGGCGGGTGAGGTCAACGGCTATTGAGTTGGCCTCTAACCAGTACGCCCTATCACAGCAGAGTCCGGCGCACGTTTTCACGGACAAGCCGCGCATTCCGCGTAGTACCGGTTCGGTGCCGGAAAGACTCCGGTCAATACTTCGATCAGGAATGGACCGTTAAGTCGGGACGCCTCGCTCAGCGCATCTGCCAGGTCATCGAGGCGCCCGACCCTGCGCGCCGCGACACCGAGCGAAGCGGCCAAGGCAGCCCAATCATGGCTCGGGAGCTTGCTGAACTGCTCCGGAATGGAGCCATTACTGATCGCGTCGATATGGACCGCGCCATGTGCAGAATTATTCAACACGACATAAAGCATCTTTACCCCGTATCGGGCTGCGGTCTGGATCTACATTCCGTGCATCAGCATGCACCCGTCTCCGGTCACTACGACACATGGTTGCTCCGGGGCCGCAAGCTTGATACCAATCCCGGCGGCGACTGCCCAACCCATGGGTGCAAGGGAGCTGGATGAAAAGTAGTTGCCAATGCCCGACGAGAGCCAGTAATGAGCCATGAATATCCGGTGGGCGCCGGAATCCACGACAACGTTTGCGTCCTTCGGCAGGAGTTGACACAGTTGCTTGACGACGTCTCCTGTATAGAGCGATTGATCGCCATCTGAACGCCCCACGCCGGGTTGCTCGAACTTATAGTCGTACATCGGGGTCTGGTTGACCTCGGTGACCCATGCTTTTCTCCGTTCCAGGACCGTGTGAAAGTCGGCGCTCCGGTTCACGTCCATCTGTGACAACAAGCGGAATGTAGCCATGATTTCCGGCGCGAGTCGCGGCATTGGGCTGGCAATCGCGACCGAGTTGTCGCGACGCGGCTATATGCTGTCGCTGGGCGTGCGCGATCCGTCGACGCTCATCGGTCGCTTCGATGCGTTCGCGTTTCCATACGAAGCGCGCGACACGAACGCCGGCCGCCGCTGGGTCGAGGCGACGGTCGAACGCTTCGACCGTATCGACGTGCTGGTCAGCAATGCGGGCATCTGCAAGCACATCGGCCTGGAAGACGGCACAGACGAACTGCTCGAAGAAACGCTCGACATCAACGTGAAAGCGCCGTTCCGGCTGATTCAGGCTGCGCTGCCGCATTTGCGCCGTGCGGGCGGTGCTCGTGTCGTGCAGATTGCGTCGCTATCCGGCAAGCGCGTGGAGAACCTCAACGCGGGCTATCAGATGTCGAAGTATGCCGCGGTAGCACTGACTCATGCCGTACGGCGTGCTGGCTGGGACGATGGCTTGCGTGCGACGGCGATATGCCCCGGATTCGTCAACACGGAAATGCCCGCCGGCATCGCGGATCTCGAGCCGGAAGCGATGACACAGCCCGAGGACATCGCACGGTTGGTCGCCAATACAATCGAGATGCCGAACTCCGCGAGCGTCGCGGAAATTCTCGTCAATTGCCGGCATGAGGATCTGTTTTAGTGCACCCCGGCCGATTATTGCTTCATGCGCACATCGAGTCAGAGCCAAAATCGAAAACAGGATTGCGTGTCGATATGAACACAGACACGCGATTCGGCTGCGCTTGTCGAGCAATCGGACCTCGATACTTTCGAAACAGAACCGGATGCACCGGTGTTTCGCCAGATCGTGCGGTGTCTTCGGCGCCTCATGGCGCGCAAAGTAGTCGGGTGAGCCCACCGCGGCAAAGCGCATATCGGCGCTGCCCGACCCCCGCTCCCATCCAACCTGCGACTACTGCGAAGCGCCGTCAGCGAGCCGCGCGCGGCGACGCCGATCGAGCACGAACACGGCGGCGAACGAGATGACGTTGGCCCCTAGCAAGTACCACGCAGGCGCCATCGGGTTGGGCGTGATCGTCGCCAGCCACGCCACCACCAATTGCGCCGTGCCGCCGAAAATCGTCGTCGGCACGCTGTAGCAGATCGACACGCAGGTGCTGCGCACCGCCTGCGGAAAAATTTCAGGAATGACGCACAGGTGGAACGGCGACATCAGCACGCGCAGCAAGGTCAGAAACGCGACCATCCCGAGAAAGACGCTGCCAGTGCCCGCGTGCAGCACCCATGCGAACATGGGCAGCACCGCGAGAATCGACAGGAACTGCGGCACGACCAGCAAACGGCTGCGCGGAAAGCGGTCGAAATACATCCCCGCGCTCAGGGACGCGAAGATACCGACGCCGCCCGTGACAAAGCCGACGAGCATCGACGTCGAAGTCGGCAGATGCAGCACGCGGATGCCATACGTGGTCATGTAGTGGCCCACCACATACACGGTGATGGTCGGGCCGATCAGCACGCAACAGGCGAGCACCAGTTCGGACAGGTGCGCATCGACGATGCCGCGCAGCAGCTCGCGATTGCTCTTCACCGCGTGTTCGGCGCTAAGCGTCTCACGCAGCCGGCTGCGGATGTAGATGCCGAGTGGCGCGATCAGCAGCCCGAGCATGAACGGAATGCGCCAACCCCATGCACTCAGCGCTTCGGCAGACAACACCGACGACACGGTATAGCCGACCAGTCCGCCCATCAGCGCGGCGATGCCCTGCGTCGCCAGTTGCCAACTCGTATAGAGACCGCGGCGCCCCGCCGCCGCGGTCTCGAGCAGATAGGACGTGGCGGGTCCGGCTTCGCCCCCGGCCGAAAGTCCTTGCAGCAGACGCCCGACGACAACGAGCAGGGGCGCGAAGACGCCGATGTGCGCATAGGTCGGCGTGAACGCGATGATCGCGGTGCCCAGGCCCATCAGGCCAAACGTCAGCGTCAGCGCCGCTTTGCGCCCGCGCCGGTCGGCATATGCGCCGATAACCACTCCGCCGAGCGGACGCGCGACGAAGCCGACGCCGAACACGGCCACGGACGCGATAACTTGTGTCGCCGGCGAGAACGACGGAAAGAACGCACGGCCGATGAATACCGAGAAAAATGCGTAGACAGTGAAATCGTAGAACTCCAGCGCGTTGCCGGCGACAACTGCCACGACGTCGCGCATGGAGGGCGAAGCGTGAACCTCGGATCGCCTCACGGACGCGGCCTGGGTACCAGCGGAAAGTTGCGACACAAACTGTCTCCCGTTTATTCGAAATGCCGACGGCCCCTGCCGTCCGCGTAAAAAATAGTGATATTCGGCATGAATACTGTCAAACCAGCGCCAAAATTCCTGATGAAAAGTAAGCGATGGCGCAACTCTTGCATAGCGAGGCGAAGGCCGCTGCCAGCGTACATCGGCGAAGCGCCTCGCGGTCCGTGTGACCGGCCTGCATCGCACGGCGCCGGTTGGAGCGGACGTCCTTCATCGTGTGATCGTGGGCGATCACGTTCGATTCGGCGATCCTCACGCGCCATCGCGCGGCTGAAGTCGAAGTTCACTGCGCGCCGTCACGCACGCGATACATCACATCGTGAGCAACACTCCTCTGTGCCCTGCCGATACGCCACGCCAGTCATGTCACGAGCCGATCGCTCGATGCGCAACCAAAAGTGAACAGCGCCACCGGAATCGTCCTTCCGCTTGTCACCATCACGCAATACGCTAGAAAAAAGGCGGCGTCGACAACCCGTCTTTTCCTTCATCGCATGTGCTGTGGGCGCGTGCAACAACGCCAGGAGCCGTAGTGAAACATATTGCAAAGGTGGTGGAACTCGTCGAGTCGAAGAAGGACGACTACATCGCGCTGGCCAACGACATCTGGTCACTTGCCGAAATGCGCTATGCCGAATTCGAATCGGCCGAACGACACGCGTCAGCGATCGAGGCGGCCGGCTTCATCGTCACGCGTGGCGTCGCCGGCATGCCGACGGCGTTCATGGCGCAAGCCGGCAGCGGCGGCCCCGTGATCGGCTTTCTCGGCGAATACGACGCGCTCGCGGGCCTGAACCAGGAGAGCGGCGCCACGGCGTGCCGGCCCGCCGCGGACGCGGCGAACGGCAACGGCCACGGCTGCGGCCACCATTTGCTCGGCACCGCATCGCATCTGGCCGCCGTCGTGGCGCGCGACTACTTCGCGGCGCATGGCATCGAGGCCACCGTTCGCTTCTACGGCTGCCCCGCGGAAGAAGCTGCGGCGGGCAAGACCTTCATGGCCCGCGCCGGTCTCTTCGACGATCTGGATGTCGCGTTGTGCTGGCATCCGTCGGTGGCCAACTCCGTCTTCATGAACGCGACGCTGGCCAACGTTCAGGCGTATTTCCGCTTTCATGGCAAGGCATCCCATGCCGCTCTCGCGCCGCACCTGGGCCGCAGTGCACTCGATGCAGCGGAGCTGATGAATATCGGCGTCAACTATCTGCGCGAGCACATGCCCGATCAGGCTCGCGTCCATTTCGCCTACATCAACTCCGGCGGCATATCGACGAATGTCGTGCCGGCCCTTGCCGAGACGCTTTATACGATCCGCGCGCGAACGAGCCCCGAAGCGATCGAACTGTTCGAGCGCGTGAAGCAGATCGCCGAGGGCGCCGCACTGATGACCGGCACGCGCGTCGAGATGGCGTTCGACAAGGCCTGCTCCAACGTGCTGCACAACGACACGCTCGACACGGTGCTGGACCGGAACATGCAAGCCATCGGCAGCATGAACGTGACGGCGGACGAAGTCGCTTTCGCGGCGGAGATTCAGAAGACCATCAACCCGGACGATCTTGCGAATGCGTCGCGGCATTTCGCGGCGGCGCTGCGCGATCCTCGCCCGATCATTCCCGAGATCCTGCCGTATCGCCCGGACGCAGAGCGCCCCGTGACGGGCTCGACGGACGTCGGCGACGTGAGCTGGGCGGCGCCGACGACGCAATGCCTGACAGCCTGCTATGCATGGGGTACGGGCTTTCATTCATGGCAGATGGTTTCGCAAGGCAAGCTTTCGCTGGCTCACAAGGGCATGCTGCTCGCCGCCAAGACGCTTGCCGCCACCGGCATCGACCTCGCGGGACAACCCGGGACCTTGCGCGCCGCCCGTGAAGAACTGCATCGCAAACGTGGCATGAAGCCGTACCAATGTCCGATACCCGGCGACGTCACTCCGCCGCCGGCACGCGCCGCGGGCGCACCCGCACCCGCCTCGCAAGCCGTGGTTGCCTGACGTCGCTTTGCGTTCAATCGCTCGATTGCATGGCTCGCCTCACGCCAACGCGTGAGGCGAGCCGCTGTTCAGAACGCTCGCGGCTCGCTCAGAAGCGCTTGCGGATACCGATCGCCACCACGCTTTGATCGTCGCCCGGTTGGCTCAACGAGCCATTCGCCAACGTGGCGATCGCATTCTTCTGGTTGACGACATAGCCAAGGCGCACATAGAGCGCCGTCACTTTCGACAGGTTGTAGTCGTAACCGAGCCCAAGTGCCAATGAATTCGATGCAGGCCTGCCCGAGACATTGCGATAGACGGCGGAGAACTTGACGTCGTTGGTTCCCTGGCGCGCATTCACGCCGATCATGTGCGTCGTGGCAACGCAATAGTGCGCGTAATCCGGGACCGTCATATTGAACTCATACGACAGTTTAACGCCGCCGAAGTCGTACATCGCGCCGGCACCCAGCCACTTGTTCTTCACCGAAGGCAATGCCGCCGTCGGGTCCGTGCGGATGACATCGTAGAACACGCCAAGATACAGCGGCCCGTTCAGGTATTCCAGTTGGGCGCCCTGAAAGTAGCTTTCCGGATAGCCCGGCGTCGTGACGCCGCGCGGCGCGCCCATCACTTCGAACTGAAAGCCGCCGATGACCGGCGTCATATACGCGACCGCATTGCTGATCCGGGAGTCACCGATCGTCGCGGCCGCGCCGAGGTCCAGACTGAGCGCCGCCAACGAGCCATACGGAGAAAACGCGCCGACGCCATAGAACGGGTCGAGCGAGAGCGAGAGCTCGGTCGGATACTGACGGCCCATCTTGAGACGCCCCCAGTCGTTCGAAATGAGCGAGATATTCGCTTCCCGGCTGAAGAACGTACTCTCGTTCTGCGCCGTGGTGCTGCCCGCCGTGCCGTTCGTCAGCTTGATGGCCGACTCCAGGTTAAAGCGCACGTAAAAGCCGCCGCCCAGTTGCTCGACACCGAGAAAGCCGAATCGCGATGTCGCCCCCGCTCCGCTTTCCATCCCTAGAACTTCCTTGCTGCCGGCGTGGCTGTATTGCAGGCCGGCATCGGCGACGCCATACAGAATCGTGCCACTCGTCCCCACGAACGCATCCGGCACCAGAATCTGAAACGACTCACCGGCCCATGCATGTGACACGTAAAGCAGTTCCGCGACGGCTAAAGCGATAATGGTCTTCCCACACTTTTTCATCTTATACGCACTCCAAACCAATTAAGAGATTAATAGTTATTTGAAACCGGGCCTGCCTGGGTCGGGTCAGATTCCGTCCACGAAGGACGTGCGCATCGCAAAGTGCTTTGCACTACCCGAGAACGCGGGAAAGTTCTGGTTATCCGCCCGCATCCGCGTGCGCACGGGCGATTCGAGCGCGCGCATCAACGCGTCGATCGAAGGGAACGTCAACTGGTTGCGCTGCATGTAAGAGACCCGCTCGAAAGGCATCGCGTCGCACCAGTCAATGCGGGTGAAGACCTGCACCTGCATCACACCGGGATAGTCGAGCATGATCTGCGGATGGTGGCTGACGTAGTAGCGTAGCCATGCGTTGAAGTCCTCCGCCTGTCCGGGGTAGTGCACGAGGTAGCTGCATGTTTGCTCGCTATCCGCGCCTTGCGGCAAGCGGCCGAGCGGCAGGAAAGTCCGCGTGAGCATGGCCTGCTGCGTCATCTGCTCTCCGGCAACATGCCGCCACAACGCGGAACCGGCGAATTCGCGCAGTTGGCCTCCGGGCATCAATTGCGACTCCAGCGCCTCGATCGAATCGAATACGAGTCTCATCGCGGCGCGCGGCGCGGCGCCGTCGCGATGATAAGTTTCGACGGCCGCCGGTCTGTGCAATTCGGCGGAGCGCAGAAGGGGAATCCGCGCGAGCTTCGCGCGGAACTCGGCAAACGCATCGGCCTCCGCGGGCGACGTGTGTTCCCGGGCAGTCAGGAAGTAGGAAATCATGGTTACGTCAGACCTTCTCTTGTTCGGTTGGGGGATGCTTCGCCGTTCGCGAGGGCGGCGCCTGCACGTCGGGCGGAATCGGGCTGACGTAGGGACGCCCGTCCGTGTGAAGTGCGAGCTCGGCCTTCGCGGCCTCGAGATGCGCGGGGTCGAGACACAACTGGACCGCCGTGCCGGCCATGACCTTCGCGGCGTGCACCATCCCCTTGTGCGCAGCCGGCAGCTTGCCCTGCGCGACGAGCTGCCACGTGTGCATGTTCGTGCCGATCGCGTAACACGCCCCGAGATACTGCGCGGTCGGCACGATCCGGCTCACGTCGCCGACGTCGCTCGAGCCCGTTAGCGTGCCGGGCTCATCGCGCAGTCCAAGTGCGCGCACGCTCAGGCCACGCTCATGCGGATCGCCGCGATACGACTCGATGCATTCGCGCAGGTCGGCGTCGGTGAGCCGCTGCGTCAGTTCGCTTGCGAATGCCTGGTCGGTTTCGTCGAAAGGCGGTGCGCCGAGCGTCACGAGCGTGTCCATCAGCAATTGCTCGATCGTGCCGTTGCGCAACACGTTCGAGCATGCGCGATCGAATTCGATGCTGACCCGCGTATCGGTCATCAGCGCCGCGGCGCGTCCAATCTGCTCAACGCGGGCCACCAGCTGACGGGCGTCGTCGAGATCGGGAGACCGCACGACGTACAACACTTCAGCATTGGCCTGCACCACGTTCGGCGCGTAACCGCCGGCATCGGTGATCGCGTAATGCACCCGCGCATCCGATGGCATGTGCTCGCGCATGAAGTTCACGCCGACGTTCATGAGTTCGACGGCGTCCAGCGCGCTGCGGCCGAGATGCGGCGAGGCGGCCGCATGAGATGCGATCCCCACGAACCGGAATGCCATCTGAATGACGGCGAGGGACTTGTACTTGAACACGCCCGAATAGGGACCGGGATGCCAGGCGAGCGCCGCGTCGAGATGATCGAATGCGTTTGCGCGCGCCATGTAGGTCTTGCCCGCGCCGCCCTCTTCCGCGGGGCAACCGTAATAGCGCACGATGCCTGGAAGCTGGTGGCGCGCGAGATAGTCGCGCGTTGCGATTGCCGCCAGCATCGCGCCCGCGCCGAGCAGATGGTGGCCACACCCGTGGCCATTCGCGCCTTCGCAAGCCGGCTTCGGCTCGACCGCTCCCGCGACCTGGCTCATCTCCGAAAGCGCGTCGTACTCGCCGAGAAAGCCGATGACGGGACCACCCTCTCCGCACTGCGCGCTGAACGCCGTCGGCATGCCGCCGACGTTGCGCGTCACGCGGAATCCTTCGCGCTCGAGCACGGCGAGCTGCGCTTCAACGGATTGAAACTCCTGCCAGCGTGTTTCGGCGAATCCCCATATCTCGTCGGAGAGCCGGATCAAGCCATCCTTCTTCGCATCGACGAGAGCCGCGACTTCGGCCACGCGCGCATTCGACAACTGACTCACGATTGCACTCCTGCATACTGCGACGGAAACGCGCCACGCCGGCGCGAATCACCGGTGGCAGCGGCGGCAGCGGCGACGGGCGGCTCGACGCCGGACGGAATGGGACACTGGTACGCCGCGTCGGCCGACTGCTCCTGCAGCGCCCGTTTCGCGGCGGCAAGCGTGGCCGGATCGTGATACAGCGCTGCCGCCGTGATGGCCAGCAACTTGGCGGTATGCGTCATCCCCTTGTGTGCAAGCGACGACTTGCCTTGCGCAACCAGTTGCCAAGAATGGAACGGCGTGCCGAGCGCGAAGCACGGCACGAGGCAGCGGGCCGTCGGCACCACCCAACTGACGTCGCCCACATCGGTCGACGCGGCCAGCACGGGCGGCATCCGCTCCGCCGGCAAGATGGCGTCGTGGAGTTCGCCCTTCAGATGCGCGGCGCCGAATATGGCGAGACTCGCGCGCGCCTCTTCCTTTGAAATGGCTTGCTGCATCCGGTGCGCGAAAGCCCGGTCGTCGTCGTCGAACGGGACGGGGCCGAGTGCCTGCATGCACGCATACATCAGCTCCGAGAGCGCGGGATTCGGGCGCATATTCGACATCGCCTTCTCGACGCGCGCGTGCATCGTCGTCTCGGTCATCATCGCGGCGCCCTCGGCGATCCGTAGCAGACGCGCATGGATCGACTGCACAACCTCGAGCTTGGGCGCCCGTATCTGGTAGACCACCTCCGCGCGCGCCTGCACGACGTTCGGTGCGCGGCCGCCTGTATCGTGAATCGCATAGTGCAGACGCGCGTCGGACGGAATGTGCTCGCGCAAGTAATTGGCCGCCACGTTCATCAAAGCGACCGCGTCGAGTGCGCTGCGTCCGAGATGCGGCGCGGCGGCTGCATGCGCAGCCCGCCCGGAAAACGTGAAGCGCGCGTGCAGCGTGGCGAGTGTCGACATCGCGTCGATCGCGTAGATGCTGGACGGGTGCCACGTCAATGCGGCATCGACGTCGTCGAACACACCGGCACGCGTCATGAACGTCTTGCCCGCGCCGCCTTCCTCCGCGGGGCAACCGTAATAGCGGATGCGGCCGGCGACGCCTGTGTCGCGCAAATGATCGCGAACCGCCAGCGCGGCGAGCAACGCGGCGCCGCCCAGCAGATTGTGGCCGCAGCCATGACCGTTGCCGGCAGTCACGACCGGCGCGCGCGTCGTGGAGCCCGCGACCTGACTCAACTGGGGCAATGCGTCGTACTCGCCCAACAGGCCGATCACCGGTCCGCCCTCGCCCCACTCCCCAACGAACGCGGTCGGAATGCCCGCAAGGCCTTGCATTACCCGAAAGCCTTCACGCGTCAGTTCCCTTATCTGTAGATCGGCGGATACGTGTTCCGAGTATGCGGTCTCCGCAAGGTCCCAGAGCCTGTCGCTCAGGTGCGTGCACAGCGCGCGATGAAGCTCGATGCGAGCGACTACGTCCCGTTCTGCTTCGTTGAGCTTCAACATAATGTGACTGATCGAAAGGTGGTTCAGTGCAGCGCGAGATTGCTCTGCAAGAGCGAAGATCGATGACTTGCGCGGTATGAAGATGCAGCGTGGTGGACACTTCGCCTTGGGGCGAGGAAAAGATCGCGGCGCGCCCTCCCTTCATCACAAACGCCGGGCACTATCATCGGCGTGAGAAATGGTTATGTTTATTCGTTGACGGGTCAAACCGCGAAAAAAAAGACGCGCATGAAATGCGCGTCAAATTGCTGTGGTCCAGGTCTTGCTTTGTGCCGCGGTCAGTGCATGGCTAGCGTTCGCTCAGCACGCATTCGACCGCATGAAAGACACGTCTGCTCAGCGGGTCGGACGTATTGGCATCGTCGATAATGGTGTCCTTCAGGCTTTGAATGAAGACCTTCGCCGCCGCGCTTAACGGAGTTCCGCGCCGATACATCAGGTTCACTTCCACTTCCGGGATGGTCTCCGTCACGGGCAGCACGCACAGCCCTTCTTTCGCGACGAGCAGTTCCGCGAGCGGCCAGGGCATGATCGAGAGGACGTCGGTGTTACAGATCAGGCCAATCATCATCGACGAGGAATGTGCGACGTGCACGCGCGGCTTGTAGCGGCGAAAGTACTCTCCGAACGGGCCGTCGCCTTCGGCGTCGTTTTCCGTGAAGTCGCGGTTCAACACCCAGCTCGCGCCCTTCAGTTGCGACAGCGTGCGGCATTTCGCGAGCGGATGCCCCGCGCGTCCCACCACCGCGTAACTCGAGAGGAAGAGCGGCACCTGCTGGAATTCGTCGCGGCATGAAGGCGGGCAGGCGCGATTGACCGAGAGGTCGAGCGTGCCGTCACGCAGTTTCGGCACGGCGACGCTCAGCAGGCTTTCATAGAAGACGATCCGCGTATCGGGCATTTCCTGCTCGAAGCGCTTCATGATGCCGCCAAGCAGCGCGATGGCGATCCACGTCGGCAGCGCAACCGTCAGCCGCTCCCGGCCCGCTCCGGAGAAGCGGTCCATCTCGTCCTGCGCACGTCGCAACTGCTGGATCATCAGACGCGCGTGCGCCAGCAAGGCCAGCCCGGCATCGGTCAGAATGATCCCGGAGGCCTCGCGGACGATCAATGCCACGCCAACCTGGGCTTCGAGTTCGCGCATCGCCTTGGTGACCGCCGCCGGCGAAAGGTCGAGCGCCTTCGCTGCGTTGCGAATGCTTCCGGTATCGGAAATCGCAACGAGCGTGCGCAGTTGATGAATCTTCATGAGGGGGGCGTCTCCACATCCAGTTCGCAACCAAAAGTGAACGGGCTTACTTCCATTGATGCCCGCCGCAGCCCTTCTCGCCTGGTGCGCATGCGAACGGGTGCAGGTCCCTCGCGTGCCGATGGGCGGTATCGTCCTCGAGTATCGGAGCACGTGACGGAACATGGTGCAAAGGTAATGCAGTCTGCCGCGTCAATAAAGCGAAAAGCGCGGCGTTGCCGAATCGACAGGCCGCGCGAACGCGTGGAGTGAATGACAGGAGCACAGACAGGCGGGCCAACGCACGAGGCGCTGATGAATGCCGGCGAGAAGGCGCCGCGAGCAGCGCGACCCGGTCCTGCAGGGCCGACGTGCTCGCGCCGTATCAAAAGTAGTGTTGCACGCCGAAGCGCAGCGAGGCTTGCGAACTCGTCGACGAAGGAGCGAGCGACGGCAGGGCCGCCTTGGCGCCACCGCTCGCGTGCTGATACGTCGCTTCGGCGTAGAGCATGGTGCGCACCGAAAGATGGTACAGGTCCGACAGCGCGACCGTGGTGTAGGCGTGGCCGTTGAACCAGGTCGTCGAACCACCCGCGACGACCGCGTTGAATGGCGTCATGCTCCAGTTGACGCCCAACTCCGCAGTCGTGGCATGCGCCGCGTCGGCCGCATCCGCGATTCGCACCGTGTTCAATATGCCATGCACGGCCCACGTGCGATTCGGGGTCCACGAGCCAGCCATGCCCGCGATTCGCGTACTGCTCGCACGAAACGCGCCGCCGCCCGCGAGATTCTGACCCAGAAACGACGCATAACCGAGTGCCGTGTTGAACGCATAGGCCTTGTTGCGTGTGTCGCTGTACACGGCGGACAATTTCAACGGTCCCGATGCGTAGAAAACATCGGTGCCGAAGTAGCGTCCCTGCCCCGTCGACGAATCCGCGAAGCCGTACATCACGTGCGCGGACATGCCGTACCAGACGGGGCTCGCGTACCTGATCGTATTGCTGAGCGGGGTGACCGCGGCATTGTCGATATTTCCGGGATGATAGGCGAGATAGTTGTACTGAACCGCTCCATTCGCGTTCGGCGTAAACACCTCGTTGGTCAGGTCCCACTGCCGCCCCATGGTAACGGACCCGTAGCGCTCATTCGACAAGCCAATCCACGCCATTCGACTGAACAGCACGCCCGCCGTTGCGAAACTGCCGGTATTCGAAAAATAGCCGTTTTCGAGCCGGAAAATCGCGCTGGTACCGCCTCCCAGGTCTTCGCTTCCCTTGAAACCGAACTGGTCCGGGACGGCTATCGGCCCCATCACCACTGCATGGCCGCCCTTCGTGTTGGTCACATACCCGATGCTTTCGTCGATGCTGCCGTAAAGCGTATAGCTCGATTGTGCATTTGCATCCGCGCATGCGGACGCCAGCACGCTCGCAATCACGAGCGTGCCTGCTTTATGTAGGCTCATTGTTGTGTGGTATGGAAGAGGCCGTCGCTTCTTGACCCCGTGTCACGACGGCCGTGAAAGGGCCAACTAGGGCTTCAGTGCAAGGAGCGTTTCTGCCCACATCGGGTGATGAATGTTGCTGCCTTCAAACGGTGGGAATTTTTCGAAATCCGCGCGCATCTCGTGTCTGACTGGCGAATTCATCGCGCGCGTGATCGCTTCGGCGCTGTCGAACATCAGCTTGTTGCGCTGCATGTAGTGCACCCGCTTCCACGGCATCGCATCGACCCAATCGACCCGCGTGAAGATCTCGATTTCGCGCACGCCGTCAAAGAATTTCATGATCTGCGGATGATGCGACAGATAGTACGCAAGCCATTCGTCGAAATTCTCGGCACGGCCTGGATAGTGAACGAGAAACTGGCAAGGCGACGCCCCTTGCGGCACCTGCGCTTGCGAATCCAGCACCGGAAAAGGCCGCCGCGCCATGACCTGCTGCTCGACCACACATGTCGCGAGGCTCGGGTAATCGTCCCTCGCGAGTTGCTGCAGATGTCCGTCGGCGGCAATCGCCGATTCCAGATCCGCAAGCCGTTCGAAGTCGAGCTGCATGGCGAAGATCGGCGATGGACCGTCGTCCGTGTAATAGTCATTCGCCACGGATGGCGTGTACAGGCGCGCGCGGCTCAATGCAGGCGTATTTTCCACGCACGCGCGGATATGGCGCCGATCCTCGTCGCTGATACGCGCGCTCGGGTCGGGATGCTGGAAGGTGACGAGATAGGAGAATTGCATGTTCAGTCCGAGTGGTTCGATCGAATGAGGTGGCGGCGCGGGCGGGCAATTCACTTCACAGTTCGAGCAAAATCCTTTGCACGGTGTCGCGATCCACCTCGGCGCGATCACGCGGGGCCGCATCGCTCACGCCGAAGCTCGCGAGTATCAGCATGAGTGCGATGCGCAACTTCTGCGCGGAGAGATCGCCACCCGCGACTATTCCGTCGGCGGCGAGGAAACGCTGCTTCGGCACCGTGCCGCGCGGCGCGCGCGTGGCCTGCACCACCACCACACCGGCCGCGACGGCGTTGCACAACGCCTCCCGCTCTCCGGACGCGGGACGCCCAGGCGCAAGCCCCGCGGAGACGATACCGCACGCACCCGCCGCGACAAACGCTTCGATTGCCGCGCCGTCGGCACCCGCATACGACATGGCAATGTCGACCCGCGGCAATGCGGTCGACGCAGTTGCATCCAGTATCGATGCAAAACGCGGACCCTGCCGCGACGACCCCGCATCGCGAAACACGCGACGCCGCCAGACCACGCCGGCGTCCGCATCGATCCTGCCGAGCGGTCCATACGGCGCGGCCTCGAATGCCGCGAGTTCGAAGCTCGCCGCCTTGGTCACGTCACGCGCGGCGAAGAAAAGGCCGCCCATGGCAACGAGCACGCCCGCACCGCGCGACTCCGGCGCGGCGGCCACGGCAACCGCGCCGCGCAGATTCGCCGCGGCGTCGCTGCCATCCGTGTTTGCCGGGCGCTGAGCGCCCGTCAGCACCACGGGCTGATCGAGCTCCAGCACAAGGTCGAGAAACCACGCGGTTTCCTCGAGCGTCGCCGTGCCGTGCGTGATCACGAAACCCGTCAACGCGGGATCGCTTGCAGCGGTGTCGCGGATCAGCGTGGCGAGCTCCATCCAATCGCGCGGACCGATGGACACGCTCCCCAAGCTGCGAAACGGCACGGGCACGATCTCGACATGCGGGACCAGCTCGCCCAGCCGTTGCAGCAGATCGTCGATCGGATGGATGACGCCGCTGTCGGCGTATTCGATCCAGTCGAAGCGATGACGGCCATGCATTGCAAACGTCCCGCCGGTGCCGATCACGGCGATGCGGGGACGCTTTGCAGAAGCAGCTTGCTCGCCGACGAGCGTGGACACCGTGGGAGCAATCGGCTCTTTCACGTGAGCGCCGTTCATGCCTGCACTCTCACGAACAGCACGTTGGCCTCGACCCTGGTCTCGTGATGCCGGGTGTCGCGCGACACAGGCGCGGCAAGCGCACGGCCCGTTCGCACATCGACCAGACCGGCATGCAGCGGGCATTCCACTTCATGCCCCTCGAAATCGCCTTCGCTGAGCAAAGCCGCGCCGTGCGTGCAGATGTCGTCAAGCGCGTGAATCTCATGGTCGACACGGAACAGTCCGATCTTGACGCCCTCGATCTCGATGCCACGGCACGCGCGCGCGCCGAACACCTCGTCAAGCGATCCGATTGCAAACCAACCGTCGTCGCCGCGCACGTACTCGCGTGCGTCGGCGGAATTTATCTGGATCACTGCGTTCATAGCGCCACCCGTTGCTGGAGACTGACAGGTTCGTGCATCTTCACCGCGCCGATCAGGTCGGTGAGTTTCGCCACGCCGTGCCGCTTGCACCACTCAGTCAGATCGTCGATCAAGCGCGGCATCGCCGTGGGCGAAACGAAGTTCGCGGTGCCGACCTGCACCGCGCTGCAACCCGCGAGAAGAAACTCGAGCGCGTCCGCGGCCGTGGCAATGCCGCCGCATCCGATGACGGGAATCTTGACGGCCTGCACGCATTGATAGGCGATCCGCAGCATGATCGGTTTCGTGGCGGCGCCCGTGAGGCCGCCCATGACGTTCGCCACACGCGGGCGGAATGTCTCGACATCGATCGCCATTGCAAGAATCGCGTTGCTCACCACGAGCGCATCCGCACCCGCGTCTTCAGCAGCCAGCGCGACCTCGACGACGTTGCCCGCATTGGGCGTCATCTTGGGCCAGACAGGCAGCGAGGTCGCGGACTTCATCGCCTTGACCACTTGCCAGGTGGCTTCCGGATCCATGCCGAACGCCTGACCGTTCTTCTTCAGGTTGGGACAGGAGACATTCGCTTCGATCGCCGCGACGCCTGGCACGCTGATTTTTTCCGCGAGCCTGCCAAACTCCTCGATCGTGTTGGCCGAAATGCTCGCGACGAGCGGCGGACTATAGCGCCGGTAGTAGGGCACGGTCTGTTCGACATAGTAGTCGCTGCCCTTGCTCGGGATGCCGATCGAAAAGAGCGTGGCGTCGCGAAACTCGGCGACACGCGGAGGCGGCACGCCTTCGCGCACGTCATGAGTAATCGTCTTCGTGACGATTGCGCCGAGACAGTTGAGATCGAATATCTGCGACGTGCCTTCGGCGAAAGTACCCGAGGCCGGCATCACCGGATTCGCGAGCTTGAGCGAACCAATATTGACGCTGAGATCTACCATGATGTCGTTTCCTGAAGATCGAAGACCGGGCCTTCCCAGCACACACGGCGGTAACTGAGCTCTTGTGAACCCGCCTCTTTCCGAAAAGGCCGCACGCATGCGTAGCACGCTCCGTAACCGCAGCCCATGCGCTGTTCGAGCGCGACCTGGCCGCGGATGCCTAACTGCGCGGCCACGCGTTGCAACATGACGAGCAGGCGGTTCGACCCGCACGTGCTGACGAATGTGATGCGCCGTTGCTCGTGCACTTCCCGGATCAGGCTCTCGACCTGGACCACGTCGCTGGTCTGCTCGTCATCGGTGACAGTGATCACATCGGCGCCCACGGCTTTCAGATAATCGGCCGACATCATCAACGCCTCGCTGCGCGCGCTGAGGATTGCGGTGACATGCGCACCCGCCGCGATCGCCTGCTGCGCGAGCGGCGCCATCGTCGCGAGGCCGACGCCGCGGCCAAGCAGCAGGACATGTGCCGGTTCCGTCGATGTGGGCAGCGCAAAGCCGTTTCCGAGCGGGCCCAGCGCGTCGAGCGTATCGCCCGGCCGAAGTTGGGCCAGGCCACGTGTTCCCGCACCCTGTACCTTGTAGAGAAATTCAATGCGGCTGTCTTCCGCGGCCACGCAGTAGATGCTCATCGGCCGGCGAAGATAAGGCGTGTCGTCGTTTGAAGCCGGACACGCGAGATGAAAGAACTGCCCGGCGCGTGCCGTCAGCGCGAGCTCAGGAGCCGTCAGTACGAGATGCTTGTACTCCGCGTTGAGCCATGCGTTCGAGCGCACGTGGCACTGGTTCTCCGCGATCGTCGGCGTACTCTGGCAGGTGTGGGCGACATCCGCGTGCGCGCGATCCGGACACAATGCAATCACGCGCGCGGTGGCGGGATCGGTGGCCGTGTCGCTTCGCGCCGCATTCGGCTCTGCAGAAAATGTGTTCATAAGAATTCCATCCATCAAACGGTTCGGGTCGTTTCGCTGAGTCCGGACTTGCGCAATGCGGTCAACGAAGCGAAATCGCTTGCCAGCGGCGACATCCGGTCGTCGGGCTCCATCATATGAAGCTGCGTGAAGCGCATTTCACTGATCAGCCACGTGCCGGAGGGCGTACGCTCATACTTCTCCTCGGTGACCGCCCCAAGCAGTACCGCGCGCGCATCGTCATCACGCAGCGCGAATTGCCAGAGCCGCCAGCTGCCAGTCGCGTGCATGGCGTCGGTCACTTCGAGTGCTTCGCTCACGTAGTAATGCATCGCGAAGCGCCACGGCGAACGCTGAAACCATTCGCACAGAGCGGCGCGTCCGACGAGGTCGTTGCCGAAACCCGCGCCACCGGTCCACACCGCGCGCTCCGTGAAGCACATGGCCTGCTGCAACGCGATTTCGTGCATCACGGGTTGCGGCTGCCGTTGATAGTCGCTCGTGTATTTCTGATCGGCGAGCGCGGCGTAGCGTGCCTTCAGCGAGCGGATCGCGTCGATCGCTTCGAGCCGGGCGACGCGCGCCTCCAGCGACTGTATCGGCGAGTTGCGTTCCGTCATCACGCCAGCTCCTTCAAGGGAACCGACGTGTCGGCCAATCGGCCTGTATCGATGCGCCTGCGCGCGCTGACGAGACGTTCCAGATGCCGCCGTTCGCGGCTCTGGTTGACCGTCACGCCCGCGGCCACGCAACCGTCGCGCAGCGAAATCACCGTCGCGTCCGCCGATGAAAGCGAGCCGCGCACGACGATTTCATCGCCGGGTTCGTGCACGCCCGTCACCTGGATCGCGTGGCCGAGTTGATCCGTCCACATCCATTGAATCTCTGCATACGGTTCCATTCGCCCGGTGATGATCCCGGCTACGGCGCGCGCCTGATTCTCGGCGTTACGCCACGTTTCCTGCCTGACATGGCGACTGGATACGCTGTCCAATGCGCAGGCCGCGTCTCCGGCGGCGTAAAGCCAGGGCGCCGAGGGGCTACGGCAGAACTCATCGACCAGGACACCGCGTTCGTCCGAGAGTCCCGTGCCGCGCAAGAATGCGGGATTGCAGTCGACGCCGATCGCGATCAGCACGCAGTCGGCATCGATGGTCACCGGCGCGCCGTCTTGCAACGCGTCGATGCGCAACGCGAACGCACCGCGGTCCGCCCCGCCCGCGCGCACGATGTCCGTGACATTGACCCGCGTTCGCACATCGACGCCCTTCGCGGCATGTTCCTGTGCAAGCCATCCAGCCACCTGCGGCGGCAGACAGCGCCCCATGATGCCGTCGCCGGCCTCCAGCACCGTCACCGGCACGCCAAGACTGATCGCGCTCGAAGCCACTTCCATCCCGATGACGCCCGCGCCGATGATTGCAAGCTTGCGGCAGCTTTCCAGCGATGTGCGCAACGCGAGGCAATCGTCCAGCGTGCGCAGCGCATGCACACCTTCGACGGGCTGCGTGAGGAAACGCGGACGCCTCGCCATGCCGCCCGTCGCGACGACCAGCAGATCGAAGTCCACGGTGGCGCCGTTGTCCAGATGCAGGCGCCGTGAATCGACGTCGAGTTTCCGCGCACTCGCGCGCACACGCTCAATGCCGGCTCCCGTCAGCGACTCGCTGGTCCAGTAGTCAGGCGAGGTCAGCACGAGGCTCTCTTGCGTCTTCGTACCCAGCAGCAGTTCCTTCGACAACGCGGGACGCTCATACGGCGCATGCGGTTCATCGCCGATCAGCGTGACTCGCCCGGCATGGCTCAGGGCTTTCAGATGCTGGGCGACACGTCCGCCGGCATGACCCGCGCCGACAATCGCGACATGTGGCGAGCTCATTGTTGCGGCTCCTTGTTTGCTTCGGCGTTGCACGTCACGCGATACAGCACGCAGCCTGGCGTGATGCAACGATAGCGGCGCGCTTCGCGCGGCGGGATCAGGATGGCCTCGCCCGCCGAGAGGACGTAGTGCTCATCCGCCGCGACGATGTCGACGCGCCCTTCCAGCACTGCGGCGAGTTCTTCGCCAAGAAGGCCCGCTTCAAATTCGACGAGCTCGTCGCGTTGCATGCGTTGGGTCGACGCTGAAAGCGCCGCGCCGTCGGCAACATTTCGCACGATCGGCAACTGAGCCGCCGCGCCTTCATGGGGAACGGCCGGCAACAGCGTGCAATGCGCGGCGCCGGCGTTCGACAGAATCGCTTCGCTCACGATGCGTTCTCCCGATCGGCCAGCGGGTAATAGGGAGCCTCGTCGTCGCCGCGATATTCGGCACGCGGCGGCGTCACCACGTTCAGACGCATGCTCATGCCCGCGCCTTCGTAGGTGTTGACGCCGTAGTGGCTCAAGCCGGCGGGAATGATCATCCCCTCGCCCGTGTTCAGGCGCCGCTCGATCTCCGCGCCGTTGTCGTGCACCTCGAAAATCGAACAACCGCCATTGATCTGCAGCGACGCCTCTTCTCCGTGGCTATGCGCTTTCGCGGGTAGGCCGTGGCCCGCCGTTTCAACGAACTTGATGACCGCGACGCTCATCGTCTCGCCGATCATCGTCTTCATATAGAGGCCGTCGGCGACAACCTCCTTGAGTGCGTGGTCAACACCAAAAATGCGGCACTTGGGCATGATCTGATCCTTTACTGGCCGAGCGTGTGAGCGTCAGATGGCGGGGCGCATCGAAAACGTTTCGTCCGCCACGAAGCGGAAGGGATCGTATCCGTCGATCACGAAAGGCTGCTGGTAGAACTCGATAGCGGGCGCGACTTCGGCCAGCGACAGCAGCAGACACATCAGCGTCTTCGCGTCTTCGGGCAGCTTGTCCAGTTCGAACTGGTCAAGCCATGCCACGATGTCGTCGACCCTGGCGAGCATCGCGTCCTTGAATTCGACGATGGCCGGCATGCCCGCCGTATGGCGCCGCGTCGTCCGTTCGGTTTCTGTCGGCAACGCCCACACGTCGACAAAGCGGTTCAACTCCTCGAAGGCGGCAGGCAGCGGCGCGCGTGACGACGCGTCCTGCGTGAAATCCGCGCGCTTCGTGACGACGATGACTTTCTGTTCCATGACGTTTACTCCACAGTGGCTTCGGCTTGCGCCAACAGGCGT
The DNA here is from genome assembly GCF_046027355.1 of Paraburkholderia sediminicola. Classification (GTDB taxonomy): domain Bacteria; phylum Pseudomonadota; class Gammaproteobacteria; order Burkholderiales; family Burkholderiaceae; genus Paraburkholderia; species Paraburkholderia sediminicola_B. The sequence goes on along the minus strand of NZ_JAQQEK010000002.1, from coordinate 62,508 downwards.
TCGATGACGTGATAGCTGTGCCGCACCAGCAGCTCGTTGTCCTGCAGCACCATGAATTTCTTCACGCCGGTTTCCGCCGCCCGTTGCGTACGTTCGAGCGTGCTGAGGTCTTCGAGCAGCACGTCGCGCAACGCCACCTTCATGTACTCGAGGAAGAATCGGCCACCTGGCGTCGTCATTTCCGGGTAATACACGCGCGCTTCGAAAAGCGTCTTGTTATGCGCGATCGGACGGAAGTTGTAGGCCTGACAGTAGTTGGGACGCAGCGACAGATAGAAGTCCGGAAACATCACGTTGATGTCGAACAGCCAGTTCTCGCTCTTCGTCCAGTTGACACCCTTGGGCAACGCGTCGAGCGGAAACTCATGACGCGCGCTGCCAATGCCCGCGCGCAATGCCGCCGCGGCGATCGGGCGTTTCGAACCGGCGTCGGACAATGCTTCGGCCGCGGCCGCGCCGCCCGATGTCACCGCTTTCGGGTTTCCATAGACCGACTTCTGGTTGCCCGCCAGCGACAGACGTCGATGGAACTCGCCGCACAGCGCGTCGAGCGGCGGCATGCTGCCGCCCGCGCTACTGTCGATGGCGTCGGCGATCGAATTGCCATGCACATACGCGACGTGATAAGCCTCCTGGAACGCGTCGAGCGCGAGCTTCCAGTTGCAGTCGACCACCGTTTCCCACGCGAAGCCCACCTTCAGCTTGTCGAACGGATAGCCTTCGACCTCGCCGTACATCGGCCTGAGAAAGTCGGCGAGCGAGAGCCTGGGCTGCGGGTCCATGTTGACGAAGATGAATCCTTGCCATACGTCGCACGCGACGCGCGTCAGTGCGTAATCTTTGAAGTCGAGCCCGAAAAAACATTGCTCGTCCGGCACGCCCGTCAAATTGCCGTCCAGGTCGTACGCCCAGCCGTGGAACTTGCAGAAGAATTTGCGCGTATGTCCGGTCTTGTCGTACGCAATCTGATTCAGCCGGTGCGAGCAGACGTTGTGCATTGCGCGAATCTCACCGCGCTTGTTGCGCACGACGATGACCTCCGTGTCGCACGCGTCGAGCTTCTTGACGAAGTAATCGCCCGCCTCGGGGATTTCCTCCACGCGGCCGACCTGCAACCAGGTCTTCTTGAAGATGTGCGCCTTTTCGCGCTCGTAGTACCCGGGAGAAATATAGGGCTCGACGGGAATCAGTCCAGCGCCTAGTTCCGCGTAGCGCGCGGTCAACGTGCCCTCCGGGGCGGGAATCGCATTCATGAACGGCGTCCTTCGTGAGGTGAGTGCTGAATCGCTGAATAATGAATGTCATTCTGTTTTCAACGAAAAATGCTGTCAAGCTCTTTGTGAAAACTTTTTGAAGCGGCGTCGCTGACAAGACATCCGGCGCGCAGGCGATTGTTAGAATGGCGGGTCAATCAGTTGAATCACCTACCGAGGGAGGCGCGGTGCCGCAGGTAAAAAAAGCAGGAATTCGCGAGGCAATTCTGGCTTCGGCCTTCGCGGCATTCAGCCGCAAGGGCTATTCGGCGACCACCATGACCGAGATCGCGCGCGAGGCGGGGACCACCGTGGCGAACCTGTATGTGTACTTCGATTCGAAACTGATCATCCTGTATGAGATCTATCAGCCGTGGCTGACGCGGCAACTGCACGCGCTGCGCACCGAGGTGATGCTGCTGTCGAATCCGCGCAGCAAGATTCGCCGTATCATCAGTGGAATCTGGGCGGATATTCCGGCAGCCGATCATGCTTTTGCCAACTCGCTCATCGACGCGCTGGCGACCGCGCCCGCGGACCTGCGCAAGCCGGTCAATCTGCTGCAACCTGTCGAGGCGTTCGTCACACAGCTTTTACTCGACTCGCTTCCGCGGGAACGGGCGAGCGTGGTCCACGGCGATTTGCTGTCCCACCTCATCTGGATGGCGTTCGATGGCTTCGTCATCAATCACCGGATCGGCGACGATCGCGACATCGACCAGATCTCGGCCATGATGGCCGACCTGCTGCTAGGCGAGCAGGAGCCGGAAGCGCACTAGCGGTTCATCCGCAACGAAGCGGAATTTTGAAAACTTTGACAGCACGCAAAAAAGAATGTCATTCTGTATTTAGGCTGCTGATTTCAGCGGCCGGACTCCCTGATCCTCGGATTGTTCAAGGCGTGAGACCTCGCTGCGGCGCACACTGAATCAGCGCTGGAGCGCGGGCCGAACCTGCCGGACAATCGGATGGCCGGGCAATCAATGGCGTTACTATTTGCCTGAGGTGCTGGCATGGCCGCAATCTCCGAAAGCGCGCAATTACGTTCGTTCAACCCGCCGTCCAGAACCACCTATCTGGTCCTGGTTCTGTGTTTCCTGACGATCGTCGCCGAGGGCTACGACATCGGCGTGATGGGAACGATCGTCCCGTCCCTGCTGAGCGACCCGGTCTGGAAGCTCACCCCGATGGAAATCGGCGCCATGGGTAGTGCCGCCCTGTTCGGTACCTTGTTCGGGTCGTATTTCATCAGCGTGATCAGCGACCTGGTGGGCAGAAAACTGCTGCTGATCAGTTGTGTCGCCCTCTTCTCATTGTCGATGCTCGGCGCAGCGTGGGCACCGACGCCGTTCGTGTTCTCCGTCAGCCGCTTCATCGGCGGGCTCGGGCTTGGCGGAGTCATTTCGGCGGCGGCGGCACTGACCGTCGAATATTCGCCGTCCGACAAGCGCAATCTGAATTTCGCGCTGATGTACTCGGGCTACTCGCTCGGTGCGCTGCTATCCGCGGTCATCGGTATTTTCTTTGTGCAATCCCACGGATGGCGCTTCGTCGTTGCGCTCGGGGCAAGTCCGCTGTTAGCGGTTCCTCTTCTCGTGTGGCTTCTGCCTGAATCACTCGACTTTCTGCTTGCGAAGGGCCGAGAAACTCAGGCGAAGACTTTGGCCCAACGCCTGGGTATCGATTCATCCGTGTTTCAACGCGCAAGCCACGGCGCGGCACCGAAACCCTCGCTTGGCGCCGTGTTCCGCGAAGTGTTTTCGCCGCAGAATTTCTGGGCAACGATTTGCCTGTGGGTTGCTCAGGTCGCCGCCGTGCTGGTGATCTACGGCCTGGGTACGTGGCTGCCGCAACTCATGCGCAAGCTCGGTTATGACCTCGGTTCGAGTCTGTCGTTTCTCGCGGTGTTCATGCTGTCGTCCGCGTTGGGCGGCATCCTCATCGGTCAGATCAGCGACCGGCTGGGCACGCGCAAGACCATCGTTGCGGGCTATATCATCGGCGCGCTCGCGGTGTGCGGCCTCACCCTCAAGGGAAGCCTCGTCTTCAACTATGCGCTCGTCGCACTCGCCGGCTTCGGCAGCATTGGCGTCGCAATGGTTCAGTTGGGCTTCATCGCCAACTTCTACCGCGCCCATGCGCGCGCGAGCGCGACCGGCTGGGCCGTTGGCATCGGACGTTTCGGCGCGATGAGCGGTCCGATGGTCGGCGCCTATCTCGCCGCGCACAACGTCGAAGTCCAATGGAATTTCTATGCGTTTGCCGCCTCCGCACTGGTTGCCGCACTGGCGATCGCTTTGACCGGCGCCCCGCACTCACGCATGGCACGGCTCGACTCGTCGAGCGTTTCGCTGGAAGGCTGAAGAGATTTGCCGCGCACGCGCGGATCGCGCGGCACGCTTTTCACAAAACACACCACGGAGACAAAACAATGAGCCTCGGCTTGGGCACCCTGGCCCGGATCGGTCATCTCTATCCGTCTGGCGGACTTTGCGACTTCGAGGTTCAGTTGATGGCGCCCGAGGGCGTGCAGTTCGTGACAACGCGCTTGCCGTTCCGCGATACGTCGCTCGAATCCGACACGAACATCATCGACAACCTTGAGTACCATGCGGGCCTGCTCGCCGACGCGAAAGTCGATCTGATCGCGTTGAATTGCACGGCGGCTGGTGTGGTGAATGGCTCCGAGTCAATCAGGCGGCGCATCACGGACGCGACGGGCATTGCCGCTGTGACGACGATCGATGCGGTTCTCGCTGCTTTGGACGCGCTGTCGGCCTCGAGAATTGCGCTGCTGACACCCTATCGGCAAGAGGTCGTGCTGAAGGAGATAGGCTTTCTGCGCGAACAGGGGATCGATGTCGTCGGCCATGCAAGCCTGCCATGCCAGACGCCTTGGGAACAGGCGGCTATCGCGCCGCAATCGTGGCTCGATCTAGCGGCAGGCATTGCAGGTAGCTTCGACGCCTTATTGATAAGTTGTGCGGGCATTCACGTCAGCCCGGTGATCGAGACGCTTGAAATCGAGGTCGGGGTCCCCGTCGTCACGAGCAATGCCGCTTTGCTTTGGCATTGCCTGTGCAGGTTCGGAATTGTCGAGCGGCCCACCCGCTACGGCTCACTTCTCGCGAAGACCCTCGCCCGCTAACCGGCTCTGCCCGAAGCGCGTGCCACGCCGGTTCGAATACTCGGCGCAGCATCCGTCGCCGGATCCTCAAACGAACGACCACGTCATGGTTGTTACTCAGTGCGATAGCTTCTGGCCGTGGTTGCGACACTCATCGGGTCGACTGGCAAGAGAGCGGATGCACTCAGCCTACGGTGGGCCTAGGAGAAACGCTATTGGACTAAAGTCGTATTGCAGCCTTCCGTACTGGCACCTACCCTACATTTTTAAAGGATTTCCAGAATGCCGGAGGTCCGCGTGCGCATGGAGACGAGGAATCGCGAACACAGAGACAAAGAAAGATCGGTCACTGGAAGACAAGTCCTTGTCGTACAAGGAGTACAGGAAAGAGTTGTGTCAGTTGCACGTTGAACTGGTGAAGCTCCAGGAGTGGGTGGCTCAAACGGGCAGCAAGGCCAGCGGTCTCCGCGGGATTTATCGTCACCTAACAGGAGCGAGACATGAAAGCAATCAGGACATTCAAGTTGATGGGTGGCGCATTGATCGTCGTGGTATCCGTCAATGCGTGGTCGCAGACCAGCGAATCCGCTGCGCCGTCGACTCAATCCACTATGGCGCCGGCAGGAGGAGGAAGCGCGAAAGCCATCAGACAGGCGAATCGCGCACTCAGCAAGAAAGTGCTTGTCGCGCTCTCGAAGAACGGCGTCACGACTTCCCGGCTTAACGTAATTGCAAAAGGCGGCGCAGTGACGCTTGCAGGATCCGTCACTGACTCGACCCAGATCGACAAGGCGGGCCAAATAGCGAAGGGTGTACCCGGCGTTACGTCCGTGAAGAATTCTCTGACACTGAAAGAAGTGGGCCAGTAATCCCTCTTGACCGGTCCGGGTCGCGTTGACCCGGAATCGCCGACGACGCGACGAACACGATCGTCCGGGAAGGCCGCATATCTGAGTGAAACGGACTTTCGAAGGTCTGCGTGACAGCGCGCTCGAATGGTTGTAGTTGCCCCGAACCTAGCCGAGCGTCTAGCGTTCGAACGTTGCTTGTCATAAGCGGTAGTAGCGGACTCATTGCCGCCGCTCGGACCAAAGCCGCCGCCCCGCCCGCTTAAGAAGCGAATCGAATGGTACCGTCGGGTCGTCGCGACGGATGCAACTGGAGTTGCCCCGGTTTCGCGAACGGGTCACAGCGCAGCCTGCAGCACTCTCACGTTTGGCTTCGTATACGCCTTTACGATGCGGTCATTTCGAAGACTTGGTAGCTCCATGGCGGCAGATCCAGGTAAAGACCTCGCGAAATGAGATCGTTACCGTCGCGATCAAAACTGACCGGCCCCATGATGTCCTTCATCCGCACCGAGAGCCCGGCCACGTCGGGAAATGGGAGTCGCACGTAACACTGGCTCTGGTTGCCGGCGTAGTTGACCACAGCGAGCCGCCGTTCGCCGTCATCTCGCTGCCAGCACCAAGCAATGAAACAATCCGACGTCCAGTTGCCCTCCCACGCCGGTTGGCATTCGAGCAAACTCCACGCGCCGTCTCGAAAGACCGGTTGCCGAAGTGCCGCCATCAGGTTCTCGTAGAACCCTTGCAACCTTGTATCGACGGACTCCAGTGGCGCGCGGACCAGGTGCGGCGAAATGCGTTTCCTGCGCCCTCCGAACTGGCCCTGGTGGAAGAAGCGCAGGCCGGGTGACAGAAACGTGATGATGGCCGCGGCCTCGTGCGTGTCGGGTGCGAAGGTCGTTGCCGCCCGCGGCTCGTCATGGTTTTCCAGGAAGCGGGCCAGCTTGTCCTGGTAATCGAGCCCGGCGTGCAAATGCTCGCGCACGGGCCGGGCGGATCCATCGCGCAAGCAATCGTACAGCCGCTTGTCGTAGGCGTAATCGAACCCCTGCTGCTGCATCGCCCATTCCAGATCCCAATAGACCTCGGCCATGAACAGGAAGTACGGATGCTTGCGCCGCACAGATTCGATTGCCTTCGGCCAGAAGGGTTCGGCCCGGATGCCCCAGGTCCGTTCGAACACGTCGGGCAACACCAGCATGGCCATATCACAACGCACCCCGTCGCATTGCCCGGCGATGCTCTCTAGCTCGCCGATCATCGCCTGCTGCAAGTTCGGGCTTCCATAGTTGAGCTGCAGTGTGTCGGGCCAGCCGTCGAAGTACGGATCCCGGCCGTAGGCGAGCAGCAGCGGCCCGGTCTTTGTTTGCATCCGGCAGTGGTTGCGCGGTGAGCGAGCCAGGTCAGTCTCGCTGCCATGGACAAAGTAGTCCGAATGCGCGTCGATCCATGGGTGATCCGGAGCCACGTGGTTCGGAACGAAGTCGAGCATCAGCTTCAGTCCGCGTTGTTGCAGCCGCTGTCGCAATCGGGCGAGCGCCGCGGCGCCGCCCAGATCGCGATGGACGGTGTAGTCCTGGATGGCGAAGCCGGAGCCTGCGATGTGTTCGTCCGTGAGGTCCGATAGCGTTTCGGCGAACTCGCGACGCCATTCGGGGTTCGTGCACGAGATCGCCCGCGCCGCTGGGCCGGTCTGCCAGACGCTCAGCAACCAGATCCAGTCAAAGCCCAACTCGGCAAGGCGATCCACCTCGACATCCGGAATATCGTCCAGCGTCGCGCTCCTCCCCAGCACGCGAGACAGCTCGGTCAACCAGACGCGGGTGTTGATCTGGTACAGCACCGGGTAGCATGGGTCGGACATATTCCCACCTTCACTTCTCGCCGATCTCTTCTCCGCCGACCTGTTCCCTTACGATCCTGGCCATCACGCGCCCGCGTTCGGTTTCCAGTATGGTCGAAGCGTCGACACGCTCAAACATGTCGAGGAGAGGAGCGATGAGGCCCGTCCAGCCCGTCTGGTGGCTGGCCCCCAGGCCCGCACCACTGTCACCGTGGAAGTATTCGTAAAAGAGGATCAGGTCGCGCCAATGTGGATCGTCCTGGAACCTGGCCGTCCCGCCGTAGACCGGCCGCCGCCCATCGGTATCGCGCAGAAACGTACCTGTTAGCCGGCGGACAAGCTCCTGTGCCACCTCGAACAGCGTCATGTGGGGCCCCGAACCGGTCGGGCATTGAACCTTGAAGTCATCGCCGAAAAAAGTGTAGAAATTCACCAGCGCGCGGACGATTAGCAGATTGACCGGCATCCAGACCGGACCGCGCCAGTTGGAGTTGCCGCCGAACATGCCGGTATTCGATTCGGCCGGCAGGTACTGCACCTTGTACTCCTGCCCGCCGACATTCATCACAAACGGATGGTCCAGATGATAGCGAGAGAGCGAACGGATGCCGTGCGGCCCCAGGAACTCGTTCTCGTCAAGGAGGTAACCGAGCACACGCTCGAGTTTCCGCTTGTTGAGGATCGACAAAAGCCTCCGTTCCCGATGGCCGATGAAACCCGCGTCAGTCGGAGCCACATGGGCAACCAGCTCGGGGTAGCGTTTTCGAAACTGCGTGATCATTTCCGTCAGCTTCGGATAGCGGGTCACTGAATCTGCCTCGAACACCGTCGACGCGCATAGCGGCAACAATCCCACCAGCGACCTTATCTTCAGACGCGTCGTCTGGCCGTCGGGGAGCCGCAGAAGATCATAGAAAAAGCCGTCCTGCTCGTCCCACATCTCGTCCTGATGTTCGCCGCGACGGTCCATCGCATAGGCAATCCACATGAAATGCTGGACGAATTTGAAAGCGATCTCTTCGTAGATCGGGTCGTACTCGGTGAGAATAAGGGCTATCTCCAGCATGCTCTGGCAATAGAACGCCATCCACGCTGTCCCGTCCGCCTGCTCCAGCGAACCACCGGTCGGGAGCTGTGCACTGCGGTCGAATACACCGATATTGTCCAGACCCAGAAAACCGCCGGCGAAGACGTTGCGCCCCGCAGGGTCCTTGCGGTTCACCCACCAGTTGAAATTGAGCATCAACCCCTGAAACGAGCGTTCCAGGAATCGCAGGTCGGCCCGGCCCAGCTGTCTCTCGTATTTGTACAACCAGAGCGTGGCAGCGGCATGCACCGGCGGATTCACGTCGCTGAAGTTCCACTCGTAGGCTGGAATCTGCCCGCTTGGGTGAAAGTACAGGCTGCGCAGCATCAGCAGCAGCTGCTCCTTGGCGAAATCGAAATCCACCAGCGCCAGTGAGACCGTGTGGAAGGCCAGGTCCCAGGAGGCGTACCACGGATACTCCCATTTGTCCGGCATGGAGATCACGTCGGCATTCAACATGTGAAACCACTCCGTGTTGCGCACGTCGCGGCGCGCGGACTCGAGCAATGGATGACTCCGGTGCTCGCGCAGCCAGTACTGCAGATCAAAGTAGTAGTACTGCTTGCTCCATAGCATTCCCGCCAACGCCTGGCGGTGCACCCGGCGCTGATCGTCGGTCAACGATTTGGGAGTAATCCGCGTGTAGAACTCGTCAGCATCCGCGATGCGGTTATCGAATATGTTCTCGAAATCGCCGAAGGCGTTATTCACGTTCGTTGTGCTCAGGCGTAGCCGGATCGTCTTGCTGCCGCCGCCCGGCACCTCGAAGACATAGTTGGCCGCGGCCTTGGTTCCCGTCCTGGCGGGATTCACCGCGTCGCCCTGTCCCGAGATGACGTAGGCGTGGAACGCATCCTTGACGTAGGGAGATGCGTTAGGTTGGCCCCACAGACGCTGAGCGTTACTCTCATTTTCGGTGAAGAGCGTCTCCGGGGCGCCTTCGCATTGAAGCCAGTACTCGCCCAGTTCATGGTGCGTGGCCTGAATCGCGCCAGCACCCGCATCGCGCAGCGAGGGCTTGCGATCGTCCTCACCCCACGACCATGTGTCGCGGAACCACAGTGTGGGCAAGACCCGCAGCCGTGCCGGCTCCGGTCCGCGGTTGTGTACGGAAATGCGCACGAGGATGTCTTCCGGAGCCGCCTTGGCGTATTCCACGAACACATCGAAATACCGGTCCTCATCGAAGATGCCGGTGTCGAGGAGTTCATACTCCAACTCCTCCCGTGATCGCCTTGCGTTGGTCTCGACAAGGTCGCGGTAGGGATATTCCCGCTGCGGGTACTTGTAGAGGTACTTCATGTAGGAGTGCGTGGGCGTGCTGTCGAGGTAGAAGTAATATTCCTTCACGTCCTCGCCATGGTTGCCCTCGCTGTTGGTGAGGCCGAAGAGGCGTTCCTTCAGGATCGGGTCGCGCCCGTTCCACAACGCCAGCGCAAAGCATAGCTGCTGCTTGTCGTCGCACAATCCACCCAGCCCGTCCTCGCCCCACCTGTAGGCGCGTGAGCGTGCGTGGTCATGGGTAAAGTAGTTCCAGGCGTCGCCGTTTTCGCTGTAGTCCTCTCGCACCGTCCCCCACTGCCGCTCGCTGAGGTAAGGCCCCCACTTCTTCCACGGGATTTGCGCCTCACGGGCGTCGTTCAAGCGTTTTTGTTCCGCTACGTCGACGATTGCGAGGGCCATGCTTTTCCTCCGTTAGGGTGAATGAACTCAGCGTCAACGCAACGCGGATGGGATCGTCACGCGCGGGAACCGGCGCTTCACGTCCGGGGCGCAACTACGGGGCGCAATCCGGCCGGTCGCCGGTAGTCGTGAGGGTCGGCTCGATGGGCGCCGACGGCGCCTCCTCGTCGATCCACGCCTGCAGCAGCGTGAAGGTCACCGCGAGTATCACCGGGCCGATGAACAGGCCGACGATCCCGAACGCGATCACCCCGCCGAGCACGCCGGTCAGAATCAGCAGAATCGACAGGTCCACGCCTCGCTTGATCAGCAGCGGCCGCAACACATTGTCGAGCAACCCGACGAACACCGACCAGACCCCAAGCGCGATTCCCGCGACGAGTTGGTCGTAATAGATCAGCCAAACCACGGCACCGATCAGCGGAAGGCCCGGACCGATTTGCGCGAGACAGAGAATCAGGATCAGCGCTGTCAGAATCCCCGCGCCGGGGATTCCGGCGACGTACAGGCCCAGCCCGGCGAGCGCCGCCTGCGCGGCAGCCGTTACGACGATCCCGAGCGCGACCGCGCGGATTGATAATCCGGCGAGCCGCACTGCCGCCGCGCCGCGTTCGGCGGCGACACGCGCCGCGAAACGCACCACGCTGGCGGACGCGGCCTCGCCCCGTGAATAGAGAATCCCGGCAATGATCACGGTGAGGACCAGGTGGATCACCAGCACACCGACCGTGCCCGCTTGCGAGAGCAGCCATCTTGCGGCGATCATCACATAAGGCTGCACTCGCGCAAGGATGCCGCCGGGACCCGCGTCGGACAGGCGCTGCCACTCGCCTGCGAGTCGTTCGCCGGCAAGTGGGACCTCATGCAGCCAGCGAGGCGGGGGAGGCAGCGTGTAGTTCGGCAGCGCCCTGGTCTGTTCGACAATATCACCGCCGTGCTCGGCGATCGTTGACACCGCCGCGTACAGCGGCAGCACGATCACGACTAGCAAGCCGACCAGCATCACGGTGACGGCGATCCAGCGGCGGCCGCCGACGCGCTTCTGGATGCCGAGCATGACAGGCCACGTGGCGACGACAATCATCGTCGCCCAGATCAGCGCCGGCAGAAATGGACGGACGATATAAAGACTGCCGAAGATCAGTAGCGACAGGATCACGATGATCAGCAGGATGCGGGCAATATCCACTTGCGATCGCGAATTCAAGTCATTCCCCCGACACGCCACCAGGCCGCAGCCGAGCGGGCATGCGGCCGCATCGCATATGCCGCCGACAGCCATGAGCCATGGACTGTGGCGATGCTTGCAGAGGGCTTGTGCAGCGGGCACAGACCCGATGTCTCACCTTCTCACCCTAGCACCGGCGAAGCGCTGCCGCCATTGGACCTTGGTCCAAAGGACTGGTGTGCGGTGCATGCTAAATGACCCTGCAGCGGATCTGGCCACTCGCCAGCGCGTCGAGGCAGCGTATCTCGCTGGGTGACACTTTTCTCGCACGCCGCGTGCGCGAAGCGTGTCAGTCCACCTGCTCTGCCGGTGGAATACGTACGCCGATCAGCGGTTCGTGCTGTTGAGCGCCATACACGTCCCGATCGCCGGGCGCGCCGGATGTGGGTCCGGCGCGCGGAATGGTGATCTTGATCGCGTTGGCGGCGTCGAATGAAACGATGCTGACATCGCCCGCATCCACCTGATAGAGCGCGCTCACCAGTTCAGGCGTCAGCACGTCGCTGTCGCGCACGCGGCGATATACGGCGGCATCTGGAAAGATCATGTCGAAGGTCAGGTACAGCGGGCCCGCGTTCTTGCTGCGCATCACTTCGGCGAGGTCGTAAACGGTGTCGCCGCGGGAAGGATCGAATACGTCGGTCAGATTCATCGCATCACCCGATCTGGGTCGTGGTTACGGGAAAGAGCTTGGCCGGGTCGGCAACCTGCATCACGTGATAAATCGTAAATTCGTACACGGGTCCGCCAACCAGATCCGAAGGTGAAAACGGAAACGCTAGGTTGCCGGCGGTCGCCTTGCGCCCCTTGAAATAGCCATGCAGGAACGAACTGCGCGCGAGCGAAAGCGCCATGTTCGCGAGTTCCTGCGTGGGTGCAATTGCCTCGATCACCATACCGATCTCGTGAGCGAGACGCGGCTCGCGCTGATCGACGCGTACGCCGTTGCGGCCGTAGTAGATGAAGTTGAGCTCGTAGTCGCCCGGCTTCATGTCGTGCGCGGTCAGACGCGCAACGTCGTCGCGCACCCGCGCTTCGACCTGATCGAGCGCCGCGAGCAGGCGTGGATCGGTCATGCCGGCGATGGTGATCGTCCGGTAGCCGCGCAACTTCACGCCTTCGAGCTTGAGGCTCGGCGGCATCTCGACCAGCTTGCTGCCGCTCACGCGCACGCGGCGGTCGTCGAGCTTTTCGATGTGCGTATGTTCGAGATCGACCAAACCTTCCGGCTCGTAAAAATGGTGCGGATCGGGCTGTTCGTACATCATGTGCGCGGCGACGGAAACAGGCGTCACGCCCCGCTCCGGGTTCATCGGCTCCAGTTCGAAGTGATCGCGGCGCAGCGTGCCGAGCAGGCAGTCGTTCGCGGCGAGCGGCACGGCGCATTGCGCGCCGCATTCGAGCAGCTTCGCCATATGAAACGCGAGGCCCATGTCGAAACCGCGCCAGGCGGCAAGACTCGCGTAAATCGCGGTATCGCACGCGCGACCGGCGATGATCACGTCGGCGCCCGCCTCGAACGCGTTGACGAACGGATCGGTGCCCATCTGCGCGACGATGCGTGTGGCGTCGTCCACGGCCTGTTCGGTCAGTTCGGGCAGCACGCCCATCGATTTCACGCGGCCTTCGCGAATCGCCTGCTTGATGACGTTCTTGTCGATCTCCGCCGGAATCGTCGCCAGCTTGTAGCGCAAGCCGTCGCGTCGCGTGACTTCGTCGAGTACGTCGAGAAACTCTTCCATATGCGGCTTGCCGCCCGCCGTGCCCGCCGTGCCGATCACGTAGGGCACGCCGGCGTCGCGCGCCGCTTTCAGCGACAACCCCAGATCGCGGCGCAACTGCTCGCGCTTGATGAGCGACTTGCCGCTCCCGAGATAGTACGGTCCCGGATCGGACGAGCCGTTATCGGCGCCGATCAGGTGCGGCTTGCGCGCGATGCCATTACGCAGCGATGCTTCGGGAAAGCCGTAGCCGAGATTGCCGGCCACGGCCATGATGCGCAGTTCGTCTTCCATAGTAGTTCTCTTGATGAGCGTGTGCGTGTTCAGGCGGCTTTATCGGGCGCTATCGTTCGGCGCCACGTCGAGTCGCGCGACAATCCCTTCCAGTTCGCGCGACGGCGCCGGATAGCGTTCGAGCACCTGCGGGTCGTGGCCAGGAATCACGTGCTGCTTCGAATCGGCGAGCAGATAAACGGTGTCGTACGCTTCGAGCATCCGGCAAACATCGCAGGCGTTCGAAAATGGCCGGCGATTTTCGATGTTGTCGTAGAAATGCGAAGCATCGGACGCGACCACGACCCAGCCGCGAGCGGTCTTCACGCGCACGATCTGCAAACCCGGCGTATGGCCGCCCACCGGTTGCAGCTGGATGCCCGGCGCGAGATCGACTGGGCCGTCGTGCATCACCACACGTTGCGCGAAATTCATCTTCACCATCGCGGCGACATCGTCGGGCTCGTAGTGGTGCGCAAAATGCCGGTATTTCATGTGACGCCCGGTGGCGAAGTGCATCTCCGTTTCCTGAAGATGGAAACGCGCCGACGGCAGCAGCGTGAAATTGCCGACATGGTCGTAGTGCAAATGCGTGATTGCCACATCGCTGACAGCATCGGGATCGACGCCGACGAGTCTGAGCGAATCGATCGGACAGCGCAGCACGCCGCGCCCGCGCTTCGCGGCAACCTCGGCGTTGAAGCCGGTGTCGATCAGCACGGCGCGCTCGCTGTTTCTCGCGACCCACACGTAGTAGTCGAGCGGCATCGCGCTCTGGTGATCGTCGTCGCCGCCAATGAAGTTGTCGCAGCGCCAGCCGTCCCGCCGGGCGTACTTGATCGCGAATAGTTCGTACGTATCCGATGCGTTGCTCATTTACATGCCTCCGATGTTGATGGGTTTTTCCACGCCGATGACGGCTTCCGGCGCGGTATTCGCCTGCACCTCCTCGAGCGTGCGCTTCCTTGTTTCGATGCCGAACGCAGCGAGAATTACCACCAGCAGCGCGAACAGCGCGGCAATGAACGTCACGACGCCGAGCAGCCCGGCCAGCGCATAGACGCTCGCCACCACGTACGGCACGCCGACATTCACCGCACGTCCCGCCGCATTCGCGAGCCCGACGCCGCGCAGTCTCAGCCGTGTCGGGAAAAGCTCGGTGACGTAGCACGCAACACCCAGCGCGGACGTCACGTAGATGCATGTCGTCACGCCGAAGCCGACCAGCGCGATCGTCGCCGCGTGAGTGACATACGGGTACGCCATGCCGATCGCGGCGCCCAATGCCGAAAAGATCACGAGTCCCCACTTGCGGCCGATCCTGTCCGCGATCGCCATGCTGATCAACGAACCCGCGGGACCGCCCGCGAACATCGCGGACGTGATCAGCAGCGAGTGTGAAATATCGAAGCCCTGCTTGACGAGGAAGGTCGGCACCCATGCGACGAACGCGTACATCGCCGTGAACGAAATGCAGACCACCGCGATGCCGACCAGCGTGCGTGACATCTGCCGCGCCGCGAACAGATCGCGCAGCCGTCCCGGTTCCTCCTCCTGCGGCGCATTCGGAATCGGCGCATCGCGACGCACGCTTTGCGCCTCGATCCGCTCGACCACTTCGCGAGCCTCCTGATGCCGCCCGACCGCCGCGAGCCAACGCGGCGATTCCGGCATCGACTTGCGCAGATACCAGATCACGAGCGCGCCGATGCCCGGTATCGCGAACATCCAGCGCCAGCCGAAGTGCGGAATGATCAGGAACGCGCATGCGGACGAGACCAGCACCGACGAGTTCGTAATCAGATTCAGCAACGACGAGAAGCGGCCCCGCGCATGCGCCGGTGTGAACTCGTTCAGCGTGCTGTAGCCGACGACGATTTCCGCGCCGAGCCCGATACCCATGATGAAACGCAGCACGATCAGCCACGTCATCGAAGGCGCGAGCGCCGCGGCGATCGACGTCACGCCGAAGATGAGCAGATTGAACTGGTATGAGAAACGCCGCCCGAAGCGATCGCCGATCACACCCGCGCCCCACGCGCCGAGTGTGAGTCCCGCAAAGCTCATTGAAATGAACAGCGCGTTCATATGCATGTCCGACAGACCCTGTTGCACCAGCGCGCCGAGCACGCTGCCCGCGAGGAAATTGTCGAATGCATCGAAGAACATGCCGCCGCCGATCAGGCCCAGCAGACGCCAGTGAAACGGTCCGGTCTCGAGTGCGTCGAGCCGTTGTGCCACGTTTGCTCCATAAGCCGGCATGGTCTGTCTCCTATGTTGTCGGTCGCTGCGAGCGCCTTCGAAACTGCCTTTCCCGCGCTCTCCCGCGTTCAGGCGAACGCCATCTGCGCGGCGTAGAACATTGCTTCGATCAACGGCTCCTCGCGCCGCCGCGCGAGGCTGATGAACGACAGCGGAATCTCGATTGGCACTTCGCGCGAGATCGCCGCTCCGTATTTCTGCGCTTCGTCGATGGCGACGGATTCGCGCGCGAGCGAGAGCCCGACGCCCGCGCGCACCAGTTCGATCATCGACGCTTCGAGATCGACCTCCGCCACCACCTGCGGCTTCGCGCCGACCGAGTCGAATGCGCTCGTGAGCAGCCGGTTATGCATCGACGACGACGGCGTCCAGATCCACGGCAGTTCGGCAAGCCCGGCCCAGCCGAGTCCGTTGATGCGCTCCTGCCAGCCTTTCGGCGCAATGACGCAATAAGTGATAGGCATCAGCGCCACTGCATGCAGTTCGACGCCGTCGCTTTCAGCCGGCGTGCCGAGGTAGAAGCCGACGTCGAGCGCGCCGTTGGCCAGCCGTTCGATCACGTGACCCGTCATCGAATGACGTAGACGGGTGCGCACTTCCGGATAGCGATTCGCCATGTATTGCAGGATCGCGCCCAGACGAATCGTCTGCGGATTGAGAATCGTGCCGATCGACACGGTGCCCGACAGGATGCTGACGAGGTTGTCCGCGGCCACTTCGAAGCTGCCGATCGATTCGAGAATCTGCTCCGCGTACGGCAGCAGCCTGAGGCCGTCAGGCGTGAGCGCCAGGCCGCGCGGCGAGCGCACCAGCAGACGCAGCTTCAACTGGTCCTGCAGACTCTTCAGTTGCAGGCTGACGGCAGGCTGCGTCAGATTGAGCCGCTTCGCCGCCTTGGTCAGACTGCCTTCGCGCGCCACCGTGACGAACGCGCGGATATGCTGCAGATCGTTGATGCTCCGGCTCGACGGCTTACCGGGAAAAAGTTTCGAGAGGTTCATCGGCAGGCCAACAATAGGCCGCAAATGCGGCACGGTCAGCGCGCCTGAGTTCAATGCCTGCTCACGCATGGCCGGCCGCCTCCAGAATGCGGCGCGCTTGCGCGAGCACCGGCGCATCGACGAGCTTGCCGTCGACCGCCACCGCCGCGCCGCTCTGAGCGACTTCGCAGACCCGCGTCGCCCATTGCACT
Source organism: Paraburkholderia sediminicola (assembly GCF_046027355.1). Taxonomy (GTDB): domain Bacteria; phylum Pseudomonadota; class Gammaproteobacteria; order Burkholderiales; family Burkholderiaceae; genus Paraburkholderia; species Paraburkholderia sediminicola_B. The sequence continues at coordinate 45,991 of NZ_JAQQEK010000002.1, read as the reverse complement.
TCGCGCGGCGCCGGACCGAGCCCGGCGGTGACCGGTGCGATCTGCTTCGGATGCACGCACAGCTTGGCCCCGAAACCGAAGGCGCGAGCGCGTTGCACTTCAGCGTCGAGCGCGGTGGCATCGTCGAGATTCGTGCAGACGCCGTCCACGGCCGGCAGCAATCCTGCCAGGCGCGTAAACAGCAGGATCTTCGAGCGATAGTAATGCAATGGCTCACCCATTTCATTCGCGCCAAGGTCGAGCGCCAGATCGACGGTGCCGAGCATCAGGCGGGCAACGTTCGGCGCACGCGCCAGTTCGGCGAGACAGTCGAAGCCCGCCGCGGTTTCCATCAGCAAATGCAGCGCCCAGCGCGGTTCCATCGAAGCGATGCGGGCGATCTCGTCCGCGTGCTCCGCTTTCGGAATCACGATGCCGTCGAGGTCGAGCCCGGCGCATGCGGCCAGATCGGCGTCGTACCACGGTGTACCGTGGCTATTGATGCGGACCAGCAACTGCACCTTCAACGCACGCGCGGTGTCCGCCAATGCCGGCAACGTGCTCGCGAGCGAGATCCGCGCATCGTCCTTGCGCGCAGGCTCGACCGCGTCTTCGAGATCGACGATCACGGCGCCGGCGCCCGCGCGCGCGGCTTTGTCAAAGCGCTCGGAACGCGTTGCGGGTGCGAACAGATAGGTACGAAGGAAGCGGGACATGAGAGCCGTCGGTAATGGTGAAATCGATCGCTAGATCACGCCGGCCGCGCGCAACGCGGCAAGGTCCGAGCCGGTGCAACCGAGCAACTCGCCGAATACGTCGTCGTTATGGCTGCCGAGCGCCGCTCCGAGCCATTCGATGTCGCCGGGCGTTTCCGATAAGCGCGGAATCACATTCGGCACCGCCACGTCGCCTGCCCGCGACGGCATCGTCCGGATATTGCCGCGCGCCTGATATTGCGGATCGTCGAAGATATCGGCGACGCTATATAGCAGGCTCGCCGGCACCGAGCCCTCGTCGCACAAACGCAGCACTTCGTCGTGGTCGCGCGCGCCGACCCATTCCTGCACAGTTGCATTGACTTCATCGATCGCGGCGATGCGCGCCGACGCGCGGCCCCAGCGGTCGTCGCCCGCGAGTTCAGGTTGCTGAAGCACGTGCGCGAAGCGGCGGAAAATCTTGTCGTTGGTGCATGCAATGGCGACCCAGCGCTCGTTGCGTGTGCGGTAATGCGCATGCGGCGCGACGTTCACCGCGTTCGCGCCCATCCGCTCGCGCACCTTGCCGAACATCTGGTATGCAGGGACCATCTCGTCGAGAACACGGAACATCGGCTCGTAGAGCGCAAGATCGACACATTGACCGCGACCGGTGCGCTCGCGTGCCTGCAACGCAATCAGCGCGCCCACCGCCGCATACATGCCCGAGCCGTAGTCGGCGAGCGACGTCGAGCCGGGCGTGACTGGAATCCGGTCCGGCTCGCCGGCCAGATAGGCGAGCCCCGAAAACGCATGCGCGACCCGTGCGAAGCCTGGTTTGCCGCGGCTCGGCCCATCCTGTCCGTAGGCGGAGATCCGCACGAGAATCGTGCGCGGATTGCGCTTGTGCAGCGATTCGAAGTCGAGGCCCCACTTCTCGATCACGCCCGGCCGGAAATTCTCCACGACGATGTCGCAGCTCGCCGCCAGATCGCGAAGCATCTGCTGGCCGCGCTGGTCGGCAAGATTGAGCGTCACGCACTTCTTGTTGCGGCTCTCGGTGAGCCACATCAGCGTGTCGCCGCAATCCGTTCCGGTGCCGAACCGGCGCAGCGCATCGCCGGTTTGAGGCGGCTCAACCTTGATCACTTCCGCGCCGAACTCGGCAAGGATCGTCGTACAGAACGGCCCGGCCACGAAGGTTCCCAGATCGAGCACTCGCAAGCCTTCCAGCGCTTTCATGCGGATTCCCATTGCAGTTGGCGTGAGTGAATGCTCGGCGCGGCGACCGTCAGCGTCCATTGAAATGTGCAAAAGGGCTGTATAAGCAGCGCTTAATAATGCGCCGCGTCATAACTGCGCGAACCGGGGAGACGGCTCGTGGCAAAGGCGTTCGGGGGCTTTGGCCGTTGCTGCCGCGCTGCAAAGCAACAACTCCTTCCAGGGCATGCATCGGTTTGCAGTTCCGCCGGGCCGCTCATAAGATAAGCAGCACCTCCTGCGCCTTTCTCCTTGATTGCCGTCATGGCCAGAGATCTCGCACGGAGCCATTCAAACATTATTTCGGATACCCAATGACTTCGTCTTCGCTCAGGAAGCAGATCGCATCGTTCGTCGCCGATGGCGGCACGTGGCCCGCGTCGCTCGATCCGCTGATCGAAATCCGTCCCGCCTTCGTCGACGCGTATCTGGCGTTTGCGGGCTGCGCCTATCGCAACGGTCCGCTCGAACCGAAAGTGAAGGCGCTGGTGAGTTTCGCTCTCGAAGCATCGGTCACGCATCTGAACGCTAACGGCGCGCGGCGCTTCTGCCGCGAAGCGCTGCGCCTCGGCGCGACTCGCGACGAACTGCTGGAAACGCTGGAACTCATCAGCGTGATCGGCGTTCATGCGTGCGTGATCGGCATGCCGGTGCTGGAAGAGAAAGTCGCCAACGATCCGCGCAATGCAATCGATACGCGTCACGCCGACTCGCGGCGCCAGGCGATCAAGCGCGAGTTCACGGAGAAACGTGGCTACTGGAGCGCGATCTGGGACGGCACGCTCGCGCTCGATCCGGATTTCTTCGAAGCGTTCACGACGTTCTCGTCGGTTCCGTGGGTACACGGCAAGCTTGCGCCGAAGGTGAAGGAATTCATGTACATCGCCGTCGACGTGTCGGTGACGCACCAATACGTGCCCGGCACGCATGTGCACATCGAGAACGCGCTGAAGTATGGCGCGACGCCAGCCGAGATTCTTGAAGTCATGCAGCTGGCGAGCACGATGGGAATGGCGAGCTTCGAACTGGCGCTGCCCATCGTGCTGGAAGAAATCGCGGCGCTGGAGAAACAGGCGGCCGTTTCCTGACCGGCCGTTCCTGACATCACACCGCCGGATCGCCAACTACTACTACGACGTCACAGACGGAGGAGACGCACGATGGACACCGCACTCGACACTGCACGAATCGGCAAGTCACGCTGGCTGCGTGTGGGCCTGATCGTTTTCATCAGTTACCTGGTTGCGTTCGCGGACCGCACCAACATCGGCGTCGCCGCGCCCCAAATGGCGCGCGACCTGCAACTCGGCACCACGATTACCGGCGCGCTGCTGGGGGCGTTTTTCTGGGGCTACCTCGTCACGCAGATTCCCGGCGGCTGGCTCTCGACGCGCATCGGGCCACGCCGCGTGATCGCCGTATCGATGTTCATCACGGGCGTAATGGCGTGCCTGACCGGGATGGTGCACACGCTGCCCGCATTGATCACTGTTCGCGTCATCATGGGTCTCGCCGAAGGGGTGATATGGCCGTCGTTCTCGGTCATCTTCGTGCACTGGTTCCCGGCGCGCGAACGGGCGCGCGGCATCGCATTCGCGCAATATGCGCTGCCGCTATCGTCGGTGGTCATGGCGCCGCTCGCGGGCTGGATGATCGACGTGTTTCACTGGAAGACGATGTTCATCCTGCAAGGTTTGCCGGCCATCGTGATGGCGGTACTCGTGTGGCTGTTCGTCTCGGACGACCCCGCGACAGACCGCTGGCTGTCCACGTCCGAGCGGGATTTCATCACGCAGCAGCGTCTTGCCGGCACCGGGGCCGACGACAGTTTTGGCAGTGTGCTGAAGCAATCCACCGTCTGGTTGCTGGCCGTCGTCGCGCTCTCCTGGATCATGGTGATCTTCAGTTTCGGCCTGTGGATGCCCAGTCTCATCAAGCAGTACTTCGCCCACGGCTATGCCGCAGTCGGCTGGCTCACCGCGTTGCCGTCGCTATTCGGCGCGTTTTCGATGTTCATCAACTCGTGGTTATCCGACCGGCCGTCATCTCTCTCGCGAGGCTGGTTCGTCGCCGTACCGCTGGTGGTCGCGGGCGCGGCGCTGCTGGCGCAGCACTATATCGACGGCGGCCTGGTGTTCACGATGATCATGTTCTGCATCGCCGGCGCGGGGCTGTTCTCGCCAAGCGGCACATGGTGGGCCTGGGTGATCAGCAAAGTGCCGCGTAATCAGGCCGCGCCTTCGATCGCCCTGATCAACATGTTCGCGAGTTTCGGTGGCGTGGTCGGGCCGCTTATCGTTGGCTTCTATGCACGCGGCGGCAATCTGTCCAGCAGCTTCTATATCCTCGGATATTTTCTGTTTGCGGCGGCGATCGTCGTTACGTATCTGATCCGGCGCACGCCTTTGCGCGATGTGACGTCCGCGGAGACGGTCCTGCTACATTGAAGGCTCCGGAGGCGAGATGGCTTGCGTGTTCGCCCGCTGCCGTCAATGAGAGATGACGACCTTGCCGAAGAAGGCACGGTCGCCCACCAACTACTCCGCCTTATCCAGCATCCGTAGCGCCGCCTTCTCGGCATTGGCGACATGCAACCGTGCAATGTTCTGCGCGGCCTCGCCGTCTCTTGCCTTCAAGGCCTTATAAAGACGGTCGATTTCGCGCAGGCTGTTCGGCAGCCGCTCCGGATGCATCAGCGAAGTGGAGCGCAACAGATTGATGCGCGAATAGAGACTATTGAGGATTTCCTGGATTAGCGCGTTGCCGCAGTTCTCCAGCAGCAAATCATAGAGCGCGGTTTTCGCGCGCAGCACGCCTTGCTGGTTTTGCGCCGTTGCCTCGGCGCGTAGTTCCTTCGCGACGTCCCCAAAGCGAGAAATGGCGTCGTCACTGGCAAGGCGGGCGAACTCATGCGCGGCAAAACCTTCGAGTAGCCCTCGCAACGCATACAACTCGACGGCCTCTTCTTTTGATATCACCGCGACGATGGGGCCTTTATGCGGCACGCTGCGCACCAGCTTTTCGGCCTCGAGCTTGCGCAGCGCTTCGCGCACGGACGTCCGGCTTACGCCGAGCGTCTCGCACAACTCGCGCTCGATCAGGCGCGCACCAGGCGCGAAACGCCCGCTTACGATAGCCTGGCGCAGCACGTTTTCCACCTGATGCCGCAGCGTCTCAGGTCTGATGACGTCCATGTCTGTTGACATTATTGTATTCCCGTCCGACAAGATCCAGCCTCCATGATACGTGAGCGGGCATCGTTGCAGGCAGCTTTTGACTGGTACTGCGCACAAAAATGGCGAGCCAGCGCGCGTTTCAGCGGCGGGCCGGCAGAGCTGCTAGCGGCACGCGGGAAGTGACGCAAAGCGTTGCGTCGAAACTCATGACCAACGGTTCCGCATGCGCGACTTCAACCGAGGCGATTGCGTCGTCGCCGATGCCGTCGAGTTGCTTGAAAAGCGCCCGCAACGAGTTGCCATGCCCCACCATCAGTACCGACTGTCCACGCGTCAGTGCAGGAGCAACGCAGTCGTCCCACAGCGGCAGCACACGCCGCAATGTGTCGCGCAAGCTTTCGGTGCGCGGCAGCGCATCGGCACCAGGCATCGCATCGTCATGTAACGCACGCACCAATGCCGCATGCAGGTCCGCATCGAGCGCCGGTGGCGCAAGGTCGAAGCCGCGCCGCCATTGCCGCACACGGTCCGCACCGTAGGCGAGCGCGGCCACGTCTTTTTCCATGCCCGTCAGCGCGCCATAGTGGCGATCGTTCAGCCGCCACGAGCGCACGGTTTCAGGCTGTGACTGGTCGAGGGCGCGCAGCACGTGCGCGAGGGTATCGGTGGCGCGCGACAACGCCGACGTCACCGCCAGATCGAAACGGAAACCCGCTTCACGCAAACGCTCACCGACGCGCTGGGCATCGGCCTCCCCTTGATCCGACAGACCGACATCGCTCCAGCCGGTGAAGCGATTGGCCCGATTCCAGACCGACTGACCGTGACGCAGGACGACGAGCGTGGCCGATTGAGAGGTCATATCGACGGACACGCTAGTTGTAGCCAAGAATCGCGACAGCGAGCACGTGCGCATGCTCGCTTTCGTTCGAGGCGAGTACCGAAAGCGGCGCCGACTGCATCGCGCGCCATGCCGAATGTGGCGCACCGGCCCTCGCGTTGCGCTGCACAGACCAGGCGTTTGACGCAGCCCACTCGCGCGCCGCCGGTTGGACAGAAAACACGGACGTGCGTCTCGCTGGATTATGCATGCGGGTTCCCCACAACCGCGCCGCTGCGCGCGAGAGCGGCTTCCAGCAGCGGCGCGCCCAATTCCGCGCCGTGAATCCCCGTCACGCTGACGATTTCCAGCAACTCCATCAGTTCCTCGGCGCTCGCGCCGTAGCGCAGCGCGTTGCGCATGTGCAGCTTCAGGCCCGGCACGTAGAGATGCGTAGCGGACGCGTCGAACGCGCAGTACATGAACTCCTTGAGTTTCGGGCTCAGCACGCCGGTGCGCCACGGCACCGACGAAAACTCGACATACGCTTCGAAAAGATCCGGATCGAGTTCGAGGAGACCTTCCCACGTTGGATGCCAGTAGCCGCGGTTCGTCTCGAACTCGGCTTTCAGTTTTTGCCGGCGCTCATCGAGTTCAGGCGCGCCGTGACGCAACCCTTCTTCTTCGAGTACTTCGAGCAGTACCGGCACGCCGACATTGCTGGTGTGAATGCCGATCGTGCTGATCAACTCCAGCACTTCGATCAACTCGTCGCGGGTCGCACCGAACGACAACGCCCGTTCGATATGGCGCGCGACGCCCGGCGCATACAGTTGCGTCGCGCATGCGTCGGCAGCGAGCGCGATGAACGCGCGCGTCTTGTCGTCGAGATGATTCCTGCGCCGCGGCACGCCCGCGAACTTCAGGTAGGCGTCGACGAAACGCGGATCGAGGCGCACGAGGCTGTCCCATTCGGGACTCGCCTTGCCGTGCAGGTCGACGAGTTCGTCGCGAAGGCGCGACAGATCCGGCTGCGGCATAGTCTGGGTCATGACGTGAATTCCATCGATGGAAATACGGTGGCTGTTCTTTGCGCATGCAGGGCCAACCTGCGCACCGCATGTGCGTTCGGTCCGCTCGTGCTCGCGCTAGCGGGCCGCGGCAGCCGGATAATCTTGCGCTGCCACCTCTTCCTGCCACGTGCCCTTGCCGATCGACGTCGCGATGTGGACCATGTAGCTGTTTTCACTCGCACCGTGCCAGTGCCGCTCGTTCGGTCCGATGAACACGATGTCGCCCTGGCGGATCGGCTGCGGTTCTTCGCCGTCCAGACAGATCCAGCCCTGACCGGCCGTCACCTGCAAGACCTGGCCGAACTCGTGCGTGTGCCAGTAAGTGCGGCCGCCCGGTTCGAACAGCACGGTATTGATGGTGACGCCATTGGTTGCCGGCATGACCGGGTCGGCCCAGACGGTGCCGGTGAACGTGTCGCTGCGGCGCTCGGATATCGCGCCGGCCGCTCTGCCGTGAAAGACCTTCATGCGTTTTTCTCCTTGTGTGCTCCGTCGAACAGCCGCACGCCGCCCGACACGTCGCCGATCGCATCGACGACACGGTTGCTGATCACATCGCCGTAACCCAGCGCAGTGCCGAGACCAAAGCTCGCGAGCGGGCCGGCCGAATTCAGCGACGTCACGCCGAGTTCGCGCGCGCGGTCCACGTACAGCACCACGTCCTTGGTCATCAGCTTGCCGGTCAGGCCGCCTTCCAGATAGTCGCCATCGACGATCTTCGGGAAACGGTTGAGCGTGGCGAAATTGACACCGCTGCTGCTGTTCAGCACATCGAGCAGCAGATGCAGGTCGAGCCCCGCCTTCTTGCCCGCCACCATCACTTCGGCGCTGGCGGCGAGGCTCACCGCGTTCAGAAAGTTGTTCAGCAGCTTGGTGGTGTGGCCCGCGCCGCTCACGCCCATGTGCGCGACCTTCGAGCTGATTGGCGCGAAGGCCCATTGCAGCGCGGCCACGGCGTCGGCATCGCCGCCCACCATCAACGTGAGCGAGCCCTTCTCCGCCGCCGCCGCGCCGCCCGAAATGCCGGCGTCGACGTAATGCACGCCGCGCTCGGCAAAGCGTTTGGCGAGGCGAATCGTCGAGCTGGCGGCGGCCGTACTCAGATCGACGACGATCTGCCCCGCGCGACAATGCGCGAGCACGCCGTCCTCGCCTTCCACGACCGCCTCGACGACCTTGCTGTCCGGCAACGACATCATCACGACGTCCGCATACGCGATCACTTCGCCCACGGTGCCGGCCGCTTTCGCGCCCGCGGTGTCGATGCGTTCACGCACGGTGTCGTAACCCAACACGGCGATGCCCGAGTCGACGAGACGCCGTGTCATGCGTCCGCCCATGTTGCCGAGACCGATGAAGCCGATCCGTTCCTTGTTCATGAGTTGTGTTCCTCTGCTTCGAAATTAGAAATCCACATCTTTCGTTTCCGGGCCCATCAGCGCGCCGACCATGCCGATCAGGCCACCCACGCATAGCAGCACGACCGAGGTCAGCCGCAGCGGCATGAAGGCGCCGAGCCAGTTCATATAAAACGCGTAGAACGAAGGGATGATCACCGACAGACTGAAGCCGACACCGAAGCCCGTTGCACGCACATCGGTCACGAAACGCTCGTTGATGTACGTGACGATCACGCCCCACGGCGACGTGACGAGCACCGCGAGCACGCACACCAGCAGCATGATGGTCGACAGCGAGAGCCCGTCGACATTCGCCAGCACGTACAGCAGCGCCGCGCCGACCGTCGCGATCAGCGGACCGACGATCACGAAGAAACGGCGCCGCCCGATGCGCTGCGCGATCATCCCCGAACCGATGTAGCTGAAAAACAGCACGAAATACGTGAGCATGAGCGTCGCGGTCATCTGGAAGCCGCTCAGATGCAGCGTCTTCACCAGCAGGCCCGTCGGCAGGAAAATCGTGATGATGTTCTGCGTGAGCCAGAAGCCCGTCATCATCACCAGCACCTGCAACAGATTGCGACCGCTCTTGCCGCGCAGCAGATCGGAGAGCGGCAGCTTTTCGGTGACGGTGGCCTTGTCGGCGGCTTCGCTCTTCCAGATTTCCGATTCGGAGACCTTGCGCACGTAGTACATCGTCAGCAAACCCGCCAGTGCCGCGCCGAGCACGAACGGAATGCGCCAGCCCCATTGCGCGTACGGCGAGTGCATGCCGTTGAGCGGAAACAGCACGAACATCAGCATCGCGACGAGGTTGATGGTCACGTATGCGGCCGGAAATCCGGAGATGATGAAGCCGCCCACGAAACCGCGCTGCTCTTTCTTCGAATACTCGATCGCGAGCGGCATCGCGCCCGTGTAGCCGCCGCCCAGAAAAATCCCGTCGACGAAACGCAGCAGCACCAGCAGCCAATACGACACGATGCCGAGCGTTTCATAGCCGGGCAGCAACGCGATGAGCAGCGTCACCACGCCGAAGCCGGACACGGACCAGATCGACGCCTTGCGACGGCCGACGCGGTCCGCGATCATGCCGAACAGCAACGCGCCGACCGGCCGGCCGAGCAGCGTCGTGATAAAGACCAGCGACGCGAGGATGGTCTCCATGCCGGCCGAAAGATGCGGCGGCTGGAAAAATCCCAGCACCGGCGACAACACCACCACCGGCAGATAGATATCGAACATGTCGATGAACTCGGAGAAGAACGCGCCCTTGATGGCATTGCGCCTCCTCGTTTCGATCGACTGATCGTTCTCCGCCGTTACGACGTCATTCGCAGTCAACGCTTTCATACCTGTCTCCGTTCGTTATTCGCACCGCTTTGCGATGCGGGTTCTCCTTGCGCTGCCCGTGTGCTGTTGGCCATCCGCGCTGAGTGCCGCGTCAGGCGGCGGCCATTTCCGCTTCGTAGGCCTTGATCGCCTCACTCGCGACACGGAACGCCGCGAGCGCGAGCGGTGCGCCGCAGTAGACGGCGGCCTGCATCAGCACCGCACGGATTTCTTCCTTGGTCACGCCATTGCGCAGCGCGCCCTTCACGTGCACCGACAATTCGTGGTGCTGGCTCATCGCCGTTAACATGCCGAGATTGAGCATGCTGCGCGTCTTGAAGGACAACGTCGGGTCGCCCCAGATGTCGCCCCAGCAGCTTTCGGTGACGAACTTCTGCATCGGCCGGTTGAAGTCGTCGGCATTCGACCACGATTTTTCGACGTGTCCGGCGCCCAGCACCTCCTTGCGATTTTCGAAGCCTTTGTTGAAGCGGTCATTGGTGTCCATCGTGTTTCCTCTGTGGTTCAAACTGATTGCTGACAGGGTTGGCTCATGCGTCCGATCCGGGAACGCCATTGCCTGCCTGAATGATTGTCGGACAATGCATGCAGCGAAATTTTTTTGACGTGACCAGCCAATCCTCATGCGCCACGCTGCCATCATTCAATCCGCGCCGTAACCCACCAGCGCCTTTGTCTCCAGATACTCGCGCAGGCCGGCTTCGCCCCATTCGCGACCGTTGCCCGAGCGTTTATAGCCGCCAAACGGTGCGCCGAAATCGGCGGGCGGATAGTTCAGGTGCACGCCGCCCGCGCGCAGTGCGCGGCCGACCCTGCGCGCCCGCGCGACGTCCGCCGATTGCACGTAAGCGGCGAGACCGTAGTCGGTGCCGTTCGCAATCTCGATTGCCTGCTCTTCGGTGTCGTACGGAATCATCGACAGCACCGGCCCGAAAATTTCCTCGCGAGCGATGGTCATGTCGGGGGTGACGTCGGCGAAGACGGTCGGGCGCGCGTAATAGCCCTTGTCGATGCCGTCCGGCCGGCCCGTGCCGCCGGCGACGAGGCGCGCGCCTTCGTCGATGCCGGTCTGGATCAGCGACTGCACGCGCTTGAACTGGTTCGCGTTGACGAGCGGCCCGAGTTGCGTCGACGGGTCGTCGGTCGGTCCGAGCCGATACGCCTGCGCGGCGCGCTTCGCGATCTGCGCGGCGTCGTTCATGAGATGACGCGGCACCAGCATGCGTGTCGGAATCGAGCACGACTGCCCGGAGTTCGTGAAGCAGGCGGCGACGCCGCGCGTGACCGCCTGATCCAGATCGACGTCGTCGAGCAGAATGTTGGCCGACTTGCCGCCGAGTTCCTGCGCGACGCGTTTAACGGTTTCCGCCGCCGACTGCGCGACCAGCACGCCGGCGCGAGTCGAGCCGGTGAACGACACCATGTCGATATCCGCATGACTCGCGATAGCCGAGCCGACACCCGGACCATCGCCGTTGACGAGATTGAACACGCCCGCCGGCACGCCGGCTTCATGCAAGACGTCCGCGAACAGTAGCGCACTGAGCGGCGAATATTCGCTCGGCTTGAGCACCATTGTGCAGCCCGCCGCGAGCGCGGGCGCAATCTTGACGACGATCTGATTGACCGGCCAGTTCCACGGCGTGATCAGGCCGCACACGCCGATCGGTTCGAGCACCACGCGCGTGCTGCCGCGCTGCTCTTCGAATTCGAAACGTTCGAGCACGTCGATCAGCGCATTCAGATGCGCGGGACCGCGCATCGCCTGACCGTTGCGGGCGAACGTGATGGGCGCGCCCATTTCGCGGCGCATGGCCTCGGCGAATTCGTCGTAGCGACGCTCGTAGATCGCGACGATGCGCTTGAGCAGCGCGACACGTTCGGGCACGCTCGTCGCCGACCAGGCCGGAAACGCGCGGCGCGCGGCCGCAACTGCGCGATCGACATCTTCGGCGTTGCCCATCGCGAGTTTGTCGAACGCGATTTCCGTCGACGGATCGACGACCCCAAACCAGACCGCGGACGTAGGTTCGACCCAACGTCCGTCGATATAAAACTGGGCTGCATGTGACATGACAGGCTCCGGAATCAATGAATCAGAGGCACGCTCAGGATGCCGCGCCGGGCAGGAGGCGGTACATCTCGGTGTGGTCGGTGGCGGGCGTGGCGTGCTGCGCCGCTTCGTCCCATACCTGAGTACACGTCGCGCCGAACGTCATGGGATGACCGACCGCCTGCGCGAGCGCGCGGGCGATCTTCAGGTCCTTGTTCATCAACTGCAGCGCGAAGCCGGAAGCGAAAGTGCCGCTCAGCATGAACTGCTTGACCTTGTTTTCGGACGTATTGCTGCGACCCGTCGACGCGTTCAGCACGTCCGTCATCACCGCCGGCTCGATGCCGAAGCGGCTCGCGATCTGCAACGCCTCGACCGTGGCCGCGAGGCCTGCCGCCGACACGTAGTTGTTGAGCGCCTTGGCCGCGTGACCCGCGCCCGCCGCGCCGATATGCAGCACGCTCTTGCCCATCGCGTCGAGCACCGGCTTGCAGCGCGTCAGCACCTCGGTCTTGCCGCCGACGAGAATCGCCAGCGTGCCGTCCTTCGCGCGTTTGACGCCGCCCGACACCGGTGCATCCAGGTACGCGAGCCCCCGTGCTTCTAGCGTCTTGCCGAGTTCACGCGAACGCTCCGGTTCCGACGAACTCATGTCGATCACCACCGCGCCCTTCGCGAGTCGTGCGGCCCAGCCCTGATCGTCGCCTTCGTTGCCATCACCGAGCAGCACCTTCTCGACGATCGCCGAATTCGGCAGCATCGTGATCAAAGCGTCGAGCAACGCGGCATGGTCCGCGTTCAGCCGCTGCGCGCCCGTTTGACCGGCCAGCGCATCGGCACGGGCCGCGTCGGCGTCGTCGATGAACACTTCGAAACCGGCGTTGCGCAGGCACTGCACCATCGGTGCGCCCATCATGCCGAGACCGATGAATCCGATCCGTTTGGGTTGTGTCATGAAATATCGCTCCTAGCGCAGCGCCGAAAATGCCGTTGGCGTGAGGAAATGATTTTCGATGCGCTCGACGATCGGCTTGTCGGCTTCCGTCGCCGCGCGTTTCGCGATCCATTCGGGATCGGCCTGGAACGCGTTCCACTTCTGCTCGCGCTCGGCCAGACTTTCCCACTTCACCATATACGTCAGCGCGTGATTGCTTGGACCGATCAGCGTCGTCCAGAAGCCGATCTGCTGGATGCCGTACTTTTCGAAAAAGCCGAGCGTGGTCGACGTGAAGCGGTCGAGCAGCGCCGGCAGACGCGTCGGCGCACAGTGGTAGATACGCATTTCAACGATCATTCAGGTCTCCGTTACCGATGTGAGATGGCCGCAGCCAATGAGTGTTTCTGGATACGCTTTGCAGCGGATTCAGTGCGCGGGACCTTCGCCCGACGACCAGCGTTCGACGTATTTGACGAGTTCGGTCATGTCGCGCTTCGAGCCGTCCTGCATCGCGGCGTAATTCCAGACCTGACGCGCGACACTGCCAACCCACATCGGCACGCCGAGCGCCTGGCATTCGTCGACCGCGAGTCCGATGTCCTTGCAGACACTGCCGACCGGAAAGCCGAAATCGAAAGTTCCCGGCAGAACGTGCTTCGGGAATTTGTCCATCGTCGCGCCGTTCTTGCCGCTACCCGAATTGATCACCGACATCATCACCTCCGGGTCCAGCCCGCCGCGCACGCCGGCGACAAATGCTTCCGAGGTGATGGCAAAGGCGGTCGACGAGAGCATGTTGTTCAGCAGCTTGAGCAATTGCCCCTGGCCCGGCTGATCGCCGACCACAAAAACCTTGCCGAGCACTTCGAACAGGCTGCGCACCTGATCCAGCGCAGCCGGCTTGCCGGCCGTCATGATGGCGAGCGTGCCCTTCTGCGCGCCGGCGGCGCCGCCGCTCACGGGCGCATCCACGGTGTCGATGCCCTTCGTGAGCAGACCGTCCGCCACTTCTTTTTCCGTGCGCGAACCAACCGTCGACAGGTCGACGAGAACCTTGATAGCGCTACCCTCGATCAACCCGCCGTCGCCCAGCGCGACCTGCCTGAAAATCGCCGGCGTAGGCAGACTCGTGAACACGATGCGTGCGTTGTCGGCGACGTCCCGCACGGATTTCGCCGCGTGCGCACCGATTGCGGTGAGTTCAGCGACCGCCTCCTCGTCGCGATCGAACACGACGAGCGTATGGCCCGCCTCGATGAGACGGCGCGCCATGGGCCGTCCCATCACGCCCACGCCGACAAAACCGATAGTGCTGTTTCCTTGACCACTGCTCGACATGACTGTCCTCATTCGTTAGGAATCTGTTTCGATGCGCTGTTCGATGCACCGTTTCGTATGCGGCTCAAGTCGCGCGCGCGAGCCGCATGAGCGCGGCGGCGTCCGTTGCGCTGTCAAAGCGCCACAGCGCGTCGATGAGCGGTTGCGGTGCGACGCCCGAGCCACCATAGTCCGCCAGTTCGCGCAACTTTGCCGCGAGTTCGACATCGGCAAGCGGCGCCGCAAGACTGCCGCGCGCCGCGTGAATGCGTCGCGACAATGTCTCGCCCGAGCGCAACACGACGACAACCTGCGCGGACTCGACCGGCCACGACGCATCGTCAATGAAACGCAGACGCGTATCGAATGCGCGCAGCGATGGGTTCGTCACGGCGCTATCGCTGAATTCCGCCAGGCTCGCTTTGCCCGTCGCCAGCGTGACCGCCACCGCATGCTGCGCGCTGACCTGCGACTCACGACCGGTGCGCACGTTGGGCCGGTCGGTGCGTTCACGCAGCAACGGGTGTCCGGTCAGTTCGACGCGCTCGACGTCGTTCAGCGTCCAACGCGCGTCGCGGCGCAGATCGAGACATGCGTCGATCACGGGATTCAGCACCACGCCGCACGGATAAGGCTTATAGGTGTTCGACAGCAGCGCCCATTCGTGGCCGAGATCGCGCGTCAACGCATCGACATCCGGCTTCGACGCGGTGACGCGCAGGAATCCGCGCTCGCCTTCGAGCGGCGAATCGGGACCGGAGAAATCGTCGGCCGCGAGCAGTGCGGACAGCAAACCGTTGCGCGCGGCATTGCCGACGCTGATGCTCTTCGACATCGTGCCGAGCGTTTCCACCAGACCGCCGGCCTGCGCCGACGCGTTGCCCAACGCCCATACGATCTGCTGTGCGCTCAAACCCAGCACCTTCGCAATCGCCGCTGCCGCGCCGAATACGCCGCAGGTCGACGTGATATGCCAGCCGCGCTGGTAGTGCTCAGGCGAAACCGCATTGCCGATCCGGCATTCCACTTCGACGCCGATTACGAATGCAAGCAGCAAGGCCTCACCTGTCATTGCACTTGCATGAGGGTCGCTGTCCGCGAGCGACTCGGCGAACGCGAATAGCGCGGCGGCAACGGGCGCGGTGGGATGAATGATCGTCGGGATATGCGTGTCGTCGAAGTCGAACACGTTCGCGCTCATCGCATTGAGCGCCGCCGCGTTCAGCATGTCGACGCGCTCACTGCGACCAATCACGCTCGAACTCTGCCCTGCGCTGAAACGCCGATAGTTGCGCACGGCCTTGTCGAGCGTTGGATCGGTGCAGCCGGCGAGCGCGACCGCTACGTAGTTGACGAGCGCGCGCTTCGTCTCGTGACGCACGACGGCCGGCACGTCGTGCCACGTCGTGTCGCCGATCCATTGCGCGAGCCGCCGCGTCGCGTGTCCCGGCTCGCTGTTCGTGCCCATCTGGCTGAAGCTTCTGTCTGCCTGCGCTGCCATGTGCTGGATTACCCTTTACCGGATTACGCTTTCGATTCGGTGCATGCGGCCGCGACTACGGCTTGGTCGCCGAAACCGTGCGTGCGTTGACCGCGTTATCTGACGCTTCCACCGTATCGCTCACTTCCGCGGCGATCGACTCGAGCGAACGTTTGCGGGTCTCGGTGCCGAGCACGCCGACGATCAACGCCTGGACCAGCAACGTGCCGACGATCAACGTCAATACACCTGCGATGCCGAAGCCCGTGAATGCCCACGCGACGGCGTACGGCACTGCGATGCTGACCGCTCGCCCCACCGTGTTCGACACGCCCGATCCGCGCAGACGCAGTTCGGTCGGGAACAACTCCGGCACATAGGTTGCCACGCTAAACGACGACAGTACGTAGATACAGCAGGTGATCGCAAACCCAAGCGCGGCGATCGCCACTTCTGTTTGTGCAAACGGATAGGCCGTGCCGAACGCGGCGCAGATCAGCGAGAACAGTACGATGCCCCACTTGCGGCCGACGCGCTCGGCCAGCACGAAAGCAATCAGCGAGCCGATCGGACCGCCGGCAAACATGATCGCCGTCAGTCCGAGCGAGTTCGACACGCTGTGCCCCTGCTTCACCAGGAAAGTCGGAATCCAGCTGACGAACGCGTAGTTGACAATGAAGAGTCCAACCAGCACGGTGATACCCGTCACCGTGCGCGCCAGCAAACGGCGCGTGAAGAGGTCGCCGAGACGGCCGCTATCCGGCGCATCGGCGCGGTACGGCTGCTGCGCGGCGGCCGAGATAGCCGTTTCTGGATCGATGCCGCACGCCGTTTCGATGTTCGATACGATCTCGTTTGCTTCAGCGAAGCGATTGCGCGAGGCCAGCCAGCGAGGCGACTCCGGCATCGACTTACGCAGAAACCACACGAACAGCGCACCGCAACCGGCGATGGCGAACATCCAGCGCCAGCCGTATTGCGGCACGATCAGCCAACCGAGGAACGTCGACAGGAATAGCGACGTGTTGATGATCAGATTGAGGATGGTGCCGAATCGCCCGCGCCACGCCGCCGGAATGAACTCGCTCAGCGTGCCGTAGCCGACCACGATTTCGGCGCCCATGCCGATGCCCATCACCAGCCGGAAGAAAATCAGCCAGTACATGGACGGCGCGAATGCCGCCGCGATCGACGCGAAGCCGTAAATCCCGAGATTGAACTGGTAGCAGAAGCGCCGCCCGAAACGGTCGCCGAGAAGACCCGACAGCCACGCGCCCGACATCATGCCGATAAACGTGACGGACACGAACATCGCATTGAGTTTCAGCGTGGATTCGCCGCTGTGGATCATGGCGGCAAGCACGGTCCCCGCGATGTAGATATCGAAGGAATCGAAGTACATGCCTGCGGCAATCAGCCCGAGCAACCGCCAGTGATAGCCGGACAGCGGCAAGCTGTCCAGTCTGTATCCGATACTCGCTTGGTTCTGCATGGATGCTGTCTCCGTCGACTTCGTTGTTCTAGTTTTGCTGGTTTCCGGCGCTGTCGCCGCTGTTCAATGTGAGCGCTAACAACAAGGGCAATTATATTCCTGTCATACAATCAGTCAAGGATGAATTGCAGCCTCAGGGTGTCGGGTTCGTGTTGCAGCGCATGAATACTGGGGGCGGCGTCGGCCTCGCGGCAAGCCCGTCAGTGACCGCCGGACGAGCGTCAAACCGCCAGCCAGCCACCTTCGACCGGCAGCATCGCACCGGTCATCTGCGCTGCTGCGTCGCCGCATAGAAACACCACCAGGTCGGCGACATGTGATGCCTGGACAAAATGGCCGGTCGGCTGCTTGCCCGTCAGAAAGCGTTCGATCGCAGCTTCGCGATCCAGACCCTCGCTCTCCATCAACGCCTGAATGCGATTTTCGCTCGTCGGCGTGTGCACCGCGCCCGGGCAGATGGCATTGCAGGTAATGCCCTGCCCCATCGTTTCCGCGGCGACCGCGCGCGTCAGCCCAAGCAGCGCGGATTTGGTCGTCACGTAGTCGACGCGATTCACCGTGCCGCGCATGCCATACACCGACGTCATATTGAAGATTCGACCCCAGCCACGCTCGCGCATGCCTGGCAGCGCGAGGCGGATGGCATGAAAGGCCGCGCTCAGATTGACCGATAGCGCCTGCTCCCATTTGTCGACTGGGAATGCTTCGATCGGCGCGAAGTGGCGCACCACGGCATTGTTAATGAGCACATCGATCGGCCCGACGCGCTCGATCGTTTCGAACATCATCCGTTCGACGGCTCGTGCATCGCCAAGGTCCGCCTGCAGATAATCGACACGGTAACCATGCGCCTGCTCGAATTCCGCGCACATCGGCTCGACCTGCTCGAGCGTTTCGATCCCATGCAGCACGACCCGGCAGCCAGCGGCCGCGAGCGCGTTGGCCATCGCAAGACCCAGCCCATGCGACGAGCCCGTTACGAGTGCGATTCTCCCCTTCATTTTGCATTTTCCCTGTCAGCAAGCACGTCCGTTGCGAGGCCGCGGCGAAGCGCTCGCGGCCGCATAAATGATAGCGCTAACTTAACTGAAAAGACCAAAGCGCGCAATACGGGACGCTGGGCATGGCCAAGTGCGTCCAGGTCACTGGGAAATCGCGTAGGGAAATCCGGTTGGCGGACGCAAAAAAGGGCGCATCGCGCGCCCCGTCTTGTTTCCTGGCCTTGAAGCTGCTGCTTCAGGTGCTTTCCCGCTGGATGATTTCGAATCCAAGATCGAGCTTCGTCGGCACGGCGGGTTCGTTGCTGCGCATTCTTTGCAGCAGCGCCTCAGCGCTACGCCGGCCGATCTCGAGACGCGGCAAGTTCAGACACGTCAGCCGCGGCACCGTGTGCCGCAAAATGTCGAGATCGTCGAAACCGGCGATGGCAATGCGCTCGGGCACCTTCCAGTTGCGCCGCTGCGCCTCGAAAAGCGCGCCGACGGCAAGTACGTCGCCGGCGAAGAAAATCGCGTCTACTTCGGGCGCACGCTGCATCATGTCGACCATCGCATGCGCACCAGAGGTCAAACCGCCCTCCACTTCGCGCACGAGGCCTGGGTTGCGCTCGCGGCCAAGGGCGGTGAGCGCGGCGTGATAGCCCTTCAGACGTTCGCGGGCGCGCATGTTGTTTTTGGTGGTCAGGCAGACGAACCCGATCGACTTATACCCACGTCCGGCCAGGTACAGGGTCATCTCCTTTGCCGCGTTGAAGTTCGAATAGCTGACCGCCATGTCGATCGGCGTACGCGCCAGGTCGCCCGTTTCAACGATGGGTATGCCGGCGGCGCGGATCATCTGGGCGGCACGCGGCGTATGAACGGTGTTGTGCAACACGAGGCCGCACACGCGTTGCGCAAGAAATGCGTCGATCAGTGCCTCTTCGTCTTCGAGCGAATAGCCGCTGTCGGCCAGCAGAAGCTGCACGCCTGCTGTGCGAAGGACGTCCGCGCAACCTTTGATGCTATGGGAATACAGAGAGTTCTGGATGCTCGGGACGATCTGGCCGACCACGTTCGAGCGCGCCGAAGCGAGGTTCGACGCGATGTGATTCGGAACGTAGCCGACCCGGCGCACCGTATCGAGCACCAGCTTGCGGGTTTCCTCCGACAACAGTGCGGGTTCCTTGAGCGCGCGCGACACGGTCATCAAGGACACATTGGCGGCTCTCGCGACGTCGATCATGCGAACGGCGTGGCCGCCTGGACGAGTCTTGCCCACGCTTGCGCCGGTTTTCGACGCCGTCTTCCCTCCGGTTGCCGGCTTGTCGGCCGTCCCGATCTTCCCGTCGTCGACGGCCGCCACACGCTTTTTCACTCGCCCATCCAGCTCTTCAGTTCGATGGCGAATTGTAGCGTATGCCAGGCGGCGTTCCGCACGCTGTCGCGGTGTCCAGCGACACCGGATATCGCCCAACTCGTGCCCGTAACAACGCAACACGAGTCGCCATCAGCTTGTTATGATAGCGCTCTCATACGTTGAGGACAGGAGACTGCAGCCATGACAGCCACACCGGAAAACTACAAGATTTTCGCGATCAAGTACGCGCATCACGACCGGCCCGCGCGCGACAATTTCATCGGCGGCGACCCGCACGATGTGAACATGCCGCTCGACTATTTCGTGTGGGCGGTGGTCGGCGAAGGCCGCACCTTTCTCGTCGACACCGGCTTCGACGCCGAAGTGGGCGCGCAGCGCGGACGCATCATCACGCATTCCGTCGAAGAGGGGCTTGGCGCAATCGGCATCCGGCCGGAGACGGTCGAAGACGTGATCGTCACGCACATGCACTACGATCACGCCGGCAACCGCTCGCTCTTTCCGAAGGCGCGCTATCACGTGCAGGATCGCGAAATGGCGTATTGCACGGGCCGCTGCATGTGCCACGGCGCACTGAATCATCCGTTCAATCCCGAAGATGTGAAGTCGATGGTCGGCCGCGTTTTCGACGGTCGCGTGGCGTTTCACGACGGGGCATCGAACATTGCGCCGGGCTTGAGCGTGCATCGGGTCGGCGGCCATACCGACGGTCTGCAGGTCGTGCGTGTGCACACGGAGCGCGGCTGGGTCGTGCTCGCGTCCGACGCGTCGCATCTTTACGCGAACATGGAACAGAGCCGCCCATTCCCGGCTGTGTACAACGTCGGGGACATGATCGAAGGCTACCGCCGCGTGCACGAACTGGCGGATTCCGCGCAGCACGTCGTGCCTGGCCACGACCCGGCGGTATTGACGCGTTATCCGGCGGAGAACAGGGAGACCGAAGGCTGGATCGTTCGGCTCGACGCGACTCCACGGTAAAGGACGTGATTTTTGCATCGCACATCAAACGCGCGCCGGGCGTGCGGCCAATTTGCGTTTGGAGATTGTCCATGCTGTGACTGTTGCGACTTCCCCGCGAACTCGCGCAATGAGCCCGACAGGTCTCGGCCAAAGCGCCGAGGAGACGCGGATCGTCGCTGCGCTTCTATAACGGGCGCGGTGGCCTACTGCTGAATGCTGCGGGTGAATAATGTCAAACGTGTTGTGAAGAGCGCCAGCCTCGTAGAGTCACTGGGGCAACCGTTTCTGTTTAGACGAAGCCGCTCGCAATGAGCGGCTTTTTTACAATGCCGAATTTCGGAGAAACGGCCCTAGGGTGGCTGGCAGTAGAGCTTCTCACCGGACCTGGCACGCTGGTACGTCCGCGACGCACTATAGTGAAGACTACCTTCACTCCGTGGAAAGGGGCCTTCCATGATCGCGCGCAGACGTCGCACCGGAGCCAATTGGCTCTTGATCACTGCAATGCTGTATTTTTCAACCGCCCACGCCCAACTCGGCGGGCTTCTCAATCAAGGTGGAAACGGCGGGGCCGCTGGTGGACTTGGCAGCCTCGGCAGTTTAGGCAGCGGGTTGTCGCTGCAGTCGCTAACATCCAGCAGCACTGGCAATGTCGCTGGCGTGCTCGAATTTTGTGTCAAGAACAACTACCTTGGCGGCAACGCATCATCGGTCAAAGACGGACTCATGAGTAAGCTGCCGGGCGGTTCATCGTCGAGCGATAGCGGGTACACCGACGGTGCCAAGGGCATCCTGAATAGCGGTGACGGGAAGAAGGTTGACCTGAGCGGCGGAGGTTTGAAGGAGCAGATCACGAAACAGGTCTGCGACAAGATTCTCGCTCAAGGAAAATCTCTGCTGTAGGTAGGTGTTGGCCCACGCCAGGCTCATGCAATCCGTATCGCCAACGCTCGCTTCCGCTGTCGTCATAGTTAAGCGCCTTATGTGGAAAGGTAACAATCGCCACAGCTGCAAACGACGACATTACAATTGCCTTTCTATCATCCGTGATCGGAGGCCAGCAATGGTTCTAATTCACCGTGGCGCGGCAATTCAGGCATCGACCGTAAGGCATGGCAATACATTCGTAGCTCGCGCCTGCATTCTGAAAGAAGACGGCGAATCGGTCTCATTGGGTGACCTCGGTCAGTTCGCAAGCCGGAACTGCGCATATGAGTTCGCCGTGCGCTGCGCAAGCGCTTTTGTAGATGGCGTGCCAATGCCCCGGTCCCCCTTCAGCCGATCATCGGAACTGGAGGAGGCAGCAATAGCGGCATCCGGAAAACGCGTGCGACACGGGTGACGATTGCCGCCGAGCAAATTTGCACGTCACTGCGAAAGGCGGAAACAGAAGCAACCAAACCGAGGAAACGCGATGTACAGACCAGTGTTAAGCCGTTTTCAGTACACCCGTAAGCATGGCAAGCAACGCACATATGACGTCACCGTCAACCTTGTGCAAAAAGCTTCCGGTGTTTGCGCGTATGCGGCATGGGTGCATTTCGAAGCCGAATTTAAAGGTTCGGGGTTAATGCTCCCCCTCATTGCCAACACACGTGATGCCGCCGTAAGAGAGGCACAGATGCGTATCCGGAAGGACATTGACGACCTGATCGGTATCGTGGAGTAAAGGCGTTTCAGAGCCGCCGCCCTTACGCTACTCGCCACCATCGGGCGGCGGTAACACTTGCTGATTCAACGGCGACCGGCGTCACGTCGAGCCACCCATGCGCTGTCGATCATGCCTCGCCCTCGGCACGAGCCCCGGCTGCAACGATAAGCACGATCTGAAGCGGGAGGCGACCATTCCATCTACATAACAGCGAATCAAACGTCGGTACCCCGAAGCACCCCAATCAGCCTGAGAACAAAAGCGACACCGGTGAACACAAAACCCACCACGCAGACGCCGGTCCAGCCCGCCAACGACCACGCCACACCCGAACACATCGCACCCAACGCGCCGCCGACAAAAAACACGCCGACAAACAGCCCGTTGAGCCGTCCGCGCGCGGCGGGATTCATCAGGTTGATCGCGCGCCGGCCTAACGTCTGGTCGGTGACCACGCCGGCATCGAGCGCGGCCGCGCCCGCCACCAGCAGCGCAACCGCCAGCACCGGATGGTTGCCAATCGGGAAGCCGCCCCAGCCAGCACCGGCTACGCCGATGACCACCAGAGCGACGAGCATGATCAGATGGCCCGCAATCAGCGCCGTGCGGCCTGCCCCACGGTCGCCCGCACGGCCCGCGAGCGGCGTCACGATCGCGCCCGCCGCGCCCGCGAGTGCGAACAGCGCAATGCCATTCATATCGAAGCTGAACGGCGGCCGCGCAAGCCGCAAGCCGATCGCGGTCCAGAACGCGCTGAACGCCCCCATCACCAACGCAGCGGATGCCGCGTTTCGTCGCAACACCGGCTCGGTTCGCAGCAAGGTCCACAACGAACGCAGCAGCGCCGGGTAGCGCGTAGCGACGACGGGCAGGCGCGCGGGCAGCTTCATGTAGAGAACGACTGCGAGCAGCGCGTCGATCAACGCGGCAAGGCCGTAGAAGGCACGCCAGCCGACCGCCCCGGCGATCACGCTCGCAGCCGGGCGCGACAACAGAATGCCGAACATCAGACCGCTCATCACGTTGCCGACGGCCCTCCCGCGGTGGCTTTCCGATGCCATCGACGCCGCCATCGGCACCAGCATCTGAATCACGCTGGATGCCGCGCCGGCCAGGAATACGGCGAGGAGAAACACGCTTCGCGATTCAGTGATCATCGCGATGGCGAGAAAACCAGCGCAGCACGAGAGCGTCCGAACGATCAGACGGCGGTTCTCCAGCAGATCGCACAACGGCACCAGTAGCACGAGCCCGGCCGCGTAGCCGAGTTGCGGAAGCATGGCGACGAGGCCCGCTAGTTCAGGGGCAAGGTGCAGACTGCGGCCGATCGCGCCGGTCAACGGCTGCGCCGCAAACAGATTCATCACGATCACGCCCACCGCGGTTGCAAAGAACAGGGTGAGCAACGGAGTGAGTTGTTGCGGGGTGTCGGCCTCCTGCGTCGCGACAACGCCAGCGGGATTTTCGGCGGACGAGTTCATGGAATGGAGCTCTCGGGACGGACATGGAAAAGCCATCCTAATGAGCTGCCCAATATGCGACAATTGAAATATGTTGATAATGATTATGCGAGTTCACTTTGAATACGCGCGATCTGGAAGCGTTCGTTGCTGTCGTCGAAAGCGGGTCGATGGTGCGTGCCGCGGAAAAACTTCACCTCACGCAGCCTGGCCTGACACGGCGGGTGCAAAACCTCGAAAGCACGTTGGATGCGGAACTGCTCGATCGTCAGAGCAAGCCGCTCAAACCGACCGCGGCAGGCAACGAGGTCTATGCGCTCGCGCGCACTGTGCTGCGCGCAGTGGACGATCTGTTGTCGGTTGCGTCGCCTGAAAGCGAACCTGCGGGCGAGTTGAGAATCGGCATGCCGCCGTTTCTTGCCGAGGTCGCGCTGGAAAAACCAGTCGATCTGCTGCGCAGTGGTTTTCCGCGACTGACGCTGCGCGTCACGGCGGGTTGGTCGCCAGGTCTCGTGCAGAGTGTTGAACGCGCGTCGCTCGATGCGTCGATCGTGCTGATGCCGTCCAGCTTTTCGCCACCGCCCACATTGCACGCTACGCCGCTCGCATACCTGCCGACTGTGATCGTGGCGGCGCGCTCTCTTGGTCTGCCCGATGAGCCAATGACGCTGGCGGCGCTGGCGCAGCGCGAGTGGATCCTGAATCAGGATGGCTGTGGAATGCGCTCGGCACTCAGACAGGCGCTGGAGGCCGCGGGGCTGCCCTTCAATGTCGCCGTCGAAGCGTTTGGTTCCGACCTGCAACTGTCGCTGGTTGCGCGCGGCATTGGCATTGGACTCGTCACGCCGGATCTGCTGGAACGCTCGGTG
The DNA here is from genome assembly GCF_046027355.1 of Paraburkholderia sediminicola. Lineage (GTDB taxonomy): Bacteria > Pseudomonadota > Gammaproteobacteria > Burkholderiales > Burkholderiaceae > Paraburkholderia > Paraburkholderia sediminicola_B. The sequence goes on along the minus strand of NZ_JAQQEK010000002.1, from coordinate 21,655 downwards.
CATCGCGCGGCGCTCAGGATCGTCGAGACGACAGACTTTCGCGGGAGCATCGATGTATGGTTCATTCATGGATCGCTTCCCGGCCGGCTCATGCGGCCCGTCGATCTGCTGCGCCGTTCTCTGACCGAGGTGCTGGCCGAAAGCGGATTGGCGATGTATGGAGAGCGTGCCGACCCTGCATCGATTAGAGCCCGGACATAGGTGAGCGCGTCGCCTTTGGCGATGCTTCTGTGCAGAGGGACTGCTCTCGCAGCACGCGAGTGACAGCGCCCTCCGCCTGGCAGCGTCACGCGCTGGCCGGTTTCGCCTGCGCTCGCGATTGCAGCCAGGTGATCAACGTTGCGAACAGAACCGGCAGGATCGCGATCGCCGTAAGCTGACCGGCAGCGCCCCATTTCATGACCGCCGCGCCGAGTGCGCCGGCGCGCGTGGTTCGGCGCACACCAACTCCACTTCCGAAACAAGGCAGCCGATCGGATCTACGGCGACTATGTGTTGACGTTGACTGCGGCGGCGGAAGGCCTTGGTGTGGCAATGCCGAGCAAACCCACGGGCGCGCCGCGAGGGCTGCACGAACAGTTGGTGGAAATCGACGTTCGGTCTGCCGCTTCCCCGCTCGCCTACTACGTTCTCGCCGATGCTGCGGCTACGGACACCGCGGTGAGCGCCTGTCTCGCCGCTCTGCACGAGATGGCTGCGCAAACCGATGGATGACGCGCGGCGAATCTGAGAATCGCACCGTTGCCTCAGCCATCGATCGACACGCCCTCGCGCTCAAACGTGCGCCGCACTGCCGGCCGCGCGACCACCCGCTCGCTGACGGCTGTCCACGCGGGATAATGGCGGCGCATGTCGAGGCCGATGCGGTTCCCCCAGCGGTAAAGCACCAGCATGAATGGTTCGACCATGGTGTAGCCGCACGGTACGGCCCACAGCCGGCCGTCGGCGAAATGACGTTCGACGTCGCCGAAGCTATCGAGTATCGTGCGCCTCCCGCTTGCGCGGATACCGTCAAAGTGTGCGGTTTCAGCGCTGAAGCGCCCCGGTCGCCAGATCCCGCCAAAGCCCACACCGTGAACCCAGTCTGCAAGCCATGCGAGCCATTCGTGGCAGCGCGCCTCGTCGAGCGCATTCGTGGTCGGCAATAGGCCGCCTTCGGGATGCCGGCGGCCGAGGTACGTCAGGATCGCGGGCAACTCGGTGAGCACGCCGGCCTCACCGGGAATGCCGAGCGCAGGCACACGGGCTTTGGGGTTGATCGCCGTGTAGGAGGCGCTAAGCGTGGCACCTTCAGAGACCGGGACGCGTTCGAGCTGGAAATCGACGCCCAGTTCGTTGAGCACGATATGCACGGCCATCGAACAGGCGCCTGGGGAGTAGTAAAGTCGATAGGTCATGACGGCAGTTTATTAACCGTGCGCATCGACGACAAACGATTATTTGTGAGGATCAGGCATTAGTGATATTAATGCCAACACCATGATGCCTGATCGCATTCCTCCTCTACAAACACTGCGCGCCTTCGAGGCAGCCGTGCGCTTGCGCAGCTTCACGCGTGCAGCCGATGAGCTTGCGCTCACTCAAGGTGCCGTCAGCCAGCATGTCAGGGCGCTGGAGACCCATCTCGGCGAAAAGCTGTTCATACGGGAACACATGACTGTCACGCCCTCGCCGAGGGCCCATGCGTTAGCCTTGCAGATCCGGCAGGGATTAGCCGTGCTCACGCGTGCGTTCGGTGCGAAAACGGCTTCAAGACCGCGTGCAAGCACGGACCCCGCTCGGTCGACGCGGCTGGCAGTCAGCGTGCTGCCCTCGTTCGCGAAGCGCTGGCTGAATCCCCGATTGCCACGCTTCATCGCAGCACGCCCTGAAATCGAAGTGGAGGTTCGTCCGTCAGTAGCACTCGCAAGGCTCGATGGTCGCGATCGAATCGATCTCGCTCTGCGGTACGGCCCGGGACAATGGCCCGGCTTGCAAAGCGAGAAACTGATGGACGAAGAACTGTTTCCGGTGGCGAGTGCGGATTACTTCGGCGGTAAGCTGCCGCGCCGGCCCACTGCGCTGACGGCCTGCACGTTGCTCAGGCACGCATCGCAACCTTGGGAACCGTGGTTTCAGGCGGCACGGCTGGAAATGACGGAGCCTTCCGCAGGTCCGCTTTTCGAAAACGCGGATCAACTGCTCGACGCCGCTGCCGAAGGAGAAGGCATCGCTCTGGCTCGTCGCTCACTGATCGAAGCCGACTTGGCTTCGGGAAAGCTGGTGCGTCTATGGAAAGTGAGCATCGTCGACGTTCATGCTTACTTCGTAGTTTGGCGTCCTGACAGCACCAAGCTCGACACGATCGACGTGTTTCGGCGGTGGCTGCGCAGTGAGGTTGACCTTCATTGACTTGCCGCCGGTAACACGCCAGCCGGCTTCGGCATGCCGTCGAGATGCCGTGGCTTAGCCTCAATGTTGCGCGCGAAACGGCACACAACAATCAACAAGCGGCTCCCGACCTTGCCACGCCAGCTCAGTCCGGCCGCATCAGATCGAACGCGCCCAGCACCAACACTCCGCTCAATGCCATCAGCGCGACCGAGTGCTGCCCCATATAAAGAATCGCAGCGGCGAGCCAGCTTGCGAGGGAAAAAACAGCAATGCGTTTCATGGAGATGGATCCTCAATTGCCTAACAACGCACCAAAACAAATACTCACTTAATTAGCTATGCAACTATCAAAGTAAAAAAATCATTCAAGTGCCGAACGGACGCGCCGGATTTTCGACACGGCATCCTTGAATTCCGTGTGGCCCAACAGCGTTTTCAATCTTGCCGTGACCTTGCCGCTCGCATCATTCAATTCGCGCCTGATCTCTACCGCCTTGCTCGTTGGGAAGATCGCAATCTCCCGGCCGTCGCCTTCCGCGCGATTGCGCACGACGTAGCCCTTGGCTTCGAGGAAGTCCAGCGCGCGCGTTGCAGTGGGCCGCGCGATGGACAAATGATCGGCCAGCTCGCGCTGCAGCAGTCCCGGACGATCGATAATCGCTCTCAGCATGAAGCCCTGTGGCGGCGAGAGATCGAACGACTCAAAGGCTTCCGTCCACTCACGCTCGAGCCGACGCGCAAGTGCTGACGTATTGAAGTAGAGGCATTGATCGAACATGGCACAAGCTTAGACCAAAGTAGTTAGCTATGCAACCTGTTTTACATCGACTTCCGCAACGTCGACGCCTTACTCCCGAAAGAGCGCCACGCGCGCGTAGCCGGCGATTTCATCGACCACCTTCGTCAGGTTCAGCAGATGAGGCGAGCGTTGCATGCTGATCTCCAGATTCAGTCCGGCTGTGTCTGAATCCAGTTTGGCCACGCCCGCAGGTCGGCTTCGGGCGAACGTACGTGCCGGCATCAGGCTCAATCCGAATCCCTCACGGACCAGGGCAAGTTGAAGCCTCGCATCGTCCACTTCCGCTGCGACATTCAGCCGGATGCCACGCTGGGACAGTAACGCGCCGAGTCGCGCGCGAGCGTCGCAAGGTTCCGGGTTGAGTATCCAGGGCAATTCGTCCAGCAAATCACCCAGTTCCCTGCCGGTGTTGGCAACCTCATCGGACGCGACCACGACTAGCGACTCGCTACCGAGAATCTCGCCGTCACCCGCCGTGCCTGGTGGCAGCAGTACTAGCACGGCATCCAGCACACCTCGCCGCATCTGCTCGATCAGAACATCGCTCGAACCTGTTTTCAGGCGCAGCGAAACCAGCGGGAAACACAGCCGCGCTTGCCTCACGATGCGCGCCACGCTCCGATCGGCCAGGCCGGTCGCCACACCCAGCCTCAGCAGGCCGGCCGGCACATCCCGGCCGCCGATTCTCTTCACGTCGTCGTACGCGGCCAGGATCTGCTTGATCTGACCAAGCACCTCGACGCCGGCAGGCGTCAGGCCAGACGGCTTCACACGGCGGTCGAGCAATTCAACACCCAGTTCCTGTTCGAGCCGTTGAATCTGCCTCGTGACGGCCGGTTGAGTCAGCGGAATGCGCTCCGCAACGCGTTGAATCGATCCCTCCTCGGCGAAGAGAACCAGGGTCCGCATCTCCTGCAACATAATGCCTCCGCAACATAATCATTCTGATCATTATGAATTTGATTTCGTCGACCACCCATCTTATCGTTTGATCACCGTTCAGATGAGATGAGACCCATGAAGGCAATTGCGCTGTGCAACCAACCCGGTATCGACAACCTGACCGTCGTAGATCGACCGATGCCGCAACCGCGACGGCAGGAAGTCGTCATTCGCGTCAGCGCGACATCGCTCAACTATCGCGATGTCGAGATCGTCCGCGGGACCTATCACACGACCTTTCCGTTGCCGCTGATCCCGCTGTCGGATGGCGTGGGCGAAGTCGTGGCAATCGGCGACGGCGTCACGCGCGTCAAAGTGGGTGACCGGGTCTGCAGTACATTCTGGCAACGCTGGATCGGCGGCAGCTTCGACATGGCTGAGCCGTCGTACCAGCTCGGCGGCCCAGTCGATGGCTTGCTCGCGGAATACGCGCTGCTTGACGAGCAGGCTACGGTGCCGGCGCCGGCACATCTGAGCGATGTCGAGGCGGCCACATTGCCCTGCGCGGCGGTGACCGCGTGGCATGCACTCGTTACCGAAGGTGCGTTGAAACCCGGCGAAACGGTGCTGGTGCTCGGCACGGGAGGCGTGTCAGTGTTTGCGCTTCAGTTCGCCCGATGCGCGGGCGCGCGCGTACTCGTCACGTCCAGCAGCGATGAAAAAATCCAGCGTGCCAAGGCATTGGGTGCCCACGCAGGCGTCAACTACCGCGATCATCCGGACTGGGCTGAAGAAATACTTAAACTGACCGACGGGCGCGGCGTCGATCATGTGCTGGAAGTCGGCGGTCCGGAAAGCTTCGCGCAATCGCTTCGAGCCGTCCGGCGAGGCGGCCAGATCAATGTCATCGGCTATCTCGGCGGCACCGAAGGTGTGATCAACCCGCTCGACATTTTCCGTCGGCAGGTGCGCGTACGCGGCATTCCGGTCGGCTCGCGCGCATCGTTCGAGGCGATGAATCGCGCTATCGCTGTCAACCAGTTGCGGCCTGTGATCCATCGCACTTACGAATGGACCGACGTCGGGCACGCCTTGCGCGATCTCGAGAGCGGTGCGCATTTCGGCAAGCTCGTGTTGCACCATTAGGACGGTTGTCGCCGTGTAGGCATCGCACGACCGGGCAACAAACCTACGAGAAAGCGTGCCAACGTTTCAATCAGAGTGTGTAATCTGCGCATAGCCGAGTTCAATGAATGCAGGTTTCTTCAACCTCTATGAAATTTCTAGTCGTAGCGTACGGAACGGAAGGCGACACACGCCCCTTGGCGGCCCTCTGTCGCGCATTGATCGACGCGGGACATGAATCAAAGTTGCTGGCGGATCGCAACACGCTCGGTTTTGCAGAACAATTGCATGTTCCTGCTACTCCGTTGTCCGGTGACATCGTGCAAAGTCTTCAGGCTGAATTCGCCAATCTTGGCGCCCATGCAGGCGCCAACGCGTTCAGGAAGACTGCACTGGCGCTCAGTCGCATCGCCAATGCAAATACGGCTGCATGGCTGAAGGAGATCGTCGAGCATGGCACGGGATGCGATGCATTGATTGTCTCCGGTCTTGCGGCGTTCGCAGGATTGTCCGCAGCGGAATACCTTGGGGTAAAGGCTATGGGCGCAGGACTGATGCCTATCACGCCCACCCGGCAATTCGCGTCGCCGTTTTTTCGGCCTGGTCTCGTACCGGCGTTTCTCAATTCAATGAGTCATCATGCAGTAAATCAGCTTCTCTGGAGAAATTTCAGGCAATCGTTGAACACAGCAAGACAGGACATTTGCGGACTGCCACCACGCAAACGTCTGTGGACGGACCACACGATGCTCTACGGAGTGTCACCCTCTTTGGTTGGCCGCCCCCATGACTGGCCACGCAACGCGCAAGTATGTGGTCATTGGCACTGGCCTTCCAGCGACTGGACGCCGCCACGCCAACTCGTTGATTTCATCGAGCAAGGAGACGCCCCCATTTATGTGGGATTCGGCAGCATGGCAGGTTTTGATGCGCGCAAATTACTTGACGCGATAATCAGCGGAGTAGACGGTCGCAGAGCCATTTACAACCCCGGGTGGAGCAGGTTCGCCCCCAGTACTCTGCCGTCGAATTTCTATCCGGTTGGCGACACACCGCATGAATGGCTATTCCCGCGTTGCCAGATCGTGATCCATCACGCAGGAGCCGGCACCAGTCACGCGGCGTGCATGGCGGGCGTACCCTCGATTGCCGTGCCGTTTGCGGGCGATCAGTTCTTTTGGGCTGACCGCCTGCGTCGGGCGGGCGTGACTGCTACGCCGATCAATGCGATCGACCCGACCGCGCACGCTGTTTCGCAGGCAATCGCGTTCGCGCAGAGTCCGGACGTACGAGCCAAAGCGCGCGAACTGGGAGCGAAAATGTCGTCCGAAAATGGACTCGACAGAGCCGTCAAACTGATCGAAGACGAGGTGACAATGCAAAGCTAGCGCGTGGTTCACTCACGCGAGCCCGCCAGGCCGAATTCATGACGCACGGCCGCTGCGATCCCGTCGACCACATCCGTGACCAGCAGACGCCCCTTCTCGCTACTCGAATCCTTCGCTGACGACAGCACACCGCTCGACGGCACCCACTCCGTGCGGGCCGGGTACATATCGTAGGTTGGGAATTCAGCGGGCCCATGCACCGGGATGCTGTCGAGCGAGACCAGTTGCGGATGATAGTGGAGCATCATCGACGTCTCGATCACGGCGGCATGTTCCAGCGCGATGCCAGGAAACCCGTCTGGGAAGATCGTATCGAGCGTTTCCTTGCGGCAGAACTCCCAGTGTTCGACACGCATGACTTCCATGCCACTGCCGTCGCCGATGTCCCGCATCGCGAGCTCGATCCCTTCGGTGACAAACCACTGGTTTTCAAAATGCCCGACGACGATCACAAGACGCCTGACGCCGTGACGATGAAACTCCCGCACCGCATCGCGGATCATTGCGCACAACGTCGCGCCGTCGACGCTCGTGGTGCCGCAGAAATGCTGGCCGCCGCCACTCCTCGGCTGTGACTTGTAGCCGTATGAAATTGCCGGCGCCACAATGCCGCCCGTTTCACGGGCCACGTCCTCGCTAATCGCGCTTGCGAGCAACGCATCCGTTCCAAGCGGAAGATGTGGCCCATGCTGCTCCGTCGCACCGCACGGCAGAAATACGACCGCTCCGGCTTTGACGCGCTGTTCGTACTCGACCCAGCTGATGTCGCTCATCCGCACGCTATTCATGTCGAACTCCCGCTATCGGCGAGCGATACCTGCTCCGAGCGGTCGGCGGGCCGCGCGAGATGAAAGAGGTAGTAGCTCCCGCCACCCACGCCGAGCCCGGCAAGCCATGACAGATCGATCCCTCCCAGCGCCATCGCGAGAGGTCCCTGCAGCGCTTCGACACTGCCGACCTGAAAGAGCCAGGCCGCAAAGACACCCGACGCCAGCGCCGCGACGCCGGACCACTTGACGTCTCCACACTCACTCACCGAGTGATGACAGTAAAGCGCAGCGACATTGATTCTGCCGCGCCGGACCAGAAAGAAATCGACGAGCACAATGCCGGCCCACGGCGCGATCCACACGACAAAGAAGACCATCAGATCCTCGAAGGTGTTCGCAAACGCGCCCGAACGCAGGAACAGATAAAGGATCACGAGACCGACAACGCCGGATACGACGGAGACGACCCAGCGCGGAACACGCAGGTCGAGCGACAGCGTGGCGAGCGCCGCCGAGTAGATGACGACGATATTGGTCGCGATCGGACCGTGGACGAGCACGAGCAGAACGGGCAACGCCATTGCACCGAAAACGGCGATGATGAGCTGGGCGGGATCGGCGCCGCTTCCCGCCGACGCGATCGACGCCCCCAGAAACGCCAGCCAGACGGTTGGAACGAACATGCCGAGCGAAGTCGCGCGAAACACCTGCCGGCTGCTCAGCGCCGGCTTCGTGAAGCGCGTGTAATCCGATGCATAGACGAGCCACGAAATACCCCAGCCGATGCCGATCGCAGTCATCAGCTTGCTCATTGCAGAATACTTGCCGATACCGTGAGCGGTTGAAACGTGCCAGTGGATATCGATGTGCGTAAACGCAACCACGGTCATCACGACCATGATGGCCAGCACGAACGGCATCGTGTAGCGCTCGAAATACCGGATTGCGTGAAAGCCCCATGTCGCGATGCCGACCTGGATCAGCATGACCGCGATTGCAATGACGTATTTGAGTTCGATGCCACCGCTGATCCCCATGCGATCGAGCGCGGCAACGGCAAGGTCCAGCACAATCCACGTATTGATCGCCACCCATCCCATCGGCATCAGCACCTGCATGAACGTGGGCAGCCACGCGCCGCGCCGGCCGAACGCCAGCCGCGACAGCACCATCTGCGGAACACCCGAGCGATGTCCGATCACGCACATGGCGCCGAACAGCGCACAACCCAGCACATTGCCGATGACGATAACCGTTAGCGTCTCGACAAGACTCAGGCCTAGCTGGATGCCGATTGCCCCCAGCACCCAATTGATCGGCGCGACGTTCGCACCCGCCCAGATCCAGAACTGATCCAACTGTCCGGATGTCCTGCTTTCGCCCGGCACGGGCTCTATACCGTGCACGTCGAATGCGGTGCCGGTGTCCGCATTCGCTTGTACTATCTGATCGTTCGACACGACTGTCTCCTTCTGAGATCGCGACTCTGATTCGCTGAGTGCCGATTAAAGCGGAGACAAATAGACGGCGAAATCGATCAATTCTCAACCGTGGTTGAGAAAAATGCGACATTCACCTCGCGTCGGAGACGGTTGAATTTTTCTCAACGTGCAGCAAAAATTCGTCAATCGCGCCAACTCAAGCTTCATGGCTAAATGAGTGTTCCTGTTCTTTCGGTTTCAGCAAGCAAAGGAATACACACGCGATGACTACCCTCCTTCACATCAACGCCAGCGCGCGCAATGGCCGGTCGCTCAGCCGCAAGCTCTCAGGCGCCTTCATCGACGTCTGGCTCCAGCTCGAGCCCGCTGCGGAGATCATCACCCGTGACGTCGGGGCCAATCCGCCGCCCATCATCACCGAAGACTGGATCGCCGCCGTCTTCACCGCTGAGGAAAACGCCACGTCGGAGCAACGCGAGGCATTGCGCCTGTCCGACGAACTGATCGATGAGATCGACCGCGCGGATCTGATCGTGATCGGCACGCCGATGTATAACTACGGGATGCCCGCGGCCCTCAAGTCGTGGTTCGACAAGGTCATCCGTATCGGCAAGACGTTCACTTTCGATCTCGCACGCGGCGACTTTCCGCTGGAGCCTGTCATGAGCGGCAAGAAGCTCGTCATTCTGAGCTCGCACGGCGAGTTCGGATTCGGGCCCGGCGGTGTCCGCGAGAAGATGAATCATCTGGAGACCCACATCCTGACCTGCGCGCACTATCTGGGCGTGGAAGAAAGCCACGCGATCAGCATCAGCTATCAGGAATTCGGCGATGCGCGGCATGAAGCATCCGTGGCCGACGCGTTCGCAGCAGTGCCGGTGCTGGCCCGCCAACTGGCGGCCGCTCGCCAGCGCCCGTTGCAAACCGAACATTCATGAACCTCCCTTTGACGATGGCCGGCACTGCGTTGAAGCTGCACGATGGCAGCATCGAAGCGGTCGAGCTGGTCAGCAGTGCAATCGAGAAATCGCGCGCGGCGCGTGGCGTCTTCATCTCGTTCATCGAGCGTGCACGCGATGACGCCGTGGAATCGGCCCACCGGCGCGCACTGGGCGCGCCGCTTGGCCGGCTCGACGGCATTCCATTCGCGGTGAAAGACATGATCGACGTGGCAGGCAGCAGGACGACCGCCGGTTCGATCACGCGGATCGACGCACCGGCGGCATCCCGGGACGCCGCCGTGATTGCCGTCATGCGGGCAGCAGGCATGATTCCGCTCGGCAAGACGAATCTGAGCGAATTCGCTTTCTCCGGCCTTGGGCTCAATCCGCACTTCGGTACGCCGACCGCGGACTTCCATGCGGCAGATCCGCGTGCACCCGGTGGTTCATCCTCCGGGTCCGCGATCGCGGTGCAACGCGGCCTCGTGACAGCGGCAATCGGAACCGATACCGCCGGCTCGATCCGCGTGCCGGCGGCGTTCAATGGACTGACCGGCTTTCGCGCATCGATCGGCCGTTACGACATGGACGGTGTGCATCCGCTCGCCGTCACACTCGATATGCTCGGCCCGCTCGCCCGTACCGTCGAAGATTGCGTGCTCCTTGACGGCGCGATGCGCGGTTGCGCGAATCCGGAGGTGCGCGAGGCGCCACTGAAGCAGGTGCGGTTTATCGTCGATTCGACTGTGCTCGAAGATCCGACACTCCAGTCGGACGTCGCGCGAAATTTGCGCCACGTCGTGGCGCGCTTGCGTCAACGCGGCGCCCGCGTGGAGGAGCGCCCCGTCGAAGCGTTCACGCGCGTACGTAAGTTGATTGCGACACAGGGTTGGCTCGGCGCCATCGAGGCGTGGTCGCTGCTTCAGGAAGTCGTCGAAGGCGAGCGCGGCGCGCGGATCGATCGTCGTGTCCGCAACAGACTATTGGCCGCAAGGGAGATCGATCGGAACGCGGAAGCCCGCATCCGCGCGCTACGCGCCGAACTCATGCTGAGCATGCGGCGCGAACTCGGCGATGCGGTGCTCGTCACGCCGACAGTCAAGCATGTCGCGCCTTCGCTTGCCGCGCTCGAGGCCGACGACGGCCTGTTTGCCTCGACCAATCTGGAGACGCTTTCGCTGACGATGCCGGGTAGTCTCCTCGATATGCCAGGTGTTGCCATGCCGTCGGGCGTCGATGGAGAGGGCCTGCCTACGTCGGTGCTTTTTTCTGCTCCGCAAGGACACGACGATCGATTGTTGCGCACCTGTCTGGCGGTCGAATCCGCGCTGCTGGCGCCGCCAGCCCAATGAAACTTTTTGTGGAGAACAGCTAATGAACATGACATCGAATGATCCTGACAGCGCGCGCATCCGTATTCCCGCGCGTAGCGGCGTGGCGGTCAAGCTCGTCAAAGGCATGACGATCAAGGTGATCAATACGCACGGACATCAGGTGGTCGACACCTGGGCGTTCAATCAGGACGACATCGGCGAATCGATGTCGATGGAGCACAGCCGTGCGTCGATACTCAAGCTCGCGCCTAAGGTCGGCGACGCACTGCTCACGAACCGTCGGCGAGCCATCCTGACGCTGGTCGAAGACACGACGCCAGGCGTACACGACACGCTGATCGCGGCCTGCGACAAGCATCGCTACGAGCAATTGGGTGTGGTCGGCCATCATGACAGTTGCACCGACAACCTCGCCGCCGCGCTCGCAAGTCTCGGTCTGAAGGCCCAGGAAACACCCTGTCCGCTGAACCTGTTCATGAACGTGCCTGTACGCGGAAACGGTCAGCTCGAATTCGCGCCGCCAGTCAGTCAGGCCGGCCAGTACGTCGCGCTGCGCGCGGAAATGGATCTGATCATCGTGATGTCGGCCTGCCCGCAGGACCTCACGGCAGTCAACGGCATGAGGCCGACGGACGCGCATTATTCGATCAGTTGAATGCGTGTTTTGACACGCAACCGGCTCTGCGGTGGATCCGCGTTCGCCGCGCTATCGACGAAAACGCTGGCGACGAAAAACGGTCGCGTCGCCGTCGGCGGGCCTGCGCGGCTGTATTCGGTAAAATGCATTCACTGCAACCGGCCGGCTTCCGGATGAAGAGTTTTCGCCATGCGTAAGTTACCCCCGCTGAACTCAATCCGCGCATTCGAGGCCGCAGCCCGCCATCAGAGCTTTACCGCGGCCGCCGCTGAGCTGTCCGTGACCCTCACGGCGGTGAGCCATCAGATTCGACAACTCGAGGCTCGCATCGGCCACAAGCTCTTCGAAAGAACGGGCCGTGCGGTCACGCTCACGCCAGTGGGCAAGACGATCTACCCGCTCGTGAGAGACGGCTTCGACCAGATCGCCGAGGCGTTCGAGGTCGTCAACGCACGCGTCAACGAAGACTCGATTCAGATCTCGGCCACCCGAGCATTTGCGGAGCGCTGGCTGATGCCCAGGCTGTCGCGATTCAATGCCATCCACCCTGACGTCACGGTGCATATTCACGGCTCGGAGAAAACCGTCGATCTGAGCGCCGATGATATCGATCTCGCTATCCGGTATGGCCCCGTCGATACGGATCAAGAGGATTCCGTGATTCTGGCGGACCGTTATATCGCGGTTGCCGATCGCGGCATTTGTCCTGCAGATCGTGTCCCAACCATTGAAGACTTCCGCGAACGCCCGTTGCTCGCCTACAAGTGGGAAAACCGCGCGCTGAATGCCCCGGACTGGTCTGCGTGGCTCGCGCTCGTCAAACACAATCAAACGATCGACTTCCGTATTTCCTGGTATAGCGAGGAAATGCTCGCGCTCTACGCCGCGGAGTGTGGCCTTGGGCCGTTGATGTGCAGCAACGTGCTGATAGACGAAGAACTACGCACCGGACGCCTGCGCCGGATCGAGGGCCCTTGTCTGCCGGGTTTCTCGTATCGTCTCGTGGAGATGTCCTCGACACGTCGTAAAAAAAGTCTGGATCTTTTCACGCAATGGCTTCGTGAAGAGGCCCGGTCGTTTCGCGACAAGTCCGCCGTGACGGACTAAACGATCGAATCCCGAGCCCGCCCCAGCAGGACTACACCGCGCCCGCCTCGCTCCTTAGATCCTGCGCGACAAAATCGACGAACGCGCGAATCCGATTGGACATCTGGTGTCGCTGCGAATAGACCGCAAAAATATCGGCGTTCGGCGTGTCATGCTCGGGCAATACCTGAACCAGTGAGCCATCGGCGAGGTACTGCTTGATGTCCCACTCGGCCCGCATCAATATGCCGTGCCCTTCCAGCGCCCATTTCACCGCGATCTCGCCGTCGTTCGTGGTCAGCGATCCGTTGATACGCACGGCCTCCGTCTTACGCGACGCGCCTCTGCCCGAAGTCAGACGCCACACGCCGTAGGCTTCGTCACCCTGGCGGATGCCGATGCAGTTGTGCCGCGTCAGGTCGTGCGCGGTCACCGGCATCCCATGTGACGCGAGGTACGAAGGCGCGGCGCACAACAAGCGCCGATTCGTCGCCAGCCGGCGCGCGACCACTCGCGTATCGGGCGGCTCGCCGAAGCGGATGCAGACGTCGAACGTATCGTCCGTCAGCGGCGGCGGCGTGACCGAGAGCTGAAGCTGAACCGATACCTGTGGATACTTCGCGACAAAGCGCGAGATCGCAGGCGCGACATGGCTGCGGCCAAAGCCGAGCGTCGCGTTCACGCGCAGCAATCCCTTCGGGCTTTGCTTCGCGGCGCCCAGCAGTTCGGCCAGTTCGTCGATCTCGTCGAGGATCCGGCGCGCGTGTTCGAGGTACAACTCGCCCTCCGGCGTGAGCATCATCCGCCGCGTGGTCCGGTTGACGAGCGGAACGCCGGCGCGGCTCTCCATCTGCGTCAAATGCTTGCTGACGGCCGCTGCCGTCAAACCCAGTTCCCGCGCGGCGGCGCTCAGGCTGCCGGACGCGGCGAGCGTCGAAAAGAAACTTAGATCAGACGGTTCGACGGTGTCGCGCATGACTCTCACTTGTGAATCAAAGTTAAAGATGCTTTGAGTTTAGCACCGGTTTTTGCGTCCGGAGCTAGGTAAAGTTCGCTCACACCCCTACACATGAAGGACGGAGACATGAAGACCTATCGCATCGCAACCATCCCCGGCGACGGCATCGGCAAGGAAGTCGTACCGGCCGGCGCGCAAGTTCTCGAAGCACTCGCAAAGACGACCAAGTCGTTCGCATTCGAATTCGAAAACTTCGACTGGGGCGGCGACTACTACCGCGAACACGGCGTCATGATGCCCGCCGACGGGCTCGACGCCATCCGCGACAAGGACGCGATCCTGTTCGGCTCGGCCGGCGATCCGGACATTCCCGATCACATCACGCTGTGGGGTCTGCGTCTGAAGATCTGCCAGGGCTTCGACCAGTACGCGAACGTCCGTCCGACCCGCATCCTGCCGGGCATCGACGGGCCGCTGAAGCGCTGCAAGCCGGAGGACCTGAACTGGGTCATCGTCCGCGAAAACTCGGAAGGCGAATATTCCGGCGTGGGCGGCCGCGTCCACCAGGGCCATCCGATCGAAGCCGCGACGGACGTGTCGATCCTGACGCGCGCCGGTGTCGAGCGGATCATGCGATTCGCGTTCCGCCTCGCGCAATCCCGTCCGCGCAAACTGCTGACCGTGATCACGAAGAGCAACGCACAGCGTCATGCGATGGTGATGTGGGACGAGATCGCACTCGAAGTCTCGAAGGAGTTCCCGGACGTCACGTGGGACAAGGAACTGGTGGATGCATCGACCGCGCGCATGATCAATCGCCCCGCGAGTCTCGACACGATCGTCGCCACCAACCTGCACGCCGATATTCTCAGCGACCTCGCCGCCGCCCTCGCCGGCAGCCTGGGCATCGCGCCGACGGGCAACATCGATCCGGAACACCGCTTTCCGTCGATGTTCGAACCGATCCACGGTTCGGCATTCGACATCATGGGCAAGGGTCTCGCCAATCCGGTCGGCACCTTCTGGTCGGTCGTCATGCTGCTCGAACACCTGGGCGAATTCGACGCGGCAAAACGCGTGATGCAAGCCGTCGAAGCGGTGACCGCCGACCCCTCGCTTCACACTCGCGACCTCGGCGGCACGGCAACCACGGCGCAAGTGACGGCTGCTGTTTGCGCGTTCATCGAGCAAGCCGCCGCGCCCGCGGCGAACGCGGCTTAAGCCTCATCAGCGGCTCCGCTGGAGCCTGGTCCGCACGGCCCGCCATGTGGCGGCCGTGGCCCGGCTCGTCCCGCGCACGGCAAATACAAGGTACCCGACACCATGTTCACTTCCTTCAAGCAAGGGCGGTCCCCTTCTGTGCGAGCACGGCAATGAAAACCGCCGCCCAACTCAAGCTGCCGGCCAGCCGTGATGCCACCAGCGAACTCGACGTCGACCGCCTGTTGCAGGACATGTTCGGCGCCGCGATCGCGACGGCACAACCCGCGCTGCGTGTTCCCGATTTCCTTCCCGAGGCGCCGCGCGGTCGCACGATCGTCGTGGGCGCGGGCAAGGCGTCGGCGGCGATGGCAAGAGCGCTCGAGGATCACTGGACCGGCCGCCTCGAAGGTCTGGTCGTCACACGCTACGGCTACGCGGTGCCGTGCGAGCACATCGAAATCGTCGAGGCCGCGCATCCCGTGCCCGACGAGAACGGCCTCGCGGCGGCGCAACGCATGCTGGAACTCGTCTCGGGTCTGACTGCCGACGATCTCGTCATCTGCCTGATCTCAGGCGGCGGCTCTGCCCTGCTCCCGCTTCCCGCCGAAGGCCTGTCGCTGCAGGACAAACAGGAAATCAGCCAGGCACTGCTCGCGAGCGGTGCGACGATTTCCGAAATGAATTGCGTGCGCCGGCATCTCTCGGCGATCAAGGGCGGCCGGCTCGCGGCGGCCTGCCATCCGGCGCGCGTGCTCAACCTGATCATCTCGGACGTGCCCGCCGACGCCGCCAGCGACATCGCCTCCGGCCCGACCGTACCCGACGCGACGACGTGCGCGGATGCGCTCGCGGTCTTACGTCGCTATGAGATCTGCGCGTCGCCCGCGGCCATCGCATTGCTCGAAAACGGCAGTACGGAAACGCTGAAGCCTGACGCTCCACATCTGCCGAGCATCGAGACACATCTGATCGCGACGCCCCAACTCGCGCTCGAAGCGGCGGCGAGCCAGTCGCGCGCGGCCGGCATCGACGTCCACATTCTCAGCGACGCCATCGAAGGCGAAGCCCGCGACGTCGGCGCGGTCATGGCCGGCATCGCCAGACAGGTGAGCCGCCGCGGCCAGCCCTTCCAGGCGCCTTGCGTTCTCCTCTCCGGCGGCGAAACGACCGTCACGATTCGCGGCGACGGCCGCGGTGGCCGCAATGTCGAATTCCTGCTGTCGCTCGGCGTCGCGCTGAATGGCGAGCCCGGTGTGTTCGCCATCGCGGGCGACACCGACGGCGTGGACGGCCAGGAAGAAATCGCCGGCGCGTTGCTGCGGCCGGACACCTTGAAGCGGGCGCGCGAGCGCGGCATCCGCCCCTCCGAGCGACTCGAGAACAACGACGCGCACGGCTTTTTCCAGGCACTGGGCGACTCGGTCATCACCGGGCCGACGCTGACCAACGTCAACGATTTCCGTGCCATTTTCATTGCCGCTCAGCACGGCGATCTTTCAGGGAGTCGATAAAGATGCGCCGCAACCGTAATGCCAAAATCGTCGCGACGCTGGGGCCGGCGAGCACCAGCCGCGACACCATCGAAGCGCTGTTCAATGCGGGGGCCGATGTGTTCCGGCTGAACTTCAGCCACGGCACGCACGACGATCACCAACGGCGTCTCGCCATCATCCGCTCGATCGAAAAGGACGCGGGCCGGCCGGTCGGCGTACTGCTCGACCTGCAAGGTCCGAAGCTGCGGATCGGCACGTTCGCGAACGGCCCGATCACGCTGGAGAAAGGCGCCGCGTTTCGACTCGATCTCGACGCTCGAACGCCCGGTGGCGACGCGCGCGTCTCGCTGCCGCATCCGGAGATCTTCGCGGCGCTCAAGCCACTGACGAACTTGCTGCTCGACGATGGCCGAGTCCAGTTGCGAGTCGAACGCTGCGGTGCCGATTTCGCCGAAACGACGGTCGTCGTGGGCGGTCCGCTTTCCGAGCGCAAGGGTGTCAACGTTCCCGACGTCGTCTTGCCGCTCTCCGCGATGACGGAAAAGGACCGGCGCGACCTCGAGTTCGGCATGACGCTGGGCATCGACTGGCTTGCGCTCTCGTTCGTGCAGCGTGTCGAGGACATCACCGAGGTTCGCGAGATCGTCGGCGCTCGCGTCGGCATCGTGGCGAAACTCGAGAAGCCGGCGGCGATCCAGAGCCTCGACGCGATTGTCGAGGAAGCCGACGCCGTGATGGTCGCGCGTGGCGATCTCGGCGTGGAGATGCCGGCCGAACAGGTGCCGGCGATCCAGAAGCGCATCGTTCGTGCATGCCGCAAGGCGGGCAAGCCCGTCATCGTGGCGACGCAGATGCTCGAATCGATGGTCGCCGCGCCGGTGCCGACGCGCGCCGAAGCGTCGGATGTCGCCACCGCCATCTACGACGGCGCCGACGCCGTGATGCTGTCGGCGGAATCGGCAAGCGGCAAATATCCCGTGGAAGCCGTGCGAATGATGGACTCGATCATCTCGCAGACCGAACGCGACCCGTACTACCGCGAAGTCATCGCGGCATCGCACGCGGCACCCCGCGCGAATACGTCGGACGCGATCGGCTACGCGATGCGGCACGTCACCGGGCTGCTCGATGCGGTCGCAACAGTTGCCTACACGAGCTCCGGCTATTCCGCGCTACGCATGGCGCGCGAACGGCCCTGCGCGCCGATCGTCGGCATGACGCCGCAACAAGACACGGCGCGCCGCCTCGCGCTGGTGTGGGGCGTGCATCCCGTGTTGTGCAAGGAGGTCGTCGACGCACTCGAAGTGAGCGAGCTTGCCTGCGAGACCGTGCGCACCGAAGGGTTCGGCGAATCCGGACAAACCGTCGTCATCTCGGCCGGCATGCCGTTCGGCACGCCCGGCACCACGAACCTGCTGCGCATTGCGCAGATTCCGTGAGGCGTCGCATGTGACTTTGGCCCAACACGTTTGAAGGTGTAGACGCGCCGGACAAGACAAGAGCCGCACTCGCCGGCCGCGGCGCGCACCGCACTCCCACTCCGTTTCTGAATAGAGCACAGATCAACACCTCCAAGGAGGAGACAATGATTTCCGAACTCGAAAGCCGGGTTTCCCGCAAGCTCATGCTGCGGATCATCCCGTTTGTGATGCTGCTGTATTTCGTGAGCTTTCTCGACCGCGTGAACGTGGGTTTCGCCGCGCTCTCGATGAACAAGGCCATCGGCCTTTCGCCGACCGCGTTCGGTCTCGGCGGCGGATTGTTCTTTATCGGCTACTTTCTGTTCGAAGTGCCGTCGAACCTGATTCTTCACAAGGTCGGCGCGCGCCGCTGGATTGCCCGCGTGATGGTGTCGTGGGGGATCGTCTCGTTGGCGTCGGCGTTCGTGGTCGGGCCGAACAGCTTCTACGCGCTGCGCTTTATTCTGGGTGTGGCTGAAGCGGGCTTCTTTCCCGGCATCATCCTGTATCTGAGCCTGTGGTTCCCGTTGCGGCAACGCGCGGTCGCGGCGGCATGGTTCATGGCGGCCGCGCCGATCTCCACCGCCATCGGCTCGCCGCTTTCCGGCGCGATCATGAAGTTGCCTCCGATCGCCGGACTTGCCGACTGGCAGATGCTCTACATCCTCGAAGCGGTGCCGGCGATCATTCTCGGCTTCTTCGTGCTGAAGTACCTGACGGACACGCCGGCGAAAGCGCAATGGCTTCAACCGGAAGAGCGCGAATGGCTGATCGCGAAGATGAAGATGGAAGCGGACGCGAAGCAGTCGCATGCGGGCCACACGGCCGGCGCGCTGAGCGCCCTGCGCGATCCGCGTGTGCTCGCGCTCGCACTCATCTACTTCGGCACCTCGGCGGGGCTGTACACACTCGGCTTGTGGGCGCCGCTGATCATTCGGCAGTATGGCTTCGGGTCGTTCGAAACCGGTTTGCTGGCGGGCGTGCCCAGCGTCCTCGCGGTGGTCGCCATGATTCTGTGGGCGAAACACTCGGACCGTACCGAAGAGCGCACGTGGCACGTCGTCATTCCCTGTGTCGTGGCTTGCCTCGGCTTCATTTTCGCCGGTGGCGCGACGTCAGCGTTGATGATCATTCTGGCGCTCGTGATCGTGAACATCGGCATCAGCGCGGCCAAGGCGCCGTTGTGGGCGATGCCCAGCATGTTCCTGTCAGGCGCCGGCGCGGCCGCGGGCATCGCGATGATCAACTCAGTCGGCAATCTGGGCGGCTTTGTGGGTCCGTTCGCGATCGGCTGGCTCAAGAACGTGACGGGTGGATATTCAGCGGGACTGTACGTAGTGGGGGCGACGCTGGCTGTGTCCGCCGTCGTCACGCTGATGCTGAGCCGGCAATCGAAACAGACGCCGGTCGCGGTCGGGGAGCGGCACGGGCATTGACCTCGTCCCACGACACTTTCTTGCCGCCGCCATGGAACATGGCCTCATCAACGTAGGGCGAACCCGATTGCGTCAGCGTGGCGCAACCGGCTTTCTGGGCGCGTTGTTTTCGGCGGATAATCGACCTTTGGAAGCCCAGGCTGTACGCATCACAAAATGGACGCAACGGTTTCGCAGAGGCATCGATGAGCCGCCCCTTTTTCACGATTGGTCATTCCAACCGTCCACTGCCCGAATTCGTGAATCTGCTGAGGGAGGCGGAGATCGCGACGCTGATCGATGTGCGCAGCATTCCACGCTCGCGAACCAATCCGCAGTTCAATCGAGACACGCTACCGGATGCGCTCGCGCCGGAGCACATCGATTACGTGCATCTTGCCGAACTGGGTGGGCGCCGCAGCAGGCGCAAAGACGAAGCGTCGTCGCTCAATGCGTACTGGACTCACCCAGCGTTCCGCAATTATGCGGACTATGCGATGAGCGACACGTTCCGCGATGGTCTGACGCAGCTTCTCGCGCTCGGCCATCGGCGCCGCTCCGCGATCATGTGCGCGGAGGCGGTCTGGTGGCGCTGCCACAGGCGTATCATTACGGACTACCTGCTGCTGCACGGCGAAACCGTACTGCACATCATGGACCCGCGTCACACAACCGTTGCGACGATGACACCGGGCGCGCAACCTCAACCCGACGGCACGTTGATCTATCCGGCTCAAACCACGACCTGAGCCGGCACACGACTCAACTGCCCGTCAGCCGTATTGCCCCGACTGCATGACTGTCTCTACGAAACCCACACCGCTTGATATTCTGCTTCGCGAGATTCGCGCCTGCACACTCTGCTCGACCGTGCTGCCGCACGCCCCGCGGCCGGTGCTGGCGGCATCCGAACAGGCGCGCATTCTGATCATCGGCCAGGCGCCGGGCGCGCGGGTACATGCGTCTGGCGTTCCATGGAGCGACGCGAGCGGCGCGCGGTTGCGCGCGTGGCTCGACGTCGACGACACCACGTTCTACGACGTGTCGAAATTCGCCGTCGTGCCAATCGGCTTCTGTTTTCCAGGGCGAGGCCCGAGCGGCGATTTGCCGCCGCGGCCCGAGTGTGCCGAACGCTGGCACCGCGAGTTGCTCGGGCACATGTCTTCGGTCCGGCTCACGCTGCTGGTCGGACAATACGCGCAGCGATTCGGACTGGGCAAGGCATTCGGACCGACCTTGACGGACACGCTCGTCCGGTGGCGCGAATTCGGCCCACAGGTCATGCCGCTGCCGCATCCGTCGCCGCGCAACATTGCCTGGTTCAAACGCAACCCGTGGTTCGACGGGAGCGTGTTGCCGACGTTGCGCGAGCGTGTCGCGGCGGCATTGGCGGCTCCTCTCGCAGGCTGATATCCGACGGCCGTCGGATAGAGTTGGTCATCCCTGTCATGCGGGCTCCATGCCGTGACGAAGCTTGGCGGAGCGCGCCTCAGGGGACGCCAGAAATGACAGCACTGCCCTGGCGGCATCTCTCTGTCTGGATGCGGTGCAGATGGCCGCCGCAAAGACAGTGACAATCTGCACTTCGCGAGGCAACGAGCCGATGACATCGATTCCCGGCAAGTGCATCAGCTCGCTCAATTGCTGGAATCCCAGTTCGACTTCCCCGCGCGCGACGAGCGTACCCACCGGCACGCCGGGCGGCGCCTGCACGACGCGCGGCGCGATGGTTTCCGTAATGCCCCAGCGTTCGAACAGGCGGGTCAAGTGTGAACCGCTGGGTCCTGTCGAATACCCGATACTGCGCGCCGCCAGAATCGTTTCGCGCAGCGCGGCTTCAGTGCCGACATCAGGCCGCGTCGCGCCGCTTGCCACTGCGATCGCCACACCCGAACGTGCCACATCGACCCGACTGGCCGGATCGATCCGGCCGGCTGCTGCAAGCTGGTCGATCGCGTCGGCCGCAAGCACGACGATATCGAACGACTCGCCTTCCTGGACGCGCCGGGCAGCGGCCACGCCGCCGATCGACTCGACGGCTACCCGCCGCCCCGATACCCGTTCATATTCCTCGACCAACTCGGCGAGTAACAGGCGCGTCGCCATCGACGAGATGCCGGTGAGCTGCTCACTCATGGTTTCTCTGCCTCTCAATCGACGTAACGCAGTCCGGCCTGTTTCAGCGGCTCGCGCATGCTGTACATGTCAAGGCCGAGCACCCCCGAAGCCAGCTTCGCACGCTTCTCGCCTTCGTTGGCTTCGCGCGCCGCCGCCTTGTCGAGCACCTTCCGCGCCGACGCCGCGGGGACCACCACCACACCGTCTTCATCCGCGACGACGACATCGCCC
>NZ_JAQQEK010000019.1:0-183185 GCF_046027355.1 Paraburkholderia sediminicola | reverse complement strand
TCTCGAACCGCTGGCCGACAAGCTGAACGCAGCGCTGGGCGCATCGCGCGCAGCCGTCGACGCGGGCTTCGTGCCGAACGACTATCAGGTCGGCCAGACCGGCAAGATCGTCGCGCCGCAACTGTACATTGCAGTCGGCATCTCGGGTGCGATCCAGCATCTGGCCGGCATGAAAGACTCGAAGGTGATCGTCGCGATCAACAAAGACGAAGAAGCGCCGATCTTCAGCGTCGCGGACTATGGCTTGGTCGGAGACCTGTTTGCAATAGTGCCAGATCTCGTAGCAACTACCTGAAGCAAGCTCGCTTCAAACTCGCGTACAGCGGGAAAAACGGCGAAACAATTCGGGTCTTTTGCTAGCTAAAGATTGAAACTGAAGGAGCCACGGAGCTCCTGTAACCTCAAATTGGAGAAGACAGTATGAGCGAGGCTCTTCTGTGCGATGCGGTTCGCACACCGATCGGCCGCTATGCGGGTTCGCTGTCGTCGGTGCGCGCCGACGATCTGGGCGCGGTGCCACTCAAGGCGCTAATGGAGCGCAACAAGGAAGTCGACTGGAGCGCCATCGACGACATCATCTTCGGCTGCGCGAACCAGGCGGGCGAGGATAACCGCAACGTCGCGCGCATGTCGCTGCTGCTGGCGGGCTTGCCCAGGGACGTGGCGGGCTCCACGGTGAACCGTCTGTGCGGCTCGGGCATGGACGCTATCGGCATTGCGGCGCGCGCGATCAAGTCGGGCGAGGCCGGCCTGATGGTGGCGGGCGGCGTGGAAAGCATGAGCCGCGCGCCCTTCGTGATGGGCAAGGCGACGAGTGCGTTTTCGCGTCAGGCCGACATCTACGACACGACGATCGGCTGGCGTTTCATCAATCCGCCGATGAAGAAAATGTACGGCGTCGATTCGATGCCGGAAACGGGCGAAAACGTCGCAACCGACTACAACATCAGCCGCGCGGATCAGGATGCATTCGCGCTGCGCAGCCAGCAGAAGGCCGCGCGTGCGCAGCAGAACGGCACGCTCGCGCAGGAAATCGTTTCGGTGACGATTCCGCAAAAGAAGGGCGATCCGATCGTCGTCTCGAAGGACGAGCATCCGCGCGAAACGAGTCTCGAGGCGCTGGCAAAGCTCAAGGGCGTCGTGCGTCCTGACGGCACGGTGACGGCGGGCAACGCGTCAGGCGTCAACGATGGCGCGGCGGCCTTGCTGCTGGCAAACGAAGAGACCGCGAAGCGCTATGGCCTGACACCGCGCGCGCGCGTGCTGGGCATGGCGACGGCCGGCGTCGATCCGCGCGTGATGGGTATCGGCCCTGCGCCCGCGACGCAAAAGTTGCTCACGCGCCTGAACATGAACATCAACCAGTTCGATGTGATCGAACTGAATGAAGCGTTCGCGTCGCAAGGCCTCGCGGTGTTGCGCGCGCTGGGTGTCGCGGATGACGATGCACGCGTCAATCCGAACGGCGGCGCCATTGCGTTGGGCCATCCGCTCGGCATGAGCGGCGCGCGACTGGTCACGACGGCGATGTATCAGCTGCAGCGTACGCAGGGACGCTTTGCACTTTGCACCATGTGCATTGGGGTCGGGCAGGGAATTGCGATCGCAATCGAGCGCCTGTAAGCGTGACCACGTGCACGAGCGAGGTGGTCGTGAATGCAATGACAAACTTCCAATTGCGCCGGGTCATGGCGGCGGCGTCCGCGAATCAGGAAGATGCCGACCTGTGGCGGATGTTCTCCAGTCTCTACGAAGAGCGTCGCATCCGCTGGTGCAATTCTGCGCGAGGTTGGCTTGTATCAATCGACAATCGTCATCTCGCCACCGAATCCAGCTTCGATCAGGCGATCCGGCTTGCGATTGGGCGATTTCTCCGGGTCAGGTCCGGCACCAGGTCGGCAAGTGGGCGGGGTTCGCTCACGTGAACAGCGCCGATAGGGAGTTCGGGGCGGAGGTGGCGGCGCAGGATCGCTTTCTCGTTTCGGAGTTCCGAATTCTCCAGTTTTGGTTAATCGACGCACCATGGACCTGAACCTGATCGGCTTGTTCATCGAGATCGTCGAATCGCATAGCCTCAGCGCTGCCGCGCGCAAGGTTGGCATGACGCGCTCGAACATCAGCCAGCGGCTCAAGCTGTTGGAACGCGAAACGGGCGCGCAATTGCTGCGGCGTTCGACGCGGAATTTCGAACTGACGCAAGCCGGGCGCACGCTGTACGACTGTGGCCTGCGCATGCTGGAAGACCTGAGCACGGCTCGCGCGTCGATTGACAGCCTCGGGCGAACCTTGAGCGGTCGTGTTCGCATCAGCGTGCCGACAGGCTTCGGCAGGATGTTCATCGGATCGAAGCTGCTCGAATTCGCGCGTATGCATCCGGGCATCACACTCAATGTCACGTTCAACAACCGGATCGAAGATCTGATTGCCGCGGAAGTCGACGTCGCGTTGAGGATTACGGCAACGCCACCGTTGGATTACGTGGCGCGCAACATCTGCTCGATCGACTGGAACCTCTATGCGTCGGCCGACTATCTCGAGAAGCATGGTCCGATTGACTGTCCGGCGGATCTCGAAGCGCAGACGCTGGTCGCGTCGCCTTACCCAGAGCGGCGGGTCACGATGACGCTCACGCACCGGCAGGACGAAGCCGATGTCCACACCATCACGATGCAGCCTGCGCTGCAGTCGTCCGACTATCCGTTTCTGGCGGAAGCGGTGAGTCAGGGCATGGGTATCGGGCTGCTGCCGGCCTATGTGCCGTATGCGCCCAAGTGCCGCGAACTGCTGCGGATCCTGCCGCAGTACCGGGTCGCCGGCTTGCAGAACACGTTGTATATCGTGACGCTCCCCAATCGTTTTCCGTCGCCGTCTACGCAGGCCCTGATCGACTATCTGCGAGCCGAAATCATCTCACTCGCGCAAACCTGGGCCTAAAAATAGGGCCTAAAACAGGGCATTTTTCCTGTTCCGCGCTCGGGTCATCCGAACCCGCCATTCCCGGCCACGTATCGTCAATATCGAGCATTTCACTGGCTAAGTCTTGCCGACGCTACACCGTCAATTTTCAGTTAACAGTTCGTCAATTGCCAGTTGGATTGTCAATGCAGTTGCTGCGTTTCACAATGACCCAACACGAATTACATGGAGACAAGGGCAATGACCCTCAAAGCGTCCGGAGTCGCGGTCACGCAAGCCGTATTGCAGATCGACGCGAGGCGCACCTTCATCGGCGGCGCCGACATCCGCGAGTTCACGCAACACGACCCGGTCTTCTGGCAACCGTCGCCGCTCATCGTCGATCTCATCAAGCACCGCGCCACACTGGCGAGCCTCGATCGTTCCGCCTGATCCGCTCAACCCGTCAAATACCCGTTTCAATTTCAGGATTCAGACCATGCGCGAAGCTGTCATTGTTTCCACCGCACGCACGCCGCTGACCAAGGCGCATCGCGGCGAATTCAACATCACACCCGGCCCCACGCTCGCATCATTTGCCGTGCGCGCCGCCGTCGAACGCTCGGGCATCGACCCGCAACTGATCGAGGACGCGATCCTTGGTTGCGGCTATCCGGAAGGCACGACCGGCCGCAACATCGCGCGCCAGAGCGTGATCCGCGCGGGGTTGCCGCTGTCGATCGCGGGCACCACCGTGAACCGCTTCTGCGCTTCCGGGCTTCAGGCGATCGCGATGGCCGCCGGCCGCATCGTCGTCGACGGTGCACCGGCGATGGTCGCCGGCGGCGTCGAAAGCATCTCCGGCATCCGTACCCGCGAAGACGGTGTGAGCGGGCTCGACCCATGGATCGTGGAACACAAGCCGTCGCTCTATATGACGATGATCGACACCGCCGACATCGTGGCTCAACGCTACGGGATCAGCCGGGAAGAGCAGGACCGTTTTTCGGTGGAAAGCCAGCGGCGCACCGCGCAAGCGCAGCTCGCCGGCCGCTACGCCGACGAGATCGTGCCGGTCACGACCACGATGGCCGTGACCGACAAGGAGACGGGCGCCGTCAGTCAGCGCGAGGTGACGGTCTCGGCCGACACCTGCAATCGCCCCGGTACGACCTATGAGGCGCTCGCAAAGCTTGCGCCTGTCAAGGGCCCGGAAAAGTACATCACGGCGGGCAACTCGTCGCAGAACTCCGATGGCGCTTCTGCCTGCGTGATGATGGAAGCGAAGGCCGCCGAACGCGCGAATCTCGCTCCGCTCGGTGCGTTTCGCGGCTTGGCGGTGGCGGGCTGCGAGCCGGATGAAATGGGCATCGGTCCGGTGCTCGCCGTGCCGAAGCTGCTCGCGCGTCATGGGCTCACGGTGAACGACATTGGTCTGTGGGAGCTCAACGAAGCGTTCGCATCGCAGGCGCTCTATTGCCAGCGGCGTCTCGAGATTCCGGCCGAGCGTCTGAACGTGAATGGCGGCGCGATTTCCATCGGGCATCCGTTCGGCATGACCGGCTCGCGTCTCGCGGGACACGTCCTTATCGAAGGACGGCGGCGCGGCGTGAAGTATGCCGTCGTCACGATGTGCATGGCCGGCGGCATGGGTGCCGCGGGGCTTTTCGAAATCTATTGAGAGACACGAGGTCATGGATCTGAACTTCACCCCCGAGGAGGAAGCCTTTCGCGAGCGCGTCGTGCGCTTTCTGAAGGAGAAACTGCCGGCGAGGCTTTCCGACAAGGTCCGCAGCGGCTGGCGCCTCACGCGTACCGACATGGAAGAATGGCACGCGATCCTGAACGAACAGGGCTGGCTCGCGAGTCACTGGCCGGAACAGTACGGCGGTCCAGGCTGGAACGCCGTGCAGAAGTTCATCTTCGAGAACGAATGCGCGCTGGCGGCCGCACCGCGCATCTTGCCGTTCGGCGTGAACATGCTCGGGCCCGTGCTCATCAGGTACGGCAGCGAAGCGCAGCAGCGCTACTGGCTGCCGCGCATACTCGATGGCTCCGACTGGTGGTGCCAGGGCTATTCCGAACCGGGTTCGGGTTCGGACCTCGCTTCCGTGAAGACGACCGCGGTGCGCGGCATCGATGCGCAAGGCGAGCACTACATCGTCAACGGCCAGAAGACGTGGACCACGCTCGGCCAGCACGCGAACATGATCTTCTGCCTCGTGCGCACGGCATCCGATGTGCGCAAACAGGAGGGCATCAGCTTTCTGCTCGTGGACATGAACGCGCCGGGCGTCGAGGTGCGTCCGATCATCACGCTCGAAGGCGAGCACGAGATCAACGAAGTGTTCTTCACCGATGTGCGCGTGCCGGCGGCCAATCTCGTCGGTGAGGAGAACAAGGGCTGGACGGTCGCGAAATATCTGCTGACCTATGAGCGCACGAACATCGCGGGCGTCGGCTTCTCAGTCGCGGCGCTGGCGCGATTGCGCCGGGTCGCGGCAAAGGTCACGCGCAACGGCGCACCGCTTGCCGACGATCCGTTGTTTGCGGCGCGCCTCGCTCGCGTCGAGGTCGATCTGGAAAACATGAAGACGACCAATCTGCGTGTGATCGCCGCGGTGGCGGGCGGCGGCGTGCCGGGTGCGGAAAGCTCGATGCTCAAGATTCGCGGCACCGAGATCCGCCAGGAGATCTCGTCGCTGATGCGTCGCGCGGTGGGACCGTATGCGCAGCCCTTCATCGAGGACGCGCTGCACGAGGGCTATGACGAGGCAAGCGTCGGTCCCGAGGAAGCCGCGAGCGCCGCCACGCTCTATTTCAACAACCGCAAGCTGTCGATCTTCGGCGGCTCCAACGAAATCCAGAAGAACATCATCTCGAAGATAATCCTGGGACTGTAAGAGGATCGCGATGAATTTCCAGCATACCGAAGACCGCCGCATGCTGGCGGATACGCTGAACCGCTTCGTGAGCGAGCAGTATGGCTTCGCTGCGCGCGACACGCTCGCGCATAGCGACTCGGGTTTCAGCCGCGAACTGTGGGTCCGTTTTGCGGAACTGGGCATCGTCGGCGCGCTTTTCAAGGAGACCGACGGTGGGTATGGCGGCGATGGCTTCGATATCGCCGTCGTGTTTGAGAGCCTCGGGCGGGGACTCGTGGTCGAGCCGTTCGTCGGTGCGCTGGTGGTCGGACACGCGCTTGCCCATACAGGCAGCGAGGCGCAGAAGGCGCTCATCGCGAGCCTGGTCGAGGGGCGTGCCGTGGCGGCGCTTGCACACGACGAACCCGGCTCGCACTACGAACTGACGAAGGTGTCGACGCGCGCCGTGCGCGGCTCCAACGGCTGGGTGCTGACGGGGGCCAAGACCGTCGTGCAGCAGGGCGCGGAGGCCGACTTCTTCCTCGTCTCGGCGCGTACGAGCGGTGTGGCCGACGCCGAAGCAGGGATCTCGCTCTTTGTCGTCCCGCGCGAGACGGTGGGCCTCGATGTGCGGGGCTATCGGAAGATCGACGGCGGACGGGCCGCCGAAATCTGTCTGAACGAAGTGTGCCTCCCCGACGACGCGTTGCTCGGCGAACGGGACACGGCATTCGCGAGGCTCGAATTCTGCATCGGCGCCGGCGTGCTGGCGTTATGCGCGGAGGCCGTGGGCGCGATGGATGTCGCGAAGGACCACACGCTCGAGTATCTGCGCACGCGCAAGCAGTTCGGCGTCGCGATCGGCAGCTTCCAGGCGCTGCAGCACCGCATGGCCGACCTGCTGCTGGAAATCGAGCAGGCTCGCTCCGCCGTCATCAACGCCGCCGCCGCGCTCGGCGCGGGTCGCGTTGAGCGCGAACGCGCGCTGTCAGCGGCGAAGTACACGATCGGGCGCATCGGCACTCGCGTTGCCGAGGAATGCATCCAGATGCACGGCGGCATCGGCATGACGTGGGAGCTGCCGCTTGCTCACTACGCGAAGCGCCTTGTGATGATCGATCATCAGCTCGGCGACGAAGATCACCATCTCGAACGCTATATCACACTGGGAAGGAGTGAGCGCCATGAATGAACCTGTCCTTGTGCATCGCGATGGCGCGGTGCAACTGCTGTCGTTGAACAACCCGGCCGCGCGCAACGCGCTCACGCCCGAGGTGTACACGGCGCTTCCGGCTGCGCTCGAGCAGGCGCAGCGCGATCCCGATGTCGGCGCAATCGTACTGACGGGTGTGGGCGGAGCTTTCTGCGCAGGCGGCGATCTGAAACGCCTCGCGCAGCGGCGCGCCATGACGCCGCCCGAGCGGCGCGCGGGCATCGAAGGCCTGCACGACATGATTCGCGCCATTCGCGACTGCAGCAAGCCTGTGATCGCGGCAGTCGAAGGAGCGGCGGCCGGCGCGGGCCTGTCGATCGCACTGGCGTGTGACATGCTGGTCGCCGCGCGCAATGCGTCGTTCTCGGTGGCGTACATCAAGGTCGGCCTTTCGCCCGATGGCGGCGCGACCGCGTTTCTGTCCGGGTTCGTCTCCCGGCAACTGCTGACCGAATTGTGCCTGACGGGCAGGCCTGTCACGGGCGAACGCATGCAGACGCTCGGCGTTGTGAATCGCCTCGTCGAGCCAGGCAGAGCACTCACGGAGGCCATCGCCATGGCACAGTCGGTTGCGGCCGGTCCCGAACGCGCGGCCGCCCGGATCAAGAGCCTGTGCCGCCGCGCCGGTGAGAACACGCTCGAAGCGCAACTGGACCTTGAGGCCCAGTACATGGCGGAGTCGCTCGGTGACGGCGAGGCTGCTGAAGGCATTGACGCCTTCTTCGACAAACGCCCCGCTGATTTCCCGGCCTTGCGTCGCGCGCGGGCCGTGCCTTCCCAATAGACGTGGCGCTCTCGTCATCATCCCTTTTCACTCCGGATTTGCCATGTCGAACCTGAATTGTTCTCTCCCGCTCGCCGGCGTTCGCGTTCTGGATCTGTCCCGCGTGCTTGCCGGTCCCTGGTGCGCCATGGTGCTCGGCGATCTCGGCGCCGAAATCATCAAGGTCGAGCATCCAAAGCGCGGTGACGACACGCGCGACTGGGGGGTGCGCGTCGGCACGACCGAGACGGCTTACTTCAACAGTGTCAACCGCAACAAGCGCTCGGTGTGTCTCGACCTGCAAAGCGCCGAGGGCCAGCAGATCGCCCGCGAACTGGCACAGCAGAGCGATGTCGTGATCCAGAACTTCAAGTTCGGCGGCGCGGAAAAGCTCGGCCTTGGCTATGACCAGCTCAAGGAAGCACACGAAGATCTCATCTACTGTTCGATCTCCGGCTACGATCGCCGCGGACCGGAAGCGGCACGTCCCGGCTACGATCTCGTCATTCAGGGCGAGGCCGGGCTGATGGCGCTCAACGGGGAAGCCGACCGGCCGCCGCTCAAGTTCGGTGTGGCCGCCGTCGACCTGTTCACCGGGATGTACTCCGCCCAGGCGGTGCTCGCCGCGCTCTACGAGCGTCAGAAAACCGGCAAGGGACGGCACATCGAGATGGCGCTCTTCGACTGTGGCCTGATGATCACCGCGTACTACGGGCTGGAGGCGCTGATCATGGGTGAGGACCCGCCGCGCTACGGCAATTCGCATCCTTCGATCATGCCCTACGGCGTATTCGACGCAGAGGATGGGCCGCTCGTCATCGCGGTCGGCAACAATCGGCAGTACGAGCGCTTTTGCCGCGAGGTGATCGAACGCCCCGATCTTTTCGAGGACGAGCGTTTCCGCACGAATATCTCCCGCACCGCCAACCGCGAGGTGCTCGCGCCCGAACTCAAGCGCGAGATCGGCAAAAGAAAACGCCAGGATCTGCTCGAGCACCTGACGCAAGCCTGCATTCCCTGTGGCGAAGTTGCCGGCCTTCACGATGCGCTCACCTCAACGCGCGCGGCAGAGGCCGGGCTTGTGACGAGTTACGCGCATCCCGAGGCCGGCAGCACGCCCGTGCTCGCTCCGCCTTATCGCTTCGACGGCGCGCGCCTGCCTGTGCGAAACGCTCCGCCGCAACTCGGGGAAGGCACGAACGATGTTCTCCAGTCGTTGCTCGGACTGTCCCACGAACGACTTTCACAACTGAAGGCCGACGGCGTCGTCTGACGCTGCATTGAGCCTGACTTCCTAGGGGATCGTTGCATGAGCCAGATCGCTTTTTCCAATGGCATCACCAGACTGTTCGGTACACGCCTGCCCATCGTCGCCGGCGGCCTGATGTGGCTCGCCGATGCGGACTATGTCGCCGCCGCGTCGCGCGCCGGCATCATCGGTTTCATCACGGCCGCGAGCTTTCCGGAGCCGCGCGCACTGCGCGCGGAGATCCGGCGCTGTCGCGACCTGTGCGAAGGCGGCCCGTTCGGCGTCAACGTTTCGATGCTGCCGAAGCTCGTCCCGGGCGAGAAGACGCTGGAAGTGTTCGAGCTCATCGTCGAAGAGGGCGTGAAGTTCGTCGAAACCTCGGGGCGCAGTCCGGAGGCATTCATGCCGCTTCTGAGGCAGGCCGGCATCAAGGTGCTCCACAAGGTCCCGGCGGTACGGTTTGCAGTCAAGGCGGCCTCGATCGGCGTCGATGCCGTCGCGATCGTCGGTGCCGAGTGCGGGGGACATCCGGGGCTCGACATGGTGGGATCGTTCGTGAACGCCGCGTGGGCCGAAAGCCACCTGGAGATTCCTTACCTCATCGGCGGCGGCATCGGCCGCGGCTCGCAACTCGCCGCGGCGCTCGCAATGGGCGCTTCCGGCGTCATCGTCGGCACGCGCTTCGCCGTGGCCGAGGAGATCTGGGCACATGCCGATTACAAGCGGCGGCTGGTGGAAGCCGGGCCGACCGACACCGAATTGTGCATGCAGTCCATGCGCAACACCGTGCGCACGCTGCGCAACGAGACGACGGCCGCCGTGAAGGAGATCGAGGCACAGAACCCGAATGTGACCATTCAGGACCTGATGCCGATGGTTGCCGGCAAGCTCGGCCGCAACGCGTACGTCACGGGCGACTGGTCGAAGGGGCTGCTTTCCGCCGGGCAGTCGCTCGCGTTCGTCGACCGTATCGAACCGCTTGCCGACATCGTCCGCCGCTTCGAGAGCGACATGCGGCAGGCGCTGGCGCGGGTAGCGATCGCCTGATCGGGTTCATGGGCGCCGCACGGGCCGTGCCGGCGTCAGTCATGCATTCACGCAGCGCGAGGCGATGTTCCCCTCGCCAGTCGAACACCGTCCCCCATCCATAAGAAGCGCTGTTGAAAGCAGCCCGTCAAGCAGTTGTATCGAGCCACCGAAGCTCATTCCATCCGTCATCAAAGACGTCAGCAGACAACAGGCAGGAGACAACCCATGCAGCATGTCCACATCGATTCAATCAAGGCGAGCCCCGCGTACCAGCGGCTCATCACGTCACGTCGCCGTTTCAGCTTCACGCTGACAGCGCTGATGATCATCACGTACTACGGCTTTATCCTGTTCGTCGCCCTCGCACCTCAAGTGCTGGCCCATCCGCTGTATGCCGGAGCCACGACGAGCATCGGCATCGTCGTGGGCGTCGGCATCATCCTGACCGCGATTGGAATGACCGGCTGGTACGTGCTGCGCGCGAACCGCACGCTCGATCCTTCGATGAGCGCGCTTCTCGCCAGTGCAGGGAAGGAGACCCATTGATGAAACTCGTTCGCTTCCTCTCCTGCGCGAGCCTTGCCTCGATGGCCGCGCTCGCTCACGCCTCCTCCGTCGAAGGCCCGGTGCCGGATCATGTCGAGCTGAATCCCGTCGCAATCGGCATGTTCCTGTTATTCGTACTCGTTACGCTCGGCATTACGCGCTGGGCATCGCGCAGGACCCACACGACAAAGGACTTCTACAGCGCGGGTGGCGGCATCTCCGGCTTTCAGAACGGGCTCGCCATTGCCGGGGACTATATGTCCGCAGCCTCGTTCCTGGGCCTCTCCGGCATGGTGTTCGTGTTCGGATTCGATGGCCTGATCTATTCGATCGGTTTTCTGGTCGGCTGGCCGTTTGTGATGTTCCTGCTCGCCGAGCCCTTGCGCAATCTCGGTAAGTTTACGTTCGTCGACGTGGTCGCCTACCGGTTCGAACAGGCACCGATTCGCCTCCTGACTGCCAGCACGTCGCTCGTCGTCGTGGTCTTCTATCTGGTCGTGCAGATGGTCGGTGCGGGCAAGCTGATCCAGTTGCTGTTCGGATTGCAGTACTGGATCGCGGAAGTCGTCGTCGGCGTGCTGATGGTGATCTACGTGTTCTTTGGTGGCATGACGGCGACCACCTGGGTGCAGATCATCAAAGCCGTGCTCCTGCTATGCGGCGCGACGTTCATGGCCGTCACCGCGCTCGCGCAATTTGGCTTCAATCCCGACGAGATGTTTCGACGCGCGGTCGACGTCCATCCTGGCTCACTCAGCATCATGGGCCCCGGCAAGCTGCTGAAGGATCCGCTCAACGCACTCTCGCTTGGCATCGCGCTGATGTTCGGCACCGCCGGGTTCCCCCATATCCTGATGCGCTTCTTCACAGTGCCCAGCGCGAAGGAGGCGCGCAAGTCCGTGTTCGTCGCCACCGGCCTTATCGGGTATTTCTATCTGCTGACCTTCGTGATTGGCTTCTCCGCGATCGCACTGCTTGCGCAGCATCCCGAGTTCTTCAAGGCTGCCGTCGACGGGCATTTCAATCTCACGCGCGACCTCGTCGGCGGCTCGAACATGGTTGCCGTCAAGCTGGCGCAGGCGGTGGGCGGCAACCTGTTCTACGGTTTCATCGCCGCCGTGACCTTCGCGACGATCCTGGCGGTGGTCGCGGGCCTCACGCTCTCCGGGGCGACCACGGTTTCACACGATCTTTACGCATGCTGGCTCGCGCGCGGTAAAGTCAACGAAGCTCACGAAATGCGCATGTCACGTCTCGCGACACTGATTCTGAGCGTCGTCGCGATCGGACTTGGCATTCTCTTCGAGCACGTCAATGTGGCGTTCCTGGTCGGTCTCGTGGCGGCCGTCGCGGCCAGTGCGAATTTTCCGGTGCTGGTGTCGTCGATTTTCTGGCGTGGCATGACGACCTGCGGCGCGGTGGTGGGCGGCAGTCTCGGGCTGACCTCCGCAGTGCTGCTGACACTGTTTTCGAAATCAGTATGGGTCGACGTGCTGCATCGGGCACATGCGCTGGTGTCCCTCGACAACCCCGCGCTGGTTTCGGTGCCGCTCGCGTTCGCGGGCATCTGGGTCTTCTCGATGCTGGATCGCGGCGCCCGTGCGCAGCGAGAGCGGCAAGCGTTTGCGCTGCAGGAGTTTTATGGGCAGACGGGCATGCTGTCGGCGAAGGCAGTCGATCACTGAACACCATTCGCGCGGACAACCGCAACGCATGCGTTCGCGGCTCGCACACGCGAGCCGTGCCACGTTTCGTATGAGTGGAAACGCGACTGATTACCGTGCCCGGGGATACGACGGCGGAAGTTGCGAATGCTTTTGCGGCTACGGCACGAACGGTTGGATCGCAGTTCGCTGATCAGTCGCTGGTTCAACCTCTCTTCAAAAAACAAGTCGCCGTTGCCGTCGCGAGAAGCTTCCCGTCGAGGGATTTCAACGTACCTTCCGAGGTTGCGATGTTCCGCGAGACGTGGACCGTGCGGCCTTCCGCCACGACGTCCTGATCGCGCGGCACAGGCCGCAGCATTTTCACTTGCAGGTCGATCGTGCCGTAACCGACGCCGGCTTCCAGCATCGAGTGCACGGCGCAACCCGTCACGGAATCGAGTACGGTTGCGGCGAAGCCGCCGTGCACGCCGCCAAGTGGATTCAGATGCTGGCTGCCGGCGCGCGCTGTCATCTTCA
Source organism: Paraburkholderia sediminicola (assembly GCF_046027355.1). Lineage (GTDB taxonomy): Bacteria > Pseudomonadota > Gammaproteobacteria > Burkholderiales > Burkholderiaceae > Paraburkholderia > Paraburkholderia sediminicola_B. The sequence continues at coordinate 170,443 of NZ_JAQQEK010000019.1, read as the reverse complement.
CGTATCCAGGGTCGACCTCTGCGAACCACATGGGAATCGTCTCCGCCATCGAAGACCGCGGCAAGTGACCTGACTCGGCGGCGCGCAGCAATTCAAGACCGCTCATTTCCAACGGATTCATCCTTTCCTCTCTTGATTCTGTTCAAACGAGCGCCAACACGATGACGGCCAGTACACCACTACCTGATCGCTCAGCTTTGATTTCTGGGGTCATTAACTTGCCTCCCACAATTCGCGGCATCGAGAGGTATCTTCTCTGGAACGCCATCGTATTTAAATGTTCGCACGCGAAGTATAAACCGATTCACAGGTGAAGCGCATTTTGTGAAAGTCAACGAGCTGTCAACTGAAACTTGACATCAACGCCGTACAAACTCTAGCCTGCACAGCGTCTTGCGGTGCATCAGTGACTGGTGGCTTCCATAGGTGATATGCCTGTCTGGGAGATAAACTCCTGCGCGTCGAAGGCGGCAATCTCCTTTTTTGCGCGAGCAGTGCGGTCAAGCTTCGAGAAAACAAATATGCCTGCGAAGGCGAGCGGCACGGAAAAAAGAGAAGGATTGTCGAGACTGATGGGCGCGCTGGCGTGTTGCATGACGTCGACCCATACCGGTTTGGACAGGATTGTCAAAACCACGGCCGAGACAAGGCCGAGTAGGCCGCCAAGCACAGCGCCTAGCGTGGTTGTGCCTCGCCAGAATATTGAACAAAGAAGAACAGGGCAGTTGGCGCTGGCGGCAATCGCTGCTCCCATGCTGACGATAAAGGCGACATTCACGTGCTCGAAAGGAATGCCCAAGCCTACTGCGACCATGGTTAGTGCGACAGTCGATATGCGCGATATCTGCATCTCCCGGCGATCGGACTGTTTCCCACGAGCTATACACGAAGAATATAGATCGTGCGAGACGGTCGCCGCACCGGCCAATGTCAGACCCGCTACCACGGCGAGTATGGTCGCAAAAGTCACAGCGGCAATGAAGCCGTAAAAGACACTTCCTCCGACCGCCTTGGCCAGGTTGACGGCGACCATGTTTGTTCCCCCGATAAGGTCTCGGGTGAGCAGAAACTGACCGGTCGAACCGATTTTGAAAAATTCCGGATGTTGTGAGAGAAGGGCGATCGCAGAAAAACCGATGACGAATGTGAGCAGGTAAAAATAGCCAATAAAGCCCGTCGCGAAGAATACCGACTTTCTCGCTTCTGCCGCGTCACGAACGGTGAAGAAGCGCATCAGGATATGAGGAAATCCCGCCGGACCGAGCATGCCCGCTATGCCGAGCGACAGCGCGTTCAGTGGCTCGTGCATGAGGTGCCCTGGTCCCATGATCGCTTCCGCGTGCGGATGGGCGCGAACGGCCGCAGTGAACATCGCCTCTGGACTGAAACCGAATTGAGCGAGAGAGGCCGCCGCCATGAACGTTACGCCGAAAAGAAGCAGCCCAGCCTTGATTATCTGTACCCATGTAGTGGCGGTCATCCCTCCAAATGAAACGTACGTGACCATCAATATGCCGACGATCACCTCGGCAATCCAGTAAGGTAGATGAAAAAGCAACTCGATTAGCTTGCCCGCGCCAACCATCTGCACGATCAGAAAAAAGACGACGACTACAAGCGAAGTACAGGAGGTAAGCAACCGTATGGGGACCTGCTGCAACCGGTGTGCAACCACGTCTACAAAGGTGAACTTGCCCAGGTTTCTCAGCGGTTCGGCGAGCAGAAACATGAGGAATGGCCATCCGACAAGAAAGCTGATGGCGTATATAAGACCATCAAGGCCAAACGCGAAAACCATGCCGGAAAGGCCCAGGAAGGACGCAGCGGACATGAAGTCGCCCGCCATCGCAAGCCCATTCTGCAAGCCTGTAATGTTGCCGGCGCCTGTATAGAAAGCGCGCGTCGATGTATTTCGACGGGCGGCCCAACGTGTAATTGCGAGAGTCACACATACGAACAGGAAGAACATCGAAATGGCGATAGGGTTCAGCGCCGCGCCGAGGGCAGCGGAACCGTTGCCCTCGGCGGCCTGAACGCAAACTGGAACACAGAGAGCTAGAAGCGGAATGTGTAATGTCGGTTTCATTCTGCGTGCGCTCCGCTGGATTTCTGTAAGACGCGCTTCATGCCGGGGTCGAGGACGCGGGTCACGACAAGCGCGTACCATCCGGTCAGACTGACAGCAGTCACAATGACGATTACACCGGCGACGATCCCGATGCTGGTGGAAGCGCCGTGGTAGATCGGCCGTGCCAAAAAGCGAGGCGCCGCCGCCACGAGAACGATGAATCCGTAGTAAGTCAGTGTCATCAGTCCAGCAAAGGTGAAGCTAAAGCGGCGTTTGGCTCTCACAAGCGCCCGATAGTCTCCACTTTTCCGTATTGCGTCTATTACGATCTGCTGCATGGATGTCTCCTTTCTGCCTCTGATATTCGCCTTTTGGCGTATGTCGGCCTAACTTCTGCTGATCAACAGTCTTGGGCCGGCGACGGACTTGTTATATTGGTTGCGCGCCTTTGTTTGAGATGGTCGCAGGCAAACTGCTTTGCAGGAAAGTTTGCACGTCCGAACGGAAGCGGTTTTCCTCTGCGCTAAATTCGCGGTCCATCTACTCGGCCTCCTCAAAAGATCTCAAAGAGCGCCGCCGCACCCATGCCGCCAGCAATACACATTGTCACTACGGCATATTTCACGCCGCGTCTGCGTCCTTCAAGGAGTACGTGGCCGGCCAGGCGTGCACCTGTCATTCCGAATGGATGGCCTAGGGCAATTGCACCGCCATCGACATTGAGGCGTTCAGACGTGATTCCGAGTTTTTCCTGGCAATAAATCGCCTGTGATGCAAATGCCTCGTTCAATTCCCAAAGTCCTATGTCATCCACCTTGAGATTGTGTCGATCAAGCAGCTTCGGTACGGCCAGCATGGGTCCGATGCCCATCTCGTCAGGCTCGCAGCCGGCGACAACCATACCTCTGAACGCACCGAGGGGATCGATGTTCGCCCGTTCGGCATCTTTAGCGTTCATCAGTACACAGGCCGATGCACCGTCAGACAATTGAGAGGAGTTGCCGGCTGTCACGAATCGGTCCGGGCCTTTTACTGGCTCGAGCCGCGAGAGGCCCTCGAACGTGGTGTCGGGCCGGTTGCATGTGTCTTTGTCGATCGTGACTTCTTTCAGCGTGACGACGCCGGTGTTTTTATCCTTGACCGCCATCGTGGTGGTAACAGCAGTGATCTCTTCCTTGTATCTGCCTTCAGCCTGCGCCCGCATAGTCTTCTGCTGGCTTGAGAGAGAGAATCGGTCCTGTGCTTCGCGGCTGATGCCGTAGCGCTTTGCGACGACGTCACCCGTATCGATCATGGCCATGTAGAGATCAGGCTTATGCTCCGCAATCCACGGATCAAGGTGTTTGTCGGCGTCTTCGCGAGTCTGGATTCCGGTTATGCTTTCTACGCCTCCGGCGATAACAGCCTGTGCACCATCGACGACAATACGTGCGGCCGCCGTTCCGATTGCCTGAAGTCCCGAGGCGCAAAAGCGGTTTATGGTTGTCCCTGCAATGGACAGAGGGAGGCCTGCCCGTACGACAGTCTGGCGGGCTACATTGCGCCCGGTGATGCCCTCTGGATACCCGCAGCCGAGAATGGTGTCTTCGATCAGGGACGGGTCCACGCCTGAGCGGTCTACGGCTGCTCGAACGGCCCATGCGGCGAGGGTCGGCCCATGTGTCCGGTTGAACTCTCCACGGTGAGATTTTGCAAGCGGAGTACGGGCGGTGGAAACAATGACGGCTTCACGCATATATTTCTTCAGAAGGAAGTAGGTCTTTAGTCGGTTAAGCAGGAGAAGTCTGGTCCTTGACCTGCCAGCTGGACGAGAAGCGGTGAACCGCCCTTATTGCAGGGTTGGTCTCCGCGAACCGGACGGCATCCAGAAGCTCCGCACGGACCCGGATGCTCAGTGCGTTCAGAGGCGGACTGCTGATTGCAGCGACGAGGACTAATCCATCCAGCCGCCGGGTTACGAATGGGTCGGGAGCCGCTGAGCAAGTTGGCGGCTTGGCAAATCGCCGCGCAAGTCAGCTTCCGATGCGCTCACCACCCTTCCATCCAGGGCCGAATGTCGAGCTCATGCGTCCACGCATCGCGTGGCTGCTGATGCAGCATCCAGTAGGTGTCGGCAATATGTTCGGGATTGACAATGCCGTCGACTTCCTTGAGTTTGTAACGATCGGGGAAGCTCTCGCGGATAAATTCCGTGTCGATGGCGCCGTCGACAATCAGCTGTGCAACATGTAATCCTTTAGGTGCCAATTCCTTGGCCATCGACTGGGCCAACGCGCGCAACGCGTGCTTCGCGCCAGAAAACGCTGCGTAACCGGCTCGGCCGCGCAAACTCGCAGTGGCGCCAGTAAAGAAAATGGAGCCTTTTTCACGGGGCAACATCACTTTTGCCGCTTCCCGGCCCATCAGGAAGCCGGCAAAACACGCCATCTCCCAAACTTTCTGATACACGCGGGCAGTGGTGTCCGTAATGTCGAATTTGACGTTCGCGCCAATGTTGAAAATGGCGGCTTCGACTGGAGCAATGTTCGCTTCGATTTCCTGAAACAGGGAAACCATCGCCTCTTCTTTGCGTGCGTCTGACCCGAAGGCGTGCGCCTCACCACCTTCCGAGCGAATCTGTTCGACAAGGGGAGTGAGTTTCTCCGGATGTCTGCGGGTCACGCATGCGACGTAACCCTCGCGCGCAAAACGACGTGCGATTGCTCCGCCGGTCGCGTCGCCGGCCCCGATCACCACTACAGCCTTTTTGGATGTTGCCATCATGTCTCCGATATTGAACCGCAGCGCAGAATGACGAACTGCACTGCAATCCATTATCGGAACGCACTCTAGGAAAGTCAAAGATTTTTTGTGCTGTCGGAAGTGATAAAATTTGCTTGGATGAACCGCTGTGCAGTATAGTAGACCGCAGAGCGATACGAAAATGACTCGGAGACACTGCATGACTGTCCTGCTGAACCGGCGTCCGCTACGGCGCATTCACCACGTGATCGACCCATGGGTCAGCGCGAGTCCGGATGCGCCCGCCTTGCTCGACCGGACTGCCAGTCTCACTTACAGGCAGTTGCATGAGGCAGTCGAGGGGGCTGCGGAACGCTTGGGCGAACTCGGTGTGCGACCGGGTGACCGCGTACTCGTTGTTTGCGAGAACTGCGTCGCGGTAGGCGTGCTCCTGCTGGCGCTGAGCCGGCTTGATGCGTGGACTGTCGTGGCGAATGCGCGCCTGTCACCGCGGGAGATCGATACCTTCGCTGAGCATTCGGGTGCGAGGCGCGTCATCTATACGCCTGAAGTCTCTCCGGAAGCTGAAGCGCATGCCCGTCGGGGTGGTGCAAAGGAAGAATTCTGGCCGCTGACTGGCCGTCTATATATCGGGCCGCTGAACGAGCCGGCTGCAGCAGAGCAAACGCACACTGACCCCGCCGAACAGGTCGCGGTGATGATTTACACGTCCGGCACCTCAGGCAGCCCGAAGGGCGTCATGTTGACGCATTCGAATCTCTTATTCATATCGGAAGTCGCACGATCGGTCAGGCTCCTGTCGCCGCGAGATACGGTTTATGGCGTTTTGCCCATGGCGCATGTGGTGGGACTCTCATCGCAACTCCTGGGGTCGCTTGCTTGCGGTAGCAAGTTGGTCATCGAGTCGCGCTACTCGGAGGAGGCGCTGGCCGACGCGATACTCAAGCGCGGCGCGACCGTTTTCGTCGGTGTTCCTGCGATGTTTTCGAAGTTGCTTGAATGGTCGCGCGCGAATGGCGTGGATATAAGTCGCCATCAGCTACGCTCAGTCGGTGCGGCAGGGTCGCCTCTTACTCCAGAGCTCAAGGCGCAGGTCGAGGCGGCCATGCGGACAACCCTGCAAAACAGCTACGGGCTGACAGAGACCTCACCGACCATTTGCCAGACATTGTTGCTGTCTGTTCCCCGGAACGACTGTTCCGTTGGACCACCCGTACCGGGCGTCGAGGTTCGTATGATGGGAAGTGACGGCCGCGAGGTAGCCCGTGGCGAAGTTGGCGAATTGTGGGTGCGTGGACCCAATGTAATGAAAGGCTACTACCGCGCATCGGACCTGACGGCAGAGTCGATTCAGGATGGTTGGTTCAATACCCGCGACCTCGCTAGACAGGGCGAGGACGGCGGCGTCTTCATCATGGGCCGTACCCGCGAGTTGATCATCCGCTCAGGATTCAACGTTTTTCCGGTCGAAGTCGAGCAGGCGATAAATTCCCATCCCGGGGTGGTTCAATCCGCGGTAATCGGCCGCCCCGCCGAAGGAAACGAACAGGTTATCGCTTACGTAGAGCCCGAAGCCAATGTCTATGTTGACACCGACGATCTGGACAGATGGGTTCGGCAGCAACTTGCGCCATACAAGGTGCCAGCGGAAATTCACGTGATAGAAAAGCTCCCAGCCGCGCCGACTGGGAAAGTGCTAAAAAGCAATCTCCGCGAGCTTGACGTGCTACGAAGCGCGGAGCGCCGCGCGGCGCATCCTGGTGGCTGACAGTGAAGCCGGCAAGCCCGCTTTTTCGTACTGGACGCGTGGTATCGTGTCGCGGCTCGCGGCGCCGACCAGGATGCCCGGGCTGCTGCAAAATGTGTTGTGCGACGCAGCAACCTTGACAATCCTCTACGAACGGCGATCGGCCGGAGATGAAAAATTGAATATGAACACAGCAGAAGGCGATCGCGTGGATGATGACGCAGCGGACGAGGAATCAGGATCTGATGGCACGTCTGATCGTCATTTTGTTACGGCTCTCGCTCGTGGCCTGGAGGTATTGAGCTGCTTTAAAACGGGCAATAACTTTCTGGCCAATCACGAGATCGCACAAAAATGCGGGCTGCCGCGTTCGACCGTTACGAGACTGACGTACACGTTGACCAGGCTGGGCTATCTTCATCTGGTGCCGAACAGCGGTAAATATCGCCTCGGGACAGCAACGGTTGCATTGGGTAGCGCCATGCTGGCGAAACTCGACGTGCGCCAGGTCGCCCGTCCGTTCATGCAGTTGCTTGCCGCAGAGACCGAGGCCATCGTTGCGCTGTCAACGCGCGACCGGCTTTCAATGTTGTACCTGGAATGTTGCAAGGGAAGTTCCATCGTCACCCTTAGTCTGGACGTAGGCTCGCGCATACCCTTAGGGACCACCGCCGCAGGCCGGGCGTTGCTGGCCGGATTGCCCGCGCCCGAACGTTCAGATCTGATGGAACGAATCCGCGCGCTGGACGATGCAGCTTGGCCCGCGATAAGCGCAGGTATTGTGCGGGCGGTGGACGAGTATGAAGCGACGGGATGCTGCTCTTCTCTCGGAGACTGGGTGAAGGGCGTGCACGGTATTGCCGTCCCATTCAATCCGGGGAGGGGACTGCCGGTTATGGTCATGAGTGTTGCTGGAGCTGCGCAAGCGTTCCCAAAAGATCAGTTGATGCACTTCGCTTCGAAGTTGATCAATATCGTGAAAAGCATTGAGGAAAATCTCGGCAAGATGCCGTAGCTGAAAAATGTGCACGGTGGCATCGGTGCCTTTCCGGCACGATGACGGTGCCGCGACAATTATTTTCAGCATGGGCGGTTGTCGTTTAGCGGTCGATTGATCATTGCGAATTCCGGTCGCAATGACTGTTTTCAAGTGCATATGCACAATATAGTGCATGTTGAACGATATGACGGGAGACAACGTGAGTAAGATCCAGGTTGATTTTCTTTTTGACTTCGGCAGTCCAAATGCGTACCTCAGCCACAAGGTGATTCCGCATATCGAGGCGCGCCATGAAGTGGTGTTCCGGTACGTGCCTATTCTGCTCGGCGGACTATTCAAGCTGACTGGGAATCAATCGCCCGCAGACGCCTTTTCCCACATCAAGAACAAACCACAGTTCGGCAAACTCGAAACTGCCAGGTTTGTTGCCCGATATGGGATCACGGAGTACCGGTACAACCCGCATTTTCCGATCAATACACTAAAGCTGATGCGTGGAGCCGTCGCAGCCCAGCTGGACGGAACGTTCGACCTGTACGTGACTTCAGTGTACCGGTTCATGTGGGAAGACGAACTCGACATGGGCGACCCTGCCGTGCTTTGCGCGGCACTCGATAAGGCCGGTCTGGACGGCAAAGGATTTGCACAGCGGATCGACGTCCCCGAGGTCAAGCAGCGGCTGATCGACAATACCCAGGAAGCTTTTGACCGAGGAGCATTTGGCTCACCGACTTTCTTTGTTAACGACGAAATGTACTTCGGCAAAGACCAATTGCGCGATGTCGAAGAAGAAGTCATCAGGTTGACCGCACCTCAGGCCTGAAAGAAGTGGTCAACGGGTAGAAGCAGCGCCCTGCAGGGCTCGCTCACAGCGGTACTTTTCCAAAATCGTTTTACGACGGAGTATGTGCATGGCTATTCCCAGCATTCTGCATAACAGGCTTTCTGTCCCAGTCGTCGGTTCGCCTTTGTTCATCATTTCGAACCCTGATCTCGTCATTGCACAATGCAAAGCCGGCATTGTCGGCTCCTTTCCTGCGTTGAATGCCCGACCTGAAGGGGTGCTTGAGCAATGGCTCGATCGCATCACAACCGAGTTGGCGGAGCATGACAGGAATCATCCGGAGCGACCATCGGCACCGTTCGCGGTCAATCAGATTGTCCATCGATCAAACAATCGTCTCGACACGGATATGGAAGTCTGCAAGAAATATCGGGTCCCGATTGTCATCACTTCACTCGGCGCGAGGAAAGAGATCAATGATGCAGTCCATGGGTGGGGAGGGATTGTGTTTCACGATGTCATTAACAACGTGTTTGCACGTAAGGCAATCGAGAAGGGCGCAGACGGACTGATCGCAGTTGCAACCGGCGCCGGTGGTCACGCCGGCGTGCTTTCGCCGTTCGCTCTTGTGCAGGAAATTCGAGAATGGTTTGATGGCCCGCTATTGTTGTCAGGCGCAATTGCCAACGGCAACTCGATCCTGGCAGCGCAGGCGAGCGGTGCCGACCTCGCCTATGTCGGCAGTGCTTTCATCGCCACGGAGGAAGCCAACGCCGTCGAAGGCTACAAGGATGCCATTGTCGAAGGCGAGGCGTCAGATATTGTTTATACGAATCTGTTTACGGGTGTGCATGGCAACTATCTGCGCAAAAGCATTGTTGCAGCGGGACTTGATCCAGATGGCCTGCCTGAGTCAGACCCGTCAACTATGAATTTTGGATCGGGAAGCAATGCAAAGGCCAAAGCCTGGCGGGACGTGTGGGGCGCAGGTCAGGGAATCGGTGCTGTAAAGCAGATCGTACCTGCAGCAAAACTGATAGAGCGGCTGAGGCACGAGTATGACCAGGCGCAATCACGATTGGCATTTCCGGAATCAAGCCTGCGCAGCGTCTAACAACTTGCGAACTTACCGTCCCAACCACCCGATGACAGAGAGAAAGCAGTATGGTCCCATCCAGCATCTCCGATACTGAAGACGTCGTTACGAACCCTTATGCCGGTTATGACATCGCCACATGGCTGGTCGAGCTTGCTGCACGTCGAGGAGATCATCCCTTCCTCATATGGGATCCCTTCGATGGCCAGGGTCGTACGTACAGCTATGCGGATCTTCTTGAACATGTGCAGCGTCTCGCGGGCGGTATGGCTGCCCGTGGAGTGCGCGCAGGTGACCGCGTCGTTGTCCACATGGAGAACTGTCCAGAGGCAGTGCTGGTTCGCTTTGCGTGCGCCTGGCTTGGCGCGGTGTGCGTCGCAACGAATGCGCTAGCAGCGGGACCCGAACTCGCATACCTGGTTGCCGCTGCGCGCGCTGTCTGCGCCGTGACCCAGTCTCATCTCGCTTCACTTCTCGCAGAGCATTGCCCCCAACTTGCCTGGATTGCTGTAGTGAATGCTGAGGCCGAAGGCGGTGAGAGTGCGGTAGGGGCTCAGAGGGTGTTTGACTTCTCAAGACTGTATGCCGGGCCTCTGCCTCGCAGGCCGGCCGATCCTTTGGCGCAGGCGTCGGTGATGTACACCACAGGTTCCACTTCTCGACCAAAGGGGGTTGTTTGGACGCATGCCAATATCCTTTGGGCAGCGGAACTGAACGCCCGGCAACAGCGCTTGCAGGACGGCGATATTCACCTGCTCTTTCTTCCGCTCTTTCATGTCGTTGGCCTGTCCTGGTGCTTTTTTTCGACAATGTGGGCAGGTGGCACAGTCGTCCTTCAGCCAAAATTCTCCCGAAGCCGTTATTGGGACAGCGCGCTGCGGTACAGGGCGAGCGTAGGCTCTCAGGTGCATTTCACCATGGCAGCGTTGAAAACCGAGCCGGTGCCCGACCACAACTTCCGCGTCTGGGTAACTTCTCGACACGACCACGCCTTGTCATCCTTTTACCGTGTTTCAATGGTGGCCGGATGGGGCATGACGGAGGTGTTGACCCAGGTCATCGTGTCTACGCCGAGTCACGGAAAATTGACGGGCGGAATCGGGCGACCGAGCCATGCATATCAGGTGCGAGTGGTGGACGACGAGGGGCGTCATGTTAAAGCGGGTGAAACAGGAAGTCTCCTCGTTGGCGGCCGTCGCGGGCTCTCAATTTTCAGCGAGTACGATGGCGACGAACGCACGACAGAAGAGTCGTTCGATTCGGCCGGCTATTTTAAAACAGGAGACCGAGTCAGGCTCGACGACGATGGCTGGATGGAATTTGCCGACAGGCAGAAAGACATCATCAAGGTTGGCGGCGAGAATGTTTCAGCAGCGGAAGTCGAGGCGACCATCGCAAGGCTGCCTTCTGTGAAAGAGGTCGCGGTCGTCGGTAAGCCTTGTGCAATGTATAACGAGGTGGTCGTCGCATACGTTGTCGCAAGCCCGGACCTTGATCCGGAGCAGAGCCGACTGTTGCCAGATGTGGTGCGTGAGCATTGTGCGCAAAACCTGGCAAGATTCAAAGGGCCGAGTGAGGTTCTGCTTATCGAGAGCCTACCGCGCATTGGAATCGGGAAGATAGCAAAGGCTGTCTTACGCGAATGGGCCGCGGCGGCCCCTTCGATGCGCACCGGCACGACTCGAGTGGACGCACCTGGACCAATGCTTCGCAACGAATAACCACTGACCATGATCGACCTCTATCATTGCGCCCGGTCGCGATCGTTTCGCCCTCTGTGGATGCTTGAGGAACTGCAGTTGCCTTATCGGTTGCACGTCCTGCCATTTCCTCCGCGGGTGAAGGCGCGAGAGTACCTGGGATTGAATCCGCTAGGAACCGTCCCGTGTTTCATTGACGGAGATGTGATCATGACGGAGTCCAGCGCGATCTGCCAGTATCTGGCAGATCGGGACGAAACCCATAGCTTCTCCGTTTCGCCGTCGGATTCAACGTACGCGCGATACCTCAATTTTTTGAGTTTCGGTGAAGCCACACTGACGTTTCCGATCGCCATTTACATGCGATACACGCGGCTCGAACCCGAGGAAACTCGAGCACCCCGGGTGGCTAACGATTACCGGCGTTTTTTCTTCGGGCGCCTTCGGGCAATCAGCGCAATTCTCTCCAAGAGCGATTACGTGTGCGGTGCCCGTTTTACAGCAGCTGATATCTCGGTCGGATATGCGCTCATATTTGCGGCAATGAACGGGCTGGAGGACGATTTTCCACCGGAAGTATTCGCGTATCTCGAACGGCTGCGCGCAAGAGATGCATTCAGGCGCGCACTGAATGCAGAAAGTGCTCCGAATCGTCAGGATGGCGGGCAAGCGTAATATGTCTTGCAATCCGTTCGCACCTATCTCTTGCTTGTTCGGAAGAATTTTATGTTCCTCAGCGGGGATATGTAGCGGCTTTGTGAAGTTGACGGTCGTAGACGACCTGCATGGCAAAAAAGTAGGTCACGTTAACTTCGATGTAGCGAAAGGCGATTTGCGCCACCACGCAAGTCGCAGAACGTGCCCCGGCTGGCGGGAACTTTCCTGTTCCTTAAGACGATGCCGCTGGCCTGCGGCGCGAGCGTGGCGTCCGTGGACCTGCAGCACTCGCGAGGCCGAGCCTTTCCCTCAGTCTCGGCACCGCGAAATCGATAAATGCCCGAAGTTTGAGCGGTATCTGGCCTTGGGCCGCGTACATGAGGTTGACAGGCGCCGGCAGCGGTTCGAAGGCTTCCAGAAGCTTCACGAGACTACCGGATTTCACCGGTTCTTCAATCTGGTACGACACGACCCGTGCAATGCCGGCCGCTTCCGCCGCGGCAACGATGGCAGCCTCCACCGAGCTCACCACTAGCCGGGACGGCACCTCGATCTTCAGTGTTCGGCCTCTTGACTGAAATTCCCAGTTGCTGCCCACCGCGTATCCTTCGTATGTCACGCAGTCGTGCGACAGAAGGTCTTCGGGCCTCCGCGGTGTCCCATGCTTTTTCAGATAGGCGGGGCTTGCGCACAGCACTTGTCGATGCAGCCCGACACGCGTTGCGATCAGGCTGCTGCTCGGTTGCTCCCCAAGCCGCAGCACCAGATCTACGCGCTCATCCAGCAAATTCACGAGCCGGTCTGTCAATTGCACGCGCATGTGGATTTGCGGAAACGCACTCAGAAATTCGACTATCACCGGCATTGGTCGACAGATTACAACTGGCGCAAGGTCGAAGCGAGACTGAATGCGCTGCCGCAATTCGTCACCGAGATCGATGGGATCGACATCCATTTCATCCACGTTCGTTCGAAACATCAGAATGCGTTACCCGTCATCGTCACGCATGGATGGCCTGGCTCGATCATCGAACAGTTGAAGATCATCGATCCGCTGACCAACCCGACGGCTCACGGTGGAAATGCATCGGACGCTTTCGACATCGTGATTCCTTCGCTGCCGGGCTATGGTTTCTCAGGCAAGCCGACTACGACCGGTTGGGATCCTGCACGTATTGCGCGCGCGTGGATCGTGTTGATGAAGCGCCTCGGATACACGCGCTATGTGGCGCAAGGAGGCGACTGGGGCAATGCGGCCACGGAACAGATGGCGCTCATCGCGCCACCGGAACTGGTCGGCATTCATACCAACATGCCGGCCACCGTACCGGACGACATTGCCAATGCACTGAAATACGGAAACCCGCCGCCGGCCGGACTCTCGCCCGATGAGAAGCACGCGTTCGATCAGCTCGACTACTTCTACAAGCACGGTCTCGGCTACGCGCAAGAGATGGCGAACCGTCCGCAGACGTTGTATGGGATCGAAGATTCGCCTATCGGCCTCGCTGCCTGGATGCTCGATCACGACGCCGCCAGTCAGGCAATGATCGCGTGCGTTTTTGACGGTCGGACCGAGGGGCTGACGCGAGACGACGTCCTCGACAATGTCACGCTGTATTGGTTGACGAATACGGGCGTTTCGTCGGCGCGGCTGTATTGGGAAAACAAGCTCAACTTCTTTGCGCCGAAGCACGTTGCAATTCCCGTTGCCGTCAGCGTGTTTCCGGATGAGATCTACGCGGCCCCGCAGAGTTGGACAGAGAAAGCGTATCCGAAGCTGATTCACTACAACCGCCTTCCGAAAGGCGGGCATTTCGCGGCATGGGAGCAGCCGCGGATGTTCGTGGAGGAAGTGCGCTTGAGCTTCAGGACGCTGCGCTGACCTCAACGATGCGATTGACGCCACTATGGCGTCGATCGCATTTTCCGATGATCCATTGCAGGCACATACTGCGGACAGATCAGTCAATAGATCACCGCGACCGCATCTTACAGAATGACGTCTTCCTTGCGCACCGCAGCTGACAGGCCTTCGTTGCATCTTTGAAGACCTGCGGAGATGTCATCCATCGCGCGTCTGTGTCACACGGTTTCATCTAGCAGCGGATAGTCGTTGTAGCCAATTTCGTCGTCCGCGTAGATGGTTTCCGGATTGACCGCATTGAGTGGTGCACCGCGTCGAAAGCGCTCCACCAGGTCAGGGTTGGCGATAAAAGGACGCCCAAACGCTGCCGCGTCTGCATCGCCGCGTTCGATGGCCAGTTCCGCACTCTCCCTCGTCAGCCCTTCATTGAGGATGTAGGCCCCTTTGAAGATACGCCGCACGTCACGGCCGATGCGATCATCGCCGCGATCCAGCGACTCGCGCGCGAAAATGAAAGCGATGTTGCGCGCGTTGAGTTGCTCGGCGACATAAGTGAACAGCGCGCGCGGATCCGAGTCGCGCATCGAGTACGAACTCGACATCAGGTTCAGATGCACGCCGATGCGCTCCGCGGGCCAAACCGAGAGCAACGCATCGACTGCCTCCAGCAGGAAGCGCGCGCGGTTCTCGATCGAGCCGCCATAGCGGTCGGTCCGCAGGTTCGATCCGTCGTGCAGGAACTGATCGAACAGGTAACCATTTGCCGCGTGAAGCTCGACACCATCAAAACCCGCGCGTTGTGCGTTTGCGGCGCCCACCCGGAAATCCTCGACGATGCCGGGGATTTCTTCAGTCTCCAGCGCACGCGGTACCGTGTACGGCCGCTGAGGCCGCACGCGGGTGACATGGCCTTCCGGCGCAATGGCACTGGGGGCGACCGGAGGTTGGCCGTCGTGGTAGAGCGGATCGGAAACTCGCCCGACGTGCCACAACTGGGAGACGATCAGGCCACCCGCATCGTGTACCGCTGAAGTCACCTCTTTCCAGCCGGCAATCTGCTTCTCGCTCCAGATGCCCGGCGTGTTGGGATAGCCAACGCCCTGAGGCGTGACGGAAGTGGCTTCGGTAATGACAAGTCCCGCGCTCGCACGCAGCGCGTAGTGGTGTGCGTTGAGGACGCCTGGACTGCGTTCGTCGAACGCGCGCATGCGCGTGAGCGGTGCCATGACAATGCGGTTCGACAATTTCAGCGCGCCAATCTGGATGGGATCGAAGAGTGTGGACATCTGCGGGCTTCTCATTTCGGTGTTGAAAGTAGCAAGAACGGCCGCTCCGTTTCATTGACTATGGAACGTTGCACGCCATACGTTTATCGTTGCAATATACTAGATGTAACAATAGTTGTTACAACATAAACCATCCAGGCCATCAACACAAGTCTCTTGTCATGAACGGGCGTCGTCGCTGGGATTCGAATGACGGGGGCAGGGTGGCTTCGTCACGCCAATGGGAGGCTGCGAGTAGCCTGAAATCGTCCGTCTTTTAAGGCGAAGAACGCGCTATGTCGCCGGAGTCATCAAACATGCCAGGATTGACTACCCATGCTGTAACGAATATAGTTACAACTAAACTGACTAACACGGGCTTTCTATGAGCGCCAACAGCCGCTTGACCGTGGCGACCCACATCCTGGCGTGGATGGCGCTCGTCGCACGGCGCACTCCTGACCCGGTCACGTCCGATCGGATCGCTGCGAGCGTCAACACCAATCCGGTGGTGATTCGTCGTACGCTTGGGTTGCTTGCGAAAGGCGGGCTTGTCGAGAGCTATCGCGGTGTCAACGCGGGATGGCGTCTGGCGAGGAGTGCGGACGCAATCAGTTTGCTCGACGTCTTTAATGCGCTTGAAGAGGGTGCGCGCTTCGCGCTGCACCCTTCGAAACCGAGTCAGGCGTGCCCCGTCGGTCGAGGCATCGGGTCGACGCTGAGCCAAGTCTATGATTCGATCGACGATGGCGTTCGAAAGACGCTTGCCGCCACGACGATCGAAGCGGTACTTACAGACACTCTTGCATCGCAACCATCGAAAAAGCGCGGCTGAATCCGGGTCGGTTATCGGCTGTCGCGGCTTGCAGCGCTGACCTCGATCTTCCGGATTCGGGTTTGGGGCGCGGGCTTTGGCAATACGTTTCGAGTTGGAGAGTTTAGCGAGGCGGCGGCTTTGCAACGCGCGACGCCCCCGTTTCTCGTCATGTAGCTGCCTGGTTTGCCTGCTTACCTTCGGGCGCGAGCCATTTGGCCATTCTTCGCAGATTTTGCGCAGTTGCTGCCATCAGGAACTCATCATGAGCACCACTTGGACCACGCAGTCGCAAGCGATCGAGTTTGAGGATGCGCTTGAGGTGAGCGAAGAGCATTTCCACCTTCTTTCGCTGCCGGCGCGACTGTTTGTATTCTGGGGTTGCCGCGATGCGCCTCGCTTTATCACGTGCGGCTCCCTTGGCGCAACGTGATCGTACGGCACGGTTTCGCTTGAGGCGTTCTCTCGCGCCCATAGTGGACTCGCCAAAGCACAGTGTAAACGTGCAGTATCGCGAGTTACGCGTAAAGGCCTAGACTTACCATTCCGACACAAACGCGGAGCGCGCCATGGTCAGCAAGACCGTCCGCCGGACATTTTCTGGTCTGACTTCGACGTTTTCGCCAGCTCCGAAAGGCAAGCAAGGGGTCGCATATACCGTGAGATCGGCCCAGCAACGCGCCGACGAAGCCTGGAGACGCACGACGCACGGAGTCCACAGTTCCCTAGTCAGTAAAGATCCGAAGGCGTGATTTTCCGAAACCAAAAGCAATACCGAGCCTGCCGTCCGAATTAGCTGTGATCGAAGCCGGAGACGAACTATGACTGCGCCGCAAAAACTTGACGGTGTGACGCTGAAGCCCCACGCCAAGGCTCCGCGCAAGCTGATCGAAGTCCCCGACCCCGAGGAGCGCCCCGACCTTTTGGAAGCCGTTCGCCGAGCCGTGACGGAGAATCGGGAATCTGGGGAGCGACGACCCGAGAATAATTCGATCTAGTATGGTGGCCGTGGCACATGTGATTTGAACGACGAGACATAGCTGCTCGGGTCGGGAAAAACTATCGAATCGGGGTTGCCGACGGGTACGGCGTAGGGAATCGCTCGACGCCTAAAAGCAAAGGTCGAATGGCGACCGAGTGTAACGCCCGGCGATATGGCGCGGTCGGGCAGGGACTTCGCGAACTGGCCGTCAGATTTAAAGCAGGTTGGTCCGTCTCTAAAGCCAATGTCTCTTTCCGAGCCTGGACGCGTCCCTCGACTGCAATCTGTCAACGGCTAAGTTGGGTCGACAAGGGGCGTTCGGCACTTATATGCCGGCCGTTCGCAACGACGTAGTAACGCCCTGATGTACCTCCGCAAAGGCTAGACTCTATCGCCTGATTGCGGAAAAGTGAGGGTGTAAGCTGCAGGTGCTCCCTGCCGGGAATCGCGGGCTTCGGCGCTGCGGCTGTCCGACTGACATAGCGGTTTGGCTCACCATCCTATGTGATGCTTCTCATCGGTTTCCCGATGACGGCGATCATCGTCGACATGAAGGTACTGACTCGTTGTGGTGAGCGACGCATGGCCGAGGTTGTCGCGCACCAGCCGCAGATCGACCTGTTGGTCTGCCATATGTGACGCTGCGCCGTGCCGCAGCCAATGCTGCTGATGCCTGCTCGATCTGATCGGCTCGTGCCGCGTGTGTTTCGCCGCGAGCGCGCAGCGCTTCCGCCGTTCCGCTGAAGACCTGCTTGACGATGCGATGCAGCGCGGCGCTCCTTCGGTCGCGGGGCTTCACCCTGGTTGGTCCTCGATGGCGAGCCTGATGTCAGCCGGTCATCACGCTGCGTCTGGATCACCTGCGCCATCTGCAGTGTGTGTCCCAGCCGCTTGTTATCGACCACCGCCGCCTGATCGATCTCCGAGAGCCGGTCATACGGTACACAGGGCAGGGCAGCGCCATTCACCCGGATCTCGATGCGCCCATCCGGATACTCGAACACATCCAGATAACGGTGAATCAGGCTGCGGCTCGCTACCGTATCCTCTAGCAGATAGATCACCCGGTCGTACTGCACCGTCAATACCTTCGACACGCGCCGCGGCACCCTGCATGTCAGGATCAGATCAAGATCGTCGTCGGCACGCAGCGGCCGGTGTGCATCGAATGTGCTCCGCGGCATCTTGCCAAACCGGCCGTTAAAGTCAGCGATGAAGTGGGGCGCGTAAGCGTTGGCCGCCTACCACTCGTACTTTTTTCAATTGCGATGGTTAAAGGTATGTCCGATGCACAATTGCCCGCTCACAATGATTTGTCAAAGTTGTGGTGCCAGGAATCCGTTGCACATAGACCACAGGGTAGTGTCGGCGTACCAGCGGCCGTACGGGTGCGGCTGGTGTTCAATGCCGGTCTCGGGCGAGCCAATTAGCGCGCGTGACATGCTGGATTGGCAGGCAGACACGCGCAGTCTGGTTGCTGCCTTCGAGCCGGTTGAGCGCTGGTGTCGGCGCGTGTCTGAAGAACTGCAGTTCTGGAACCCCGTGGAGTTCCATGATCCGATCGCGAGCGAGCGCCTTAACCAGATGATTCTGAGGCACGCTATCGACGCTGAGTCACCGCCATTCCCGGCCAGGTTACGTGCAGGGAAGAGCGTGACCGCCTTTTCTTGGCGTAGCAGCCTCACGGCTCGTCCCTATGTTAATGCATTGCGAAATGAGGTACCCGAATACAGGGCAAATCCAGTGCCCGTATGGAGAGTGCTGGCTAGGCGATTGCAACGATGGGCCAGTGCAGTAGCGAAAACGATGGACTCGGTGTCTGCTAATCATGAAACTGACAATCCAGCCTGTACCAACGCGGCAGACTTTGCACTGGCTCGTGACATGTTGGGCGCTGCGGTGGCGAAGGGCTTCCGTTATCACGATCTGGACTGGTTGCAGCGCTGGCTAACGGAACTTGTCCAGCAAACGCCTCGCGTCTGGAGGGTGCAACGGGGAGGGACCCGCCTCGCGATTTGCGCGTTCGGGTTGGTCACGATTGCGAGTTATCTCGCTTGTCTGATGCTGGAGGGGAATCGGATGAACTGGATGCACCGAGGTGGCGTGTGCGCGTACGGTCGAAAAGACAGCGGCGAGGAGATCGGTCTGGCTATTTTCTACCGGGTGCCGCTGCTTGACGTGAGGCCTTTCCGGGTAAACCAGCCGAACCCAGTATTACCCCAATTTGATCGTGGGCATACTGTTAGATGCGTGCGGTAATCGTGCGTGTATTGTTGGAACAAGATGGTTCTGGGCGGTCGAGCATCACGCAGTTGACGTAATGTGTCACAAGTGCCAGCGGCGTCTTGCCTGAATGATGGGCGCGCGTATGTCCGCAACCGGCGACCGACACACGTGCGCGGCATCGCTGCCCTCGTTGCTGCTTGTTCAACCGAACGTTTCACTCGAGCTTCCATTATCTGGCCGGTGCCCTGAGGCCCAACGACTGAATCTGGACACTAAAACGAAAAAAATGGGGAGTCTTCTAGAGACCCGAAGTCAAAAAGAAGTCGGATGCCTTGCAGTTCAGCGAGTCGGCGATTTTCAGCACGTTGAGCACTGAGACGTTACGTTCGCCACGCTCTATCTTTCCCATATGGCTGCGATCGATGCCGGCGTAATGAGCCAGCGCTTCCTGAGAAATGCCGGCGTCCCGCCGCTTCTGACGGATGGCGCGTCCAAGCGCAGCGAGTCGCTGTTCCTTGTCGACCTTTCCTGAGACCCTGTCCATGCGCGAATGGTCGCGCTATGATAGAGTTCAGGCCACGGTATTTACGACCCATTTTTATGACCTTGACTGTGACGCAGACCGTGAGGTCTCAACTGAAACGCGATGTTTTTTACTGATATTTCATGGAAGGCAAAAGCCACTGGCGTACGGTTCGATCCATTTGATCGCTGGAAGATAGTGGGACTTTCGCGAACCTCGCCGTCGTACGTCGTCCATCACTCCGGCGTGGACTACAGCGATACTGACACGTACATGCTGCTCGTTGCCGGGACGGAGTCGCTAGTTTCTGTTCTCTGCGAAACATGGGCGGAGGTGCCCAAAGTCTATGTCCTTGCTCATGACCGGATGATTCCGGTAGATGAGCTATGGTCGTATCACGCCCTGAGGCGCGGGCGAGACCGGTACTACGCGTGGAAGGGGGAGCAGGGCGAACTGGTGCCATGCGGGTCGCACCAGCCTCCGCCGACTCAAGTTGCGGGAAGTCTCTGTCTGTGGAAAAGCGCATGCGGCATGCTGACGGACGCCGAAGTCGTATGACAGTTGGATGCAAGGGCCGTTCGTCTGGCGCCGGCAGAGCATGGCCGAAAGCTCAATGACGAACTGTGCCTGGACAGGCGCGAATCAGGCTCCCCTGCGCAGTGAGTCTTCGTTTGGCGTGCTGCTGCGTCTGTCAGCGTTCAATCATCTCGGACTTTCGGTTGCAAGAAAACTGTTCGCACGAAATAAATCACCTCGCTCCGGATTTGGCTTTTATCGAACCGGATGGATTGACGAGCATTTCCTGAATGTACAGCTCGGGTGGACATGGCAATCGCCCGAAAAAGCGCTTGTGCTTCCGCTGATCCATCTGCAGGAAGTTTTGTGGGCGCCGGCTTTGCGCTATTGTCCACTGTGCATGCAGGGAGGATTTCATGCGCTCTGGTTCCAACTGGCGGCGCTGCAGACCTGCCCATTTCATGGGTGTCCTCTCACAGGCCAGTGCGGCGTCTGCGGAATCTCCTTGGGACTATATGGCTTGGCTGGCAAGCTGTTCGATCACCCGCTTCATTGCTGCCATTGCCAATCGCCATTCGCCGGCGCCCCGATCAGGCTCTCTGACTCTCTGGATATATGGCAACAGGCTGACGCCATCGATGCATCGTTCGATCCTTTTGCCCGATGGCTCGAATTCGCTCGCGAACGGTTGATATGTCTGGATGAAGCTGTCGCACAGCGCGGCGGCCAGCCTCTTGACCCGCATGCGATCCGGTTGCTGCAGAGCGCGGTGCATGACATGGCTCCCTATCCACACGGTTGCGAGTCGCGCGAGGGCCGGTCTGTGGGATATATCTGCTGGCGCCTGATTGGCGCAGATTCTCGCGAAATGCCGTTTCCGACGAAATACCGGTATCTTTCAACGGGCCGCGCGCTGGATGTTTACCGTGCGACGCTTCGCGCGTTGATTCGAAGTGTCGAAGTGCGCGACCGGGCGGCTCCCCCTTTGAGGCTGGAATTCGAAAGGGACCGTTCGTCTGAACTTGGCGGCTGGCGTGCATCGCAACTCGCGTTAGTTCTGCTGCGATGCGCGTTCGAAAAGCCATTCGTACTGGATGTTGCGGCGCCCATTGACGGGATCGGTATTCGTGAGACGGTGTTCGCGGCGGCGTTGGTGGGCAATCGCCTTCAGCGTTCTGCGTGCCATGCTTTGATCCTGGCAACCTACGGGATGCTGATCGCGAGGGCGCGTGAATACATCGTTCGCGGCTACATGAGCAGAACGCACCTGATTGCGTCGCCGCGCGAAATCGCCGTGTTCGCAGCTGTGTCAGACGCTGGGACACATGCGGGCATGGCGGTCATGCCGGCGCCGGATGACAAATTGCGCGCTCGTGCCGACCGCATGATGCGATCCGGATTCACGGACATTGACCTCTTTAATCACGACATTAACCGGGTGCGCTTTGCGCGCGGGCAGGAATAACGCTGGCTGCGAGCGAGCTGACTTCTACTAGTTTTCCCAGTCGCATGGGTAGCCAAAGTACACCCCTCTGTCGCGCCTTGCAATCTGTTGGGGCATGCTATGCGGGCGCAGAAATGGCGAAGGATCCGAAATGCTGAACACGACCGAAGTTGTGCAGTTCCTGATGGACTTCGCGCCACGATCACAGCCGCTTGGTCTGCGCTACTTCGCGGCACTTGGAATTGACGCGCACCAGGTGAACGAACTCGTGCGACAGGGATGGTTGCGACGGTTGTCGGAGGATGCTTATCTGCTTCGAGGTGACCAGCCGGGTGTCGATGGAACGATTGCCTATTTGCGGGCGTTTATCCCGAATCTCCACGTAGGGGGAAGAACGGCGCTGGAGTGGCATCGGATGACGCATCAACTTCGTTTCCGGGACCGGGTTGATTTATGGGGGCGCGGCTACTGCAGCGTTCCTTCCTGGGCGGTGGATAGGCTCGCCTGTTCCTACTATTCCCACTCCCTGTTCGACACGGGGATGGACGAAGGTTACGGGTTGAAGCCGCTTGCATGGCGGCATCCACAGGTGTTCGTTTCGGTTCCAGAACGAGCAATTCTCGAATACGTCAGTGTCTCACTGGAGCTGGTCCTGATAGAAGACGTGAGAGACCTCATCGGCAGCCTGAGGAACATTCGGCTGAACGTTCTGCAGCAGCTGGTCGATTGCTGCCCCCGCAGGGACGTAGTGTGGGGGCTGAAGTTTCTCGCGGAGGATGAGGGCGTGGATTGGGCTCAGCAGCTGCGCGCCTGAAAAGACCTTCGTGTGACGACGCCGATTCCCTCGCCGATGTGACGTAAATGATCGCCTCTTCCATTCCTGAGAATTCGTCTGACGCTGACTGCAAGGTGGCTCGAATAGCGGCTATTTCATCGACACGGAATATACCGACTTCCGGGATTGCCTCCTGATCAGTCTCGCCATCGCGGGCGAGAACGGGGACGAGTTCTACGGCGAGCGTACCGACTTCGACCAGTCGCGGTGCAGTGACTTTGTCCGCAGGGTGGTGCTGCCGCAGCTCGGTTAGCTTGAGGGGCGCGCGACTCAGTTCGACCGCCTGCACTAGGCACTGCGCGCATGGCTCGGCCGCATACCCGGCGACTTCGGGCCGGTGCTTTGCTATGACTGCGAGACGGACCGGAACCTGTTCCGGTGCCTGCTGGGTGGCCCCCTACCGCACGGCTGGCGAGTCGAGAATATCGCGGGCCGTCGCGACAGGGAACGGCGCGCTGGATACTTCGCTCTGTATGGCGGCGAGCGGCACGCGCCGCATGACGCGCGGGCCAGTGCGTACGCTTTGCGGGCTGAATACACCGGACGTGAGTCGGCCGCTGGAAGACCAGGCTTCCGGGTCGGACGAAACATCCGATCGATGAAATGTTGCAGGTGCCAGGCACGAGACCAGGATGACCGGAGGCCGTGAATGGATTCCACGATCCGACGCACGGCGGATCGCGTAGCGCCTGCGCGAGCGTCGCAGGGCGTTAGGATTGCCCTAGGCTGAACTCGCGGCCAGGGCGGGCGTGGCGCAATCGACCCTGGTGCAGTGGGAGAGGGGGAGGTTGCCCGACACCATTGCGGTAGCTATGGTGAACGCGCTGGATGCATCCCTGCAGGCACCGCAGGGATGGCTGCTAAGTCATGCCATGCAGCCGTTGTCGGTTCCTGGGTTCAATGCCGGAAGTGCAGTGGTCCAAGAAGAATTGAGTGATCTCCAGGCGCGAATTTCCTCGGCCCGGTGCCGGGAAATCGGCCCTCGCGCCAGGCGGTTGCGCGAGGAGCTAGGCCTTTCGGTTGCGGAAGTGGCGCGCGGCTGTGCGGCATCAAATCCCCACGTTGTTGCAGTGGGAGCAAGGGGGCGTTTCCGAAGGCGCTTACTGCAGAGCGTCTCCGCGGTTGGGAGCGTGCACTCCTGCTCGCGTGGGATCAACTGCTGGCGCCTCCGGCGGCACATCCGGGGTTGCGCGATGGCAGATTGCGCGTTGTCGTAGACGCTGAAACGCTCGAAACCACAATCCGTCGCGTCGCTGGATGTCTGGCCATCCGCGGACGTAACCTGGTCAGGCCGGAGCAGCCTCTGGGTGCGAAAGCCGTTCGGAATGCCGACCTGCCTGCGCACCGCTACGGCATCAGCGCGCATCGCTGGCCACTGATCGATGTCGCTGTCGCGTACGGGATGACGCTCTCGCACGCACACCATTCCATTGCCGATATGATCACGCGCGCGGCACAATTCGAGTTTGAGATCGCGGTGCTGGATTCGATCGTGGGGACCGGCGCGGCAGACCTTTCGTTGACGACAGCTGTCGCCGATCGCCGTATGCATGGCCGGTTCGGATCGTCACTGTCGATGGAACGCGCTGCGGCATTCGCCAGCGAGATATTGTCCCGGCGAATCGCCAGCGCTGATGCCCGTATGGCGATGCCCTGCATCAGTATCCCGAAGTAAGCGATGAATTTTCTGTTGAACGCGCAGTCGATCGCGTATATGTAGGAACGCTAAACAAAGTATGCATTCGCAGAACTGCTGTACCGAGAGAGATTCATCAAAAGGAGAGGTGAATGCTTCGAGTCACCATTGAGTTGCAGACCAGCCGGCTTCTCGACTGGATGGGCGCGCAGCTCGACACCGACAGCGACGGGCAGGGCGGCCCGCATGACGCATCTCATGCGCTGCGCGAGGGCATGGCCGCCCGTGCGCCGGTAAGCAAGCTGCAGGGCGAACCGGTGCTGTATCTCGACGCCGCGCCCGTCGAGCTACGCGCCCGCGCTGCGCTGCTGGTTCGACGCCTCCCCGGCAGGCTTCGCCCGGCACGACGACAGCGGGCGCGCCGCGATCGCCTAGGAGGGGTGGGAGGCCTTTTTGCGGAGCATGAAGCGTACGCCTGGGGCGGCCCGCGACGCGCTGGAACAGGCCCGCGAACCGGCATTAGGAGCCTGAAAAATACGCGTCTTTGTCGACATGGAATTTAGCGATTTCATCGAGTGCGACCTCACGAGCATCGCGCTCGTGGCCGACGGCGGTCGCGATTTCTACGGCGAGCGATCGGACTTCGATCGCGCGAGCTGTCGTGAATTCGTGCATGCTGCGGTGCTTTCGCAGCTTGGCCAGTAGCCTGGTCGTGTGTTCACGCGAGGATTTACGTGCAGCGCTCGTCGCGTGGCTTGACCAGTTCGCGGACGAAACCGAACGCGTGCTGTGTTTCGATTACGACTGCGATTGGGAACCGCTGTGCGATCTGCTCGATGGGTCGCCTGCGGGATGGCAGGCGACCCCCGTGGGCCAGCTACTCGATCTGGGACGCCAGGAGGATTACTACCACGAGCACCAAGGCCGGCACCCTGGGCTGGTGGATGCGCGCGCAAAGCGAACGCACCAAGTGCCGCGTTCGCACCGTAAGCCTCCCGGCACATCGTGTGAAGGTGCAACGCTCAACAACATGAGCATCGCCCTCGGTGTCGCATTCCGTAAGAACCCGCCCCCTCCGTAACCGTGGAGGAACTGCCGGCCGACGGCAAGAGGAGCGATGCCGCAGTTTGCATCCGTTGGGCCGGCTGGCCACAATTCCCGCAGGACGCCGGGTCGTCGCGTTCGGCAAGTTTGCGCATCACCTCAAAAACACCACACGCATCACACAGGTAGTCGTACAGAGGCATGACCGTTTCCACCAAAATTGCTCAAAGATCCGACACAGTCTGCACGGAACAATATCAGGCGTTCAGCCGGGAATTCGCAAGCCAGTCGAAATCGGGTTCACGCGTTACCTTGTCCGATTTCAGGCTTCGAACTGATGAAAGACCTTCGCAATCACTTGCCATACATCATCGATTTTCACCAGAGAGAGAAAGTCAATGTAGTCCCTACCGATTGCGTCATTTTCCATATCGACCCGAACGACAGCCGTGGTCGGCGTCATTGCGAGCACGTCCACACGCTCTACCATATCAGGCGCCTCACCCTTGTTCTCGACAAAGTCATAGAGGTTCTGGATCGAGCCGCCTACCAGATGGTTGTCGTTGAAACCGTACATCACGGCATCTTTGTAAAACGCTTCGGCGATCAAACTTGCGTTGCCGACGCGCATACCTTTCGCGTACTTGCTGGCGGCATCAACGACCGCATCGTAATCACGCGTGGCAACCGTCTTGATATTCTTTGACATGACAATTTTTCCATTGAGAAAAGTTACTACAGTGCCAATACCGTGACGAACGGTTTCCTGCGTCGCATGCGCTGAATTTGCCGGCGAAAAGCATTCTCTCCGGCAACCCGGTTTTCAGCTTTCGAAGGGAGCGTGGTCGATCAGGTCGCACACGTTTGCACATTCGAAGCCATGTACATGGCGACGCGCGACGTCCGCCAACCCAGTACCGATTGCTGTATGAGGTTTCTTTCTGGCAACCTCAGCAATCGCTTCCTGAAAGGCCAGCTTGAATCCGGCACGTGGATAGAGTTGGAGCACATCGTCAACGAAGGACGGTGTGATCTCATCCATCGAGAACCCGAACACGTCGACGTGAGCGCCGAAGTAAATCAACGCGATTTCGGGTCGCTTCCGGTCTGCAATACCACCGCTGGAATGAAGTGCAATCCCCTCCCAAACGAGCTGCGCTTTCATCTCCGCGTACCCGTCTGCTAGCAGAATGCGACTGGCCGCATCAGCGCCGTCGACTTCGAACCGATTGTCAGCGCAATACTCTTCAGTCAGGCCCAGGTCGTGGAACAAGGATGCGAGATACACAATCTCACGGTCGTATTTCAAACCGCGCTTCTTGCCAAGGAACTCGGCGAACCACCAGGTGCGGTGCACGTGACCCAGCATCGCCGTGGTGTGCACTCGTTCCACGAGCGAAACAGCTTTCCGGGTGAATTCAGAATCGGGAGCAGTACACTCTCCGATGGTGATAGGAATGCTCATGACACCCTCCGCGGATGTGCAGTTGACAGATCTTCGAGTTTAGGGAAATTCGCAATGTCATAAATGATTGTTTTAGGATGATTTGTGCCAGTGTGCACCTTGGTATCCGGACAAACCACAATGACTAAACGTACGAGACACTCCGTCCCACGCGTAGGCACTGCGCGCAAGCGGATTGTGATTCTGGGTTTGCCACCAGTGGACGCGTTCGACATAATTGGTCCAGCATAAGTATTCACCCTTGCAAATCAACTGAGTGAAGGCGAACCCGTACCACACACACTTGAACTGGTTTGCTCTGGTCCAAACGCGTACCTTGACAGCGAAACGGGGATCGGCCTCAAGGGACAAGACATCGAAGTGGACGTTCGTAAAGCGTTGCGGCGCTTGGCCGGGTTCTTCGATCTGAAATGGGAGACGATCGATGGACGTCCCCGGTCCCCAAAGTCGACACGAATCTCTTTCGCGAAATCCGCGCGTCGTCGGAGCCACATACGATTCAGCGTTCGCCGATGCACGGTCGTGGCCACTACTTGCCCGTGAGGTGCAGGTTCTCCGATACACATAGCAGATCTTGATCATCACGCAAGGTCGAAGGGAATAGAGCCGGTCCGGATCGCAGTCGTCGGCCACTGCGTTGACGGTGGCCGACAATACTAGACTTAAGTGCGTGCCCAACGTGTGGCAGCCACGGCCACTCGTTCACCCAACGTGCGTGCCGTTTGCTTGTCGCTCTCGGTGACGCCCTCCGCACCCTGATCGGCATTAGCCTGTGCCATTGCGCCGAGGAACGAGCCCAGCCTGTTGAGGTCGTCGGCGGCACCTTTGGTGCTGTTGTTACCAGGCATCAGTCCGAGACTTACCCACAGCATCTGGTGCTGAGCCGCAAAAATGGCGAGCTGCTGTAGCGTGGCCAGCTTGTCGCCGCTCTGCGAGGCCGAGACCGTGAAGCCGGCTGCGAGCTTGTCGCGCCACTTGCCCCAGACGTTCGACGAAGCGTCCATGAAGCTCTTGAACTGGGCAGATGCGCTGCCCATGTAGGTGGGGGTGCCGAAGATAATGGCATCGGTTTTCTCCTCAAGGAAGTTCCAGTACTCACCAATGCGATCTACCGGAATCAGGTTGACGGTAACACCGGCAACCCTTGCGGCGCCCTCGGCGACGGCATTGGCAATGGCGGCCGTGTGGCCGTATCCGCTGTGAAAAACAATCGCAACGTTGCGCATACTTGTATGTCCCTTTGATGTGATTCGTCGGTGCGCGACGCAGGACGCGTCGTATTCATTGAGGTCGTGCCGTTGTCAAGCGGCGGCGAGTTGTTCGGCAAAGGCTTTCGGGTTCGAGTAGGCGGCTGCCGTTGGCAGGATACTGGACTCGTTTCCACGGTTCAGTACAAACGTTGGAACACCGCGGGCGCCATAGAGCTTCATCAGCGAGCGACCGTGTTCCGTGCGTCGTTGGCTCGCGTTGAGCAGTTCCTGATTGCCTTCGGCAAGCGTCAGCGCGGCTTGTTCCAATCCAATTTCTCGCAAAAGCGCAACGAGAGTGTCTGTGTCAGTGATATCGCGTGCGTCAACATAGCGCGCGTGCTGGATGGCTTTGAGTGCATCGACCTGCCGCTCGGGCGCGGTCAGCGAGACGGCAGTCAACGCGACTGTTGCGGGCCCGCTGTTGATTTGCTGATTGCGGTCGGCAAGAATGCGCGTCCGGTACAACTCGCTGAAGACCTGGCCGCTCAGCGCAGAAATGCGCTGATCATTCCCCCACGCATGGGCGGCAAAGGCGTCATCCAGGGGGCGAACACCCTCATCGGAAAACAGACCGGTTGGGCAAAGCTCGACTTCCATGTCCGGAATGTCGTTGATCAGCGAGAGCGCGGGTGCGGCCCCGTAGCACCACCCACAAAGGGGGTCGAGGAGATAAAGTAGGCGCTTGGCCATGGATGTGTTCCAAAGATGGTAGAGCGTTAATGATGAGCGTATTGGATTGATTTTTAAATACACACGGTCTATACATGGTGTATGGAAAAAGCAAACAATCAATCCGATACGGCATTCAAAAACCTCGCCAACCTGAAGCGTCTTGCGTACTTCACTGCGGTCGTCGAAGCGGGCTCCTTCACCGTTGCGGCAGAGCGATTGGGTATAACGAAGGCCGTGGTCAGTCAGCAGGTTGCCCGGCTCGAGCGGGAGTTCCGTACCTCGCTTTTGACCCGCACCACGCGCAGTGTCAAGCCGACTCCAGCAGGGCAGGCTTTTTACGAGCGTTGCGCGCGAATACTTCACGAAGCGGGCGATGCTTTCAGTGAACTGGCTGAAGTGGCCTCTGAGCCTGCGGGGACTCTGAGGCTCACCGCGCCCTTTGATTACGGGGTGAGCGTCGTCGTTCCGACGATCGCCGCATTCATCGAGCGATATCCTCAGTGTAAGGTCGATGCTGTCCTGAACGACCAGACCCTGGACCTGATGTCATCGGATTTCGAGCTTGCGATTCGCGCAGGACGGCTCGCGGAGTCGAATCTGCAGGCGCGTCAGATTGGCTCATATAACCAATTGCTGGTCGCCGCACCCTCGTGGCGAAAGCGGACCGTACGATTGGACGGGCCGGAGGATGTGGCGTCGTTGCCATTCGTGGCCAATACTGCGCTGCGCTCTTCCCTTCGGTGGCAATTCTCGCGCTTCGGAAACGACGCACGCGACGTGAACATGACGGCATCGGTGTTCCTCGATGCGACGCTGGCGGTCAAGGAGGCGGTTTGTCAGGGGATGGGATTCTCTGTTCTGCCGGATTTTGCGATCGTTGACGAACTCGCAACAGGTCGTCTTATTCATGTGTTGCCGGAGTGGTCATTACCGTCCGGAGGAATGCATGCCGTGTTTCCGGCTGCGAGGTTCCGCCCGATCAAAGTGCGTGCGTTCGTGGAGTTGCTTGAAGAGCGGCAACGTGAATTTGCGAGGTTGAACGCTACATCGTCACCTGCGCCCGGAAAGACTCGCACGAAGGCGTGATCCGGCGTACCGTTGGACCAGGTGCGATGGCGGCGGTAAGCCGCCGCCATCGGTCGCGCTTACTTCGTATGCACTGCTTTATTTTTTGACTGGGACCAGAGATGTCCGAGCTGGCGCGCAGTCCGTCTTTGTTGGATTTTGTTCATCGAATCCGTACTGCTCTTTGTCGCGATCGGTATGACGCAGGCGCCGGGGCTACCCGCGAATGTCTCCTTGCGGTGCGTGACTAGCTCGCAGATTCAACAGGTCACAATGTTGCACCCCTTTGGCGCGCTGATCGGCGCGTCTCTGTGCTTGCTGGTCGTTAGCCGCGTGTAGAAGCACAGCGCCGTGCTGGCGGGCCTGGGCGAATAGATCCTGATTCAGGCGACACCGGTTTCGTTGCTGTTTGCCGGATCGATACTCGCCGTCAAGGCCGCGAGCAGTGTCGGCACGTTTCTATCAGGTAAACGTGCACGTCTGAATCCATGCTGTCTGGTCGCACTCTGCGTGTTTCGCCATCTCATTCTCATGTGCACGATGGTCTATACTGCAAAAGCCACATTGTCGCAAGGATGTTGCCTGCAAACGCATGTATTCACGGATTGCCGACGCGCACAGGGATTGCCGGTAACAGATGGAGAGGACGCGCACGCCATGCAAAATGTAATCTCGACCCAGGACCTCCCGCCGAGTACGCGACTCGGTTTTTGGCAGCGCGAGGTAGGTGGGCTGTTGACTCATCTGGAATGCACGAGTGCTGCAGGGGATCACTTTTTCGGGTCGATCAAGCTTCACCCTTCGATGCCAGCGAACCTGCTCGAAATCGAAACGGCCGCACACGCGATTGCGCGAGCAACGCCGAAAATCGCGCAGGTCGGCGAGGGGCAGATCTTCGTATGCCTTCAAATCGAAGGCATGGCGATTGTCGAGCAGGACAGCCGCCAAGGTATCCTTCGCGCGGGTGACATGACGTTGCTCGACACGTCGAAGGCGTTCTTCGCCGATTTCCCACAAGAGATGTCCCAGCTCGTTTTCCAGATCCCTCGAACCCTGGTCCGCAAACGGGTAGGTGCGCTAGAGAGGCTGACAGCAACGGTCGTACCGGCCGAAAACCCGCTCGGCAGGATTGCCGCTGAGTTTGCCAGGTCATTGGCACGAGACTTCGAGCAGTTCGACCCGTCAATTGCCCAGCGCCTATGTGAGCAGGCAATGGATATGATCGTGATGGCATTCATGTCTTCGCTGAACAATGGGCAACCCTCGAACACTTCTGTCACTCGTTCGATGCTCGCATGGCGTGGGCGCACATTCATCGAAGGAAATCTCGGAAACACGACGCTCTCACGTGCAGACGTTGCTGGGCATCTCGGCATATCGACGCGTTATCTCAGCACGATCTTTGCCGACGATGGCATGTCGGTTGAACGCTTCATTCGCGAGCGTCGCCTTGAAAAATGCGCCCGCGACTTGAGAGACCACGGGCAGGCGATTCGACCGATCGGTGACATTGCGTTCGCTTGGGGCTTCAACAATTTGACCCACTTCAGCCAGTGCTTCAAGGCGGCGTTCGGGGAAACGCCACGCGAATACAGGCGACAGGCGACAGGCGTTGCGAGAGTCGTCGGCAGCGAGCTGAGCTGATAGCACATTTCCTGGGTGTTCTGGCGTGTGTGCGGCTCCTGTTGCTACGCCTGTGGCAGTTCGTCGGGTTCGGTTTTCGGCTCAAGTAGCGCTTCCGAATCCTGAGCACGCTTCGCGGGTGTTCGATTCACCAAAAGCATTGCTATACATGAAGTTCAAGCGAACGTCGAGTGTCTGGATGTCAGGTTTTCAGGAACTGATGTTGGCGTGCGCCGGATTTCGACCATTCGGGGAATCTGCCCATTAAGTGGAAATCCTGTTTCCATTGGCGACCGCGTCTACGGTCCCAAGCTGCAAGGTTGCGTGTATCCATGGAAATCGATACGCCATGATTCTTGCGCGGATCATCGAAGACTAGACTAAACGGGTCGCGACAATTTTGAACTTGGCTCCCGATTTGGGCGGCTTATCCGCAGAAAATCGGTTCATTCATCTGTGGTCGACGCCTTACGACGGCAAAAGCGATGCCCAACTTACTATTACTTAGCCATGCAGCAAGTAGAAGCACCCGATGATGCATTTCCTCCGCTCTCGCCAACCCGGGAGAACTGAAAGGGTCGGTCAGCCGGTTCGTCTGCGGTAAGAATATCAGCGTGGGCCGGGGTATCACGACCTAAAAAAGGTCTGAGAAGTGTCTTGTTGACCAGGCCGGGTTGTGACGGCCTACGCTGGGCGAAGAGCAAAGACGACGATCGCGGACTCCTATTTGGATTCCATACCAGTCCCTTTCAGTTCGATGATCAGAAGCTTTGACGTCGTACTGGCATGGTTGAAAGCGGTATGCACGGCACCTTCGGTCGAAACTCGCGAGTGGAATACCGTTCCTCTAGGCAGCCGCCCTCTGTTGCGATCGAACCGCGTCTTGTCGGCGCCTACCAGAACTGTAAGTTGTTCTTCGGGTTCACCGAGAATCGGCTCAACGGTGAGATCAATATCGGTCAGCGCAACGCAGAGATAATCACGCGTGTGTCGATGCACTTCAGTGAGCTCTTCAGGTTCAAAGTGCTCCTCCCAAACGGTGATCTGATCGGTGTCGAGGTGCAACATTACACCGCGGAACGGCACGATTTCCGCAGGTTCCGACTGTGTCTGCTTTCCTTCGAATGCCTCGAACGTATTCATAGGGTCGCTCTTTCCGTTGCATGTTCACGGCGCCGTCATGCCGAGCATGGATCGTCGGTCAAGTATGGAGTAGCGGAACAACCAATGTCCAAGCTTTTCGTCCCAGTTCTCGCTAACCAATTATTTGTTTCCCTTTGAAGCAATAGGGCAAATGCGTTCGACGACGGGCCAGCTGGCCTTCGCTCATGGGCATGCGTTCTCATCTTTATCGTGATCGTGTGATGCAGGAGTTTATTCGCCGATGGGCCCTGGGGGCTTGGCTGTCGGCGCCATGCGCGACGTGTCGCCCTGATGCTGAATCGGCCGAGAGCTTCGTTTGATGGCTCACCGGACATGTAAGTCCGTCGTCCGGTTGCAGTGGGGGGGACGCAACGTGCGGCTCACAACCCGTACGAGATTGTGCCGATCGACCGAATTCTGAATGTTCTGCCTAGTAGGCGTTGAACTCGCGATTCGCGCTGATAAGCTAGTCGATTCCAGTCTGTAGGCTCGATAGATACGACTCGTATCGCTAGTTGCTCGTTGAGCGTTCGTCCTGCCAAAAAGAACGTACAGCGCTTCAGAGACCTTGGGGGGAGGTGGCGGCTTTGCGATTCGTTGCGAATACCGCGCTGCGTGAAAGTATCTGATAACGTTTCTCGCGCGAAGGCAGCGAGCAACGAGTGGTCAATCCGCGAGCTGCGGCTTCTCTTGACACCGCGCGTGATCGAAGAGTTCGTGTGCCACGGGCAGAGGCAATCGGTTCAGTCTGATTCCGCAATTGCCGACAATATTACACAACGGCGACTGATTCACCTGTTTTTGGAATGACAACTTCGGTATGGGCGTATGCAAGCGGGCGCCAGTCGTGCGTTTTCGACCACCGCGTGTCCTGGTCTAAATTCATCTCCTGATCAAACGCCGAAGTCACGCACGACGAGTGATGGCTCGGACCGGACCGGACAGCTTGCCGAGGCCTCTTTACTTAAACTTATCCGCCTTGTGCAGGAGCGAATTACTGTCGTTTCCTCAGCGAAAGCGGCTGGGCTCACATCGCGCTGTCGCTTGATCCCCGCTGCAACATGGTAGACGCAAGGTGGGACGGCTCTGGCGAGCGCACTCCGCTGCCCTCGAAGCACGTCAGATTCGGGCGAATACCTAGCGGCCGTTCTGGGAACTTTCTGTTCCCGCTGGACAACGCACGTCCAATATTGCCTGCCGATACTTCACCCTAACCCAACGCGATTGCGGTCAATATCTTTTGCCGCTCGCGTTGATATCGGTGAACACATACGAGATCGCGTGATATGGACAACAGATCCAATGACGGTAGTCTTAAAGCTAACCTCGGCGAAGCAGTAACCCACGAGGGGGGGCAAAGCAGTCCAGAGCTGTCGAGTCGTCGAAGTTTTCTTACCATCACTGGCGCGCTTGCCGCGAGCGCGCTATTCCCGAGAAAGGTGTGGGCCTCGGATAAGGACACGATTCGCATCGGCTACATCAGCTCACAGACTGGTGGGCTTGCGCTGTTCGGTGAATCGGATAATTACGTTGTCGAGTCGATGCGCAAATTGTTGGCGAACGGACTCGTCATTGGCGGCAAGACGTATAAGGTCGAAATTCTCCAGCGCGACGACCAGACCAGCGCCGACCGCGCTGCGAGTATCGCGTCCCAGCTCATCAACTCCGATAAGGTTGACCTGATGCTGGCGCCCGGTGCGATCG
This sequence comes from Paraburkholderia sediminicola, assembly GCF_046027355.1. GTDB lineage: Bacteria > Pseudomonadota > Gammaproteobacteria > Burkholderiales > Burkholderiaceae > Paraburkholderia > Paraburkholderia sediminicola_B. Next base: position 136,575 of record NZ_JAQQEK010000019.1, on the reverse strand, counting down.
GCATGATCAACGTTGCCCAGCTTTGCGAGCTCAACGGCGTACCGTGCATTTCGACGATGACGCCGTGGGAAGCCTGGATGTACCCGCTCAAAGGCAAGCCGGATAAAGGCTTCAAGTACATTCATCACTTTTTCTGGGGCACGGAGGACATCGCCGCCGTGTACGAAGACATCTGGAAGGGCCTCCCGCTCAAGAAGGTGGTGGCGTCTGCCTGGTCTAACGACGTGCCCGGCAACGCCATGGGTAGCGCTAAAATTGGTTTGCCGGCGACATGGATCAAGGATGGGTACAACGTCATCGATATTGGGCGATTCGAGGTAGGTGCGGCGGACTTCACTCTGCAAATCCAGTCTTTCAAGAAGGCGAACGCCGAGATTGTCACTGGCCTGTTTTCGCCGACGGAGTGGTCGACGTTTTGGAGGCAGTCGCAACAGCTCGGATACCACCCCAAGGTTGCCACGGTCGCCAAGGCGTTCCTGTTCCCGTCGGGAGTGCAAGCCATGGGCCAAAGTGCGGACCGCATGTCGACCGAAATCTGGTGGTCGCCTGCCTATCCGTTCAAATCTACGCTGTCAGGTCAAACGGCCAAGCAACTGGCCGACGACTATGAGGCGCAGACGCGGCGCGATTGGACCCAGCCCCTCGGCGTTGTGCACGCCCTCTGGGAGCTTGGTATAAGCGCGCTGAAGGCGTCAGGCGACCCGAAAGATCCCGAGCGCGTGAGTGTGGCCATTGCTCACACGGATTTGACAACCGTAATCGGACGTATTAGCTGGCCGACCAGTTCGATCAAGAACGTTGCCAAGATTCGCGTCGTGGGCGGACAGTGGCGCATCTTGCCGGGCCAACCCAAGCCGCAGCTGTTTGTCACGAGCAATGCGACCGCACCGGAAATTCCGGTGCAACGCAAATTTGAACTGTTGGGGGCGTCGTGAGCGCCCAAGGTCCAATCGTCCGTCTGCAGGGGGTGAGCAAAGCGTATCGCACTCAGCGAGTCATTGAAGACCTGTCTCTGGAAATCGGTCGAGGTGAGCTCGTAGGCGTGATCGGCCCGAACGGCGCGGGTAAGACGACACTCTTCGGATTGATAGCCGGAGAGCACCGCCCCAGTACCGGCACGATTTGGCTAGGTGAGCAAGACGTCACGCAGTACGGCGCAGACCAGCGATGTAAGGCCGGTATCGGCCGAACGTTCCAGATACCACGGCCCTTCGCAGATCTGACGGTATTTGAGAATGCGCTGGTAGGCGCGCGATTCGGTGCAGGAAAAGCAGGAGCCGCAGCACAGGACCTTGCGGCGACGGCTTTGTCGCGCGTTGGCCTCCTCGACCGAGCGAACCAGGACGCCAGTACGCTCACACTGCTTCAACGCAAGCAGTTGGAGATTGCGCGAGCGATGGCGACGAACCCCGACGTTATCCTTCTCGACGAGGTCGCCGGCGGTCTCACTGAACGCGAGACGTTTCGTCTGGTCGACCTCGTCAGTGCGCTCAACCGCGATGGCGTCACCGTCATCTGGATCGAGCACCTGGTGCACGCGCTCGCAAGCGTTGCCGGCCGCCTTGTCGTGTTGGACAAGGGGAGGGTTGTCTGTGATGGAGACGTCCGTTCGGTTATGGACGATGAGACGGTGAAATCAATTTATCTGGGAACTGACTTCGATGCCACTGCTGCGAACTCTTGACCTTTCGGCCGGCTATGGTCTATTCCAGGCGCTATTCTCCGTCAGTATGCATATCGAGGCGGGGGAAGCGGTCGCTCTGATTGGTTCGAACGGCGCCGGTAAGTCGACGCTACTGAAGTGCATCGCGGGCGACATGATTTCGAGCTCAACCACCATCGAGTTCCGTGGCTATTCGGTAGGTCACGTTCCAGCATATGAGCGCGTTGGACATGGGATTAGCCTGGTACCCGAAGGACGGCGACTCTTCGCGTCCCTTACTGTCGAAGAGAATTTGCTTCTGGGCTGTGTGGCGAAGCGCGCGGGCCCATGGGATCTTCGCCGCGTATACAATGAGTTCCCGGTGCTGGAACAGAACAAGAACAAAATGGCCCAATCGCTGTCCGGCGGGCAACAACAGCTCGTCGCTATCGCGCGTGCGCTCATGGGTAACCCCGCTCTTCTTCTTTGCGATGAGATTTCGCTGGGACTCTCGCCGGTGGCATCAACGCAGGTTCACGACGCGATAAAGAAGGTTATGAAGGGGGGTGTATCGGTATTGCTCGTTGAACAGAACATTCAGAAAGCTCTCAACACGGCACAACGCTTCTATTGCATGCGGAAAGGGGCGCTGGTCCTTGAGGGCAAGAGTGAAGGTGCTGACCTTCAGGAAATTACGCGGCAGTATTTTGGAGTAAATGCATGAGTACCTTCATCGAGAGTGTGCTGAACGGAGTGTTTCTGGGGGCACTGTATGCGATTATCGGACTAGGGTTGTCGATCGGCTTCGGCGTCTTGAACATCGTGAATCTGGCTCACGGGGACTTCATGATCCTCGGTGCCATGATTTCGCTCGGTGTTTCCTATTGGCTCAAGGTAGATGCACTGACGACAATCGTCATCGTCGTGCCGGCAATGGCCTTTCTTGGCTACATCTTCCAGCGATTCATCATGTCGAGGACACTCACAGCTGGTCCGTTGTCGCCGCTCCTCACCACTTTCGGTATCTCCATCGTATTGCAGAACGTCATGCAGGAGGCGTTTACCGCGGACACGCGGGTACTACCTCTTTCGGAAACATTGACGGGAGGTGCGCTGCAAGTGGGCACTGTTTCAGTTGGCACTCTTCCGCTTCTAACGACATTGGTTGCGCTGACGATATTCGTCGCCATGGAATTGATGTTGCGGAAAACGAGTGTGGGTCGGATTCTGCGGGCGACTTCGGACGACCGGAGCACTGTGCGCCTCGTTGGCATTAACGACGGCAAAGTCTTTGCGTTAGCAAGTGCACTCGTCTTCGCCCTGGTTGGCGTTGCTGCGGTCTTTTACGGCGTGCGCAGCCCCTTTACCCCGATGTCCGGACCGGAGCGCCTGCTGTTCGCGTTTGAAGCTGTCGTCATGGGTGGTCTGGGCTCGATGTGGGGAACGCTTGTCGGCGGTGTTGCGTTGGGTTTGGCACAGATGCTTGGTGAGTCTGTTCACACCGGATACGGGCCGTTCACCGGACATATCGCGTTCTTCCTAGCGCTTCTTATTCTGCCCCATGGCATTTTTGGTCGGAGCGTAAAATAATGGAGCGCAATGTGGAAGTTGAAATGGCTGAAAAAACCTTTGCTGTTCGCCGGTCATCATCCGTTTCGAAGCAGGTGGTCGTCGGAATTCTGGTTTTTCTGATTGCGTTCTCTGTTCCGTGGTGGGCTGACGCGTCGGCGACACATCTGCTGGTCGAGGTCTTTGTCCTGATCACCGCGGCGCAGATGTGGAACATGCTGAGCTCTTTCGGTGGTGTCGTATCGATCGGCCAACAGGCGTTCGTTGGTGTTGGGGCGTATGGTTTCTTCTATGTGGCGAATTTCGCGACGGGAAACCCGTTCGTACTGCTCCCGGTAGCTGGTCTGGTTGCGGCGGCTATCGCGTTCGTGTTTTCGCCCATGCTCTTCAGGCTTCGCGGAGCACACTTCTCGATTGCTACCTGGGCGCTTGCCGAAATGTTCCGGATTGGCGTGAACAACTCGGATACGCTTGGCGCGGGGACCGGCCTGTCGTTTGACAGGATTACCTACGTAGGGCGCGCGATGCGTGGCATGGTGACCTATTGGTCCGCGCTCGCCGTGCTGGCCGTGGCGATTCTCACGCTCATACTGTTGCTACGCAGCCCATATGGCGTGGCCCTGCGTGCCATCAAGACCAATGAAGGCGCCGCTGAGAGCGTTGGCATCCGTGTATTGACACTGAAGCGGGCCATTTTTGTACTTAGTGCGGCTATCACTGGTCTCGCTGGTGGCGTGGCATATCTGAACACGCTTCAGGTAAGCCCGGACGCCGCATTTTCGGTGAACTGGGTGGCATTTGCGATTTTTGCTGTGATTATCGGCGGCGCGGGGTCGATTGAAGGGCCGATCGTTGGTGCGCTCGTGTTCTTTGGTCTCCGCGAGACGCTTTCGAACTATGGCGCTTGGTACCTGATCATTCTGGGACTTGCCGCCATTATCGTCACACTCTTCATCCCAGAAGGTCTCTTCGGATGGGCCAAGAAGAAGTGGGGCTGGGGTTTGTTCGATATGAACTACCACGTTCATCTAAAAGATGGTGACGTTTGATAGGAGTCGAACCAACTTTGCTCGCAGGATAGTCTTAGCAACCATCCACGTAGAACGTGAGGGCCGGCGTTGCCAAACAGTCATTGCTAATAGAGTAGAAGTGCGTCACGGAATGGCGTGGTCCGAGATCTCGCGTCTTTTATGCCTTAAGTGTGCGAGCCGTCAATCTGAGGATTTCCAACGACAATTGCTCGTCGTTGACCGCACGCGCCAGCGATAGAGCGCCGACCAGAGCGCTCAACGTCAGCACCGCCTGTTGTCGGCTGGCCTCGCCATCCCTTCGTTGTAGAGCAGCAAAGAACAGGTCCAAGTAATAGCGTACCTGTTGAGTATAGGCCGAGCGGACACGCTCGTTGCTGCGGACCACATCGGCGGCAAGGGCAGTAACAGCGCAACCTTCCCCACGGTCGTCGCGATGGAATTCACTCAAATATGCATCGACAAGGGCATTGAACGAGGACTTATGGCCGCTGTTCGTTATGGCAGCGGCGCGCTCGCCCCCCTGTTCGAGGGCACACCCTACTGCCTCGGCCACCAGGTCTTCACGTGAATCGAAGTGGCGATAGAAACCGCCATGCGTCAACCCTGCTTCGCGCATCAGGTCAGAGACACTTAGACCGTCTATGCCGTTCTCGCGAAAGCGTTGCGCAGCGATCTCGACAATGCGCTGGTGGTTTTCTGATTTACCCGCCTGTGAGTGACCCACAACATTGTTACCTTTGGACTTGACAACCTTGATTATAGCCATCATCCTGTTATTTGGGGATGATGATCATCATCCTGTTTGCGGGAATGAAACCCATCGACGGGTTGGCGATTTTTTGTCTACTCCATTGAGACCGAGATGAGCGAGAAGTCCAGTCAATTCAGCATCACAAAGGTCACGCCGGCCTATTGGCGCATCACCTTCAGTAACCCACCGCTTAACCTGCTCAACCCGGAAGCGATTCTTGAGCTGCAGGCAATCGTCAATTGGGTGGAATCGGATGCGGAGCTGCGTGTGGCTGTGTTCGATAGCGCGCACCCAGACTTTTTCATAGCGCGTTATGACGTGTCACGCGCGGCGGAGACTCCCGTACAGCCAGGCCCTACCGGCTTGCCGACGTGGATTGATTTGACCACGCGCCTGTCACAGGCCCCGGTAGTCAGCATCGCAGCGGTGCGAGGCCGCGTCCGCGGCGGCGGCAGCGAACTGACGCTAGCCTGCGATCTGCGCTTCGCGAGCCTCGAGAAGGCTGTATTCGGCCAGCCCGAAGTGCCCGCCGGCATGCTGCCGGGTGGCGGCGCAACTGAACGCCTGCCGTTGCTCACCGGACGTGCACGCGCACTCGAGATCATTATTGGCGGAGACGATTTTGATGCTGCCACAGCAGAGCGGTACGGTTGGATCAATCGCGCTCTGCCGGATGCGGAGTTGGATGACTTCGTCGACGCCTTCTCTCGCCGGGTGGCCTCGTTCGACAAGCAGGCCATAGCCGAGGCCAAACGGTTGGTCAATCGACACAGCCTGCCAGCGGAAGCTGATCTGCTGGAGGCACAGGCCGCGTTTCTCGAAGCAACGCGCTCGCCGGCTGTATACGCTCGCAGCCTGCGAGCGCGTGAGCGTGCCAAAGCAGTCGGTGCCGATTTCGAGCTTCGGCTCGGTCATCACCTAGGCACGCTGTAAATCCTTCCCCTTATTGGAGACACAAAAATGAGCAATACATCTTCGGCTGCAGCTAATAAAGCCCTCGTCATCGAGGTGATGACCGCGGTTTTCATTCGACGCGATGCCAGTGTGGTCGAGAAGCATTTCTCCAGCACCTACGTGCAGCATAATCCGCTTATTCCGAATGGACGCGACGCTATCCCGGGCCTGATCGCAGGGTTGTCTCAAGAGTTCAAATACGAGCCGGGAATGATAGTGGCCGCGGACGACCTGGTTATGATCCATGGCCGATACACCGGGTGGGGACCTAAGCCTATGGTCGCAGTGGACATCTTTCGCATCGCCGACGGAAAGTTGACTGAGCACTGGGACGTCATGCAAGAAGAGGTGCCGTCTTCGCAGACAGTAAGTGGCAATAGCATGTTCCCGGGATAGGATCCCACGAAGGTCATCGAAAGCTGCGTGTGTTTCGTTCACACGTCCTTGTCAGCGCCGTCGGCGATCGGTGCATCATTGGATGCAGCGGTGAGTGTGTCGCAACTACTCGCCGCGGAGCCTGTGTAATCGAGTGAGAGATAGCCAATGAACTCTGAAGTGAAACCTGCTGCTCAACCACACGAGCGCTTTCCCGTCGATCTCAACACTACCAGGATTGACGGGCTTTCAATCCGCTATGCGCGAGCGCCGCGTGAAGACGCCGAAACCCTGTTGCTTCTGAGCCCTTGGCCCGAGAGCCTTATGGCGTTTCTGCCAACCTGGGCCAGTTTTACCGAGCGATATGATGTCCTGGCGCTGGATCTTCCGGGCTTTGGGAAGTCCGACGGGCGTCCAGACATCATCGCGCCAGAAGCGATGGGCAACTTCATCGCTAAAGCGGTGCGCCACTTTGATCTCGACCGTCCGCACGCCGTTGGTCCCGATATCGCCACGTCGTCGCTTCTCTTCGCTGCTGCGAACCACCCGGATACGTTCTCATCAATAACAATCGGTAGCGGTGCCACGGCCGACCCGCTTGAGGTGGGCAGCCAGCTAAAGGAGATGATCGGCCTGCCGTCGCTCGACCCACTCTCGAGTATCGACGTCGACGGACTGATTGATTCCCTCCTTGGGAGCTTGCAGAACTACACCGCGCCGGACTTCGTGCGCGAAGACTACATCGCTTCTTATAGTGGCGAAGGGCGGTTCGCCGAATCTGCTCGCTTAGTGCGGCGCTACCCCCATGAGCTACCGGTACTCAAGGAGCGGCTGGGTAAGATTGGCACGCCAACTCTCGTGATCATGGGGCGCCACGATCCCTTCGTTCCCGTGTCGAACGGACAATTTTTGGTCGATCGCCTGCCAACTGCGCATCTGGAGATCGTGGACACCGGGCATCTCGTATGGGAAGACGCGGCTGATCGCTACGCCGAATTAATCATCAATTGGGTCGAGAGACACAAGCGAGAGTGAATTTATGATCGCCGTACACTAGCAAGGGCGCCATCGGCACGGCAAAGCGGATTTGCGATCGGGTGTCATAACCCTCCCTTGGTCCAGTCCCTCATTTAGTTTGTTGTTAGGGGCCTTGTCGTACAAGGCTGATTCGATGCCGAGGATTAAAATCCTCGGCATTTTTTATACATATCGGCCTGGAAGTGTAAAATTCGGCCGCTATTTCTCGCGCTGTGTCGATTTGAGGCACTTGTTCGGTCATCAATCGGTTGGGCGCAGCGCCTGGGAAAGGGACTCGGTCCTCAACCCGCGAAGCCCCTACGTTCGTTGCAGACGCTGAACTGGTGCCCAATCAACAGCAGTCGTCCTCGCCCCGCCGCACGGGACTTTGCCGGGTTACGGGCGCAGAGAAATGTTTTCGAAATAAGAATAACCCGCCAATCCAAGACTGGCGGGGCTCAGCGTTAAATCAAATGTCCAGCAACAACACGCCGAGTGAGGGGCTGGATCCCTTGGTCGTGGCGTCGGGATGCCGCGCATCAACCGCCGCACGGAGATACACGGAAGTCGGCGATTCAGATCGTGGTCTCAGCTATTGTCGTGATGCCGGCTTTTGGCAAATAACGCCGTACCACCCCAAGCCCCGATAGGTTTCGTAACCGGGAGTAGCCGCAAACGACACGGTCGTGCCGTCGGAGACGCTATAGAACCCGGAAGGCTTCCCGTCCGTCTTCAATGGAAATCGTTCGTCGAGGATACCCTTGCCGTCAGAAGCTGCGATCACACGGAACGAGGAGTCAACGATCATGCAACGAGTTCGCTGCCACGCCTCTTGGCTAAGACGAACACCGTTGACCACGGCCTGAGCCTGGGGCGCCCAGTCGAACAAAACGACGAGAGCGCCCAGCGCACGCCCCGCGACCGAACCGCCTTCGCGTACCGCGGTCGAATAGGCTGCCACCTGCGCATTCCCCATCCGCGGCAGCGTTTCGACATCCGTGGCTGCGTATTGCGCGCCGGACGTGGTTTCCATTGCGGCGCTGAACCACCTCGCGTCTGCCACCTTTTGCCCACGCGCCGAAGAGCTCGCATGACGGCCGTTTGCGACGACGACCCCGTCGCGATCGACAACCCAGATATCGCGATAAACCGTATAGCTATCGAGTATGACGGCGAGCCGTTTGGACGCGTAATCGCTCGATGCGTCGCTTCTGTGCTTCAGGCAGTCAACCACCGCCGAGTCTGTCGCCCACCATCTCACGTCACATGACCGCTCGTATAGGTTGCGGTCGATGATGTCGATCATGTTGAGAGCGAGGTCTGCGCAACGCTGTCCTTCATGCGAGCGCAAACGTTCGATCATCCTGTCACCGAGTTCTGTAAGTTTCGACAACGAGCCTGCCAGTTCCTTATTGAGGCTGGTGGTGATTTCTGCAATCCGCGTTGCGACGTACTTTACTTGGTTTGCGACGACGGCGAACCCCTTGCCGGCGTCACCAGCTCGTGCAGCTTCGATTAAGGCATTGACCGCAAGAAACGTAGTTTCTCGATTGATGCCATTAATATCGTCTATTTTATTGGACGCAAGCCGCCTCACTTCGTGTGCGAGTTCTACAATTTCCCTGGGATTAGACACGTTGGTTGATCCTCTGCTCATTGACGACCTCGGGCGGATATCGGACGCCGTTGCGCGGCGAGATGCCCAGTGTTTTGAAAAGAACCGGTCCATGCCGACGAGTTCTCGCTACCGAACGATTTCGCTTCCGAAGTTTCATCACACTCGTTAGGTTGACTAGTGCTTTAACCTGCAGGAAACAACTGATGGCCTAACGTTCGAGGTAGGTCGGCCGATCAAGAGTGCCCTTGACGGATATGCGACGCATCGCTCAACCTCGGCAACTATGCTGAGCGATGCGTGGTCGCCATCAGGCGGCCAAACGTCAAATTCCTCCGACACACATATATTTGATGACCAAGTATTCGTCGATACCGTAGTGCGAGCCTTCGCGTCCGATTCCTGATTGTTTGACTCCGCCGAACGGTGCGACTTCGTTTGAAATCAGGCCGGTGTTGATTCCGACCATGCCATATTCGAGCGCTTCCGCAGCGCGCCACACTTTACCGAGATCACGGCTATAGAAATATGCAGCGAGGCCGAACTCGGTGTCATTCGCCATGGAGATGACTTCGTCGTCACTTTCGAAGCGAAAGATCGGTGCCAACGGTCCGAAAGTTTCTTCGCGGGCTACCTGCATCGACTGAGTGACTTCAGTCAGCACTGTGGGTTCGAAGAAACTGTGGCCGAGCCTGTGCCGCTTGCCGCCGGCAATGAGTTTGGCGCCTTTTTCAAGCGCGTCCCGAATGTGCTCTTCCACCTTGAGAACGGCTACCTCGTTAATGAGCGGACCAAGTGTCACGCCCGCCTCGGTTCCTCGTCCAACGGTCAGATTTTCGACTGCGCGGCTGAGTTTGGTGGCGAACTCGTCGTACACGGTATTGTGGACGTAAAACCGATTCGTACAAACGCACGTTTGGCCACTATTGCGGAACTTGGATGCCACCGCCCCCGCGACTGCTTCGTCGATATCGGCATCGTCGAAAACGATGAACGGCGCGTTTCCGCCCAATTCCAAGGACAGTTTCTTGATCGTCGGGGCGCATTGAGCCATCAGCATGCTCCCGACTGGAGTCGATCCAGTGAAGGATAATTTGCGGATAGTCGGGTTACTCGTTAGCTCCGCGCCGATTGCCCGCGAACTGCCGGTAATCACGCTGAAGATGCCTTTCGGAACGCCGGCACGCTGAGCAAGTACCGCGAGTGCCAAGGCCGAGAGTGGCGTCGCATCCGCAGGTCGAACAATGATCGGGCAGCCTGCGGCGAGTGCGGGTCCAACCTTGCGAGTGATCATGGCGGCAGGAAAATTCCACGGCGTGATCGCTGCACATACGCCAATCGGCTCTTTCGTGACCAAAATGCGGCAGTCGTTCGTGACGGTCGGGATGACGTCGCCGTATGTTCGCTTAGCTTCTTCACCGAACCACTCAAGAAAGGCTGCGGCGTACTGGATCTCACCCCTAGCCTCTGCGAGTGGCTTTCCTTGTTCGGTCGTAAGAATGAGAGCAAGGTCATCGATGTTCTCCAGCATGAGCTCGTACCATCGGCGCAGAATGGCGGCACGCTGTTTGGCCGTCTGGCTGCGCCATCCTGGCCAAGCAGTGTTGGCCGCGTCGATCGCCCGTCGCGTTTCAGCCTCTGCCATCTTGGGCACGCGGGAGATCAGCGCGCCGGTTGCTGGATCAATCACGTCAAATGTCTGACCCGATTCCGCGTGCTGCCATTCACCCGCCAGAAAACATTGCGTCCGAAGTAGAGAAGGGTCTCTAAGCTCAATCATCACTCACCCTGATAAATAAGTTAAATGTGTGTTACCCGTGAACTTCCGAAGCTCACGGCGTGGCTAGGCTGTGTGTGACGCGTTCCTGGGCGCGAAGCGGGTTTAGCATCCGCCTTGCGTGACTGCGTCACGATTTCCGACTTCAGTGTCTTTTCGGGCGAAACGGCGGGCCTGCCCTGCCGCGGCCTAGACGAGCAATGTCGTTTCGACGCTCGCCACGACGAACAGTGCTGCGGCGTCGAGATCGGTCTGTGTAATTTGCGATTGACCATCAGTAAGCCCGCAGCCTTACCTGCGGCTCGGACGGTGCAGATACCATCAAGGATTGCGTGCTGCAACTCAGGATGATTCGCTTGCCCGTGATAGCCCATTGATGCCGCCAGGTCAGCCGGCCCGAAGAAAACCCCGTCCACGCCGTCGACCGCAATGGCCGGGGCTGGCCGCGTGAACGAGCCGGCAAGCGGGATCTCGCCCGCGTTGAGGGCCTCGTCATAAGGGGAGATTTTGTTCGCAAGCCGCGCGACGCCCGTGGCCGGATGATTCAGCACGGCAGCTGCAAGGCTGGTTTCCTCTATCACGCCGTTCTTGTGCAGCATCGCACCGACCCAGCGCAGATCGACGGCCATCGGCTTCACGGGTCGATCACCGAGCACAATCCCTGCATCGGCGGCGAAATCGATGATTGTGTCGAACACCTTGCGTATCGCATGGGTATCGCGATCGAACTGCTCGATCAAGGCGTCCATGATTTCGATGGCTGGTACGACGTGGCAGGTGGCCGACAGTACTTCGAAGAGCGTGACGCCCGGCCCATCGAGTGGCTTGTCGAGCACGAACGCGAACGGTGCTTCATAAACTGCATTGCCGAGCGTATCGAGCGTAGTGCGGTCGTTGAGCAGCGTGCCGTACACGACGCAGTTCACGGGCGCAGGGCAGGCTGAACCGCGAGACAACGCCCACGAGCCGTCTGCACGTCAAAATCGTGAGGGAGGGCTTCGCCTTCGGCGTGAAGGAAGTGATCAGATGGTGCGAACATGGGTCCGAGGCCGTGCCACAAAAATACTAATATGTTAGCAATATTGCACTTGATATGATTTGACGTCAACAGCTTGTCGTGCCGCTGAGGGTTTCTCCCGAGCACGCGGCTCCCGCTCTGCCCACCGTCTGCCATGTCTGAACCAGTCTCCAAGCGCTTCCTTCACCACAATTTTCCGGTGCTGCTGCGAGCTCGGGAAAAAATGATGGAGCGGTTTCGTCCGCTCATTACCGCACATAGGTTGACCGAGTAGGAGTGGCGGGTGATTCGCGCGCTCGACGAAAATGGACCGCTTGAGCCCAGGCAGATTTCTGATTTATGTACGATATCGAGCCCAAGCATTGCCGGTGTGCTGCCCCGGATGGAAGTAAGGGGTCTTGCCACGAAGGTGCGTTTCGAGGACGATCAGCGTCGCGTGCGAGCGTCGTTAACGAAGCAAAGCGTCAACCTGGTTCGCGTACTATCGTAGGATCTCGAGGCTGAATATCTCGCGCTTGAGCGCGAGGTTGGCGCAGAGGCTGTCGAGCGAGTCTATCGGGCGGTTGACGCGCTACTCGTCGGTCTCGAGCAGGACGGATGGAGCCGGTATTTGGTGCGAAGGAGTCCTGGCTCGGCGATCCCGCCGCAGCAGCTCGTACGGCGGCAAACCGTAGCGCTTCTCAAATGCTCAGCCGAAGTGATACAGGTCGTTCTGCAATCGAAAGCCATCTGGCTCACTCGCATTACCCTTCCTTCGCTAGGCAGCGTAGGACTGGCGGCGAGCCAACCGCTCCAGATTTCTGCAATTTCCGTAGTACCTTCGGCAGCGAACAGGCGATTCAGCGTGCGCACGGACATACCGTTGAAGCAGGCGATTCCATGCACGTCGAGGTCGGGTTGCGGTATCGGCGCGCAGCGCACAGTCGCCTTAGGACGAAAATCGTGCGTACAGTTGCTTGTGGTTGCGAACGCCTAGCTTGGCATACGCATTCTTGCGATGCTCTGCTACGGTGTTCGGCGCGATGCCGAGCTGCCGTGCTATTTCCTTCGCGCTGAGGCCCAGCAGAATTCGGCCACAGACCTCGAATTCCCTCGCGCTCAGCATCGGGCTGACCGCAGCAAGGCGCTGCTCGATGGTCGGCGCGGTGGCGGCTTGCTCCAGCAAGCCGTTGGGTGCGTGCGTCGCTTTGGGTGTGACGAGCTGCCGGTGCTTATTCGCACTAGCGGTCAGGATCGGTGCCACTGTGATGAGCCGGGCGTATTCAGAGTTGTCAAAATGCCCCTGACTCGAATCGCGATAGAGATTGACCGCAATCCAGTTGCCGGGGTCAAAGCGTTGGAAGAGGGACAACCGATCAACGATGCCCGGTTTTTCGTAACAGGACACCCGGTAATCCGCGTTCGCGATATCTTCGGCCCGTTGCCGTTGGATGAAGAGCTGTCTGTCCGAGTCGATGTTCGCGGTGCGCAGTTGCCAAGTCGGGTCGGCATTGAAGAAGTGGCCGCCAAGATAGACATAGGCCGTGTCTTCCGCGCAGGCAGGCGAAAGCGTGCTGCCGGTGCCCAGCAGGCCGGGGGGCGTCAGCTTCGAAAAAGACAGGATGCACAGGTGGGCGAACTTGACCACCTGCGACAGGGAATCCGTCAGTTGTCTAGCATAGCCCGGCTCGCCCAAACGTCCGATCAGATCGATGGCGACGGACACGCACGAGGACGCCGGCTCTCGATGAATATCGATGGTTCGTACATCCATGACAACCTCCTCGTGGCGTTGCGGCTGTGTCGGCACGGCCCCATGTCGTGTTACGGCCTAGTCGGGCTCGTTATCCCGCGCCTGGCCGCCTGAGATTGCGTTGGGCACCATTGCATCGGTTGCTATTAAATCAGCAATTAATGGGAAGAGAACCCTCTGCTTTGTATGTGTGCGGCTGGCGACCCTGCACACGCGCGCGGCTCACTCTGTCACCGAATATCGCTGAGCACCACCTGCGCCTCGCCCCGAGCGCGAGAGGGGCTTATTCCGTGCGCGCGAGGATTGTGAAGAGGACTCATCGCAAGAATGCGCGTCCGTGCTAATCATTGTTGAGCGAGCGTTGTATTATTGAGTCTACGCCAATGGTTTTTGACGGTCAACAAGGTCGGCATTGGCATGCAGAAAGGCGTGATCGTCGGGGGAAACCCTAGTGAGGGGCGCCGCGCGCCGATCTATGAACGCCTGCGGCCGCGCGACGCCCCTTGACCGAGCTACTTGGGTAGAACTTCCGATGAATAAAGGCATACAGTCGATTGAACACGGTTTTCTGCTGCTGGACGCGCTGGTGGAGGCTGGCGAGCCGACGCCGATGAGTCGTCTTGCGGCTCGCGCTGGGATGACAACGAGCAAGGCGCGCGCTTACCTGATCAGCCTGATGAAGACGGGTCTCGTGACGCAGGTTAGCGAGGCCGGGCCTTATGAGCTCGGGCCGGCGGCCATCCGACTTGGCATGGAAGCGCTCCGGCGGGTAGATGCAATGCAGACCGCGCGACGCGTGATGACGGAGCTTGACCGGGCGACGCGTTTGCCGGTTGTGCTGACGATGTGGAACGGCGACGCAGCCACGATCATTGCCCAGAACGAAGGCATGCGCACTTTCCCCGTCGATTTCCGGGTGGGGCGCGCGCTTTCGGCCTTGACCCGCACGGCAGCCGGCAGGATTTTTATGGCCTATCTGCCGCCAGCTTGGACCGCTGCGCAGGTGCGGGGCGAGCTTGTCGATAATCCGCGCCATGACGATACGCGCCACATCACCGAAAACTATCTTAAAGAACAAATCGCCTGGGTGCGGGAGAACGGCATGGCTGTCGTGGATGGATTTCGCGTGTCCCCTGGCATTGTCCTCGACGGCTACTCGTCGATCGCCGTGCCGGTCGTCGATCAGGTCCAGCAGCGCTGCTTCGCCGTATCGATCATCTTCAATCGCGACTGCGATGCGGCGCAGCGTGCATCGTACCTGTGTGCTGCGAAACAGGTGCTCAGCCATACCGTACCCGCCCGTTCTCTGACGGACTGATGGCAATTGCCCAAGTGAGCGCCACCGGTTTGCCCGAACCGGAGGAGCGGTGACGAAGGAGCACCGCGCGGCTTCGTTGAACGCGCGGCTGTGACGTATGCCTCCTGCCGATGAAGGAGGTCGCGAGGGGTCGCCTCCTGTTTCGAGGGGATGCTGTCGAAGCGTTGATCGCGTTACGCTGACGCAAACCACAAAAGGCCCAGCGTGACGGGCCGGACGGAGACATCCCCCATGCGTAGCTGGACCACCCGGGCGAGTGCGGTCGACGCACGCCTGTCGATCGACCTGATCGAGTCGCTGACGCGCTCGCTCGGCACGCCCGCCTGCGCGCGCACGATGCTCGATGCGCTGAACAGGTTCGCGACGGTCGATCATTGCGCGTTGTTCATTCGACTGCGCGGCAACGATTTGCGCCTGCTTGCCACTGAGAGTCGCGTATCGCGCTCGAATGCAGCCCGCGCGGCCATGCACTACATGAGCGAAATGCATCGGTACGACGGAGCCGACGATGCGTCGATTGCGATTCGCGAAACCGGCGACGAATCGGTTCATCTGCGCTACCGCACGCGTGAAGAGGTGACCAACGCGCGCTATCGTTTGGCGTGTTACGAGCATGTCGGCATCGAAGACAGGCTCACGATGTCGAACCAGCATGCGGGCGGCGCGGCAACCTTGCTCAACTGCTACCGCGATGAACATACCGGCCGATTTACCGACGCGGAACTAGAAGCGCTTACGGAGGTTGCGCCGCTCTTCCTCGCGTTCGCACAGGCGCACGCGAGACTCACGATTCCCCACGATATCCCGGTTGCCCGCTGGCGCGAGTCGCTCGACCACAACGCCGGCGCAGCGCTCTCGTCGCGCGAGCTGGATGTCTGCTCGAGCCTGCTTAGCGGTCGCACGCTGGCCGACACCGGAAAGAAACTCGGCATAAGCATTAACACGGTGATTACCTACAGCCGCAGGGCATATGCCAAGCTCGGCGTCGGGTCTACCCGGGAACTGCACGATCGGTTAGTCGGGGCCGGCGAGCCCGCTGTTACCTGCTAATCGACTCATGGGCGCCGACCAGAGCGGACAAACCGGCGTCCGATAACCACGACGCAAAAGCGCAAAAAAAACCTATTGGAGACTCGGACGTGAACATCGCCTTATCGGATGACGCAAGCGGAGAACATCAAGTCCGCGAGGACCGGCTGTACCGCAAGATCATGCTGCGGATCGTGCCTTTTTTGTTCACCTGCTATCTCGTTTCGTTTCTCGACCGGATCAACATCAGCTTTGCCCACCTTGAGATGACGCGCGACCTGCGCATCAGCGAGGCCGCATACGGTCTTGGCGCGGGGATCTTCTTTATCGGGTATGTACTATTCGAAGTGCCAAGCAATCTGCTGCTGACTAGGATCGGTGCGAGGCGGACGTTTTGCCGGATCATGGTGTGCTGGGGCATCGTGTCGGCCTGCACGATGTTCGTTCAGAACTCGTGGCAGCTCAACGTACTGCGATTTTTGCTAGGGGCGTTTGAAGCCGGATTCTTCCCGGGGATCGTCCTGTACCTCACCTACTGGTTCCCGCCGCGGCGTCGCGCTACGGTCGTCTCGTGGTTCTTTGCCGGAGCGGCGCTGGCCGGCATGCTGGGCGGGCCGCTTTCCGGCTGGATCATGCACGGCATGGCGGACGTCAACGGATTGCGCGGCTGGCAATGGGTGTTCGTGCTCGAAGGGGTGCCTGCCGTGCTGCTGGGAGTGGCAGCCTTCTTTCTCCTCGTCGACCGGCCGGAGCAGGTGGGTTGGCTCACTGACGATGAAAAATCGACCTTGCGCCTGGCATTGTCCGTCGAGCAGCAGGAAAAGCACACCGTTTCCGCGGCGTCGGTGGTCGAGGCTTTTCGTAGCATTCGTCTGTACTGGTGCGCATCCCTGTACTTCGCGTTGGCCTGCGGTTCCTATGCGATCAGTCTGTGGATGCCTGTGATGCTCAGGGAAGTCGGCGTCCACAACGCGCTGATGATCGGTATGTACAGCGCCATCCCCTGCGGTATCGGCGCGCTCGGCACAGTCCTGATATCGATGCATTCGGACCGTAGGGCGGAGCGGCGCGTGCACTTCGCCGTGTGCTCGCTCGTCGGCTCGGGCGCCCTCATGGTCATCGCGGCCTTCGGCGCTAATCTGGGGTTGATCGCAACGCTGGTCACGCTCAGCGTTGCGATCGCGTTCATCTATGCGGCGATTCCGATCTTCTGGTCGTTGCCGCCGATGTTTCTGTCTGGAAAGGCAGCAGCAGCAGGCATCGCTCTGGTGAGCAGTCTCGGTTCATTGGGTGGCTTCGCGAGCCCTTGGCTGATCGGCTTGATCGCCACCCGCACGGGACGCCTTGGGGACGGCCTGTATGTGATGGTGGCGCTGATGGTCATCAGCGGGTTATCGGTGCTGATTGCGCTGCCTTACGCCACTCGGAGCCGGAAGGAGTTCCCCTAATCTCATTCAAAAATAACTATCGGAGACTCGCGTGAAAAAGATATACATAGGAATGTTGATTACTATCGCCTCGGCGGGCGTCGCCCATGCGCAGAGCAGCGTCACCCTGTACGGCATCATTTCCGTTTCGTTGGAGGCCGTGAATAATGCGGGCGGCTCGTCGGCCTATCAGATGGTGGGCGGTGTGCCCCAGCCCAGCCGTTTCGGCTTCAGGATCAGAGAGGACCTAGGCGGAAAAAGCGCGGTGATCGCGACTCTGGAAAACGGGTTCGACAACGTTAGTGGAAAGCTGGGGCAGGGCGGCCGGCTGTTCGGCCGGCAGGCATGGGTCGGGCTGACCAATCCGCAATGGGGGACACTCACAGCTGGACGGCAATACGACGCGTTCTGGGATTACTTCACTTCGATGACCACGTTGGTCGGCAACGTCGGGCAGGTGGATCATCCGGGTGATGCCGATAATCTCATTGGAACATGGCGATACAGCAATTCGCTCAAGTACGTCACGCCCACCTATCGTGGCCTCAATGCGGAGGTGCTATACGCGTTCAGCAATGCGGCCGGGGCGTTCGGCGTCAATCGTGCATATAGCGTCGGGGCCGGCTACCAGACTGATAGTCTGCGTATCGCAGTCGCCTTTGTCCAACTCGACCAGCCGGGTATGGCCAACGCCAATGGTGCGGTGAGCAACGATTACGGCGGTGCGCCGTTCCTGCTGTTCCGGAGCAGCCCACTGAATCCGTCCGTGGGCGTGCAACGGCAACGCAACTACGGAATTGGCGGCTACTACGATTTCGGTAATGGCTTGCGGTGGGCTGCGCTGATCGATCAGGTGCATTTCACGTACCTCGATCAAACCAGCTTCACGCTGACGAATTACGACACGTCATTTTCTTACCAGGTCACGCCGAGCCTGTTTTTCCTCGGTGGCTATATCTATTCGCAGGGTCGGTACGGCGGGATCGATGCGCGCTCACACTGGAACACGACCGTACTAAGCCTCGATTATTACCTCTCGAAGCGCACCGATATTAGCTTGACCGACAATTTCCAGCGCGGTTCGGGCAGTCGTGCGCCCGCCGGGTTTTATCTGAATGCGCCTTCAACGAGCGGTACGCAGAACATCGTGATGCTTGGGCTGCGACACAAGTTCTAACCGACGTAGTGCGGAGCGAACGAGGACACGTCTCATGTTTGCCTGTGACGTGTCCTCGTTTGCATTTGAGAAATCCGGCCTGAAGTCGCTTGACAAAGCTTTTTCCACATCGAACGAATGATTTGTCATCAACACTTAGTGACAGAGACGCATGCAGTCGGACAGTAAACTTAAGTCAACTCAACATCAGCCTGACAATGTCGAACGATCCTGAATTCGGCTCGTTCTAGGCAATCAATCGAAAGTCGTCTTATAAGAGGATTAGTTCATGCAACAAGCTGCCTCAACCGTGTTTCCGCCGAAGCTCACGCTTTACTACAGTCCCAAGGCCTGTTCGCTCGCTTCGCATATCGTGCTTGAAGAATCACGCTTGTCTTATGAAGCAATTTGCGTCGATATCCGCTCGGGCGCGAACGTCGGCCCGGACTATCTGAAGATAAACCCGAGTGCGATCGTGCCGGCACTCGGAGCGGGGGATGCGGTGATCACCGAGTCGCAGGCCATCCTGTCCTATATCGCCGATCTCGCCCTCGAGAGTGGACTCATGCCTCGTCCGGGCACTCGGGAACGCGCGAGGGCCCACGAGTGGATGAACTGGATTTCCAGCAGCCTGCACGTCACGTACCGATCAATCTTCAGGCCGCAAACCTATGCGGGCGACCACCCGGATGCGATCTCCGCGGTGCGCGCGCACGCAGAGAAGAAGCTCGTGAAGATGCTTGCCGAGATCGAGACGCGATTGGGCGACTCGTCGTACGCACTCGGTGAGGAATTCTCGGCGGTCGACGCGTATCTATTCGTGTTTTATCTGTGGAGCTTCGATGAACGAATCCACGCCGAACTGCCTGCCCGGTCCCGGTACGGCGCGCTTGCGGCGCGCGTTTGGGCGCGCGATGCAGTTCGGGTAGTGGTGGCGCGCGAACGAGCGGTCCGTGCCTATGAACTCCCGCCACATTTCGCATCTGAGCTGACAACCGAAAAATGAGCCTCTACGCCTTGCAGAAAGCGATCTATGAAGCCAATCGAGACGGTGCTGTGATGACGCGTTACCGAGCTGATCCACGTGCATTTGCTGACGGTTACGAACTGAGCGCGGAAGAGGCTGGAGCGTTGAGCAGGCCGGATATCGGCCTGCTATATGTGCTGGGGGTTAACGGTCAATTGTTGATGCACTTTGCCGCCGCCTGCGGCTATGAGTGGGACGCGTATATCAACGCGATGAAACACGGTCTCGAAGCATACGGTTCAGTCCGCGAAGGACTATATGCGACAAAAGGAGCGCGGTGATGAGTCTTGTTTTCTCCGGGGTTTGCAGTCATGGGCCGGGCATCACGGCGCGCAGCGAACGCGCAGACCCGAATCAGTATGCGCGTCTGCAAGCCGGCTATGCGCGCATGAGACGCGCGCTGGAAGACGCACGGCCAGACGCGCTAGTCGTTATCGCCGCAGAGCATTTCGCTAATTTCTTCATGAATAACATGCCGTCGTTCGCGATTGGCATGGCGCAGCACTATGAAGGTCCGATCGAGGATCCGGAGTGGCTGCGCATCCCTCGCCGCAAGGTACCGGGAAGCACCGCGATTTCGCGCAAATTGATCGACGGTGTGATGCAAGAAGTCGATGTCAGCTATTGCGAGGAATGGAAGTTCGATCACGGCGTCATGGTGCCGTTGCATCACCTGACACCGGATTACGACCTGCCGGTCATCCCCGTCAACATCAATTGCCAATGTCCGCCCATGGCGCCGCTGCATCGCGCGTACGCCTTGGGACAAGCGATTCGTCACGCTGCAGAGGGTATGCCGGAGCGTATTGCAGTAATCGGAACTGGCGGGATCTCTCATTGGCCGTGTACGCCTGATTCCGGAACGATCAACGAGGCTTGGGATAGAGATTTTCTCGATCGATGGGTTCGCAACGATCGCGCCGCATTGCTCGATTACGCCGACGAGGAGATTTACCGGGAGGGTGGGCAGGGGGGCTACGAAATACGCACCTTCATTGCTGCGGCGGGCGCGGCGTACGGCTCGCGCGGCCAGGTATGGTGTTACGAGCCGATTCCCACATTTTCGTGCGGATGCACGATCGGCGTGATGGACCTCGATCACGCATAGCGATCTGTCGAGACCGCCTCCGTGCGGTCTAATTTCAACAAACTGGAGATAGCACGATGTTTATGAAGAACTGCTGGTATGTGGCAGCCTGGAGTCACGAGCTGATTGACGACGCGCTGGTCGGGCGCACGCTGTTGAACGAGAAGGTGCTGCTTTACCGCGGTAACGACGGCAAAGTCTGCGCGATGGAGGACCGGTGCTGCCACCGGGGAGCGCGGCTTTCGATGGGACGTCTCGAAGGAAACTGCGTTCGCTGCATGTATCACGGCCTGTTATTCGATTCGAGTGGCGCATGCGTGGAAATCCCGGGGCAGGAGTCGGTTCCGCCGAACCTCAAGGTCAGGAACTATCCGATCGTGGACACGGGGCACCTCGTGTGGATCTGGATGGGGGAGCCGACCCTTGTCGACGAGTCGAAGATTCCGGACTTCCCATATCTGAAGGATCCGGCCTGGCACGGGCGCCCTGACTATCTGCATTATGACGCCAACTACCAGTTGATTGCCGATAACCTTGCCGACATCAATCATATTGCCTACGTGCATACCAACACTCTGGGCGGTTCGGAGCGATATGTGGTCGAACAGACCGCCAGTCCTCTTGAGAAACTGGATGACGGTTTCCGACTGACGAAGTGGCACATGAACAGCGATCTGCCGCCGTTCGTGAAAAAAATCGAGAAGAAGATGGGCAAGGTGGACCGCTGGAACACGGTGGAAATGAAGGTTCCGGCCTATTTCTTCCTCGAGTCGGGATTTTCCCCTGCGGGAACGGGCATCGAGAAGGGAAACAAGGAGGGTAGCCTCGAATTTCATAACTTCCAGGCGATGACACCGGAAACCGATCGTACTACGCACTTCTTCTGGGTCTATATGCACAATCAGAAGAAGGACGTCGAGTTGTATTCGCATTCCCTCCATGACAGCATCCTCGAGGGATTTCACGAGGACAAGGCCATTATCGAGGCGCAGCAGGAGGTGCTCGACGCAGATCCGAAATTCAAGCTGCGGGCGATTGCATCGGATGCACCGCTTTCGCACCTGCGATGGCTGGTCGACAAGCGAATCAAGGAAGAAAGCACGCAGGCCTGAGCCGCGGGTATCTAGCGGTTTGAACCATGGTTAGTGGCGAGGCGGTGTTCATGCCGCCTCGCCTTCGCGGTACCCCAGGAAGATGGTCTGATGAAAAAGATACAGGTTGTGATTGACCGACGCACGGACGAGGCGAAGGATGTCGTGAGGCTGGTGTTGCGCAGACAGGACGGCGAGAACCTGCCGGCGTTTTCTCCCGGCGCGCATATCGATCTCTTTTTGCCAAACGGAATGACGCGCCAGTATTCGCTCATTGGCGATTGCAGCGAAACGGATCGCTACGAGATAGCCATCTCGAGGGCTGCCAATAGCCGCGGCGGATCGCTATGCGTGCATTCGGCGTTGAACGAAGGCAACGCGCTCGACATTAGCGAGCCGCGCAACAACTTTCCGCTGCAAGCTGGACACGAGACGTTTCTGTTTATCGCCGGCGGAATCGGCATTACGCCGATCCTGTCGATGATCCGCCACTGCGAACGTCGCGGCTGGCCGTGGCGCCTGCTGTATCTGGCGCGCAGCCGCGCACACGCGGCCTTCCATGACGAGCTCAGCAGATTCGGCGACCGTGTACGCTTTCATTTCGATGATGAGGCAGGATGCCTGTTCGACTTCACCGACGCTTCGTTCACGCTGGAGCCCGGCGTGCCGATCTACTGTTGTGGCCCAGCCCCTGTCATGAATGCCGTGGAGGATTTTTCGTCGAGCCATCCGGACAACCCTGCCTTCTTCGAATGGTTTTCTCCTCCTGCGGAAAGTGGCGCGCGTGAGGTGGCCGCCGGGTTCGACGTCAAGCTTCAGAGTAGTGGGCAAGTCCTACACGTGCCTGAAGACAGAACAATTCTCGAAGTGCTCGAAGAGCACGGGTACGAGCTGCCCTGTTCGTGCCGCGAAGGAATGTGCCGCACCTGCGAAACTGGCGTCATAGACGGCCTGCCAGATCATCGGGATTACGTACTTTCGGGCAGCGAACGCGCAGCGGGCCGGACAATAATGATATGTGTGTCGAGAGCCAAAAGCCCGATGCTTGTACTCGATGTTTGACGTTACTGGAAAAAAGATACGTGGGGACATCTGAATGGAATTTGACTATGACCTGTTCGTGATCGGTGCGGGTTCCGGCGGAGTGCGGCTGAGCCGTATGGCGGCTTCGTACGGTGCCCGCGTGGCGATCGCGGAGGACAGTCTCGTGGGTGGAACCTGCGTGATTCGCGGCTGCGTGCCGAAGAAACTCCTTGTCTACGCATCGCACTTCCCGCACGAAGTGGAAGACGCGGCGGGCTATGGCTGGTCCTATCGACCGGGCACGTTCTCATGGGCCGCGCTGATTGCGGCAAAGAACCGGGAGATCGCCCGTCTCAACGGTGTGTATCTCTCCCTCCTTGAGAAATCAGGCGTGCAGAGGTACGACGGCCGCGCAACGGTTGCGGATGCGCACACGGTCGAAGTGGCGGGGCACCGCATCAGCGCGCGTCACATTGCAGTTGCTACCGGCGCGCGGCCTATGCTGCCGGCCATACCGGGCATTCAGCATGCCATCACATCGAATGAAGCACTTGATCTCGCGTCCCAGCCCAAACGGATCGCGGTGGTTGGTGCAGGCTACATCGCGGTCGAGTTCGCGGGCATATTCAACGGATTGGGCACGCAGGTCGACCTGTGGTGCCGCGGCCGTCAGATTCTGCGCGGGTTCGACGAAGATGTTCGCGATGCGCTGGCGAGCGCCATGACCCAACAGGGCATCGAAATCCGAACAGAAACTACCGTCCTCGGCCTTGAGAAGTATCGGGACGGAACGATCGGACTAGTGCTTGAAGGCGGTACGCAGGGGCACTACGATGCCGTGCTCTATGCGACGGGCCGGGTGCCGAACAGTGCTCGCCTTGGGCTCGAAGAAGTGGGCGTGACGCTTGACAGAAATGGCGCGGTGGATGTTGACGAATACTCAACAACGAGCATACCGTCGATTCACGCAATCGGCGACGTGACTGGGAGGCCGCAATTGACGCCGGTTGCCACGCGCGACGGCGCACTGCTGGCCGCGAGCCTGTTCGGCGGCGTGCGGCGCGCAGTGGATCACGAGTACGTTCCGTCGGCCGTTTTTAGCACGCCTGAAGTCGCGACGGTTGGGCTCACCGAAGATAAGGCGCGCGAGCGGTACGGCGTCGTCGACATCTTCAAGACTTCGTTCAAGGCATTGCGTCACACGTTATCGGGCCGCGACGAGCGCACGCTGATGAAGCTCGTCGTCGCTCGCGGTAGTCAGAGGGTGGTGGGGGCGCACATGGTCGGGCGCGATGCCGCTGAGATCCTGCAGGGTATCGCGATTGCGATGAAAGCCGGCGCGACTAAAGCACAGTTCGACGAGACGATCGGAATTCATCCGACCGCCGCTGAAGAGTTCGTCACGATGCGTTAAGTCGGTGGTTGTACGGCGCCTCGCCTTCGAAAGAGCGTGGAGCGCAGAAAGCGGTGAGTACCCACTCCGTCGTTGCGCCAGCACGGATGCTCCACCCCTATTGTTCGTAATGGTGACTCACGCGACGAGGTTAATCGACGCGCCCCACTTGATGTTGAGCCGCGAACATAAGTCGTCGATGAATGGGGACGGATGCTGTGAGCGGCCAGTGAGAGCAACGTAAGATGAGGAGACATTTCCCGTTGCCTGTTGCGTTCGCGAGTTGTGGCATTCCTTCGCTTTGAGGGCTGTTTTGCACAGGTAGGGATTGTTCTCGGGTTGCTTTCACGGAATCGTTTTTGTTCCCGGACGACAAAGAGCTCGAAGTTTTGGAGGTCGATGATGAGACTGCCTCTTGCGCGCACGACATATGTGTTGTCTGACAATGGTCATAGCAGTGCGAACCACGGCTCGCCTGAACAATTCAGGACGCTACACGAAGAGGGGTGGTCCCAACGCCAGGATTGTTCATACGTAATACAGTTCAGGCAAACAGGAGACTCTATCGGGCGTCCCGTGTCACAGATTCTCGAGCACGTCACAGGAGGGCACGCATGTTCGATGGAGCGGTACTTTCGGGGCAGCAAGGGACGAGCCACTGCAGGAGGGAGTTCTCTGTGCGTCTTCTCCCTGATTTCATGGAGACGGCGTAGTTGCGACCTTGTCCGGGGACGTGTCTTCTAAAGCGCCGAAGAGAGAGTGCTTTCGTTCAATAGGCGAATTTCTAACTTCGGGCTGCTGATTGAGATGACCATGAATGAGTCAGAGAATTTAGTTACCACCGAGAACATTGCTCCGGGTGCGCGACTTGGGTTTTGGACGCGCCAGGTATCGGGTCTGATGACCAACCTGGAAGTTTCCTCGGTCGTTGGTGATCGCTTCCATGGTTCTATAAAATACAGCGCGATGAGCGCGACAAGCATGTTCGCATTTTCGGCTGCGGCACACAGCGTCGCACGTGCGACGCCTCGGCATGGAGGCATGGGTGATGACGCCGTATTCGTATGCGTTCAGGGATCAGGGACGGCTGTAGTCGAGCAAGATTGCCGACAGGCAGTGCTTCGCCAGGGAGACATTACCCTCCTGGACACGTCGCAATGCTTCTCGGTAGACTTTCCCGGTGATGTGGAGCAGTTGGTTTTGCTCGTGCCTCGCAAACAGCTTCGCCAGCGTGTCGGCATGGTCGAGCGGTTGACCGCAACCGTTCTATCGCGGGATAACGCCCTAGGCGCAATCACAGGAGACTTTCTGCACTCATTTGCCCGGGACGTTGGACGACTCCGTGCGTCGGTAGCCGTTCGTCTCGAAGACCAAGCGATTGACATGATCTCGATGGCATTCACTTCGACGATGGATGAGATGGAGCCACGATCCTCGGCGACACGATCCGTCCTCGCGTGTCGTGGACGGGCATACATAGAGAGCAATTTGTGCAACCCGAAGTTGTCACCCGCCGATGTCGCCGAGCAACTCGGCATTTCGAGGCGATACTTAAGCACTGTCTTTTCGTGCGCCGGTCTGCCGGTTGAACGATTAATTCGCGAACGCAGGTTGGAGAAGTGCGCCAGAGACCTCGCGGACAGAGGTTTAACTTTCCGTTCGATCGGTGACATTGCGTACTCCTGGGGATTCAATAACCTCACACATTTTAGTCAGGCCTTTAAAACGATGTTTGGCCTATCGCCACGCGAATATCGCAAACATATGTTGGTGGATGGGAAAATACCAGACTTCACGGTATGTTTCCAAAAAGTTTAGTCGATTCGTGGATAATATTTTCCAAGCTACGATGGCTTGAATGTGCATAAATTGTTTGGGGTGGAGTCGAACACAACAACCTCGACCTGGCGTTGTGGCATAAATCGAATTTGAAGGCAAAGGGGCTTCAGTGGATGCCGGTTAGCACGGCGCGATCGCCGAGCGGCTTGCGCCCTGGGCATCGGGTTCGGCGCGGTTTCGGCGGCGGTAGCAGCGGCTGGATGAAGGACCGGTGTTCATCGTCGAGTATCGATTTTGCCGTAGCCTCCTTGTCAGTTGAACAACGATGAGGTTAACAGAGTGCGATTCGGGTTAGCAGCCCCATCAACTCATTTTGCTAGAGCCTTTTACTGTGACAGAACCGGATAGTCGGTGTACCCCTCGGCAGTCGGGCCGTAGACATTCGGCCAGACGACTTCCGCGAGTGGTGCATCGATGGCGAAGCGCGTCGGCAGATCCGGATTCGCAATGAACGGGCGGCCGAACGCGACCATGTCGGCCAGTCCTGCCTCGATCAGCCGATTGCCGCGTGTGCGATCGATACCGACGTTGGCGATGATGTGGCCGCGATAGAACGCGCGGAAATGGCGGAACATGCCGTCGCCCGCCAGTGCAGCCAGTGGCGTCGCCGACAGGTCCGCCATCTGGCCCATCAGCAGCAGATGGGAAAGGTCGTAGTCGTTGAGTCGGTCGATCACGTATTCGGAGGTGGCGAGCGTAGCCTCATTGGACACGAACGCGCCCGTTTCCAACGTCACCGGTCCTGTCTTGATGCCGGTGCGGTGCGCGCCGACCGTGTCGACCACCGTTTCCAGCACGTCGAACAGCAGACGTGCGCGGTTCTCAACCGAACCGCCATATTCATCCGTGCGCAGATTGGTGCGAATGTTGAGGAACTGGTTGAACAGATAGTGATAGCCGCCTTGGATCTGCACGCCGTCGAAGCCGGCCGCTATCGCGTTGCGCGCGGCCCTGCCAAAATCGGCGACCGTGCGGCGGATTTCGTCCTTGTCCATCGGACGCGGGACAACCGTTTCCTTTTTGCCGGTCGGGGTGACGCTCTGCTGCTCGGGGTTGACCGCAGAAGCGGACGGCGGCGCCTTTCCGCCGTCGAAATCCGGATGCCCCAACGAGCCGGTATGCCAAAGCTGCGCGACGATTCGGCCGCCCGCGCGGTGCACGGCCTCCGTCACCGCGCCCCAGCCGCGCACCTGTGCGTCGCTCCAAAGTCCGGGCACGTCAGCCCAGCCGACCGCATCGGGGCTCACAAAAATCCCTTCGCTGACGATCAGGCCCGCCGACGCGCGCTGGGCATAGTAGTCGGCGTGCAGGCCGGTCGGCGCGAGATCGGGATTGGCCGCGCGCATGCGCGTGAGCGGCGCCATGGCGATGCGGTTGGACAAGTCGAGCTTGCCTAGGCGAATCGGCTCGAGCAAAGGCTGGTTGTTTGGCTTGTTCATGAACATCTCCCGCGAAGTTTGAAGGATGTACCGCGGGCGGCTTCGACAGGCACGCTCCGTCGAAAGAGGCGCCGGCCGCCCTGCACACGCCGGATTTCCCGACACGCCTTGCCGTGTCGGCACGACCGTCGGGTCCGACGCACCGTGAGTGCTATTCAGTGTGGAAATCGATGCTGCGAAAGTCGATCGATACCAGCAATGGCTCGTCTACCTTTCGTCCCGCATCGTCGTACGCAAAGACCCGGCGCGACATCGGCACCATGACCCCGCATACGTTGCGGTAGTCGGACGCATAGTTGGCGCCTCGCGCTCCACCCATCACATCCACCGTGTAGTCGTGACGGCGCAGCAGCCCGTCTTCACCAAAGTAAGAAATTTGCTCGCGTGCGTGGCTGGCGATCGAATCCGGGAACATGGCCTTCAGACGTCGCCACACTTCGCCGTTCTCCTTCCATTCGGGGAGTTCTTCCGTATGGAAACCGGGGAGAGTGTAGAGAAACGGAATGGTCAGGTATGTCCAGAGCGCGTAGCCGGTAAAGTACAGCGCGTGCAGGCGGTCCCATTGGGTTTCCTGGGCATGGCCTCGATAAGCCGTTCTCGGGGCGCTGCGCTCGTCGGTGGCACGGGCGTCCACCGAGTCGATACGCACGGCATCCGGCGTGAACGTGCCTTGCCATCCGCCAGCCTGCGAAGTGATCGCGACGTGCTGGCGCCGCAGGTTGGCCGCCAGTTCGATACCCTGGAACATCTCGGGCTGGCCTTTCAGGTGCCAGACGGCTCCGCCGATATCGAGTGCTGCCGACACGTGGCGGAGCTTCGCCCAGTTGTCGATTCCGCCATGCGCCAGCAGGGCCTGCTCAAGTAGTGTCCTCATTGCGTCCTCCTCGTGTGGAACAGTGTTTCGCAAGCGTTACCGCTCGTCGGCGAACCTGTCGCCGAACATCGGATAGCCGCCGGCGGATTCACTGCGCGGCGCTTCGTTTTGCAGCACGTCCCGATGCTCGACGAGCTTCCCGTCCTCGATTCGCAAGATATTCGCGGCGATTGGCGCGGTGGGTGTTGCAGAGTTGGTGTATCGGCTGTGAACCCAGACGAAGTCGCCGTTGGCGGTAACCATGTCGTATTCGAAACGCATGTCGGTTAGCGAACGCACGAGGCCGAACAGCCTGTCGCGTCCGGCCGAACGTGCTGCCTGAGCTGGACGTAGGATTCTGACCAGAACTGGGCCGCTTTCTCGTAATCCTTCTTGTTGAACAATGTGTCAAGAGCTTCGATATCGAGCGCGATGTTCTTCTCTTCAAGTGCCGTAGTCATGACATGAACTCCAATGGTTGATGGTGTCGCGTCTCCCATTCGGGATTCGCTGCCGGTCGGGAATGACGGTCAGGTACGACACCGACGGTTGACCGGCAGGCTTCGTCATTACGTTGTCGCCCGCCACGGACACGAGGTGCGCTCGGCCTTCATGCCTCATGCGACGGGAATCGGGTTGTCGGAGATGAACTGGTTGAGTTGTTCGACGAACGCGTGCTCGTTGGGGCCCGCGTTATCGCGCAGCGGTTTGGCCGCGTCGACGATGACCTCAGTTGTCGCCGTTTCCAGCAGCTTCATCGTTTCGGCGATGAACGCGTCGAGCGGCATCGCGCGCGGGTCGCCACTCTTGTGAATCAGATCCGTGTCGACCCAGGGCGGCGCGATCTCGAGCACGCGAACGCTCGTATTGCGCAGCATGAAGCGTTGCGACAGTGTGTACGAGTGAATCGCGGCTTTGGTGGCTGAATACAGGGCGGTCACCGCGATCGGCACATAGGCGAGTACCGAACTGTTGTTGATAATGGTTGACTCGGGCTGCCGCTTCAGGTGCTCAACGAAGGCGGCGCTCACTCGTACCGGGCCAAGCAGGTTCGTGTCGATGAGACGGACGGTCTGTTCATCGTCGAGTGGTCCGCCGGCGTCGTCGAACGGCATGATGCCTGCGTTGTTGATCACGACGTTCAATGCCGGATAGCGTTTAATCAGTCGCGCGGCGACTTCGCGAATCTGCGCGGCGTTACCGATATCGAGTTCAACCGTATCGATACCGGGATTGAGCCTCGCGACCTCATCGAGCAGCGCCTTGCGCCGCCCCGCGATGATGACCTTGTTGCCCCGCTGGTGGAGGGCTTCGGCAAGTGCACGGCCAATACCTGACGTGGCGCCGGTGATGAATACGGTGTTTCCGGTGAGTTTCATGGCAAAAATTCCCTTTAGGAAAGACGTGGTTTAAAGCACCTTGAGTACCGCCAGTAGCGGAGACGCCACCATTACCCGTCTCCGAAGTGCCGCTGGAGGAATCCGCTTGCTGCAAGAAGTGCGGGCGCATGCCCCGCGATGTCGGCACGCGTCGTGTTGGCATAGCGTGCAAATTCTGTAGGGACGCCCGCGTTGATGAGTGACGCGGCGTAGTGTTCGGCCTCGATATGCAGCGGGTCATGCTCTACGCTGGCAATGAAAGCCGCCGGAAGGTCTGCGAGGCGGCGCGATTCGAGTGGCGCTGCATAGGGATGAACGCGCTGTGCGAGCGTTGGCAAGTACGCGTGGTAGCTCGCCGCGAGAACATCTGCCCCAGGCGCCGCATGTGTCGTAAATTGACGAATGCGCGTCATGCTGGGATCAAGCAGCGGCGCGAGCAGAACCTGTGCGCGAATGCCGGCGTTGCCACGATCGCGGGCGACGGCAGCGAGGCAAGTTGCGATGTTTCCGCCGGCGTCGTGGCCGGCAACGGCTATATGGCGCTTGTCCGCACGCACTCCACTGGCTTCAGATCGTACCCAC
Organism: Paraburkholderia sediminicola; assembly: GCF_046027355.1. Lineage (GTDB taxonomy): Bacteria > Pseudomonadota > Gammaproteobacteria > Burkholderiales > Burkholderiaceae > Paraburkholderia > Paraburkholderia sediminicola_B. The sequence continues at coordinate 106,451 of NZ_JAQQEK010000019.1, read as the reverse complement.
AGCAGTGCGCGATACGCGTCTTCCAAGGCATTCGGAAACGGGAACCCCGGCGCGAGCGAGTAGCCGACGGAGAGTACCCACGCGCCCACGTGCAGGGCGAGCGCCTCACAGACGGAATTTGTCTCGTCAAGCGAGCCGGTGGTGAATAAACCACCGTGGAAATAGAGGATGATCGGCAGCCGGCGTCTCTGCGCTGATGGCCTGAAACTGCGCACGACAATAGGCTGGCCATAGCCGTTGATATGAACTTCTTCGACCAGCAAACCTGAATGGGAAACGGTAGACATGTCAGGCAACGCGCAGCGTTCTCGCTCACAGGAACAATGCACGTATTGTTGTCTTTGCCGCTGCGCCGATAAATCGCCTGCCCGCTACAACTCTGTTCTCGCAAAGAGAACAAAGCGTCGTCTTTCCCCGTGGTTATGCCTCGCTTACGCCGTGGGCCTCTCTTCGTCGTCCGCAAGTTCGATAAGATCGGCATCCTGCGTATCAATGCTCGTAGGGCGGCAGCGCGCATCGGCGTCGGGGGTGCTAGTCAGCAGCGCAGAGTTGCGAAAGAGTTCGGCGATCCAATCGACGAACGCGCGCACGGTCGCGGAGAGATGCCGATTGTGCGGATATACCGCGGAAATGGGTAGCGGCGGCGGCTTCCATTGCGAAAGAATCTCGACCAATGTGCCGGATTCGAGGTAAGGCAGCGCCATGAAGCGGGCGCCCTGAACGATGCCGAGACCATTCAGCGCGCTTCCCAAATAGGCCTCCGCGTCGTTCACGGCGATGGAGCCGCGCATCTTCACCTCGACCGCTTTCCCGTCGACATCAAACGTGAGCGGCATGATCCTGCCCGTGCGCCCCCAGTAGTAGTTCACGGCCTGGTGATTGGCGAGTTCGTCCAGCGTTCGCGGTGTGCCTGCCTTGTGGAGGTACGCTGAGCTTGCAACGGTGACAGCCTGATAGATGCCGACACGCCGCGCCACGAGTGACGAATCCTGCAATGTGCCGATGCGCACCACGCAGTCGACACCTTCCTGCACGAGATCCAGCGGTTTGTCCCCGAGGCCAAGCATCAGGTCGATTTCCGGATAGCGCTCGTGAAAGTCGGCCAGCGCCGGCATGACGATGAGGCGCCCGAGAGCGCCGGGCATGTCAACCCGTAACTTGCCGCGTGGCGATTGCTTCTTGCCGAGGAACGAACTCTCGATGTCGTCGATGTCCGCGAGGACACGCACGGATCGCTCGTAATAGGCGGCGCCGTCAGCCGTGAGGTTGAGGCTGCGCGTAGTGCGCTGCAGCAAACGTGTTTTCAGGTGTGCTTCGAGGTTTTGTACGATCACGGTCACACGTCCGCGTGGCAAATCCAGGGTCTCGGACGCGCGCGTGAAACTCTTCGTCTCCACCACGCGGGCGAATACTCTCATGGCCTGCACGATATCCATTGCCCACACCTCATCCAAACCGGTCGTTGAAAATGCAGACGGCCCCCGACGCGCGTCAGGCGAGTGGGAGGCCAGAAAAATGGCGGCCCGGAGAGGCGCCGACCGACGTTGCGGTGCACCGTTGCGACTCGGTCTCGAGACCATCACATCCAGTGCGCAGTCTAAACTGCGACGGCAAATGCCGCCACACGTCGGCGCGGATATGTGATTACCCGATTGCGGATCCGGCAGCGGCAAAAGAACGGACGCACGGGAAGGACGATCACCATCGTTACGCCATCGGGCGTGCCCTTTGCCGAAACAAAGATGTCCTTCTCGCAACAGTCTTAATCGAAGTTGAGTACGAGAATATTCCCATGCACGGCGAGTGAAGGTAGCGGTTGACGATTGACAACCGATGTCAGACTTGTGTGTCCACACCATCGATGGCAGTAATTGATCCATCTTTGTCCTATCGGAGTCGCGAAGCGAGGAAAGACAATCCTTGATCAACGGCGTCCTTGCCGCCACTCGTGTAGGGACGATCGGATTAACCGACCACATCAGGAGGATGACACATGGAAGACTTCAAAGCATTGGCGCTCAAAGAACGGCAGCAACTGCAATTTCTCGCACGTGGGCGCCATGGGAATTTTATTAACGGGCAGACGGTCGCGCCATCGTCAGGTGCATACGTCGCTGTCGTAGATCCTGCAACCGAAGAGGTGGTATGTGAGGCCCCCGACAGTGACGCACACGACGTTGATGCGGCCGTTACAAATGCGCGTCAAGCTTTCGAAAACTCGGCGTGGACGCGGGCGCGTCCGGCTGACAGAGAGCGCTTGCTTACACAACTCGCTTGCCTGATCGAACAGCATGGCGACGAACTGAGTGCTCTCGAAACGCTTCAAAGCGGCAAGGTTCGTACGCTTGCGAGAATGGTCGAGGTTGGCGCCGTTTCGGAGTTCGTACGTTACATGGCCGGTTGGGCGACGAAGCTCGAAGGGCAGACGCTCGACAATTCGATTCCCTTTCCGCCGGGTGCCAAATACTTTACGTACACGAAGCGTGAAGCGGTTGGCGTTGTGGGTGCGATCGTCCCGTGGAACTTCCCGCTGTCAATTGCGCTTTGGAAAGTTGCCCCGGCTTTGGCCGCCGGTTGCACAGTCGTTTTGAAGCCTTCGGAAGAGACGCCACTGACTGCTCTGCGCCTTGCGGAATTGGCGATTGAAGCGGGCTTCCCACCCGGCGTGCTCAACGTTGTGTGCGGGCGAGGCGAGACGACTGGTGCCGCGCTGAGTGCTCATCCTGGTATTAACAAGCTTTCCTTTACTGGTTCGACTAGCGTAGGTAAAGCAATCGGGAAAGCGTCGGTCGACAATATGACGAGATTCACCCTGGAGCTTGGCGGAAAGTCGCCGGCCATTGTGCTCGAGGACTCGGATCCGAAGTTCGCGGGACACGGCACGGCAAACGGGATTTTCCTGAACCAGGGGCAGGTGTGCACAAGCGGTTCCCGAATCTACGTACATCGCAAGATATTTGACGATGTCGTGGAAAACTTCGTCAACGCAGCTAGAAGCCTCAAGATTGGGTCAGGATTCGATCCGCAGACCCAACTGGGTCCCGTTGTTTCGAAGCGCCATTTCGAACGCGTCATGGGCTTCATTGATGGCGCGCGCGAGGAGGGGGCGTATGTCGCAACTGGTGGTAAGCGAGCCATTGATGCTGGGTACTTCATCCAACCCACGCTGTTCACCAATGTTAAGCCGCACATGCGTGTTGTGCGGGAAGAGGTGTTCGGTCCAGTAGCTATCGCTGTACCCTTTGACGACCTCGAAGAAGCGGTTAGTCTGGCCAATGACACTCCCTATGGTCTGGGAGCCAGTATCTGGTCGCAAAACATCAGTCAGGTACATAGATTGATCCCGAGGCTGCAGGCAGGCATGGTATGGGTGAACACGAACAACATGCTTGATCCGGCTCTCCCTCTTGGAGGTTTTAAGCAATCCGGCTACGGGCGCGATCTAGGGAGAGCATCTGTAGAGAGCTACACGGAAGTGAAGAGCGTTTGTATCGCGCTATAAGGCCACTTGGGGAGTCAAAGCCGGGATATCCAACTGGGCCGGCTCCCCAGGTAAACTTTGCAGCGCTCGAAGAAACGGGACTTAAGAGTGAGGTCGTTCACGCCGCTGCTGAATCACTCGCATCGAGTGAATCCTGATCACTTGGAGGATATCCGAATCGCCGAATGAACGCCCTGCGCAAGGTTTGTTCATCGCCGAATCCACAGTCTCTTGCAACCTCTTTAAGCGAGGAATGCGGTTCTCGGATCCGGCGCAGGACTGCGTCAGTGCGAAGAGCTTCAACGGTTTTTGCTGGGGTTGTTCCGATTCGCTCGGCATATCGTCTCGCGAATGTTCGGGGGCTCATCCCAACGCGTTCGGCGAGAGCTTCGACAGTCAGGTTCGCGTTGAGGTTGTTTGAGATCCAGGCGTGAAGCTTGCTGAAGTCGGGATCGCGCGCGCTCTGTGCAGCCAGGGGAAGCGAATACTGCGTTTGATCACCTGGTCTCTTCAGAAAGAGGACGAGAAGTTTGGCGACTTCGATCGCAATTGCGTACCCAAAATCGTCTTCGACGATGGCGAGGGCGAGATCAAATCCGGCGCTGAAACCGGCTGAACTCCAAAGAGCGCCGTCGTGTACGAACAGACAGTCGTGTTCGACGGTCACGAGAGGAAACCGTTCTTCCAGCAATTTTGTCGCGTCCCAGTGGGTTGTGATCCGGTGACCATCTGCAAGGCCGGCAGCCGCAAGCAGAAACGCACCGGTACAGATCGCACATACGCGTCTGATTGTCGGCGCGTGGATTCGGAGCCACGTCACGACTCCCTCTGGGACTGGAGGGGCAGTGGGAGGACCGCCACCCGGGACGAGCAATGTATCAACCTCACTTATGGAAAAGTCGCCTATCGGCTGTGTGTGAATCTTGATGCCGCAAGAGGTTCGAATTGAGCCACCGTCGAGAGACGTGACTACGACTCGATATCCTAGGGCGTCACTTTTCAGAACGTAGCGGCTGGTCAGATCAAAAACATCACTTGGTGACGCGACATCGGAAAGGGTAACTCCGTCGAATGCGAGGATCAGTATGAGTCGTTGTTCATCTCCTGAACGTTTTTGAAGTGTATTTGTCATTTCGCCTTGTTCTTCACTGGAGTGACAGTTTTCTAGACTGAACCGTATGGAGCTGTTCCGATGCTAGCACGACCGTCAACATCAGAAAATACTCCGCGAGGAGCATATCTGGCCGCTGTCTTGTGGGACCGCCCAGCGTTCTGTGGCTGCAAGATTGAACGCTCTCAATTTCTTCAAATGATTGATGAGTATTCGGAAATATCACGTGGCAAATTGCAGCCTTGGACGTTTCCCGCCCGACTGGTACATCCTTTGCATTGGACCTGCGGTGCACATGCTTATCATCGTGTACTGGTTGAAAACTCCTCGGTGAGCGCCGATGTGGACGGCTCCATCGTCAAAAAATTTGCGATGGGGACAGACGCAGGAAAGGAGGGCTCGGAGCACGAACCGATTTATCGACTCCAACTTCCGACCCAAGCAATCGACGGAGATGTGCTTCTTGTAAATGGTCGGATATTTACGGGAGATTCTGAACTTCGGTGGGTTGAGGCGATTGCAATCAGGGACGGAAGTGTTGCCAACGTGGGTGATACAAATGAAGTAATGGCGGATGCCGGAACCGATGCGAAAGTCGTTGACCTAGGGGGGCGATTGGTGATCCCCGGCTTCAATGATGCTCACATGCATCACACGCCAGATCCCAAGGGTATGCGACTTCCCATCGATCCGGTCGCCGATCCATCGTTTAATGAAATCAGGCCGTTGATTCAGCAAGCGGTTGAGGAGTCTGAGCCCGGCACGTGGATTTATGGAGTGATGGGTGAGACTTTGATTAATGATACGGCGCTTAACCGGCTGACTCTTGACGAAGTGTCACCTAGACATCCCATCATCCTTCTTGGTTTGACAAATCACACGAACGTGGTCAACTCGGCGGCCATGAAGCGTCTAAACATAGCGGATGATGAACCGGACCCGGTTGGAGGATTTTTCGAGCGTTTCCCGCAGTCGGGCCGCGTTTCTGGCCGCATCAACGAATACGCGCAATGGGCACCTCAACGGTGCTTCGCGTCGATGGCCACCATCGAGGAAGGCGCTGCGAATATTTCCGCATTGGGTCGCGATTGTGTGAGATGGGGCATTACGACAATTCAAAATATGTCATGGACGCCAATCGAACGCTATGTTGATATGGTTCGAGCAGCAGACATACCAATAAAGGTCCGAGTTATTCGATTTCCGCCAGCTGGCCCAGCAGGGCGCCTGATTAGTGAAGGAAGAAATCTTGACCGTGAGGCAGGCGAACGGCTCGAGGTGTCAGGCACAAAGTGGATACTCGACGGAACGACCGTTGAAAGGGCCGCCGCGCTGGGTCGAGACTATGCTGATCAGCTGGGAAATGCAGGTAGGGAAAATTTCAGCAGGAACGAGGTCCGGGAGATGATGAGGGAGGGGCTCGATTTTGACGATCAGACACTTTTGCATGCTATCGGAACCGCGGCAATCGAAACCCTGATTGCTGCGGCGGAAAGTTTTGGTAGCAGTGTTGATTGGCGCAAAGCGAATCTGCGGATCGAACATGCCGACGGACTCAACGAAGACCAGATGGCGCGGGTACGCGCTCTGGGTGCAACTGTCGTTCAAAACCCGACCCACTTCCTGTTCCCCGAGATCTATGGTGACAGGTTTGGCAGCGGAAGCATGTTTGCTACTTTCAAAACACTGATTCAGGCAGATATTCCGATGGGTATCGGATCAGATGGTCCGTTAAATCCATTTCTCGGCCTTTACGCGGCTATAAAACATCCTGCGAAACCAGATGAGGCGCTTACGCTGGAGCAGGCGATCTGTTCCTACACGCACGGGAGCGCTGTTGCTGAAGGTAAAGGGCATTTCAAGGGGCGACTCATGCCTGGCTTTGTGGCAGATCTTGCCGTACTTTCCCAAGACATATTCTCGGTAGAGGAAAGGCACATCATCAACACGAAAAGTGTGCTAACGATGGTGGACGGCAAGGAGGTGTACCGGGCGTCATAGGCGCATCTGCCTATATCCCGGTGTAACTTTGGCCCGCTCTTTGGGCCGCAGCAATCCGGTTCTTAACCTTAATTTCGAGAGGTAACGATGTTGCTGAAAGAACAGATTCAGTCCGCTGAAGACAAACTTGCAGCTGCGCTTGAGGCGGGAGACAGCGCGGCTGTGGTGTCTCGATATACCGAAGACGCACGGCTTATGCCACACGGTATGCCCACGTTCACCGGGCGCAAGGAGATAGCTGCATTCTTCGAAGGTGCCATTGCACAAGGCATTGTCGCTGGAAGGTTCGTGACAATTGAAGTCGAAAGTTGGGGCGATATGGCGACAGAAGTCGGTGCATATGAACTTTTCGCGCGGACGCCGGATGGAACTCGAGTGAGCGCAGACACTGGACGGTATTTTGTTCAATGGAAGAGGATTGACGGCGAGTGGTTTCTCCATCGCGATGTGTTCAATCACGATAAGCCGGCGACCTAAGGGGAAGTAAGTCGCCAGTTTGAGAATTGCAGCCCGTTAGGTTGAGGGTGTGCAAACCCGCCCATAGCGCTAGCCTTCACAAGGCAAACGCTCGTGTGCTGCCGCCAAGGGGGTCTTTAGCGCCCCTGCGGCGCAAATTGTTCCGGGTGGCAAACAATTGCGCGCGCACCCGTGTCTATACAAATAAGCGCAACGCCACACGGCAATAGGCAATCCGGCTGCCCTCCTTGAAGGTAGTTCGAGAATGTGACAGCCAACTCGCGCCGGGAAGCGAACAGGCGCGCCGGGTCGTGGAGACGTTCAGTTGCACGGGGCGATTAAATCTACTGCGGCAGCATTTGCACTCTGTCGTCGTGTGCATCTGATTCTGTGCCGCGACATAGTAAGTGTAAATAGAGATGGCGTTGCCAAGGTCCTTCGCTGTCCTCGAAGAACGTCAGACTCGGGCAAGTACATTGCGGCCGTTCTGAGACATTTCTGTGCCCGCTGGGCAATGCACGTCCAACAATTATTTCCGATACTTGATCCTAACCCAACGCGATTGCGGCCAATATGGTTTGCAACTCGCGTTGAAGTCAAGTTTTTTAATACTCGAACCAGTTTCGTTGGCCGGACAGTCATAGTTACACTATGGGACCCCTTGGATGGAAAGCATTAATTTGATTGAGCTTACGGGCTCGCAAGCGCTTGAACATCTCAAGCGCGGAGATTTTTCGGCGGAAGCGTATATCGATGCACTCGCATCTGAGTATGCAATGTACGCGGACGATTGCGCGTTTACGCTCGTGGACGTGGAGGGTGCGCTTGAAGCAGCAAGGAATGTTGACAAGGCTCGGGCGGCCGGTAAGCCGGTCGGTCCCTTGGCAGGACTTCCGTTCGTGGCGAAAGACAACATTAACTCAATCGCGCTGCCGACAAGTGGTGGAACGCCGGCATTGCGGGATTCGCGTCCTGAATCGAACGCGCCGGTGCTGCAAGCTCTGGTTGATGCGGGCGCCATTCTCTTCGGCAAGGGGAATATGCATGAGCTCAGCTTTGGCGTGACGAGCCAGAACGTTGAGTTCGGGAAGGTGCTGAACCCTTTCGACCGTACGCGGATAGTTGGTGGTTCGAGCGGCGGCCCGGCCGCCGCGATCGCGCGGAGAATCGTGCCCGTGGGTCTGGGGACGGACACGGGTGGCTCTGTCCGCATTCCTGCTTCACTTTGTGGAGTCGCGGGCTTTCGCCCAAGCGCAAATGGCAGCCGGCGTCGATATTCCGATGTCGGCGTGCTGCCATTGAGTAGCACAAGGGACACAATTGGCACCCTCGCGCGTAGCGTGGCAGATCTCGTTTTGCTTGACTCGGTGGTGACCTGGCAGGTTGGTGTGCATGCCGTCAGCCTTCAAGGTATCCGGCTTGGCATTGCGCGCACCCACTTTTGGGAAAACCTGGACAAGGAAACCGAGCGGATCGTCGGTCAAGCGGTGAGGCGGCTATTGGATGCCGGAGCGATCGTTATTGAAGTGGACGACATAGGGATCGATGATGAGCTGGCACATGCATCAAAGGATCTTGTTCTCTATGAGTCGCTTCGCGGTATCAAGGATTATCTCGCTGCCTCAAATACGCATGTCACGCTTGAGGACATCGAGGAAAAAATCGGTAGTGACGACGTTCGGGCTTTGTTCTCAAAGGCGCGCGACGTTAAATTGCCGGCATATCGAGAAGCACTGAGCGGTCGTCGTGAACGGCTTCGCGAGTCCTACACAAGGACGTTCAAGGCTTATTCTCTTGATGCGCTAGTCTTTCCCACTACGCCAGTGCCTGCAGTAACTCATGTCTCGCAGAACGGTCAGTTGACTGACACGGTGCAAATTGAGCGTGTCGAATTCAACACGTTCGCGACATACACCCGCAACACAGACCCGGGTAGTTTCGCGGGTCTGCCCGGTATCACGCTGCCAGTGGGGCTGACGAGCCTCGGACTTCCGATCGGGCTGGCACTGGATGCGCCTGAAGGAGATGACGACTGGCTTCTTTCTATTGCTCTTAGTATTGAGTCGGTAGTTGGTCTTTATTCATCGCCCCGGCCTTAAGTTGCCCTGTGCAACAAGCGACGATCGCAACAAACTAGAGACGAGAAACTTTACATGGCACCAGAATATTCTGAATACCATCTTGGAGATCTTAAGCTCCAAAGCGGAGAGATTCTTCCGGACGCAAAAATTGTTTACAAAACGCACGGGGAGCTCAGCGCACGGCGTGATAACGTCGTTATTTACCCCACCTGGTTCAACGGGCAGCATACGGACAATGAGTGGCTGATTGGGGAGGAGATGGCGCTTAACCCTGCAAAGTACTTCATTGTCGTACCCAACATGTTGGGTAATGGGCTTTCCACGTCGCCAAGCAACCGCCCAGATTTGGTGAAATCCGGATATCCGCTCGTTTCGGTGTACGACAACGTAATGGCGCAGCGGCGACTGTTGACGGAAAAATTCGGTGTTGACGAGGTCGCGCTGGCGATCGGCTGGTCGATGGGAGCGCAACAAGCGTATCACTGGGGCGCGCTGTTCCCTAACAACGTGCTCAGACTTATGCCGATTTGTGGTTCCGCAAAGACGGCGAGTCACAATTGGGTCTTCCTCGAGGGGGTCAAATCGGTGCTCACGTCCGCTGAGGACTGTGCGATAGGAGACAATGCTGCCCTCCGGGCCGCCGGACGAGTCTACGCCGGGTGGGCGTTCTCTCAAACGTTTTATCGTCGTCAGCTGTGGGCAACGTTGGGCTTTTCAAGCCTCGAAGAATTCATCGCCAATTTTTGGGACGGATTTTTCGTGGAGAAAAATCGACTCGATTTGCTTGCAATGATTGCAACGTGGCAGAACTCAGACATTAGTCAGAACTCTCTGTACGAGGGTAATTTAGTGCATGCGTTAAGTTCCATCAGAGCAAAGACGGTGGTCATGCCTTCTAGCACGGACCTTTACTTTACAGCAGAGGATAGTGAACTGGAGCTGCCGCACATTCCCGGCGCGTTGTTCAAGCCGATTGATAGTGTTTGGGGACACGCGGCCGGCGTCGGCTTGAACAAGCAGGACTCCCATTTTATCAATGCGGCGATAAAGGGGCTTCTCGACGACGAGAAGTGGTGACGGCTGCAACGCAACCGAAATGCGGCGGCCCAGAAGACCGAACTTGCGGCTGCGCGGGCGTCTGGTTGACGATGAGCCCGTCTATCCTTGGAACGCCTTCGCCAAACGCAATTTGAGGCGCGGTTTGATTTTCAGCTCGTTGGGCACGCGCATGTCCAGGCCGCCTTGAACCTCGTGTCGAAGGGACGGCGTCAGGAAGCAGGGCACGGTTGCGTCTCGTCCGTTGTTATATTCGTCATCTTGTCTCCATACCCGATGCTACAACCTGCAGTGACTTGAATCCTGTATGGCAACAATCGCTTCTTTGACGATCTAATACAAGCACGCGCCACTGCAACGTGGCAGCCTTGCGAGCCCCCGCGAAGACGACGGACTGCATCATGCAGCATCCAGGCGTCAGCGCTTGTGCGAAGCGCTCGATCGTCTTCTGCTAGGTAACATCTCGGCCGCGCGGTTCGCCGGTACCCTGCCAAACTTCCTCTCAGTTCTCAAGACGCGCCCAACTTCGATGCGCTGTTCACGGTATCTCGGCGGGCTGGCCAACACGTCGCTCAACTGCTCGGTGTACGCGTCTTAAAGATTTCGATCTCGATCGAACGTCGCCTTGTATTCGCGCGGAGATACACCGAACGCGGCGCGAAACCGCCTGCTAAAGTGGGCAAAATTATTGAACCCATTGTCCATGGCGATCTGGCTGATATATCTGGCCGTCAAGAGCGGATCAGCCAGGTCGCGCCGCGCTCGTCCCAGGCGCCCGCGCCAAATACAGTCGCTGACCGTTTCCCCCTCCTCGCGGAACAGTGATTGCAGATAGCGAGGCGAAATGCCAAGGACCGCCGCCACCCTTTCGGTATTGAGATCGGGATCGTGCAGCGACTCTTCGATTACCGCCTTGGCCCGGCACTTCAGTGCGGTACCGGACCAAGTCGGTTGACGCTCGTCAACAGAGATCAAGTCGCCCAGAGCAGCCGTCACCAGATCGACGGCGATGGAGGATAAACGGCGCGCCACCGCCGGATCGACTTGCGACACCACGCCGCCAAGCTGACGCAGGAAGGGCACCGTCAAGGTACCCAATAGGCTATCGCCACGGACGATACGAGCGGTCATCCGCTCCGTATGCCCCAAGCGGCCGACCAGCCGTTGCCGGGGAATTTGGAAGACAAGTGCTTCGAAGTCGTCGCGGAATTGAAGCGTGTACGGACGGACGGAATCGTAGCAGACACAATCACCGGCGGCGACGGCCGCATCGCGCCCGTCCTGCATTACGGTGCTATTGCCACTCAACTGGAACTGCATGATGGCGTATTCCTCACGCCCGCTTTCGATACGCTGAGACGTACGCGTCACCCGATGATCGCGGCTGCGCACTTGGGAAAATCGCAAGTCGTCGACCTGTGTCGTACTAATCTCGCCAAAAAAGGGACGTTCCGACAGCGGGACGCAATCGAGCCCCACAAACGTATTGCAAACGACATCCTGCCAGTAGGCGAACCGTTTGGAATTGGCCATGCCGACCGTGGAATGGAACATATTCATCCCGCCTCTCGTCGCACGAATATACGGCATTTTGAGACAGCTAGGATATCAGGCGACCGTTCCAAGCTCAACGTATCAATGACATGCACTTCAATGACATGTACTTGGCACCTTGGCGATTCTTCGTAAGGAGTTATTTGCTCCACCGCGCTTCCAGGCAACTATTGCTTCGCCGTGAGCAAAGTGCGCGGACTGCAAAGGAATAAGCTGTGAGCTACCACATACAAAAATGGAGGAAGGCGATGGAGGCGATCAAGGCTGCGTGCATACAGGCAGCACCCATATTTCTGGATCTTCAGGCCACGTTGGACAAGACCGAAGTGTTGGTGAAGGAGGCGGCCAGTAATGGCGCCAAGCTGGTCGCCTTTCCCGAGACTTGGCTGCCTGGCTATCCGTGGTGGATCTGGCTCGGTGCCCCCATTGAGGGCGTGGGGTTCACCGCCCGGTATCACGCCAACAGCATCGCGTTGGGATCCCCGGAAATGGCGCGGCTCCAGCAGATAGCCGCCGATTCGGCGGTGACGCTGGTGACAGGCTTTTCCGAACGCGACGGCGGTTCGCTTTATATGTCTCAAGCCGTCATCGGTCCACAAGGGGATCTCCTTCTTGCTCGCCGCAAACTTAAGCCCACTCATGTCGAGCGCGCCGTCTTCGGGGAGGGTGACGGTTCAGGCCTGACCGTGGTCGACGCGCCGTTCGGGCGGCTGGGTGCACTGAATTGCTGGGAGCACATCCAGCCATTGGTCAAGATGGCGCTTTATGCTCAGGGTGAAGAGGTTCATGTGGCCTCCTGGCCGAGCTTCCTCCTTTATCGTGACGTCATCTACGCGTTTGGATCTGAGGCGAGTAATAGCGTCAGCACGGTCTACGCTCTGGAGGGCGGATGCTTCGTGCTGGCGTCGACCGCATTGGTGTCCCAGCAGATGATCGACATGCTGTGCGACCGTCCCGAGAAGACCAAGCTGCTGAGTCCGATTACCGGCAAGCCGGGAGGCGGCTTCTCCATGATCTATGGGCCGGATGGCCATCCATTGTGTTCGCCTCTGCGCGAGGATGAGGAAGGCATTCTCTATGCCGACCTCGATCCCACCAAAATCGTCCTCTCCAAGAGCGCCGCCGCTCCTGTGGGGCATTATTCGCGTCCCGACACCGTGAGGCTCGTCGTCGACAAAACGCGACGGAAGGTGATGAGCGTCGTCGGTGAGGATGTGCCCAGTTCCACAGACCAGGAAACGCCGCAGCGGGCAGATGCGGTCGTTTGATCACAGACCAGATTTCCAATCGATGTCTCTTTGAATATCAATAGCAAGCGAGTGTAATGATGACCAATGTATTCCCGAAGACGGACATTCCTTCTCTCAACAGGCTTCGCGACGCGACCGCGAAAAAGGGTCCTCCGTTCCGGGTAGGTATTGTGATCGGACCTGGTTACTTTCCGCTGGACATGATCGGTGTTCAGGCGGTCCTCGGCACGTTGCCTGGGGCTGAAATTTACTTGGTCTCGAAGTCGCGTGAGCCGGTCGAAGGTTTCCGGGGCTTGTGGACGGTCCCCACAGCAACCTTTTCCGACTGTCCTGACCTTGATGTCATCGCAGTGCCGATGATGCCTCCGGAAGTACAGACCGATCGCGAAGTCGTGGACTTCGTAGCGACCCGAGGAAAAACGGCGCGCTACCTCATCGGCGTTTGCAACGGTGTACTGACGCTTGGCGCCGCCGGGTTCCTGCGAGGCAAGCGCGCAACGATCAGCCATAACTCTCACTCGATTCTGCCTCTTTACGGAGTGACGGAGGTCGTCGCGAGCGGAGTCGTCGCGGATGGGAATGTCTTTACCGCCGGTCCGAGCGTCGGCAGTTTCGAAGCGGCCCTTCTCGTGGCGGAGCAGGCGTTCGGACGACAGGTCGCAGAGTTGGCTGAGTTCATCGTCGAATATGACCCGCACCCGCCATTCGGTACTGGAACTGCGGCAGGCGCGGGGCCCGTGTTGGTGGGTAAGTTCGAAGGAATGATGGCCGACATGATTTCTCTCTATCGCGCCGAAGCTTTGAGGTTCGCCGCTACCGCCTGAAGGCGGCACTCGGAAACGCTGGCTTGACTGGCTCGGACGGAAGTTCGAGCCAGCTGGGGGTGGGGGCGTTATCACGACAATACCCGTCGCGCCTAGCTACAGATGAGAGCAGGGTCTCCTCGCAGTTGTGTTCGGTCGACGACGGACCGCTGAGCCAGTCAAGATAACAGTTGAAAGGGAATCACGATGTCTTTAAAGGAAAAGCTCGACGCCTTCAGAGCGGACGTTGAATCTGGTACGAGAATTCCGAGCTCCGTGGTGGAGAAACTTCACAAGTCGACCGAGGAACTCGTCGCCTCAGGCCAAGCAGAGCGAGCGAAAAAGGTAGGCGACAGAGCGCCAACGTTTGCGCTCGAGGATACCGACGGCCAAACGATCAATCTTGCAGATCTTCTGGCCAATGGGCCGGTGGTCCTGACCTTCTATCGCGGAGTCTGGTGTCCCTACTGCAATATGGAACTTCAGGCGCTCGAAGAGGCCCGCAGCGACATCGAGGCTCGGGGTGCGCGGTTGGTCGCTATTTCGATGCAGACCGCAGCGAACAGCCGCAAGTCGATCAGGCAGAATGAGCTCGGCTTCCCGATTCTGATCGATCCGCACGGTGCAGTTGCCGATGCGTATGGCCTGCGCTTTGCGCTGCCAGACTATCTTATCGACGTCTACAAGACCGTCTTCAAGAATGATCTGGCTGTTATCAACGACGATCCCTCGTGGACCCTGCCGATGCCGGCCCGCTATGTCATCGATCAGAACTGCGTGATCGCCTATGCCGAGGTGAACCCTGACTACACCTGCAGACCGGAACCGGCCGAACTGCTGCCGGTGCTTGACCGTCTCGGAACACCAATCGCATAAGGACCGCAAATTGGCGACAGGAGCATGCACTGTTATCGCCAATTGATTCCCGGCCGAGCCACCAGATCGGCGTCGTAGGAAAAGGAAGCCTGGGACATTTGGCGCTGCAGTTCTCAATAAGTTGGGTTGCGGCAGAGGGCAAAACGAACCTCGCGATCGGCGCCCCAAAGCGAACAGCGCCGAATGTCATCGCGGGTGACTCCCGGGGGCTATGAAGGTTCCGTGCCTCGCGGTCGGCCTCTTCCATCTCTTTGAGGACGCGCTTGCTTCTTTCGAAGTAAGTGCGCCAGACAACGCTCAAGCTGAGCTCGGGGGTAGTCCAGTGCAACAGCCGGACCCCGAGTTCAACCTTCCACGCAGGCGCATATTTTCCCGTCATGGCAGAGGGCATCTACAGCGGCCGGCTGGCGGCGGCCAAGCAGCCATCCTCGACTGCCGCGATGAATGTGGTGAGCTCGGTCGGCGATTCATGACAATTCGATCCAACGGTTATCGACTGAATGTTTACCTAGCACAGCTATCACCCATCTATTCCGAAATTAAACCTTACGATGCGATCCGATGAAGGGTCGAAAGGAGAGAATGACATGCGCATTTCTGCAAACGGCATCACTATCAACGCCGATGTCCGCGGACAGGCCGAACCCGCCTTGGTTTTCTTACACTATTGGGGCGGTTCGTCCCGGACGTGGGATGGTGTGATTCGCCACCTGGACGGTAATCATCGAACCATCGCCATCGATTTTCGCGGCTGGGGTGACTCCGACAAGCCCGCGACGGGTTACCGGATCGAGGAACTCGCGAGCGATGTCACGGCGGTACTCGCCGAATTGAAAGTCTCCCGATTCATCCTCGTTGGCCATTCGATGGGTGCAAAGGTCGCGCAGTTCGTCGCCTCTGGACACCCGGCTGGCTTAGTCGGCCTCGTGCTTGTCGCTACTGGCTCTCCACATGGGGTTCGGGTGCCCGAAGAGCAACTGTCACGGATGATCCACGCCTACGACTCGGCCGCGTCTGTGGCATTCGTCCGGGACAATGTTCTGACTAAACGCCCGCTCTCCGACGACTTGAAGGCCCAAGTAGTAGAGGACAGTCTCAAGAGCTGCGAAGCTTCCAGAGTGGCGTGGCCGACCGTCGCCATTGCCCAGGACATTGCGAGCGAAACAGCATCTATCGCGGTTCCCACACTGGTGATCGGCGGAGAATTGGATCAGGTAGATACTCCGGCGATGCTTGAGAAGGAAGTAATCGGCACCATCCGAGACGCCCAGTTGAAAATCGTGCAGGGTTCTGGCCACTTGCTACCGCTGGAGGCGGTGAAGGAAGTCTCGACGTTGATCAACTCGTTTGTCGCTGACCTTTAACAGAGTAATCGCGCCTGATATCGCTCGATGGGAAATCGAGCGATATCGTTGCGTTGTAGAAGCCGGCGCAGTACGGCGCGAACAAGGTCTATAACGCGCTGTTCCAGCTTCGGGCTCTATTGGGATCAGGAAGGCCCGGGGGGGCTCGGTGCCGACAACCTCGCGCTGTCCGGGCCTTGAACCGGCATAGTCAAAATACTTTGCGTTCTGCTTAGCTTACCAAAGCAGGGGCGGGCGGGCGTGACGTCATCGACATTAGTTAGCGTGCCCATCGCGGTACGCACCACGCCTGAGTCGGCATCCATGCCCGCATGCGCCTTCATGCCGAAGTGAATCAATTGCCCTTCTTGATCTGATGCATTTCAGGGTCGAGTTCGTCGCTGCGGTTCTTGGTCGAATTCGTCACAGTAATCAGAGCGGCATCGACAGATTGCCTTCATTGAAACCGTAACCCATGGCGTTCAATTACGCGGTGACGGTTTTCAGAAATTGCTCGGTCTACTTGTGCCGCTCCAGCAGATGCCGAAAGGCGGCGAATGCTGACTTGGTCGGGTAATCGGCTCATGCCGCCCAGCGCGGCAAATTCGCGGTACAGCGGCACATCGCAGAGCGCTTATTCCGTCGCGACCTCGCTCAAGCCAAACTATTGATACAGCAAGTGAATGCGCAGCATCGCTTTGACCGGGAACTGCCGGCGACCGGTCGCTTTAGCCTGTGCGTGCAGCTCAATCAGCGCTACGAATTCCTTCCGCGGCACCAGGCGCTCCATCTCTTCCAGGAACGCGTACTTGCGCGTCCGAGGATTTGTCAGGTCAAGATCTAGGTCAATCTGTTTCATGCGCTCATGGTGTCCAGATCGAAGCCGATTCAGCATCACAATATGTGCGAGTTTTGAACACGCTCCTTAGACGATCATCCCCCCGTAAACACCTATCAGATCTGAAGCACGCCGACATCGGAAAGAGGGAACTTCGTTGCGCGGAATTCGTAGTCCTGCTCGACCAAACTCTAGTGCCTGCACGCAAAAGTTGAATTGTTTCTGTACACGGACCATCACATCAGGCAGCGCAGAGGAGCGGGTGCCCCCTAATAAATATCAAATTTAACAATTTGGAGGATAGACTGTAATGTTTCGTATTACTAATTCACTTTTGATCGGTTTGGTATCTATCGTGATCGTCGATGCCGCGCACGCGCAATCGTCTGTGGCGCTGTATGGCAATCTGGATACAGGGTTATATTATCAGTCGAAGACGGCTGGCAATGGAGGAAAAGAGTTCTCGGCGCTCGACAGCGGATGGATTCCGTCGTTTTGGGGATTTGTTGGCAAAGAGGATCTTGGTGGCGGCCTTCATATGGGATTCAAGCTCGAGAGCGGGATCAATACGACGAATGGCGAGCTTGGGAACTCCAACGGAAATCTCTTCGGACGCCAGGCTTATCTGGAATTCGGCGGAGACTTTGGTCGCGTTCGTGCAGGGTTGCAGTTTTCGCCCTTCTTCGTGACGAACTGTCTGAACGGTGACCCACGTGGTTGCACGAGCGCCGGCTCCTTGTTCCTTTCCTATGTCAATGGGTTCAAGGGCCTTTCGGGAATGTTCGACAGCAACACCGTTCAATACCTGAGCCCCACAGTCGGTGGCTTCTCGGCTTCCCTCGATTTCGCACCCGGTGGCGTTGCCGGAAGCTTTCAGGATAACCAGCGGATCAGCGCATCGCTGAACTATCAGGGGGCGTCCTTCGGGGCCGATATTGCTTACTATCAGGCCCGAGATAACGGAGCGGGTTTTGTTTCGCTTCGCGGCAAAACGGCTGATCTCAAATATACGCTCGGGCCCGTGAAGTTAACGGCGCAAGCGACTAACTATCAGAACAATGTACCAGGCATTAATACTAACGACTACGTGTATGACGCCGGTTTGATCTGGAACGTAACGCCTGCATTGTCTCTGAATGGTGCGTATTACTACACGTACGACAAAGCCCACAAACCCAACCAGTCGTCTCTAGTTGCTGTAGGTGCGAGTTATGCGTTATCCGCGAGGACGGCACTGTATGCTCAGGCCGCCTATGTTGAAAACCGAGGGACGATGGGAACCGGTATAGCGGCAACCATTGGTTTGCCGCAAGGCGGCACTACCGGTGTGAACATCGGTATTCGACACTTTTTCTGAGTGCGCTGAAGACTGGCAAGGAGCAGTTGGCGAGAGTGCACGGCCATGAAGACGTAGCGGGCCAAATTGGCCCCAAGCGCGTATCTCGGCGAACGTAATCAGCGACGGCTTTGTTCTGAAGGGTACGAGTTCCCATGCTACAGACGTGACCGCACATTTTTGACGCAGGCCGGCTTGCCAAAGGCGCTCCACAGGTTAATGAGGTTGGCGATGATGACTTTGACGGGAGATAAGCTGGATGTCGCGCAGCGGCTTGCGCGACTTCCGGACGACATTCGCGGCTTCGGTCACGTCAAGGAGCACAACATGGCGACGACAAGCCTCAAGCGCGAGCGTCTGCTGGCCGAGTACCGCAACCAGTTGCAACTTCGCGGGGCATGCTAGTGTAGTGCCTCGTTTTTCTTGGAACCAAGGCAGCCGTTGGCGCGAATGGCTTTCTGCCGACAGTCGTTGGCCTTGGCGGTCCACAAGAAGGACTCGGGAACACTGCGCCGTGCAGTCGAAACCGGAATTGCAAAGTGAACGCGTGCACCGTTCGCATCGCTGTGCTGTCAGCATCGAACGGTCCGCCGATACGTGATTGCAAAGAAGGTGACGTAATCGACTTCCGCGGCGGGCCTGCTATAAGACGATCACGTTTGCTGGTTAAGTTTTCGTCGACAGATTATCGGGGATGGCTCGGTTATGTGGGTCCGTGTCACCTACCCGATAAGCGGGACGACAGACAACGAAGATTCGCCTTAAGTCGACTGATTGTCAGATGAGGAGAACCGCTCCCGGTATTCCGATGGAGTCACATGCAAACGGCGCATGAACGAGCGGCGCATCACCTCTTCCGAAGGGAAGCCGCACTGCTGCGCCACGGCCTTGATCGACGTGCGGCGCGACTCGATTAGCGCGCATGCCCGTTCGAGGCGCATCTGCTCGATAGCGCGGGCTGGCGTGGTACCCGTTCGCTGGCGATAAAAGCGGGCGAAGGTTCTCGGCGTCATTGCGAGCCGCTCGGCGAGCTGGGGTACGTCGAGCGGTGCATGCAAGTGCTGTAAGACCCATTCATGCAGTTGCGCGATCCGCTCGTCGCTGACTGATTGAGCGAGCAGAGCGCTGCTGAATTGCGACTGTCCGCCAGGGCGCTTATAAAACACCACCAGCCTTTTCGCTACGGCCATCGCGATGTCTGTGCCCGCGTCCTGCTCCACCATGGCGAGGGCCATGTCGATGCCGGCTGTTACGCCGGCCGACGTCCAGTGTTTGCCGTCGCGAAAGTAGATCGCGTTGCGCTCGACGCTCAGCGCCGGGAATTGCGCCTGCAACGACTCGCATGCCGCCCAGTGCGTGACCGCGCGTCGGCCGTCGAGCACGCCTGCCCGGGCAAGCACGAACGCGCCGGTGCAGACGGACGCGAGACGCGCGATGCGCGGGGCCGCTCGCCGTGTCCAGTCCACGAGGCGCGCGGCATCCGCATTGCCATGCTGCCCGGAGGCGCTCCATGCACCCGGCCCCCCGGGAACGACCGCCGTGTCTGGTCCACGTGTCAGTCGCTTCGGCAAAGCGGCGGCTTGCAAATAGGCACCGCTCGAACTTCGAACCAGTCCGATTTCGTGCGCGAGCACGCGGGTCTCGTAAAGCGGTGCGTCGCCGCGCAGCCGAAGTTCGTCATTGGCGGTAGCGAAAACCTGAAGCGGCCCGCAAACGTCGAGTAGCTGAAACTCTGAAAACACCAGAAACCAGACTGAGTGAATCGCATTCGTACGCATGGCAGAAAAGGTGGGTGCATTGTCATTTCTGACGACACCCGCCAGTGTACATTGTGTCCAGTCAAGCTTCCTTCAGTGAAGCAAACCCCTTGATCTGGAGAAATTCATGCAGCGACGAGAGGTACTCCTCGCGCTTGCGGCGGCCCTGACGGTTGCAGGCAAGACAAGTGAGGCGAACACCATGACGGCGGTCGACGCGCAGGATTCGACCAATTCGCGAAACGACGCCTCGGCCGCCCCAAAGCGCGCCGACGGTGCAAAGCCGTTTCGCATTGCGATGGTGATCTTCCCGAAGATGACGCAACTCGACTTCACGGGACCGTTCGACGTGCTGGCACGCATTCCGGACGCCGAGGTCCTGGTCGTTGCGCAGACGCTGGAGCCGGTCGTCTCGGACGCCGGTCTTCGCATTTTGCCGACGCACACGTTCGAAACGGCGAGCATGGCGGATCTGCTTTTCGTTCCCGGCGGGCCTGGGCAGAATGCGCAGATGACGAACCCGGCAATGATTGACTATCTGCGCCAGGTCGGACGCCAGGCGTCGTGGGTGACGTCGGTGTGCACCGGTTCGTTACTGCTAGCCGCGGCCGGTTTGCTCGACGGATATCGTGCGACTTGCCACTGGCTATCGATCGATCAACTGAGCCTCTTCGACGTTACCGCGGAACCGCGTCGGATCGTGATCGACCGCAATCGGATCACCGGCGCTGGCGTGACATCAGGGGTGGATTTCGCGTTTTTCGTCGTCGCCAAGCTGCGCGGGGATGAGTTGGCGAAGCGGCTGGAACTGCTGCTCGAATACGATCCCGAGCCGCCGTTTCGCACAGGCAGCCCTCAACTGGCAGGCCCTGCGATGGTCAACGACGTTCGGCGATTGGTCGCACCGATGCTTGCCGAAAGACGGCGCCAATCCATCGCAGCCGCGCAACAGCTTCGGTTGGCTCTGCAGGCATCCGGCCAGTAACGCGCAAAGAGGGTGATGCGCTGGGCTTTTGTTCGGAAGAGGGCGTTGCTGGACAGTCGCGGTTCAGGTAAAACCGCGCGATCATAAGAAAGCAGGTCGCAACAATGCCATACAAAGCTAGACTGAAACAGGGCGAGGCGCGCAAGCGCAAGAAGACTGATGGGTGGGGAGCGTGGCGCAGTGGTGCATGGCTTTGCACCCGTAGGTGCTTTGGGCAACCGGCCTCCAAGGGGGGCGCTTACGCGAAGACGGTCCCTCTTCTGTTCTGTTGAAACGACGCGTGGGGAATCACACACGTTACATGTGGCAACGGTACAGGCCACTCTGGTGCTGTACCGCGCCAATTAGGGGCAACGGGGAGAATATAGCCCTGTTGGGACTGCTCTAGCCTGGTTCACTGTTTCGTGCGAAACGCCGCGCGTACTCTGTGGGACTCACGCCTAGACGTCTTGTGAATGCCTTTCGTAGCACGTCGACGCTATGATAACCGCATCGACGTGCAATCTCTTCCGCGGAACTGCGCCCCAACTCGAGTGCTTGGCAGGCAGCTTCGAGCCGCACGTCTTCGACATACTTGGCGGGCGTGGTTTTAAATTCCCGTTGAAACATGCGGATAACCGTTCTGATACTGATCGATAGTCTGTCTGCCAATATCTCTACCGTAAGGTCCGTATGCAGATGCTCACCGATCCAAAGACACAACTCGTCCAAGCTCGAACTCGATGCCCGCTGCGATCGAAGGGCAACGCTGAACTGCGCTTGTCCACCGGGCCGGCGCAGGAATAGCACCAGATTCTTCGCAATTTCTAGGGCGGCGTTATCTCCTAAGTCTTCAGCCACCAGAGCAAGCGCTAGATCGATCCCGGACGATATGCCGGCCGAGGTATAGAGATTGCCATCTTTCACCCAGATAGGCGTCGGATCGACCACGACCTTTGGGTAGCGTTCTGCCAATTGCGCTGCCATGCGCCAATGAGTTGTTGCTCTGCGACCGTCCAGTAGCCCAGCATCCGCCAGCGCGAACGCGCCAACACATATTGAGCACACGCGGCGCACTGACGGTGACTTGGTTCGGATCCACTCAATCGCCGCCGGATCAAGTCGGTCGATTGACCTCAAGCCCGACGCGACGATCAAGGTGTCGATTGGCTCGTCGGCACGACGCTCCTGTTCAAGCGTCTTGTGCCCCCGAAGCCCGATGCCGGCTTCGCTTTCCAGATACACATCCGCGTTGGAGCACACCAGTTCAACTGCGTAGGCGGCGGGCTCATCAAGTAGGCGGTTCGCAAAAGAGAAAACTTCGGCCGGTCCGATCACATCAAGTGCATCTACCGGCGGCAAACCCAGAATCACGATTCGCTTACGCCGACCGGTCTCAGGCTGCTTGCACGTCTTCGTCCGCTTCCTCATTTCCGCCTCATCCATATACGAGAACGTGATTCTGTCACAAAT
Source organism: Paraburkholderia sediminicola (assembly GCF_046027355.1). GTDB lineage: Bacteria > Pseudomonadota > Gammaproteobacteria > Burkholderiales > Burkholderiaceae > Paraburkholderia > Paraburkholderia sediminicola_B. The sequence continues at coordinate 84,071 of NZ_JAQQEK010000019.1, read as the reverse complement.
CGACTGAAAACAGTCATTTGTGTCACGCTATGAGCGCCTAGACTGAAAACCTCGTTAACTTAACTTCACGTTCGCGGAGGACCCTTGAACATGCCAGTCACTATCGGAGGCGTTAGCGCCCCGGATTCTGAACTCACCCGGAAAGCAACATCGCTCATCGAACGGGTGCATTCAAAAGCACTGCTTAACCACGTGCACCGGACATGGTGGTTCGCGGAATTTATCGGCAAGCGGCGGGGTCTAACGTACGATCGCGAGCTTGTCTATCTCGCCGCAATGCTGCACGACCTCAGTCTCACCGACGAATTCGCGGCCGACAAGCGCTTTGAGGTTGATAGCGCCGATGCCGCCGACCGGTTTCTGCTCGAGAACGGCTACCCGAAGTCCAAGACCGAGCTTGTCTGGGACGCCATCGCTCTCCACACTATCTCGGGTATCGCCGATCGCAAGCAGCCTGAGGTTGCGCTTATTCACTTCGGGGCCAATGCCGACATTTTGGGACTTCGACTGGATGAAATCACGCCGTCTTTAGTTGATGATGTGCTCACCCTTTACCCCCGGATTGGAATCAAGGCTGCGTTTACGGAAGCGTTAGCTGAAGTTATCAGGAAAAAGCCCCACACAGCCTACGGCACCGGATTGGTCGATATTGGACATCGCCATGTTTATGGTTTCGGCTGTCCGAACCTGTGCGACCTCATCGACAACGCCCCATTCGAAAGCTGAGACGCCACGTCGCCGCGAGCGCTGCTTACTGGCAATCGATCAGAGGGACGGCACCAGCACTAGCTATCCGCTCCTCTCGGCCCGGGGCGCGGGGGACAAGTCAGAGTCGCGGCATTTGCGCCATCGCTGCCGCGCTTGTTACCTGTCCCACCTCGAAGTCCCTACCTTACTTCGCTCAAAAGGAAGTATTTGTATTTTCAGGTGGCATTGGCCTCATAACAAAGGGGATGTGCATTCTGCCCCTTGGGCTATATCCCCGATCTCGAAGAGGGTGCGGCTGACGGTGCGAAGCGCATCGAGGAGCTGGACGCGCGCATCGGACGGCTCGAGGAGCAGATTCGCGTGCTGCAGGCTGAGCGTTACGCGCCGAAGATCGCGTCTTCGACGAGGCCGACCAAGGAGAGCACCTGACCGATTCCTTTGATTGCGCAGCACAGGATGACTAAAGGCGTTGGGGTTCCCGTTTTTCTTCCCCGTTATCGTGCTCGCGGTATCGACCGCACAGCACCGCCAGGTCCAGAATGAAAATCGCGCGCTAGAAGAGCTTCAGGACCGCGAGGCAAGCAATCGCGCCAACAGTGACGATGACGGTGGGCGCCGCGAACCTCAAAACAGGCGATCCGCGCATCGTGTCATCGCGCTCCGCCCGCCTCAGCAATCCCGCGAGCGCGCCATGCAAAGCCGACAGAAAAATGACCAGCAGCAGCTTCGCGGTCAGCCAGCCGGCGCCGAACCAGTGCCCCATTAGCGCGATCGTCAGGCCGGTGATCCATACCAGCGCCAGGGCCGGCGCTGTCACTTGGCGGTCCCAACGGCGAGTTGCGCGAAGGGTCACGAGATTGCCCGTCGCCGCACATAAGGCGAGGACAAGCAGCCCGGAGACGAAGGTGATTACCGCGGCGACGTGAAGCGCCTTGATCGAGAGATAAATCATCGAGCAATCCGCTTGCGGGCAAGCCACGCCGCGTTCAGAAAGCCGCCAAAGGGAACGATCGCGGCAACTAATAGCCGGACCACTTCTGAGCGTCTCCATAGGCCGCTCGCTGCCGATGTGATAACCATCCACATGTACATGACGAACGCGATGCCGTGTACGGGCCCCACCCATTGGACGGCGGTCGGCGTGCCGCCCAGATGCTTGAGCGGAACGGCGACGAACACCAGCACGATCAGCGTCGTGGCCTCGATGGCGGCCATGATACGGAGATTGCGCAGGAACACAGGGGCTTGGTCCATGGGAGACTCGCTGAAGGCAAGGTCGCCATTCTGGAGCGCCGCGGCACGTTTTACCATTGGCTAAAATGCCAGATATCAACGGATTTCGGCCAATTACATTCATGCATACAGTTGCGGTGCTGTTGCTCCCCGGCTTCGTCGGTTTCGACATGTCCATCCCGTGCGAAATATTTTCGCGTGCGCGCGTGGCGGGCCTCGACCGGCCCTACCGGGTGTTCCTCTGCGGCGAGACGCGCCGCGTGCGAAACGACCTGTTCAGCGCCGAAATCGACCGGAACCTCGATGCCTTGGAGGAGGCTGACACGATCATCGTGCCTGGTCTCGCCGATCCGCTTTCGCCAGTCTCCTGTCGCGTGATCGCGGCACTGCGCGATGCGGCTTCTCGCGGCACGAGAATCGCATCCATCTGCACCGGCGCCTTCGTGCTTGCGGCAGCAGGGCTGCTTGACGGCCGGCGCGCAACGACGCACTGGCTCGCGGCAGCGGAATTGGCGCGCCGCTATCCTGGCGTGAACGTCGACCCAACCGTATTGTTCGTCGACGACGGGAAGATCCTGACGTCGGCGGGTGCCGCGGCCGGTATCGACCTGTGTCTGCACATGATCCGGCGAGACTACGGTGCAGCGCCCGCAGTCGACGCGGCCCGCCTCGCGGTGGTGCCTCTCGCCCGCGACGGAGGTCAGGCACAGTTCATCCGCCACGACATGCTGACTTCGTCAGCTTCGTTGCAGTCGCTACTCGAATGGATTCGACACAATCTGAAAAAGCCGTTGACGATCGACGCCATCGCGCATCGCGCTCGCACAAGTACGCGCACATTGAGCCGACGCTTCCTCGCGGAGACGGGCATGTCGCCGCTGCAATGGCTGCTTGCAGCGCGTGTTCGGCGTGCACAAGAGTTTCTGGAGACCACGGCGTGGTCGATCGAGCAGGTCGCATTTGAAGCGGGTTTCGGATCGGCGACTGCGTTGCGCGAAAACTTCCGGCGCGTCGCTGGTACATCACCGGCACAATACCGTAAAACCTTCTATATGCCGCCTTCCTGGTCGCAAGCGGCGGACTCAGTGCCCATTGTCCGCTCGCGGCGGACTGATGACCGCGCGGCCGGAAATTGACCGCTCACCGGCCGTCCACGCCATCATACTTCGGCTTGCTCCGGCCATTTCGAGGGCGCCGTCTGCGTCGTTGCTGAGTATCGCGCTGTGCTTTCAACCCTTCAAATGCCGAGCAACAACTACACCGCCCGGTAGCGGTGGCGGCGATTCTGTCAGTGCCGGCACAGACGATATCGAAGTAAAAACGGAACAACAATCACCGGTTAACTGTGATCCTTTCGGCGGTGACGCGAGCGGTCGGTGACTCTGCTACCACTATGAGTTTGGTTCGTTCAACCAAGCTCAACGAGCACAACCTACACATATGTCCGAAGGACACCCTGACGCGACTTCCGTTCCGCGGGGGCACCGACATCGCGGCGCCGCGCGATGCTGCTAGCCGATCGGCAGCGGGGCCATGCCGATTCATCAAAATCGGCTTGTCGTATATTGCTCACCGACATGAAATCGGAGTACTCGGCAATTGTTGTCCGCGAGTGAATAGTGTATTCGGTATCTAGGTATTTACCATGAATCGTGCAATCCGTAGACTGCTTACTAATCGCTATCGAACATATCTTTCGTGGCTTTTTGGACAACTTTCGTCGGAGGTAATGAATATGAAATTGCTGTTTAAGGCTATGCTTATCGCCGTTGCAATCGCGGCCCCGGTCGCGTCGTTTGCACAGTCGGCACAGCCGCTGACTCGGGATGAAGTGCGGACGAATCTGGTTCGCGTCGAAAAGGCGGGCTACAACCCAAATGATTGGATGCACTATCCGGAAAACATCCAGGCTGCTGAAGCTCGTGTCGCGGCGCAGACGAGCAACTCGGCGTACGGTCAAGGTTCGAACGGTTCGTCGCAGACCGGTCGGGGGGGCAATGTTGTCGTGAATACGTATTCGCCGCCGGTCGAATCCGTTGGTCATTGATTAATTAGACCAAATGTAGCTGCAATTGCGAAATGGAAGTAGGGGCGCGTCGGTTGGTTGGTGAGTAAGCGCTAATGTTCTCCGTGGAAAATTAATATGTTCCCTTTGAAGATAGTTCTGCTATCAGGATATGGGAGCATTTCAACCTTGGTCGTCGTCTCCAGCTTCGCGCTGAAAAGACATCTGTTTAGGGCGGTAGCTGCTGGCCGATAGAAGGGTGCGGTATTTTCAACGACATTTTTGAAAACGCCCTTTAGATGAATCTATCGATATCCGCGGCAGTCGATCGAAGGGTTTTTTTGGCATGGACCGGTTGATCAGTTTGCGCGTATTCGTTGCTACCGTTGAGGAGGGGAGCCTCACTGGAGCTGCCAAGCGTCTGGATATGTCTCCGGCGATGGCGAGCAAGTATGTTGCATCCGAGGAAAAGCGTCTCCAAGCTCGGCTGCTGCACCGGAATTCCCGAAGCCTCGGTGTAACAGCGGTAGGGCACGTGTACTACCAAAAGTGCAGTGCGATTCTTAATGCGTTTGATGAGGCGATTGAGGAGGCATCCAGCGCTCAACGAACCGTTAGCGGTGTGTTGCGTATCGCGGCGCCTGTCACCTTCGGGGCGATGCATCTCGGTGATGTCGTTTCTGACTTCCTCAGTGATCACCCGGGCGTCGAAATCGAGGTTCTGTTCGATGACGAGTACGTCGACATCATTGACGGTGGGATAGACTTGGCGATCCGAATCGGTCGTTTGCGAGACTCGGACCTCGTTGCTAGACGCCTTGCTCCGTGTCGGATGATCTTTTGTGCGTCGCCGGATTTTCTCAAGAGGCACGGAAGTCCGGACACACCCGAACAGTTGCGACGACTCCCTCGCGTGCAGTTTCACGGCGCGGTTTCCGACGGCGGTTGGAGTGCAACGGATAGCTCAGGTCGTATCGTTCTCGTCGATGGGCCGGTGCGGCTTCGCGCGAACAATATGCAGGCTCTCTTGTCTGCTGCGGCAGCTGGCATTGGAATTGCCTACGGGCCGAACTTTGCATTTCACAATAGTGTGGCGTCTGGCGAACTAGTACCACTACTTGTTGGGTATCGCACGTTCGACCTCGACGTTAATGTGGTCTTTCCAACGGCCAAGCTCGTCTCGACGAAGGTGAAAACGTTTGTTGACTACCTCAACCGGCTCAAGTATGAACTATGACTTTCGCTCGGCTGTGAGAATTTGCTTCTGCCATGAGGCGACGTGGGGTATCTAGTACCAGACGGCGGTGCAGATGGGTGGAAAATTATTGTTCTTTGTGATCTAGCTTTACACAAGAATATCCCCGATATCGTACAGAAGATCTTGAGCGCCATGCAGAGTCAGTTCTCGACCGAGCGCATTCAGCCGAATGCGCGATTGAGTTATTGGCAGTGCCAAGTTGGAAGATTGTTGACCCACCTGGAATGTAGCAGCACTGCAGCGGATGCATTCTTCGGCTCAATCACGGTTCATCCGTCCACGCCGATCAGGCTGCTCGAGATCGAAGCTGCTAAACATGCAATTGCGCGTGCGACTCCGATGACGGCACAGGTCGGGGAGGAGCAGATTTTCGTCTGTATCCAGGCAGAGGGGACTGCGATCGTTGAGCAAGATAGTCGGCAATGTATCTTGCAGACAGGCGATATGACGTTGCTCGATACCTCTAGGGCATTCCACGCGAATTTCCCTGATGAGGTGGCGCAACTCGTCTTCCAAGTTCCTCGTTCGCTGTTCCGCAAGCATGTTGGCGCACCGGAGCGCTTGACGGCGACCGTTGTATCTGCCGAAAGCCCACTGGGTAAGATAACGACGCAGTTCATTACGTCATTGGCACGTGATATCGAGCAGTTAAGTCCCACGGTCGCACGGCGGCTGAACGAGCAGGCGCTGGACATGGTCGTGATGGCTTTTGTAGCCTTACTCGATGGCAGTCGTGCTGCGAATACGTCCGTGGCCCGGTCGATGCTCGCCTATCGTGGTCGCGCGTTCATAGAGGTAAACCTTCGAAACGCTTCTCTCTCGCCCGGCGACGTCGCGGAACACTTAGGGATCTCGAAGCGTTATCTCAGCATTATTTTTGCTGGGGACGGTCTGTCGGTTGAGCGCTTCATCCGGGAACGCCGATTGCAGAAGTGCGCCCGGGATTTTGCGGACCTTGGTCAGGTGATCCGTCCGATCGGCGATATTGCGTTCGCGTGGGGTTTCAGTAATCTGACTCACTTCAGCCAGTCGTTCAAAGCGCTATATGGAGTGACGCCGCGCGAGTACAGAAAGCAGGCGCTGTCAGATCTCCCGGAAGCGAGGTGAGAGGGGGTGTATTCGTGACGGGATGAACGTCTCCTGACTCTAAGGCGCTTCACTTGCCGCGACGCTCTCACAGATATACCGCGCACCTCGGAACCTGGCAGGAGGTGCGCGGGAGATCAGGTTACTGGGCTTGAGCGGTGTCCTCTGGCTCAGCCACCGGGTCCAACGGCGAAGCCATATCCTGAACGCGTTTGGCGGGCGTCCGGTTCAGCAGCAAACGTGTGACGTCGGGCCGGGAATAATGTCCGGCAGGGTCGGCCGCGCTCTTGGCTATCGAAATAACGCCAAGATCGAGTTCGGCATACAGCAGGCCGTCGTAAGTGTCGGGCATCGTCGGCGTCAGCAAGGTGCCATCCGGACCGTAGATTGCTGCTTGGCCGCCACCTGCGCGAATGAGATTGCGCTTCTCGGGGGTATCGCACAGCTCTTCGATCATTGCCTCAGAGACAGTCGCGCACGGTGCGAGGAAGAAACATTGTCCTTCCACTGCATATACGCGGCTTACTGCGACATTGACCTCGGAGCCAAGGGCATGCGCGAACGGCTGGTACAGCGAGAAACTAGGCCACGCGCCAATGTGAATTTGCTCATTTTGTGAGTACATTGCGTACTTCGACAGAGGTTGCAGGTGCTCCCAGCAGCACAGCGAGCCGATGCGCCCGAGTGCCGTGTCATGCACCGAAAGGTCGCTCCCGTCGCCTTCGCCAAAAACCGTGCGTTCGACGTGAGTTGGCTTCAATTTCCGACGTCGGGAAATCGTCTGGCCATCGGGGCCGATGAGCCACTGCGAAATGTAAAGGCTTCCGCCGTCGCGTTCCGAGAACCCAAGGGATACTGTAATCCTATGCTTGGCTGCCGCTGCGGCAATGCGGTCGGCTTCGGGTGTCCCATATTGCAGCGCGTTGTCAAAGTAGCGCTGCACGAAACCCTTGGCCATTACCCATGCCGGGCTATCAAGCCAGATATGCCACGGGTAGCCGGGAATCCACGTCTCAGGGAAAGCGATCAGTTGCGCGCCTTCGGCACTCGCCTCGGCGATAAGGGAAACGGTCCGCTCGACAGATGCATCAAGATCGAGAAAGGCTGGAGCTGCCTGAACGACCGCAGCCTTGAACTTTGGATGGTTGATACCCATGAATTGTCTCCTTTGACGAACCACTAGTTTGAAAAGTGTTCCTTGACCAGGACGCAAAGCGGCTGGACTGCGGAAATATTAACGATGACCAAAATAGTGGGATTTGCTGAGCTGCTCGTTACTCTTTGCTGTACGTGTCAAAGTCCGTAAGCATTCGATCTGCACCGTCGCGGATTACGTTGACGCGCGAGAGGATCGGCTGCTAGCGAAGGGGATCGATGTGTGAGGCGACGGGCAGCAGAGGAGCTACGTTCCAGGGTAACAGTTCGTCGATCCGGTTCGCCGGGTGATCGGCGATGCGCTCGATGACGTAGTGCAGGTAGGCTTCTGGATCAATGCCGTTCAGGCGGGCAGAACCGATCAGGCTGTACATTGCAGCTTCACGTTCGCCGCCTGAGTCCGCGCCGGCAAAAAAAAATTCCGCCTTCCGATTGCTACACCGCGCAATGCGCGCTCGGCAATCAGATTGTCGATCTCGGCCTGACCATCGCTGCAGTAATAGACCAGCGCAGGCCAGCGATTCAAGGAATACTGGATCGCTTTGGTGGTGTCCGACTTCGCGGAGAGTGTGAGGAGCGTCGCCTCGAACCACCGCTTCATATCATCAAGCAGTGGCACAGCCTTCTCCTGGCGAACGCGCCGACGTTCTTCAGGCGGCTTGCCACGAATGTGCTCTTCGATGCGATAGAGTGCGCCGATGCGCTCGAGTGCTTCGCTGGTGATCGGTGATGCCCGAACAGCGTGCAGATCATGTAGCTTTCGACGTGCATGCGCCATGCACGCTGCTTCGTGAATCTGACCGCCGATGTACAGATCTGCATAACCGGCGAACGCATCTGCCTGCAGTACGCCGGTGAAGTTGGCAAGGTGACGTTGTGGATGTTCGCCGCGACGATCCGGTGTATAGGCAAACCAGACCGCCGGCGCTTCGTCCGAACCGCAGGGCCGGTCATCGCGCACATACACCCAGAGCCGGCCGGTCTTCGTCCTGCCATTGCCCGGCGCAAGCACCGGCAGCGGCGTGTCATCGGCGTGAACCTTCGTGCCGCCAAGCGCATGGCGGCGCACCGCGTCGACCAGCGGGTTGAGTAGCCATGCGAGGCTACCCAGCCAGTGGCCCATGGTACCCGGTTCGATCTCGACGCCGTCGCGCGCATAGATGACGGACTGGCGATAGAACGGGATGTGGTACGCGAACTTCGATGTCGTGATGTGGGCGAGCAACGCTGGACCGGGCAGCCCGCGATCGATTGGCCGGCTCGGCGCAGCGGCTTGCACGATACAGTCGCAGCACGAACAGGCGAATTTGGGACGGCGATGACGGATGACGCGGAAGTGCGCGCGCACGTATTCAAGCTGCTCGGATACGTCTTCGCCCAGCGGTTTGAGTGTGCCACCGCATTCCGGGCAGTCTTCCTCGATGGGTCGATGCACACGCTCTTCGCGTTCGAGGTGATCCGGCAGCGGTTTGCGACAGACGCTTTCGCGGCGTTGTTGCGCCTTCTTCGAATCGGCCTGGGTGGCCGCACCTTCATCGGTCTGCAGGTCCTCAAGTCGCAGTTCGAGCTGCTCGATCTGACGCTCCACCTTCTCAGACTTGCGACCGAACTGCATGCGGCGCAGCTTCGCAATCGTCAGCTTCAGATGTTCAATCTCGCTTACGCGGGAGCTGAGTTGGTCCTCCAACTCGACGACCCGCTGCGCGTTTGCATGAGCTGACGCCGCATGCGCGCGTACCAGCGCCTTGAGCGCATCAATGTCGTCGGGCAGGTCAGAATCGGTCAGATCCATCGTGACAGTTTACGACTATCTGCCGCATGCAAAAGCACGCGGTAACAGACGTTTACAAAGCACTGCGCGGGCGTGCCGCTTCGACTGGTTGTCGCCAGTCAAACCCTTCGAGCAGAAGCGAGAGCTGAGCGGTGGTCAGCGCCACGACGCCCGTGTCGGCGCGGGGCCATGCAAAACGCCCTTTCTCAAGACGCTTCGCAAATAAACATAGGCCACCATCGCTCCAGTACAACGCCTTCAGCAGATCACCGCGACGCCCCCTGAAGATAAAAACATGGCCGCCATAAGGATCCTTCTCAAGCACCATCTGTACCTTCGCCGCAAGCGAATTGAAGCCGGAGCGCATGTCAGTGACGCCGGCAGCGATCCAGATCCGTGTGTTTGCAGGCGGCCCGATCATCGCAGAATCCGCTCGAGGACCAGGCGCAATATCGTCGCGTCGGGCACGCCTTCTATCCGGACCGAGGTATTGCCATGCTGAAGCTGAATGCTGCCGTTTGCAGCCTGCGGAGGTGCCGGCGCGTTCATCACCTCCGGCACATGGGTGGCCGGACGATCGGACCGTCCATCGACAACGACGGGCAACATGATCTCCGCCTGCGCATCTTCGACCAGCAGACCCTGGGCGTACAGTTTGCGCCAGGCCCACACCTGATTGGCGTTGATGTTGTTGTCGCGAGCGACCCTGGCGACCGACGCGCCGGGTTCAAAGGTCTGCTCGACGACCGATCGCTTCCATTCCAATGGATGCCGTCGGTTCTGGCGTTTGGCAGGTAACTCGACTGTCTGAGGCACTGTGTCCATTCTCGCGCTGTTTGTGGACAGAGTCGGTCACTCGTGTCCGTCGCAGCCGATGATTGCATTTTCTACGCAAGGCGGGGAACGGTACAAATCAGATGCTTACCAAAGTCCGTCATCCCGTGAATCATCCTTTCGGGAGAGTCAGCAAGTGTTGCAAACAAGCCTTGCAAGATTGTGTGAGTGGACCTCTCAGGTGTGTTCAGAACAAACTGTTCGCACGAGGAACAAAAACTTCACTAGCGGGGCGGCAGAGGTACGCTCTCGTGGCATTGTTATACACTCTGGACGCGCCTCCCTACAGTCCGTCGCAAGTATTCCGGCGGTTTCCCATAACGCCGACGATGCATTAACCGACGCCTGTGTACAGCGCTGGACCGACATCTACTCTCTTCTAAACGCGGAGCGCGCGTAGCCGATTTGCAGCGACATCATGGACCTGTACAGGACACACGACTCGACGCCCGCACGGGAGCGAATTGACGAATGGATCGACGTGGTCCAGAAGGCGTTCGTGAAGCTTGAATATGTTTCTACAGGAGAGAAGCACGATAGCTGCCTTCAAGGATCCATCGAGCACAGACGCTTCGCGGCGCTAGACCTGAATATCGTCAAGTCAAACCGACAGGTGGTGGAAAGACGGGCTCGGCGTTGTGACAGTGAACCTGAGCTATTCTTGTTCGCGATGCAGATCGATGGGTCCGGACTGGTGCGTCAGGATAACCGTACGGCGTTTCTTAGGCCCGGCGATTTTGTGCACTACGATACAACCCGGCCGTATGCACTCGAGTTCGAGGGCGAGTTTAGGCAGGTCATCGTCAACATCCCTCGGGACGCACTTCGTCTTCGGTTCCCAGCGGCTGAATCAACGACAGCCGTCGCTATCGATGGCTACAGACCGGTAGGCCAAATGCTTCGCGGAATGCTGGAGGCACTGCCCGAAGTTCTCGACACTAGTCGACCCGCGGTCATCGAGGCTTTAGCCAGCTCGGTGATCGATTTGGTTACGGCTAATTTGGAAGGTCTGAACGTACAGTCAGAGCACAAGCTGAGTAATCTTAGGCGGTATCACCGAGACCGGATAAAAGCCTATGTCTTACAGAACCTGTCGACGGACGATCTGAATTTGTCAACCATCGCTTCCGCGCTTGAGATGTCGATCAGTTCATTAACGCGGGCATTCGAATCTGAGCCACGCACGCTGACCCAGATGATATGGGATATGCGATTGGATGGTGCGCGAAAGGCTTTGTTAGACCAAGCTTCCGGCAATCGAAGTATCAAGGAGATTGCCGGAAATTGGGGTTTTTCGGACTATACCCATTTCAGCCGCGTATTCCGAACCAGGTTTGGCGTGAGTCCACGTGGGATGAGGGTGAGCGCGAGCGGCAACACGTGATATGAAGCAATTCTCCGGCATGGAGTTGTTTGTTGCTGCTGTTGCAGAAGGGAGTCTCGTCGCAGCCGGGCGACGCTTGGGCTTGTCCCCTTCAATGGCGGGCAAGCACGTTAAGGCGCTCGAGGGCGAACTTGGAGTTGAGCTGCTCAAAAGGACTACAAGGCGCCTTGAGTTGACGGACGCTGGTCGAATCTATTTCGAGCGATGCAAGGCCATCTTGGCAAGTATCGATGACGCAAACCGTGAGGCGTCTGAGGCAGCAGCATCTGCCGTCGGCAGGCTGCAAGTTTCTGCGCCGTTAACGTTCGGCGCGATGTACATGGGAGAAGTCGTCTCAACCTATCTGGCAGCACAGCCAAGGGTGTCGATTGACCTTGTTCTCGGCGAGGAAGTTGATCAGGCAGGCGTGCGCCACGCAGACGTCGCGGTCCAGCTCGGCGAAGCGGCATCGCACGAACACGTACGCGAAGTTATAGCAGCGAACGAAGTTATCTTTTGCGCTTCATCCGCTCTGTTGCGTCGTTATGGAACGCCCAAGTCTCTCATCGAAATTTCTCGTATGCCGAGGGTGCGGGTCAAGCAATTGAGAACAATTGGCCGAATTCCGCTGGCAGAGGCCGAATGGGAAAGCCAGTGGAACGAAACGCCGGGGTTTCGGATGACGACGAACAACGAGCAGATGCTGCTGGCGGCTGCCCTTGCCGGGGCGGGAGTCGCGTGCGGGCCGCTATATTTGTTCGGGCGTGACATCGCGCGCGGTCGGCTTGTTCCCCTCCTATGTGCTGAACGTCGTCCCGTGGTAAGGATTTATGCCTCATATGCGAAAGCTGCTCGCGAATTTCAGCTCGTCAAAGGGTTCGTCAACCATCTAAAAGAGAGATTTTTGGAATCACCGTGGCTGAAGGCATAGAGGAGTTGAAAAAAGACATGCGAGTTTCTTTCGGTGCGAAAGTCTTGGGTGGTACGTGCTTGGAATAGTGCGCCAGCGCATGGAAGAACGCTCTCGTTCCGAATCCTCGAGATATTCCAACCCTCGTCGAGCAGTGACGGAAACATCATTTTTCGTTCTTTGTCGGCGTCAATACCCTGTTCAACACGTTGCTGGACTACGAGCGATTTCGCGAGCTTGATTTCGGCGATCTGGTCTACACGTGTGGCGCGGGCGCGGCTGTGCAGCCCAACGTTGCCATGCGCTGGCGTGAATTGACTGGATGCGCGCTTTCTGGCGGATATCCGAACGAGATTGAGCGGGTGGTCGCTGGGCATCCCGATGTTTGTGAGTGCGCTTGTATTGGCGTGCAAGATTCCAGAACGGGCGAAGCGGTGAGGGTCTTTGTGGTTGCCAGGGATGCCCGCTTAAGCGCTGACGTGCTTCAGGCGTATTGTCGCGAACGCCTGACAGCCTACAAGGTACCGCGCCAATTCGAGTTCCGGGAAACGTTACCCAAGTCTGCGGTGGGGAAGGTATTGAGAAGAGCGTTGCGCTAACGTCCGACAGGTCCTGATTCACTGGCGGATGCTGCGTTTTTTCGCCAACTTGGCGTGCCGTTTGTGTTGGTCGCAATTTTGAGGGCTTCACGTAGTAGGGTGTCAACATCGTACTAGACCTCTCGATCCAATTTGTTGATACCTTCGAAAGGTTGTATTCACTTACCAGCAACTCAAATGAAGGAACATCCCAATGAACGTAGAACAGATCAAGCAGGCACTCGTCGGCGAATGGGTCAGCATTGCGCCCGAAATCAGGCCCAGTGCATTAAAAAACCCGGACGGCACCCTCAAGGCCTTCTACTTGCAGCGTGACTTTAGTTACGTGGCGGGAGACGGCTTCGTACTCACTATCGTGAACTTCGCCGATCACTACGGCAAGGTGCCGCTCACGCGCATCTTGATCAAAGGCCATATGCAATGGCCTGGCGAACATCCGATTGCCCCTGGCGCGCAGAAAGTAGACTTTGTGGCCGACGAAGCCTATGAAGTGACTCCGCTCGTGCAGGGCTTTGCGGACATACTGAACAAAGTAGCATCAGACGGTTATGCCACCTGGGAAGTGGGCAAGACGCAGAGCGTGTTTGGCAAGGCTTTTGCACCCTTCGGCCTGGCCGAGGGTAAAAACTTCAAGGAATACGATTTGATCTACCTTGCCGATAACATGCTGTTTTGGGGCGCGCGCAATGTGGGTGGGCGGGGTTTCGATAGCGAAGAGAACCGGCCTACGAATCTGCAGATTCCGTTGGTACGCAAATAAGGACGGCCTCGAGCCGCGTAGCGTCACGAACATTTCGGTGAGGTGCCAGGTCTAACCCGACTTGCAACGCGCAGCCTTAACTCGATGCGCGAAGCCCGCGCCGAACTTGTCGCACCACCGCCGGACGGTTTCATAGCCGACGAACAGTCCGCTTTCGTGCTGCAACTCTTCAGTTTTATGAAGGCTGCGATCTACTGGACAGTCGAGGGACCACAAGCAGATAACTTATGACGATCGTGCAAAGTAGTATGGGCGTGACACGGGAGGTGGCAGGTGATAGTCGATCACCTTGCCAATGCCCAGCGAGCCGATCATCCCACCGACACCTCACAATCAGATCAACATGCCGACACGATCGGTCATGCCACTGGACGTCGTGACGTCTGCGATATGAGTATAGAGACCTAGCACTGAAAATGACGTGAAGAACGTAACGGACAACGTCGCCAGAGTGAATGGCGCTTTGAGTGCGGACAGGCGCGCTTTCCAGTCGACAGTCGCACCTTCGGGAGTTCTGCCTTATAGAGTGCCACGCCCACAGCGGCAATCAAGCCGAGGAGAATGAGCAGACCGATCGTCCATCGCCATCCGAACCACCTCTCGATCGCGAGACCTACGGGAACGCCGAAGTGGCCCCCGATCCCAGTCCGCCCAACACGGTGGACAGCACTCGACCCTTTTGAGAGGCGTTGACCATATTGGCCGCGGTGCAAGACGCAAGCGGCGAGAAGATGTCAGCACCCAAGCCAGCGATTGCCATCGAGGGTAGCAGGACCTGCAAGGAAGACGACATGATCGTCAAGATGTTGCCGAGGGTGAACAGCGCGCCCACCCATGCCGACAGAGCGTCGACCTGAGTGGGTACGCACGATTGCTGTCGGTCGCGACTAGTTGAGGCCGAGCGGGTTCGACACACGCAGACGCCAGACGCCATCAGTACCGCGCTGCATGACTTGCGTCGCCGTTCCCTGCTCAACGTTCTTGTCCCCGTTGGGGAGTGTTATGTTGAGCGTCCAGTCGAGCAGCAGAAGTGCGATATCACCGCTCTGGAGCACGCGTCGGACTTCGTTACGAAGTTGAAGCGCACCGTTGAGCAGTTCCTTGAAATGCTCGCGCATGTTCTCGCGGCCGGTAATCTCCGAGCCATCGGTCATTCGCATCGTCGCGTTCGGCGTGAGGCATTCGAGAACGCCGTCAATGTCGCCTGCGTTGAACGCCGTGTCGAATGCGACGGGAAACTGCTCCAGTGCCTTCGGCTGATTCGGGTTGGTATCGAGTTCCGACACGAACTCGTGAATCGTCTTTGCGACCTCTTGCGGTGACTCAAGCGGTGACAAGTGACCCGTGCTAGGTAGCACGTGAAGCTTCGCGTGTGGAATACGCGGGAGCAATTCGGTCTGGTGCACATCGAGGCTATCGACGCGATCCAGCTCCCCAGCGATGACGATGGTGGGCACGGTGATTCTCGCCACTTCCTTCGTGATGTCCTCGCGGCTGGTGTACTCGGGCCATGCGTCGCGCGCTTGGGGCGCGCCGCGCAGGCTATCGGCAATGATCTGCTCCCGGTGCGCCGCGCTCAGTGGCTTCGAGCTGAGCATCAGGTCAATCGACATTTCGACCGATTCGCGCGAGAGATAGGCGCCGCGCATCGCCGCAAACGCCTCGTCGGGCAGGTGCAAGGGAACGGGCGGTGCCGGGGCGACGAGGACGAGGCCTGCGAGACCACGGGGCCGGCGCGACGCAAACAGTTGTGCAATCTTGCCGCCCATCGAATGACCAATCAGCACATAGCTTTGAAGGTCTAGTGCAGCGATGAGGCCCGCGAGGTCGTCGGCGAAATCTTTCAGGTTGTACCCGTTCGCTGGAGCTTCCGAATCACCCCAGCCACGCTGATCCGGTGCGATGGCGTGGTAAGAAGCGGGAAGCGCAGCGATGACGTCATTCCAGGTGCGCGACGAGCCGCCCCAATAATGCAGAAATACGAGGGTGGGCGAACCGTTGCCCTGTTCCTCAACATGGAGTCGAATGCCATTCGTAACTACAAACACAATAATTCTCCCAAAGGTATCGGAGTTGCGTCAAATCCCTGACGCGACGAAGAAATGATATGTGCCGAAACATCACGGAAGAACCACTTGTGGGGTGTAGCAGTTGATAGAAAAATGATCGAATTGCTGATTCCTGGTTTTGCGAAGCTGGCACTTGCAACAATACGAAGCAAGTCGGTTGGGTATAGGTTTCGCTGCCCGATGCTTGAAATCACCATGCAACTAGCGATGGATTGGCGTTGGCGCTATAGGCCTGCCTCAGCCATCCGTCGCAGTTCATCCAACAGCTTCGTCGCCGGACTTGGCAAGATGCCTTGGTGCCGCCGGAATGCCGTTAGCGCGCGTCGACCCACTACGCCGGGCAAGTCAAGCGTATCGAACACCCCCGCCTTGCTTTCTGTCACGTACATTGTCGAAGCCATCCAGCTCAGAAACCCCGAATGCGCCACCAGGCTTTTGAGCGCGGTAATCGAACGGGTTTCGACGGCGATATGCGGCATGCGAAGCCCATGCGCGGCAAAGACTTGGCGCATGTGTTCGAACGGTCCGGTGTCGCGTGGCGGTATTGCCCATCGCTCGGTGAGCGTGTCGGCAAGCGTGAGGTCCGGCTTATCGCGCAGGCGATGGTCGAGCGACGCGACCACGAAGCTCGAATCTTCCCACCTGCAATCCGTAATGGCGACTATCTCATCGGTGTCGGGCACGGTCATGCTGAGTGCAAGGTCGATCTCACGTTTGACTAAGGCATCGGCTAGTTTGTCCCAGACGCCCTCAAGGATCTGCACACGCAGATTGGGCCACGTTTCAAGCACCCTACTGACGGCCAGCGGCAAAACCAGACACGCGATGCTGCCCACAGCGCCCACGCGAATGGTGCCGCGAGCGAGTCCGCGCATGGCATCGATTTCCTCGCGTGCCTGTTCGGCTTCCCTTTGCAGCAGATTGGCATGCGGGAGCAGGGCCTCTCCGATGGCAGTCAACTGCATGCCGCGCGAATGCCGTTCGAAGAGCGGGGCGCCCACCTGTTTCTCGAGCCTCTGAATTGTCCGGCTCAGCGCGGGCTGGGTGACGTGCAAGGCTTCTGCCGCGCGCCCGAGGCTGCCACACGAGACGATGGTCGCGAAAGCGTGAAGCAGTTGGAGGTTGTAGGTCATACCGAAAGGTAATGCCTTTGACTGATTTAGGCAATTTGCAGTTACCGAGGTTGGTTCGATAATGATTTGAGTGTCACGCGCTCATTTCAGAGGAGGTTTCGCATGGCAGGCAGCGCGCCGCAACAGAATCAAGGAAATAATGTCTTAGGGCTTTCTGTCCGTTCCGGCGGAGACCGGAAATGGACTGTGCGCGAATCCGTTATCGACTTCGCGCGTCGCGTCGGCATGACGTCGATTTTTGCGAACCCAGGTTCGACCGAGTTGCCGATGTTCCGCGATTTCCCGGCCGACTTCCGCTATGTGCTTGGCTTGCAGGAGGCAGTGGTAGTCGGCATGGCCGACGGCTATGCGCAGGCCACAGGCAACGCGGCGCTCGTGAATCTTCACTCTGCGGCTGGCGTCGGTAACGCTATGGGCAACATTTTCACAGCGTTCCGCAATCGTACGCCGCTTGTCATAACAGCGGGCCAACAGGCGCGTTCTATTCTGCCGTTCGATCCGTTTCTGGCGGCAACTCAAGCCACCGAATTGCCGAAGCCGTATGTCAAGTGGAGTATTGAGCCCGCCAGAGCACAGGATGTGCCGCTCGCCATCGCACGCGCTTACTACCTAGCGATGCAGGAGCCTCGCGGTCCGGTGTTTGTCTCGATCCCAGTCGATGACTGGGATCAGCCAGGTGATCCAGTACCGGCTCGAAGTGTGGCTCAAAGGACGCGCCCCGAGCCGACGATGCTTGAACGTATTGGCGAGATGCTCGACGCGTGCGAGCGACCGGCGTTCGTAGTCGGTGGTGCGGTGGACCGCGCTAACGCGGTACAGGACGTTGTGCGGCTCGCCGAGCGTCATCGTGCTCGTGCCTACGTCGCGCCCATGACGGGGCGGTGCAGCTTTCCGGAAGACCACCCGCTCTTCGCGGGATTTTTGCCGGCTATGCGGGAGAGCATTGTCCAATTGCTCAGCGGTCACGATGCGATTTTCGTGATTGGTGCACCAGCATTCACGTATCACGTCGAAGGGCAAGGACCGCATGTGCCGTTGGGCGCGCAGCTTTGCCAGTTGATCGATGATCCTGGCGTGGCCGCATGGACACCAGTGGGGCTGGCGGCCGTTGGTAACGTCAAGTTGGGAATCCTGGATTTGCTCGAACGGCCTGCGCCGTGTGAGCGTAGTCTTCCTGCGCCGCGCGAGCAGGCACCACGCGCATTGCCGCCAGCAGGTGTCGGCGAACGTATGTCGGCGGCATTCGCGTTGCAAACGCTCTCCGACGTGCGCGACCCCGCAAGCCTGGTAGTGGAGGAGGCACCAGGCGCGCGCCCAGTCATGCAGAAGTATCTGCCCATTACTCATGCAGGCACGTTTCTCACCATGGATAGCGGCGGTCTGGGTTACGGCATGCCCGCGGCCGTAGGCATGGCGTTGGCGCGACCCGGCGAGCGCGTGATTGCACTCATCGGCGATGGCTCCAGCATGTATTCGATTCAGGCGATCTGGAGCGCTGTGCAGCTGAAGTTGCCGGTGACATTTGTCATCTTGAATAACACGCGCTATGCCGCGCTGCAGGACTTTGCGCCCGTGTTTGGATTTGCCCCGGATGAGCCGGTCCAGGGAACCGAACTACCTGGTCTCGATTTCGTGGCCCTAGCTACTGGTATGTGCTGTTCCGGCGTCCGTGTAAGCGAAGCCACGCAGCTGGCCGGCGCACTGCGTCATGCGTTGGCGGCGGATGGGCCCGCACTGGTTGAAGTCATCGTTGCGTAACGCCCCTTTACTACCACAGAGGAGACATGCCATGAAAACTGTATCGATGCTGATCGGCGGCAAGCAACTGCAGGCGCGCAACGGAGCAACATTCGAGCGGCGCAATCCGCTGGACGGTGAGGTGGCGTCGCGCGCGCCGGCAGCAACAGTTGAAGATGCCCTTGCCGCTGTTGATGCCGCGGCTGAAGCTTTTTTCGTCTGGTCAGCGCTTGGTCCCTCCGAGCGCCGCGCCTTGCTCATGAAAGCCGCACAGGCACTCGAGGCCCGCACCGATGCGTTCGCCGCCGCGATGGCCGCCGAAACGGGTGCGTCCGCGCTGTGGGCCGGCTTTAACTTGCATCTTGCGGCGGCAGGTTTGATTGAAGCAGCTGCACTGACGACGCAAATTGAGGGTGAGCTTATCCCTTCCGATGTGCCGGGTAGCATGGCAATGGCTGTGCGCCAGCCCGCCGGCGTCGTGCTCGGCATTGCGCCGTGGAATGCGCCCGTAATTCTCGCAGTACGTGCGATCGCGTTGCCGCTCGCATGCGGTAACACCGTGGTACTCAAAGGGGCAGAGGTCTGCCCGGCCACCCATGGCCTCATCATCGAGGCACTGCAGGACGCAGGCCTGCCGCCTGGTACAGTCAATTTTGTGACGAATGCTCCGGAAGACGCGGCATCGGTGGTCGAAGCCATGATTGTGCATCCGCGTGTGCGGCGTGTGAACTTCACGGGTTCAACGCGCGTAGGGCGCCTCATCGCTGAGTCCTGCGCTCGCCATCTGAAGCCTTCAGTCCTCGAACTCGGCGGCAAGGCTCCGTTCGTTGTACTCGAAGATGCGGACCTCGAAGCCGCCGTGAACGCGGCTGTATTCGGGGCGTTCGCCAACTCCGGCCAAATCTGCATGTCGACTGAGCGCATCGTCGTCGACGAGCTCATCGCAGACGCGTTCGTCGACAAGCTGGTCACGCGCGCGCTTTCGTTGCCGCTTGGAGACCCGCGTCATGGGCCCGTCGTACTGGGCTCGGTTGTCGACATGAGCACGGTGGAGCGCTGTAATGCGCTAATAGACGACGCGTTGGCCAAGGGGGCGAAGCTCGTGTGCGGCGGGAAGGCAACCAGCACACTCATGCCGGCCACGCTACTCGATCACGTGACACCGGCTATGCGCATCTACCACGACGAGTCATTTGGGCCGGTTAAGGCCATCGTGCGCGTACGCGGCGAGGAGGCTGCACTGGTCTGTGCGAACGACAACGAGTACGGCCTCTCGTCAGCAGTGTTCAGTCGCGACGTAGCGCGCGCTATCAATTTTGCGAAGCGAATCGAGTCCGGGATCTGTCATATCAATGGCTCGACCGTGCACGACGAAGCACAAATGCCGTTTGGCGGCATTAAGGCAAGCGGCTTCGGCCGCTTTGGTGGCAAGGCTGGCATCGCGGAGTTCACTGACTTGCGCTGGATAACGCTGCAGACCACGCCCCGCCATTACCCGTTCTGAAGAGGAAGGCGAAATGACTCGGAATATGGACATCGCGATTCTGGGCGCGGGTGCAATGGGGTCTCTGTTCGGCGGTCTGCTGGCGGAAGCGGACCATCGCGTTACCCTCGTCGATGTCGACCAGGCACATCTCGATTCGATCCGCCGGGAGGGACTTCAAGTGACGACGGATGCCGGCGCGCGTGCCGTCACGAACCTCAGCGTGACCCGTACAGAGGACATGGTTGAAGCTCCCGAGTTGCTGATTGTGTTCACGAAAACCTTCCATACACAGAAGGCGCTAGCCGCTGCGCCCATGCTGATCGGCAGGAACACGTTCGTGTTGTCGCTGCAAAACGGACTCGGCAACGTCGAACGCATCGCGCAATATGTCCCACGCGAGTGCGTCATGGTGGGCATGACCACTTGGCCTGCAGACAAGTCGGTTCCCGGACAGGTGGCATCCCACGGCACTGGCGCGATTCGCCTCATGAGCGCCGACGGTGGGGCTCAAGACGTTGTCGCACGTACGGTGGAGGCGCTGAATTCAGCGGATTTGAATTGCACGGCAGATCCAAACATATGGTCCGCCATCTGGGAAAAGGTAGCGTTCAATGCTGCACTCAACGGGCTATGTGCCATCACGAAATGCACGGTTGGCGAGCTTGCAAATGTCGATGGTCAGGCTCTCGCGGTCCGAATTGTTGAAGAAGTCGCGGGTGTGGCTCAGGCGAGCGGTGTGGCGGTCGATCCGGGACATATTATCGAGACTGTCGAGCATGCGCTCGCGCATCATCGCGAACACCGGCCGTCGATGTTGCAGGATGTGCTGGCCGGGCGCAAAACCGAGATCGAGGCTATCAACGGCGAGGTGGTCGTTAGGGCGCGAGAACTGGGCATCGACGTACCGTGTACGCAGGCAGTGTTGCATCTTGTTCGGCTCGTCGAGAATCGCAGCGTCGTTGCATGACGAATCGGACGGTAAGCATGTCATACGGTAACGCCGTACACTTTGGCGGCTTCGTACATCCCACAACATTTGTTCTCTGTCACTACATTTTCAAGAATGTTCTCGGTCAAAGACTATCGCGCTGCCGCAAAACGGCGTCTTCCCAGAATGGTTTTCGACTATCTGGAAGGGGGGGCTGACGATGAGTCAGGTCTAGGAAACAATCGCGCGGCGTTCGAGAGATGGGAATTGACACCGAGTCGGCTTGTCGACGTAAGCCACCGTGACCAGACGATCAGCCTTTTCGGTCGAACATTGCCGACGCCCTTGGTAATTGCACCGACGGGCCTCAATGCGGCGTTCTGGCCCAGCGGGGACGCGGCTCTCGCACGCGCGGCCGGAGAAGCGGGCATTCCCTTCGCTCTATCCACCGCATCCAACATGTCAATCGAGGAGGTCGCGAGGCAAGCGACGGGTGACTTGTGGTTTCAGTTGTATGTCGTCAACCGAACCCTTGCCTGCAGCCTTGTCCGACGTGCGCGTGCTGCGAACTACTCGACTTTGGTACTGACAACTGACGTCGCGGTCAACGGGTTTCGCGAGCGTGATATACGAAACGGGTTCGCGATGCCATTCAAGTTCAGCGCACGCGCCGCCGTTGATGGACTGACACATCCACGGTGGCTATGGTCTTACTTGTCAAACGGTATGCCGCAACTAGAGAACTTCGTGACAGGGGATACGCTCGACATCGCTTCCCAGGCCGCCTTGCTTCGCAGGGAAATGGACGCGAGTTTTAACTGGGACGATCTGTGCCGCATTCGGGACGAGTGGCGGGGCAAGCTAATCGTCAAAGGTGTCTTGACTGCCGAAGATGTCGCGCGCTGCGTTCAGGCCGGTGCCGATGGTGTCATCTTGTCCAATCATGGAGGACGGCAACTTGCTGACCTGCCGGTTCCTCTGGATGTGTTGCCGGGCATTCGCGAAAGGTCACCGTCGACGGCCATTCTCCTCGACAGCGGTGTGCGCAGGGGGGGCGACGTTGTTAAATCGATTGCGTTGGGCGCGAACGCGGTCATGCTTGGCCGGGCAACATTGTACGGACTAGCCGCCCGAGGGGAAGTTGGTGTGAGCGAAGTGATTGGCATAGTCAAGCAGGAAATCGATCGGACGCTGGCCCTCATTGGGTGCAGCACCGTACGCAAGTTGAATAGTAGCTATGTGACTCGCAGCCCTGCATAGTGGGCGGCGCGACGCTCCATGACCGGGTGGCATGCGCGCACGCGGGAGGGCGTCAATCAACACATTTCCGGCTTTTTGGCGCAGTCGCGAGCGGCGCTATTTCTCGGTCCCATCGGGCGTGTCCCCGTTTTAGATAAAGGTAAGGATTGACCCTAGGTTGCTTTCACAGAATTGCTTTTGTTCCCGGACGGCAAAGAACCAGAGGTTTTGTCGGTCGATGATGAGGTTGCGTCTTGCGCTCACGACATATGTGTCGTCTAGCAACGGCCGTAGCGTGCGAACTACGGCTTGCCCGAACAATTCAGAACGCTACACGAAGAGGGGCGGTCCCAATGCCAGGATTGTTCGTACAGTAATACAGTTCAGGGAAACAGAAGACTTCTTCGGGTATCCCGTGTCATCGATTTTCGAGCGTATCACTTGAGGGCACGCATGTTCGATCGGGCGGTGCTTTCGGGGTTTCAGCGAGAGACGAGCCGCTTTACGAAGGAGTTCTCTGTGCGCCTTCTCCCTGATTTCATTGACACGGCGTAGTTGCGACTTTGTCCTAGCGACGTGTCTTCTAAAGCGCCGAGGAGAGAGCGAATCGCAGAGAGCGCGCTTTCGCTCAAAAGGCGAATTTCTAATTTCGGGTTGCCGATCGATATGACCATGAATGAGTCGGAAAATTTGGTTACCACCGAGAACATTTCTCCCGGTGCGCGACTTGGGTTTTGGACGCGTCAGGTATCGAGTCTGATGACGAACCTGGAGTGTTCTTCGGTCGTTGGCGACCGCTTCCATGGTTCTATAAAAATCAGATCGATGAGCGCGACAAGCATGTTTTTATTGTCGACTGCGGCACACAACGTCGCACGTGCGACGCCTCGGTATGGAGGCATGGGGGATGAAACCGTATTTGTGTGCGTTCAGGGATCAGGGACTGCTGTAGTCGAGCAAGATTGCCGACAGGCGGTGCTTCGCCCGGGAGACATTACCCTCCTGGACACGTCGCAATGCTTCTCGGCAGACTTTCCCGGCGATATGGAGCAGTTGGTCTTGCTCGTGCCTCGTAAGCAGCTTCGGCAGCGTGTCGGCATGGTCGAGCGGCTGACCGCAACCGTTTTGTCGGGCGACAGCCCTCTAGGCGCAATCACAGGAGACTTTTTGCGTTCATTTGCCCGGGATGTTGGACGACTCCGTGCGCCGGTTGCCGTTCGTCTCGAAGAGCAAGCAATTGACATGATCTCGATGGCATTTACGTCGACGATGGATGAGATCGAGCCGCGCGCATCGGCAACCCGTTCCGCCCTCGCGTATCGTGGACGGGCATACATTGAGAGCAATCTGCGCAGCCCAAACTTGTCTCCGACCGACGTTGCCGAGCAACTTGGCATTTCGAGGCGATACTTGAGCACCGTCTTTTCGTGCGACGGTCTACCGGTTGAACGATTCATTCGCGAACGCAGGTTGGAGAAGTGCGCCAGAGACCTCGCGGACAGAGGTTTAATTTCCCGTTCAATCGGCGACATTGCGTTTTCTTGGGGCTTCAACAATCTTACGCATTTTAGCCAGGCTTTTAAAACGATGTTTGGTTTATCACCACGCGAATATCGCAAACAGATGTTGGTTGATGTGGAGATACCCTCTGCGACGACGCGGTCGATGTGCTGATTGATAGTAATCCTAACTAGTTGGGCGGGCGATGTTTAGGTAGGCGAAAATTGACATCTTCAGCGTCGACTCCGCATCGAACAGACTTGGTAGTCCGCCCGCATGCGAGCTAGGCACGTGGAGTTCACTGCGTCCAACGGTATGCCACACTTCATTTTCGAAGTCTGAGTGAAAGCTCTGCTCTGGTTGGGAACCTCTAAAAATCAGTACACGGAGAGGCTTGGTGCCCACATCTGGTTTGCCAACTGGTCAAGACGCTAGTCAGTATCGTGCGATCTGTTGCATAGCGTCCCATGCATGCAGTTGGCTTCCTGTGTCACTTTGGCAATCCCGTTGCCATTTGATTGCTCCCTTGTTTGCCTGCGGTACACGCTTCGCTTTTCAATACAAATTTCTGTGAGTTAGGGCAGGTGAAGTGCAGACAGTGACTTCTGTCTAGACGTCTAACACTGTTAGGCGATCATCCTCTGATAAACACCTATTCAGATCGAAAGCAACTGCGACATGGAGCACAGGGTGCTTTCCCGCGCAGAATTCTTAATCCTGTTCGACTAACCCGTTGTTCCTGCACACAACAGACGAATCGTTTCTGTACACGGACTATCACATCCAGCGGTACTGAGGAGCGGGTAGTCAATCCCTACAAATATCAAACTTCACAATCCGGAGGATAATCCGTAATGTTTCGTATTACTAATGTAATTTCAGTCGGCTTGGTATCGATGGTGATCGCCAATTTCGCACACGCGCAATCTTCTGTGACGCTAT
This sequence comes from Paraburkholderia sediminicola, assembly GCF_046027355.1. Taxonomy (GTDB): domain Bacteria; phylum Pseudomonadota; class Gammaproteobacteria; order Burkholderiales; family Burkholderiaceae; genus Paraburkholderia; species Paraburkholderia sediminicola_B. The sequence continues at coordinate 59,355 of NZ_JAQQEK010000019.1, read as the reverse complement.
ATGGAAATATGGATACCGGACTATATTACCAGTCCAAGACAGCCGGCAACGGAGGGAAGATGTACTCGGCGCTCGACGGCGGGTCGTTCCCATCGTTTTGGGGGATGACCGGGAAGGAGGATCTTGGCGGGGGGCTCCATATGGGATTCAAGATTGAGAGCGGGATCGATACGACGAATGGAGGATTTGGTAACTCCAACGGAAATCTCTTCGGGCGGCAGGCTTACCTCGAATTTGGTGGAGGCTTTGGTCGGATTCGTGCAGGGTTGCAGTTTTCGCCCTTCTTCGTGACGAACAATATCAACGGTGATCCGCGTGGTGGTCTGAATAACGGAGGTATTCTGCCCATCTACGTCAATGGGTTCAACGGCATTTCGGGCATCTTCGACAGCAACGCCGTTGAATACCTGAGCCCCACAGTCGGTGGCTTCTCGGCTTCCATCGAGTTCGCGCCCGGCGGCGTTGCCGGAAGCTTTCAGGATAACCAACGGATCAGCGCATCGCTGAACTACCAGGGGGCGTCCTTCGGGGCCGATGTTGCTTACTATCAGGCCCGCGATAACGGAGCGGGTTTTGTTTCGCTGCGCGGCAAAACGGCTGATCTCAAATATACGCTCGGGCCCGTGAAGTTGACGGCGCAAGCGACCAACTATCAGAACAATGCACCCGGCGTTAACACTGACGACTATGTGTATGACGCTGGGTTGATCTGGAACGTAACTCCTGCATTGTCTCTGAATGGTGCGTATTACTACGTGTACGATAAAGCCCACAAACCCAACCAGTCGTCTGTAGTTGCCGTAGGTGCGAATTATTCGTTATCCGCGAGGACGACACTGTATGCTCAGGCCGCCTATGTTGAAAATCGAGGGACCATGGGAACCGGTATCGCCGCAAACGCGCCAGGCCAGATCATGGGTTTGCCGCAAGGCGGTACTACCGGCGTGAACATCGGCATTCGACATTATTTCTGACAGCGACTGATAGCTGTGAAGGCGAGGTTGGATCGGCTATCGGCGATTTCGGACGGAGCCTGGGTTTTTGTGCGCGTCATGGAGCACGGACTGCAGGTTCCCAAGTTTTCGAGACAGACTACAAGCTGACGAAGAGAAAAAATCATCCAGGTGGAATCGAATGGCGACCGAAGGGTTTCCCATGTGGTGCGCACGCGACCGCCAAAGCGGGGATTCATGGGTTCACGATGTCGCTTGCCCAGGAGGTTGCAACGAAGGGCATCATCGTGAATACGGTATCCCCCGGGTACATCGGAACCGATATGGTGCGTGCAGTCCGTCCGGAAGTACTGGATGCAATCGTCCAGAGCATTCCGGTACGGAGACTCGGGGAAGCTACCGAGATTGCCTCGATTGTCTCGTGGCTTGCCAGCAACGAAGCAGGCTTCGCTACTGGCGCTGACTTCTCGCTGAACGGAGGCCTGCATATGGGTTAGGAGTCAGTCCAGGGCACGAAAGGCACGGTCTGAAAAGTTCGAGGCTCTGGCGCCTATGACAAGGCGCTAGAGTTGCAAGGTTCTGCTGTTGATGTGATAGGCGGTGCGCCGCGTGAATTCTGCTTGACGCCGCAAGACGACAGAATGGCACACATTTCGCATATCCCGTATTGGGACGAGGGCATCCTCACGCGGCGGTTCGATACGATGTTGCGGGTGTGGACCTGCGGGGCCAGAGACGGCGGGGACCGAAGGGCAGCACGCCCGCCATTTGCGCTGCGACCGTTTTGAAGAATGCCTTCACCTCGCGCCAACTGTGCCTGCGCGCAAGCGGAACGATCACGTTCACACCAACTTCTAACGACGCGCGGCCCGGGCATGCTCATCATGTCCAGGCCGGGTGGGATCACACTGCGCGTCACGGTTTAACGCTTTGCAGCCTCCGCCTTGACGCCCAACATCAACGACACGCCGCTCAATACCAGCAGGCCTGCAAGGAGGTAGACAGCGAGATCCATACTGCCCGTACTCGTGCGAATCTGACCGATAACCCACGGACTGACGATACCGCTAGTGATCCCGATACTGCTGATAAAAGCGATTCCCGAAGCGGCGGCTTTGCCTGAAAGATAGCTCGTCGGCACGGACCAGAAGATCGGTAGCGCTGCGAAGATGAACACGGCAGCCAGCGACAGGATGGCCAGCATGGCAGGAAAGCTTGCAAGATGCAGCGTCAATGCGGCAAGTGCGAGACCTCCGCCAATGGTGCAAAACGCGAAATGCCTGCGACGCTCGCCGGTTCGATCTGAACGGCGGGCAATCAGTATCAGGCCGACGGCGCCGATCGCATTGGGCACGACGGTGTAGAGACTGACCGATACGACATCCGTGATGCCGAAATCGCGGATCATCAGCGGCATCCAGAAGTTGAGCGTTAGTGATGCGCACGTGAGCGAGAAGTAGATGAAGGCGAACAGATAAACGCGCGGGTTGAGCAACGCGGCAGCAAAGCTGCGGCTGTCATGCGTGTTGTCCTTCAGCAGTCCGTGAGCGCACAGCGCGACGAGCCGGTCCCGTTCAGTGGGCGTGAGCCACCGCGCGTCGTGGGGCTTGTCGACCAGATAGCGCCACGTGAGGAACGCGAGGATCACGGCAGGCGCTCCTTCGATCACAAACATCCATTGCCAGCCGAACAGGCCCATGACGCCGCCCATGTCGCGCATGATCCAGCCGGAGAACAATCCGCCCAGTACGCCGGCTACCGCAACGCCCGCAAAAAACACTGAAATGACCGCCGCCCGGCGATTGGCGGGAAACCAGTACGTCAGATACAGCACGATGCCCGGAAAGAAACCCGCCTCGAACACGCCCAGCATGAAGCGCAGCACATAGAAGTGCGCGGGTTTCGACACGAACATCATGCACATGGAGGCGATGCCCCATAAAAGCATGATGCGCATGAAGGTTTTGCGCGCGCCGTATCTCGCCAGCAGAATATTGCTGGGTACTTCGCACAGGACATAGCCGATGTAGAACACGGCCGCGCCGAGCCCGTACATGGCGTCGCTGAAGCCGAGGTCGTGCTTCATCTGCAATTGCGCGAAGCCGATGTTGATGCGGTCCAGAAAGGACACGACGTAGCAAAGAAACAGAAACGGGATAATGCGCCACGCGATCTTTTTAAACATCAGATGGTCGGTCGCGACCGGCGTGGCTTGAAGGATGGCGTTGCCATCGATGGAATTCTGCATGTCTCGCTCCATGTGCGCTGCACGCCTGGGTTGAGACGAGCACGCCCGAGGCGTCTGTGCGCCTTCATGTGATGAACGGGGAGGTGAAAGACCTGAAGGCCTTTCCCGGGTTTTGGCGAGGGCGATCAGTCCTGCAGCGCGGCCCACATGTCCTTGTCGCGCTGCGCGGTCCAGACGCGCGGATGGGTGATGCCACTCGCTTCATCAAAGGCGCGCGATACATCAAACGGCAGGCAATGCTCGTAGATGAATACCTGGCCGAACTTCGGGTCCATCGCCTTACGCGTATGAGCCATCGCGCCCTTCAGGTCGAGTTTCTGCTCGAAGGCTTCGCGGCCCGATTGCAGCAGCGTTGTGACGAAGTCTCTCGTGTAATCGAGGCCTTTGTTGACGTCTTCCGGTGTGGTCAATGCGGGACCGCGGCCCGGCACCAGCTTGTCGGCTTTCAGCGCGCGCAGCGCTTCGAGCGTGGCCGGCCATTGTTCGAGTTGAGCGTCGCCGCAATAGCAGGCTGCGTCGTATTCGACCAGATCGCCGGAGAACAGCACCTTCTGCGACGGCAGCCACACGACAGTATCGCCCTTTGTGTGACCCGCGCCCAGATGCGCGATGCGCACTTCGAGCTTGCCGAGAAACAACGTCATTTCTTTTTCAAACACGAGCGTTGGCCACGTCAGGCCCGGCACCGTTTCGACACCCGCGAAGAGACGCGGGAAGCGTTCGATTTCCGACTTCATATCCGCTTCGCCGCGCTCAACGATCATCTCGTACGTGCCGCGGCTCGCGATCACCTGTTGTGCGCCTTGTTCGAAATATGCCGAGGCGCCCAGCACGCGCACCGCGTGATAGTGCGACAGCACGACGTATTTGATGGGCTTGTCGGTCACGCTGCGGATCTTCGCAATCAGGTCCTGCGCCATTGCGGGCGTGGCCGTCGTATCGACGATCAGCACACCGTCGTCGCCAATGATTACACCGGAATTCGGGTCGCCTTCCGCCGTGTACGCATACGCGTTTTCGGACAATTTGGTCCACGTGATCTTCTTCTCTTCCAGGTCAGCCTGGGATGCAAAAGCCTTCGCCATGTCTATCTCCGTTGCACAACTTGTTGGGGATAGCTCAATGGTCGTCGTGGTCCCAATATTTGTCAATAGCAAAACACCTTGCCTATAGATAAATTGGGGTAAACTCCGTTTGTTGGGCGAGTGCCGGCAATCGGATACCATCTCTCTCTTCCATCGCGAGGCGCCGAATTGGTTAAATCCCCAGCTGAACAAGGTTCAAATGACACGGCCGCTGATACGTCAGTCGAAAAAAAGCAACGGGGCATTCAGAGTGTCGAGGTAGGCGGCCGTCTGCTCGAAGTACTCGCCCGGCAGCGTGGGTCGTTGGGGCTGACCGAGCTGGCAGTCGCGGCGCAACTCTCGTCGGCGCAGGCCCATACGTATCTCGTGAGTCTGACGCGGCTGGGCCTCGTCAAACGGGATGCGCTGACCGGCAATTACGAACCCGGTCCGCTTTCGCTGCGCCTCGGGCTCATGCACATCGAGCAGCAGCCTGTGTACCGCGTCGCCGAGCCGTACGCCGCCGCGCTGGCCGAACGAATTGGCTTCAGCGTGGCAATCTGCGTAGCGGGGGCTCAGGGACCGACCATCGTCCGGTATGAGCGCGGCGGTTTTCCGCTGCACGTGAATCTCCACCTCGGCACCGTAATGTCGCTTGAGACCACGTCGACGGGTCGCATCTTCTGTGCGTTTTTCACGCCGGAGCAGGTTGCGGAAATGGCCAGCAGTCAATCGCTCGAACTCGACTCGCAATCGCAAGCGCGCTTCTATACGATCCGCAAGCGCGGCATCGAACGGGGTATCGATGCGCCGAGTCCAGGCATCAGCAGTCTGAGCGTGCCGGTATTCGATGCGGCGCAGCGGATGCAGCTTGCGCTGACGGTGATTGGCTCGTCAGGCGCGATCGATGTCAGCTGGGATGGTCCCGTCGCCCGCCAGTTGCTGGAGACCGCCCGGCACGTCACTGAAGCGCTTGTTAAACCCACCTGAAACCATGCAGATAGAATCTCCGGCCACTTCCGAACCCGACGCACGGCCAGCGAGCGATCCGAAAGCGCAGCGCGGCATCAGCGCGCTCGACAGTACAGGCGAACTATTGCTGGCACTGGTTGGCGCAGGTCGACCGTTATCGTTACGCGATCTGGCTGCCGCTGCCGGGATGCCCGCCGCCAAGGCGTTTCCACATCTGGTGAGTCTGCTCAAGGTGGGCTTGCTCAGCCGTGACGAGACGGGCTTTTTCAATGCTGGCCCACTTGGCATGGAACTGGGCCTGATCGCCTTGCAGCGTATGTCGCCGGTCCGCGACGCTGAGCCCGAGATTGCCACGCTGGCCGCTGAGTCCGGGATGAGCGTGGCGATGGCGATTCTGGGCCCGCTTGGACCCACTGTGATCCGCTTTGAAGAGTCGGTGCGGCCGCAACACGTCAGCTTGCGCGTAGGGACCGTCATGTCGCTGGTCAACACGGCGATTGGGCGTGTGTTTGCCGCGCACCTTTCTGAAGACGTGCTGATCGGTCTTCTGCCGCAGGAATCCATCCGGCTGGCCGGCGCACAGCCCGCCGATGTCATGGTGCCGCACAGGAAAGACGCGCCGTCGTTGGCCGCGGACTATCAGGGGCGGCGGACCCAGATCCGGGAAGAGGGCGTGGATGGCGCGTTCGATGCGCCGGTGCCCGGAATCGGCACACTGGCCGCGCCGGTGTTCGATCACACCGGCAGCATCGCACTGGTGATCGCGCTGATCGGCCCGACGGGAAGCTTCAACCACAGCCTGCGCGGCGAGACCGCTCAAACATTGCTCGCTGCGACGCGGCGGCTGTCATGGCGCTTCGGCTGGATCGGCGATTGAGGTCGGGCGCTCGCCGCGGTTGACTGGCGCCGGATCAATGCGGGCGCGGCGACTCCGCATCGGGCTGCACGGACGGCTCGGCTGCCGCGAACTCGGGAAGGCTCATGGCATGGTCCGCTAACCTGACAATGGTCGGGTAGGCGTCGAGCGGTACGTTAAAGCGCCGCGCATTCCAGACTTGCGGAACGAGGCAGAGATCGGCGAGGGTTGGCGAGTCACCGAATACGAGCTTGCCGACGCGCCGGTCCGACGCCAGGCGTGCTTCCAGCGAGCGGAAACCAAGATCGATCCAGTGTTGGTACCAGGCGGTCTTCTGCTCGTCCGTTGCCCCAATCGTTTGCGTCAGATATTTGAGGACGCGCAGGTTATCGACCGGATGAATTTCGCACGCCACCTGTAGTGCCACGGATCGCACGTACGCACGATCGAGCGCAGTAGCCGGCAGCAACGGCGGGTCGGGGTACACCTCGTCGAGGTATTCGACGATCGCCAGCGACTGCGTCAGCACGTGCGTGTCGCCATCGACGGTATGCGTGAGCGCCGGCACCAGGCCATCAGGATTGATCGACCGGTAGGCGGCCTGCAATTGCTCGCCGCCGGCGCGGACCAGGTGGACGGGCGCCTGATCGAAGGCAATCGACTTCAACGCCAACGCGATCCGCACCCGGTACGACGCCGAACTGCGAAAGTAGCCGTGCAGCGTAAGATCGCTCATGCCAGCTCCGGTGCAGCAAGGACCTTCCCCGAACAGGTTCCGAAGCCCACCCGGTAACCGTCGCCCTGACACCAGCCGCGCAACACCACTTCGTCGCCGTCCTGCAGGAAGGTCCGGTTGTTGCCGGAGGGCAAGGTGAGGGGACGCTGGCCGTTCCACGTCGATTCAAGTAGCGAGCCGCATGAATCCGCGGTCGGCCCGCTGATCGTTCCCGAGCCCATCAGGTCGCCCACCCGGACGTTGCACCCGGAGGCGGTGTGATGCGTGAGTTGCTGGGCCATGGTCCAGTACATGTACCTGAAGTTGGTTCGCGCAATCGTGCTGGCCGCACGCTCTCCGGCGCCGAGCAGATCGACTTCGAGGTGGATATCGAATCCGTGGTCACCTGCGTGACGAAGATACGGCAACGGCTCGGGACTCTGTTCAGGCTGCGCGCAACGGAAGGGATCGAAGGCGTCGAGCGTGACGATCCACGGTGAAATGGTGGTGGCGAACCCCTTCGAATTGAACGGACCGAGCGGCACGTATTCCCATTGCTGGATGTCGCGGGCACTCCAGTCATTGAGCAGCACCATGCCAAAGATATGCGCTTCCGCCTGATCGCAGGCGATCGGCTCGCCGAGCGCCGTGTTTGCGCCGACGATAAAGCCCGTCTCCAGTTCGATATCGAGCTTCCGGCAGGGACCGAATACCGGTCGATCGCTCTCCGGCAGTTTGATCTGGCCGTTCGGACGCCTGATTGGTGTCTCGCTCACAATCACCGACGATGCGCGCCCGTTGTAGCCAATCGGGATTTCGAGCCAGTTCGGCAGGAGCGCGGTCTTGGGGTCGCGAAACATCGAGCCGACGTTGGTCGCGTGTTCTTTCGACGAATAGAAATCCGTATAACCAGGGATATCGACGGGCAAATGCATGCGGGAATCCGCCTGGGCGACCAGCGCTTGCTCACGCAGCGCCGCGTCGTCGCGCAGCCGCGCGCTATTGGCGTCGAGCAGCAACGAGATCTGCAGACGCGCTGCGCGCCACTCAGCCTGTCCGAGCGCGATAAAGCGGTTCAGCGACGAACACGCAAATACATCGCGGCTTTGCGTCAACAGCCCGTTCCCGGCAAGCACAGCGAGGTCGAGGATCAGGTCGCCGATCGCGACGCCGACACGTGGGTTCACATTCCGGCGATCGCTAAACACGCCGAACGGCAGGTTCTGGATCGGAAAATTACTGATGGGATCGTTCGCCGCCGCGACCCAGCTCTTGCGATGCGCGGCGTTGGCTGTCTGCCAGTCCATTGGATTGGGGGTGCTCATGCCTGCGTCCCCGCGTTGAAATGCTTGCGCAGACCCTGCCAGCATTCGAAATACTCGGCCTGCAACTGCGATGTCTCGAGAGCAAATGCGGTAGGGCGAATCACGCGAGGCGTCTCGAACATGAATGCCATCGTGTCGTCCACCTTGTGCGGTTTCGTTGTGTCGGAGCCGGATGCTTTCCTGAACGTTTCCGCATCCGGACCATGCCCCGACATACAGTTATGCAGGCTTGCGCCACCCGGCACGAAGCCTTCCTCCTTCGCGTCATAGGCGCCATGCACGAGGCCCATGAACTCGCTCGCGACGTTGCGGTGAAACCAGGGCGGACGGAAGGTATCTTCAGCAACCAGCCAGCGCGGCGGGAAGATCACGAAGTCGAGCGAGTGAACGCCCGGCGTGTCGCTCGGCGATTGCAGCACCAGAAAGATGGAAGGATCCGGATGGTCGAAACTGATCGAACCGATCGTGTTGAAATGGCGCAAATCGTATTTGTACGGCGCGTAGTTGCCGTGCCATGCGACGACATCAAGCGGTGAGTGCCCGATATCGGCGCGCCACAGATGCCCGTCGAATTTGGCAACGAGTTCGAACTTGCCTTCACGATCTTCGAATGTAGCCCTAGGCGTCAGGAAGTCGCGCGGATTGGCGAGGCCGTTAGAACCGATCGGACCTAGATCCGGTAAGGCAAGCAACGCGCCGAAATTCTCGCAGACGTAGCCACGCGCCTGTCCATCCGGCAGCGCGACCGAAAATCGCACGCCACGCGGAATCACAGCAATCTCGAACGGTTCCACTTCGACCACACCGAGTTCTGTCGCGATTGTCAGACGGCCTTGCTGGGGCACGATCAGAAGTTCACCGTCGGCGGAATAAAAGAAACGGTCGTGCATCGAAGCGTTAGCCGCGTACAGATGAATCGCGCAACCGCTCATCGATGCCACCGAGCCATTGCCGGCCATCGTGATCAACGAGTCGACGAAATCCACCGGCGTGTCGGGCATCGGCAGCGGGTCCCAGCGCAGCTGATTGGGCGGGGTGGTGGGAACGGTCGAGAAGTCGCCGGTCAACCGGTCATTGGCGATCCGCGTAAACGGCTTGTGGACAGCCGCGGGGCGAATCCGGTAGAGCCACGACCGGCGGTTGTGGGCGCGTGGTGCCGTGAACGCGGTGCCCGACAACTGCTCGGCGTAGAGTCCCTTAGCAACCTGCTGTGGCGAGTTGCGGCCAACGGGCAGCACGCCTTCCAGCGCTTCGGTCGCAAACTCATTGCTAAATCCGGACTGGTAGCCGTTACCGGCGGCCCTCGTCAGTCCATGTGGTGTTTCCTGCATAGGCTTCTCCGTGGAACGGCAAGTGTGCGGTCAGTGCGGTTGTCCGGTCGCGGTGTCGTCGTGCGCCACGCCTGTGCGCGCACAGGACAGGGCGTCGCGCAGGACCTCGGCGTCGCCGATATGGTTCGCAAGCAGCAGCACCAGCTTCGCATTCATGAAGTGGCTTTCCTCGTCGGTCAGTCCGTTGTGCGCGTCAATGAGCATTTCGTAGAACGCGTCGGGATCTGCGAGGTTCGTCTCAATGTTCAGCGTGTTCATGGTGGTTTATCCGTTGCAGGTTGCGCGGTTGACGGCCGTTGCGATGGCAGCGGTATCGAAGGAGCGCCAGCGCGCACAGACATGCTGGTCGGGGCGCACCAGGTAGAAGGTGCCTGGCCGGGCATCGAACCGATGCGTGACGATCCCTTCGATGTCCTCAACCACCGTGGCACCCGGCACATGGATCACGGCAGCACCGGGCGGCACGACGATCAACGCGCGAACCGGGACCGCAAGGCTCGCGAGCACGGCAAGCTGTTCGGCACACTGAGAAAGATCGTCGCCGAGGCCGCAGAAACGCACGCCTGTGAAGCCGCCATGTCCCGTCTGATTGAGGAACCATGCATCGTCGCCATTCACCTTGACGGGCGCATCGGTGCAGACTGCGCCTGGCACCATCGCACAGGAGAAGGCATCAGCGGCGGCGTCGGGCGAATTCAGGGGCGAGTCGCGCAGCACCGCCGGCACCGACAGGCGGCCGCTGTTGACGAGGCGTCGCGCAAACGGGCAATCCTTCGCGAGCTTCAGCGTCGCGTCGCGGAACATGCGGGAAATCGCGCTCTTGGGCGTGATGAAGTCAGTGGCGCGCGACGAGTTCAGGATGTTTTCGTCTGCGGCGTACTCGCGCTCGGAGGCATACGTATCGAGCAGCGCCGGCGGCGCGTCACCGTTGACCACCAGCCGCAGCTTCCACGCGAGGTTGTCGGCGTCCTGCACGCCGCTATTCGCACCACGGGCGCCAAATGGCGACACGCCGTGTGCCGAATCGCCGGCGAACAGCACACGACCGTGCCGGAAGCTGTCCATACGCAGACACGAAAACGTATAGACGCTGACCCATTCGAGCTCGAATTCAGTATCTTCGCCAAGCAGCACTTTCACGCGCGGGATCACCTTCTCCGGCTGCTTTTCCGCGACCGGGTCAGCGTCCCAGCCGAGCTGGAAATCGATTCGCCAGACGTTGTCGGGTTGCCGGTGCAACAGGACCGACTGATTGCGGTGAAAGGGCGGGTCGAACCAGAACCAGCGTTCGGTGGGAAACGGCGCCTTCATTTTCACGTCGGCGATCAGGAACCGGTCCTTGAAGGTACGCCCGTGGCTGTCGAGGCCAAGCGCCTTGCGCACCGCGCTGCGTGCGCCGTCGGCGGCGATCACATACTGCGCGCGCATCGAATAGATGCCGTCCGGTGTTTCAACCTGCAACTCGACATAGCCGTCGTGCTGGGTCAGACCGATGACGTTGCTCTTCCAGCGCATCTGCAGATTCGGCGTCTCTTTCGCGCGGTCCGCCAGATAGCCTTCGACGTAGTACTGCTGCAGGTTGATGAACGCCGGGTGCGCATGACCGGTCTCCGGCAGCAGGTTGAACGTGTAGATCAGTTCGTCATGCAGGAACACCTTGCCGACGTTCCAGCTCACGCCTTTCTCGACCATCTGCGCGCCGCAACTGAGCCGGTCGAAAATCTCCAGCGTGCGCTTCGCAAAGCAGATCGCGCGCGAACCGCTCGACAGGGTGTCGTCGTTGTCGACGAGAATCGTACGAATACCCTGCTGGGCCAGATCGATCGCCGCGCTCAGCCCCACCGGGCCGGCCCCGATGACGACGACCGGATAGGGGGCCGGCGTTAAAGCATCGTGGTCGGCGGCTCGCTCATAATCGAATTTGAGCGCTTGATAGTCGATCTGCATGACGTCTCCGTTTGCTGCGAATATTAATCTATAGCAAGCATTATTGCTCCTCGCTAATGTTGTCATTCTATAAAGCTTTCGACGCGCAGGAATCTGTGTTTACCCTAATGCGGCTGGCGCACTTGCGGTGACGACGACTGGCTGGTTCTTGGCGCGTGCGCAGTCCGTTGGCGCGCCTGTTGTTCAACGAGCGCGACGGTGGCGTCCAGCAGAAGCAAATGGGGATAAGATGCGTGCCGACGTTGCGGCGGAGCGGGGCATGCGCGCGATGATGACGCGCGCTCCGGAGGAGGTTTAGTAGCCGCCGCTGGGCGCGGAAGCTGGGCTTGCCGTCTGTTTGTAAGAGACCGCGAGATCGGCGGCCGCCTTGCTGAGCAGACCTGTGTCCGTGCCGACGGCCACAAAGGTCGCGCCCGCTTCGAGGTAGTCGGCGGCAATCCCCGGATCGGGCGCGAGCACGCCGGCCGCTTTGCCTGCGCGCAGGACGGTCTGGATGCCGTTGCGAATCGCTTCGCGCACTCGGGTGTCGCCGGGTTGGCCGAGCAGCCCCATTGACGCGCTGAGGTCCGATGGACCGAAAAACACACCGTCAACGCCTTCCACCACGGCGATCGCCGACAGATTCTCCATCCCCTGCACCGTTTCTACCTGGACCAGTACGCATAGCTCCTGCGCCGCCGTGCTCAGGTAGTCCGGTATCCGGTTCCAACGGGATGCCCGTGCCAACGCACTTCCCACGCCGCGAATGCCCAGGGGCGGGTAGCGCGTCGCCGCGACGGCTTCGGTGGCCTGGTCGGCCGTGTCGATCATCGGGAGCAACAAGGTTTGGGCGCCTATGTCGAGCAATTGCTTGATCAACGCGCTGTCGCTTCGTACGGGACGCACCACCGGATGCGATGCGTAGGCGGCCACAGCCTGCAATTGCGCCAGCGTGCTGCGGATATCGTTCGGTGCGTGCTCGTTGTCGATCAACAACCAGTCGAAGCCAGCCGTGGCCAGCAGTTCGGTCACGTAGGCGTCGGCAAGTGCCGCCCATAAGCCGAATTGTGGTTTGCCCTCTGCTAGCGCACGCTTGAATGTGTTTTGCGGTAGAGACATGTCGATCAACTCAAATGAGCTCAGATGAAATTCAAACCAATGCCGCCCAGCGGGCCATAGTCGACGTGGAAGGTGTCGCCCGCTCTCGCCGGGATCGGGCTCGTGAAGGAGCCGCTCAGGATCACGTCGTTCGCGTTCAGGACTTCGTCGTATGGAGCGATCTTGTTGGCGAGCCATGCGACGCCAGTGGCAGGGTGATTCAGCACCGCGGCAGCGAGGCCGCTTTCTTCCACGGCGCCGTTTTTGTAGAGCAATGCGCCGACCCAGCGCAGGTCGACATCCAGTGGACGCACGGGACGGCCGCCCAGCACGATGCCCGCATTCGCGGCAAAGTCGGAGATCGTGTCGTAGACCTTGCGCGGCGCCCTGGTTTCGCGGTCGAACTGTTCGATGCGCGCGTCGATGATTTCCACGGCAGGCGTCACGTAAGCAGTCGCGTCCAGCACATCGAACAGCGTGACGCCGGGACCCTTCAACGGCTTGCTCAACACGAACGCCAGTTCCACTTCCACGCGCGGCGCAATGAAACGGTCCGCGCGAATGTCCTGGCCGTTTTCGATGAACATGCTGTCGAGCAGCGGCGCGTAGTCGGGCTCGTCGATCTGCGACGAACGCTGCATCGCGCGCGAGGTGAGGCCGATTTTGCGGCCCTTGATCACGTGGCCTTCGGCGAGCTTGAGCTTGACCCACTCGCGTTGAATCGCGTAGCCGTCCTGCACGGTCATCTGCGGATAGGAGGCGGAGAAGTGGCGCAGTTGCGTGCGCGTTTTCTCGGCGTGGTCAAGTTGTGCCGCGAGGTCGCGGATAGTCTGTTCGTCTAGCATGATGGATTCTCTCAGTGCCGCTATTCAGCCTTCAGGCGTGCATGCAGGTTGTTGTGTTTCCACGTACCGGCTTCGCTGAATTCGTTGATCTCCAGCGACAACGCCAGACCGTGCTGTTCGAATTCAGTGGCGAAGTGCTGCTTGATCAGCGCGAATAGCGCGTCGCCGGTGGTCTTTTTCGCGGCCTCGGAGCGGCCTGCGCCGATCTTCAGGTTCGCGTGCAGGAACGCGGCGTCGGCGCGGCCATCGGCGATGCAGTACCGTTCGCAGCGCAACGCGCGCACGCGGATGCCGCCGAGCGGATAGATTCGCTGTTCGTTCTCGCGTTGCGTGTCGAGGCACTGCGCGAGCGCGTGGCACAATTGGCCGATGCTTTCCGCGCCGGCGAGATTGGCGCTGTATTCAAGTGTCAGATGCGGCACAGTGAACTCCTTGCTTGGTATTCAGGCGGGCAGCGGCGTAACGGGGAAGATCGCATTGATCTGACCGGTGCCGGAACTGCCGAAGTACGGCGTGACGACTTCCACCTTGCCGTCGTAACGATCCCAACCGAGCGTGCCGAGCAGCATCGCGGTGTCGTGCATGCCGCCTTCGCCCCAGCATTTCTCGTCATAGAGCGGCAGCATCTCGCAGAAGGTCTTCCAGTCGCCGGCTTCCCACAAGTCGACCACCTTGCGGTCCATCTGTTCGAGAAACGGATTCCACACCCTATGCATGAACTGCTCGGCTGTGCCGTTGTTGGCGAAGTGGTGGCTGAGCGATCCGCTCGCCAGAATCGCCACGGTACCGTCATAACGCTCTTCAATGGCCCTGCGCACCGCGAGGCCGAAGCGCGCGCTGGTGTCGAGGTCGTGCCACATGCACCACCCCGCGACCGACACGGTCTTGAAGTGCTGATCACCATTCATATAACGCATCGGCACCAGCGTGCCGTATTCGAGTTCGAGCGTGGTCTCGCTGTGCGCGCGGCTTTTCACGCCCATTTCGTTGGCGACTTCCGCGATCAGGTTGCCGAGTTCGACATTGCCCGGATACGCGTACGGCATGTTCCTGATGAAATGCGGCAGTTCGTTGCTCGTGTAGACGCCTTCGAACTTCGAGGCGCAATTGATGTGGTATTCGCTGTTCACGAGCCAATGTACGTCGAACACGACGATCGTATCGACGCCCAGTTCGCGGCAACGCCGGCCGATTTCATGATGGCCGTCGATCGCCGACTGACGGCAGCCTTTATGCGGACCGTCGAGTTCGGACAGATACAACGACGGGACGTGAGTCACTTTTGCTGCCAATGCGAGTTTGCCCATCGCGGTCTCCTGTTCTGTGTGGCGCGAAGCGTGATGCCCTAGCGCGCAAGTGACCGGCGCTTCAGACGCCCCAACGCGGAATGTGATGCGAGCCTAGCGACACGCAGACATTCTTCGGTTCGAGAAACACCTCATAGCTCCACGTGCCGCCTTCGCGGCCCACGCCCGATGCCTTGGTGCCGCCGAACGGCTGGCGCAGATCGCGCACGTTCTGGCTGTTGACGAAGCACATGCCGGCCTCTACCGCTGCGGCGACGCGCAAGGCGCGACCGGTGCTCTCGGTCCAGATGTAGCTCGACAAGCCGTAGGAGATGTCGTTGGCGAGTTTGATCGCATCGGCTTCGTCGTCGAACGGAATCAGGCAGGCAACCGGGCCGAAGATCTCTTCCTGGGCGATCCGCATGCGATTGTCGACGTCGACGAACACCGTTGGCCGAACGAAGTTGCCTTTGCGCATGGCGTCGGGCAAATCGGGCGTGTCGAGTCCGCCGCACGCGAGGGTGGCGCCTTCTTTCGGGCCCAGTTCGATATAGCTGCGAACCTTGGCCAGATGCCCCTGGCTGATCATCGGGCCGACGATCGTGCTGTCGGCCAGCGGATCACCTACCGTCAAACGTTTTGCGCGTTCGACGAAACGCTCGGCAAAGCGCGCGTAAATCGAGCGTTGCACCAGAATGCGCGAACCGGCCGTGCAGCGCTCGCCGTTGTTCGAGAAGATCATGAACACGGCGGCGTCGAGCGCGCGCTCGAAATCGGCGTCGTCGAAAATCACGAAGGGTGACTTGCCGCCCAGTTCCATTGAAAACTTCTTCAGGCCCGCGGTTTGCACGATGCGGTTGCCGGTTGCCGTCGATCCGGTGAACGACACCGCGCGCACATCCGGGTGCGCCACCAGCGGTTCGCCGGTATCCTTGCCGAAGCCATGCACGACGTTCAGCACGCCGGCGGGAATGCCGGCTTCGAGCGCGAGATTGCCGAGCATCGAGGCGGTTAGCGGCGATAGTTCGCTCATCTTCAACACGGCGGTATTGCCGAACGCGAGACAGGGTGCCACTTTCCATGTTGCCGTCATGAACGGTACGTTCCACGGCGAAATCAGTGCGCAGACGCCGACCGGGTGGAACAGCGTGTAGTTCAGATGCGTATCGGTAGGATACGTATGACCGTCGACGCGCGTGCACATCTCCGCGAAATAGCTGAAGTTGTCGGCGGCGCGCGGCACGAGTTGCTTGCGGGTCTGCGAGATCGCCTGGCCGGTGTCCTTTGTCTCGGTCTCGGAGATTTCCGGCACGTTCTTCGCGATCAACTCGCCGAGCTTGCGGATGACTTTTGCGCGTTCCGTCGCGGGCTTGCCGGCCCATGCCGGAAACGCTTCTTTAGCCACGCGCACGGCGGCGTCGACTTCTTCCGCACCGCCGCGGGCGACTTCAGCGAGCACATCTTGCGTTGCCGGATTGACGGTTTCGAAGTAGTCTTTCGCGGCGCTAGACTTGCCGTTGATCAGATGGTCGATTCGCATTGTCTTGTCCTTTCTCTTTTACTGTCGATCGGAGTTCGTGTGTCGATCAGAGTTGGCGCTTTAGCGCTTACTCTGATCCCATGCAAAGCTGTCGTATCAGACGCGGCCGAAGTCCGCGTCTGATGCAATCGTATTGACGAGACGGCCAAGGCCGTCGATTTCGCAGACCACTTCGTCGCCCGCATTGACGTTGACGATGCCTTCCGGCGTGCCGGTCAGGATCACGTCGCCGGGTGCTAGCGTCATGAAGCTGCTCAGGTATTCGATCAACGCCGGGATATTCGTGACGAGATCGCGCGTGTTGCCGTGTTGCTGCCGCGTGCCGTTCACGAACGTGCGCAATTCGAGTTGCGTGACGTCTTCGACATCGACGGCATCGACGAACCAGGGACCGAGCACCGTGCCGCCGTCGCGATTCTTTACGCGCAGGTTGGGGCGGTAGTAGTTTTCCAGGTAGTCACGGATCGCGTAGTCGTTGGCGATCATGTAGCCGGCTACATGCGGCATAGCGTTTTCGCGCTTGACGCTCTGCGCGGTTTGGCCGATCACGACAGCCAACTCGCACTCGTAGTGCATGAAGGTGACGTCGGCGGGGCGGCGCGTAAAGCCGCGGTGACCGATGACCGCGCCCGGGCCTTTGAGAAAGACCAAAGGCTCTTCCTGCTTGTTGAACTGCAATTCCTTCGCATGCTCCGCGTAGTTCAAGCCAAGCGCGAAGATCGTGCCGACCTCGATCGGTGCGAGCCACACCACTTCATCCTCACGACGTACGCGGCCGTCGGCAAGGCGCACGCCGTTGGCGTCCGGATAGGCTTCATGAATCGCTCCTGCATACGCAACACGGCCGCGCATCATTGCTGTTCTCCATCCTGTTCTGCTGCACCGACAAACGACACCTCGAGCGGCGGCAAACCGCCAATCGATAGCGTGGCCGTGTCGCCGATATGGGCGACTGGCGAACCATGAGGCACGCCGAGCGTAATGACGTCGCCGGCACTGAGTGTCATGAAATCGGTTACGTCCGCAAGCAATTGCGCCGCGTTGCGTACCGACGACGCAGTACTCGCCGTGAAGACCTCGCGTCCTGGAAGCGAAACCCTGATCGCCAGATTGTCCGGCGCCGCAATATGACGCGCTGCAACTACCGCCGGTCCGATCACGCAAAAACCATCGCGCGCCCGGAACCGTACCGAAGGCCGGTACACGCTCGCATGCGGCACGCTCAGATCGGCGACCAGTGTGTAACCGGCGATGTAGTCGAACGCTTGATCCGCGCTAACGCGTGTTGCAGTGCGGCCGATCACGATACCCAGTGAAGCGCCGACTTCCACGCCCAATGCGTCGTCAGGCACGACGACACGCGCGCGATGACCGGCGAACGTATTGCGCGGCTTCAGATAGAGGATCGGCGCTTTGGGCGGGGCTTTGTAGGGCGCGGCATGCACCGCCTCGCCTAACGCTTCCAAAGCAGCCCGGTCGTTCAGCAAGGTTCCATAAACAGCGCCGGAAACCGGCGCGCGGCAGGCAATGCCGCGTGCGAGCAACGCTGCAACGGTGCGCGCATCCACGTCGCGAGGCAGCGCGTCGCCTTCGGGATGCAGCAGGTGATCGGCAAGTGCAAACATAAATTAGCTGTCGCTCGGCAAAAACACTAACATGTTAGTAGTATTGCGCTTGATATCATCCACGGTCAATAGCCTGTCGGCTGATCGCGGGTTTTCCCTTAAGCTTCGACAGCTGCTTTTAATTTATTCGCCATGTCCGCATCCGCTTCTACCCGAGTTTTGCACCGCAACCTGCCGATGCTGTTGCTGCGCGCCAGAGAAAAAATGATGGAGCGTTTCCGGCCATTGATTACCGCGCACGGACTGACCGAGCAGCAATGGCGTGTGATTCGCGCGCTCAATGAGCACGGGCCGATGGAGCCGCGTCACATCTCCGATATCTGCACGATTTCGAGCCCGAGCATGGCGGGTGTGCTCGCGCGCATGGAGAGCATGGAACTGGTGACCAAGGAGCGTTTCGCGGAGGACCAGCGGCGGGTGCTGGTGTCGCTAACCGATACGAGTGTGGACCTGGTGCGCGTGATTTCGAAGGATCTCGAGGCGCACTATCGAGAGCTGGAGCGGAAGGTGGGGCCGGAGATCGTCGAGCGCGTGTATCGCGCGGTCGACGATCTGCTCGCGGGGTTGGAGGAGGACGAGTAGGAGGGCGTTGAGGCGCATAGGCAGACCCGGTAAATATGCGACCGGGACTCCTTCATCACGGGCGACTGCCACGGGCAACGCGCCGATGGTGGCGGCCTGATCGACGACGAACAGGAGTTGGCCGTGCGTCTTGACTTCGGTGATGAGACATTGTGGCACTAATCGACCAATAAATGTCACTTGCGCCACATGACCTATGCTTAGACTGAGGTCTGTGACACTCGCATCTATCTATCAAGCTCGTGTGAGTGCGCGTATCGCCATTGGAGGCCCCGCTGCACCGGATACCGAACTGGCGCGCAGAACGCTCATTGAGCTTGCTCGCAGGAGGCGGCACCCGGCGATCGGTACGGGTCTTCAGGGCGTCGGCCATAGCCATGCTCACGGCTTCTAGTGCCCGAGCCTCTGTGACAGGATCGACGCGGCTCCTCTTGGGGGCTGACAAGCAGACCTGACTTGGGTCGATTGGTGTGTCTACGTCTTCAACCCCGCTCATCACGGACGGTTTGTCCTCGGTGAAGCGGATCAGCATCCCCTCCCGCGGCACAGGCAGGGCTCGACGATGCAGTGCTTCACTTTTCAGCCAACGAAAATGTCTGATCTATTTAGTCTGCAGCCAACTTTTGTAGAGGTCGACGGCCTCAAGGTGCGTTATGTACGCGCGGGCCGCGAGAATGGCACTCCTGTGCTTCTGACGACACCGTGGCCAGAAAGTCTCTTGGCTTTCCACGCACTGTGGCCGTCGCTCACTGAAGCGGCGCCCGTGATAGCTGTCGATCTGCCAGGCTTTGGGCGCTCGGAAGGGCGGCCCGAAGTGATGTCGCCGACAGGCATGGGGCGGTTCATCGCGCAATTCATCGAGAAGCTCAACATAGGGCCGGTTCATGGCGTTGGTCCCGATGTCGGCACTTCCGCGCTCTTGTTTTCGGCAGCGGCCTCGCCGAAACTTTTCGAAAGCCTCGTGCTGGGAAGCGCGTCCGTTGTACTTGAACACGCGGGTAGCCGTGTTCTAGACCTCATCGGCGCACCAAACGGGGCGTTTGACGGTCTCGAAGGAAGCGACTTGGCCTTTGAAGCGCTTTCGCAACTGATGCGCACGCCTGTGCCTCGGGAAGCTGTCGAGGACTACCGGCTTTCGTCAGTTGGTGGCCGCTGGGTGGCTGCCGCGCAGTACATCAAGAGCTACGCGAAAGATCTACCCAATCTTCCCCTGGCACTTGAGAAGATGAAGGCGCCGGCACTTGTGATTGCTGGGCGCGAGGATCCCGTTGCACCTCTGGCCAATGCCGATTTTCTGGAGCGCAGCTTGGCCCGGGCCCGCGTGGAGATCGTGGAGTGCGGCCACTTTGTCTGGCAGGACGCGCCCGACAAGTACGCGGACTTGCTGACCGAATGGATTGGCGGGGCATACAAAATGATTTGAGATTGGCTGCCCGCGGGCTGCGTATTTCGGCGAAGCCGAACAGAGATTTCGGTTGATGTCGAACAGGGTTTTCGCTGGAAGATGAACACGCGTTTCGGTTGAAGTCGAGCAAAGACGCTGGTGTTCCGAAACGGCTGTTCGATTTTTCGTGGACCGAGGCCGATTTGCTTATGGTTGTCGATAAGCTCGAAGAATGGTGGAAGATGGAAGGACTACGTTTGATGGACAAAGCTTCGAGTGACAGAGGTGAAGGTTCCATTTCAGACATCCTGACAAGCCGTCTGCGTCTAATAGCGCATACCGCGCAGCAAGTTATCGCTCCGCATCTAACACGTTCCGATGCAGTTCGGCGCAGGATACCTGCTGTGCGGTCGTCCGTGACCGTACAGCAGTCATGACGCAATCGCCAGGAGCAGAACGCCAGATCGTAGCGCGAGTTCTCGCACGATCCCGTGTACTCCCGGATCGTGCCAGACAGTATCAGGTCTCGTGACGTGAACGTCTGGTTGCACGTGTCGGCGGGGCATCGCCACGAGCCTTGAGCTCGCCTTGCAGTAACGCAGCCTGCCGGGCGAGCGCATCACGTTCGCGGCGCAGATCGCGAGCCTCATCCATCACGCTGGCGAGCTGCTTTTCGTGTTGTTCGGCAACGCGGCGATGTTCGGCGGCTTCGGCCGAGATTCGCTGGACGTCGACTATGAGCTGCTCATTGCGCTGCCGGTTTTTCGAAAGTGCCGCCTCGGCCTGCCGCTGTGCATCACGTGCCTCCTCGGTCTGCAGCATGACGCGCTTCTGGACGCCCTCGAGCCGGGCCGTCGCCTGATCGACCTGTGCCCGCAACGCCGCTTCATGTTCTGCGTGGGTGGTGCGCAATGCTTCGAGTTCCTGGAGATGAGCGGCTCGCATGTCGTGCAGCGCCTGTTCCGATTGCGCGCGGACTGCGTCCCTTTCGGCCACGGATGCTTCAGCCTGCCGGAGCGCGGCGTCACGCCCGCCCTGGACCTGCGCGAGCTTCGCAAGCACTGCGGCAAGTCGTGCCTGCTGGTCGTCAAGCTGGCCGCGAACGCTGCGAAGTTCGCCCTGAAGCTCCGCATTGGCCGTATCCAGTGTCCCGGCGCGTGTGATGGCTGCGGCCGCT
Organism: Paraburkholderia sediminicola; assembly: GCF_046027355.1. GTDB lineage: Bacteria > Pseudomonadota > Gammaproteobacteria > Burkholderiales > Burkholderiaceae > Paraburkholderia > Paraburkholderia sediminicola_B. The sequence continues at coordinate 38,428 of NZ_JAQQEK010000019.1, read as the reverse complement.
TCTGCTTCGAGTTCGTCGCCACGTTGCGCAAAGACCCGTTCGCCTTGTTCGATCGCAAGCGCCCATACCGACAGCATCGCATTGGCGACCGCGGGCGGCAGCGCTGCGGCGAGTGCGTCATTGCGCGTCTGCTCGTCCTTCCACAGTTTCAGTTCGTCATTGATGGTGGTGCGGCTGCCCTGGCGGATTTCCGCGTAGATCAGGTCAACGGTGAGTTCATGCGCAAGCCGGCCTGAGGCAACAAGTTGCGCGGCGGCTTCCCGGGTGCGGAGACGGGTGTCACTGATACGGCTCATGGGCGGAGTTTCACCGTGAAAAGCGGTTGAAGAGGGCGTTTCGCCAAAAAATTATATCTGTATATCATCATATAACGTTATATATATAATGATAAGAGCGAGAAATTTGTGATAACGCCCATAATCACAAGTTCTGATCGTGTACGCTGCGAAAACTCCATCCGAAAACGCGTCACACCATGAACCTGCCCGCCGCCGCCCCGGAATCGCCTGATATCGCCCTGTCGCTAGCGTTGCCTGCCGCCCTTGACGGGCGTGCGGGCACCAACCGCGCGCGGGGCGGCCACCTGCAGATTGCCGCGGACAGCGACGTGGAGGCCGTGCGCCTGTGGCTCGCGGAATATGCGGGTTCGCCGCACACCTTGCGCAGTTACCGCAGGGAAGCGGTGCGCCTGCTGCTGTGGGCCACGCGGACGCTGAGCAAGCCGCTCTCGAGCCTCACGCGCGAGGACTTCCTGCTGTATGAACGGTTTCTCGCCGCACCCACTGGCGACTGGGCCGACCCCGTCCGGCCGCGGCGGGGCGCCGCGCGGCGGCTGTTCGACGGCCCGCTCTCGGCGCGCAGCCAGCACCAGGCGCTCGGCATCGTGTCGGGCCTGCTGTCGTATCTGGTCAGTGCTGGCTATCTGGCCGGCAATCCGCTGGCGCTGCGGCGCCGGACGGGGGCGGCCGCCAGGCGCGCGCCGCGGGTCGAGCGGTACCTGGACCACGCGCTCTGGGATCACGTACTCGGGAGCGTCGAGCAGTGGCCGCGACTCACCGCGCGAGATCACCAGCACTACGAGCGCAGCCGCTGGCTGATCCGGCTGTTATACGACACGGGACTGCGGGTCTCGGAAGCGGCGAATGCGAAGGCCGCAGACTTCTATCAGCGCCGGGGCAAATGGTGGCTGCATGTGGTGGGGAAGGGCGGCACCGAAGGAGAGGTGCCCGTGAGCACCGCGTTGATGGCGGACCTAGCCCGGTACCGGGTTTTTCACGGGCTGGCACCGATGCCGTCGGGGAATGAGACGGCGGCCGCGGTGATGAGCGTCGCGGGCGACCCGTGCAGACATCTGACGCCGGCAGCGGTCTACCTGATCGTCAAGGAAGTGTTTCGACGCGCCGCCGATATGCTCGAAACGGGCGACGTAGCCGGCGCTGAAACGCTGCGACGTGCATCGACACACTGGCTTCGTCACAGTGCAGCTTCGCATCAGGCCGATGCAGGCACGGACCTGCGCTTCATCCAGAAGAACATGCGTCATGCGTCAATCCAGACAACCGGCATCTATCTGCACGCCGAAGATGACCAGCGGCACACCGATACCGTGCGCGAACCCGAGCAGAACTGATCCCTGCAACACATAAACATAATGTGAGAGAATCACTTCGCTATTTAAAACCATAAGAAATCGGGGGCAACATGGCGGACGAGAGCGCCAATCTCTGTTTCGACAAGTCCGGGGCGAAAGCCGGCGATGTTCCGCAGTCTCATATAAATCGCATATTCAATGAGATGCTGCAGCGGCGACTGCATTCAAGGCGTACGACCAGCGCGAATACTTGCCCCCGCCTTGCGCCCCCCCGCAATGGACCGGGCAACCCCAGTGCCATCACAGGCACCCCGTTTTATGTCGAGACCTGGACCTAGTCTGCTGCGCTTTCACCAAAAGGTGGATGCCCGCAATGTGCCGAGCAGTTGCACGTAATCCGAGCGCGGTGAGCAGGAGCCAACACACGATGAAGCAGACGAGCATTAGTGCTTTCAACGCCGGGCCATCAATGCTCGGCTACCTCTATCAGGTTCGGCTTGCGCTAGTGTGGGCAGTCAGGAAAAGCCGGACTGCGGACTTCGTTGTCAAAATCGAAGCACTCGATGACGTAAGTTTTCACGCCGACGGCGACCCTGTTGCAGTGTTGCAAACGAAACATGCACTCAATACCGCCGCGAGCCTTGGTGACCTGAGCGCCGAGGTCTGGAAGACATTGCGCGTTTGGCTGGTCGGTTCTTCGTCCGGCGAGATCCCGGTAGCTGTCGCGCATTTCCTGATCACGACGTCCACCGTCTCCGAAGGAACGGCATGTGAGGCACTTTCCTGCGACCAGACGAAGCGGAACGTCGAAGCTGCCGCGAAGCTTTTGAAGCACGCTGCGGCTACGTCAACGAACGAAGAGCTTTCCGACATTTTCAAGGCCTATCTCGCTTTGGAAGACAGTGCGAGAAAGGCGCTCTTTGAGAACATCTTCGTGGTCCCAGCGCAACCGAACGTGGACGAAATCACTAGTCAGTTGCAGTCAGAGCTTTACCATGTCTCACTGCATCACCATGAAATGGCCGTCCAGATGCTTGAGGGCTGGTGGCTGAGGCGCGTGGTCCACGGACTCGTAAGTGCCGATGACGGCATCAGCCGTGCGGAAATGGATGCGCAGATTCTTGAAATACAGGAGTCGTTGAAGCCTGATTCGTTACCTATTGATCAGGAAATCGATGCGCTGATGATCGCGCTCGATTCTTTGCCAGAGTTTGCTAATCGCCCGTTCTACAAGCAGGTCGAACTGGTCGGTGGCAGCAGGTTTCGCATCCATAATGCGATCACAAGTTACTTGCAGGCATTCCGTCAGAGATCCCTCTGGACCCGCCATGATCTGCTTTTTGAGACTGATCTGAAGCAATACGAAACGCGGCTGCTTCGCGAATGGGAGCTCATCCGCGCCCAGGTTTGTGATGAACTGCAAGAGACCGCGGGCGAAGAAGAGATGAAGCGGGCTGGCCGGGCAATTCTGAAGTGGGCGGAAGACGGATTGGTGCCTATCAAGAAAGGCGTCAGTGTTCCGTGGGTATGTCGCGGGTCACTGCATATGCTTGCCGACGAGCGGCGGCTCGGCTGGCATCCCGATTTTGCAGGGCGTCTTGAAGCACTTCTCGACCTGCACGCCGAGGACAGTACGTCATGACATCATGGCACGAGCGAACTATTGAGCAGCGCAATCTCCTGAATCCTGCATTCTGTGCGGTTGTCCTGTGGCACATTGCGCTCGGATACAGGGAGGAGGCGCTCTCGACGGAATCAGGCGAAAACGGTTTGCCGCTTGAATTGTCGTTCGTGGGTGCAAGCCTCGTGCTTCGTGGCCAGACGCGCTCGCAGCTACCCAGCACCATCCGAACCTCTCTCATCGCCTGGCTTCAGGATAATCCGCTCGAGCGATCTGCGATCGCAAGAGGAGTCGAGATATTGCGACCGTACGTGAGGGAAGCAATCATTTTTGGCGTTCATCATGGGGCGTTTGTGACTGCCGGGCCGAGCCTGACTCCGATTGACAGCGCAAAAAAGAAAATGACGAGCTATGTGAAACACGCGGGTCCTGATGTGCAGGATTGCACCCGCCGGGGCCAGTTTGTAGGCCGCTGGCTACAAAAAAACGGAACATCCGCTACCACGCTTGCGCTTCTGGGACTTCAGCCATGATTCAGATAAGAGCGATCGTCGCGTATAGTCATGACGGTCGTCACCGGGTATTGCCATTGGAGCCCGGAAAGGTGAACATCATTTCCGGCGACTCGCGCACGGGAAAATCCGCAATTCTCGGCGTAATCGACTATTGCTTCGGCTCGTCCGCACTCGATGTTCCAGAGGGAATCATCCGGCGGGGTGCCGGATGGTTTGGTCTTTTGTTGCAGACAACGCACGGGCAGGCGTTTATAGCACGGAAGCTGCCGGCCGGTAACGGCAAATCGAACGAGGCAGTTTTCATCAAGATCGGCCAATCGCTCGATATCCCACAAGCCTCCGAACTTCGGCAGACCACGAACACCGACGGACTCGCGGCGATGCTGGCATCCTGGGTGGGAATAACAGACTATCTGCACGAGCCGCCGGCAGGTCACTCACGTCCGCCGCTGTCCGCGACCTTCAATCACGCGCTCACGTTCTGCTTCCAGTCACAAAACGAGATTGGCCAGAAGGGTGTCCTGTTTCATGGTGCTAGCGATCGCTTCGTAGCCCAGGCGATCAAGGACACCTTGCCGTACTTTCTTGGAGCCGTTACCGACGAATACATCCGGAACCAGCAACTGCTGAAGCAGGTCCGCGCCGAAATCCGGCAACTCGAAAAACGGCTGGCCGAAGCATCCGCAATCGTCGGCGACGGCGTGAGTCGTGCTGACACCCTGCTGGCAGAGGCTAAATCGGTCGGGCTGACCGACCTCGCGGATGACACTGCGTGGGCGGAGAAAGTGGAAGTCCTGAAACGAATACAGAATTCTCCGATCGCTCCGCCTGTTGCGGAAGGCGATGAGCAGGCCGAATTCCATAGACTGACACAGAAACGTACCGAGTTATTGCAGGCGCAGCGCGCTATCCAGGCTGCAATAGACAGGGCTCGCGCGTTTGAAGGCAATTCTCGGGGATTCGCAAAAGAAGCCGCCGAGCATGTCGCGCGACTGGATGCAATTTCCGTTTTTGAACCTTCTGCTCAAGGCCACGCGTGTCCATTGTGCCTGCAGGACCTTCCAGCAGCGTCCGCTGCACCGTCAATCTATGAGCTGCGCGCAGCGAAGGACAATATCGGAGAGCGCGGCGGCGCGATGGATTCGGCGACGCCACGCATTGAATCCGCGATTGTTGAGATTGAACAGAAACTCATCGAGAACCGTCGCGACGTGGAGGCGAATCGCGAGTTACTTGGCTCCATCAAGCGATCAAGCAAGCGACTACAGCTCGCGTCGGACACAGAGGCGCGTCAGGCCCTGGTAGTTGGGCGTATCAGCCTGTACGTCGAAAACATTCCGGAGATGCCCGACGTAAGTGAGCAACGCAACAAGCTTGCAAAGCTCAGAGAGCAGGAACTGGATCTCTACGAAGCCGTCAGTACTGACGCCATCCAGGAACGTCTGGAGTCGTGCCTATCCAACGTCAACCGCAGTCTCTCCGATTACGCTGAACGTGTCGACCTCGAATACTCGGATAGTCCGCTGCGCCTCGACCCGAGGGCGCTGACTATTGTTGCAGACACCCCGAATCGGCCGATCCCGATGCGAGAAATTGGCAGCGGGGAAAACCACGTTGGCTACCACATCGTTGCGCATCTTGCCCTGCACAAGTGGTTCGCGGAACGAAAGCGCCCCGTTCCCTCATTTCTTCTGCTCGATCAGCTTTCGCAGGCGCACTTCTCCCCCGATGCCGTCCAGCGCGAAAACGTGGATCCCAGCAAAATCGATACAGACCGCAAGGCGGTCAAAGCGCTTTACAGGTTGATATTCGACGTGATTGAAGAAGAGGAAGGCCGCTTCCAGGTCATTATCACGGACCATCCTGACTTCAGCGATGACCCACGGTTTCAGGCGGCTGTCCGCGAGCGCTGGCGCAACGGGCTCAAGCTTATCCCGCAAGACTGGCCGTTATCGAGCTAGCGGTTCATTTCCAGTTTCTCGCGTTTGTCGCGCTGCTTTCCTCGGCCCTCGCTTGTGCCGGCCAGGTTCGCGCAAGGCTTGCACACCGGATACGCAGCAACCATGAACCATAGAAAAAAGAGGGCACATCATGCTTAGTCAGCGAACAAGACTATCGCTGTGTCAGTTCCTCGCCCTTCAGGAGTCGACGGTCTGTACCGTATTACTTGGAAAAGCCTGCATCCCTTCGGATCTGTATCCGGAGCTGCTGCTGCGAGGCCTTATGGACGCGCTGATGGTCGTGCTTGACGAAATTGTTCGCACGCAAGGCAACCTGCGGTCCGCGGTTAGCCCAAGGTACCGCTTCGACGAACGCTGGACCGACCTTGTGCAATGTCTCGTGCTCGACGGCTACGTGATCGACGACAAGGATATCCGGGCGACCGATCCGTCAATCGGGGATGCCGCTCCGGTCGACGATGATCTGTTGCGTGAGTTGGGAAGCTGTCGCGCACCACGTGCATCAGAGATTATCCGCAAGATCAACGAATCGACAGAAATGTTTCGCGCAACGCCTCCGAATTACAACGCGTCTCTCAACGATGCTCGCATTGCTCTAGAAACGCTTGCTGTAGATATCGCGGAAAGCATGAAGACACCGAAGGACCAGAATTACAACGCGTCAAAATGGGGGGCAGTGATCTCCTATCTGAGGACGGCTGGCCTGATCACTTTGGAGGAAGAGAAAGGCCTGGCAGGTGTGTATGGTTTCGTCAGCCCCGGGTCCCATCGGCCAGTCGGCGTCTCAGAAGAGCAGATGGCCCGGCTCGGCCGATCACTCGCACTGGGCATGTGCTGGTTTCTGCTGAAGCGAAAACTCGGCTCGGGATTGTAAGCACAACATTTAGTAGGGGTTCTCATGCAAAACCAATACTACAATCTGCTGATGTCCGGCAATGACGAAGCTTGGACCGGTACATCGTGGACGATGGGTTACGACCGGGTCTTCGAATATACGCACGATAGTGTGAAGCAGCGTTTCAGCATTTCGGACGAGAGCGCGCTCGCCGCGCTGATGTCTTTGCCCACTCTATTTGCGTACGAGAAATATGTTCAGGCGCCCGCCCGGGTCGGCCGGATTACCGGGCTGATGCGCAGGCAGTCAGAGTTCGGCTTGACGTTTGCGCTTGATCCCACCGTCCCGGGAATATCTCCACAAGTTTTTTCGGGCCTGTGGGATGCATTGGACATCGGGTCCAAGGGGGAGGTCAACCGCACCCATTGGGCAGTCAAGAACGTCGATCTCGGCCAAGTACTTCACGCTGCAGGCGTTACATCCAACCCGATACTCGCGCCGCAAGCGCGACCTCCGCGCGTCTTCATCTCGTATTCCTGGGATTCACCGGAGCATCGCACGTGGGTCGCGCAACTGGCGACGGCCCTGCGGCGCGACGGCATCGACGTAGTCCTGGATCAGTGGCATCTTGGCCTTGGGGAGGACCTGAGCACGTTTATGGTCAGGGGCGTCCGCGAAAGTGATCGTGTGCTTGTTATCTCGACCGAGCAATATGTGCGCAGGGGATACGAACGGCAGGGCGGTGTGGGCTATGAACAGATGCTCGTAAGCAGTCACATCATGCGCGACGTGGGAACAAATAAATTCATTCCTGTTGTGCGCCGATCTTCCTCCGGCGAGGCATTCGTCCCGCAAGATCTGCAGGGACGAAGATATTTAGATCTGACCGACGGCCCGGATGCGGAAAATGCGTACAGGGACCTGGTTCGGGAACTTCACAACGTTCCAATCCCAGTGCCGCCGCTAGGCCCTCGTCCAGTTTCATTTTGATCATCCCGATTCAGTGATCTGTGCATTTGCGGATCACTCAGGCGTGCAACGAGGAACGATTCCCGTACCCGACCTACCAGAATGTCCGTCGGCAAGCGGCCGCACCCGGCCCCCGAGGGAGAGGCGAACCATGCAAAAGGCATGATCTACCCGTTCTCCGTAGTCGATATTGGCGTCGTTCGCGTGTCCATTGGGAGGTAATGTCGCTAGAATTCATGCGGCAGATGTGAGGCCACGGCCATGGCATCGGAAACGCTGACCAGTTCTTGCTCCGTCGAGACAGAGGGTATATGCAGTCTGACCTTATTAAGAGACGAATTATCGGGAACCTGATCGACGAGGTCGTCGAACTCGACGCTTCTACGCTCGAAGAGGTGGGGCACAGCCTCATTGAACTGCTCGAGGATACCGTTGTTGAATTGAATAATTGCTTTCTCATAGAAAGCAGAAAACCGTTTCGCCACGAATCAGGGAAACTGCCTTTGCGGCTGGTCTCGAATAAAAGAAAGCCGGTGCCAGACTACCTTCCGACATTGGTCGACCAAAGAACGACGCTATTCTGGCACGGAGCAAATCCGAGTTGGCCAGCAAGTAGAGCGCCTTCCGCTTCGATTTCGATTCCGACTCGCTCTACACGGGAATTGCGCTCAGGCATGGGGGGCTGACACCCTGGGTGGGTGCAGGCTGCGCAGAGGCACCTTCCCAGCCGTAAACGCCCTAATTCCTACATCATAATTGCGCGTTGTCCTATGACGACGGTTTCTGAGCTATCCATGTCAAATTCCTGAGGTGGCCCGATGCCGTTCAGCGCGTGGAGCCCAGCAAAATCGATACGGACCGGGCGGCGGTCAAGGTGCTTTACACGTTGATATTCGACGTGATCGAAGAAGAGGAGGGGCGCTTCCAGATTAGTATCACTGACCACCCGCACTTCAGCGACGACCCACGGTTTCGGGCAGCCGTGCGTGAGCGCTGGCGCAACGGGATTAAGATTGTCCCGCAAGACTGGCCACTACTTAGTTAGCAAGGCCTGCCGACGCATGATGCCCCTGCTTCCTTTGACTGGCTCATAGCCAAAGCTTGACGTCGGTAAGCAGTTGTGCAACGACCGGGTCGTCGAGGTAACCGGCGATTCCGTGGTGGTTGTCCATGTGATTTTTGATGTCAATGATGTTCCAGACAGCAGCCGGGTCTCGATCCGGACAGTTCTTCAGGAAGTTGCGCCGATCGATTGAGTGATGGAGCGCGACTACATCGTTGGGGTCTGCTATGTTCACCCACTTTCTCACCGTTTCCGGCCACCTGCGTGCGTTTGGGTTCATCCTGGATGCCACAGTCTCTATACAGCGGAGATCCGATCGTCATCAGCAGGTCTACGCGCTTCCCCCTAAAGTCTGCAAGGGCTTCGAGTGCAATCACAGAGCCTAATGAATGCGCTACGACGATCAATGGCTCATTGCCGGCCTCAGATGCATTAGCTCCCTCACGAATGGCGGATGATGCAATTTCGAGAATGGCACGCTTCAGGGAGACATCATCTAGATATGCAGCCACTTGCCGCAAGACGCGACTTACGATTTGATTTTGCGCGGCAATAGGTACGACATTGGAAAGCGCACCTAATACATTGTTTTTGAAACCACGGTGCGTTTGCTCGCCAACGTCGACCTGTGGGGCGCGAGAATCACCATTCGCGCTCCTGATCTCACCGAGCAGTTGCTGCATCGTAGCGCTCGGCACATGCTGCCTGGACGGTTCGTCCCCCTCGATCCGTGCAGTCGCGTCTCTTGCGTTACCGACATTATCAATTTGCTGGCTCACAGCTGGTGTTAATCTCGCGAGTAGGTCTCCGTAGTAAGGCATAACGACCCACTCTTGCAGCGGCAACGGATTTTTAGATCCGGCGCGGTCGAGCCCGACTCTGATGCTGTCGATCCACAGCATACGAAGCTCGTCTGCCTTCTTATCCTGCTGTTCAATTCCGTGGAAAAAGACAAAGGCCATTCCGTCTCACTGTCAGTTTTGCTGGTCGCGTCGATTGCGAAGTGGTAACTGCAAGGCTCTTAAAGCAAACAGCGACGAAGCTCAGGGCCGACAACCGAAAAAGCTTACACCACGATGTCCAAGTGCTCGGTAAGGATGGATCCGGGAGATTGATTCGACGGTCGCTGAAATTCTATCTCTTCCCTGCGATCATGGAAATAAATAACGACTGAACAGTGTCAGCGACAATGCGCTGAAGTACGCGAGTGTTGCATCGACCGACTGAATCCTCCGTGCGCACCGGATGTTGGAATGTCCTTACTCCGTTATCGGCGAGACAGCTTCCTCGCCGAACACGACCGTCTGATCATCGATGTTCGTTGGAAATCGGGTAGAGTGTGTGGAATATTGTTCAGGCGCCAACAGAGCAAAATGGAGCGCGTCACTGGTCATCTTGTTGACGGTGTTTTTTCACTGCCGAAAGCAGTTTTCATCTATGGGGTTAAAGCATAATGTCTGACACCAAGGTTATATTCGTTGCGTTTGCGATCGAAGACGAGCGCCAGAGAGACTTTCTGAAAGGCCAGTCGTTGAGCCCTCGCAAACCCTATGAGTTCATCGATATGTCCGTCAAAGAGGCGTACGACAGCGGCTGGAAGGACAAAGTGCGGACCAGAATCAAGCGCTCGGACGGCGTCATCGTCCTGGTTAGCAAGAACTCGAAGGCTTCCGAAGGGCAAAAGTGGGAAATCCAGTGTGCCAAGGAAGAGAAGAAGCCGGTTCGCGGCATCTGGGCTTATTCTGATGATCGCACCGACATCCCGGGCGTAACCACCTACGTGTGGAACGACAAGAACATCAGTGACTTCATCGACTCCCTCTAAAAGGCGGTAGCTATGCGCAAGGCTTTGATCGTCGGGATTGACCACTATGATCACATCCCCGCTCTGAGCGGGTGCGTCAATGACGCCCATTCGGTCAAGGCGGCGCTGGAACGTCACGCGGACGGAACCGTCAATTTTCCAAAGCCGCGGGTCATAACAGGAACCGGGCCGCATGATGTCGTGACTCGGCAAATGCTCAGAGATGCGGTCCGTGAACTATTCGCTGGCGATTCTTCCATTGCGCTCTTTTACTTTGCCGGGCATGGCTATATCGAGGACACAGGCGGGTTCCTGTGCGCTGGCGACTGCAAAACCGGCGACGACGGACTTTCGTTGACAGACGTCATGACGTTCGCCAGCAATTCCAGAGCAAAAAACAAGGTCATCATTCTGGACAGTTGTCATAGCGGCATAGCCGGCGACGCTACACGTACCGGCGGCCTTGCCGAAATCAGCGAAGGCATGACCATCCTGACTGCATCCACGGCCGAGCAGTATGCGAAGGAAGTGCCGGGGGGAGGGGCTGGTGTGTTTACGAACCTATTTGTCGATGCGCTGGGCGGCGCGGCAGCAAATCTGGTAGGCGAGGTCACGCCGGGGAGTGTCTACGCGCACATCGATCAGTCTCTTGGGCCATGGGCTCAACGTCCAGTGTTCAAGACCAACGTGAAGACGTTCGTGTCGTTGAGAAAAGCAAACCCGCCGATCGAGCTCGTGGACCTGCAGGCACTGACGACCCACTTTCCAACCCGCGACTTCGAATTTCACCTCGACCCGTCGTATGAACCGGAACGCCTGCAGGAACAGCGGGACGATCCCGCCATTCCTGCGCCAGACCCGCAGAAGAATGCTATCTTTGCCGTTCTGCAACGGTACGTGAAGGTCAACCTGGCAAGGCCCATCGGCGCGCCACACATGTGGCATGCCGCCATGCAAAGTAAGTCCTGCGGGCTAACCGTACTGGGCCAACACTACTGGCGTCTCGTCAAAGAAGGCCTGATCTAAGAGGTAGGAATGACCAAGAAAAGCCCATCTCTTTCCCGTGAGCAACTGATCGAAGAACTGGCTGCGATCGAGCATGAGCGATGGGCCCATTGGCAGACCTACCTCCACCAGCAGTGCCGCCGGAACGCTGACGGCTCACTGCTTATCCCGGCCGACCTCGTCGCGCGTTGGGATGCGCAGATCGCCACGCCGTACGCCAAGCTCAGCGAGGCTGAGAAGAATAGTGATCGCGATCAGGTTCTCCGGTACCTTCCCATTATCGATGGCTTCTTCGGCGTTGTTCCTGCCAAGCGCTAGTCTTGGCAGGGCAGTTCATCGAAGACGATGCATCCGCTTCGCACGGCGGTGTCACGCCCGCCTTGGTGACATCGAGCCATGACGGGTGCTCGGCAGCTTAGTTTTTCCAGATAACGGTATTCGGTGGCGCGGCCCTCGGCGCTCCACGCGAGCTCGACATTTCTCCATTCCAACATCTTGCAATGCGCCCCCTAACAGGATGGGCGACCCTGGTAGACCAAGCATGCGCACATTCCGTATCTTTCTGTCCTCCCCCGGCGATTGTGAGGCTGAACGAGCCGCTGCCTCCAACGTCGTCAAGCGTCTGAATGCCGATCCGCTGATCGCGCAAATAGCTCGCCTCGAAGTGGTCGCATGGGATTGGGGACCTGGCGTTCCGTTCGATGCCTTGGCATCACCTCAGGTGTCGGTCAACGACCGCATGCCGGTGCCAGAGGCATGCGACGTCTACATCGGCATCTTCCGCAGCCGATTCGGCTCTCCAATTCCCATCAACGAATTTCGTAAAGACAGCGGAGCCCCCTTTCTGTCGGGGAGCGAGTACGAATTCGACAGGGCCTGGAAGGCTAGGCGCCTGGGTAGCAAAGCCCCAGAAATCTATGTCTATCGGCTGCGGCATCCTGACTCTGCAACAAGCAATGCGGAGCAACTTGGCCGCTTGAATGTCTTCTTCGATTCAGCCCCGTTCAAGGACCAGGACCAATGGATCGGCTCGGTCAACTACTTCGATGACACACCCAGCTTTGAGAACCAGCTCGACGGACATCTTCGGGTAATCCTGAGCAAATTGAATCCTCGCGCCAGGCAATCGGTAGAGGATTGGCTAGCAAGCAAAGTGCAGCGCCTGCAGAATGATGCCGGCCCCCGATATACCCGGGAATCCCACGTTGAATCCGGTGCCGGTAGCGCTTTTGATTGGCTTCTGATGCGGGATCTCGTGGTGCAGGAGCTTGATCGCTCGATCTCCGGAGTTTGGGATGCCATCCAATACTCAGAGTTCGAACATCTCCATGACGACATGCGTCTTATCGCAAGAGAACTCCGCGAGCACCCTTGCAACTGTCCGGACCCCAGGCTTATTGAGCGGACACTTACAGGCGTTGTTGACACGGCGATGGCCCTGGAACGTTCGCTCGACGATGGCCTTATCCTGTCCAGCGCTTTGGAGGCGCGGCAGTTACGCGCAATCTCCGACGGGGCATATAAAGCAAGAGGGGGCATTCGACAAAGTACAACGCTCGCCGTGCGACGGGTTCTGCTACTGACCGGCCCAGCAGGCCAAGGAAAGACGCATACACTGGTCCACGAGGTGCGGCGTGTTCTAGCCTCCGGTGGCGTTGCCCTCGGTGTGCTGGGCCAAACGCTACCGGGTGGTACAGACCTGCGGACGGCTTTGGCTCAAAGCTGGGGCTATGGTGACGCCACCTTCGATGAGATCCTCGACATCCTAGAGCAGGCGGCCGCTGAGTCAGGGCGGCGAGCCCTGATTATGATCGACGCCCTCAACGAGACATCGAACCGAACTCGTTGGAAGCACGAACTCAATGGTCTGATAGCCGATATTCTTCAGCATCCTTATCTCACACTGGCTATCAGCGTGAGGTCCGACTATAAGACTCACGTCCTGCCTGAACCCGACCCGATTCGTCCACTCTGGGCGGAGCGGGCGCATCGAGGATTTGCCGGCATCGAGCCGAATGCGATGGATACGTACTGTGCCCATTACGGGATCAAGGCACCTGTCGCGCCGTTGATCGGCGAGCTCAGCAATCCGCTCTACGTCCAATTGCTGGTGAAGAGCCTCGTGGGACGTGCTTCCCCCGCGCATTGGTTGCCCTCGTGGCTGGATGTCTGGGGCGCATGGATCGAACGCCTCGAGACCGACGTACAGGGGCGCTTCTCGCTTGACCCCTCTCGAGTCGCACCTGTCAGGCGATCCCTGAGCAAGATCGCCGCTGCCATGATCGACTCGGGCAAATTTGCGCTGCCGCGCGGCAAGGCCGATGAGATTGCCCGCGGTACTGCCGGCAACGATGAATTGATCGGCTTTCTTTGCTCCGCCGGGGCATTGATGACGCGCATCGAAGACGATGACGATATTGTCGAATTCGGTTTCGAGCGCCTGTCCGACACGTTCATTGCGGATCGCCTGCTTCAACAACTGTTTGAAGGCCACGCTGAGCCAGAACAGCGAAGGGCCCTCCTGACGAACGCGCTGGCACGCGGTGGCAAGCTGGCTTGGCTCGCCGCGCCCGAGTGGGAGGGGTCCCCTCTGAAATCGCGCAGGGCAGGACTGCTGGCTGCCTTGTGCCTCGCAGTGCCAAGACTTGCGGGTATCGAAATACCTAGCTTGATTGCTGCCGCTAACGCCCAATGCGACGCGGAAGAATATGTTGATCAAGAGTTAAGACAAGCCATCACCGACAGCATGAGGTGGCGATGCACGCCATCCGAATTCGCTGGCAACAGGCCTGCCTTGTGGAAGATGTACCGACGACAGGGCGAGCGCCTCTCAGATGGGAGAGACCTTGATGAACTGATCCGGCTTGCACTGATTCCTGGTCATCCATTTGCAATGGAGCACTACCTGCATCCACGATTGAAGCGAATGCACTGTGCCGGCGCCCGCGACGCCTACTGGACGGTCAGGTTGACCGAGCCCTGGTTCGATGCTGGCTCCAACCTGTCCGGGTTGGTGCGTTGGGCGAAAGCGTCGGATCTTTCGGGCGTAGATGCCAGTCTTGCTCTCATGGCAGTACGACTGCTGGCATGGACGAGTGCAAGCTCCCAGCAGCAGTTGCGAGAGGATGCCACTCGTGGCCTGACGCGCATGCTCATGGCATGCCCAAGCGCGCTTCCTGTAGCGCTCACCGAATTCCTGTCTGTTAACGACGACTACATCCTGGAATCCGTCCTCGCTGCGACCTGGGGCGTGCTGATCCACGGCCGACATCAGAGCGCGTGTGCACAGGCAGCACGGCAGGTCCACGAAGCCATCTTCGCCAGTGAAATACCGCATTGCCATCTCACGATACGCCACTACGCGCGTCGAATCGTCGAAATTGCCAGCGAACAAGGCTGGATCCAGGGAATTGACCTATCGCTGGCCCGCCCACCATATCGAAGCACGTTGCCACTGGACGATTTGCCCTCAGTAGAGACCCTGCGTGCCGATGTCTCATCAAGTGGTTTCCATCGTCTTGCGGGATCAGCGACTAGCAGTGATTTCTATTGGTACGTCATGGGTGGCACATCTGGAAGCAAGCCTTTCTCGTCACAACCGCTTCCCAATTCGGCTGAACCGGCACGGGCGTACAGCACCGGAAGCGCACGCGTGTCTCGCGCACCATCGGACATCTTCGATATTCCGCTTGCTGCACGCTTTGTCGTATGGAACTGCCTTAAACTCGGCTGGACCGCGGCGCGCTTCGAAGCGTTTGATACCGGGAGCTACGCTCAATCGGACAGCCGGATTGAAGGCCCCGGCAGAACGGAGCGTATTGGAAAGAAGTATCAATGGATCAGTTGGCAAACCATGCTGGCCTTCCTTGCCGATAACTACTGCATGACGCCCGGGTTCGGGCACCAACCGCGGACGTATGACTCGCCGGTGCAGATTAACTATATCGAGATGTTTGACCCATCACGCTGGCTGGCAGCCACGCCGAAGGCCGCCGTAAAATCCTTGGGGGATGCTTTCTGGAACATGCCAAGCCTACCGGCTTGGCCGACCATCGATGTAGACGACATAAAACGCTGGGGCTCAAGCGACGCTTGTGGGTTGGCTCCAACCGACATCATCAATCGTGAACCGAACGTTCCGCCGGAGTGGGGAAAGGGCCCGTGGATCTGCGTTGCCGCCGAGCACGTCTGGAAACGCCCACCAACACCGGGCTTATGGGGGCTTAAGCAGGAACAGGATGTCGACATCTGGTGGCAGATTACACCTGGCCTGATTCGATCGGAAGACTTGCCCGTGCTGCTCGAGGCCCTGCAAGCGCCGGACATGCGACAGCGGCTGATCGGCTGGGGAAGGGTAGACCTGCCATCCGATTCTGACGTTCGGCTCGCCGAATGGCCAGACCTGAAAGTCGATCGGCGGGAGGTCGTCAACTTTGACCGCACCGGGCTGCCCGTCAAAACTCTATCGCTTGCCGGACGGTGCGGAAGCCCGGATCGTCAGGATGAGGAGGGAGAGATCATCCTGCCTTCGCCATTGTTCTTCCAAAGCTGGGGGCTGACGCTGGACCTTCAACACGACGCCGTTCGCCGTGGCGATGCGATTGTGTTCGGGCTGGTCGGGCGCATCATGGGGTGTGACGCCCTCGTTGCGCAGCGAGACGCCCTGATGGCGTTGCTGGAGCGGAGTCAATGCGCTTTGATTTGGTGGCTGCGTGGCGAACGAAAGGCCGCGATCCGTAGGCCTGGCGCTGTGGAGAGCGAATTCCCCGCGTGGGTGGATTCATATGGAATCGCCTACCTGGCCCAGGACGGCCGCGCGCAAGTGGCTTGGCTAGCGCAGGATCGTGGGTCTTCATCGCAGTTAGACGATCCATCGCCAGTCACGCCGGCGTCATTTTCATCCTCTTGATAAAGCGATGAGGAATGCAAACAGTTATAGACACGCCTCAAACGAGAGACTTCTCGCTCGTTCAATGTGAGGCTGGCGATCTAACCCTCAGTCTAGATGCTATGCGTGAGGGCGGCGACAGAAAGCCCGACTGCAGCAAAACGGGACTTGCACGCTCGTTTTTTCCGAAGGAGCACACAAATGGATACGTCTGACACAGCCCTTCGTGGGCAGAATACGACGGCAGGTGGCCGCCTGTTACATGGCTTTTGAACTGGGAAAAAGAACTGGAAGCTCTCATTGGGTGATAGCCAGCGCGCTCCCATCCGCTGTATGGTCGCGGCCGGTGATGCCATAGCGGCTCTCACCACTATCGCCAACGCTAGGGCGCGTAGCCATCTCGGCGTCGAGGCACCGGTCTTCAGCTGTCATTAAGCATGCCGCGACTGTATCTGGCTGCACCGTTGGCTGATTTGAACAGGGCATCGTCGATCCAGCGGTGAATTCTGCCAGTATCGAGGTGAACCGCCGTGCGCGTCGCGCCAAGACAGATCGGCTTGACAGCGACAAGCTGCTGTCGATGCTCATGCGCTGTTACGCTGGCGAGCGGCAAGTGTGGGTGGTTTCAGTCGGACCATGCAAAAAAAGCAGTTTGTGGTTGATCGGCTGAGTGCAAAAAAAAGGTCCATCAAACTCTCATTGAGCTGATTTCAAAGCTGGTCCAAGCACCGAAGCACTCCGGCCGGATACAGAGATGCAGCGCGACCTCTGTTTATCGGATTCCACAACAGCGTTGAAAGGGGGACGATTTATATAGCCCGGCATGACTCGCGCTCGGCTGCTCGACCGGTGGGCATCGGCATCGAGGGTTCGCGGCGGCGGCGACTGCACGCGCATTGCGCTCGCGTCACAGGATGCGTGCCAGGATCAGATCGACATGTAATCGGTACGTGCTCGAACCGCAGGCCGAAGGCTTCCGCAACTAGCCGATCTCCCAAAATGTGACGTGAAAGATAGAGGATTTTCTCGTGCGCAAGTAACCGATGGCGGGCCGCAAAGCACGACGCTTCCGAAAATTGGAATACAAATGGGATATCTGCGATAAACGTCTCGATGTAACGCAAACTGCATAATTCGGATCAATCGATGCGAGGCGCATTTGCAAATGCTAGGCCGCACTGTCTTTGCTCGCAAAAAGCATAGCAAGGCGTTCCACGCCGTATTAAGATCTAGCATCCTTCTGGCCTACCTGACCGGCGGAGACCATCTGGTAAATAAAAACTGTCTTTGTGGCATTTTCGATTCAGGATGAATGAAGGCAGCGAGATTTTTTAAAAGATAATCTCCAAATGCAAGATTTCCTGCTGAATCTCGATATGTCGGTTAAAGAAGCGTATGAAACAGGCTGCGAGGAGAAGGCTCCCGCACGAATCAAGAGGTCAGATGTGCTCATGTCAAGATGACAGTATCTGAAAAAAGAACCACTCAGATTCGATTGGATATAAACTTTTAAATAAACGAAAACCATGGCTACAGTGAAAATATTCATTTCCCATCAGAAACAAGATTCTTCCGCTGCTTTGCGGGTTCAGAGCTATATGAAGAACTCACACGATATTGACTGCTATCTCGATGTCATAGATCCAGACCTAAGACGGGGGGAGGAGATTGCCGATCACTTACGAAATGAGTTGAGTAAGTGCTCGCACCTTCTTGCGATTGTTTCGGAGGCAACGAAATTATCATGGTGGGTACCGTGGGAAATCGGGGTGGCGACGGAAAAGGATTTCCCGCTCGCGACTTTTGGAACAAACGTCGCCCTGCCAGAATATTTAATGAAATGGCCTTATTTGAAGAGCCAGAGTGACCTAACGAAATACGCGCAGACGGTCTCGGAGATGTCGCGTGAAACAAGGCTACTCGACGGCGTTAGCAACGAATCATTTAACACCGCAACCGCTAGCGTCGGGCGAAGCAGCACCCGTCGATTCTATCAATCACTGCGTTCTAAACTCGGGCAATAATCGGAATCACTAAACAGCGATAGCGGTGGCGCAGGCGGTCGACGCAACTCGGGATAGCTAATCGGGCATGACGGCCCCAAACCGGCGGCATTGCGTACACTGCGCGGATCACTGATGGCGGTCCATCCCCGCGTCGAGGTCTACCTCCTCGACGCGAACGGGACGCATCACGCGACGATGCGCCACTCGGGCATATCAGCCGCATGCAGGTCGACCTGCAACCGGTGTGAGGTTTTCTGGCCGACGAACCGTTGCCGATTCTAGGCGACGATCCGCGTAGCGTGCATAGTCGCAAGGAGTTCAGCGCCGCTATCGATGGCCGATCGAATCGGCCGGGCTTGCAGTGGCGAGAACTCAAACGGCAGGACCAAGAGCGGCGCGGACTCTTCGCGAATATCTCGCAAGCCGTTGAGTTAGCTGAATAGCTATCTGGGGACGTTTTCCTTGAACGACGACACGCTCAAGGGTGCCGAGTACCGTCGCTGTCTGGATTGCGCTCGCCCAAAGCGCGAAGACAGGGCGGCTCGCACTCGCTGTTCGATCTGGCGCGGCTTGAGCATGCGAACCTACAACTCACGCTCGAGACGTTTCCGCTCGGAGACGTCGCGCAGGACGTATTCCGGAAATTCGAGCTGGCGGCGCAGGCCGGCCGATCCGTTTTCAGACCCATATCCCGCCTCGTTTGTCGGCGCGTCTGCGCCAACCAGAGCATGATCAAGCGTGTGCTGACAGTCTGCTCGATGACGCAAATCCGGCATACGCCGCGACGGCGGCGAGGTCAGCGTCGAGCCGGCCCACGAGTGCGACAAGGTGAGCGTCGTGGTCAGCGACACGTGCCCTGGAGTTGTGCCCAAGCTTCGCGCTAGCTGAGCGAAAATTTAATGGCTAGTGATCAGTTCATGGAATGAATCATGGCGGTCACGAGAGCGCGCCTGGTTTTATGGTGTTTCAAGTTTTGAATATGCCCTTTGGATTGCCTCCAGCCGGATTTAGCATTCAGTAAAAGATTAAAGTTTTGGGTGGTCCGGCCGTTATGCCGTCAGTCGTTATCACGCGGATACTAGGGATGTCGCTATTCAGCAGGTTACTGTCGTTGACTTATCGTCCTGCAGCTTTGCCGCAGCGTGTCGATGAGATTGGCGATTACAAGGTGCGGTTCGCAGAGGCGATCAAATTCACAAACCGATGTGGATTCAAAGAACCTGCGGCGAAATGGCTGGATGGAGACGTTCTTGGTTCGGGCGACGTGCCGGTTCGTGAAGCGTTCAGTGCGGCCGGGATAGACGATCTGAGTTCGTCAGCGGGCCAATGTCTCAAGTGGTGCCATTATCTGCGACCGTTTCTTGAGCGCTCGCTCGGTATTCCGGTTCGCCTGACGATCGGGCAGTTATGGACCTCCGAGACTGTTGTCTATAACCCGACATGGGAAGATATCCGCCGCTGGAGTGAGAGCGGCATCGATCCGGTCGAACTCGCACGTGAAGAGCGTGCGGGTGTGAATTTTCATGCATGGCTCACCCTGGAGACGGGCGAAATTATCGAGCCGACAATGCCTAGCTCGATAGCGGTTGCGCGTGGTGGAAAATCCAGGGAGATGCTGGGTGGCATATCGTGGGGAAGGGAGCCGGGTTTTTTCGGCGGGCACCGGTACGTTCCACTAGCCGTCGGCAACGCCATCGCCGAGGCGATCGGCGGCAATCCTTTTTTCTATCTTCTCGCGCGAAAAAAGGAAGACCTGAATGACTACCCGCAGGTTGGAGTTCTTTATGCCATAGACTGAAACTGACTAATCGAGGTTGATGGGCACCAGCGGATCGAGAACGGCACAGGACGCACTTCATACTGAATCCCGCTCGCGAAAGGGCTTGGGCTGCTGAGCGGGTGCGCGCCGCCGGGTCGTGTCGAGGCTGCGGTGATGGTGAGGGCCGTCATAGAACAATATGTCAATAGCAAAGACTTCAGTTTTTATCGCTTCCAGATTTGCCGAGTTTGCAGCACTCCGTGAGCAGCTAACCAGAAAAGTCGCGAATCATCCGATCGCGGAATTTTCGCCTGTTGATCTGAACAACGGACTGGTCAGCCACCGTCCTCCGCTTGCAGAATGTCTCGCGCACGTTCGGAGGTCGGAATTCATGATACTGCTGCTGGGTGACGAATATGGCTCATTTGCACCGGGGCACTCAAAATCGTTTACTCATCTTGAATATGAGGAGGCCGTACGCGACGAAGCCGGTGTGCGTGTCCTTGTGTTTTGCATCGGCGAGCATTATCGCGACGGCCGTATCCGGTTCGCGCCGGCGGGTACCTCGCTGGGCGACTGGCAGCGGGAAGTCGACAGCCGGCACACGGTCGGATTCTTTGAGCCCGATGCTAGTGTGGAGCAGATTGCACAAGGCATTCTTGAGGCGCTGGTAATTGCACTCTTTGAACTTCGGTTCGGACAGTTGCACATTGAAGCCGCAGATCAGCATCGCGATCTTTTTGACGCCATTTCCGATGAAGGCGTACTGGATGACTCGGATGTCACTGCGCTTGAATCCCGCGAATTTGAATTGCGCGGGCTATCGATGATTGATGATCGTGCGGAATTTTCGGAAACGCGCGATGTGCTGATGCGGCCGGCGGCTGTCGCGGCCTACGAGCAACGTGAAGAAGCGCAACGGGCTATTTCGTTGGCGGATTATGGCTGCGCAATCCGGCATCTGCAGCGCGCAATCGAACTTCGGCCACTTGATATTCTCAGCAATTACTGGCTTGCCTCGCTCTATGTTGCACTGGGCAGAAAGCAGGATTGCGTCCGGGCAAGAGAGCTTAGTGAACGTGCTGCGCGCATGGCACTGGATCAGGGCTCCCGCGTACGCGCGTCGGCCTGCTACCTCTTGGCCGCGCGAGCCGCGCGCTTGCTGGAACAGCATGACGAAGCGGTGCTTTATGCGCGACAGGCGACAGAAGTTGCGCCGCGTTATGCAAAGGCCCGAATTGAGCTGGCCCGCTGCCTTGTGATCAAACGTGCAGATGGTGAAGCGATGAAGGAGGTCCGGATTGCCGGCGATCTGTATTTTCCCAGCCTCCGGGAGATATTCGCCGATCCTCAGCTTCGTTCGTTGCGAGGCACGACCAACGCGATGATCGAAAAAATGCGTCTCGAAATGGTCGGCAACGCCAACCGTATCCTGATAATCGAAGGTCGGCTTGCGGCCCTTGCTGGCAGTGCCGCTTCGACCCTGCTGGATGAAGGCGCGAGCCGACACGTGGCCATTGCGTCGGCCCGGCAATCCGCGTCGAAGCAGTACAGCTGGGTTTGTCGTCTGGTTCAGGATGCGCAAGGTGCGCTTCAGAAGTTGTCGTCCATACAGGGGTCAGCCGCTCACGCGCTCGACAAAGAGATCGTGCAGCTGGAGGAGCTGGGCAGAGCGGATTCGTCACTTCTCGCGCAGCAGGAGTCGGTGAACACGAACCTTTCCGGTCTGAACGCTAAGGCCCGGACCTATTGGTCCTGCATTGCGGCCGTGGCGGCGCTGGGCGCAGCAATCGACTGGTGGCTGGATGGTAGGCGTGCCGGTGCTGTCCTCGGCGCGTTGCTCGGAATGTACCTTCTTCGGACGGGATACCGTGCAATCGGTGAACGCCGGCAGCGACTGCGGATCGTGCAGGCCAAAGTCCGTGAGATTCAGGGCAGGCTGCAGGGCTATGCAGCAAGAACCGCTAGCGCAAGGGCTGGCTTGGGATTGCTTGAAATCGAGGCGCGCTCTGCGGTTACCTGTGCGAGAGACGCCCTGGAGTTATTTGAGTCCGGCTCGTTGCGCCAACCGATTGGACTGCTTCCATTTGCTTCACTTTTCTCGGGCAAAGCCGGGGATGTGGTGCGCGTCTGGCGGAAACAGCTTGATGCATTCGGTGATAAGTCAGGGCGCACCATGGTTATCGAGGACGATCTGCCGGACTGGCTCGACAAGACGCATCCGCCCGATGACGCCAAACCACGACTGTACCGGGTTAAGCGCTCGGAAGGTTCACGGCTGGTACTCAGCCGCGCCACTGCCTATCGGTAAGCCAGACCTTGGCGATAGCCTGCCCGTTGCAGGGATCCTGCCGAGCTATCTCGCCAGTAACTATGGGACAACAATGACTGAAAGAGACTATCCCGCGCTGCTGCAGGCAACCGACAGCGCGAGGTCAACCTTGCGGACTTCGGAATCGCCCTTGCTGCGCCGGATGATTTTGTTTTTTCGCGTGACCGCACTTCCGCAACACCACGAGATAACGTGATTTTCGAATTGGGATTCTTTATGTCGCGACTCGGGCGACATCGAACGATTCTGCTTGTTCCACGACAGACCGAGATCAAGTTGGCGTCAGACTTCAAAGGACTGATACCACTTGAATACGCGAGCGCCCCTGATCCCAAGACGCGCGCCGAGTTGATGGGGCCGGCAATCGATCGCATCCGCAACGTAGTGGATCACCTGAAGGTACGGACCTCGTTCTCGCTTCCAGTAGATCCAGTTTTACCTTTCAGCATGAAAATAGATGGAAGAGGGCGTTGGACCGTGACCGCTAAGCGTCAGGGTCGACGATAAAAAAAGCAAACGGCAGGGACCAGAAATGCATTCGATCAGTGAAGATTCGCGCAAGGTATGTTTTGTTGTGATGGGGTTCGGCAGGAAGACAGATTTCCAGACAGGCAGGACGCTTGACCTCGACGCAACATACGAGTCAATCATCTCTCCTGCGGCAGAGGCCGCAGGTCTTCGTTGCATGCGTGCTGACGACGTCAAGCATTCGGGAGTGATAGACAGCAGGATGTATGAGCTTCTGCTGCGTGCTGAACTGGTCATCGCTGATATCTCAACGGCCAATGTCAATGCAATATACGAACTTGGGGTGCGCCATGCCCTTTGTCCCAATACGACGATCATCATGAGTGAGTCGGGCGGACGGCTGCATTTCGACCTTAATCACATCAGCACGTTTCAGTACACCCATCTCGGCGACGACATTGGCAGTCGGGAGAGTGTACGGGCGCGGCGCGCGCTTGAAGAATTGATCAAGGCTGCGCTTGAATCTGGAGAGACGGATAGTCCGGTTTATACCTATCTGCCCGGTTTGCAAAAACCTTTGATGAATGGTGAGCGATATCAGCAGGTGCTTGAAGAGACTGAAGTCGCGCAGGAAAAGCTGTCCGAGTTTCTCCATAAGGGCGAAGAGGCACATCGAAATGGACAGCATGCCGACGCCGTGAAGGCATATGAATGTGCGCTCAGGATGAAAACCAACGATACCTTCATCGTCCAACGCCTTGCATTCGCCACATACAAGGCGCAAAGTCCTTCCGCACTTGATGCACTGATGCGCGCAAGGGCGATCATCGATGCGTTGGACCCGGAAGTTTCGAATGATCCGGAGACGCTGGGAATTGCCGGTGCTATAAGGAAGCGGCTGTGGATTCAGACAGACGACCGGACGCAGCTCGATACCGCGATCCGCTACTACCGGCGGGGTTTTGAGATAAGGCGGGACTATTACAATGGCGAAAATCTTGCGACGTGCCTTGATTTGCGTGCACGGATTCAGTCGGAACCCGCCGAGGAACAGTTTGATCTGATGAGCGCGAAAAAAGTCCGTCAATTGCTCATTGAACTATTGACAGGGCTGATCGACGATCCGTCTTTTGGTGACCGGTCAGACCAGAAATGGATTTATGCGACGCTCTCGCAGTGTTCGTTCGCGCTGGGCGACAATGAAAGCGGCGAGCGGTACGAGCAACGTTTCCTTGATGAGAATCCGGCAGACTGGGAAGTCAAGACATTCACGGAAACAAAAGCGCTACTGGAACGCGCCGCAACGACATAAGATTCCAGTGCCGCCCGAATATCTCGGCCTCTGCGAACTCAGCGAACTGGACCGGTCAGGTAACTGGGCCGGCTTGAGCGACTGCAACGGGCAGAGCACAGGCTCCCGGACGGTGATATGGGATTGCAAGACGGCAATTTGGCCTGCCTCGCATCG
The DNA here is from genome assembly GCF_046027355.1 of Paraburkholderia sediminicola. Taxonomy (GTDB): domain Bacteria; phylum Pseudomonadota; class Gammaproteobacteria; order Burkholderiales; family Burkholderiaceae; genus Paraburkholderia; species Paraburkholderia sediminicola_B. The sequence continues at coordinate 14,143 of NZ_JAQQEK010000019.1, read as the reverse complement.
TTTTTAGGTTTGATCGACGGGATAGAGCGTGAAACATGGATGGATGGTTTGGAACCACCGGAGTAATACGTCTATCCCGCTAGGTGACTGGCTAATGCCGGGTATTCAGGCAAAAAAATGGACTGGTCGATCTGCCGTCGCCCAGCGGCAATGTACAGGAAACGCAGAGGGAACGTCGGCGTGCAGCACTGATAGTGCTGCGGAGCAAATGTGTGAACGTCGAACGGGCCAGAACGGCCGAGTAGCAAACTTGTGAATGTGCGATTCAGGGGAGCGAATTTGTGAATAAAGCACCATGAGCAGGAGGTACAACTTGATGCTGTTATTTTCGGATGAATATCCGAAAGCTATCAGGTAGCTATCGACTGCCTCGTTGACGCTTGTGCAGCCACCGCTCGCGTTACGGTAGCCCCGGTGGCATTCATGCCGTGCATCACTGGAACTGGGTCCAGGTGTGCTCTTCGCCCACCGCGTTCCACACCGGATCCAGTGCGGGACGAATCATCTCGAGCGGATCTTGCCCGAAATCTTCAACGTACACCGGGGCGGACAGAATCTGGGTAAGGTGAGCCGGCAATGGCGGAAAGCGGGCAAACTCGAGCGGCGGCTGGAAGCCTATGCGCAATGCATTGGGTAGATGCAGCAGGCTCACGAACACGTAGGCCGGTGGTGGCAAATCAAGTGTGGCGAAGGTTTCGAAGACGGCTGGCAGCGCTTCCTGGGCGAGAGGCAGCTCGTACTGACTGGGATACAAAGCCGAGATTCGATCACCTTCATTAGGGAGTAGGTGCGTCGTGAGGCATCCGGCGAGTTCGACGCTGCCGTCACGGAACAGCTGCGCGTACCCACCGACCCGGTCTTCGGCATTTCTGTCGGCCGGACAGATTATGCCCTCGTAGTTGACCTCCGCAGTCCTCAGCGGGTTTCCACGGGCAACCGTTGCCGCCATCAGGTGTCGCCCGCTGGTCTTCAGCGCCTCGACCGGGTGGGCGCTGCGCCGGGTAAGCGCAGCGAGTGGCACGGCATGGACTGCGATGAGCGGTGCCAGTTGCAGCGGCCTTGGGCTGCTCCCTGCTTTCAGTGCCTCAAGTCGTCGGTCACGGAAGGCGAGCGCACGGTCAGCCAGCGAGTCGGCAAACGCAAAAGCGGTGCGGATGGCGTGGATGTCCATGGTTTCCTTGCCGACGGAATTGCGCAGGTAGAAGTGATTGTTTCGCAGTACCCGATGCGGCGCGTTCGGGCTCAGGCCCACGCGCAGAACGATGACGTGCCCGCCACCCGCGAGACGCACAGCGTGCGAGCGCAGGGTGGTCGTCACGCGCGGCTCAACCATGTCGCGCAGTGCGTTCGTGAGTTGCAGCAGCGCGGCGTCGGAATTCTCCAGTTCGACCGGGATGATCTCGTCGGCGACGCCACCCTGTTCGCGAATGCCAAACACGAGGTCACCGCCCACGGTGTTGGCAAATGCGCACACATCTTCGGCCAGTGCACGCCTGCCTGCGTCGGAGAGGTCGAGGGCTTCCTTAAAGTCTAAGGTGCGACCCTCGCGGGCAACGCCCAGCAGTTGCCGAATCGCTGCCTCGTCGATGGCCTCAATGCGCGCTTGCGGAATCATGTGAGTTCCTTTGCCAAATGGCTTGGTCCGCCAGGGCACCTTCGTCAGGCCGACCGTCAAATCGCGAGGTCTTGCGCTACATCAATAATAAGAGCGTCCTTGACCTGCCCATATGGCACGGCGCGACCCTCGTCGAACCCCGCCATCCTTTGCGTAATGATTCTGCGGAACTCCTCGATGTATGGTCGACGGGCCTCGTCGGACAGCGCTACGATGGCCTCGAGAAACTGGTCGGAAAAGTAGATTGAAATGCTTCGCGACCACTGGGTACGGCCCTCAGGTTGTCCGTGGAGAGGCCAAAGGACAAAGAAGTTGCGCGGGTTGAGCGAGTGAAATTCAGCGCCCTCCGGGAACATCGAGCGGATCTCGTCCGCGATCAGTTGTTTCGCCTCGAGATGAGCATTGCCGGGGCTATTCATGGTGGTCTCCTGTTGGTGGTCTGGGTGGTCTGCGTCAAGCTCGGTCGGGAAATCCTAGCATGACAAACAGGCGTATGACCCACGCGCCGGCGACGGGTCCGAAAAATCTGGGTGACCTACCCCGGTGGCCGTCAAGCACATTAAAATTTCGCCGGTCTACCCACCAAGAGGTGTTATCGATGTCCGGCTCTCTCATCAATCAAACGCCACGCACGCCTGGCCAACTCGCTTTGGAGCTTCACCGGACGCGAACGTTAACTCTTGAGACGGAGGTCGCTGGCGAAGACATCGCTAGTCTCACTGCATTTCTGGTTGATGATGCTTACAGGATTGAAGGAAACAAGATGGTCTTCGCGTCATTGAAGGAGCGGAACCGATTGGCCGCAGCGGAGATTTTTAAGGGGCTTACCGACGACGTTGCGACCGGATACCTTGTCGCTGCGGAGAGCCTGATACAGGACGAGCTACTGCACCCTGTGCACGCTGCGGCACACCTCGTTGTTTTATGCAGTGTGAATCGGGATGTCCTGCTGGACGCGGCGGCGTTCATCCAGTCGAGCGGAGAGAGAAGGCCGCTCGGTCTGGCGATGATGATGGGCGAAGCGCTGACTGAACTGCCCGCCATTTCGGCGAATTCACTATCCGCCTTTTGCACCGCGCTGCAAGGGGCTTACGATGGCAGCATGATTGCCACGCCGTTTTTTGAGAAGCTCGTTGCGGCGCTGGCCTCGCGGACTGAGCTCTGCTCCGAAGTTCTCGAAATTTGTGCATCCGCTCCGAGCTCAACAAGTTCCGACCTGCATCGTGCGGCGCTGTATGCACTGGGGACCAATGATAGCCAGTCAGTGTTTGATAGCGTTTCGGCCGGCGTACGCGGTGATAGCGCCGTAACGCGCGAGGTATGCATGTGGATGCTCGGACGTTTATGCACCAGCAGAAATCTAACCGACGAACAGGTTCGGGCAATCGAGGAAAGTCTCGAACCGTACCTTGTCGACGCGGGCACGGATTTGCATGCCGCAGCTTGTCAAAACGTCGTATGCGGCCTTCCCGAATATGAATTGTGTCGCGATACCTGGAGGCGGTTGATGGAAACCCGGGATATGACGGCCATCAAATCGCTTGCATCGGGACTGTTCGCAATCTCCCGCTCCACGGAGCCTCTGGAAGCTATCCTTCCTCTGGTAGGCGACTGTCTCCCGCTGGGTATCGAGGATAGTGACGAACTCGGAAGTGTTGATCATGTTCTCTGTCTGCTCCTCGGCGGCTCCGCTGTCGAGCAGGTCATCGGCTGGTTTACCAGGTGGATTCGTGAACACGGTAGCGGTGTGTTTGGGGACTCTGATTTCGCAAGGCTCTTTCCGCAAACGGTCCATTGGTTGATGGGAGAGCCTGGTGCCTTCGGAAAGCTCGTAACGAACTGGCTGCTTGATGACGAGCGTAACCCGGCCGCCGCGGCCGGAGGGTTGCTATCGCACGCGGTAGTGCATGGCAAACCGGGTGTACCTCTCGACATGCCCACAGCTGACTCGCTCGACGCACAGGGATTGGTTTTTCTTTACCGACGCATTCTTGGTTTTGTGCTCCAGGAACGACAACTTCTATCCCTTACTTTATCGCTTCTCCGGATCTCCAATGCGAAGGAGCGGACATTCCAGCTTGTCAAGGAAGCGCTGGTAAGCGAAGTCGGCTATGACTATCCGGACCAGACGCTGGAGGCCTTGGTGGCATACCGGGCACTTGTGCTGATTTGAGCGAGGTAGAACTGATCGACGAGGTTGTGCATGCGATAAAGGCGAATGAGGAGGCACTCACCACACTACCTGTCGCGAACGAACTGATGCCGCCGGTTCGCCTTTCACGAGATTTCGCGCTCGCCCGCGCAAAAGAAATGGAGCGCGCAATGAGGGCGGCGCGCAAGGAATCGGTGTGGGCGCAAATTGTCCACACAGTGCCTGTGAAAGGCGGCACAGGCTTCTTCAGGATGTTCGATGGTGCTTACCCTGCCGTTACAAAGATGACGACACAACGCATGACGGCTGCCTTGCCGCGCAGGGACGTACTTGACCCTGTCGGGCAGGCCTACCGACGCTTGATTTTCCAAACCGCACGGAGGGAGAGCAAATGAGGCTTATTATTTCCAGCTTCCTGCGTACGTTGCGGGAGCGTGACGAATTCGACAGGTTGCTTCCCGACCTTCTTTCCGCGATGGGATATGTGCCTGTAGCCCGACCGCAGACCGGCGTGCGGCAGTACGGCGTTGATTTGCCAGTCGTGGGTAAGAACCCGGTGGACGGGGTGGAGGAGCTGGTGCTGCTGACCATCAAGCAGGGTGACCTGGGACGGCAGGATTGGGATGGTAGCGCTCAGGCCGTCCGGCAGAGTCTGGACGAGATTATCGAGGTTTACCTTCCCAGAGATCTGGAGCCCGCGCATCAACCGCTACGTAAGCGAATCATTCTGGCGACGACCGGTGATCTGAAACAGGACACGCAACGTAATTGGACTGCGTACATTGAAAAGCGCGCAAATGAGGCTCAATTCGAGTTTTGGGGTGGCGATAAGGTCGCAGACCTGATTGAGCGCCACATGCTCGATGAACACGTATTCGTCGAGGACGACCGGACTAATCTAAGAAAGGCACTGGCATTCGCCGGCGAGCAGGAATACAGCCTTGCAGACCTGGAGCGGCTGTTGCGGCGCCAGCTCGGACTTGGCAAATCCGGTGAGCTTGATGGGACCGTCAAGGATGGCAAGCCGCTTGTGAAAGCGATTACCCGACTGAACCTCGCTTTGCACATGTTTGCAAAGGCCGCTCAGGACGCTGGTGACACGAGACAGACGCTTGTGGCAGCAGAGCTTTTCATGCTGAAGACCTGGCATCGGATTCAGTCATCCTCTGACCCAAGCCATCGGCAGGTGCGAGAATCCTTCATGCGGCTATCGCAAACCTATATGGATGTCGCCATGGCATACGTTAGAAAGATGGCGCCGTACATGATGGTCCGGGATGGCATGTCTGGATACACACGCGAGAGCGCTGAATACGGTGTAGTGCTCCTCGAGCACGTCGGGTTGGTGGCGACGACTGGGTTGGCAATATTCTGTCTTGCAGACGACTCCGAACACAAAACTGCCTGCGGCATCGCTGACCTGCTGGCAGCTATGTTAGCGAATATGCCTGCGACCGCTTCGCCCAGGCTCGACCGAAACGCCATTGACGTGTCCCTTGCACTTCTGTTGCTGACGATGACAAATCGGCATGCTGCCGCCTTGGGCTGGCTTTCGGAACTGTGCGGCCGCCTGCTCTTCTCGTTCAGACGACGACTCGATTTTCCAATCAGCAGCGATTCCTTCGATGACCTGGTCGAGTTTAAGGGAGGCCAGCACGACGAACTCATCGCGACTATGATGGGGGCGTCCTGGATGTCTGCGTACGTGTTGCTGTGGTGTGTTGCTCTTGGTATGGAGCGAGAATACGCCAATGCGGTGGAGTTGCTGCGGAAAGAGGTTCCTCAGGTGGTGCCTCAGGTCTGGCATCCAGATTCCGAATCAGAAAAACGGATGTTCTTTGGCCCGATACACACGACGACTGGAAACACGGAAATCATGGAGTTTCCGTCTTCGGCCGAGGCACTTCGCGAGCGGATCAACAAGTTTCTGGAGCACGACCCGATAACCAGCTTTAGCGAGGACGGTCAGGTAGGGTTTCATCCAATGGAGATGATCGCGTTCCGACACTATCGAACGCCGTTCCCTGTGAAGATTCTATATGGCTTATCGCGGTTGGGACGCGAAGATGCTGCTGAAGATTCGGCAGAGCAGCCGGAAGCCTCGCCGGGTGGCTGAGAGGATACCCGCTTGATTTAGGGCAGGCGTCATGTGGAACCGCCGCAGCCAGCACGATTGGAGCAAAGAATCGTCGCTATGGTCTGGGTCAGACGGCCCAGCGATGCGCGGCGTGTTAGACGATGGAAACAACAATGACAATTCAACGAATCCAGAAGCTGCAAGGCTACCGTATCTTTCGCGATTTTCGTTGGGAGGGGCTTCCTGACTTCGGAAGATACAACCTGATTTATGGTTGGAACGGGGCGGGCAAGACATCGCTATCGACTTTGTTCCGGTCTCTGCAACAGAGAGTGTCGCCTGATACGGGTGTTGTCGAGCTCGTTGTCGATGGAACCGTGGTGTCCGGTTCCGATTTTACTTCCGCGAAGTTGCCGGCCATCCGTGTCTTCAACCGTGATTTCGTGGACCGGAGCGTTTTCGAAATGCCGGGGCAAGCACTGCCGCCGGTTTTTTACATTGGCGAAGACAGTGCGGAGAAGCAGAAGCGAATTGCCGAATTGCAGGCCGAGCGCGATGCATTGAACGTGCAACTGTCGACAATCGAGAAGGACAAGAAGGCCGGAACCGAAGAACTGAATTCCTTTTGCACCAGTCAGGCGAGGGGTATTCGCAACCTGCTGTTGGGTGATTCACGTTACAACAACTACGAGGCCCCCAGATTCAAGGAACTGATGCAAAGGCTGAAGTCGGCCCCGGAGGCGCCGGTACAGCTGGAGGCCTCTGAAAGACAGCGCCTCGAGGAGGCGTTGGCGGGAACGCCTATGCCCACGTTGCCAGTTCCGTCGTTTGCAAGCATTAAGCTTGGCGAACTCACGGGCGCGATTGGCATCGAGCTGGAAAAGACGGTGGTGGCGAGCACTCTCCAGGAACTGGTCGATGCTCCTGACGTCGCGAGTTGGGTCGAGCGTGGCATGCGGCTCCACGAACATGGACAGACGCACTGTCATTTCTGCAAGCAGCAACTCGACCCTGCCCGGGTCGCCGCGCTCGAAGCACACTTCAATGACCATTTCAAAGCGCAGCAACAGCGTCTTAGCGGGCTTCTGTCTTCCGTTGAATCGCTTCGCGAGAAACCCCGCGCCCGAGAAATTCCCGAGAGGTCGGCCCTGTATCCGCACCTGCGCGAGGAATTCGACAAGGCCGTAGGGAAGTTGAAGACACAATCGGTGCTCATTGAGATGTATCTGGACCGGTTAAAGGACGCGCTTGAGGCAAAGACAAGTGACCCGTTTTCCCGGCTCGAACTCAAGAACTATCTGAGCGTGGTTGACTTTGAAAGCGACTCCGTGCTGGTCAATTTAGCGGAGATTGTGCTCAACGGACTGAACGTGATGGGCATCGCAGTCGGAATGGCAGGTGCCGATACGATCGTTCGCCTTGTTGAGTCTCACAACGAGTACACGGAAAATTTCCAGAAGTCTGCGTCCGCTGCCCGCGCCCAACTCGAAATTGACGAAGGCGTGAAGAGCTTCCCGGAATGGTCCATCCGTGAAAAGACGGTTGCAGATTTGACTATGTCAAGTGAGGATGTGCGAAAGAAGATTGACCCCATTACTAACGATATAGCGAAGTTGCAGCGTGAGATCAGGCAGCACCTGAAACCAGCGGAGGAGCTCAGTCGCGAAATGGCAGCCTATCTCGGGCGGGACGAACTGCGCTTCGAAACGAGGGATACAGGGTACGCCATCATGCGGGGGAGCAACCCCGCTATGCATCTGAGCGATGGGGAACGAACGGCGATCGCTTTCATGTACTTTCTCAAGACGCTGCGAGACGCCGATTTCGATATCAAGAATGGCGTCGTTGTAATCGATGACCCCGTGTCGAGCCTCGATGCAAATTCCCTATATTGTGCATTTGGGTACATGAAAGACCGGACGAGGGACGCAAAGCAGATATTTGTTCTGACGCACAACTTTGGCTTTTTCCGGCAGGTCAAGAACTGGTTCAACTACGCAGGAGGCCTGCGGGACCGTCCGTACGACCCTGAGAAGTCGAAGAGCGCACACTTCTACATGCTCGCCATGAGCATTCACGACGGCCAGCGGAACGCGTACCTCAGAACACTTGATCCCTTGCTGCACGAATACGAATCGGAATACCACTACCTGTTCCGGTGTGTGAAGGCCGGTGCTGAATCCGCGGCTCCGGCGAGTCTCGCTGACGTGTACGGTCTTCCAAACATCGCCCGCCGGCTACTGGAGTCGTTTCTCGCGTTTCGCGTTCCTGGGCGAGCAGGAAACCTTGCCCAACAGTTGGAGGCGCTACAAGGTGACCCAGCGGCGAAGGCTCGAGTCATCCGGTTCCTGCACACGCATTCCCACATGGAGCAGATAACGGAACCTGAGCATGACCTTTCCGTGCTTTCGGAGGCGCCCGCTGTGCTTACCGATTTGCTTGCATTGGTGCGGGCCAATGACACGCAGCATTACGACGCTATGATGGCCATTGTTTAACGTTCGTGATTAGACTATGACGGAAATGGGTGCCGTGCCTACACACGACGAAGAATTACCATCTGAAATGGCCAAGGTTCGTGAGACGGTCCTCGCTGCGATGGCGGATTTCGTGCCTGCTGGGCCTCCGGTGTCTCGCGAGGAGGCGAAACAGTTTTTTCTTTCCTCGTGGACCAAGGCCGGACGTGATTTGCCGCCGTACTATCTTGTCTATTTTCTGCTGGTCGACCTTCTGCGATTTCCCCATCTTGGACAGTGGGAAAAGGTCGCTTGGGCTGTACCGGTTCGCTTGCGCGGGAAGCTCTATGGAATTGAGCATCGGAAGATGGGAATCGGAGTCTTCGCACCGAATCCTGACCCGTCCGCAACACGCAGTACGAAGTCGAGCGAGGAGGCAGAAGCCGATGCCCGCGAGATAGTTCGACTCCTTAAGCACGCGGTGGCCGCCGCTGAACCGTACTTCGAGTGGCGTGCCAGGACCGCCGCGAAGGGACCCAATATCAACGTCGTGAACAGAAGTGCCGTACTGTTCGAACGATATCAATTCTTCCGCGAGCAATTCGAGGCATTGGGCTCAGAGGCATTGCGTCGACGTGACGAAATGACGAAGCCGGAGGAGGGGCTGAACAACCACAAGTTGCGCTTTTCGCATATTTTTCCGGGTCTGAGACTGAGGGACGAAGCGGAGTGGAGCGCACAGGCCGCGATAGAGGCGTTCTTCAGTTGGACCGAGCACGTATTCATTCACCTGGCCATTCTGCAGGGAAGAGTCGAAAACGGGGAAGAAGTCGCAAAGCTGGCGGAGGCCGACTGGAAGACGAAATTCAGGGCGGCGCTGGATATCGACGAGCCGACAATGAAGACTCACTATGACAACCTTCTTGCACTCCGGACGCAAATCCGGAATTTTATGGCGCACGGAGCGTTCGGAAAGCGGGGTGAAGCATTCAATTTTCACTCAGGAGCAGGGGCAGTACCGGTCCTGCTGACCAGGAATCCGAAGCATCGTTATTCTTTGACTGGAGGGCCGGAGTTTGACGAGAGGAGTGCCCTGCGGGAAATCGAACTATTTATCACGCACCTGTGGTCGGGCACGCGAGAGCCTGCCCGTGAGTGTTTGGAGAGTGAACTGCCTACCGTTCTCAAGTACGCAACCGACGGTACGTATGCTAAGGCCATGCGATCTATCGGATCAATGAAAAAGTTCATGGAAGACTATGCCGCGCGGCAAGAGCGAGCGGCAAATATGGATTGGTAGGGCCGGGCTGCCAGCGGGAGATCTCTTTGAATCTGATTACTGAAAACTTCCTCGACGAATGGGTGCGCGGTCACTCCCGCGAGGCGCAAGGGCTGGTAGTTGAGCTTGTGTGGCGTCTGGTGGCAGCATCTTCGCCGCGCCCAACAAACCGCCGATTTCCCCTCGGCGACAGTATTGGACAACACGGACCGGACGGCGAACTGAACACGGAATATCCGTATGAACCGTTCATTCCAGAGGGGCGGTCGTATTGGGAAATCGGCACCAGCATCGATGCACAGAAGAAAGCGAACGGTGACTACCTGGCGTTGACGAAGGCTGTCCCAGTTGAAGTGCGCGCGACGTCTACGTTTATCTTCGTGACCCCCTTGTCCGGCAGGAGAGATTTCCCGGCTGACTGGCGGGGAGAAAACCAGCTGGCGTGGATCGCACGGCGCCAGCAACGGGGCGAGTGGAAAGACGTTCGCATAATCGACGGCACAAAGCTGACTGACTGGTTGCATCACGTGCCGGCCGTGGAGCTATGGTTCGCGAAACAGCTGGGCATTGCCGTAGAGGAACTTGAAGTACCGGGTGAACACTGGCGGTTGCTGAAATCTGCAGGCGCACCTCCTGACCTGCCTGCGGAACTGTTTTTGATTGACAGGCAGGAAGCCTGCGAACGGCTGGACGCGGTTCTGGCAGATGAAGCAGTGCAGTTACGCCTTGAAACCCGTCATCCGGAACAGGTGATTGATTTCGTTTCTGCGTATATCGCAAGTCTCGAAGCGGAGCGTCAGGCTGATGTCGCTGGCCGCTGCCTCATCGTTTCCGGCCCGCATGCATGGAACGAAATCGTTTCGAGGCGCGAACCTCACGTGTTGATCGCGGATCCCACGCTTGATGTTTCCAGCGAGGGCGGCTCAAAGCTGCTTGAAAAGGCGCTAAGAGGTGGGCATCGAATCGTGTACGGCAGCGTCCCCGGAGGCGCCAGGCATTCGACATCTGTTTCATTGCGAAATCCAGAGCCATATTTGCTCGAGAGGACGCTTCGGGACGCCGGATTTGCCGATGAGCGTGCCCGTACTGTTGCTCGCAAGAGCTACGGCAATCTTGGAGTGCTGGTTCGTTCGCTGAAGGACGTGCCGACGACGCCGTCGTGGGCGAACGGTCCACGCGCGGCCGACTTGATGATTGCCATGCTCCTCGGTGGGTGGAACGAGAGATTTCCGGCTGATATCAAGGTAGTAGAGAAGCTGTCACGACGCTCGTATCACGATTGGGTAACCACACTTCGCGAGGTAGCGACGAAACGTGACGCACCGGTGACCCATCAAGATGGTGTGTGGAAGTTCGTTTCACTCAGCGAGGGTTGGGATGCGCTGGGCGGCCTGATTTACGACAGCCACCTCGGCGACTTTTTCGATGCTGCTGAAAAGGTACTCGGGGAGGATGACCCAGCACTTGGCCTAACGAAAGAAAGGCGAGCAGTCGCAGGACTGCTTGGGCAAGGCCTCACACATTCAGCGACGCTGCGTGGCGGCGTTGCCACGACATTGGCCTTGCTTGGTGCGCGACCTGATTCACTGACGTCGTGCGCCATCGGGCTTTCTGCTTCTGTCTCCTCCCGGATTGTGAGGTCGGTGCTCAAGGACGCTACTTCGAAACAATGGGCAAGTATCAACGAACTGCTGCCGTTGCTTGCTGAAGGAGCTCCGTTAGCGCTTCTGGAAAGCGTTGATGCCGCCCTTGGGGCGACCCCGTCACCGTTCGTCGCCGTGTTCAAGGAGGAAGACTCCGGCGTCTTCGGCCAGAACTACATGGCCGGACTACTCTGGGGGCTGGAATCCCTGGCGTGGGAGCGCGCCTATCTCGGGCAGGTTGTCGACTGTCTGGCAGAACTGGCAACGCTGGACCCCGGTGGGAGGTGGGTAAATCGCCCGATCAACTCACTGATCACAATATTTCTGCCTTGGCAACCCCAGACGTGCGCATCGTACGCGGAGCGGCTGTCTGCAGTATCTCTTGTCGCAAAAAGTGCGAGGCTGCAGCACGTCGGCTGGAAGCTGTTACTCGGGCTGATGCCAAACGCGAACACGTTTTCGAACGGTGGTCACAAGCCGACATGGAGAATATCAATTCCCGACGATTGGTCGGGCGCTGTCAGCGACCCGCAATACTGGGAGCAGACTTCAGGTTACATCGGGCTCGCGCTTGAGGTTGCTGCCGGAAAACCCGGCAGGCTTGCGGATCTTTTGGACCACATGGCCAGCTTTCCTCCTCCACAATGGGAACAGACGGTCGAACTTCTTGATTCAAAGCAAATTGCGGGTATGGCTGAACGCGAGCGATACGGACTTTGGCGACGTCTCGAGCAAACTATCTGTCAGCATCGACTAGTTTCCGATGCCGCATGGGCGATGCGGCCAGAGCAGCTTGATCGACTGTCAGTCATATCTCACAAATTGACCCCGCCGTCTCCGCAGATTCGAAGTCTCAGCCTGTTCGACCCTGACGATTCCACGAATCATGATGCGCCGGGAGACTGGCGTGCGCACGTGGCCAGTCTTGCGATGCGGCGGCAGGATGCGATTCGCGAACTGCTGGATATCGGCAACGAGACCCTCCTCACTTTCATATCGGAAGTTTCGTCACCCTATCTCGTGGGGACTTCGTGGGGCGAACTCAACGAAAGGTGCGACGATGGAGTCCTCTTGCCGCACTTTCTCATAGCCGGGTCCGAGGCGATGCAGCACGCCGCAAGGGGTTATGTCCAGGGGCGATTTTCGACAGGAGGTTGGCATTGGCTTGATAGCCTGTCGTGGGCTGATTGGCAACCCGCGGAAGTGGCGCATCTTTTCACCTATCTTCCATTCACGCCTGATGCATGGACGCGGGTGGAGGCAGGTGGCCAGTCCGTAAGCAAACAATACTGGCTGGCTATCAAGGTATGGCAGAACGTCGAACCGGAGCATACGCTTGAATGCGCACTTAAACTTTTAGAGAACGACAGACCCTTTGCTGCGCTGCGCCTTCTACATCGCGCGATGCGCGACAAGAAGCAGGTGCCCACCGACGTGTTGACACGAGCGTTCCAGGACGCGATTCAGAAGGAGACAAGCGTCTCCGACATAACACTCTACGAACTCGGAGAGTTGGTCCAGCAGTTGCAAGGTCGTACCGATGCTGACCCGGATGCGCTTTGCCAGATTGAATGGCAATTCCTGTCCGTCCTCGACTTCCACCGAGGAATGGCGCCCGTGGTATTGCACCGCCGTCTGGCTCAGGACCCTGAAACATTTTGCGGCTTCCTCAAACTTGCTTTCAGGTCGATTCATCACGCGCCACCGTCGGATTCGGGTGCTGAGACAGAGAAGCCGGAAAACGAGCAGGAAGAGCAGAGGGCCAGTCAGGCGTACCGTCTACTGACCACATGGCGAACTTGCCCCGGTGTCGGCCCGGACGGGTTCGTGGTCGAAGCAGACTTCCGGAAGTGGCTGGCAGCAATCAAGGCGAAATGTACGGAAAGTGGACATCTTAAGGTCGCATTGGCCGTTCTCGGCAGATGCCTCGCGCACGCGCCTGCTGGGCAGGGCGGATTGTGGATCGATGCGGTGGTCGCGGAGGCTTTGAACGAGCGCGATGCGGACGCTATGCGCGAAGGCATGGTCGAAGAGCTGTTTGGTTCGCGCGGCACCTACGGTTTCTCGGGCGGTGCAGAGGAAGCGAGGATTGCGCAGCGATATCGTGACCAGGCAGCAGCCGTGGCCACTGCGGGGTTTAACAGGCTGGCGAGCCACCTGCGACAACTAGCGGACTCGTATGCCTTGCAAGCGGAGCGTGATGAGAAGCGAGGTGCATCCACGGCGGAGTAGAGCTGCAAAGCCGTCCGGCTGGCGAAAAACAATTGTCGCGCCGTGCATGCGTTGATGCGTCCCAATAGCGAAATCGCCGGAATTTTCCATTTGACCGCAAGCTTGCATCGAAAAGCGCCGATTTTGGCTGGCCGGTTGCGTTGGAGCGCTCACTGGGAGGCAAATTTGTGAATATCGAAGGAAAACCCGCCCGCGTTCACATTTTAGCTCCGAAGCACTCTCATGGTTGGAAACATCGTGATCGTCAGCCGATTGAGCCGCTGGAAATTTCGCTGCACTCGCGCCGCCGAACGGCGATGTACAGAAATACCGGGGGAAATGTCGGCGGCTTCGTTGATGGACAGAAATCCGTATGGAAAAAGCCGAAACTGTCGTTTCCGTCATTTCCACCCTTGATTCTGTACAGACAGCCTGAATTACCACCCACATTTCTGTTCCATCGATTTTCTAATGAGCCAGAACCGGATATTTCTAAAAAGCTACTACACAACCTGTCATAGCCATTCTGAAATGTCGTAGTGGCAGCAAAGTAGAAATGTCGTATCCGGGGTTGGGTTTGACGTCAGGTTTGCCTCTGTCTTTAACGGTTTGAATCTCACACAGCGTTGAAGGACCGCGTGTGAACGGGCAGGGCGTGTCAGTCCGTTCAGGCAGATCCTGCAGACCGACGGCCAGGTTTGCGTGTTTGC
>NZ_JAQQEK010000018.1:0-185561 GCF_046027355.1 Paraburkholderia sediminicola | reverse complement strand
GTTCGCGGTGACGATTCCCGAAGAGCGCGGCAGTTTCCGGCGTTTTTGCGAACTGCTGGGCACACGCAGCGTCACCGAATTCAACTACCGCATTGCGGATGCGAATTCCGCCCATATCTTCGTGGGCGTGCAGATCAGGAATCGCAGCGAGTCGGCGCAGATCGCGGGCGCGTTTGAGGCGCACGGCTTCGCCACGGTCGATCTGACGTTCGATGAACTCTCCAAGCAGCACATCCGCTACATGGTCGGCGGGCGCTCGCCTTTGGCACACGACGAACGTCTATTCCGCTTCGAGTTTCCCGAGCGGCCGGGCGCACTGATGAAATTCCTCTCGTCGATGGCACCGAACTGGAATATCAGCCTGTTCCACTACCGCAACCAGGGCGCGGACTACAGTTCGATTCTGGTCGGCATCCAGGTGCCCGAAAGCGAGAACGAGGTGTTCGACCGTTTTCTCGCCACGCTCGGCTATCCGAACTGGGAAGAGACGCAGAATCCGGTGTATCGCTTGTTCCTCGCTTGATTACTTAGGACTGAAACGCGCAGATGGCTCTTTCGCTTGTCGACAAGCTGGTGGTGGCAATCTCGTCGCGCGCGCTGTTCGACTTCGAGGAAGAGAACCGCGTGTACGAGGAAGGCAACCTTCAGGCCTATGAAGCGTTGCAGCGCGACCGTCTGACCCTGCCCGCCAAACCGGGCGTGGCGTTTCCGCTGATCCGCAAGCTGCTGGCCTTGAACGCGGGCGGCCATCGCGTCGAAGTGGTGATCCTCTCGCGCAGCGATCCGATCAGCGGACTGCGCGCGTTCCATTCGTGCCGGGAACATGGGCTCGCCATCGAGCGCGGTGTGTTCACACGCGGACGCGCGCCGTTCGGCTACCTGAAGCCGTTGAACGCGTCGCTGTTTCTGTCCGCGAATCAGCAGGACGTGCGCGACGCGCTCGCCGCCGGATTTCCCGCCGCGCGCGTCTTGCCCGAATCGGCGAAAATGGCGAGCAAGTATCCGGACGAAATCCGCATTGCCTTCGACGGCGACGCCGTGCTGTTTTCCGACGAAGCCGAACGCGTGTTCCAGAAGGACGGCCTGCGCGCATTCGTCGGCCACGAGATTCACAACAAGGATCTGCCGCTCGCGGACGGCCCCTTGAAGCCGCTGCTCGAAGCGCTGCACCGGCTACAGAAACTCGCGGACGAAGCCGCACCCATGCATATTCGTACGGCATTGGTGACGGCGCGCTCGGCGCCCGCGCATGAGCGCGCGATCCGCACCTTGATGGCGTGGAACATCGAAATCGACGAAGCGATGTTCCTCGGCGGCCTCGACAAGAGCGCATTTCTGCGCGAGTTCGAGCCGGACTTTTTCTTCGACGACCAAATTGGCCACTGCGAATCGGCCCGCGTCGTGACGGCGACGGGGCACGTGCTGAGTGGCATCGTGAACGCATCATGACACCCGAACAATCACCGCTGGGCAAGCCCTCCGCTTACACCGAACAATATGACGCGTCGTTGCTGTTTCCGATTGCGCGCAGGAATGCGCGCGAGGCGATCGGCATCGGCGCGCAGTTGCCGTTCTTCGGCACGGACATCTGGAACGCGTATGAATTGTCGTGGCTGAATGCGCGCGGCAAGCCGCAGATCGCGGTGGCGACTTTCTTCGTGCCGGCGGATTCGCCGAACATCGTGGAGTCGAAGTCGTTCAAGCTGTATCTCGGCTCCTTCGCGCAGACCGCGTTCGAGTCGATGGAGGCGGTGCGCGACACGATCAAGCGCGATGTGTCCACGTCGTGCGGCGCGAGCGTGTCCGTTCATCTGGCGGCGCCGTATGAGTTCGGCAAATTGCAGATGGAAGAATTCGAGGGTTTGTCGCTGGATCGGTTGGATCTGGATACCGACGTTTATCAGCCGGACGCAACTTTGCTGAAAGCGGCGCTGGATGAGGCGCCGGTCGAAGAAACGCTGTTCTCCAACTTGCTGAAATCGAATTGTCCGGTGACGGGGCAGCCGGATTGGGGCAGCGTGCAGATTCATTACGTGGGCCCGCAGATCGATCACGCGGGCTTGCTGCGCTACATCATCTCGTATCGGAATCACACTGGTTTTCACGAGCAGTGTGTCGAGCGGATTTTTATCGATGTGATGAAGGCCTGCAAGCCTGTGAAGCTCGCGGTGTATGCGCGTTATACGCGGCGCGGCGGGTTGGATATCAATCCGTTCCGCACGAATTACAACTTGCCGATGCCGGACAATATGCGGCTGGCGCGGCAGTAAATAGCGGGTTGTTCGCCGCGGCGAATTGATGGTGCCGAGCCGCGGCGAACGAAAAACAACGAATCCTTCAGGTTCAGGCGGCGGGCTTCTTATAAGCCACGCAATCCACTTCAACCCGGCAATCGATCACCATCGAAGAAACGACACAGGCGCGCGCAGGCGGGTTCTCACCAAAATACTCGCGGAACACCTTGTTGAACGACGCGAAGTCGCGCGGATCATCCAGCCACACGCCACAGCGGACCACATGCTCCGCGCCATAGCCGGCTTCCTTCAGAATCGCGAACACGTTCTGAATCGCCTTGTGCGATTGTTCGACGATGCCGCCATTGATCACTTCGCCATTTTCCATCGGCGTCTGTCCGGAGACGAACAGCCAGCCGTCCGCTTCGACTGCGCGTGCGAACGGCATATGCTGACCGCCCGTTCCCTTCCCGCCTTCAACACCATATCGCTTCATCACTACACTCCTTAAAAAGTCCGGCGCGCGTCCGGCAAAATCGCCGCGCGCGCCGCAATCAATCGATCAAAAAATCAGAACGCGCCGTGCGCGTCACCCTTCGACGCCGCGCCGCGCGCCACGAAGTGACCGGCGCGCTCGCCCGTCACTTCGCCATTGCGATACGTCAACACGCCGTTCACCCAGACCGCGTCGATGCCGTCGGCTGCTTGCTGCGGCTTCTCGAACGTCGCCGCGTCGCGCACCTTGGCCGGATCGAACAAAACCAGATCGGCGTGATAACCGATATGCACCTCGCCGCGCTGCGTGAGTCCAAAGCGACGCGCCGACAAGCTGGTCATCTTGCGCACCGCCTCTTCGAGCGGCAGCAAGCCCGCATCGCGCGCGTAGTGGCCGAGCACGCGCGGAAACGCGCCCCACAGGCGCGGATGCGGCAGCGGATCGTTCGGCAGACCGTCCGAGCCGACCATGGTCGCGGGATGGGAGAGAATGCGCCGCACGTCGTCTTCCGACATGTTGTGATACACCGCGCCCGCCGGTTGCAGGCGCTTGCCCGCTTCCTGCTGCGTAACGCCCCACTCCGCCGCAATCTCCTTCACGAGCTTGCCCGCCATCTCCGGATGCGGCTCCGACCACGTAATCGTGATGTCGATATCGCCCGTGATCTGCTTCACATCGAGCGTCGACGAACTGCGGTTGTACGGATAGCAATCGCAACCGATCGGCTGCAGGCGGCGCGCGCCTTCCAGTGAATTCAGCACTTCCTCGCTGCGTCCCCAGTTCGACGGACCCGCGCACTTCAGATGCGAAATCACCACCGGCACATGCGCGTGACGACCCACGCGATACGCCTCGTCCATGGCGTCGAGAATCGCGTCGAATTCGGTGCGCATGTGCGTGGTGTACAACGCGCCGGCCGCGGCGAGCGGTTCGGCCAGCGCCATCACTTCTTCGGTTGGCGCCGAGAACGCCGAGCCGTATGCGAGTCCTGAACTCAGACCCAACGCACCGTTGGCCAACGCTTCTTCGAGTTGCGCGCGCATGCCGTCGATTTCCTGCGGCGTCGCCGCGCGGTCGAGCCGGTCCATCTGGTTGCTGCGCAACGCCGTATGGCCGATCAACGCGCCGACATTCACCGCCGGCCGCGCCGCATTCACTGCTTCGACATACGCGGCGAAGGTCGGATACTGGAACGCGTCGCGTTCGCCGAGCAGGTTCATCGGATCCGGCGGATCGCCTCTGAGTGCAACCGGCGACGCGCTGATACCGCAATTGCCGACGATCACCGTCGTCACGCCTTGCGTGATCTTCGGCAGCATTTGCGGCGAGCGGATCACATGCGTGTCGTCGTGCGTGTGAACGTCGATGAAACCCGGCGCCAGCGCGCGCCCTTCGGCCTCGATCACTTCTTCGGCGAGCCAGTTCGACAGATTGCCGATCGCGACGATGCGGCCGTCACGAACCGCGACGTCGCGTTCGACAGGCGGCGCGCCCGTGCCGTCATACAGTTGCGCGCCGAGGATCAGCGTATCGGCGGCTTCGGGATGCGAATGCATGGATCAGTCTCCTAACGGTTGTCGATCGCCGCCGCCGCGGTGCGTGTCGAGTGCATGCTTCATGCGGCGCAGCAATTCGCGGCTCTCGTCACCCTGACTGACGGCAAGTTCGGTGACGAGCACATCGAGCGCCATCATCATCGCGTAACGTGACGACGACGGCTTGTAAATGAAATCGGTTTCAAAGGCGACGATCGGGATCACCCAGTCGGCCAACCGCGCGAGCGGCGAGGCCGGCGCGGTCAGCGCGATCACGGTTGCGCCGTAGCTGCGCGCGATCTTGCAGTTCTCGACCATCTCGGGCACGCGCCCGGTGGTGGAAAGCGCGATCACCACGCATTCGCGCGACACGGTGCTGGCCACCATGCGTTGCAGCAAGCCGTCCTGATAGGTCGCGACAGGCCGGCCGAGACGCACGAGCCGGAAGCGCATCTCGTCGGCAAGCGCGGTCGAGCCGCCGCCCATGCCGAACACGTAGATCATGCGCGCACCGCGCAAGGCGGCCGCCGCGTCGCCGAGCGGCGCCTGGCGCAGCAATTGATGGTTGTGCGCGAGCGCGGTCTGCAATTCGTCGAACACGCGGGTGGCGATCGGCTCGGGCGCGTCACTCGGGCCGCCGGCCTGCAGGAAACGCTGACCGACGGCGGCCGCCTGCGCGAGCCGCAGTTTGAGCTCGCGGACGTCGCGGCAACCCACCGCCTTGGCAAAGCGCGTAACGGTCGCGACGCTCACCTCCGCCTGCTGCGCGAGCGCGCCGATGCTGGCGCGCGAGGCGCCCGTCAGATCATCGAGAATCAGCGCGGCGACCTTGCGTTCAGCCGAGCGCAGTTCCGGCGCGCATTCGGCAATGCGCGCGACGATGTCGAAAGCCAGCGGTTCGGCGGTTAAGTTCATTGCAGACTGTGGGAGGCGGCGCGAAGGCTCATAACCCGCCTTCGGCAAACCGTGGTACTAAATAACATTTCTCCATCCATCGTACTTTCTGTAACATGGTAAAGTCAACTTTGATTCAATTTAACTGGACGATGGAGCAGGGAGACATGAAAGTTACAAACTATCAGGGCGCAACGATTGATCCTCATAGCAAGGGCTTGGGCATGGTTCCGGGCACCAGTATCCAACTCACGGATGCCGCGCGCCTCGAGTGGAACCTGCTGAACGAAGACGTGAGCCTGCCGGCCGCCGTGCTGTACGCGGACCGGGTGGAGCACAACCTCAAGTGGATGCAGGCATTCGTCGCGGAATACGGCGTCAAACTCGCGCCGCACGGCAAGACCACCATGGCGCCGCAGCTGTTTCGCCGCCAACTCGACAACGGCGCGTGGGGCATCACGCTCGCCACCGCGCATCAGGTGCGCGCGGCTTATCACGGTGGCGTCTCGCGTGTTCTCATGGCCAATCAACTGGTCGGCCGTCACAACATGATGATGGTCGCCGAGTTGCTGAGCGATCCGGATTTCGAATTCTTCTGTCTCGTCGATTCGGTCGAAGGCGTCGAGCAGTTGGGCGAGTTTTTCAAGTCGGTGAACAAGCAGTTGCAAGTGCTGCTCGAACTCGGCGTGCCGGGCGGCCGCACGGGCGTGCGAGACGCGGCGCAGCGCAACGCGGTGCTCGACGCAATTGCACGCTATCCGGACACGCTGAAACTCGCCGGCGTCGAATTGTATGAAGGCGTGCTCAAGGAAGAGCACGAGGTGCGCGAGTTCCTGCAAAGCGCGGTCGCGGTCACGCGCGAACTCGTCGAGCAAGGCCGTTTTGCGCGTACGCCGGCGGTGCTGTCAGGCGCGGGATCGGCCTGGTACGACGTGGTCGCGGAAGAATTCGTGAAGGCGTCGGAGACCGGCAAGGTCGAGGTTGTGCTGCGTCCCGGCTGCTATCTGACGCACGACGTCGGCATCTATCGCAAAGCGCAAACGGAGATTTTCGCGCGGAATCCGGTCGCGAAGAAAATGGGCGAAGGGCTGCTTCCCGCGCTGCAATTGTGGGCGTATGTGCAGTCGATTCCCGAGCCGGATCGCGCGATCATCGGTCTCGGCAAGCGCGATTCGGCGTTCGACGCGGGCATGCCGGAACCGGCGCGCCACTATCGTCCGGGCAACGAAGCACCGCGCGATATCGCGGCGAGCGAAGGCTGGGAGATTTTCGGCCTGATGGATCAGCACGCGTATCTGCGGATTCCGGCAGGCGCTGACCTGAAAGTGGGCGACATGATCGCGTTCGACATTTCGCATCCGTGTCTGACGTTCGACAAGTGGCGTCAGGTGCTGGTAGTCGATCCGGCGTATCGCGTCACGGAAGTGATTGAAACGTTCTTCTGATGGGTTTGGCGAAGGGCGCGTTCTCAGGCAACGAGGCGCGCCTTTCGTGGTGGTGCGGAACGCCTGATTTTTCGCGCCGCTCCGCCGAGCTGAATATGATTAACCGCGTCCGGCAATCAAGGCTGACGCGGCGCTTCACTGCCCACCGTCTCGGGCGTCTGAGCGGCAACCTCACCTGCTCCGGCTGCGCTAGCCGTCGCCGCCACTTCGCCGATTCTCGCCTCGAGCATCTTCAACGCACCCGACAGCGCGTTCAGCGCCTCGTCCGGCAGCACGGCTATCGTGTCGTGCATGAACGCATTGCGACGCGGCAGGCTGGCTTCGGTCGCCGACTGCCCCGCTTCCGTCAGGCGCACGTTGGTCACGCGGTTATCGCGCGTATCCATGCTGCGAGCAATCCAGCCCATACCTTCCAGCGTTTTCAGTTGCCGTGTCAGCGCGCCCGGATCGACGCGCAAGCGCTCCACCAGCCGCTTCTGCGACGACTCGCCCGCCTGCTCGTGCAGCGCGAGCAGAATGCGCCAGCGCGGCAACGGATGGCCGACGTGCGCCTCGAAGGCCGACATGAACGCCCGATATGTGCGGCCGAATTGCTGCATGACGGCGACGCGGTCCTGTTCTTCCATAATCTGTCTGTAAAACGGTAAGTCTGAAAATCAGTCCGCGTGAATCACGGGTTCGAGCTTGCGCTGGAGCTTGATCGGCGGCACGCGGCGGCTTTGCCAGACCGATACCACGGCGATGATCGCCGCCATGGCGAGCCCCAGATGAATCGCTGACACGAGCGCTTCGCGCGCACTCTCGAGCAGCATCGCGCCGTTATGGCCCGCATGCGTCAACTCGCCGAGCAAGGTGGTCTGCGCATCGCGATTGATGAGGATTTGCGGGTCGCCGAGATCCGCGAACCAGTGCGACGCGTGATCATTTTCCAGCGCGCTGCGCACACCGCTCGCGTACATATGGCTGACCAGCGTGCCGGTCAGCGCCGTGCCGATCATGCCGCCGATCATCCGCAGCGACTGCAGCAGCGCCGTCGCGATACCGAGGTGTTCGCGCCCGGCGGTTTGCTGCGCGAAGATCGTCAGGTTCGGCATGACGAAACCGAGCCCCAATCCGCCGACGATCATGAACGACATCAGCAGCCACTGCGGCATGGCGCGCGTCGCGACGACCACGCCGAGGCAAGCCAGCGCGAGCAGGGTAAAGCCGATATACAGCATCAGATTCGGATTGCGCACGCGCGAGACGATGCGCCCGTTGGCGATACTGCCAATGGTGATGAATACGACCAGCGGTGTGATGACGAGGCCCGCTTCTTTCGGCGACATGCCGAAGCCGCCCTGGAACAGCAACGGCGCGTAGAACAGCAGCGAGAACATCGAAAAGCCGCCCAGCACGGCCAGCGTGAAGAGCGCGGCGAGACTGCGATTGCGGAACATGTCGACGGGCAGGATCGCTGTCGGGCAGCGCTTTTCCCACTGCCACAACGCATATGCCGACGCGACGCTCAAGACGAGCAACGCCAATGCGCTCAAGGTCACGCCATGCTTCGGCAGCAACTCGACGAACAGTTGCAGCGAGCCGAGCGCCACGGCGATCAGCACGGCGCCGGGCCAATCGAGCCGCATCTTGCCTTCGTGTTCGACATGACGCAGATGCGGCAGGAAGCGCCAGACAAAGAACAGCGACAGCAGACCGACGGGCAGATTCACATAGAAAACCGAGCGCCAGCCGTAATACTGTGTGAGGAAACCGCCAAGCGACGGCCCCACCGCGTTCGCGATACCGAACGCCGAACTCATCAGCACTTGCCAGCGCAAACGCACGACCGAGTCGGGAAACAGATCAGGAATGCAGGCGAACGCGGTGCCGACCAGCATGCCGCCGCCAATGCCCTGCAGGCCGCGCGCGAGCACGAGGAACAGCATATTGTTGGCCGCGCCGCACAGCACCGAGGCGGCGGTAAACACGACGATCGACGCGATCACGAATGGCTTGCGCCCGTAGTAATCGCCGAGTCGGCCGAAAATCGGCACGGTGATCACCGAGGTCAGCAGATACGACGTGGCGACCCACGCGTATAGCTCAAAACCCTTGAGTTCGGCGACGATCGTGGGCAAAGCGGTGCCGACCACGGTCTGGTCGAGCGCGACCAGCATCGTGACGAAGGAGATGCCGAGCATCGCCAGCAGCGATTCGCGGAACGGTAAAACTTGCCCACTCGAGTGGTGGGCCGCGGTATGGACAGCCATTTTTGATGGAGCAACAGTTGACATGTCAAACGATTGGGAATCATACCACGCTGCGACGCTCTAAGCGGGACAAGCCGTTGCGGTTAGCCGCACCGGCAATCGACTGAAGAATGGATATCACATGACGCCAGGGAGGCACATGGAGCCGAGTTCGCTCGCAACACAATCGTTATCGGACGACGACCTGAAAGCGCTGCGCCGCGCGAAACATGAACTGGAGAGCCCCGCTCTGGCGATGAAGCTGGCGAGCATCGTCGGGGCGCCGCTGGAGAAGTTGCTCTCGCGCATGCCGGCGTTCGCCAACGAAAAAGTCACCGACGCGACGGAGCTGGCCCTGCGCAAGTGCCTGTCGATCGCGCTGCGCACGCTGGGGCGGCAGGACGGCGCGACGCCGCTCGTGGTGCCCGACAAGCCGAGCAATCTGCTGCACAAGTTCGCCGTGGCGACCACTGGCGCCGCCGGCGGCGCATTCGGACTGTTCGCGCTGCCCGTCGAGTTGCCGGTCACGACTACGCTGATGTTCCGCTCGATCTGCGACATCGCGCGCAGCGAGGGCGAGGATCTGACGTCGATCGACACGCAACTGCAATGTCTGACGGTGCTCGGCATGGGCGGCACGTCGAGCACCGACGACGACGCCGACTTCGGCTACTTCATCATGCGCGGCGCACTCGCGCAGGCGGTGTCGAAAGCGTCGTCTGAAATCGCGACCAAAGGCTTCACCGCGCACGGCTCCGCGGCCTTGTTGCGCCTGCTCAACACGATCGCCGCGCGCTTCTCGGTGCAGGTGAGCGAACAGATCGCCGCCAAATCGATTCCGGCGATCGGCGCGGTGCTCGGCGCGATGGTCAACACGGTTTTCATCGACCACTTCCAGCAGGTCGCGCACGGCCACTTCACCGTGCGTCGGCTGGAACGGCAGTACGGCGAGGCTTCGGTCGAAGCCGCCTATCAAACGATCGACATCGCGCTCGACGGCTGAGCCGCGCGGCTCGTCACGCGTCGCACGAAGGCGGCGGCGCGGTCGAGCGCGCGATTTCCTTCGGGGATGAACGGCGCGAAGATCGGCCAGACGTGCGGCATCTTGTTCCACACTTCGAGCTCGCAGTCGACGCCCGCCGCGCGCGCGTTGTCGGCCACGCGCCGCGAGTCGTCGAGCAACACCTCGGTGCTGCCCGCCATGATGAAGAGCGGCGGCAAGCCGTGCAGGTCGGCATAGACCGGGGAAGCGTACGGATGTGTGGCCGGCGTGTCGCCGAGGTAGACCTTTCCCGCCAGCGCGATCGCGGAGCCGCTGAACATCGGATCGAGACCGTCGTTGGCGCGAATACTGGCGCCGGTCGCGGCCAGATCGGTCCATGGCGAGAACAGCAGGCCGCCTGCCGGCATGGGATCACCGGCGTCGCGCAACGCCACCAGCGCGGAGAGCGCAAGACCGCCGCCCGCTGAATCGCCTGCGATTACGATCGACTCCGGCGCGATGCCCTCGGCGACCAACTGACGGTACGCCGCGACCGTGTCATCGAGCGCCGCCGGGAAGCGATGCTCGGGCGCGAGACGGTAGTCGAGGGAAAAAACCGGCGCATTGGCACGCGTCGCCAGACCGAACACGATCGAGCGATGGGTACGCGGTGAACAGAAGTAGTAGCCGCCACCGTGGCAATACAGCACGGTCGGTCCGGCGTGTGCGGCTGGCGCACCGTCGGCGCGCTCGATCCACTCGCCGCGCAAGGGCGCATCGTTCTGACTGTACAGCTCACGCAGACGCCAGCCGCCCGGCACCCGCGGCAACCAGACGCGCTTGGCGGTCAGCACGCGCGCTTTCTCGACATCGATGCGCGGCTTGAGGGTCTCCGGTCGAAACTGCCTACGCAGATACCAGCACGCGAGTACGCTTTGCCAACTCATCGGACACGCCCCTTCGATTGTGTCCTGTCATGTTACGTGCGTTCGCTGCTGCGCCGGTGGATGGCGGCTTCTAATCTCAAAAAGGGCGCGCGCCGCCGGGTAAAGCTTTCCGCCCGCCTAGTTCGCCGGCAAAACCTGCCCGCGAATTTCACCCATCGGATTCTGCGCGGTATGGACGTTGAAGTACCACTGCCCTGCCATCAGATCCGTCACCTGCTGTTCGGTCAGCGCCGCCGAGCCCTTGATCGGGCTGCCGAGCGCGCCCTTGTCGATCGGCACCTGAATCTTGGCGTTCTGGCCCACCGGCGCGGGTCCGTGGAAATGCGCGGCGGTTGCCGGGCCGCTCAAGCCTTCATACGTGACTGTCCATTGCAGGGATTTGGTCGAGGTGTCGAAGGTGGCGTCCAACATGCCGTGCCCGTGGCTCACGCGCGGCGGCACTTCGCTCGACGGCTCGAGATCCGCCTTTAAGGCCACCGTATCCGCGAAGGCGACGCCCGACGCCAACGCCCACAACACCACGGCAAGATTCAGTTTTCGAAGCGCAATCATGGTCTTCTCCGGACTTGATGCACCGCCGCACCGACACTCGGCCGCGCGCGGAGCCACCACATACTAGTGCAAATCCGCCGAACCTGTTTTTGCTGGAGAGGCGCGTCGCATCCGCGCGCTTTTAGTCAGTCACTTTTACGTCCTGCATCGCCTTCGGGCGGCCGAAACGCGTGACGACTTTGTAGTTGTCCGTAGTGATCTCCGGGCGTTTCCGACAAACAAACGCGCTTGCGATATCGCTCTGAACACGTCCTGGCGACGTTTTAATCGAATCCTCAAACAGTTAATTGCGCATTTTGTAATGAATGAATCGCGACATCCCGGTTATGCTTCTGCTTGCGAGAAGTGACTCCTTCATCGAGGGAAGTCTCCAAATCTTTAACGCGGCCTCGGCCGCGTTTTTTTTCGTCTTTTGTCGCGGTCTTGTTCACACAGGCGCCCTAAGCACGTGAAGCGATCACATGTGCGCGAGCGGTTTTTTATACGAGCAATGCAGCCTGCTGTTCGATTCCGTCCAGCATGGCATTGCACTTGTCGATTAAAACCATCCCGTCGTCGCGCACGCGTTCCGGCGGCTTGACCGTGATTTCGTGGCGATAGTCTTCAAGTGCCTTGAGCAGCGGCGGATATTGCAGGACGCTCGCCGCCCCCGCCACGCGATGCAGCCACTCGCGCACACGTTCCACCTCGACATGCTCGGCCTCCACGCGCTCGAGCAACGGCGACAACGACTGCACGTCCTCGCGCACGGATGACACGAACGAGTCGAGCAGCGCCTTGACGGTCGATTCACTACCCCACAGTTGTGTCATGTGCCCAAGATCGACCGGGACGAACGGCTCGGCCCCGCCATGAACATCCGGTACCTCGACTGCCGGCGTGTTGACGGCCTCCGAAGGCGCGGCTTGCCACGCGCTGTCGGTGCCGAACCAGCGACTCAGATAATCACGCAGCGTGGCGAGCCGTGTCGGCTTCACGAGGCTGTCGTCCATGCCGGCGTCGCGGCACAGATTCAGGTCTTCGGGTGCGGTGTTCGCCGTGATACCCAGGATGGGCAGGCGATAAGCGCCGTCCTGCTCGCTTTCACGGATGCGCCGCGTGAGTTCGTAGCCGGACACGTTCGGCATGTGGCAATCCGTGATCAGACACCCATAGCTCGTATGCTCCAGCGCGGCCAACGCCTCGGCGCCATCGTTCGCCACGTCGCAGGCGAAGCCGAGCAACGCGAGCTGGTGACGGATCAACTCCTGATTGACCGGATGATCTTCTGCGACGAGGATCAGTCGACCACTGGCGATGGCACGCTCGCGGTCCGGAGGCGAAGTGGCGCCTTCGGGCGTACGCGACATACCCGCCGATCGCGGCGCCACCGACGGCAGCCCGGTCATCGCGGCGGCGCACGCGGCGCCGAGGCCGCGCCACGAAATGGGATTGATGCTGACGCGCACGTTGTCGTCGAGAATGCGGTAGCCCGTCGGCTTCGGCTTCTCGGTCAGGCAGATGACGCGCGTGCGCGGTCTGATGTCCGCGGGCAAGGCCACATCTTCATTCACGAACAGCAAATCCACGTCGGCCAGTGCGGCGCGATCGTGCAGTTCCGGTGCGTCAGGTGAAACGCGGCGCAATTTGAGGCCAAGCGCCTCGCCGAAGTGCATCAGCGCCTGGGCGATACGCGCGTCGCCGGTTGCCACGATTCCGCGCTTGCCGCGCAAGCCGTTGACGGAATAGTGCTCGGTCTCGATGGGCATGGCGAGCCGCACGGTCATGCGCGTGCCGGCGCCCGGTTCGCTGTGCAACGTGAGCGAGCCGTTCATGAGGTCGATCAGCTTGCGGCAGATCGTCAAGCCGAGGCCCGTGCCGCCGAACCGGCGCGTGGTGGACGATTCCGCCTGCACGAACGGCTCGAACAACTTAGCCTGCACCTCCGGCGCGATGCCGATGCCAGTGTCCTCGACGATCATCTCGAGCGTCTGAATGCCGTCGCTCTGTGCGACGACCGACACGCACACGTCGACCTCGCCTTGCGGCGTAAACTTGATGGCATTGCCGAGCAGGTTGAAGAGAATCTGCCGCAACCGGACGCTGTCGCCGCGCAGAGTGGCGGCGACATTCGGCCCGATATCCACGCGCACTTTCAGACCCTTTTCATGGGCGCGGCCAGCCAACAGGCCGACAGCGTTGTCGACCAGTTCACGTATGTCGATGGATTCGGCCTCGATGGTCAGCCGTCCTGCTTCGATTTTCGAATAGTCGAGCAAGTCGTCGAGGATCTGCAGCAGTGCGCCCGCCGACTCGTGGATCATGCCCAACATTTCGCCTTGATCCGCGTTGAGCGGCGTACGCTCCAGCACTTCCACGAGACCGAGCACGCCATTCATCGGCGTGCGGATTTCGTGGCTCATCATGGCGAAGAAGTCGTCTTTGGCGCGCGAGGCCGCTTCGGCCAGGTCGCGCGCTCGCGCAAGCTCGTCGGAGCGCGCGTGCTCCACGCTGGCGTCCACCCAGTAACCGCTCCAGACGACGCCACCATCCGATTCGCGACGCGGTACCAATTCGGCGCGCGCCCACTTGATGTCCTGGTTGCCGGCGAAACGGAACTCCATGTTCACCGGCATTTCGCTGTGTGCTGAACGCTCGAGTTCAGCCTGCACGAACGCCCTATCCTCATCGCACACGCGCTGGAAATTGACGTGATCGCTGCTGCTCGGCGAATCGTCCTTCGCACCCAGCAGGTGGCGCGTATCGCCGCCGATATATGGAAACGAATACACGCCGTCCGCGGTGCGGCGCAGTTGAAACACCACCGCCGGCAGCGAACGCGTCACGTCGAAGAGGCGCCGCTCGGTTTCGCGCGCGCGCATTTCGGCGCGCCGGATATCGGTGATATCGACAACCGTGCCGAGCACGCAAGCCGGTTGACCGTCACTGCCGCGGCAGATACGGGTCCAGAAAAGGCCATGTCGTTCGTTGCCCGCGCCGCGCTCGAACTGCAACTCCACCTGCACGGCCTCGCCGCCGTTCAGCATCTCGCGTGTGATGTCGTCAAGGATGCGGCTATTGGCTTCGCCCCATGTTCGCACCTCCATGGTGGTTCGTCCGACGATCGCCCCACGGCCCAGTCCGCAGGCTTGCTCATAGGCCTCGTTGACTGCGATATAACGGCCATCGAGGTCCTTGGCAACGAGCGGATAGGGCACCGTCTTCATCAAGGTTTCCTGGAAGTTCAGTTGCAGTTCCAGTTCACGCTCGGTTTTCTTGCGCAGCCTGACTTCCCGCTGCAGCAACAGATAGGCACGCAGCGTGATCAGCAGCGCGACGCCGATGCCGATCAGCACCGGCAGAAGACGCACCGCGGTCACGCTCCACATGCCCGACTCCGGCGCGCTACCGGTGACCCACTTCTGCCGGATGTGCTGCTTTTCCGCGGGCGGCATAGCCAGCAACGCACGGTCGATCAACCCAGCGAGCGGGCTCAAGTCCGGGCGTACGGCAAAGTCGAGCGCGTCGGAGTCGCCCACCGTGCCGAGGATTTTGAGGACGCCGTCGTACCGTTGCTTGAGCAGGATATCCACGGCGGCCACGTTGCCCACCAGAACGTCCGCCTCGCCGGACTCGACCATCTTGAGCGCGTCGTCGAGACTGGGCGCGACCACCACGTGGTCCGCCGGAATTCGCTGGAATGCGAGTTGCACCGAACCGGCAACATGCGACGAAACGACAATGCGGCGTGACGCGAAATCGTTCAGCGAGCGAGCCGCCGGCTCGTCCTCACGCCCGACGATCACCAGCGGATAACTCTCATATGCGCTGGTATGCCGCGCTTTCGTGAGGCGTGGATCATGGCTGGAAGCACTGGCGAGAATCGCCAGCTCGCCACGCTGGAAAGCTTCGATCGTGGCGGGCCAGTCGGCGGTTTGGGCGCGGTTGAACACGACACCGAGAGTGCGGCTCAAATAGTTCAGATAATCGGCGGCAATGCCCGCCGGCCGGCCGGAACTGTCGACGTAACTGAAAGGGGGCCAGCCATCATCGAAGCCAATCTGCAACGGCGGCAGCGAACGAAGCCAGGCCTGCTCTTGCGGCGTCAGCGCGAGACGCGGCGCGGCGGGCACAGGCTTCGTGTCGAAGTTGCCGGATAGCCAGCGCATGCGAATCGCCACCTCGTCGGCCGGGTTCATCGACGCGAGCGCCTGGCCGAGCTGGTCCCGCAATGCAATCTGTTGCCGGGGCACCGCGAAGCGCAAATTGGCGGTTTTGGTGCTCTCCTCGAAGGCCACTCGCAAGCCACGAAACTCGTCGGTGGACAATTCATATTGCACAGCGGGAGTGAAGCCGAGATAAACATCGGCGTCGCCCTGGGTCACTGCGACCAGTGCGGCGCGCGTCGTAGAGAAAGTGTTGATCTGGGCGTGAGGGAAGCGCTCGCGTATCACACGCTCGAGCGCAAAACCTTTTTCTAGCGCGATACGTGCTCCCGCCAACTGGGTGTGACTGCCATAACTGTCACTGTCCCGGCGTACCACGACCGACGTGGAAGAGCGGAAATAAGGCGCGGTAAAGCTCAAGCACCGCTCGCGCTCGGGCGTGCGGGCAAGGCTCATCACCAGATCGACATTTCCGGCGCATGCTGCGGCGAGCAGTTGCGGCAGGTCCGGGAACGCCTTAGCTTCGATGACGACGTTCGGCCCGACGAGGGCTCGCAGATAGTCGACACTCATGCCCGTGAGTTGGCCGTCTTGCAGAGCGTCGAACGGCAGCCAACTGTCGGCGAGAGCGCCGACGGTCAGTTTTGCGGGGAAATTGGCAACAACCTGAGCGTTCGAGCGATTGTCGAACGATTGGGCAAACGCTGTTGTTTGTGCGGTGACAAATAAGAACCACGCGAGCAGACACAGCGAGAGGCGTTCAAGCGTACGCCTCATTGCAAGACCCGGCATGAAATTGATGGCGGACACGGTAGTGGCGCCTCACGCACTCAGGCAGCTTCGCCACGCCCGTCGGCGAGCGTAGCGGCAGCGTGGTCGGCGTTGCCATGCAGAAACGAGAACAGCGCACCGGCTGTGACACCGCCGGACAGAGGCGCAGCCCAGAACAGCCAAAGCTGGTCCAGCGCCCAATCGCCGACGAACAATGCCTGGGCCGTGGAGCGAGCGGGATTGACCGAGCCGTTGGTAACCGGAATCGACACGAGATAGACCAGCGCCAGACAGGCGCCGACGACCAGCGGCGCGATCGGCGCCATGTCTTGCCGGCGGGCAATTAACAGGCTTGCCATGACGAAACCGAAGGACAGCACAAACTCGATAGCCAGCGCTGAATGCATCTGATAGTCGGCGGGAGAATGGTCGCCGAAGCCATTTGCCGCGAACTCGCTCGCGCCCAGATCGAACCCGGGACGGCCGCCCGCCACGTAAAGGAGTAGTGCGGCGGCAAATATCGCACCGAGAATCTGCGAGGCAATATAGGGGAGCAGATCCCTGACTGGAAAACGTTGCGCGACAGTGAAGCCCACGGTGACAGCGGGATTGAAATGACCGCCGGACACGCCGCCGAAACAATAAGTGGCCGTAGCGAGCGCGAGGCCGAACGCCAGGGCCACCTCCAGCACACCGCCTACCTGCTGGATCGCACCGACGTTCAACACAATGCTGCCGCAGCCGACGAACACCAGCCACGCCGTTCCGACACCCTCGACCAACAACCGCTTACCTAACGCATCCATGCCGCCTCCTGGTTCTGTCCGCCAGGCAGACGGCATCGCACGATTGCCATCAGACATCTGCCTGTATTCTCTCGGCCCGGGCATCGCTCAGCTTGACGAAATGACTGTTTTCATCAGGAGAGTGCGGAATAAAGCCGTAGTGAATTCAGAACTATGAGACGCCAACGCCCCCCAACCAATCAGAAGACTCCTAAATTCCTAGTTCTTCAAAGTCATCTACCGACGGCGCAATGCAATATGTCCATCGGCTGTCAGATCAAGCCAATCCGATCTGCCGCGCATAGTCGATCAGGTCAGCTTCCGTTTCCAGCCCGAGCTTGCGCATCGCACTACGTTTCTGGGTACTGATCGTCTTGCCGCTGCGCTGCAAACGCGCCGCGATTTCATGGACGGCAAGACCTTGCACATAAAGCTGGAAGACTTCCCACTCGCGCGCGCTCAGCATGCCGGCACGCAACTGCAGCGGCGTGTCGGCCGCCTCCATCGCGACACGCGCGTGTTGCGACAGATAGACGCGCCCGGCAAAAGCGGCCTCGATCGCGTCGATCAACGCCGTGACGGTCTCACGTTTATCGACGATTCCGCCCACGCCGATATGCAGAAGACCGGAGAGCATGTGGGCATGGCAGATCATGGTGAGGACGACGACGCAAGGACGCGACTGCCCTCGCAACAGGCGGCGCAGAAACGACACCGCGTTGCTGCCGCCATGAATGCCCGGCATATTGATATCGGAAACGACGACGTCGCACGCGCAGGCGTCGAGTAGTTCCGCCAGTCCGTGGGTGTCGGCCGCCTCGCCGACACATTCGATGTGCGGCGCGGATTGCAACAGGCGCTTGATGCCGACGCGAACGCAGTCGTGATCGTCTGCGATGATGACGCGGATCTTCTGTCTCATTTTCTGTTGTCTTATCGATTGGTATGCCCTGCACACGGTGTGCTTCCCCGGGCGGTGCCAATACATCTTCTATTCGTCGCGCGACGGCGCGACGCGTCGCCGGCTCATCACCGCTTCGGTATGCGCTCCTCAGGAATCACACCGTACTCGACGGCGAAACGAAACAGTTCCGCGTCGCTGTGCAGCGCGAGCTTGCGCATGGCTGTGCACTTCTGTGCGCTGATCGTTTTGACGCTGCGTTCCAGACGCGCAGCGATCTCGGTCACGCCGTATCCTGACGCATACTGGGTGAACACCTCAAGTTCGCGGCGCGAGAGAATCTTCCGGACATAATCGAGCCGCTGGGTCGCCGTTGCGTCGGCGATCAATGCGCGCACCGCCGGCCCGACATAGCACTCGCGTGCCAGCGCCGTGATGACGGCCACATGAATCAGGTCGATCCGGTCCCGCTTGCTCACCAGTCCCTCGACGCCGAGCGAAATGACCTTCTGAAGTTCGGCCGCCTCGGTTTCCATGGTGAGCACGACGAGCGCGATGTCGGGGTAGCGCGTCTTGAACTGCCTGACGACTTCCAGTCCGCTGCCATCCGAACCGCCCGGCATATAGAGGTCCATGAGCACCAGGTCGCATGAACCGCGATCGACTTCCGCGAAGAGCTCGGTGGCGTCGGCTGCACGGCCGACGATCTCCATATTCGGATAGCCGCTCATCAGGTTTTCGATCGCCAGCAGCACGAGCGGATGATCGTCCGCGATAATCGCGCGAACGGGGGTGCTTACCTCAGCGGTGTCGCGCATCTTCTATTTCTCCTCCGTACCTTGAATGATTGCCGCCATTTTTCCGTCAACCCTGCTCCTATCGCGATGATTAAATATTTTCGCGAGAATAAACATAAGATCGCTCCGAAACAACCTCAGCCAATTCAAAAAGTAAATTGCTTAGATATACGATTCAAAATTAAGAATTCCATAAGCCCGCACGTAAGAGAAAAGACCGGGATCGTTGGTGACACCGAGTTTGGCCATCGCTTCGCGTTTTTGCCGCGTGACCGTGCGGCGATCGCAGCCGAGCGCCGCCGCAATGTCCGAGATCGACCGGCCACTTACCAGCAGCCTGATGACTTCAGCTTGTTTGCCTGTTAAACGCGGTGCCGGCGGCCGTTCGCAGTCGGGATCCTGCGGATGCGCCAGCGCTTCGATGATGGAACGGCCGAAGTAGATTTCACCGTGCCGAGCTGCGTCGATCGCCTGCCACAGTTCGTCCATCGACTCCGCCTTGCCGACCATGCTCACGGCGCCGTCCGACACAAGCGCGCGAAGAATCGCGGCGTTTGCCAGAGTTGTCATCACCACGACGCGCAATTGCGGCCAGCCAATTCGGATGCGTCGGACGAGGTTAAGACCGTCCTCGATCGCGCCAGAACGTTCCGGCATCGCGAGGTCGGTGACGAGCACATCGCAGGGCGTGCTGTGCAGGCGTTCAATCAGCGAAACGGGATTCGTCGCCTCATCGACGACAGTGACGCCGGCGTGCATTTCCAGCGCGGCGCGGACGCCAAGGATAACGAATGGATGATCGTCCGCCAGGATAATTCGAAGATTCACCGGGATTTTCTCTCGTTTGTTGTAGGAGTGAATGCGCATACGCAGAAAAATCTGAACCACTCTGCGCATGCTTTAACGGCCCCTCGGCAACGTTCAATGTGCCAAGGCGCCCATAAAATCACCGCCACAACCTCACGAAAATCGGAGCGCTCCGAATCCTGCAGAGAAACTAATAGTCCATTGCGGATTGATTAGAAATAGAAAATATAATTACGCGGAATGGATATTTTCGAGTTTCTCGAACAGCGCATTTTCGGCGGAAACTCAGCGACTCGACCATTCGTCGCAGAAGTTCCGACGCGGCGCCCGCAGCATTGTTAGCAACGGGCACCGTGATCCATATCAAGTTGCATCACAAGCGCGCGCCGCGCTCACCTTGCCCTCACGCGCGGCGCGCGGAAACACCGGCAACGCGATCAATGCGCACACGCTGGCCACGGCCCACACCATCGGCCACGAACCGACCGACAACAGCGGCGGAATCGCGAGCGGCGTCAGGAACAGCGTAAGAAACACACAGGTGTTGCCGATCGCCAGCGCCGTGCCCGCGCGGCTCGTCCCTGCCAGCGTGGCCAGTTCCGTGAAGGCCACGCCGTGCCATGCCGACGCGCTCACGCCGCCCAGCACGACCATCAACGCGAATACCGCTGTCATCGCCGCGTGATGCATGCCGGCGAGACCCGTCAGCAGTGCGAGCGAAGCGAACAGCACCGCCGTCAGCAGACTACAGGCGCGCATGTAAGCCCGGCGATTGCCACGCCGGTCGGTCCAACCGCCGCTCCAGACCCGCGCGATCGCGGCGCCCGTTTGCACCGCGGCCATCGTCACGCTGATCGCCAGCACGCCGGCGCGGCTGAAATCGTGAAGAAACACCGTGCCGAACGTCACAACGGCGAGTTGCGGCACGCACAGCGCGCCGGCGCCGAGCGCCACGCGCCAGATACCGATGTCGCGCAACGGCGAAACCCTGGCGGGCACGCCGCTCGCCGCCGCCGTGTCGCGGACTTCACGCGCGTCGTCCGCCTCGGTATGAGAAGGTTCGTGCAGCCAGCGCCATGCGAACGCCGCCGTGATCGCGCAGGCGAGCGCCAGCACGGTATAGGCGCTCGCAAAGCCGAAACGGGACGCGAGCACCGGCAGCAGCAATGCGCCAAGGCCTCCGCCGGCGGGCACCGCGGTCTGGCGAATACTCATGGCCAGCCCGCGCTCACCCTCGCGAAACCAGGCCATCACTGCGCGGCCGCTCGATCCGTTGACGCTGCCGCCGAGCAGTCCGACCAGCAACAGGCCGAGCGCGAGCATCGTCACGCTCGGCACGTGCGCACCGGACGGCACGACGAACAGCGCCAAGCCGGCCAGCGCGGCCGCGGTCGAAAGCAGCCCGAGCAGCAAGACGCGCCGGTCGCCCCAGCGGTCGGTCAGCAGCCCCCACGGCAATTCGCTGACCGCGATGCCGAGGCCGAGCATGCCGAGTACGAGGCCCAGCCCGTCATTGCCCAGGTGATAGCCCGAGCGTAAGAACACCGCCGTCGTCGGAATCCCCGAGAACGCCGCCGAGAAGCTCGCGTTGGCGGCGAACCCGACGCCCAACACCTTCCACCGATGGCTTGCCGTTCGACCGCTGGATAACCCTAAGCCCGTAATTGATTCGCTTCCCATGACACCCTCCGCAAAGAATCTGGGGGTATCCTACGGCTGAGGCTTCCATCGGAAAAGCCGGAAATTCAGATGACTTCCATCGGATATACCGAATCATGAGCCAACGTGGATTTGACCTGACGCAGTTGCGGACCTTTGTCGCCGTCGCCGAATCGGGCAGCGTCTCGGCGGGCGCGGAGCGTGTGTTCCTGTCGCAGTCCTCGGTCAGCGAACAGTTGAAGAAACTCGAGGAGCGCGCCGGCCAGCCGCTCTTCGTTCGCAGCAAGCAGGGCGTGAGCGCCACGCCCGCCGGCAGCCGGCTGCTCGACCACGCGCGGCGCATCATCGCAATGAGCGAAGCCGCGTTCGAAGACCTGCAAGGCCGCTCGCTCGACGGCGAGTTGCGCATCGCCATCACGGACTACTATCGTCCGCACGACATCGCGCGCATTCTCAAAACGTTCTCGGAACAGCACCCACGCCTGAAGCTGCACGTCACCGTGCAGCCGAGCGCGGTGATCGACAGCAATGCGGGCGACGATGCGTCGTTCGACATCGGTCTCTCGCTGCGGCTCGTCACCGACAACACGCGCGCCGCGAGCCGGCGCACCGGCGCGCAAAGCACGGTTGTGCGCCGCGAGAAACTGCTGTGGGTCAGCGCGGCCGATTCAGGTCCGCGGCCGGCCACGCCCTATCCGCTCGTATTGCTGCCGTCGAGCTGCCAGTTGCAGCGTTTCGTCGTGAAGCTGCTGGACGAGCACAAGGTGCCATATGTGGTGTCGCACTCCGCTTCCGGCGTCGCCGGATTGCAACTCGCGCTGAAGGCGGGGCTCGGCATTTCCTGTCTGAACGAATCGTCGATTGGCGGCGGTGTCGTGGCTTGTCCGGCGAGCGTGGGTTTGCCCGCGTTGCCTGCTGTCGAGTTTCATTTGTTGCCCGGGCGAATCGGCGAAACCGAACTTGTCAGCAACGCTCGCACGGCCTTGATGCGGCTCTTCAGTTGATTCACGGATGATGGGCTCACGCCGCCTCGCCAAAGCCCGTGACTCATCATCAAACGATCACATTCGCGCGATAACGTCGGCGCGCGAGACGATTCTCAATGGAAATATTGAAAGCCCCCTAATCGACGCCTATCATGATCAGGTGTCCCGCCGAATGAGCTTTTGTTTGCTATTGACGCGTCGACTAAATTCCTGCAACCTCGTACACGCTGCTGAACGTTTCAAGCGTTAATTCCCGCAGCCCGAAAGCCGCCACCCACCGGCGCATTCAGGCCGATCATTGTTTTTATAAAGCAATCGCATCGCCGTAGCGAATCACCACTCGCCATCCAGAATAAGTCCGTTTCGATTTGCTGTTCTTGCGGTCGTTATACGAGAAAAACCGGCAGAGTTGACATGCGTCAACCGTCGGCTTCATAAGCGAATCCACGTGCGAATGCGCGAGAGATAATCGAGAACAAAGAACGTTCCCTAATCGAGGCCTGGCGTGCATCGTCGAACTATCGGATCGTCGATTCTGTTTGTGCTTTACGTCGTGTGGAGCGGCGTGGCGCTAGCCGCCACCGACGCGTCGAGCGCCATGCCCTCGGCCATGGACGAGCGCGTGCGCGCTTGCACCTCGTGTCATGGCGTGCAGGGCCAAGGTCTGAACAACGATTACTTCCCGCGCATTGCCGGCAAACCGGCCGACTATCTGTTCAATCAGTTGACCGCGTTCCGTGACGGCGGCCGCACCTATCCGCCGATGGGCTATCTGCTCGCCTTCCTGCCTGACGACTATCTGCGCAAGATCAGCCAGTATTTCGCCGATCTGCAACCGCCCTACCCCAACGCCGATCACAGCGACGTCGCGCCCGCCGTGCTCGCCGCCGGACAGCGCCTCGTCACACAGGGCGACCCGGCCCGCAAGATACCGGCGTGCATTGCGTGCCACGGCGCGCGCATGACCGGCATGCAGCCGGGCATTCCCGGCCTGCTCGGTCTGCACGCGAGTTATATCGCCGGGCAGATGGGCACCTGGCGCTCGGGCACGCGGCACGCGCTCGCGCCGGACTGCATGCATTCGATCGCGGTCAAACTGACCGACAAGGACATCACCGCGGTGTCGAGCTGGCTCGCGCGCCAGCCGCGTCCCGCCGATCCGCGGCCCGCACCGTCGTCCGCGGAGCGCCTGCCTCTCGCCTGCGGGAGCCAACCGCAATGAAGCCGACACTGCGCTCTTTGGGCTCCTTCCGCGCAGTGCGCGCCGCTTTGATCATCACGATGAAGCGCCGTTGCGCGCCGGCGTCGCTCGTATCCAGTCTGCTGGTTGGCGGCCTGATCGTAGCCGGCAGCGCCGCGCTTCTGCGCGCATCGCACACGCCGCTGATCGCCGAAGGACGCGCCGCCGAAACCACGCCAGCAGCCGCGCCGGGCGGCAACGCCGACACGCGTCCCGATATCGTCAAACGCGGCGAATATCTGGCGCGCGCCGGCGACTGCGTCGCGTGCCATACCGCGCCGCGCGGCAAACTGTTCGCCGGCGGCCTAGCGATGGAAACGCCGTTCGGCACACTGTATTCGCCGAACATCACACCCGACGCACAGTACGGCATCGGCACCTGGAGTCAGGACGCGTTCTTCAAGATGATGCGCACCGGCCGCACGCCGGACGGCACGCTGATCTACCCGGCGATGCCGATCGCGCAATACACCAAGGTCACGCGCGAAGACTCGGATGCGATCTTCGCCTATCTGAAGACGGTCGCGCCGGTACGCGTACCGAACCACAAGCACACGCTGCGCTTCCCGTTCAACCAGCGCAAGCTGCTGTACGGCTGGCGCACGCTGTATTTCCGCGAGGGCGAGTTCCAGCCCGATCCGACCAAATCGGTCGAATGGAACCGCGGCGCGTATCTGGTCGAAGGACTCGGGCACTGCACGATGTGCCACACCAAGATCAACATGCTGGGCGGCTCGTCGCAGAGCGAACAGTTCGCGGGCGGCCTGATTCCGGTGCAGAACTGGTACGCGCCGTCGCTGACCTCGGACAAGGACGGCGGCCTCGGCGACTGGAGCATCAAGGACATCGTCGACCTGCTGCAAGCAGGCATTTCCGATCGCGGCGCCGTGTACGGTCCAATGGCCGAAGTCACGTATCACAGCCTGCAGTACATGACGGAAGAAGACATCAAGGCGATGGCCGTTTATCTCAAGACCTTGCCGGACAAGAGCGGCCGCAAGTCCGGGCCGTCGGCGCCGACCAACACCAACGTGTTCGCGCTCGGCGAAAAAATCTACGCCGACAAGTGCGCGCTCTGCCACGGCGCGAAGGGCGAAGGACAGTTGCAGCATTACCCGCCTCTCGCCGGCAACCAGTCGATCGAGATGGACTCCGCGGTCAATCCGATCCGCATCGTGCTCAACGGCGGATTCCCGCCGGGCACGAGGCGTAATCCGGAACCGTACGGCATGCCGCCTTTCGGCCAGGAACTGAACGACACCGACGCCGCTGCCGTGGTCACCTATATCCGCACTGCGTGGGGCAATCACGGCCAGCCCGTGACGTCCCGCGAGGTCAACGAGTTGCGCAAGGCGCCGCTGCACTGAAGCGCCGCACCGGAGAAACTCTAGATGGAAGCGAACGATACCCGCAGCGCGACACCGCCTACGGATGACGAAGTGGAACGCGTCGTCGCAGCCGGCCCGCATGGCGCGATCGCCGTGGCCGGCGTCGCCACGCTGATCGTGATGGCGATCTGGTTCGGCTTCTACTTCGTTGTGTTTCTGCCGCGCGGCGTCGTTCACTGATCATGTCGACCGATTCCAATCATCAACCGGGCGGCGGCCACGCGGTCGCCTTACGCGCCGAGCGTCGCTGGGCCATCTTCGCCGTCGCGCTGATCGTGCTGATGCTGGCGGTCATCGTATTCTCGGGACTGCATTGGGCAATGATGCCGCCGTCGCGCGTCGAGACGATCGATCCGTCACGCCTGCAACTGTCCGGCGAATTCGTCGAAGACAACCTCGGTAGCGCGGTCGAACCGGACGGTTCGGTGGTCGTACGCTTCATCGCGCAGCAGTACTCGTTCACGCCGCAATGTCTGCTGGTGCCCGCCGACACGCCGATCACGATCCGCACCACCAGCGCCGATGTCGTGCACGGCCTGCTCGTCACCGACACCAACATCAACACGATGGTCGTGCCCGGCTACGTCGCCACGCTGAACACGCGCTTCGACACGCCAGCCGATCACACCATGCCGTGTCATGAGTTCTGCGGCTTCGGCCACCAGACCATGTGGGCGCACGTGAAAGTCATCGACAAAGCCACCTTCTTCGAGCAAGCCCGACAATCACGGAGGCTGAGCTGTGTTTCACGCTAAGCGACTCGTTCTCGCGCATTTCTGGCTCGCCTTCATTGCGTTTCTGATCGCGCTGCTGCTCGGCGCCTGGCAGATGCTGGTGCGCAGCCCGCTCGTGCCGTGGGTCGGCGACCCCGAGCTCTACTATCGTTCGGTGACCGCGCACGGCTCGGTGATGGCGTACGTGCTGCCGACGCTGGTGTCGATGGGCTTCGGCTACGCGATCGTCGAACTCGCGCTCGCGCAGCGCCTAGTGGGTCTCAAATGGGCGTGGACCGCGTTCATCATGCTGGCGGTCGGCGCCGTGATGGCGATGGTGCCGGTGGCGCTCGGCCAGGCCTCGGTGCTCTACACCTTCTATCCGCCCATGATCGGTAGTCCGTTCTATTATCTCGGCGTGGTGCTGGTGGTGGTCGGCTCGTGGATCTGGGTCGCGCTGATGCACGTCAATCTGCGCATCTGGAAGCGCGCCAACCCCGGCAAGCCGGTGCCGCTCGCGATGTTCGCCAACGTGGCGGGCGCGTATCTGTGGGCATGGACCGCCGTCGGCGCGGCGCTGGAGATCCTGTTCCAGATCCTGCCGGTCGCGTTCGGCCTCACCAACACGATCGACGCCGGCCTCTCGCGCATCCTGTTCTCCTGGACGCTGCACGCGATCGTCTACTTCTGGTTGATTCCCGCGTATATCGCCTACTACACGCTGGTGCCGCGCGCGATCGGCGGACGACTCTATAGCGACTCGATGGCGCGCGTGTCGTTCATCCTGTTCCTCGTCTTCGCGATGCCGATCGGCATCCACCATCTGTTCGCCGATCCGCAGGTCGGCTCCGGCTTCAAGTTCCTGCATGCGGTGTTCACCGGCATGGTGTCGGTGCCGACGCTGCTGACGGTGTTCACGATTTGCGCGTCGGTCGAAATCGCCGGCAGACTGCGCGGCGGCAAGGGCGCGTTCGGCTGGCTCACCGCTCTGCCCTGGCAGAATCCGATGATGCTCGTGATCGCGTTTTCGTTCGTGATGCTTGGTCTCGGCGGCGCGGGCGGGTTGATCAACATGAGCTATCAGTTGAATTCGACCGTGCACAACACGCAGTGGGTAACCGGGCACTTTCATCTGATCTTCGGCGGCGCGATCGTCATCATGTACTTCGCGATCGCCTATGAACTGTGGCCGCAACTGACCGGCCGCGCGATCGCGTCGGTGAAGCTGGTGCGCACGCAACTGTGGCTGTGGTTCATCGGCATGATGGTGGTGACGCTGCCGTGGCACTACGTCGGCCTGCTCGGCGCGCCGCGCCGCATGGCCTATTACGACTACAACATGCCGGGCATGCAGTCGCAGGCGTTCTGGGTCGGCATGTCGGCGGTCGGCGGATTGATCCTCGTGGTGTCCGGCGTGCTGTTCATCTACATCCTCGCGAAGTCGCAATTCGGCCCGGTGGTTCAGCAGCAAGGCTTTCGCTTTGCGAGCGCGGCGCATCCGGTGGAGCACGTGCCGGCCGCGCTCAATAGCTTCGGCTTGTGGGTGGCGCTGATGATCGGACTCACGGTCGTCAACTACAGTGTGCCGATCGTGCAGTTGCTCAGATTGCCGCAGACCTCCGTGCCGGCAGTCGTCGTCGGAGCGCAGCGATGAATCAGGAACGCGTCTTCAGCTTGCGTAACCCGTGGTTCACGGTGAGCGTGGGCGGCACGGTTGCGATTGCCGTCGTGGGGATACTGATCGGCTTCATCTGGCTGCCTTCGGCGAACAGCGCGTTCAGCGGGCGCGGCTTATGGGCGACGATCTGCAGCGCCGCGGGTGCGCCGTCGAGCTGGTACGGCGGCGCCAATCTCACTGGCCCGGCGCCTAGCGACGTCGTGGTCTTGCCGCCATTGAGGCGCGTGCGGGCCGACGCCAATTCGATCGGCCGCGGCGCCACGATCGCGACGCAAAATTGCTCGATGTGTCATGGCGTGCTCGGCACGGTACAGGTGACGGCGCCGGCGTTGGCTGGGCAATATGCCGATGTGGTCTACAAAGAGTTGCGCGACTACCAGAACGGCGTGCGCCAGAACGCGATCATGCAACCGATTATCGCCGCGCGCAGCGACCAGGATCTGCACGATCTGGCGGCTTACTACGCGTCGCTGCCGAGAGCGCCCGCGGCGGAGACACTGCCCACCGGCGTGGGACCGGATGCGAACGCGGTGAAACTTGCCATGCAGGGCGATCCGCAGCGCAATATCGCGCCTTGCGCCGCGTGCCACGGGCAGCTCGATCGCAAGGGCGCGGCGCCGTGGCTGGGCGGACAGTCGTCGATTTATCTCGCGGCGCAGATGCGCGCCTTCGCTTCCGGCGCGCGGCACAACGACATCAATGAACAGATGCGCAACGTGGCGCGGCAAATGACGCCGGCGGAGATCGACAGCGTGGCGAAATACTATGCGGCCATCCAGTAACGGTCGCTTTGTCCGCGAGACGCGGTTTGTCGCGAAGACTCAGCACGCCGTCGCGCAAAACAACACCGACGTTAAGCCGTCGCGAACTCGCTTACATCTGCCATCCTCGGTGCGGCTTGTCCCGAAGACATAACACGCCGCAGCGTAAAACAACCGCTGATGCTAAGCCGTCGCAAACTGGCCTGCATCGGCCGTCTTCGGCGTAGCAGCCGAACCGCCGCGCCGCCCGGCAAACGAAGACGAAGACGCCGCCCCGCTCCCGGTCTGGAACAC
This sequence comes from Paraburkholderia sediminicola, assembly GCF_046027355.1. GTDB lineage: Bacteria > Pseudomonadota > Gammaproteobacteria > Burkholderiales > Burkholderiaceae > Paraburkholderia > Paraburkholderia sediminicola_B. The sequence continues at coordinate 157,320 of NZ_JAQQEK010000018.1, read as the reverse complement.
CGACACAGCCGACGTCAACCGCCGCGCCTGCTCTTCCAGCGAACTCGCGGCAGCCGCAGCCTGCTCCACCAGCGCGGCATTCTGCTGCGTCACCTCGTCCATCTGCGCGACCGCGAGATTGACCTGATCGATGCCGGTACTCTGTTCGGTTGCGGCTGCCGCAATCTCACCCATGATCGAACTCACACGCGCAATCGCGTCGACGATCTCGGTCATCGTCGAGCCCGAGCGTTGAACCAGTTGCGAGCCGGCCTGCACCCGCGCTGTCGATTCGTCGATCAAACCCTTGATCTCCTTGGCCGCTGCCGCGCTGCGTTGCGCGAGCGAGCGCACCTCGCTCGCCACCACCGCGAAGCCGCGTCCCTGCTCGCCGGCGCGCGCGGCTTCGACCGCGGCGTTCAGCGCCAGGATGTTGGTCTGAAACGCGATCCCTTCGATCACGCCGACAATGTCGGCAATCCGCCGCGAGTCGTCGACGATGCCATGCATCGTGCCCACCACCTGCTCGGTGAGATCGCCGCCTTGCGCGGCCAGCGTGGATGCGCCCTGCGCGAGCGAGCTGGCCTGTTTCGCGTTGTCCGCTGTCTGCTTGACCGTCGAGGTGAGCTGTTCGATGCTTGCCGCCGTTTCCTCGAGCGACGCGGCCTGTTCCTCTGTACGTTGCGACAGATCGGTATTGCCCGCGGCAATCTCGCTCACGCCGGTATCGATGGATTCCGTGCCTTGACGCACCGAGTTCACCGTCGTGATCAGCGATTCCTGCATCTTGCGCAACGCGGCCGCGAGACGGCCCATTTCGTTATTGCTGGCCACGACGATCTGGCCAGTCAGGTCGCCGTTGGCGATCCGCTGAAACTGCGCGATGGTGGCGTCGACCGGACGGACGATCGCGCGCACCAGCACCGCGCGGCCGATCCACGCACCCAGCAGCGACGCGACCATGCCGATCGCCACCGCGATACAGATTGCATAGAACAGGTCCTGCGCGTCTTGGTAGCGTTGCGCGCCGTGATCGAGCTGCAACTGTTCGAGCGTGAGCATCGCCTTTTCGTACGCGCTGTAGAGCGACGGCAGCTTGTGCGCCTGCAATTGCTGGAAGGTCGTCTTGTCGCCGGACTTGAGCGCGGCGAGAGCCGGATCGACGCCTTCGTGCAGGAAGGTGTCGCGCTTGTCCTGCATGTCCTTGATGAGGCGCTGTTCGTCGGCGTCCGTGCTCGCGCGGCTCACATAGTGGGCAAGACGGTCGTTGGAAGCTTTCTGGTACTGATCAAAACGCTTGAGCACGGCATTCGCGCCGTCCTGATCGTTCAAGTCGACGAGCGATGCGTACGTCGCCAGCGCGAGACGCAGGCGCAGCAACTGTCCGGCGCTGCCTTCGAGGTCGGCGACAGCCGGCGTGTCGACGGTGTACATCTGCTGCAGCGAGGCGTTGCTCGAGCGTAGCGACAGCAAGCCGGCGGCGGCGCCGAACAGCAGCACGACGCCGAAGAATACGATCATCAGGGTAAGGCAGGTGCGAATCGACAGATTTTTCAACATCGGGCTTGTCTCCGTTGGGCTGCCTGACCGAATGTTCAGTAAAAGCCTCGGCCACGCGTGCTGCGCCCAAGCCCGTTCGGCCAGGTTCGCAACTCTTGTCTAAATTTAAGCGAACGCCACATATAAGGACTACGGCTCAATAACGAAAAACTTTATGGTAGATGGCGCATGTGCTTGCGATACATCAACATACGAGCGCATATGAAGGGCGATGCGCGCCGGGCGTTGCGGGACTACCCGGGTTCTCGGCGGGCGGCGGTTGATGGAAAGTGACGAGGATGTGTCTACGGAGCATTGCGATGTCGGAAATAGGCTCGGCGCTGGTGGTTTTCGTTCTCCTGCTCGTCGTGACCGGAATCGGTGTGTGCGTGCGCCCACTCCTGCCCGAGGAGCACAAGGCGCATGAGACCGTGCAGTTGATCCAGCTGGTGATCGGCATGCTGGTGACGTTCGCCGCGCTGGTACTCGGCTTGATGACGGCGTCCGCGAAATCCAGCTTCGACACCGCCTCGAATGATTTGCGCACCTACGCGGCCGATCTGATCGAGTTCGACACGACCCTGCGCGAATACGGCACGGATACCGAGCCGGCCCGGCAGTTGTTGCGTCAGTACACCGCGGCGGCGATCGCCTCGACGTGGCCCGCCGAAACGCCGCCGAGCGGCGACTATCCGAAAGACATCGGCACGCAGGACAACTCGCAGAAACTGGAGAGCGTGCGGCTCGGCGACATGCTGACCGCCGTGGGCCGAGAGTTGCGGACGCTGCGGACGCGCGACCCGTTACAACAGCGCGCGCTCGACGATGGGTTGAAGCAATACCGCCGCGTCGTGGATGCGCGGTGGAAGCTCATCGAGGAAGCGCACAGTTCCATTTCCCAACCTTTCCTCACGACATTGACGTTCTGGCTGGGCGTGATCTTTCTGAGTTTCGGCTTGATCGCGCCGCGCAATGCGCTGGCGTTGGTCACGATTTCGCTGGGCGCGGTGTCGATTGCTTCGGCGATCTATGTCATTGTCGATCTGGATACGCCGTTCACGGGGCCGATTGTTATCTCCAGTGCACCGATGAGAGACGCGTTGGATCATTTGAGGCGGTGAGCGTCACGGGATGAGCGCGTCGAACTCCGCGATCCTTCGCGCCCGCTCGATGACCGGCCGGTCGACCAATTTGCCATCGACCGCGAACGCGCCCTCCGGAAGTTCGGCACAGGCCGCCAGAACGCGTGACGCCCAGCGCCGCTCGTCCTCGCTCGGTGCGAAGCCGCTGTTGACCGGGTCCACCTGTCGCGGGTGAATGCACAGCTTGCCGCCGAAGCCGAAGCGTCGCGCAGTGGCCACATGCTCCGTCAGGCGCGCGAGGTTATCGAGCTCCAGCGTCACCCCGTCAATCGGCGCGGCGAGACCCGCATAGCGCGATTCGATCACCATCTGCGAGCGCACGTAATCCAGTTCGACGCCGAGCCCTTCGATGCCGGCATCGCCGCAAAAATCCACCGTGCCGAAGGCGAGCCGCATAACCGACGGCGCGCCGGCAATTTCCCGCATCGCCACCACGCCCGCTACGGTTTCAATGAGCGCCACGATTCGCATCCGCGACGGCAGCCGCGCGGCGACATCGGCGAGTTGCTGCGCGCTGTCCGACTTCGGCAGCATCATCACGGAAACGCCGGACGCGCGCACCATGTCGACGTCATCGACATGCCAAGGCGTGCCCACCGCATTCACGCGGACGATCAGCCGCGTAAGGTCCGCCGTCGACAGCCAGCGTTGCAGGCCCTCGCGCGCGGCTTGCTTCGCCGCCGGCGCGACCGCGTCCTCGAGATCGATCACCACCGCGTCGGCGCCGGTGTCGAGCGCCTTTGTGAAGCGCTCGGGGCGGTCGCCCGGCACGAACAGATAACTGCGTGCGTCCATGTTCTTCTCCTGAACGGCACGCGGCGCCGTGTTGCTAGTTCGCGTGCCAGTCGCGTTGAAACGTTTCGGAATAACTGTAGCGATCCGCCGGATGCACGCTGATCGTCAGCTCGACCACCTGCGCGCGCCGGTTCAGATAGCGGCGGCACAACCACAGCGCGGGCGAACGCGGCTTCGCATTCAAACGCTGCGCCAGCTTCGCCGGCAGCGCGACCGCGCGGATTTCCTGCTGCACCTCGGCGATCTGCTCACCGAACTGCTTTTCGATCATCGTGTAGATCGGCACGTGCGTCCGGCCGCTCAGGCCCCTGTCTTATCAACGCGCCAATAAAAAAACCCCGCTGGTTGAGCGGGGTTCCTTGCATCGATTCGGTGCGAGTGCGGACGATTTAGAACGGAATATCGTCATCCATCTCATCAAACCCGCCGCCGGCCGGCGCGCTCGGACGGCTTGCACCGCCACCGCCACCACCGCTGCCGCCACGCGCACCACCACCCGACACCGCGCGGCCGCCACCACCGCCGCCGCTACGCTCCGACGGCTCGCCACGGCTGTAGCCGCCTTCGTCACCACCGCCACCCATCGAACCGCCGCGGCCACCCAGCATTTGCATCTGCTCGGCGACGATTTCCGTCGAGTAACGGTCGGTGCCGTCTTGCGCCTGCCACTTACGGGTACGGATGCGCCCTTCCAGGTACACCGATGAGCCCTTCTTCAGATATTCGGACACGATTTCCGCGAGGCGGCCGAAGAACGACACGCGGTGCCACTCGGTCGCTTCCTTCATTTCGCCGGACGCCTTGTCCTTGTACCGATCCGTCGTTGCAAGGCGGATGTTCGCCACTGCGTCGCCGCTCGGAAGATAACGGACTTCCGGATCGGCTCCGAGATTGCCGACGAGAATGACCTTGTTCACGGATGCCATGAGTTTCTCCTGTTGATTCCGTTACGGGCGGCGCGGCAATACACGTTTTCGCGTTTCAGGGCCGGCAGGCCCGAGACCGGAACTGCGCCTCTGCCCGCCGCCGGGTGAGTTCTGGGTAAGTTCGGGATGCGCCGTATTACGCTTGCGCGGCGGCTGTTTCATCTTTGCGGCGATTATAAGCCAGCAAAAGACAAGCCCCGAGCAAGTGAAAAATACCGCGCTCTGACCGTCCACTTTCAGCAGCCAACCGCCGACCACTCCGCCCAGCGCAAGACCGATCGACTGCGTGGTGTTGTAGACGCCGGCGGCCGCGCCCTTGCGGGTGCCGGGCGCCAGTTTCGACACCAGCGAAGGCTGCGAAGCCTCAAGAATATTGAAGCCCAAAAAGTACACAAAGAGGATCGCCGCCACACTCAGAATCGTATGCGGAGCGACGCCCAATAACAACTGTCCGATCAGGATAAGACCGATCGCGGACAGCAGCACGATTTTCATCCTGCCGCGCTTTTCGGCGGCGATGATAGCGGGCACCATCATCACGAATGAGAGGCCCATGACCGGCAAATACACCTTCCAATGCGACGCGACCGGCAGGCCGCCCGCTTCGAGAATACGCGGCACGACGAGGAACAGTGCGGTCTGCGTGGCATGCAGCACGAGCACGCCGAAGTTCAGACGCAGCAGTTCGACGTTGTGCAGCACTTCGGCGAATGGCGCGCGTACATGCACCGGCTTCGGCGCATCGGGCACGATCCACAGCACCACGCCGATCGCCAGAATCGAGAAGATGCCGACCAGCGTAAACAGCCCGCTCATGCCGACCCACTGGAACACGATCGGCGCACCGACAATCGCCACCGCGAACGAGACACCGATGCTGCCGCCCACCATCGCCATGGCCTTGGTGCGATGTTCCTCGGCGGTCAGGTCGGCGATAAACGCGATCACCGCCGACGACACCGCGCCCATGCCCTGAATCACCCGGCCGACGATGATCCACGTCATGTCGTGCGCGCCTGCCGCCACGAAGCTGCCGAGCGCGAAAATCAGCAGACCGGTCGCAATGACCGGTTTGCGGCCGACCTTGTCGGAGACCCAGCCGTAGAAGATGTACAGCATGGACTGCGTCACGCCGTACGCGCCGAGTGCGATACCCACCAGCAGCACGTTGTCGCCGCCCGGGATGGTCTTCGCGTAGATCGAGAACACCGGCATGATCATGAAGAGACCGAGCATGCGCAGCGCGAAGATGGCGGCAAGCGACACGGTCGCGCGCAGTTCAGGCGCGCTCATGCGTGTGGAGGTGGCGGACGGATTGGACATCGGGAGCGTTCTTTGATTGAGCTGGGCGGCACACCGCGGGCGGGCACAGCAGCGGAGCGGCCACGACCGCGCGGCTTACCGCAAGACAGCGGGCCGGCAGGCGGCGCGGCGTTCGAGCCGACGGCCTTGCTGCATGCCCGTTGGCGCCTCGCGGTGCCTCGCGGTTGCCTCGCGGTTGCCTCGCGGTTGCCTTGTACTCGCGGAAAACGGCCCCAGTTAGACCTCTTCCCCGCGGCGCTGGACTGCTGCCTTACAGCACGCCTCAACGCCTCTTCAGGCTGTCAGGAAGCCGTAACGGCGGTCTTGAAAAGTCGTTATAGTAGCAGGTTTAGCCTCTTCCTCTTTCCGCCAGTTCATGGAATAAATCCGTGGAACAAATCCGTATTCGTGGGGCTCGCACCCACAACCTGAAGAACGTCAACCTCGACTTACCCCGTCACAAGCTCGTTGTCATCACGGGCCTTTCAGGCTCGGGCAAATCGTCGCTGGCGTTCGACACGCTTTATGCGGAAGGACAACGGCGCTACGTCGAAAGTCTCTCCGCCTACGCTCGCCAGTTCCTGCAATTGATGGAAAAACCGGACGTCGATCTGATCGAAGGGCTGTCGCCGGCAATCTCGATCGAACAGAAGGCGACCTCGCACAATCCGCGTTCCACGGTCGGCACCGTCACCGAGATTCACGACTACCTGCGGCTATTGTTCGCACGGGTCGGCACGCCTTACTGTCCGGACCACGAAATTCCGCTGGAAGCGCAAAGCGTCTCGCAGATGGTCGACGCGGCGCTCGCCCTGCCGGAAGAAACCAAGCTGATGATCCTCGCGCCCGTGGTGGCGAACCGCAAGGGCGAACACGTCGAACTGTTCGAGGAAATGCAGGCGCAAGGCTTTATCCGCTTCCGCGTGTGCTCGGGCGGCGGCACCGCCAATGAAGGCGTGGCGAAGATCTATGAAGTCGATTCGCTGCCGAAGCTGAAGAAGAACGACAAGCACACCATCGACGTGGTCGTGGACCGTCTGAAAGTGCGCCCCGACATGAAGCAGCGTCTCGCCGAATCGTTCGAAACGGCACTGCGTCTCGCCGACGGCCGCGCGATCGCGCTCGAAATGGACACGGACAAGGAGCATCTGTTCAGCTCGAAGTTCGCTTGCCCGATCTGCTCGTACTCGCTGCAGGAACTGGAGCCGCGCCTCTTCTCGTTCAACAATCCGATGGGCGCGTGCCCGGAATGCGACGGCCTCGGCCAGATCACTTTCTTCGATCCGAAGCGGGTGGTCGCGCATCCGTCGCTGTCGCTCGCGGCCGGCGCGGTGAAGGGCTGGGACCGGCGCAATCAGTTCTACTTCCAGATGCTGCAGAGTCTCGCGGCGTTCTACGAGTTCGACATCGACACCGCGGTCGAAGACCTGCCGGAGAAGGTTCGCAAGATCCTGCTGTTCGGCTCGGGCAAGCAGGAGATCCCGTTCTCGTACATCAACGAACGTGGCCGCACTTCGGTGCGCGAGCATGTATTCGAAGGGATCATCCCGAATCTGGAGAGGCGTTACCGCGAAACCGATTCGGTCGCGGTGCGCGAAGAACTCGCCAAGTATCAGAACAACCAGCCCTGCCCGGCCTGCGCCGGCACGCGACTGCGCCGCGAGGCGCGCTTCGTGCGGATCGGCACGGACGGCGACGCGCGCGGCATCTTCGAAATCAGCGGCTGGCCGCTGCGCGACGCGCTCGGTTATTTCCAGACGCTGCGCCTGGAAGGCTCGAAGCGCGAGATCGCCGACAAGGTAGTCAAGGAAATCGTCGCGCGGCTGATGTTCCTGAATAACGTCGGGCTGGACTATCTGTCGCTGGAGCGCAGCGCGGAGACGCTGTCCGGCGGCGAGGCGCAGCGGATTCGCCTCGCGTCGCAAATCGGCTCGGGCCTGACCGGCGTGATGTACGTGCTGGACGAGCCGTCCATCGGCCTGCATCAACGCGATAACGACCGGCTGATCGCCACGCTCAAGCATCTGCGCGATCTCGGCAACTCGGTGATCGTCGTCGAACACGACGAAGACATGATCCGCATGGCCGACTACGTGGTCGACATGGGGCCGGGCGCGGGCGAACACGGCGGCATGGTGATCGCCGAGGGCACGCCCAAACAGGTGCAGGCGAACGCGGCGTCGATGACCGGGCAGTACATGTCCGGCGCGCGCAACATCGAGTTCCCGGACGAACGCAAGGAGCCCGACGATAAGCGCCTGCGTATCGTCGAGGCGTACGGCAACAATCTGCAGCACGTGTCGCTGGATCTGCCGGTCGGCTTGCTCACCTGCGTGACCGGCGTGTCCGGTTCGGGCAAGTCCACGCTCATCAACGACACGCTGTACCACGCGGTCGCGCATCACCTGTACGGCTCGGCCACGGAGCCGGCGCCGTACGAATCGATCGAGGGCCTCGAGCACTTCGACAAGGTCATCAACGTCGACCAGTCGCCGATCGGCCGCACGCCGCGCTCGAACCCGGCCACCTACACCGGCCTCTTCACGCCGATCCGCGAGCTGTTCGCGGGCGTACCCGCGGCGAAAGAACGCGGCTACGAAGCCGGCCGCTTCTCGTTCAACGTGAAGGGCGGCCGCTGCGAATCCTGTCAGGGCGACGGCGTGCTGAAGGTCGAGATGCACTTCTTGCCGGACGTCTACGTGCCATGCGACGTCTGTCACGGCAAGCGCTACAACCGCGAAACGCTGGACGTGCAGTACAAAGGCAAGAACATCAGCGAAGTGCTCGACATGACGGTGGAGAACGCCTATGAGTTCTTCAAGCCGGTGCCGGTCGTCGCGCGCAAGCTGAAAACCTTGCTGGACGTGGGTCTGGGCTACATCCGCCTGGGTCAGTCGGCCACCACGCTGTCGGGCGGCGAGGCACAGCGCGTCAAACTATCTTTGGAACTGAGCAAGCGTGACACGGGTCGCACGCTATACATACTTGACGAGCCGACCACCGGCCTGCACTTTCATGACATCGCTTTGTTGCTCGAAGTGATTCATCGATTACGCGACCAGGGTAATACCGTCGTGATCATCGAGCATAATCTCGATGTAATAAAAACTGCGGACTGGGTCATCGACCTTGGTCCGGAAGGCGGAGCCGGCGGTGGGCAGATCATTGCCCAGGGCACGCCGGAGCAGGTAGCGAAGTCGAAGGCAAGTTTTACCGGTAAGTACCTGGCGCCTCTGCTGAAACGCGCGGCCAGTAAAAAGTAACGCTGCACAACTCGGGTTGGGGACGGAATAAGCCATGGCCAAGCGGAATCAGGCGCGCGACGACGGGCAAGTGCAGGACCTACGCCCACGCCCGGTCAGGCTGACGAGCGACATGAGCCTGCCGAAGCTGTCGGCGGTCGAAATCGGCAGTTATATCGTGACGCTGTTCGGCATGTGGGCGGTGATCGAACTGCGGCTGCTCGGCGCGTTGCTCGCCGGGCTGCTGGTGTTCCAACTGGTCCACACGATCGCGCCGCGCATCGAGCGCCACATGTCGAGCAAGCGGGCGCGCTGGCTCGCGGTGGTGATCCTGGCCACGGTGATCGTGGGCGCGCTGACGGGGCTCACGCTCGGCATCATCGAGCATTTCGAGAACGACGTGCCGAGCGTGCAGAAGCTGCTCGACCAGGCCATGCAGCTGATCGACCAGGCGCGCGGCCGGATTCCGCAATTCGTCGCCAACTATCTGCCGGTCGACACCGAACAGATGAAGACCAAGGCAGCCGAGTTGATGCAGACGCACGCCAACATGCTGCAGCAAAGCGGCAAGACCGCGGCGCGCGCTTTCACGCATATCCTGATCGGCATGATCATTGGCGCGATCATCGCGGTCGGCGCGCAAAAGCATATGCAGCGGCTGCCGCTGTCCACGGCATTCGTCACACGGGTGACACGTTTCGCCGACGCGTTTCGCCGCATCGTGTTCGCCCAGGTGAAGATTTCCGCGATCAACGCGGTCTTCACGGGCATCTTCCTGCTGGTGGTCCTGCCGATCTTCCACGACACGCTGCCGTTGTCGAAGACGCTGGTGCTGGTCACGTTCATCGTCGGCTTGCTGCCGGTGATCGGCAATCTGATCTCGAACACGATCATCGTCGCGGTGGCGCTCTCGGTGAGCTTTCCGGCGGCGGTCATGTCGCTCGTGTTCCTGATCCTGATTCACAAGCTCGAGTACTTCCTGAACGCGCGCATCGTCGGCGGACAGATCGAGGCGCGCGCGTGGGAATTGCTGATCGCCATGCTCATCATGGAAGCCGCGTTCGGTCTTCCCGGTGTGATCGCGGCGCCGATTTTTTATGCGTACATCAAGCGTGAATTGATTTATTTGCGGTTGGTTTGAGGCTGTGGCGAGCGGCCCGAAAGCAGATAGGCAGGAACGGAAAAGCGGCACCTCGGTGCCGCTTTTTTCATGCTTAGAAGTCGATGCGTGCGTTCAGTGACAACGTGCGCGGGTCGCCCGGCGTCACATAGTCCGCGTACTGATACTCCCAGTAGCGGCGGTTGAGCAGGTTGTCGATCGCCGCGCGGAACGTCACATCGTAGCCGACTATGCGCGTCGCATAGCTCACGCCGAGATTGACCAGCATGTAGCCCGGCGCATCCAGATTGCCGGATGGGCGCACTCCCGTATTGCCCGTGAACTTCGCGTCGGCGCCGATGCGCAGCCCCGGCACATACGGCACCGAGTACGTCGCATGGCCCGCCACGACGAACTGCGGCGCTCCGGCCACGCGGTTGCCGTTATTGGCCGCGCCCTTCTCGTACTTCGTGTTGATCCACATGAGGTCGCCGCCGACGTTCCAGCTCGCGCCCAGACGAACGTCGCCGCCGAACTCCACGCCCTGGAAAATCGACTCGCCGTCCTGCGTGTAGACGTTCGCGCTATTCGCGTAGGCCGAGCCTCGCTCGATCCGGAACAACGCGGCCGTCGCGCTCCAGCGCTCATGCTCGCTCTTGATCCCGACTTCGTACTGCTTGCTGCGCAACGGCTTGAGCAGTTCGCCGCGGTTCGCGTAGGTGTCGCCCACTACGGTGCCCGCTTCGAGCGACTCGACGTAGCTCGCGTACAGCGTCGTGGTTGGGGCGAGCTTGAACATCAGCGCCACCGTCGGCGTCACGACGCCGTTCTGGCTATAGGTCGACGTGGTCGCGCCGGTGGTCGAGTAGCCGTGCTGCTCGTAGTTCGTGTAACGCACGCCGCCGAGTACCGACCAGCGCTGCGTCAACTGGATCGTATCGTTCGCGAACAACGCTTTTTGCGTGATATCGCTGTCGCGGTAGGTGTAGTAGTTCGATGCGCTGTAGAACGTGTTGGTGTTCGGCTGGTAGGTTGCCGGTACCGATCTGGCCGAAGAAACTGTTCGCGCCGTAGTCGTTCGTTTGACGCTGATACGCCGCGCCGATCACGAACTGGTGCTGCAACGGCCCCGTCTTCACACTGCCTTCCGCCGACACCTGCCACAAACTCAACTGATGCCCTTCCTTACCGGCAAAGCGGCTGTCGGTGTAATCGCCGGCGCTGTTCTGCAGGTAGTAGGTGCTCTCGTTGCGATCGCGCGAGCTTTTGCTGTAGCTGTAGGTCGCGTTCAGCGTCCAGTCCGGGCCGAGGTTGTACTGCACGCCCGCAGTGTAGAGCTGGAGGTTCGTGTTCAGATGCTGGTCGGGACCGGAGAGGTTGCCGGTGCCGCCGCTCATCGTAGGCGGCAACACCGTGCCCGGATATTCCGCCGTCGAGATCGCGCCGGTGATGCCGCTCGAATGGCGCTCCTGATACAGCGCGGCGAACGTAGCCTTGAGGTCGCGGGTGATGCGCGCATCGAGCGCGACCGACACCGAGTCGCGTCGCACGTTGCCGTCGTTATAGGTCTTGCCTTCTTCGTGCGTGGCGTTCAGGCGATAGCCGAACATGCCGTTCGGACCGACCCGGCCGCCGAGATCCGCATGCTCGGCCCACACGCCGTCGGTGTAGTAGCCGATGTCGACGCTGCGCACGGGCGTCGTCGAGACCGGCGGCTTTTTCGTCACGTAGTTGACCACGCCGCCCGGCGCGCCGAAGCCGTACATGAAACCGGTCAGCCCCTTGAGCAATTCCACTTTCTCGAGTTGCTCGTACGGCATCGTGATGCCGTAGCTGTTAAACGGCATGCCGTCGATCTTGAAACCCGACTGCCAGTCGAGCTGCATACCGCGCACCGTCAGATAGGTGGCCCATGCGTTGTAGGCGTTGCCGTTGTCGGAGACGGAGGCGTCGGTGGCGAACACGTCGCCGAGTTTGGACGGCTGGCGATCCTGCAGCTCTTCGCTCGTGACCACGGTGGTCGAGAACGGCGTGTCGAGTTGCGAGCGTGTGCCGAGCGCGCCGCTGCTGACGTCTTCCTTCAGATGCTGCTCGGTGTCTTGCGCCGCCGTGACCTTGACGGCCGGCAGCGCTTTTTCGCTGTTATCCGTTGACGCTGCCGTGGCCGACGCCTGCTGTGCCCACGCCGCGTGACTCGTTGCCAACGCCAGACACACCGCCAAATGCAGCGGCCGCATCGCCGGTTTTTTCTTCGGCTCTGCTACCCCGTTTCTTACGTTCATCGTCTGATTCCGCAGTTTCTGATTTGCCCCGCCAAATGAGAATGATTCCCATTTAACACGGCCGCGATGATGCCGAAGATTTATGCGAATTGTAAGCTTTGAGATGCGACATTTTGTCGCATGAGCCGCGCTTAGCCCGGCTGTAAACCTTGCTGGCTAGGGCTCTCGGGAGCGCGCGCAGACATGCGGCTATTGCGGTTCCACGCCACACTTACGACAAACTTGCGGCGCGTGGCATGATTCCTTAAGATGCGAACAATTCCCATTTACGCTAAGCCTCTGTCGTGACACCCCATTCGAAGTCCTGCTCCGTCGCGATGGCCCGCCCATGAGGCGCCAGCTCGTCCGTCTGCACCGTTGGTTCGGTGTCGCCACGGCGCTGTTTCTGTTCGTCGCCGGCCTGACGGGCGCGATTATCGCGTGGGACCATGAGCTCGACGCGGCGTTGAACCCATCCTTCTTCAACGCTCGCACCGCCGGCCCGGCGTTGTCCGGCCTGGAACTCGCGCGCCGCGTGGAAGCCGCCGATCCGCGTCTCCAGGTGACGTATCTGCCGCTGGCGGCCGAGCCCGGCCATACGCTGCAAATGATGGTGCTGCCGCGGACCAACCCCGCCACGCAGAAGCCCTACCCGCTCGATTTCAATCAGATCGCCGTCGACCCCGCCACCGGCGAGATCCAGGGACGCCGCGAATGGGGCGTCGTCTCGCTCGCGCGGCTCAATCTGATCCCCTTCATCTACAAGCTCCACTACACGCTGCAACTGCCGTTCACGGGCGGTGTCGACATCGGCACATGGTTGATGGGGATCGTCGGCATCATCTGGCTGTTCGACAGCGTGATCGCGCTGTGGCTGTCGTTTCCGAGTTTCAAGGCTTGGCGCAAGTCGTTCGCGTTCCGCCTCGGGCGTGGCGGCTATGCGCTCACATTCGATTTGCACCGCTCAGGTGGCGTATGGATCTGGGGCTTGCTGATGATCGCCGCGCTGACGTCGGTGTCGATGAATCTGTCAGCGCCGGTGGTGCGCCCGATCGTGTCGCTGTTCTCCAAGCTCACGCCGGACCCGATCAACAATCCTGAAATCCTGCGCGCCCCGCAACCGGGCGATACGGTGTTGAGCCGTGAACGCATCGTGCAACTGGCCGAGCAGGCCGGCAAGGCACGCAACCTCAGCGTCGCGCCTGGCGGTATCTACTACGCGGAATTCCTGCATGCCTACGGCGTCGGTTTCTACGCGACCGGCAACGATCACGGCGATTTCGGCCTCGGCAATCCGTGGATGTATTGGGACGCGGCCACCGGCAAGCAGCTCGGCGCGCAGATTCCCGGCAAGGGCACGGCGGGCGACATCTTCGTGCAGGTGCAATTCCCGCTGCATTCGGGCCGCATCCTCGGTCTCGGCGGACGGATTCTGATCAGCGCAGTCGGCATCGCGGTCGCGGTGCTGAGCGCGACGGGGCTGCTGATCTGGCTGAAGAAGCTGAACGCGCGCCGCCGTTCGGCGCAAAACGCCAATGTCGCGCGTGACGCGGGCCAGTCCGCGGCGCGCTCATAGACATAAATAAACAAAAAAGGCGGCGCCGGAATCATCCGGGCACCGCCTTCTACTGCAAGCCTGCTAGCAACGGCTCTTAGCGAAACACCACCGTCTTGCTGCCGTTCAACACGACGCGATGCTCCACGTGCCACTTCACCGCACGCGCCAGCGTCACGCATTCGACGTCGCGGCCGATCGCCGTGAGCTGCTCCGGCGTCATGCTGTGGTCGACACGCTCCACTTCCTGCTCGATGATCGGACCTTCGTCGAGATCCGTCGTCACGTAATGGGCGGTCGCGCCGATCAGCTTCACGCCCCGGTCGAACGCCTGGTAATACGGCTTCGCGCCCTTGAAGCTCGGCAGGAACGAGTGGTGAATGTTGATCGCGCGGCCCGCCAGCGCTTCGCACAGCTTCGGCGACAGAATCTGCATGTAGCGCGCGAGCACCACCAGGTCGGCTTGATGTTCGTCGATCACTTCCAGCACGCGCGCTTCTTGCGCGGCCTTCGCGTCGGGCGTGGCGCCCAGCAGCGGGAAATGATGGAACGGAATGTCGTAGCTGGCGGCGAGCTGGTAGAACTCCTTGTGGTTCGAGATGATCGCCGGAATCTCGATGCCCAACTGGCCGGTGCGGTAGCGGAACAGCAGATCGTTCAGGCAATGGCCGATCTTCGACACCATGATCACCACGCGCGGCTTCACCGACGCATCGTGCAACTCCCAACGCATGCCGAACTGCTCGGCGAGCGTCGCGAACGACGTGCGCAGCGCTTCCAGACCCGGATCGCCGCCTACCTGCTGGAAATGCACGCGCATGAAGAACTCGCCGGTGCGGCTGTCGCCGAACTGCGCGGAGTCGAGAATATTGCTGCCACGCTCGAACAGAAAGCCCGACACGGCGTGAACGATGCCGGGCCGGTCGGCGCACGACAGTTTGAGGATAAAGCTGTGATCGGTCGACATGACCTGGGTGACTCCCTTCTTCAATGCGTGGTTTGTTCGGTGTGTCTGGTTCGGTGCAGCGTGTTTCGGCATGGTCGTTGCACGCGCACCGGTACGGCGCTCAGGCGAATACCGGCGGCACGAACAAGGCCTCGATGCCCGCACACGCGTCTTCATCGATCCAGCGGCGGCGCAGCAGGCAATCCAGCGTGGCCAGGCTCGCATCGACGGTCATGACGCCCTCCTCGATCCAGCGCGCCGCTTCGTCGATGCGCGCGAGCCGGTGTTCACCCACTTCGCCGTCCTGATTGCGCGGCGCGAAATCGGCCGGCAGCGCGAGGTCGTAGATGAAAATCTGTTCGGCCTGCGTGCCTTCCGGCAACGATTGCAGCACATGCGCGGTGCGGCCCGCTACGGCGTGGGCGGCGATCTCCTCGGGAATGCCGGCTTCTTCCCAGCACTCCTTGATGAGCGTCGCCTCGATGCCGAAACCCCAGCCGATGCCGCCTGCGACGACATTGTCGAGCATGCCCGGGTCGGTCGCCTTGGTGTCGCTGCGGCGCGCGATCCACAATTGCGGCGCGCGATCCGCGTATTCTACGACGCCGTTCAGATGCACCGCGTAGGTCATCGTGCCGAAGAAGCGCGACGCCGCGCGTTCGATATACGCGAGCGGCGGCGCATCGAACGCATTGCGGATCGCGTAGGTCTCGTTGCGCCAGCCCGGAATGCGGTCTTCGGCGGCCAGCGCGCCGATCACGGAACCGAGCGCGGCGCTGCGCAAATCCACGGTGTTGAACGGGGCCGCCAGCGTCACACGGGCGCTGTCGATGTCGAACACATCGGGCCAGCGCGCGAGCAGCGGCACATCGCTCACGCGGATCCAGCCGACCTGTTCGGCGTCGATCCAGAACGGCACATGCGCCTGCACGTCGAAGCGGCGCGCGGCGGTGATGCATGGCAAAGTCATTTAAAGCTCCAAACTAACTGTCGGCGGTCGCTGCCCCAATCGAATCCAATCAATCACGTAACGCGACACGAATCCCGATTGCGATGAACGTAGCACCAGCCAGGCGATCGAGCCATACACCCACGCGCGGCCGGCGTTTCAACCAACCGCCGATCATCCCCGCGCAGACGCCGAACAGCGAAAACACCACCACCGTCTGCAGCATGAACAGCACGCCGAGTTCGAGCATCTGCAGCGTGACGCTTTGCGTGCCGTGCGGCTGCACGAACTGCGGCAGGAACACGACGAAGAACAACGTCACCTTCGGGTTCAGCAGATTGCCGAGCACGCTCTGGCGAAACACCGCCATCAACGGCTGCGGCGCGCGTTCGTGCGCGGTCGCGAGACCCTGGCTGCGCAGCGCCTTGATGCCGATCCAGATCAGATACGCGGCACCGGCAAGTTTGATCACTTCAAAGGCCACCGGCGACGAGCGCAGCAACGCGGCCACACCGAGCGCGGCCAAGGTCGTGTGAAACGTGATGCCCGCTGCAAAGCCGAGCGCCGCGACAAGCCCCGCCGCGCGGCCCTGCGAGATACCGCGCGCGAGCACTTGCAGATTGTCCGGGCCAGGCGCCATGGTGATGGCGATCGAGGTGGCGAGAAACAGCAGGAAGTTGGGCATCGTTCTTACCTTCTTGTGACCAGAAAGAAGTTCACAGCGGCTTGGCTGCAAGTGATCAGTGACCGTCGAATCCCGTCACCGTATAGAGCGCCAGGCCACCCTCGCGCAGCAGCTTCGAGCCGCCGAGTTCGGGCAGATCGATGATCGCCGCGCCTTCCACCACGACCGCGCCGAGACGCTCGAGCAGAATCTTGCCGGCCATCATCGTGCCGCCAGTCGCGATCAGATCGTCGATGATCACGACGCGGTCGCCCGGCTTGCAGGCGTCCTCGTGAATCTCGACGGTCGCGGTGCCATACTCGAGCTCATACGATTGCGCGACCCGCTTGTAGGGCAGCTTGCCCGCCTTGCGGATCGGAATGAAGCCGAGGTTCAGCTCATACGCGAGAATCGGCCCGATGATGAAACCGCGCGCGTCCAGGCCGGCAATGTAGTCGAGCTTGGCGTCGATATAACGCTGCACGAACAGATCGATCAGCACGCGCAATGACTTCGGCTCCTGCAGGAGCGGCGTGATATCGCGAAACTGCACGCCCGGCTGCGGCCAATCCGGCACCGTGCGAATGTGGCTTTTGATGTAATCGGCCGCATCGAGCGGCGCGCTCGCGAGCGCGTTGGACATGATGTCTCCGGATGGACCTCGACAGGTCCGATGAAAAACTAAACCAGCGCAGCGCGCAAGGCGCGCGCCTGGCCGGGCGCAGGCGTCAGGCCGCGGCGGCGCCCGCGCGCCGGTGCTTCGAGAGCCGCTCCTCAGCCTCCGCCAACTGTTCGGGCAGACCGCGCAGCACCACGATGTCGCTCGCGCGCAGCTTGGTGGACGGATCCGGCTCGACGCCGCGAATGCCGTGCCGGCGAATCGCCGTCACTTCGACGCCCACATCGAACAGACCGAGTTCCGCGAGGGTACGGCCCACCGCGTCCGCGTTTTCGTCGACCGGCACCGATTGTAGCCGCACCTGTTCGTGGCCGTCGTCGTCATCCACGTCGTCGGCGCCGTGGAAATAGCCGCGCAGCAGCGCGTAGCGTTCATCGCGCATTTCCTCGACCCGGCGCACCACGCGCCGCATCGGCACGCCCATCACCACGAGCGTGTGCGAGGCAAGCATCAGACTGCCTTCGACGATTTCCGGAATCACCTCGGTCGCGCCCGCTGCCAGCAGCTTTTCCAGATCGGAGTCGTCGACGGTACGAACGATGACCGGCAGCGTAGGTTCCAGCTCGTGAATGTTGTGCAACACGCGCAATGCCGACGGCGTATTCGCATAAGTGATCGCAATCGTGGCCGCGCGATGGATACCGGCGGCAAGCAGCGACTCGCGCCGCCCGGCATCGCCGAACACCACCGACTCGCCCGCCGCCGCGGCCGCCGCGACACGGTCGGGATCGAGGTCGAGCGCGACATACGACAAACCTTCATGCTCCAGCATGCGCGCCAGATTCTGCCCGGCCCGGCCATAGCCGCAAATGATCACGTGGCCGCTTTGTTTCAGGCTCTGCGTGGCGATGCGCGTCATCTGCAACGACTGCATCATCCATTCAGTCGACGACAGCCGCAGCACGATCCGGTCCGCGTTCTGGATCATGAACGGCGCAGCGAGCATCGACAGCAGCATGGCCGCGAGAATCGCCTGCAGCATGGTGGCGTCGACGAGATGTTTGTCGAGAATCAGGTTCAGCAGCACGAAGCCGAACTCGCCCGCTTGCGCGAGGCCGATACCGGTGCGCATCGCGACGCCCGGCGACGCGCCGAACAGGCGCGAAAGACCGGTCACCATGATCGCCTTCAGCAGAATCGGCCCGACCAGAAAGCCGAGCACGATCAGCGGATGCTCCCAGATCACCCGCGGATTGAGCAACATGCCGGTGGTGATGAAGAAGAGCCCGAGCAGCACGTCGCGAAACGGCTTGATGTCCTCTTCAACCTGATGCCGATAAGGCGTCTCGGCGATCAACATGCCGGCGATGAACGCGCCGAGCGCGAGCGACAACCCGAATTTGTCCGTGATGAACGCGCAACCCAGCGTCACCAGCAACAGATTGAGAATGAACAGTTCCTGCGAGCGGCGCCGAGCCACCACGTTGAACCAGCGCGTCATGAAGCGCTGACCCACGATCAATAGCAGCGACAGCGCCACGACGATCTTGATGGCCGCCACGCCGAGCGAGCTGACGAGATCTTCGGAGTTGCCGCCCAGCGCAGCGATGATGATGAGCAGCGGCACCACCGCCAGATCCTGGAACAGCAGCACGCCGAAGATATTGCGGCCATGCTCCGTCTCGATCTCGAGCCGCTCCGCCAGCATCTTGCTGACGATCGCCGTCGACGACATGGCGAGCGCACCGCCCAGCGCCACACTCGCTTGCCACCTGATGTGCACCCAGCGCTCCAGCACGAAGCCGAGCGTGACCGCCACCGCGATCGTGCCGATCACCTGCAACAGACCGAGGCCGAACACGAGACGGCGCATTGAGCGCAGCTTGGCGAGCGAAAACTCCAGGCCGATCGAAAACATCAGGAACACCACGCCGAACTCGGCGAGGTTCTGCGCGCCCGCCGAGTCGGGAATCAGACCGAACGCATGCGGACCAACGACGATGCCCACCGTCAGATAGCCGAGCATCGGCGGAAGATTCAGAAAGCGAAAGACCACCACACCCGCTACCGATGCCAGCAGCAGGAACAGCGTCATTTCGAGGGGGGAAATCATCGGCAAAAACGCATCGGCAAAGCGTCCTCGTTCGTCAGCGGAACCGCGCACGCGAAACGCCGTGCGACAAGGTTGAGGGGCCGGTAAAGGCAGCGATAGAGGCAGCGGCTTGGCACAGCAGGCCCGGCGCGGCGAACAAGCGCCTTTGCTATACTTCGCGAATGATAGCGAAAATCAATGGCGACCGGGCACTCGCGCTCGCTCGCGACGTGCTCGACATCGAAGCGGACGCCGTGCGCGCGCTTCGCGATCAACTCGACGATGGTTTCGTCGGGGCGGTCGACTTCATCCTGGGTTGCCGTGGGCGCGTGGTCGTTTCCGGCATCGGCAAATCCGGCCATGTGGCCCGCAAGCTCGCGGCCACGCTCGCCAGCACCGGCACGCCGGCGTTCTTCGTGCATCCCGCGGAAGCCAGTCATGGCGACCTCGGCATGGTCACCGCCGACGACGTGTTCCTCGCGCTGTCGAATTCCGGTGAAACCGAAGAACTCGTGGCGATCCTGCCGCTCATCAAGCGGCTCGGCGCGAAGCTGATCGCCATGACGGGCCGTCCGTCATCGAGTCTCGCACAACTGGCCGACGTGCACCTGAATTCCGGCGTGTCGAAAGAAGCCTGCCCGATGAATCTTGCGCCCACCGCCAGCACCACCGCCGCGCTCGCGCTCGGCGACGCGCTCGCGGTCGCGGTGCTCGACGCGCGTGGCTTCGGCCGCGACGACTTCGCCCGCTCGCATCCGGGTGGCGCGCTCGGCCGGCGCCTGCTCACTTATGTACGCGACGTGATGCGCACCGGCGATCAAGTGCCGAAGGTCACGCCCGACGCCACCGTGCGCGACGCGCTGTTCCAGTTGACCGCCAAGCGCATGGGCATGACCGCGATCGTCGATCAGGACGAGCGCGTGACCGGCATCTTCACCGACGGCGACTTGCGCCGCGTGCTCGAACGCGATGGCGATTTCCGCGAACTGTCGATCGCCTCGGTCATGACCGCCGGCCCGCGCACCATCGGTCCGGATCAACTCGCGGTCGAAGCCGTGGAACTGATGGAGCGCTACCGCATCAATCAGATGCTGGTCGTCGACGAAGCAGGCAAGCTGATCGGCGCACTCAACATGCACGACCTGTTCTCGAAGAAGGTGATCTGATGGCCATCGCTCCTCCCACCGCGACCGAACGCGCAAGCCGCGTCAAGCTGATGATTTTCGACGTCGACGGCGTGCTGACCGACGGCGGTCTGCTGTTCACGGCGGAAGGCGACACGATGAAGGGCTTCAACTCGATGGACGGCCACGGCATGAAGCTGCTGCGCCAGGCCGGCATCGAAACAGCGATCATCACCGGGCGCAAGTCGGGCATCGTGGCGGCGCGGGCGAAGGAAATGAACATCACGCACGTCTATCAGGGCGTGCAGGACAAACCCCAGGCGTTCGCGGACCTGCTGCAGCAAACCGGCATGACGGCCGAAGAATGCGGCTACATGGGCGACGACTGGGTCGATCTCGGCGTGATGCTGAAGGTCGGCTTCGCGGCGGCGCCGGCCAATTCGCATCCTGAAGTGATCGCGCGGGCCCACTGGGTCAGCGAGGCGCGCGGCGGCCACGGCGCGGCGCGCGAAGTCTGCGACACCCTGCTGCGCGCGCAGCACAAGTACGAGGCGCTGCTCGCGGCCGCCTGTAGCGGCGAACAGCGGGGCCTCGTCGGATGAATCAGTTTCGCCTGACTTCACTGATTCCGCTGGTCGCGATGGCCGCGCTCGCCGGTATCACGTGGTGGCTGCTGCAAGCCACCCTGCCCCGGCAGAACGAAGGCGTGGTGCGTCCCAAGGAACACACGCCGGATTACTTCGCCGACAACTTCTCGGTGTCCGAACTCGATCAGTCGGGCTCCACGCAATACCGGCTGACCGCCCAGTCGCTGATCCATTACGAAGACGACGAGTTGAGCGACCTGGTCAAGCCGGCCATGCGCGCGTTCCAGCCGGGCAAGCCGATCGTCACCGCCACCGGCGACACCGGCAAGGTGAACGGCGACGCATCCATCGTCGATCTGTACGACAACGCGCGCATCGTGCGGGCGCCAGGCTACGGAGATCCGCAGATGCAAGCGGATTCGCAGCATTTTAGGGTGCTGGTCAACGACGATGTGATCGAGACCGAAAAGCCGGTTAAACTTCAGCGCGGCATGTCGGTGATGACTGCCAGCGGCATGAACTACAACAACGTCACCCGGGTGATGCAGCTGTTCGGCAACGTGAAAGGCAACATTGCCCCGTCCGAAGCAGGCGGCAGCTCGCCCAAGCAACCCGGGTAATCCATTCCAGGCGTGACTGCATGAACGAATCGTTCCCCCGTTTTGATACCGGCCGCGCGCGCACCCTGTCCGCGTGCCGCGCCGGACTCGCTGCGCTGATCGTCGCGTTGCCGCTCGCCGGCTTCGCGCCGCTCGCGCACGCGGATCGTGCCGACAAGGACAAGCCGCTGAACATCGAAGCGGACAACATGACTTACGACGACCTCAAGCAGGTCAACATCTTTACCGGCCATGTGGTCGCCACCAAAGGCACGATCGTGATCAAGGCCGACCGTGTCGAAGTGACGCAAGACCCGCAGGGCTATCAGTACGCCACCGGCACCTCGAGCGGCGGCAATCTGTCGTATTTCCGCCAGAAGCGCGAAGGCCTCGACGAATACATTGAAGGCACGGCCATCCGGATCGACTACGACGGCAAGCAGGATCTGACCACACTCACCACCAACGCCACCGTGAAGCGCCTGCAAGGCCTCTCCGCGGTGATGGACCAGGTGCACGGCAGCGTCATTACGTATGACGGCCAGAACGACTTCTACACCGCGAAGGCAGGCAAGGACGTCGCCGGCCCGGGCAACCCGACTGGCCGCGTGCGCGCCATGCTGGCGCCGCGCAACGGCGGCGCCGCGCCGCTGAACGGCGCGTCGGCCACGCTCGCGCCGTCCACGACGATTCCCGGAGCGCCGAACCAGTGAGCACCTCAGCGTCCCTCCCCAATCGCAAGCCGGCCGGCACCAGCAGTTCGCTGGCGGTGCGCAACCTGAAGAAGCGTTACGGTTCGCGCACGGTCGTCAAAGACGTGTCGCTCGACGTGAAAAGCGGCGAAGTGGTCGGTCTGCTCGGCCCCAACGGCGCGGGCAAGACCACCTCGTTCTATATGATCGTCGGCCTCGTGCCGCTCGACGCGGGTGAAATCGACCTGGACGGCAAGTCGATCAGCCTGCTGCCGATCCACAAGCGCGCTTCGCTGGGTTTGTCGTATCTGCCGCAGGAAGCTTCGGTATTCCGCAAGCTCAGCGTCGAAGAAAACATTCGTGCGGTGCTGGAATTGCAGCACGAAGACAACGGCAAGCGGCTCAGCAAGGACACCATCACGAA
This sequence comes from Paraburkholderia sediminicola, assembly GCF_046027355.1. Classification (GTDB taxonomy): domain Bacteria; phylum Pseudomonadota; class Gammaproteobacteria; order Burkholderiales; family Burkholderiaceae; genus Paraburkholderia; species Paraburkholderia sediminicola_B. The sequence goes on along the minus strand of NZ_JAQQEK010000018.1, from coordinate 134,784 downwards.
CCGCACGGAAGCCTTGCTCGACGAGTTGCAGATTGCGCACTTGCGTGAGAATCCGGCGCTGTCGCTGTCGGGCGGCGAGCGCCGCCGGGTTGAGATCGCCCGGGCGCTGGCCACCAATCCAAGCTTTATTCTGCTCGACGAACCGTTCGCCGGCGTCGACCCGATCGCCGTGCTGGAAATTCAGAAGATCGTTAAATTTCTGAAGCAGCGCAATATCGGCGTGCTGATCACCGACCACAACGTGCGCGAAACGCTCGGCATCTGCGATCACGCCTACATCATCAGCGACGGCAGCGTGCTGGCCGCCGGCGCACCGAGCGACATCATCGAAAACGAAAGCGTGCGGCGCGTCTATCTGGGCGAGCACTTCCGCATGTAAGTGCATGAGGGATTACCGGCAGTGCGAGCGCGCACCCGCCGGCCCCTATGCGGCAACCGCACACCCGGTTTTTTGACCTGGGCCGTCTCGCGCCCATCGCCGCCTAAAACAGGCGCACGCGTAATTGCGAATGTCGCAAGGTATCGCGGTCGTGGCAAACTCTCTACAATGAATCTCAACTTGCCATGAAAGCCAGCCTCCAACTCCGCCTATCGCAGCATCTTGCGCTGACGCCGCAACTGCAGCAGTCCATCCGGCTGCTTCAGTTGTCTACGCTCGAATTGCAGCAGGAAGTCGCAATGGCGATCTCGCAGAATCCGCTCCTCGAAAACGAGGACGACTGGATCGCGAGCCCGTTGCGCGTGGCGGCCGACGGCTCGCTGATCGCCCAGGCGCCCAACTCTTCCGCGCCGCCCGACCAGATGGGCGGCAATACGTCGTCCTCGTCGAGCAGCAGCAGCGAGCGCGCCGAAAACGGCGAGCCGCAGGGCGTGGACGAATACAACGGGCTGGCCGGCGACGGTAACGGCGACGCGGCGCAATGGAATCTCGACGATTACGGCCGCTCGGGCAACGCCTCGGACGACGACGATCTGCCGCCGCTGCAAATCCATGAATCGAGCACCTCGCTGCGCGACCACCTGATGGCGCAATTGCGCGTCACCCAGGCGGGTCAGCGCGACCGGGCGCTGATCACCTTCCTGATCGAATCGCTCGACGACGACGGCTACCTGGCCGCCACGCTCGAAGAAGTGCTGGCCGATCTGCCCGAAGAGCTCGAAGTCGACCTCGACGAAATGAACGCCGCGCTTGCGCTGCTGCATAGCTTCGACCCGGCCGGAGTCGGCGCACGCTCCGCGTCGGAATGTCTCAAGCTGCAATTGCTGCGGCTTGATGCCTCACCGACGCGCACACTCGCGCTGGACATCGTCGCACACCATCTGGAACTGCTTGCGGCGCGCGATTTCACGCGTCTGCGCAAGCATCTGAAGGCCAACGACGACGACCTGCGCGATGCGCATGTGCTGATCCGCTCGCTCGAGCCGTTTCCCGGCGCCGCCTACGGCAAGGCCGAAGCGGACTACGTCGTGCCGGACATCATGGTGCGCAAAACGGCACAGGGCTGGCAGGCCGAGCTGAACCCGGAAGTCGTGCCGAAGCTGCGTATTAACCATCTATACGCGAATATTCTGCGTAATAACCGGGGCGATCCGGGCAGTGGTTCGTTGCGCCAGCAACTGCAGGAAGCGCGCTGGCTGATCAAAAATATCCAGCAACGTTTCGAGACCATCCTCCGCGTGGCGCAGGCTATTGTCGAGCGTCAAAAGAGCTTTTTTGTGCACGGCGAAATTGCCATGCGCCCCTTGGTTTTGCGGGAAATTGCTGATACGCTGGGCCTACACGAGTCAACTGTCTCGCGTGTGACAACCGGTAAATACATGCTGACCCCATTCGGGACGCTTGAATTTAAGTACTTCTTCGGATCACACGTTTCGACTGACACGGGCGGCGCGGCGTCTTCAACGGCGATCCGCGCGCTCATCAAGCAACTGATAGGAGCGGAAAACCCGAAATCTCCTCTTTCAGACAGTCGCATAGCCGAACTGCTGGCGGAACAGGGCTTCGTGGTCGCACGGCGTACCGTTGCGAAGTACCGTGAAGCGCTCAAGATCCCGGCAGTCAACCTGCGCAAGTCTCTGTAGCCCGTCGCCTTCCGTGGCGGGCATTTACCGGCCGCTCCGCAGTTGGCGGACAGGCCGGCCGATGCGACCTGCCAGAAGTCAGTCACCGGGGGGCGACTCAGGCAAGCCGACAGATCGACCGGACCTTCGTCATCGTGCGGACCAAGCGGCCATTAGCTTGGAGAAGCACTATGAATCTGCAGATCAGTGGACACCACCTCGAAGTAACGCCTGCGTTGCGCGAATACGTGATCACCAAACTGGATAGGGTGCTAAGACATTTCGATCAGGTAATCGACGGCAGTGTGGTCCTCTCGGTCGACAACCACAAGGAAAAGGAAAAGCGTCAAAAGGTTGAAATCAACCTGCATCTCAAGGGCAAGGACATCTTTGTCGAGAGCTGTGACAGCGACCTGTACGCTGCGATCGATCTGATGATCGACAAGCTTGACCGGCAAGTCATCCGCCATAAGGACCGCCTGCAAGGCCATGCGCATGAGGCGATCAAGTATCAACCGGCGCCGCAACTAGATGTGCCGCCGCAATAGGGGAAATTAGAGGGTTTTCTTCGTTAGATCTTCGTTTTCTCTTACCAGCGAAACCGCCCGGAACCGGGCGGTTTTTTGTTTCCGGACACCGCTTCTCGCGCGGCGGCGCAGCATGTTCCGGCGGCTTTAAACGAACTCAATACGCATTGATGGCGCGCCGCACCATCCGTGGCTACCCTGTTCTATAATGTTCCGGTTACCATCGGGGTCAGGTAAGCTCAAGCGGAAGTCGGTCGGCCGGAGTCCAGCGCTTTCGGACTCCAACGCACGTCGCCGCGAGCATCAAACGAATGGAACACCACTCAAACGCCCCAGCGAGGAGAACCCAGGCCACGTTTTCGCCTGTCAACATGAATCGTTTAGCCAAATTTCTTCCCCTCGAGAACGTCGTCGTCGGACTATCGGTCACCAGCAAGAAACGCGTGTTCGAGCAAGCGGGCCTGATCTTCGAGAACCAGAACGGCATCGCCCGTAGCACGGTCACTGACAATCTGTTCGCGCGCGAGCGCCTCGGATCGACTGGCCTTGGTGAAGGCGTGGCGATTCCGCATGGCCGGATCAAAGGCTTGAAGCAGCCGCTCGCCGCATTCGTCCGTCTTGCCGAACCCATCCCCTTCGAATCGCCCGACGGTCAGCCGGTCTCGCTGCTCATCTTCCTGCTCGTGCCCGAACAGGCCACTCAACAGCACCTCGAAATCCTTTCGGAAATCGCCCAGTTGCTGTCCGATCGCGAAGCACGCGAGCGCCTGCACACGGAAGAAGACCGCGAATCATTGCATCGCCTGCTCACTCAGTGGCAACCTTGATGTATCGGCGGTTATCCGCACGCCGGTGATCCGCCCGCGTGCGGATACCGTCTGGCAAGGTAAGCGGCTCGCGCTAGCGCGGCCGTTGCTTTGTCCGGCAAGCGGCCCACACTGGAGTCACTGACTCATGGATACGTCCAGCATCAACGCCCAAAGCATTTTCGACGATAACGCCGCCATGCTGAAGCTCAGCTGGCTGACGGGGCATGAAGGCTGGGAGCGCGGCTTTTCTTCGGAATCGGTCGCCAATGCCACGTCGAGCGCCGACCTCGTCGGCCACTTGAACCTGATCCACCCGAACCGGATCCAGGTGCTCGGCGACGCCGAAATCGACTACTACAAACGCCAAACCGACGAAGACCGCTCGCGCCACATGGCCGAGCTGATCGCGTTGGAACCGCCGTTTCTGGTGGTGGCGGGCGGCGTCGCCGCGCCGCCGGAACTGGTCCTGCGCTGCACGCGCTCGTCCACACCGCTATTCACCACGCCGATGTCCGCCGCCGCGGTGATCGACAGCCTGCGTCTCTACATGTCGCGCATTCTCGCGCCGCGCGCCACGCTGCACGGCGTGTTTCTCGACATCCTCGGCATGGGCGTGCTGCTCACCGGCGACTCGGGCCTCGGCAAGAGCGAACTCGGGCTGGAACTGATCAGCCGCGGCCACGGCCTCGTGGCCGACGACGCGGTGGATTTCGTGCGCCTCGGTCCTGACTTCGTCGAAGGACGTTGTCCGCCGCTGCTGCAAAACCTGCTGGAAGTGCGCGGCCTCGGCCTGCTCGATATCAAGACGATTTTCGGTGAAACCGCGGTACGCCGGAAAATGAAGCTCAAGCTGATCGTGCAACTGGTCCGCCGTCCTGATGGCGAGTTCCAGCGACTGCCGCTGGAAAGCCAGACCGTCGACGTGCTCGGCCTGCCGATTAGCAAGGTCACGATTCAGGTGGCTGCCGGCCGAAATCTCGCCGTGCTGGTCGAAGCCGCCGTGCGCAACACGATCCTGCAACTGCGCGGCATCGACACGCTGCGCGACTTCATGGATCGCCAGCGCCTGGCGATGCAAGATCCCGACAGCCAGTTTCCCGGCAAACTGATCTGAGTCCGCAAGACCATGCCGTGCCCGCAGCCGACGGCAGGCCGCGGGTACACGCACGGGGACCAGATGCTATGATGAACTGTACGGTTTTGACGACTCCATGCGCATAATCCTGATCACCGGTATATCCGGCTCCGGCAAATCAGTTGCCCTGAACGCGCTTGAAGACGCAGGCTATTACTGCGTCGACAACTTGCCGCCGCGCTTCTTGCCGCAACTGGCTTCCTACCTCGCCGAGGACGGGCAAGACCGCCTCGCGGTCGCGATCGACGCGCGCTCGAGCGCCTCGCTCGACGAAATGCCCGCCATGATCCGCGACCTGTCGCGCGCCCACGACGTGCGCGTGCTGTTCCTGAATGCGAGCACGCAGTCGCTGATTCAACGCTTCTCCGAAACGCGCCGCCGCCATCCGCTGTCCGGTTCCACCTCGCACGACGCCGACGTCGGCCTGCTCACCTCGCTCGCCGAAGCGATCGAACGCGAACGTGAACTCGTGGCCGGGCTGGCCGAATTCGGCCATCAGATCGACACCAGCAATCTGCGCGCGAACGTGCTGCGCGCCTGGGTCAAACGCTTCATCGAGCAGAAAGATTCCGGGCTCGTGCTGATGTTCGAGTCGTTCGGTTTCAAGCGCGGTGTGCCGCTCGACGCGGATTTCGTGTTCGACGTCCGCACCTTGCCGAACCCGTACTACGATCATGAATTGCGGCCGCTCACGGGCCTGGACAAACCGGTGATCGATTTTCTCGATGCGCTGCCGGTCGTGCATGAAATGATCGACGACATCGAGAACTTCCTCGCCAAGTGGCTCCCGCATTTCCGCGACGACAACCGCAGCTATCTGACCGTCGCGATCGGTTGCACGGGCGGCCAGCATCGCTCGGTATTCATTGCGGAGACGCTCGCCGCGCGTCTCGCATCGTCGGCGAATGTCATTGTGCGGCACCGCGATGCGCCGGTCGAAGCCGGCGAATCATCGAAGTTAGTGGCTTAACCGGCCGCATCGCGCGGCCTCAACTCGAAGCGTTGCGCCATGTCTTCTACTTCTACTGTGCTTGCCGATGTGCCGCTGTTTCCGCTGCATACGGTGCTGTTTCCCGATGGACTGCTGCCGCTGAAGATTTTCGAAGCGCGCTACCTCGACATGGCGCGCGACTGTCTACGTGAAAAAACGCCGTTCGGCGTGTGTCTGCTGAAAAGCGGCGCGGAAGTGGCGCGTGCAGAAGAGCCTTCGGTGCCCGAAGCAATCGGCTGTCTCGCTGAAATCGACGAGTGCGATGTCGAAGCCTTCGGCATGCTGCTGATTCGCGCACGCGGCACGCGGCGTTTTCGCCTGCTGTCGCATCGCGTCGAATCGAGCGGTTTGCTGGTCGGCATGGCGGAGCCACTCGGCGAGGATATGCCGCTCGAAGGCAACGAGCAGTTGGCCAAGTTCGGCGCATGCGCGGAAGTGCTCGAACGGATCATCGAGACGATTCGCGAGCGCGATCCGGAAAGCCTGCCGTTCGCGGAACCGTTCCGGCTCGAAGATCCGTCATGGGTGTCGAACCGTCTTGCCGAAGTGCTGCCGATTGCGCTACGTGCTCGCCAGAAACTGATGGAGTTGCAGGACGCCGGCGCGCGGATCGACGTGGTTCATCACTACATGCAGCAGCATCAACTGCTGTGACAGCGGCCGCGCGGCCGCCCGATTGATCAGATCAGCGAGCCCTGCAAACCTTCCAGCAGTTTGCGCACCGGCGCGGGCACACCGAACGAATCGAGCTCGCTGAGCGTGACCCACGCGGTGTCGGCGTCGCCCAAAGCGGCCAAGACGCCCACGCCACGATCCAGTTCCGCGAGCCGCGGCTCGATGTCCAGTTTGAAATGCGTGAACACATGCGTGAGCGGCGCAAGCGGCGAGACCGCACCGTCGCCGCCGAAAGCACGCGCGCGGTCGGCGAGCGCAGCTTCGTCGGCGGCTTCGGGCAAGCTCCACAAGCCGCCCCAGATACCCGACGGCGGGCGCTTCTCCAGCATCACCGCGTTGCCGTCGCGCAGCACCAGCATCCACGTGCGGCGCGTCGGCACGGTCTTCTTCGGACGCGCCGTGGGCAGCAAGCGCTGACGTCCCGTCACGTTGGCGACGCAGTCGGCTGCGAACGGGCAGCGCAGGCAATCCGGCTTACCGCGCACGCACAGGGTCGCGCCGAGATCCATCAAGCCTTGCGTGTACGCGCTGACGTCGGCATCCGATGCGTTCGACGGAAGCAGCGACTCGGCCAACGTCCACATCGCGTTTTCGACTTTCTTTTCGCCCGGGAAACCTTCGACGCCGAACACGCGCGCCAGCACGCGCTTCACATTGCCGTCGAGAATCGTCGCGCGCGCGCCGAACGCGAAGGACGCGATCGCCGCCGCCGTCGACCGGCCGATGCCCGGCAACTCCGCCAGCTCCTCGACCGATGCCGGAAACGCGCCGCCATGCTGCTCGACCACGACTTGCGCGCAGCGATGCAGATTGCGAGCACGCGTGTAATAGCCAAGGCCGGCCCACAACGCCATCACATCGTCGGACGGCGCGGCGGCAAGCGCGGCGACGGTCGGAAAGCGCGCGAGAAATTTCGCGTAATACGGAATCACCGTCGACACCTGCGTCTGCTGCAGCATGATTTCCGACAACCAGATGCGATAAGGATCACGCGTGTTCTGCCACGGCAAATCATGCCGGCCATGCTGACGCTGCCACGTGATCAGACGCGTGGAAAAATTAGACATGACCGGAAAAGCAGGCGCTTGAGGCGCGGCGGACGAGGTGGAACGCGGAGTTAAGCGAGAAGGCATTGACGATTTAGCGCTGGCAGGTGGGACAGAAATACGTAGAACGCTGCCCCTGCACGATCTGTTTGATCGGCGTTCCACACACGCGGCATGGCAGCCCGGCGCGATCATAGACGAAATAGTCGAGCTGGAAGTAACCGCTTTCGCCATTGCTGCCGACGAAATCGCGCAGCGTGCTGCCGCCCTTCTCGATCGCGGCGGCGAGCGTCACGCGCACGGCGTCCGCCAGCAGTTCGTAGCGCACGAGCGAGACGCGCCCCGCCGCGGTAGTCGGCCGGATGCCGGCGCGAAACAGGCTCTCCGATGCGTAGATATTGCCCACGCCGACCACGATTTCACCGGCCAGCAGCGCCTGCTTCACCGAGACTTTGCGCCCACGCGTGAGCCGGTGCATCAATGCGCCGGAGAACGCAGGCGAAAACGGTTCGACGCCAAGGCTCGCGAGCAAGGGATGTTCGAGCACGTCGCCGGCTTCGCGCGGATGCCACAGCACCGCGCCGAAGCGCCGCGGATCGCGATAGCGCAAAATGAACTCGTCGAAAATCCAGTCGATGTGATCGTGTTTCGCCGCGGCCGGCGGATGCGGCACATGACGCAGCACCCGCAGCGTCCCAGTCATGCCAAGATGCACGATGAACCAGCCCGCGTCGATCTCGAACAACAGATACTTGCCGCGCCGCTCGACCTTGCGCACGACGTGCCCGCGCAAGGTTTTCGCAAGGTCGGCCGGAATCGGCCAGCGCAATGCGGGCGTACGCACATCGACGCGTTCAACCTTGCGCCCGGACACATACGGTTCGATTCCCCGTCGGGTAACCTCAACTTCTGGCAACTCTGGCATGTCTAACTGGTCTGCAACTTGCGTGAGTGGTTGTGCGCGTATTGTAGCGAGCGCGTTACAATCGTCCGAAACATTGAACGGATTTCCATGAACTTGTCCTTCGTGAAGCTGTTTTTGAAGCGCCCGGCTAGCGCATTCCGCGTACCGCACGCCGTGTCCGCTCGCCGGATGCTCGGTGCGGCAGCGCTCGCCGTCTGGGCGCTGGCTGCCGTGCCCGCCCACGCGCAGGACCCATCGCCGGACTCGGACGACACCTCGGTCACCCTGCCGGACCCGCTCGGCCCGGCCTCGGCGGAAGACCAGAAGTCCCTGCCCGGCGTGCCGCTGTCGAGCCAGATCGTATTCCAGGTACTCGCCGCCGAAGTCGCGTTGCAGCGCGACCAACCGGCGCCCGCCTATCAGACCTACCTCGCCCTCGCGCGCGATACGCACGATCCCCGCATGGCGCAGCGCGCCACCGAGATCGCGCTGGCCGCGCAGAGCCCGTCGGACGCTTTGGCCGCCGCTCAATTGTGGCAGCAGTATGCGCCAAACTCGGAACGCGCCGCGCAACTCGACGCGTCGCTGCTCGTACTGTCCGGCAAACCTGACGACGCTTCGCCGATCCTCGCCCGCGAACTCGCACGGGTGCCCGCCGACAATCGCGGCAGCGCGATTCTGGCGCTGCAGCTGTTGATCTCGCGCGGCCCGAACCGGATCGGCGGCCTGCACGTGCTGCAGGATCTGCTCAAGAACGACCTGAACCGGCCCGAAGCGCAACTGGCGATCGCACGCCAGCAGCTCGTGTCGGACGACGCGCCGGGCGCACGCAAGTCGCTCGAACAGGCTCTCACGCTCAAGCCCGACTATTTGCCGGCGGCGCTGATGCTGTCGCAAATGGGCCCGGAAGAGCGCAAGGAAGGCATCGCCTCGCTCGAAAAGTACGTGCAGCAGAATCCGAAATCGCATGACGCGCGTCTCGCGCTCGCGCAGATGTATCTCGCGAGCGACCGTCTGGACGACGCGCAGAAGCAGTTCGAGATCATGCACAAGAACAACGCGAGCGAACTGACGCCGCTCATGGCGCTCGCGCTGATCAAGATCCAGCAGAAGAATTTCAACGACGCGCAAACGTACTTGACCCAGTACGCCCAGCAAGCCGAAAAAACGCCGGGCGCCGATCCGGGCCAGGCGTATATCTACCTTGCGCAGTTGTCGCTCGAACAGAAGAACGAAGCGGCCGCGAGCGACTGGCTGAACAAGATCTCGCCGTCGAGCCAGCAATATGTGCCGGCGCAGATCACACGCGCGCAATTGCTCGCCAAGCAGGGCAAGACCGACGACGCGCGCAAGCTGCTGGCTAACCTGCCGGCGCCGGACCCGCGCGACCAGGCGCTGATCGCTCGCACCGACGCGGCGATCCTGTTCGACGCGAAGCGCTACCCGGAGGCGGAAACACGTCTGCAGCAAGCCACGGCGCAGTTCCCCGACGACCCCGATCTGACCTACGACTACGCAATGTCCGCCGAAAAAACCGGCCATTACGACGTCATGGAAGCGCAGTTGCGCAAGCTGATCCAGACGCAGCCTGACAACCCGCAAGCGTATAACGCGCTCGGCTACTCGCTGGCCGATCGCAATCAGCGCCTCGCCGAAGCGGACAAGCTGGTCGAGAAGGCATCCTCATTGGCGCCGAACGACGCGTTCATCATGGACAGCGTCGGCTGGGTCAAATACCGGATGGGCGATACGTCGGACGCGATCAAGCTGCTGCGCAAAGCGTACGACATGCAGCCGAACGCCGAAATCGGCGCGCACCTCGGCGAAGTGTTGTGGAAAACCGGCAATCAGGATCAGGCACGCGCCGCTTTCCGCGATGCGCGCAAGCTCGAACCGGACAACGACACGCTTGTCAAAACGCTCCAACGTCTTCAGGTGAACGATCTTTGATGCGTCTTTCCCGTCTGATTTCCTTTCCCCGAGCGCCGCGTGGCGCGGCGCTCGGATTCGCCGCGGCAGCGGTCGTCGCATTGGCCGGTTGTGCATCAGTCAAACCGCAAGGGCCGTCCACGTCGAATGCCGCAACCTCCGTCACCGCGCAGACGAGCCGTGCTTACCAGGGCCGTTTCGCGGTCCAGTACAACGATCAGAACGGCCAGCAGCGCAACGCGTACGGCAACTTCACGTGGCAGGAAACTGGCGACACCGTGACCCTGCAGTTGCGCAATCCGCTCGGCCAGACGCTGGCGGTGGTGACGTCGTCGCCGGCTTCGGCCACGCTGGAACTGCCGAATCGCCAGCCGCTCACCGCGGATAACGTCTCCACGCTGATGCAGAATGCGCTCGGCTTCGCGCTGCCAGTCGAAGGGCTGCGTTATTGGCTGCAACCGTCGCCGGCGCCCACTTCGCGCGCCAAGACCGAGAAGGATCCGGAGCAACCGTCGCGGCTCAAGCAGATCACGCAGGACGGCTGGACGATCGACTATCTGGCTTATGCCGACGCGCCGGCCACCGGCGTGAAGCGCGTCAACCTGAGCCGCTCGGAACCGCCGCTCGACATCAAGCTCGTGCTGGATCAGTAACCCGCGCCGCTTCACGCACTTTTTCGCGCGCGACCTTGCCGCTTCTTCGGCGCCATCTGGCGCATGTAGCCTCGACTCATGATTGAAACGACCGATTCGCTGCGCGACTGCCTCGCGCCAGCGAAACTCAACCTCTTCCTGCACATTACCGGCCGTCGGCCGGATGGCTATCACACGCTGCAAACGGTCTTCCAGTTGCTCGACTGGGGCGACACGCTGCACTTCACGCGACGCGACGACGGGCTCATCACGCGCAGCACCGAGATCGCCGACGTGCCGCCGGAACATGACCTGACCGTGCGCGCCGCGACGCTGCTCAAAACGCATACGGGCTCGCCTGAAGGCGTCGATATTGAAATCGACAAGCGTCTGCCGATGGGCGCCGGCCTCGGCGGCGGCAGCTCTGATGCAGCGACGACACTGCTAGCACTGAACCGTCTGTGGAAGCTCAACTTGCCGCGCCTCGAATTGCAGGCGCTGGCGTTGAAACTCGGCGCGGATGTGCCATTTTTTGTGTTCGGAAAAAATGCGTTCGCCCAGGGTGTCGGAGAAGCTTTGGACGTTGTACAATTGCCGCCGCGCCATTTCCTAGTAGTGACGCCGAGGGTTCATGTTCCGACTGCAGCGATTTTCTCTGAAAAAGCGTTGACAAGAGATTCAAAACCCCTCACAATTACGGACTTTCCTGCAGAACTTAGCTGCAACACTGAATGGCCAGAAAGTTTTGGCCGGAATGACATGCAGCAGGTTGTCGTCGGAAAGTACACGGAAGTAGCGCAAGTGTTGCGATGGTTTGAAAACGTCGCGCCAGCGCGGATGTCTGGATCAGGTGCAAGTGTTTTTGCAGCGTTCCTTAGTAAAGCTGAAGCAGAAGCGGTGCAAGCCAAACTACCAGCCGAATGGAACAGCGCAGTGGCCGCAAGTCTCGATCAGCATCCACTCTTTACTTTCGCGTCATAAGTTTTGCGTCGTCGAACGAAACTCCACGTTCGGCGGAGCTCAGAGTTAGTGTAGGGGAGTCGCCAAGCTGGTTAAGGCACCGGATTTTGATTCCGGCATGCAAAGGTTCGAATCCTTTCTCCCCTGCCAAAATTTCTCGCATTTCCCCTCGCCCCCAGCCTGAAGTAGGTGCACGATGAGCAGCCATGACGGCCTGATGGTTTTTACTGGCAACGCAAATCCCGCGCTTGCACAGGAAGTCGTCAAAATCCTCGGTATTCCCCTCGGCAAAGCAATGGTTAGCCGTTTCTCGGACGGTGAAATCCAGGTCGAGATTCAGGAAAACGTGCGTGGCAAGGATGTCTTCGTCCTGCAGTCCACGTGCGCACCGGCGAACGACAATCTGATGGAACTGATGATCATGGTCGATGCGCTCAAGCGCGCATCCGCCGGCCGGATCACCGCAGCCATCCCCTACTTCGGTTATGCCCGTCAAGATCGTCGCCCGCGTTCCGCGCGTGTCGCCATCTCGGCGAAGATCGTGGCGAACATGCTGGAAATCGCCGGCGTCGAGCGGATCATTACAATGGATCTGCACGCCGACCAGATTCAAGGCTTCTTCGACATCCCGGTCGACAACATCTACGCGACGCCCGTGTTGCTCGGCGATCTGCGCAAGCAGAACTACGAGAACCTGCTGGTCGTTTCGCCGGACGTCGGCGGCGTGGTGCGTGCCCGGGCTCTGGCCAAGCAACTGAATTGCGATCTCGCGATCATCGACAAACGCCGCCCGAAGGCGAACGTTGCCGAAGTGATGAACATCATCGGTGAAGTCGAAGGCCGTACCTGCGTGATCATGGACGACATGGTCGACACCGCCGGCACGCTCTGCAAGGCAGCACAGGTTTTGAAGGAACGTGGCGCGAAGCAGGTATTCGCTTACGCTACGCACCCGGTTCTGTCGGGCGGCGCAGGCGAGCGTATCGCCGCTTCCGCACTCGACGAACTCGTTGTGACGGACACGATCCCGCTCGGTGACGAAGCCCGCTCGTGCGCAAAGATCCGTTCGTTGACCAGCGCCGGCCTGCTTGCCGAAACGTTCTCGCGGATTCGCCGCGGCGATTCGGTGATGTCGCTGTTCGCTGAAAGTTAAGCATTTGCGAAGGCGCAGCGCGCCGCTTCACGCGGCACACTGCGCTTTTGCACAATCGGCATGAACGAACGAAGGTTCGTGCCGCAGCTCTGGGGCCTCAGCCATCTGGCTTGGAGGCCCCGTTTTTACTGCCTGGTCGCGGGCAGTGCATTGGAGATTCAAAATGAAAGTAGTCGCTTTCGAGCGTTCTTTGCAAGGTACGGGTGCGAGCCGCCGCCTGCGTAACTCGGGCAAGACCCCGGGCATCGTATATGGCGCTGGTGCTGAAACGCAATTGGTCGAACTGGACCACAACGCGCTGTGGCACGCGCTGAAGAAAGAAGTTTTCCACTCGTCGATTCTCGATCTGGAAGTGGCCGGCAAGTCGCAACAGGTTCTGCTTCGCGACGTGCAATACCACCCGTTCCGTCAGCTCGTGCTGCACGTGGACTTCCAACGTGTCGACGCGAAGAAGAAGCTGCACACCAAGGTGCCGCTGCACTTCATGAACCAGGAATCGAACCCGGCAGTGAAGCTGTCGAGCGCGGTGATCTCGCACGTCATCAACGAAATCGAAATCGAGTGCCTGCCGTCGGCACTGCCGGAATTCCTCGAAGTTGATCTGGCGACGATCGAAGCAGGTCACTCGGTTCACGCCAAGGACATCAAGCTGCCGGCAGGTGTGTCGCTGGTTGCTCACGTCGAAGCAGAAAACCCGGTGGTCGCAGCTGCAACGATCCCGGCTGGCGCAATCGCTGAAGGCGAGGCCGCTGCTGCTGAAGGCGAAGGCGAAACGCCGGCTGCTTAAGAGCCACAAGGCACTGAGCAAGTATCCTCTCGATCCGTTTCAATGAAACGGTCGATGTGACCCGCCGAGGTTCGCCCCGGCGGGTTTTTTTTCGGTTTTTTTCGGCTCGGCTGCGTTCGACTTCCGGGCCAGATGGACCTACGCAATCATGATCAAGCTGATCGTCGGCCTCGGCAATCCGGGCGCCGAATACACCGCGACGCGCCACAACGCCGGCTTCTGGCTGGTCGATCAACTGGCGCGCGAAGCTGGCACGACGCTGCGCGACGAGCGGCGTTTCCACGGTTTCTATGCCAAAGCGCGGCTTCACGGCGAGGAAGTGCATCTGCTCGAACCGCAGACGTATATGAACCGCTCGGGGCAATCGGTCGTGGCAGTTGCGCAGTTCTTCAAGATTCTCCCCGACGAAATCCTGGTCGCGCACGACGAACTTGATATGCCGCCCGGCAGCGTCAAGCTGAAGCTCGGCGGCGGCAGCGGCGGCCATAATGGGCTCAAGGACATCACCGCGCATCTGTCGTCGCAGCAGTATTGGCGGCTGCGGATCGGCATTGGCCATCCGCGAGACCTGATTCCCGAGAGTGCGCGCGCCGGCGCCAAGCCCGACGTCGCCAATTACGTGCTGAAACCGCCGCGCCGGGAAGAGCAGGACGTGATCGATGCGTCGATCGAGCGCGGGCTCGCCGTCATGCCGCAAATCATTAAGGGCGAGCTGGAACGCGCGATGATGCAACTGCATCGCAATCCGTAGGCTGCGCCGCTGGAAGGTGTATGCAGTACCGCCTTCGCGCAACTATGCTGCATGGGATCGGAGTAAGCGCTGAAGCGCTAACTCCGATCGACCGCCTTGCATGGGACCGGAGTAAGCGCTGAAGCGCTAACTCCGATCGACACAGGAGAATTGATTGAGCCGCTATTGGAGTGACATCGTCCACCGTCTGACGCCGTATGTGCCGGGCGAACAGCCCGCGGTTGCACATCCGGTGAAGCTGAATACCAACGAGAATCCGTATCCACCGTCGCCGCGCGTGCTCGAGGCGATCCGGCAGGAACTGGGCGACACGGCCGATTCGCTGCGGCGCTATCCCGATCCGACGGCGCAAAAGCTCCGCGAAACGGTTGCCGCATACCACGGCATCCGCGCGGAGCAGGTCTTCGCGGGCAACGGCTCCGACGAAGTGCTTGCACTCACATTCCAGGCATTGCTCAAGCACGACAAGCCGTTGCTGTTCCCGGACATCACCTACAGCTTCTACCCGACGTATGCGCGGCTTTTCGACGTCGACTACCGGACCATCCCGCTCGACGAAAGCTTTACGATCAACGTCGACGATTACGCGGCGCCGAACGGCGGCATCCTGTTCCCGAACCCGAATGCGCCGACCGGCCGTCCGCTGCCGCTCGCCGACATCGAGCGCCTGGTGGCCGGCAACCCCGATTCCGTGGTGGTGATCGACGAGGCCTACGTGGATTTCGGCGCCCAATCGGCCATCTGTTTGATCGACCGCTATCCGAATCTGCTGGTCGTTCAGACCGTGTCGAAGTCGCGTTCGCTGGCTGGAATGCGCGTCGGCTTCGCGTTCGGCAACCCGGAGTTGATCGGCGCGCTGAATCGCGTGAAGGACAGTTTCAACTCCTATCCGCTGGACCGCCTCGCGCAAGTCGCGGCCGCGGCGGCATACGAAGACGACGCGTGGTTTCGCGACACCTGCGCCAAGGTCATTGCAAGCCGCGAGCGACTGGCCTCGGGGCTGACGGCGTTGGGCTTCGAAGTGGTGCCGTCGGCGGCGAACCTGCTGTTCGCTCGCCACGAAGGCTACGACGCCGCAACGCTCGTGCTGCGACTGAGGGAAAAGGAGATTTTCGTGCGCCATTTCAAGGCGCCGCGCATCGATCAGCATCTGCGTATCTCGGTTGGCACCGACGCCGAATGCGACATTCTGCTGGACGCGTTGCGCGAGATCTTCAGCGCGTACGTCGGCTAGCACGGCGCAAAACGTTGCCGCAAAAGAAAACGGCGAGGCCAAAAAGCCTCGCCGTTTTTTTTAGACTTCGTCCCTCACGCGCCCTTCGCAGCCTGCAGCGCGTGATACTTCGCCATCAAACCATCGGGCGTCTCCAGATGCTCCGGGTCGCGCGGAATACACTCGACCGGGCACACCTGAATACACTGCGGCTCGTCGAAATGCCCGACGCACTCGGTACATTTCTTCGGGTCGATTACATAGATTTCCGGGCCCATCGAAATTGCGTCGTTCGGGCACTCGGGCTCGCATACGTCGCAATTGATGCACTCAGACGTAATAATTAGCGCCACTCTACCACCTACTTTCCATTACTTTTCAACAACTTAGCCAAGTCTGTCGGACGGTGACTTGTCACGATTTCCGACGATCCGCTCAAAATGCTCGACCTCTGTTGCACCACGTTTGCACAGCTTGCGAACACACCAGGTTGTGCAAAACACACTGTACACCTAGCGCTTATCGCATGCTGCACTCGCAGCGCAACCATCTTCTAGCATGGCAGGTGAACGGCATCAAGCGAAACGTGAATTTCGACATTCTAGCGTTGCATCAGTATTATGGCCCCATAACAAAAATAATAAGGGTCAAAAATGACAATAACCAAAAAAGACCGCAGCGCATACGCTAGCCAAAAATCCCACGCCAAACAGCGCAGCATTATCTTCAACCTGACTTTCGATGAATGGTTCGACTGGTGGCAAGCAACCGGCAAATACCCCAAACGCGGACGAGCAAAAGACTGCTACGTTATGGCGCGGTTTAACGACACCGGTCCGTATCAGCTTGGGAATATCTACTGCTGCACCGTTGCTGAAAATGCGCGGACTGGCAACAAACTAAAGCCGCGCAAAATAAGCCAGAAGACTCGCGACGCTGCTACGCAAGCCAATACTGGCCGGACACATAGCAAATCATCGCGGGATAAGATGAGCGCGAGCCAGAGTAAATGGACTCGGAAACCCGCGCAGTTTGAAAAGATGGTTGAAACCCGACGCACTAACAGAATGTAAGCTTGAACTGTACAGCCGCTGCTGAATCTCTAAGCGAGAAATACACCGCGTATAGCGTCGAAACGACGGTTCCATTCGCATACTGTCCAGTCTTCAGATCGAGTAAATCCTCAGTGGTCGTAAAGCGACCGATGCCTGCTGACTTATCATATTGCTGATCGTCGCCCCACGCCACGACGTCGGTGTAAGCAGCTTTCGCGATTTGTTCGCTATCTGTTTGCGCGCAGAACGGAAAGTACACATTCGCCCCGGGAAGAGATTTCCATTCTAGTGATCGTGCTGTGTTCATACTGCTCCTTTGAAGTTTGAGTTGAAGGAGCTAGCGAACAGCGTGGCGTATTGGCGCTCGTTTAAACGGCAATATGGCACGCTGCTCTGCTAGCGATCCGGTGTTACTGCTTGCGGGTGTTTCATGATTGAAATCCCAAGGTTGATGTGCTGTAAGTATCCAAGACTGGATACAGGGGTACTACGGGTGTTACTTAAAAATGTGTCAGCTTGAACTTGACTGCCGCTGCTGCCGCAGAAGGATCATTGATATAGAAATCGACCTCGACTCGGTAAAAATTTTGCTCATGCCACGAAGGCCCAAGCTTCAATGTCTTTAGGTCTATAAATGTTCGCTGAACCTCAATATGCCCGAAGTTGACACTGACGTACTTAGAGTCGCCGAATTGCGCTTTAGCTGCCCGCGCGAATTTCGCTAATTTCCGCTTGTTATGTCCTAACATTACGACTTCGTATCGGTTTTGGTTTGTGGTTTCTTCGAACCACTTGTAAAGCTGTACCTGCATTTTTTAAATCCTCAGTGAAAATAATTGTAATGTTTTATAGCCGTGTGGGGACTTCCCGAGCGCTTCAAAGCGTGATCGGGGACTTAAGTCTTGCGCGGCTAAATTTTTAAAGATCGGGGTTGCCGCTGCTATCGGCGTCGCTTGCGTCGTGAAGCGATGACCGGATTATTAATCACGCGGATAATCAGTGTCAACGACGAAAACCACCTTTCCGTAAAATATTTTTATTCCCCGACATAATCACTTTAAAATAAAAAACCACCTTTTCCGAGATGGAAAAAGGTGGTTTCAAATCAGCGAGTTACAGCGTTATTTTCGTATGCGTGCAAGTTTTACCGATCAGTACATACCGGGGATGATCATGCCAGGATTCATAGTGCCGCCAGCACCGGGCATAAAGTTGGAGCCGCCGCCCAGACCATTCATCGGGTTCGAATTTTCGCTCGCAAGCATATTGTTCAGAAGCGTCTGATAGCTGCTCGTCGAAGTCGGCAACGCAGAAGTCCCCATTGTCGGCATCGCCATGATCGAGGACGCTGGATTCGTCATCATTGGAAGCGGTGCAGGAGTTGGCATCGCATTCGTGACGCCTCTACCAGCACGTGGTGAACGGGCCATTGCCGCAGGAGCTTGCCAAACGCGTTCACCATTTGTGGGTCGGTCAAGAACTTGCTTTCCGCGATCTGGTCGGATCGCTGTGCAAACTCCTTGTTGACAGCCGCAAAGCCATGAACGTTGTTTTCCAGCATACCGTTTAGACGGTTGCGGATGCTTGCATAGTTGGAAAGCTGCCATCTGTCTGCTGATGCTAGGTCGGACGGATTACCCATGCGTTGCATGTAGTTGTCCAAATACATCTTCGCCATGTGCAGGTCAGCAGGTGAAATCACCTGATAGCCTGTGTTATTGCCGGTCATCACGTTCTTGATAACTGGCTCGTCGTTCAATGCGTTTGCCTTGTTTACGCCGACCGCATCAACTGCCTTCTGCATGATTGGCGTATTCAGCAAGTCTTCCAGATCACCTTGCACACGCATTGGCGCGGCATTCTCAAGTACGTTTTGATACATTGGTGATGTAACGTTGTGGCGCTCACCTTCCAACAGCGCTGTCTTTGCGTCGTTACCTGCAAGACCATTCCAACCTGCAACTAGGTCGTTGTTTGGCTCGCTGAACGCGTTTGCGATTGCTGGATCGCCTTCGTTCTGCGCAACAACATTGGCGCGCGCCAAGTTCTTCTGCATTGCTGGTGTGTTGAATACCGCTTGATCCTGCTGCGGAGTAACAGCACCAAGCTCAGTGTTGCCCTTTGCTGCAAGTGCATCTTGTGACTGCGCGAACGCATCTTTCTGTGCTTGCAGATCGGCGTCGCTAGTTGACGCACCACGCAAGAACTGAGTATTAGCATCAGAGTTTGCGTTGGCGCGTGCTGCCAATCCGCCGTTGTTGTCGCTCTTGTCTAAGCCCTGTTGAATCGCTTGAACTGTTGGATCCTGCGTTGCTTCCGCTGCTGTGCGTTGATAGCCCGGTACTGTGCTTTGTGCGTTTGCCTTCAACTCTCCTGCTACCGTATTTGCATCTGCACCGTTTAAGTTGATGTTCTGCGCAACCTTTGATGCCATTGCCTGCTCTGCATCAGAAAGTGGTGCTCCTGAAACTGAGTTAGCTGCTGCCGCATCTGCTGCTGCAAGCTTCTTGCCTGTGCCTGTCATCAGCGAGATAACTGGCTTTGTCGCGCTTGCTACACCGTGCATAGCAGGACCAAGCACCATATTTGTAGCACCGCCTAATGCTGCTGCCTTTGCAATGTCGCCAGCTGAACCACCGTCCAATGCTGTTGAAGCTGCTGCCTGTGTGCCACCTTGTACTGCTTGATTACCCATGAAACCAGCAGCGCGTGCCAACCAAGGTGCGGACTGCGCAACCTTGATTTCAGGTGCTGCCATAGCTGCTGCTGTTGACAGCGCTGTATTGCCAACAAAGTGACCGGCATTGAACGCTGTCTGATTGCCGTTATAGTCACATCTACGGTAGCGTCCCAACTGTGCCAGCAACCTCAACGACCGTTCAAGTCAAAGCTGCTGATGTGAATACGCTGTCTACTCTGGCAACGCAATGCAGCACAAACCGGCTCACGATTGCTGCTGCAAACCAGACTATTATCGCGCCAACGACCAACACAACAATCACCAGAGCTACAGCATGGGGTTCTGGCACAACGGGCATTACTTGCGTGGCGTCCTTTACATGGGCTTCAGAAGCCTCTGCATCAGCGTTCTTTAACACTGGTGGTTATGTGACATTGAGGCTTGCGCATCCCACAACATCAACGACCCAAGACAACGCTTGGAATAGCACCTTGTCCGCCTTCGGAACGATGGTTTTCAGTGGTAGTGGTAGCACAAAAGCAGGTGGTAATGGCTCAATGACCTCGCTCGCATATTCTGCATACACAGCAGCAGGTACGGCTGTCATGAATGCAGTAGCCATGACAACAGCAGCATATACGGCCAATTACATCACCGTAACGTTGAAGAAAATAACGAACGGCATGTCGATCACAGTCTTACTAGAAGATAACCACACGAACAGCTACTACGACTCTGTAGCAAGTGGCACCAATGCAGCGTTTGGTTGGTCTGTTGCCAGTGACACAGCAAACTTGGCAACGACCATTTCTCAGCCAACATTCGCAAAGACAACGAATTTCTGATGGCGGCGTCACTCTTCGCTTGATGGTGGCAACCATGGTTTTACCATTGGTTATACCAACAACAAAGGAGTGCCAAACGTGTCCTACGAGATTCCCCGTCCTGCAAAGCTGCTTGTCCAAGTCGATAGCAAATATATCGGCATTGGTGCAGGTCGCACACACAAAGCTGGCAAGAAATGTAAGGTCCAGCGCTCCCCTGCAAACCCCGGTGAGTTTGTAATTTGGTTCGGGAAAACAGAGTACGCCAAAGTCGCTGCACTGCGACTCACCGAAACCATCCAGTACACAGATGGCAGGGAACAGCTATGAACCTCGTCAACCTCGCTCGCTGGATCGACACACACGATCGACCGCACCCAACGCTGATCAACAGCGACCGCACGCTAACTGTTTTTTCCGTTGAAATCGACTTTCTTGGAAACGCACACGTAATTTCTGACGTTATCCCCGCAACGCTGCAAGACGCACGCAACCTGCTTGGCTACTAAGGAGACCTGAAATGATCAAAGAACTGTCAATGACCCCGGACGCAATCAAGAAACGCGAACTCCGCGCACAAGCAAAGATGGCTGAGTTAGCAAAGCAAATGGAGCTTCCACAGCAACCAGAATTCACAGTACTCAAAGTTGGTCACGCGTTCATCAAGGGCAAGGGCAATGCGAAGCCTAAAAAGGATTCAGTGTGGGGCATTTTGCTAACCGGCGATGTACTTGTGAAGTTTTACGGTCGCCGTGGAGGCGCTATCCGCTTTAAGCAGGAACCGATCAGTGCGCTGGACGCTGCACTTGTGCTGTACGGCCAAAAGCTTGCAGGTACGGACGTAAAGCGCCTGAAACACGATGAAGTAGCTGAATCGGAGCAAACAGCATTGCTTGGTGAAGGCTGGTCCGAAGCGCTGTTTGCACGCTACAAGCAAGCACTCGCGGATAACAAGGTTGATACGTATGTCGCTCAATCCGCTGCCAAGCCCCAACCTGCTGTCGATCCCCGGCAAACAGCTTGGAAGTGGCCCACTGCTGCTGAGATGACGCAAGCAGCAAGTTCATCCACGGTTGTGCTATAACATATAAGGGAGCTACCACCGTGAGGGAGCAAATGGACATTCTCAAGTTTGAGGCCGACCTTGAGTTGCAGCGGGCGACGATCTCCAAGCTGATCGAAGAACAAGCAAAGCTTCGCACTGAGCGACAGTGGATGCCTTTTGTCTGGGGTGCTACGTTTGCGTCAGCAGTGTTCGGTATCACGATCGCACTGATCAAAGTGCTGCACTAAACACGCAGCAGCAAACAAAAAGGCCGCATGTAGCGGCCTTTTCTTCTGCTAAATAGATTTGACGCGGGCGTCTACTGATTGGGTTTTAGGCTGTGGTTTTGGACCTTAACACAGCAGAGTTTACTGACTGTAGATGACTTGCACAGAATCCTGGCGTCAGGGTCATAAAGGGGAGCAGCGCTCCCCTTTTCTACGACTAGCCAATCTTCAACGCTAGTTCCTGCGGTGTGGTGTGGTAATAGCGCGCGAGCATTTTGGGATTACTGTGTCCTGTTACGTGGCTCAACTCGATCACGTTAGGCAGCTTTTTAGCGAGACGTGTTGTTGCCATGTGTCGTAGGTCGTGGAAGCGGAAGTCTTCAATACCTGCGCGTTTGCAAGCTCTCCACCATGCGCTATCAACAACCAAGCGCGTAATTGGGAATACATGCTTCCCCAAACGGGGCATTGCAGATAGCACTTCAACAGCTTTGCTACTAAGCGGAACCGTACGAGCTTTGCCATTCTTAGTAATAGGCAAGCGTGCTGTGCGATCCTCCAGATTTACATTAGTCCAAGTCAAACCAAGTAGCTCACCACGACGCATTGCTGTTTCAAGAGCAAGCTTTACAAGTGGCAACAGATACGGACTACGCAAGCCGTGAGCAGCAGGATTTAACTCATGCAGTAATAGCGCAAGCTCTGTGTCGTTCAAGAGACGTTCACGACCGGGAGGCAGTTTGGGCTTTTTGACCTTGGGAACGGGATTCTCAATCTGCAAGCCCCATTCCTTGCAAGCGTGCGTAATGATGCCCTGTATGTTCATCAACTCACGTGCAACAGTAGCAGGACCAACTTCTTTCAAACGCTCGTCACGGTACTTGCCAATTACAAGTGGCGTCAAATTATAGACACTGTATTGGCCGATCCAGTTGTTAGCAATTTTGCCGAGTCGATACCACTCGCTCTTGTTGTCGTAATTGCGTTTGGGTATCTCGACCTCACGGAAGCGTTCAACAAGGTCTTTAAACAGCAGATTGCGTTCTGCTGATGTATCAACGTAGGAACGGCTATACATGGCAGCTTCTACTTCTGCTGCCCATGCTTTGGCCTCTGCTTGTGTGTCGAAAGTTTTGTTTTGCTTGGGGTAGCCCTTTACAGCTACCCGCGCGAGCCATTTGCCGTTACGCGGGACAAAGCTTGCCATTTTGTAAGCCTCATTTGCACTCTAGTTGCACTTTCGAGGCACTTTGTGGCGGCTAACTTGGCTAAGTCCTTGTACGGTAAGGGGAAGTTTGACTAACTCTCACGGCGAGCAACGTGCCAATTGAT
Source organism: Paraburkholderia sediminicola (assembly GCF_046027355.1). Classification (GTDB taxonomy): domain Bacteria; phylum Pseudomonadota; class Gammaproteobacteria; order Burkholderiales; family Burkholderiaceae; genus Paraburkholderia; species Paraburkholderia sediminicola_B. The sequence continues at coordinate 112,048 of NZ_JAQQEK010000018.1, read as the reverse complement.
GCACTCGTCGGTAATCATCAAGGCCATACTTCTCTCACTTCACGCCGGCCGCAGCCAGCTCTGATCCGTCAAACCGACAGTTTACGCCGGTTACGGCTGTCCCGCCGACGCGCCGCTAGCCGGATCCATCGCCGCGACCTTTTCCGTCAGCCATTTTTCCACCGACGGGAACACGAACTTGCTGACATCACCGCCGAGTTGCGCGATTTCGCGCACGATCGTGCCCGAGATGAACTGGTACTGATCGGACGGCGTCATGAACATGGTTTCGACGTCAGGCAGCAAATAGCGGTTCATGCCGGCCATCTGGAACTCATATTCGAAGTCCGACACGGCCCGCAGACCGCGTACGATCACCCGCGCGTTATTGGTGCGCACGAAATCCTTCAGCAGCCCCTTGAAGCTCATCACCTGAACGTTCGGGTAGTGCCCGAGCACTTCGTGAGCGATGTCGAGGCGCTCTTCGAGCGTGAAAAATGGCTTCTTGTTGCGGCTGTCGGCAACGCCGACCACCAGCGTGTCGAAAATGCTCGACGCGCGCCGAACGAGGTCTTCGTGACCGCGCGTCAGCGGGTCGAACGTGCCCGGGTACACGGCGACTACCATGAGACTTCTCCTCTCTTCAGACAAAGGGGCACGTCAAAGCGTCCACGCGACGCATTTGGCACCGACCGCGCCCGTGACGACAAACCGCCCGGCGCTTGTTTTGGAACGCGCATTATTCCTTATTTTCGCGCTGCAGCAAATGAAAGTGGACAGCGCCCGCTTTGCCTTGCCGCACGATTTCCCACCCGGCGAGCGTCTCGTTCCCATCGAGCTCGAGCGCCTCGCCCGCTTCCACATATAGAAATCCGTCCGCGCTCACGAGCGGTACCGCCAGCGCGAGCGCTCTGCCGAGCAGATCGTCGCCGAACGGCGGGTCGAGAAAGACCACGTCGAACGATCCGGGCGCGAGACTCGCGGCAAGGCGTAAACCGTCTGCTTCAGCGATTTCGATCGTGCGCGCCGACAGGCGTTCCTGGTTCGCGCGCAACTGGCTGGCGGCCCGCGCATTGCGCTCCACCATCAAGACCCGTGCCGCGCCGCGCGACGCCGCCTCGAAGCCCAGCGCGCCGCTGCCGGCAAACAGATCGAGGCAGCGCTGGCCGTCCAGATTCTGGCCGAGCCAGTTGAACAGCGTCTCGCGCACGCGGTCGGGCGTGGGGCGCAAGCCGTCGAGGTCGAGCACGGGCAAAGGCGTGCGCTTCCAGTCGCCGCCGATGATACGGATGGCGTGCGGCTTGCCGCTTTTGGACGATGCGCCATGAGCGCGTGAAGGTGCGGAACGGGGCATGCAGTTTCGATTACGTTATTAAAGCGCCCGCCACAACAATGTATGCGGGCCGGAGCGCCAACGTTACCACAGCGACGCCCCGCGTCCAGCCTGGCCGTTCGGCCGATACGACGGGCGGCGGCGCGCCTGATAAAATGTGCGGCTTCCAGCGCCTTGCATCCCGCATCGCAACGCTGCCTGCCGCTCCTGCCGGTCTTGTGCCGGCTGCGCGCATCGGCGCGCGCTCTCACCACGCCAGATCATGTTCAGCTTTTTCAAACGATTCAAGGGTTCGAAAGAGTCCGATAACGCGCCAGAAGAGTCGCAAACCGCGCCAGAAGGCTCGGAGCTCGACGCCGCCGTTCAGGAGCCTGCGCCCGTCGCGCCGGCCGCCCCGCGCCCGGCCGTTGCTCCGGTTCGCGTCGAGACGCCGCCCGTGGCCGCTCCGTCCGCGATCGAGCCCGAACCCGAGCAGGAAGCATTCGCGGTCGAAGAAACCGTCGAAATCGTCCCACCGCCACTGCAAGACGCGGGCGCGAAGCGCTCCTGGCTGACGCGTCTGAAGACCGGCTTGTCGAAGACGAGTTCGAACCTGACCGGCATTTTCGTCGGCACGAAGATCGACGAAGACCTGTACGAAGAGCTCGAAACCGCGCTGCTGATGTCGGACGCGGGCGTCGACGCCACCGAATTCCTGCTCGAAGCGCTGCACGAAAAAGTGCGCACCGAGCGTCTCGCCGATCCCCTGCAGGTCAAAACGGCGCTGCGCACGCTGCTGGTCGACCTGCTCAAGCCGCTGGAAAAATCGCTGATGCTCGGCCGCGCGCAGCCGCTGGTGATGATGATTGCCGGCGTCAACGGCGCGGGCAAAACCACCAGCATCGGCAAGCTCGCCAAGCATCTGCAGAGTTTCGACCAGTCGGTGCTGCTGGCCGCGGGCGACACGTTCCGCGCCGCCGCGCGCGAGCAACTGGCCATCTGGGGTCAGCGCAACAACGTGACCGTGGTGTCGCAGGAAAGCGGCGACCCGGCGGCGGTGATCTTCGACGCGGTCGGCGCCGCGCGCGCGCGCAAGATCGACGTGATGATGGCGGACACGGCCGGTCGCCTGCCGACCCAACTGCATCTGATGGAAGAACTGCGCAAGGTGAAGCGCGTGATTGGCAAAGCGCAAGACGGCGCGCCGCACGAGGTGCTGCTGGTGATCGACGCCAACACCGGCCAGAACGCGCTCGCGCAAGTGAAGGCTTTCGACGACGCGCTCGGCCTCACCGGCCTGATCGTCACCAAACTCGACGGCACGGCGAAGGGCGGCATTCTGGCCGCGATCGCGCGGCAGCGTCCGATTCCCGTGTATTTCATCGGCGTCGGCGAAAAGGTCGAGGACTTGCAGCCGTTCAGCGCGGAAGAGTTTTCCGACGCACTGCTGGGCGGCTGAACGCCACAGCGTTCGCGGCTAAAGCAGCAAAAAGGGCACTCCGAGGAGTGCCCTTTTTTCATTCCACCTGCCGGATCGCGACAGGTCACTCAGCGTCCGGCTGCGCACCAGGCGCCGCGCGGGCAAACGCGTCGAGTTGCATCGCGTGATCGTAGATGCGCTGGATGGTCGGAAACTTCGCCGTGTCGACCTTGAAGCGCTGCGCGTTGAACACCTGCGGAATCAGACAGGTGTCGGCAACGGTCGGCGTATCGCCGAAACACAGCTTGCCGGTGCGCGCATCGCCCGCCAGATGCGTCTCAAATGTCGCGAAACCCGCTTCCACCCAGTGACGATACCAGGCGTCCTTGGCATCGTCGTCGAGACACAAGGTGTGCTTCAGATACTTCAGCACGCGCAGATTGTTCAGCGGATGGATCTCGCACGCCACCTGCAGCGCCAGCGCGCGCACATACGCGCGATCGGCGGGCGTCGCGGGCAGGAGCGGCGGCTCGGGATGCGTCTCTTCCAGATACTCGATGATCGCGAGCGACTGCGGCATCACGTCATTGCCGTCGACGAAGGTGGGCACGATCCCGTCCGCGTTCACCTTGCGGTATTCGGGCTTCAATTGCTCGCCGCCGTCGCGCACAAGGTGCACCGGCACGTAGTCGTACGGCAGATTCTTCACGTTCAGCGCGATGCGCACGCGATAGGACGCCGAGCTACGGAAATAGCTGTAGAGCTTCATGTTGTCTGTCTCCCCCAACCGGCCGTCAGACGACGCGCACGCTGAGCTCGCCGAGCCCGTCCACGCCACCCTTCATCAGATCGCCCTGCACCACCGCGCCGACGCCTTCCGGCGTGCCGGTGAAAATCAGATCGCCGGGCTGCAGTTCGAACAGCGTCGACAAATAAGCGATCGTCTCGGCCACCGACCAGATCAGTTGCGACACGTCCGAGTTCTGCTTTTCCTCGCCGTTCACCGACAACCAGATCGCGCCCTTGTCGATATGGCCGACGGTCGTGACCGGATGAATCGGACCGAGCGGCGCCGAGTGATCGAAGCCCTTCGCGGTATCCCAGGGCCGGCCCAGCTTCTTCGCTTCGGCTTGCAGATCACGGCGCGTCATGTCGAGACCGAGCGCGTAACCGTAGACGTGGTCGAGCGCGCTCTCGGCCGGAATGTTCTTGCCGCCCTTGCCGATCGCCGCCACCATTTCCATTTCGAAGTGGACGTTTTTCGACTGCGACGGATACGGAAACTCGCCGGTGGCGCCGGGCGCGACGTAGAGCACGGCATCGGCCGGCTTGGCGAAGAAGAACGGCGGCTCGCGGTCGGGATCGTGTCCCATCTCGCGCGCATGCGCCTCGTAGTTGCGGCCCACACAGTAGATTCGACGCACCGCGAACTGCTCGCTGGACCCCACAACCGGCACCGCGACCACCGGTGCGGGTGCAAATACGTAACTCATCCCGCTCTCCGTTTCTTGATGTGTGCCGCCAGCGCGGCGATAAAACATCGAGTGTAACGCGCGACAAAGCGCCGCGCGCGCCAGTTCGGCATGGACCGGCAAGGCCGGCGCCGCTGGCGCGGTGTCTCGCGGGATCGCCATAGATGCGATACTCACACTCAATAGCATCCCTTGAATACCGTGGCCAACCGCTCCAAGGCGGCATGCCAACACGTCCCACTGCGCCCGATGACCGACTCCGCCGACACCGTCAATCCCTTCCCCTGCGCCCGCTTCATCAAGGAAATCGGCCGCGGCCCGAACGGCGCCCGCGCGCTGACCGCCGACGATACGCGCGCGCTCTACACCGCGATGCTCGATGGCCGCGTGGCCGAGCTCGAACTCGGCGCGGTGCTGCTCGCGTACCGTGTGAAGGGCGAAACCGCCGACGAACTCGCCGCGATGCTGGCCGGCGCGCACGCGTCGTTCGAGCCGGTTCATCTGCCGCACGGCACGTTCCGGCCCGTCTCGATACCGAGCTACAACGGCGCGCGCAAGCAGCCGAATCTGGTGCCGCTGCTCGCCCTGTTGCTGGCGCGCGAAGGCGTGCCCGTGCTGGTGCACGGCGTCACCGAAGATCCGGGCCGCGTGACGAGCGCGGAAATCTTCACGCATCTGCAGATTCAGCATGCGCGATCACACGCCGATATCGAAGACGGTCTCGCTGAGCACCGCCTTGCGTTTGCTCCAATCGATGTGCTCGCGCCGAAGCTCGCACGTCTTCTTGCGCTGCGCCGGCGCATGGGCGTGCGTAACTCGACCCACACGCTGGTGAAAATCCTGCAGCCGTTCGCGCCCGCGGGTTTGCGCCTCGTGAATTACACGCACCCGCCGTATCGCGACAGCCTCACGCAACTGTTCAACACGCATCCGGACGCGGCCGCCGGCGGCGCGCTGCTTGCGCGCGGCACCGAAGGCGAAGCGGTGGCCGATACGCGGCGTCAGGTGCAGGTCGACTGGCTGCACGACGGCGTCTGCGAAACGCGCGTGCCGCATGAACGCTCGTCGCCCGATGCGCCGGAAGTCGACTTGCCTGAGGCCAAAGACGCGCCGACGACAGCGGCCTGGATCAGCGCCGTGCTACGCGGCGAAGCACCCGTGCCGAGCGCGATCGAACGGCAGGTCGAACTGATCGTGGACGTCGCGAGAATGCCGGTGTAACGGCCGCGGCGTAAGCGCTGCGGCGCGCTTGCCGTCGCCCGCGGCGACCCGCGCGGGTTGACACGCCGCAACGCGCCGTCATACATTAGACCCATGCGTTCCCTTCCGAACACCCTCCGAATTACCTCCGGCCGCCTAGCGCGGCCCCTATCGCTACGCCTAGCGTAAGTCAGGCGTAGCGCCGCGCGTTGGCAACTCAGGTTGTCCATCAAGTTGCCCAAAGCGCGGTCCCTCCAGCAGTTTCGCAGTTCCCGTTTCATCCCCAAAGCGTAGTTCTTCACAACCTGTAGTCGTCTGCATTCGTCCGTTTACCACGCGGACGAAGCGCGAGGATCAAATGCACGCCGCATGGGCTTTATCCACGTCCGTTTTCGCTGTCTCGATGACGCCGTTCGTTCGCGCCCGTTCGTTGTTGCCGCTAGCCATCGGCTGGCGGACCGTGCACCCGTGGCAGTCCGCCAACCGCTCGACGCCACATCCTTTCGCATCCGACACAACGAACGAGGCTCACCATGTTGCAAAATCCCGCTGAAAAATATCGCCCCTTCCCCACCGTGCGCCTGTCCGGCCGCAAATGGCCGAGCCGCACGATCGACCAGGCGCCGGTCTGGATGAGCACCGATCTGCGCGACGGCAATCAGGCGCTGATCGAGCCGATGAATGCCGCGCAAAAGCTCGAATTCTTCGAGATGCTGGTCGCGATCGGCTTCAAGGAGATCGAGGTCGGCTATCCGTCGGCGTCGCAAACGGATTTCGATTTCGTCCGCAAGCTGATCGAGGAAAACCGCATTCCCGACGACGTCACCATCGAGGTGTTCATGCCGTCGCGGGCGGAACTGATCGCGCGCACGTTCGAGGCGCTGGAAGGCGCGCCGCGCGCCATCGTGCATTTGTACAACGCGATCTGCCCGTCGTTTCGCCGGATCGTTTTCAACCAGTCGAAGGCCGAAACCAAGGCACTGGCCGTGGCGGGCACGCAAATCATCAAGGAGCATGCGCAGGCGCGGCCCGGCACGCACTGGACCTTCCAGTATTCGCCGGAAACTTTCAATGCGGCCGAACTGCCGTTTTCACGCGAGGTGTGCGACGCGGTCGCGCAGACGTGGCGGCCCACGCGCGATCACAAAATGATCGTCAACCTGCCCGCGAGCGTGGAGGCGGCGACACCGAACGTATTCGCCGATCAGATCGAATGGATGGACCGCAATCTCGGCTATCGCGACAGCATCGTGCTGTCGGTGCATCCGCATAACGACCGCGGCACCGCGGTGGCCGCCGCGGAACTGGCGCTGCTGGCGGGCGCGGACCGCGTCGAGGGCTGCCTGTTCGGCAATGGCGAGCGCACTGGCAACGTCGATCTCGTCGCGCTGGCGATGAATCTGGCTGCGCAAGGCGTCGATACGGGGCTCGATTTCTCGGATATCGAGGCGGTCCGGCGCGTCGTGGAGCGCTGCAATCAGTTGCCGGTGCATCCGCGGCATCCGTATGCGGGCGATGCGGCGATGCGCGCGAAAAGGGGGGAGCGACAAGGCGTCGCGGTGCATGAGCCGGAAATGGCCGAAACCGGTGCGGCGGATCGTCGCGAGTGGAGCGGCGTGGATCGGGAGAGCGTCTCTGCCTGAGACTCAGGGCGAGGTGAAGCGAAAACCGACGCACAAGCGCGCTACCCGCGCGCTCGCGTCAGCCGGAGCAGCCCACTCACAAGGCGCGGCCGACCCGGACACAGTGAGCTCAAAAGGCTCACTCGATTGCGCAACGCGTCGCCTGCCAGGCAATCAGGCGCCATCGCCCGTCTTCCTGCGTATGGATCGCTGTGTAGGCGATCGGAAACAGCAGCGCTCCGTTGTTCGCTTCCATTTCGATCAGCGCCCGGCCGGTCACGACACAGGTCTCGCGCCCGACCGGCAGCACCTCTTGCGACTGGATCTCGATCTGCCGATAACGGCGGCGGCCCGCGGTAATCCCGTCGATGAACTGCCGTTTCATTTCCCGCTTGCCGTTCGTGTGAACGTAGCTCACGTTCTCCGCGAGCAGCGTGTCGAGCGATTGCCCGTCGCCGTCGACCATCGCGCGAAAACGCTCTCGCTCCAGCTCGCGAACCGTTTCGATTATCTTTGCCGTCATCGCTCAGCCCCTCGCACCGGTGAGCCGAACGTGGCCACGGTTGTCAGAAGTTATATTGCAGATATAGCTGGTGGAAATTTATACCAGGATTCGGCTCTTTGATACCGCCGTTGGAAACATGCTGGAAGCGATAGCCCGCCTGGTACTGCTGGTGGCTGCCGAACTGCATGCCCACACCGGCCATTTCTGCGAACTGGAACGCAGTGCCCAATGTGAAGGTCGAAGAAATCCGGGGACTCGACAGGAGCCGGATGCCCGCGCCCAGTTCGGCGTACGGGCGGATCGAGCCCGATCCCTTGATGAAGCGGATGATCGGCGTCACGCCGACTTCGCCGATGTTGTCGTGCACGTTGCCTTCGTTGGTGTGCCACCAGGCCACATGCGCTTCCCCGATCAGCGAGAAATGCCAGTCACCGATCTGCCACCAGGTCAGATCCGGGTCCCAGACGAACCCGAGGTCGAGTTTCTTGACGTGGCGATCGCCGAGGCCACCGGCTACCTGCACGCCGAACTGGTCCGCCGAAGCCCATCCTGAAGTTCCCACTAGCACGGCGCCCGCCGTGATTTTTAGAGCCAGATCACGCAAAGCATTCTTTTTGTTGTTCATCTAACACCCGAGCTCCGTCGAACGTTGAACAATCCGTAACTGTTTTGCGTATTGTAAAGACAATCTCAATTTAGTGGATCGTATGAAGAAACCCGACTTTCCGCAATTAGTCACTTCAAAACCATAAAAAATCGGGTATTTATAACAATGAAGGTGATTTGTTAGGTAACTTCTACGCTCCGTGCAGAGAAACCAAGGGAGGCGTACCATGGCTATTGAATCGTGAATTTCAATAGGAATTTACGGAACTTGGATGCCCCTACGGCCTCTAAGTATTAGCACTCGGCAAATCAGAGTGCTAACATCCAACGCTGGAGTCGTTACCTGAATAAGCTTTTGTCTGATTCCAAAGGAGTTTCCTACGTGAGCCATGCAATGACCCTTCCGAGTACTTTGAGCCCGTCGTCGGCTAAGGCCGCTTCGGCAGGTGCACTGGCGCTCTCGCATTCCTCGCTGCTGCCCGGTCAACTGGGCAATATCGACGCCTACATCCAGGCCGTAAATCGGATTCCGATGCTGACGCCGGCGGAAGAACGCCAGTTCGCCACCGAATTTCGCGAGCAGGACAATCTCGAGTCCGCGCGCCGTCTCGTCCTGTCGCATTTGCGGCTGGTCGTGTCGATCGCGCGCAACTATCTGGGGTATGGACTGCCGCACGCCGACCTGATCCAGGAAGGCAATATCGGCCTGATGAAGGCCGTGAAGCGCTTCGATCCGGAGCAGAACGTACGCCTCGTGTCGTACGCCATGCACTGGATCAAGGCTGAGATCCACGAATACATTCTGCGCAACTGGCGGATGGTGAAGGTCGCCACGACCAAGGCGCAGCGCAAGCTGTTCTTCAACCTGCGCAGCCACAAGCAAGGGCTGGGCGCGTTCACGCCGGACGAGATCGAAGGTCTCGCCAAAGAGCTGAATGTGAAGCGCGAAGAAGTGTCCGAAATGGAAACGCGCCTCTCAGGCGGCGACATCGCGCTGGAGGGTCAGGTCGAAGACGGCGAAGAGTCGTACGCGCCGATCGCCTATCTGGCCGACTCGCATAGCGAACCGACCGCCGTACTGGCTTCGCGTCAGCGCGACAAGCTGCAAAGCGACGGTATCGCGAGCGCGCTGGACGCACTGGACGCCCGCAGCCGCCGCATCATCGAGGCACGCTGGCTGAAGGTGGAAGACGACGGTTCGGGCGGCTCGACGCTGCACGAATTGGCCGACGAATTCGGTGTGTCCGCCGAACGTATTCGCCAGATCGAGGCGAGCGCAATGAAGAAGATGCGCGGTGCACTCACCGAATATGCGTAAAGTTTGAAGATTGTCAGCCTGCCGGTTCGCCCGGCGCGCGGTATCCAGCCGCCAAGCCCCGCCCTCGCAAGACGGCGGGGCTTTTTTTCGCCCACGCCGCGGCGTCTTCGCGCACGCGCACATTCACGCAAGAACATCAGCGAGCAACACGCGTTTCTTGACGTATCACAAAGCAGACAGCAATACTGGTTGAAGGGGGCAAGTCTCGCGACCCAATGCCGCAGCGCCGAACTGTTGCGCGCGAGGTTCTACTCCTAGAATCGGGATGCACTCGCCAAACCGCCGAAGCGGCCTGGCGCCAGCCGGATTCACCGGTGTGAAGTTGCCTTCTACCGATCATGACCATAGCCCTCAATCGCAGCACCACCCGCCGCCCGAGCCTGCGCAAACGGTTCCACGGCTGGGTGCGCGGTCCGACGCTGGCGCGGGATATCGCCATCGTCCTCGCCATCAAATTCGTACTGCTGATGGCGCTCAAGTACACATTCTTCAATCATCCACAGGCGGAGCACATGTCGCTGCCGCCTGAGCAAGTCGCGCAGGCGCTGTTGTCCGTGCCTGCCTCGCATTCGTCCCAAGGTGATCCACATGCCCGTTAGCGAAGTCGTAGAACTGTCGCGCCTCCAGTTCGCCATCACCGCGCTTTACCACTTTCTGTTCGTCCCGCTCACGCTGGGCCTGTCCTGGCTGCTCGTCATCATGGAGTCGGTCTATGTGATGACCGGCAAGCAGATCTACAAGGACATGACCCAGTTCTGGGGCAAGCTGTTCGGCATCAACTTTGCGATGGGCGTCACCACCGGCCTCACGCTGGAATTTCAGTTCGGCACAAACTGGTCGTATTACTCGCACTATGTCGGCGATATTTTCGGCGTGCCGCTCGCCGTCGAAGGGTTGATGGCGTTCTTCCTCGAGTCCACCTTCGTTGGCCTGTTCTTCTTCGGCTGGAATCGGCTCTCGAAGGTCCAGCACTTATTCGTCACGTTCCTCGTGGCGCTCGGGTCGAACCTGTCGGCGCTGTGGATTCTGGTGGCCAATGGCTGGATGAACAATCCGGTCGGCGCCACCTTCAACTACCAGACCATGCGTATGGAGCTCGACAGCATCTTCTCCGTGCTGTTCAATCCGGTCGCGCAAGTCAAGTTCGTGCACACCGTGTCGGCCGGTTATGTGACGGCTTCGATGTTCGTGCTCGGCGTATCGTCGTGGTATCTGCTGAAGCGCCGCGACACTGAATTCGCGTTGCGCTCGTTCGCGATTGCCGCCGGCTTCGGTTTGGCATCCACCTTGTGCGTGATCGTGCTCGGCGACGAATCCGGCTACCGCACCGGCGAAGTCCAGCAGGTCAAACTGGCCGCGATCGAATCCGAATGGGAAACCGCGCCTGCGCCGGCCCCGTTCACGATCATCGGGATTCCGAACCAGAAGGAAGAGCGCACCGACTACGCTATTAGAATTCCGTACGCGCTCGGCCTCATCGCCACCCGTTCGCTCGATGAACCGGTGGTCGGCCTGAAGGATTTGATGGCGCACAACGAGGTGCGCATCAAGAACGGTATGCTGGCCTACGCCGCCCTGCAGAAACTGAAGCAAGGCGACATCACCGACGAAGCCAAAGCCGCCTTCGACGCGCACAAGCAGGATCTCGGCTATGGCCTGATGCTCAAGCAGTTCACCGCGAACGTCACCGACGCCACGCCGGATCAGATCACCCAGGCCGCGAAGAAAACGATCCCGCCCGTGGCGCCCGTGTTCTTTTCGTTCCGGCTGATGGTGGGCCTCGGCATCCTGTTCCTCGCCACCTTCGTGCTGGCGTTCTGGTTCTGCGCGCAGCGCTCCCTGTTGCTGGAGAAGCGCCGTTGGTTCCTTCGCTGGGCCGTGTGGGCGATTCCACTGCCCTGGCTCGCGGCGGAATTCGGCTGGATTGTCGCTGAAGTGGGCCGTCAACCGTGGACCATCGCGGGCATTCTGCCGACCAACCTGTCGGCCTCGAGCCTGACGCCAAATGACCTGTATCTGAGTATCGCGGGCTTCGTGGTGTTCTACACGGTGCTGTTCATCATCGAAATCATGCTGATGTTCAAGTACGCGCGGCTCGGTCCCTCCTCGCTGCACACGGGCCGCTATCACCACGAACAACAGCCGCTGAATCAGCCGCTGCCGACCAACACGGCCGCATGATTCGCCGCCACTGAGTTTCAAGGGAAAAGATCATCATGGATTACGCAACCCTCAAACTGATCTGGTGGGCACTGATCGGCGTGCTGCTGATCGGCTTCGCGCTCACCGACGGCTTCGACATGGGCGCGGCGATTCTGCTGCCGTTCATCGGCAAGACCGACGCCGAGCGGCGCATCGTCGTGAACACGGTGGGTGCGACGTGGGAAGGCAATCAGGTGTGGCTCATCACGGCGGGCGGCGCGATGTTCGCCGCGTGGCCGCTGGTGTACGCGGCATCGTTCTCCGGTTTTTATTTCGCCATGCTGCTGGTGCTGTTCGCGCTGTTCTTCCGGCCGGTCGGCTTCGACTATCGCGGCAAACGTGAAGACCCGCGCTGGCGCACTGCGTGGGACTGGGCGCTGTTCGTCGGTGGCTTCGTGCCGGCACTGGTGTTCGGCGTCGCCTTCGGCAACCTGCTGCAAGGCGTGCCGTTCTCGTTCGATACCGACCTGCGCGTCACCTATCACGGCGGCTTCTTCGAGTTGCTCAACCCGTTCGCGGTGTTGTCCGGCCTCGTCAGCGTCTCGATGCTGGCCGCGCACGGCGCCGCCTTCGTCAAGATGAAAGCGGACGACATCGTCGCCGAGCGCGCTTCGCTTGCGCTGCGGATCGCTTCGCTTTCTTGCGTGGTGCTGTTCCTGATTGCCGGCGCGCTGATCGCCACGATGATCGGCGGCTATCAGGTAATCGACGCCCCGCCGCTCGACACGGTCGCCAATCCGTTGATGAAGAACGTGATCGGCGCACCCGGGCTGTGGCTCACCAACTACGCGAACTATCCGTGGATGGTCAGCGCGCCGGTGGCTGGTCTCGTCGGCGGCGTGCTGGCCTCGTTGCTCGCGCGCTCGCGCTTTGAAAAGAGCGCCTTCCTGTCGACTTCGCTGATGATCATCGGCGTGATCCTGACGGCGGGCTTCTCGATGTTCCCATTCATCATGCCCTCCTCGCTCGACGGCCGCAGCAGCCTCACCGTGTGGGATTCGACCTCGAGCCGCATGACGCTGCAGATCATGCTGATCGCCGTGATCATTTTCCTGCCGATCATCCTGATCTACACGAGCTGGGTGTATCGCGTGATGCGCGGCAAGGTCACCGCCGCGGCGCTCGAAGAAAATCACCATACGATGTATTGATCGGCAAGACGTTTAACAGGAGTTTACGATGTGGTATTTCAGTTGGATTCTCGGGATCGGCGTGGCGTTGGCGTTCGGCGTCATCAACGTGATGTGGTTGGAATCGCGCCGGTCGTCGGAAGCCGGCACGCGGAAAACACGCTAGAACAGCATGTACCGGCTACGGGCCGGTAAACGGAAAAGCGGCACCTTGAATGATTCAAGGTGCCGCTTTTCTTATTGCTGCATGACTACTGGAGGCGAAGCAGCGCGAGCCGCTCCTGCTTCAGCACTGCGTCATGCCGGCAAAGGCGTTGCACCGCCGCTTTGCGTCGTGCGCGTCGCCAGCTTTTCAGCGTAGCGTTGCGCTGCATCGCCGACGACGATATGAAACGTGTCCGCGGAAATCCATGCCGTATCGAGCGTCGCCAGACGTTGACGATCGACCGACGACGGATCCCGCACGACGATACGCAGACGCGTGGCCGCAATCGCATCCAGCGACACTACGTTGTCCGCGCCGCCGAACACGGCGAGCCAGCGCAGCGGATCGGGATCGAGCGGACCGCTACCGTGAGCACCCGCTGCCGCAACCGGCGCGGCCGCCACAGCCGGAGCCGCAGCGGAAGCCGTCGGCTTCACCACATCACCACCGCCTTGCGCGATCACCGTACGAATTTCGTCCGCGATGATGTCCGCTTCCGGTCCGATGATCACCTGCACGTTGGTCGAGCCGCGCTTGAGCACACCACGCGCGCCGATCGTCTTCAGCTCGTTTTCGGAGACCTTGTTCGAATCGACCACCGACAGACGCAGACGCGTCGTGCAAGCATCCACTACCGACAGATTCGACGCGCCACCTAGCGCAGCGATATAACGCTGCGCGCGCGGCACAGCCGCACCGGCGACCGGCGAAACGAAACCACCCGCGGCGAACGAGTCGACTTGCTCATCGGCGGCGGCGGGTTCGCGGCCCGGCGTCGCCATGTTGAATTTGCGGATGAAGAAGCGGAACAGGCCGTAGTACACCACCATGTAGACGACGCCGATCGGAATCGCCCACCAGCCGCGAGTCGACAGACCGTAGTTCAGCACGTAGTCGATTGCGCCCGCGGAGAACGTGAAGCCGAGGTGAATGCCGAGCGCCGAACAGATGGCGAGCGAGAGGCCCGTCAACAGCGCGTGGATCACGTACAGCACCGGTGCGAGGAACATGAAGCTGAATTCGATCGGCTCGGTCACGCCCGTCAGGAACGACGTCAGTGCCATCGAGAACAGCAGGCCGCCGACGACCGCGCGGCGCTCCTTCGGCGCTTCATGGAACATCGCGAGACACGCAGCCGGCAGGCCGAACATCATGACCGGGAAGAAGCCCGTCATGAAGGTTCCGGCAGTCGGGTCGCCCGCGAAGAAGCGGTGCAGGTCTCCCGTCACCGCGGCGCCGCCCGGCGGCGTGAACGTGCCGAACACGAACCACGTCAGCGAATTGAGGATGTGATGCAAACCCGTGACGAGCAACAAGCGGTTCAGCACGCCGAACACGAAGGCGCCGAGCGCGCCCGCGGTGGTCAGCCAGTGGCCGGCCGTATCGATCACAGCTTGCACCGGTTGCCACACGTAGCCGAACGCTATGCCGAGCACGAGGCAGACCACCCCCGTGACAATCGGCACGAAGCGTTTCCCTCCGAAGAAAGCGAGGTAGTCGGGCAGCTTGATGTCTTTGTATCGGTTGTACAGCAAGCCCGCGACGATACCCGCCACGATCCCGGACAACACGCCCATGTTGAGCTTGTCGTTGATGTCCTTCATCACCGCGACTTCGATCAGATAGCCGATCGCGCCCGCCAGACCCGCCACGCCGTTGTTGTCTTTCGCGAAGCCGACCGCCACGCCGATCGCGAACAGCAGCGGCAGGTTGTCGAAGATCGCGCCGCCGGCGTCGGCGATCATCTTGATGTTGAACACATCGGGTTGGCCGAGGCGCAGCAGCAAGCCGGCAACCGGCAGCACCGCAATCGGCAGCATCAGCGCGCGTCCCAGGCGCTGAATCTTCAGAAACGGATTCCCATCCATTGATACCTCCAATCCTTGTCTCGTCGTTGAACGCCGTGGCTAAACGGCGTCGTTGAGTGTTGTAGCTACGTGTAATGACTGAGCGAAGCTGGCTGCGGACCGTGTGGGGTTCAGTCCAAAGGCCAGGTTTCGCGGCTTGCTGCTCTTACCGCCTGTGCCGATTCGAGCGCCAGGGCATCCTGGGCGCGTTGACGGCACAGCTGATAATCGAGGTTGCGCACCCGCGCCTTGATGCCCGGCACCGAGACCGGATCCACCGAAAGCTCGGTCACGCCGAGGCCGACGAGCAGCGGCACGGCGAGCGGATCGCCGGCAAGCGCGCCGCACACGCCGACCCATTTGCCGTGCTTGTCCGCGCCTTGCACGGTGGCTGCGATCAGGCGCAGCACGGCCGGGTGCAAGCCGTCCGCCTGAGCGGCCAGGTCAGCCTGGCAACGGTCCATGGCGAGCGTGTATTGCGTCAGATCGTTGGTGCCGATCGACAGAAAATCCGCGTGTTGCGACAGCTGATCGGCAAGCAGCGCCGCCGACGGCACTTCGATCATCACGCCGACTTCAATCGGCTCCGTGCGGCCCAACTCGCGCGCGAATTCGTCGATGCGCTTACGGATACGGATCAGTTCGCCGACGTCGGTCACCATCGGCAGCAGGATGCGCACGGCGCCGAGCGGCTGCACCGCCAGCAGACCGCGCAACTGATCGTCGAGCAGATCCGGGCGCACTTGCGCGAGGCGAATGCCGCGCAAGCCGAGCGCGGGATTCGGTTCGGGCGGCAGCGTCAGATAGTCGACTTCCTTGTCCGCGCCGACATCCAGCGTGCGGATGATCGCGGTGCGACCGCTCAATGCATCGACAATTCCCTGGTAGCTCTGACGATGTTCGTCCGTGGTTGGTGCGGCCGCGCGGTGAATGAACAGCAGTTCGGTGCGCAACAGGCCGACGGAATCGGCGCCGTTTTCGACGGCGGTTTTCGCGTCGTCGAGCGTGGCGATGTTCGCGGCGACTTCGATTGCGCGTCCGTCGGACGTGGCCGCCGCTTGCTGCGAGGTGCGGCGATTCGCTTCGCGTACATCGGCGAGACGCGTGCGCTCTGTGCGCGCGCGTTCTACGTCGAGATCAGTCGGCGCGAATTCGAGGCGGCCGGTCGTGGCGTTCACCACCACTTGCGTGCCTTCGGGAATCGCATGCAGCGCGTCGCCGACTGCCACCAGCGCGGGAATGCCCGCCTGGCGCGCGAGAATCGCGGCGTGCGAGGTCGCGCCGCCGCGTGCCATCACCAAGGCGGTGACACGCGAGCGATCCAGTGTGGACAGATCAGACGGCGTGAACTCTTCAGCCGCGAGCACGGCTTCTTCCGGGAGCGTACGCGCCGAGGCGTTCGTGTAACCCAGCGCGCGCAGCACACGCTTTTCGATGTCGCGCAGATCGGCGGCACGTTCCGCGAGCAACGCGTCTTCGATATTCGTCAGGATGGCGATCTGTGCGCGGATTGCTTCGCGCCACGCAAAACCGGCGCTCTTGCCGAGGCTGATCAGATCACGCGCGGCGTCGAGCAGCGTCGGATCTTCGAGCAGCACGCGATGCACCGCGAAAATGCCCGCTTCGCCGACTGCGCCGCGCTGCGAGGCGTCACGCACGGTCGTGCCGAGGTCTGTATCGACGGTGGCAATCGCCTTGTCGAGCAGGCGGCTCTCCGCAGCCGACGTGCCGCTCGCCTTTTCGGGCGGATCGATGTCCGCGTCGTCCCAGCGCACCAGCTTGCCGACCGCGACGCCCGGCGCCGCGCAGACACCGGCGAGCGTATTCGGCGCGAGCGCTTCGCCGGCCGGATGCGCGACCGCTTGCGGCGCCGGCGAACTTTGACGTGCCGGTTTTTCCTCGACTTCGCCGTGTGCTTCACGCGTCAGTTCATGCGCGATCGCTTCGATCGCAGCTTTTGCTTGCGGACCGACGCCGAGCAACTCGATGGTCGCGCCTTCGCCTGCACCGAGGCCCAGCAAACCAACCACGCTTTCGATCGCCGCCTTGCGTCCTTCGTAACGCACTTCCACGCGTGCATCGAAGCCGCGTGCCGCTTCACGCGCACGCGCCGCCGGACGTGCATGCAGACCGCCTGCGTGGACCAGCGTGACTTGCTGACGGGCTTCTTCCGTCACGTTCGTCGCACTCGCCTGGCGCGAGGCCTCGGCCGCCACACCACTGCGCGCACGCAGCACCAGCAACGGCGTTTCACCCGCCTTCAGCACGCCGCCTTGCACGCGTTCGACGATCTCGAACGCATCCGAATTGGCAATCGCGATCACCGACACGAGGCTCGGCGCATTCAGCGCGACCTGATCCTGATCGAACTCGATCAGCACGTCGCCGGCGCGCACGTGAGCGCCTTGAGCGACCATCGGCGCAAAGCCCTTGCCGTTCAGTTCGACCGTATCGATACCGATATGCAGCAGAATCTCGGCACCCTCGGCGGTGGCCAGCGTCACGGCGTGACCGGTGCGCGCGAGATGGGTGACAGTACCGTCGCACGGCGCGACGAGTCGGCCCTCGAGCGGATCGATGCCGATGCCGTCGCCGAACATGCCGCCCGAAAACACAGGGTCGGGCACGTTCGCGAGCGGCACGACCGGACCGGTCATGGGCGCGAGTAAAACAATATGGCCTTCAGAATGGCTCATCAAGCGGGACTCCTCGACACGTCGCATCTGATTTCTCGTCAGTGAGTTTCGGTGACTTTGTTGAGATGGCGCGGCGCATCGGGATTGCGCCCGCGCGCGGCGGCAAGGCCGGCGGCCATCACGTAAAAGGACAGGATTGCGGCGATCGGATCGAGCGCCGCATGAGCGGTGGTGGCAAGCGGCAGCGTGGCTTCCGGCACGTCGGCCGGCGCCGCGAGCAGAACGCGGGCGCCGCGCGCCTTCATGTCGCGCGCGAGTTGCAGCAAGCCGGCCTGCTCGGGTCCACGCGGTGCGAAGACCAGCAGCGGGTAGTCGCGGTCGATCAGTTCCATCGGACCGTGACGCACTTCCGCGCTCGAAAATGCTTCGGCCTGGATGCCGGAGGTTTCCTTCAGTTTCAGCGCGGCTTCCTGCGCGATGGCAAGACCGAGACCGCGGCCGATCACGATCATGCGTTCGACGCCGCGCAACTCCTCTACGGCGGTCGACCAGTCGAGTTCGCCCGCGGTACGCAGTGCTTCGGGCAGCGTCCTCAACGCAGCGAGCAGTTCAGCGTCGTTCTGCCAATGCGCGACGAGCTGCGCGGAAATCGACAGCATCGCGATGTAGCTCTTGGTGGCCGCGACGCTGAGTTCCGGACCGGCTTCGAGCGGCAACTCGAATTCGCACGCGTCGGCCAAGGGTGAGCCCGACACGTTCACGGCGGCGACAGTTAGTGCCCCGGCTTGGCGCAGCGCTTCCATCGTGCCGACGAGATCCGGGCTCTTGCCCGATTGCGAGAACGCCAGCGCGAGCTGATCGCGCACTTGCAGCGGCGCCTGTTGCAGCGTGGCGACCGACATCGGCAGCGAGGCGACCGGCACGCCGAGGCGGCTCATCGTCAGGCTGGCGAAGTAACTCGCCGCGTGATCGGAGCTGCCGCGCGCGACCGTCAGCGCGACATGGCGCGGCTGCTGTGCAAGCTTCGCCGCCAATGCCTCGACGCGCGAGGTATCCGTGAGCTGCGCGGCGACCGTTTCAGCGGACGCCAGCGCCTCTTTAAGCATATTCGACAATTGCTTCTCCTTCGACGTAAGTCGCGGTCAACGCCAGTTCACGATCGAACACGACCACATCGGCCCATGCACCGCGCGCGATGCGGCCGCGGTCTTCAATGCCCAGGTAGTCGGCGGCGTAGCGCGACAAACGGTTCGATACATCGGCGATCGGCAAGCCGATCGACACAAGATTGCGCAGCGCCTGATCCATGGTCAGGGTGCTGCCGGCGAGCGTGCCGTCGGCGAGACGCACGCCGCCGAGGCACTTCGTCACATGCTGGCTGCCGAGGCGGTATTCGCCGTCCGGCATGCCGGTGGCCGAGGTGCTGTCCGTCACCACATAGAGACGCGGAATCGCGCGCAACGCAGCGCGGATCGCACCCGGATGGACGTGCAGCAGATCGGGAATGATTTCGGCGAACTCGGCGTGCGCGAGCGCCGCGCCGACCAGGCCTGGATTGCGATGGTGCAGCGGCGACATGGCGTTGAACAGATGCGTGAAGCCGCAGGCGCCGTGCTTGAGCGCGGCGACGGCGTCGTCGTAGGTGCCGAGCGAATGGCCCAGTTGCACGCGCACGCCGCGCGCCGCCATCTCGGAGATGATCTCCATATGGCCGGCAATTTCCGGCGCCAGCGTGACCACGCGAATCGGCGCGATGGACAGATACTTCAGCACTTCGTCCATCACCGCCGAGACGGCCGCGTCCGGTTGCGCGCCGAGCTTGCCGGGGTTGATGTACGGCCCTTCCAGATGCACGCCGAGCACGCGCGCGCCGCCGGGCGTGCGGATTCGCGCGTTGTTGCCCAGCTCCGCGACGACGCTCATCAGTTCGTCGCGCGGCGCCGTCATGGTGGTGGCGAGCAGGCTGGTCGTGCCGTAACGCGCATGCGTGCGCGTGATGGTTTCGATCGCGTTGCCGCCTTCCATCACGTCCGAGCCGCCGCCGCCATGCACGTGCAGATCGATGAAGCCGGGCAGGATGTACGGCGCGTCGTTCGTCGACGGATCGACGCGTTCGCCGGTGAGCGCCGTGATGCGGCCGTTTTCGTATTCGAGCGTGCCGTGAATCCACCCATCGGTGGTGAGTATGTTTCCGGTCAGCATGAGTCTCTCTGGTGAGGCGTGATACGGGGCGTGGCTGAATGGCGCTTTTCCTGCGCCGCATCTGAACTTGCGGGCTTCGCGCACGGGCTCAGCCGGTCAGCTCAGGTGCGCAATTCAGCGACAAAGTCGTAGTAATCGTCGCGGCAATACGTATCGGTCAGTTCGATTGCGCGCTGGTCGGCGCTATAGCCGATACGGGTAATGACCAGCAGCGCCGAGCGCGGTTCGATGTCCATCAACGAAGCGATCTCGCTCGAAGCGTTGACCGCGCGGAAGTGTTGCAAGGCGCGCACGACGGCGGCGCCACGGCGTTCGAGATAGCTGTAAAGCGAGTCGCCGATGGCGTGCGGATCGGGCACGATCGCCGCCGGCAACGCCGAATGCTCGACCGCCATGACGATGCCATCGGCGCGCCGCAAGCGCCGTAGACTCGTCACCGCCGCGCCGGGCGACAGCCCGAGGTGCACCAGCTCGTCACGGTTGGCGGCGCGGATATCGCGCTCGAGCCACACCGAATCCGGCCGGAAACCGCGCTGCTGCATCTTCTTCGTGAAACCGGTGAGCCGCGAAAGCGGGTCTTCGACGCGCGGCGTGATAAAGCTGCCCGCGCCGCGAGCCCGCCGGATCAAACCTTGCTCGACCAGCAACTCGATCGCCTTGCGCGCCGTGATGCGCGACACGCCGATCGCGTCCGAGAGCGTGCGCTCCGAGGGCAGCGCCTCACCGGCCGACCACACGCCGCAGTGGATCGCTGTCGCAAGATTGCGCGCGAGCTGCAAATAGAGCGGCGTGACGTTGCGGGCGTCAGGCATCAGTGCGGACCAGAGAGTTTCCATGGGGCTCCGGCGGCCGTCGCGAAAAGGTAAGGCCTACGAAAAATGAGAGCCCATTATATAACCAACATAATACCAGTCAACGGATTGGTTCCATGCTGGTATGATCCGGCGCAAAGCCTTGCTGAACAAGGCTTAGAGGGGCATACGGAGGCACTGGAGAGCAGTTTTTGGAGCCCAGGATTTACCCGCACTGGGCTTCGGAAAGCCGCCTGCGGGCTCAAACGTGGTTTCAACACGCTGACATCTTGGCCGTGATCGATACCTTTTTAATACCAGTGCCGATCGACCCTTTGCCGGCGTGGCTTTTGTAAAGGGGTTCGTTCCAATATAGTGCTGGGTAGCAAGCTATAACAATTCCCCTGGGAGCAGCATTTGACAGATTCCGAGGCGCTGCGGCGCGCTCAGGCCGTCCGCCATTTCAACCGCTTCTATACCCGACACATCGGCGCACTGCATGAGCATTTGGCAAAGAGCGCGTTCTCACTGACCGAGGTGCGCGTACTGCACGAGCTCTCCCGCGGACGTGCGCAAACGGCCTCGGTGCTCGGGCGGTCCCTCGGTCTCGACAGCGGCTATCTCAGTCGTCTCCTGACCAGCTTCGAACGACGCGATCTGATCACGCGCCGCCCGTCCGAGACGGACGCGCGCCAGTCGCTGATCGCGCTTACGGACAGCGGTCACGCAGCGTACGCACCGCTCGATAACGCGGCGATCGAAGAAGTGTCGACGCTGCTTGCCGGCCTCACCGCCCTCTCCCAGGATCAGTTGATCGCCGCGATGAAGATCATCGAGCGGCTGCTCGGCGACATGCCGAGGCACGAACTCGTGGTGCTCCGCCAGCCGCGCCCAGGCGAATGCGGCTGGCTCGTGCATCGGCAGGCGCAGTGGTTTGCCGCCCAATACGACTGGGATCAATCGTTCGAGGGATTGCTTGCGCGAGTTGTCGCCGATTACACGCAACGCAACGATCCGGTGCGGGAGATGTGCTGGGTCGCCGATCAGGAAGGGGTGGTGGTCGGCTCGGTGTGCATCGTCGGCGTGTCGACGACGGTGGCAGGCGTGAGGCTCCTGTGGGTCGAGCCGGATGTGCAGCGTTTGGGGATCGGCTCGCAGTTGCTGAGCGAATGCGTGCGCTTTGCGAGGCGTGCGGGCTATACGAAGCTCACGCTGACAACGGCCGCGTCGCTCGAACAACCGCGGCGCCTGTGCGAGCGCGCCGGGTTCAGGCTTGCCGGCACCGCGGCTGAGCGCCGTTTCGGCAAGGACCTGACGGTCGAGCGATGGGAATTGGGCTTGTAGAAACGTATTTGCTTAGAACGACGGCACCACCGAACCCTTGAACTGCGTCTTGATGAACTGGCGCACGTCTTCCGACTGGTAAGCAGCAACCAGTTTCTTGACCCACGGCTTGTCCTTGTCCTGCGTGCGCACGGCGATCAGGTTCGCGTACGGGCTATGCACGTCTTCGAGCGCGATCGCATCCTTGGTCGGTTGCAGGCCGGCGGCCAGCGCGAAGTTCGTGTTGATCGCGGCGGCGTCGACGTCCGACAGCGAGCGCGGCAGTTGCGCGGCGTCGAGTTCGACCAGTTTGATCTTCTTCGGATTGTCGGCGACGTCGAGCGGCGTCGCGTTATTGCCGTTCGTGCCCGCACCGGCCTTCAGCTTGATCACGCCTTGCGTTTGCAGCAACAGCAGCGCGCGGTTTTCGTTCGACGGATCGTTCGGCACCGCGACCTTCGCACCTTGTGGCAGATCCTTCAGCGACTTCAGCTTCTTCGAATAGATGCCGAGCGGCGAGATGTACGTGAGACCGGCGTTGACGATCTTGTAGCCGCGCTGCTTGATCTGGCTATCGAGGTACGGCTGGTGCTGGAAGCTGTTCGCGTCGAGGTCGCCGGCGTCGAGCGCGGCGTTCGGCTGCACGTAGTCGTTGAATTCGACGACCTTCACGTTCAGGCCTTCGCGCTTCGCTACTTTCGTGACGACTTCCCAGATTTGCGCGTCCGGGCCACCGATGGTGCCGACCTTGATGACTTTGTCGTCGGCGTGCGCGCCGAAGCCGGTGAGGATCGCCGTGCTGGCGATGACTGCCGAGAGGGCTTTGAGGATGTTTCTGCGCTGCATGTGATTCTCGCTTGTTTCTAATCGATGGCTTGATCGGTGACTTGATCGACGGCTCATCGACTTCTGATCGGTGTCAGATTCGGGTGGAAGCCGGCGGCGGACATTGCTTTTGACGATGTGCCGCCAACTGGACCTGAAATGGTCTCATAGTCCCAGCGAGATGGGAAATATCACGATCGCATATGGTTATGCGCCTTGAACGGCGCGGGACCGCGTGCTCATGAGAGGCACGCGGTCGCTCCAGCGGAGAATCAGAAGGTGGTCCAGTCGTCGTCCGGCGGGGTGGCTCTTACTGCCTCGGTTGATGCGCGTGGCGCGTTTGTCGCGGCAGGCCTGGCGCTCGTAAGATGCGCGGGCGATGCCGAGACTCGGGTCGATGCCGAAGCCGACGCGGTGGACGTCCTTGCAGGTGCCGACAGCTTCGGCTCCGCGCGCGGCGATGCCGACGCAGAGTGCGATGCCGCGCCGGTTTCGCGCGCTGCCGCTGCCGCTGCGGCTGCTTGCGGCGCCGCAGCCGTCGCGGTCGCCACCGTCGCAGTCACTCTACGCACCGCGACCGCCGCCGAACCCGGCGCGGCGCCTTCAGCGCCATTCACGCGAAACGCGCTCACCGTGTCGCGCAAACGCCCCGCCTGATCCTGCAACGAAGCCGCCGCGGCCGCCGCCTGCTCGACCAGCGCCGCGTTCTGCTGCGTCACTTCGTCCATTTGCGTGACAGCGCGCCCGACCTGGGAAATGCCGCTGCTCTGCTCTTCGGATGCCGCCGCGATCTCGCCCATGATGTCGGTGACACGCTGCACCGCCTGCAGAATCTCGCCCATCGTTGTGCCGGCCTGCTGCACCAGCGTCGAACCGTTGTGCACGCGCTCGACCGATGCGCTGATCAACTGCTTGATCTCCTTCGCCGCCGTTCCCGAGCGTTGCGCGAGGCTGCGCACCTCGCCCGCGACGACCGCGAAGCCGCGCCCCTGCTCACCGGCGCGCGCCGCTTCCACGGCCGCGTTCAACGCAAGAATGTTGGTCTGAAACGCAATGCCTTCGATCACGCCGATGATGTCCGCGATCTGCCGCGAGCTGTCGTTGATCTCGCCCATCGTGCCGATCACGCGGCTCACCACATCGTTGCCGCGCGTTGCGATTTCGGACGCGTTATGCGCGAGTCCGCTCGCCTGCCGCGCGTTGTCGGCGTTCTGCTTGACCGTCGCGGTGAGCTCTTCCATGCTCGCCGCCGTCTCCTGCAACGAAGCCGCCTGCTGCTCGGTGCGCTGCGACAGATCGCCGTTGCCGGCCGCGATCTGCTGCGTCGCCGACGCAATGGATTCCGCCGAGCGACGAATCTCGCCGATGGTCCGCTGCAACCGGTTTTGCATTTCATGCATGGCCGCCATCATGCTGGTCTTGTCCTGCGGACGAACGTCGACGACTTGCGTCAGATCGCCTTGCGCGATACTCGCCGCAAGCCGCGCCGCCTGGTCCGGCTCGCCGCCGAGGCTCGCGCGCACGTTGCGGATGATCAGCACCATCGCCAGCGAGATGATCGCGCCGATGACCAGCACCACAGCCAGGTGGCCGAGCAGCGTCTCGTAGTAAACAGTGTCAATGTCCTTGATGAACACGCCGCTCGTGATGTTCCAGTCCCACGGCGCGAAACGCACCACGTAGCTGATTTTCGGCACAGCCGTTTCGCTGTGCGGCAGGCGTCCGCGATATTCCGCGAAGCCGCGGCCGCTTGCCTTGGCCGCGTCGACGATCGCCACGTACAGGAGCTTGCCGTCCGGGTCCTTGAAGTCGCCGACCGGCTTGCCGGTCATTTGCGGCAACGTGGGATGCATCAGCACGACGGGCTTCGAATCCATCACGAACAGATAGCCGGATTCGCCATAGCGCATGGTCGCGAGACGGGCGAGCGCTTCGCGCTGCGCATCGGCCTCGCTCAGCTTGCCGCTCTGCGAGAGCGCGTAATAACCGTTCACGACGCCCTGCGCGGCATCGACCAGATTCACCATGCCCGCCTTGCGCTCGGCCAGCATCGTGCTGCGCGTTTCGACCGCGCTCCACAGCCCGACACCCAGCAGCCCCAGCCAGACGAGCGCGAGCGACAGCCATAGTTTGCGATTCAAACTCATCCTGCTCATTGTTGTGGTCTCTCTCGTGTGATTCGTGTTCCGTTCGCAGTCGCAAGCGCGCGACTACGTATCGCGCGCAAACGATTGCTATCGATATAACGGCAAGACAAACGGCCAACTTGAGAGACACTGTAAGGAAACCAGCCGCCTGGCGAATGCGGCGTGCGTGCAGGCTGATCGCGCACGCCGAATCGTTCTCTGACCGATAATCCGAGGCTGCGGCCGCACGTTTTAGCGGCACATTCCATTGCTGGAGAGAACGCCCATGTACGTCATCGACCTTATCTACACCGCACCGCTCGAACGCGTCGACGACGCGCTGGAAGCCCATCGCGCGTTTCTGACGCAACAGTTCGAAGCGGGCGTGTTCATCGCCGCCGGACCGAAAGTGCCGCGCGACGGCGGCATCATTCTGGCGGTGCGCATCGAGCGCGATAAGCTGGATGAGATTCTCGCCAACGACCCGTTCGCGCAACAAAACCTTGCGCGTTACGAGGTGACGGAGTTCAAGGCGACGCGGCTAGCGCCCGGATTGAGTTTGCCGATGCCGGCTTGAGTCTTGAAGCGCGGAGGAATTTGAAAACGGACGCGTGATACGACACGCGCCCTTACTGCTGCGCGTGTCAGTCGAGCAGCAGCTTGATGTCGTGCACCCACGGCGTTGCGCCCTGGCCGTCACGCGCGAACAGACGCAGCTTGCCGTCCGTATCGAACACATAGCTCGCTGCCGTGTGATCCATCGTGTAGCTGTCAGGCGTCTTGCCCGGCACCTTCGCGTAGTAGACGCGGAAGTCCTTCGTGATCTTGGTGAGTTGCGCCTGATCGGCCGGGCGCAAGCCGACGAACGTCGGGTTGAACGCCGGCACGTATTGCGCGAGCAAGGTCGGCGTATCGCGCTCGGGATCGACGGTGACGAACAGCACCTGCACGCGCTTCGCGTCTTCGGGGCCGAGTTGCTGCAACGCTTGCGAGAGCTCGGCCATCGTGGTCGGGCAAACGTCCGGGCAATGCGTGTAGCCGAAGAACAGCACCACCACCTTGCCCTTGTAATCCGCCAAGGTGCGGATGTGGCCGGCCGTGTCGGGCAGCGAGAAGTTGCTTCCGAACTGGGTATTGCCGGTGATGTCGAGATTCTGGAACGCCGGCGGCTGCTTGCCGCAGCCTGCGACCAGCAAGGCGCCACCGAGCGCGCAAGCGATCACAGCAGCACGCGCCGTGCGCGCGAAGCGGTTATTGAGCATGGTATTACGCGCCGATCAGGACGCGCGCATAGTGGTCGATCAGCAGCGCGGCGAACAGCAGCGAGAGATAGACGATCGAATAACGGAAGGTCTTGCGCGCCAGATCGTCCGAGTACTCGCGATAGATCTTCCACGCATAGGCAAGAAACACGGCACCCAGTAACACGGCCGACGCGAGATACACCACGCCGCTCATGCCGGAGATGAAGGGCATCATGGTGACCGCGAACAGGATCACCGTGTACAGCAGAATATGCAGGCGCGTGTACTTCTCGCCGTGCGTGTTCGGCAGCATCGGCAGGCCGGCGTTTTCGTAGTCTTTGCGGCGATACAGCGCGAGCGCCCAGAAATGCGGCGGCGTCCACACGAAGATGATCAGCACCAGGATCCAGGCGTCGCCGGGCACGTGGCCGGTGACCGCGGCCCAGCCGAGCGCCGGCGGCATGGCGCCCGAGGCGCCGCCGATCACGATGTTCTGCGGCGTGGCAGGCTTGAGCAGCAGCGTATAGACGACGGCATAGCCGACGAACGTGGCCAGCGTGAGCCACATGGTGAGCGGATTGGCGAACGTGTAGAGCGTCCACATGCCGAGGCCGCCGAGTACGGCCGAAAACAGCAGAATCTGCGTGGTGGTGATTTCGCCGCGCGCGGACGGGCGCCACGAGGTGCGGCGCATCTTGGCGTCGATCTTCTGCTCGACGAGGCAATTGATGGCGAACGCCGCGCCGGCCAGTAACCAGATGCCGACGGTGCCGCCGATCAGGGGAGTCCAAGGCACCATGCCGGGCGTCGACAGGAACATGCCGATGACGGCGCAGAACACGGCGAGTTGCGTGACGCGCGGCTTCGTCAGGGCGATGTACTGGGAGACCCGGCTACCGGGCGTTTGGGAGAGTGTTGTGCTGTCCATGTGGAGTCACGCTGGCGCGGCATCGCGCGCAGGGAGCACGGCGCGGCCGGGACGGCTATAAGCGATCCGAAAGTTTAACATAACGAGCAGAAGCAGCAGGATCGCGGCCCCGCCGTTATGCGCGACCGCAATGGGCAACGGCCATTGCAGAACGATGTTCGACAGCCCGGTGATGAACTGGATCAGCACGACCAGCAGCACGCCGTTTGCGGGGCGCCGCAGCGACTCGAAGCGGCGCAGTTTCAGCGCGAACCACACCAGATAGGCGACCACGACGATGGCGAATGTGCGATGCGTCCAATGAATCGCCACCAGTGCATCCTGCGTGATCATGTCGCCGTCGCCGGTCATGCCGAGCGCGCGCCAGAGGTGGAAGCCGTGCGCGAAATCCATCGGCGGGACCCATTGACCGTTGCAGGTCGGGAAATCCGTGCACGCGAGCACCGCGTAGTTCGTGCTGACCCACCCGCCCAGCGCGATCTGCGCGATCAGCAGCACCAGACCTGCGATTGCCGCCGCGCGCCAGCGCGCGGCTTCGGGCTCGTAAGCGGGCAACGGCGTTTGCCGTGCGGCCAGCCAGCCGAGCGTGCCCAGTAGCGCGAGTCCGAGCAGTAGGTGCGTCGTCACGATGATCGGTTGCAGCTTCATCGTCACGGTCCAGGCGCCGAACGCGCCTTGCACCAGAATCAGCAGCAACAGCGAGGTGGGCCACCACGGCGACACATGCAACGGACGCCGCTTGATGCGCGCCGTCCACGCGATGAGGGTCTGCGCGATGATCAGCACGCCGATCGCCATCGCGAAGTAACGGTGGATCATTTCGATCCAGGCTTTCGTCATGCTGACCGGTCCGGTGGGCATCGCCTGATGCGCGGCTGTAATCGCCGCATGCGCGATGAACGGCGACGAGGTGCCGTAACAGCCCGGCCAGTCCGGACAGCCGAGCCCGGAATCGGTGAGTCGCGTGAAGCCGCCGAACATCACCAGATCGAGCGTGAGAAAGGTGGTGAGCCAGACCAGCTTGCGGAATTTGTTGTCGTCAGCCTTGACCCACACGTAGGACAGCGGCAACAACGCGATACACAAGCCGATCAGGGCCAGTTGCAGTACGAACATCTCTCTTACCTATATTGCGGCATCAGCCGATGCGCGACCATTTGAGCAGCTTGGTCAGGTCGCCTTTGATCTTGCTGGGGTTCGGATCTTTCGGGAAACGCATCATCAGATTGCCGTTCGGATCGACCAGGTAGATGTGGTCGGTAACCTTGGTGCCGCTATCCGTTGGCAGCCATGCGGACACCTGCGCCGGATCGGCGATCATCATGTCGGTGTCGGGATAGGCCTTTTGTATCACGTCCGAGACGTTGCCTGCATCGGTGCGCAGCCACACTTCCACGACGCGCTCGCGTTCCGGGCCCTGAGCTGCGCGGATTTGTCGCATGAAGTAGAGCTTGGTGACGCACGCTTTGTCGCACGCGCTGTTGTCGATCGAAATCATCAGCCAGTGGCCGCGCAGTGTGTCGAACTTGACGGGCTTGCCGTCCTCGCCGGTGACCATGAGCGAATCGGGAATCGGGCGTTGCGGTTCGACCAGCGTGCCGTAACTCGTGGTGCCGCCGGTCGGCCGGATCACGTAGTACGTGAAATACGACACGGCGATCGGAGCGGCGCAGATGATCGCCACCAGCAGCAGCATCCAGCGGCCGCGCTTCCACGAGCCTTTGCCGTTGGGTTGACCGGGCATCGCTCGGGGCGCTGCGGGTTTGCCGGCTTGCGGTGAACGGGGAGATTGCGTCGACACTACTGGACCTCTTTCAATGATTTGCGCGGCTTGCGAAGTTGGACCGCAAACCGCATGTGCTGTGCTGCGTTATACGCCCGGGACGTGCTCTTTCCTGGCGGCGCGGCGCGCGGCATACAGGCCGAAGACCAGCGCGGCGGCCGCCATACCCCACCATTGGAACATGTAGCCATAGTTACGCTCGACGCCGCTAGTAGGCGCGGGCCAATCGCGCACCAGTTTGTCGCCGTCATCGCTCAACTGTTGAATCACGAACGATTGCAGCGGCAGGCCGGTTTCCGCGGCGTACGCAGCGACATCCAGATTCTGGCGGATCAGTTGATGCTCGGCCGAACCACCCTGCCCCAACTCATAAGCGCGTGAGGCGTCGGCCCGCGCAATGCCTTCGATTTCGATGTCGCCTTGCGGCGTGGTGTACGGCGCGATGGTCTCGCGATTGTTCATGTTGCGCGGTAACCAGCCGCGATTGACCAGCACGTAGCCGCCGTCGGCCAGTTTAAAAGGCATCACGACGTAAAAGCCCGGCTGGTCGTTATACGGACGATTATCGAGGTAGACGACCTTGTCCGCGACGAAACTGCCACGCGCCTTCACGCGATGAAACTCGATGTCCTTTAGCTCGATCGGCGCGCCGCTCACCGGTTGCGCGGGTGCGTTCTCGAACTGCGTGATGTGCGCTTCGAGCGCTTCCTTCTGATGCGCGCGGTCGCGCTGCCAGAAACCTAGCCGCACGGTCACCACGATCACCAGCAGAATCAACAGCGCGGGAACGAGGCGGAACTTCATCGCGCACGCTCCAACGACACCTGCGGCGTCACGGGGAGCCCACGGCAAACGCAGGCGCGCGGTGCGATAATAAACGTCTTGCCTCTGCGCTTCCTGGTTTCAGCTGGTTCCATGCACATTCTCGTTCCCATCGCCTTCGTCCTGATCATCGCCAGCATGGTGTCGGCGCTGTACTTCATGATGCATGACAAGGGCAAAACCAAGCGGATGGTCTGGTCGCTCGCCACGCGGGTGGGCCTGTCGATCTCGCTGTTCCTGTTCATCCTGTTCGCTCACTGGATGGGCTGGATTCAGTCGACCGGTATTCCTTACGGGCGCTGAGCCCGGCGGAAAAATCTCCACGCCGCCAAACAAAACGCCGCCCTGACAGGGTCGAGGGCGGCGCTGCGTAGTTTTACGAACTGCTGCTGTCTTGCGTGGTTGCTCGTGCGCAGCGCCCCGCAGGATCTGGCGCGAACGGCCTGCACACATTCCGAAGTTGTCGGTAGGCGCAGGCCAGACTGCGTTACAGCCAGTACACGACGACGTACAGCCCAAGCCACACGACGTCCACAAAGTGCCAATACCAGGCCGCGCCTTCGAACGCGAAGTGATGCTCCGCCGTGAAGTGGCCGCGGATCATACGCGCCAGCACGACTGCCAGCATCGTGCCGCCGAGGAACACGTGAAAGCCGTGGAAACCGGTCAGCAGGAAGAACGTCGAACCATACACGCCCGACGACAGCGTCAGATTCAGCTCGTTGTATGCGTGGAAGTATTCGAAGCCTTGCAGGAACAGGAAGCAGACGCCGAGCACGAGCGTTGCGGCCAGCCAGATGATCGCCTTCTTGCGATGGTCTTCACGCAGCGCGTGGTGCGAGACCGTCAACGTCGCGCCCGAGGAAAGCAGCAGCGCCGTGTTGATGGTCGGCACCGGCCACGGCTGCATCGACTTGAAGGTCGAGACCAGCGCTGCCGGACCGTTGTTCGGCCACACGGCCGAGAAATCCGGCCAGATCAGTTTGTAATCGAGGCTGCCCAGTTGATGCAGCGCGATCTCACGCGCATAGAACAGCGCGCCGAAGAACGCACCGAAGAACATCACTTCGGAGAAGATGAACCAGCTCATGCTCCAGCGGTACGACTTGTCGACATTCTTGCCGTACATGCCGCCTTCCGACTCGGCGATCGCGTCGCCGAACCAGTGCCACAGCGTAAAGAGCAGCCACAACAAACCGGCGACGACGCCGATCGGCGCCCAGTCATGTTCGTTGATCCAGGCCGCAAGCGATCCGAGCATGACCAGCAACCCAACAGCGGCGCTAATCGGATGCCGCGACGGATGCGGTACGAAATAGTACGGGCTCTCGTTTTGACCGCTCATTCTTGATTCTCCACTTCAGTCCAGTTGTTCCGGAATTTCCGGCTGTATCTTCGGCGGCGCGTCGATACCGCACCGCTTCGCTCTAATTGTTGGGCGCTGCTTCGCCCGATTCTACGTGTGCGTCTGGTGCTTCAGCCTACTACGACGCGCACGATCAGAATCAGCGCCACGATAAAAATTGCCGCGCAGATCAACGCTGCCGCGATCACATGCAGCGGGTTCAACTGCGTGGCGTCCGCCTCCAGATCGCGACGCTTGCGCACCCCGAAAAACGACCAGAACACCGCACGCATCGACTGACCAAAACTGCTCTTGCGCGGGCTGCCGCCGTTATCGCTCATCTCGTTTCTTCTTCCTTCGCCTGCGACGTGAGCCGTCAGGCGGGATTGGCGGCGGTGGCCGCGCTTGTAGCCGTATTGGCCGTGGGCGCCGCGCCTCCGGCCGTCGCCGCTGCCGGCGTATTCAATTCAAAGAACGTGTACGACAACGTGATCGTTTTCACGTCTTTCGGCAACTTCGGATCGACCACGAACACCACCGGCAGGCGCTTCGTCTGATTCGCCGTCAACGTTTGCTGCGTAAAGCAAAAACACTCGATCTTCTTGAAGTACTCGGTGGCCTGCTTCGGCGCGTAGCTCGGAATGGCTTGCGCCTGAATCGTGCGCGCCTGTTCGTTGCTCACCTCGTACATCACCGTCGTCACTTCGCCCGGATGCACGTCGAGACTGCGCTGCTCCGGCTTGAAACCCAGCGGGCCGCGCGCGTTCGCATCGAATTCGATCGAAATCGTGCGGCTCATGTCGACCTGCGTATTCTTCGCCTCGCGCACCGTGGCATCACGCTGCACGAGGTTGTTGATACCGGTGATCTGACAGATCGCGCGGTACATCGGCACCAGCGCGAAACCGAAACCGAACATCATCAACGCGACGATGAACAGCTTGATCAGCATCGAACGGTTAAAAGAGCGGTCGGCCTGAGCCGGCGGTTGCGTCGACATCTCAATCCTCAACAAACCTGCAAACGGACTTGAACCGCACCGTCAGGTGAACCACTTCTGATGAATGATGACGCTCGCGAAAAAGACCGCGGCGATCACGAACATCACGAAACCGATCCGCCGGTTGCCCGCGCGAATCTGCTCGGGTGTACGTCTTTCTTGAGGATTGCGCGTCATGCTCGACTTTCTGAATGCTTTTTGACTACGGGTACCGCCACTACTTTCGTGATCGCCGGCTCAGGTAACGAACTGCTGCGCTGCCGGAGCCGGCAATCTCACCGTGCGCCGATTACTCGACGGTCGGCGGGTTTTCGAACGTGTGGAACGGAGCCGGGCTCGGCACGGTCCATTCGAGGCCCGTTGCGCCGTCCCACGGCTTGTCGCCAGCCTTTTCGAGTTCGCCGCCGCCACGGTAGGCCGGCAGTGCAACCGCGAACAGGAAGTAGACCTGCGCCAGACCGAAGCCGAACGCGCCGATCGAGATGACCTGGTTCCAGTCCGTGAACTGCGCCGGGTAGTCAGCATAACGACGCGGCATACCTGCGAGACCAACGAAGTGCATCGGCAGGAACGCGAGGTTGAAGAAGAACAGCGACGCCCAGAAGTGGATCTTGCCGCGCGTCTCGTTGTACATCCAGCCGGTCCACTTCGGCGCCCAGTAGTACCACCCGGAGAACAGCGCGAAGAGCGAGCCCGCCACCAGCACGTAGTGGAAGTGCGCGACGACGAAATAAGTACCGTGATACTGGATGTCGAGCGGGGCCATTGCCAGCATGAGACCCGACAGACCACCGAACGTGAACACGATCAGGAAGCCAACCGCGAACAACATCGGCGTTTCGAAGCTCAGCGAACCGCGCCACATCGTCGCGACCCAGTTGAACACCTTCACGCCCGTCGGCACGGCGATCAGCATGGTGGCGTACATGAAGAACAGCTGGCCCGTGACCGGCATACCGGTTGCGAACATGTGGTGCGCCCAGACCATGAACGACAGAATCGCGATCGACGACGTTGCGTACACCATCGAGCTATAGCCGAACAGCGGCTTGCGCGAGAACGCCGGAATCACCTGCGACACGATCCCGAACGCCGGCAAGATCATGATGTACACCTCGGGGTGCCCGAAGAACCAGAAAATGTGCTGGTACATGACCGGGTCGCCGCCGCCTGCCGCGTTGAAGAACGACGTGCCGAAGTGACGATCGAACAGCACCATGGTGATCGCGCCTGCCAGAACCGGCATCACGGCGATCAGCAGGTAGGCGGTGATCAGCCACGTCCAGACGAACATCGGCATCTTCATCAGCGTGAGGCCCGGTGCGCGCATGTTCAGGATCGTCACGACGATGTTGATCCCGCCCATGATCGACGAAGCACCCATCAAGTGGACCGCGAAAATCGCGAAGTCCATGCCCGGGCCCATCTGCGTGGAGAGCGGCGCGTACAGCGTCCAGCCCGCGGCGGTCGCGCCGCCCGGCGAGAAGAACGAACCGACCAGCAGGACAGC
Organism: Paraburkholderia sediminicola; assembly: GCF_046027355.1. GTDB lineage: Bacteria > Pseudomonadota > Gammaproteobacteria > Burkholderiales > Burkholderiaceae > Paraburkholderia > Paraburkholderia sediminicola_B. The sequence goes on along the minus strand of NZ_JAQQEK010000018.1, from coordinate 78,695 downwards.
CGCCACCGGCAGAAGCCAGAAGCTGAAGTTGTTCATGCGGGCGAAAGCCATGTCCGATGCGCCGATCTGCAGCGGCACCATCCAGTTCGCGAAGCCGACGAAAGCCGGCATGATCGCGCCGAACACCATGATCAGGCCATGCATGGTGGTCAACTGGTTGAAGAACTCGGGACGCATGATCTGCAAGCCCGGCTCGAACAGTTCGGCACGGATCATCAGCGCCATCACGCCCCCGGAGAGGAACATGGTGAACGAGAAGATCAGGTACAGCGTACCGATGTCCTTGTGATTGGTTGCGAACAGCCAACGGCGCCAGCCATGCGGCGTTTCGTGGGCATGGTCGCCGTGCACGTGTTCGTGGCCTGCGACTACATCGTGTCCGATGCTAGACATGACAATCTCCTAAAGCGAATACTGCGGTGCTGACCATGAACACGTCAGGCAGCCGGGCTGATCTGAACACGCCGGGCTTCTTTCGCGTCGCTGCCGCCCGTGATCGTTTCCGGCTTCTTCAAAATAATATGGTCTTCGGCAATGCCGGCTGCTTTCAACGCGTCGCGCACGGCTTCGGCGCGACTCTTCGCGAGCTTCGCGTTGAGGTCGGCGGAGCCGGTGGCGTCGGTGAAGCCCGACAGCGTGAATTTCGCGTCCGGATGCGCCTTCGCGTAGGCCGCGGCTGCGTCGACCGCCGCTTTCGCGTCGGCCGGCAACGTGCTCTTGCCGGTTTCGAAGTAGATGCTCGCCGGCAATGCCGCTTGTGTTGCCGCGCTGTCCGAACCGGCCGCTGCCGCTTCAGCACCGGAGGCACCCGAAGCTGCCGCCGCGCCCGAAGCCGCTTCCGCGCCGCTCGCCGCTGCACCTGCGTCGGCCAGATGGTTGCCGCCTTCCGGCAGCTTGCCGTTACGGGCGTCCGCGACCTGCTTCGGCTGGAGAATATCGCCGGTGTGGTTGCCCCACGAGTTACGTTCGTACGTGACCACCGAAGCGATTTCGACGTCGTTCAGCGTAGGCGCCCACGACGGCATCGCGTTCTTGCCCTTCAGCACCAGGCTGACGTGCTCGGCGATCGCGCCATTGGCGATCTTGCTGCCGTCGAGCGCCGGGAATGCGCCCGCGCCCTTGCCGGTCGGCTGGTGGCAGACCGCGCAATTCGCCGCGTAGACCTTGCCGCCGCGCTCCATCAGCTCGGCCATGGTGTAGGTCTTGTTCGGATCGTCCTGACCGGCGGCCATTTTCTTCTTCTGCGTGTCGACCCACTTCGCGTAGTCGTCGGCGGACAGCACTTCGACCACCACCGGCATGAACGCGTGTTCCTTGCCGCACAGTTCGGTACAGAAGCCGCGGAACGTGCCGGTCTTCTCAGCCTTGAACCACGTGTCGCGCACGAAACCCGGAATCGCGTCCTGCTTCACGCCGAAAGCCGGCACGTACCAGGAGTGGACCACGTCGTTCGCGGTGGTGATGATGCGGATTTTCTTGTCGACCGGGACGACCAGTGGATTGTCGACTTCCTGCAGATACGTGGTGGAAATCGGCTCGCGGCCATCGGTTTCCGCACGCGGCGTGGCCAGCGTGGACAGGAAGTTGATGCCTTCGCCCGGGCCCTTGACGTAGTCGTAGCCCCATTTCCACTGATAGCCGGTGACCTTGATGGTGACGTCGGCGTTGGTGGTGTCTTTCATTGCGACCACCGTCTTGGTGGCGGGCAGTGCCATCAACACGACGATGATGAACGGCACGATCGTCCAGATGATTTCGACGGTCGTGCTTTCGTGGAAGTTGGAAGCTTTGTGGCCTTTCGATTTGCGGTGAGCAAAGATCGAATAGAACATCACGCCGAACACACCGACGAAGATGACCAGGCAAAGTACCAGCATGAACATGTGGAGGCTGAAGAGCTCCTCAGCGATCTTGGTCGCAGGCGGCTGGAGATTGATCTCGTTGACGGCAGGGCCGCCCGGAACATCGCCCACTGCCAGGGCCGCGCCGGCGAAAAGCAGTCCGCTCATCGCCAGCACGCCCATGAGGGCTCGCTTGATTGTTTTCATAGCTTCCTTACCCAAAATTTCCATTCAAACCCTCGACCCCGCTGGCAGGTTGCCTCGCGCTCCCCGTGAACGCCGCGTGACTTCATACGTCTAACAACGCGTGAGCCACATACGCAATTCGCCTGCGAACTGCGCGCGCCGATACTGCGCGAGATGTTGCCCGATCATGATCGTCTGGCCGCGCGAGACCAGTTTGATCCGGTCACGCGGTGTTGCGCCCGCCTCGATCCGCACCCAGCGCGGATTGAACTCGAACTGCGTGAGCTGCTCGGCGCTGACCTGCTCGATGACGAGCCGGTTCTGAAACAACCGGATACGCTCGTAATCCACAGCATGACGCGCATAGATGGCAAACGCGATGCCCACCGCCAGCAATTCGACACCGGTGAACGGCAACACCAGCCAGGCGCCGACCAGAACCAGCATGAAAGCAATTGCCAACGAGAACAACGCAAGCGACACGTAGAAACATACGAACTGCCGCGGCGATATCGAACAGTTGCGTTTCATCGTCCAGTCTTTGAGAACTGGTTCTGAATCCGCCAGCAGATCTGATGCTTCCATCGCTGCCTCCCGCCGATTGTCTCCAATCGCCGCCAGCGGTCATTCCTCGCGACCGTTATTCCGGCCGCTCGATCACCGCCGCGTCATCTTATCTTGCTGCCCTGTGCCTCGGGCCTGCCGCCCCAAATGTGGGAACTCCGGGCGACAAACTGACGCATTATAGGCGCGATCCATAGCATCCACAAGCAAGCCTCGATTGGCCCACAAGCCAGGCGCGACAAGCCTCCGCGCCGTTTTGACGCACCATTTGCGCGTCTTTTGAAGCGGTAATTTCAGACATAACAGATGTCCTCTTTACCGCCTCGTCGATTCCTCAACGATTCCTCGACGAACCGCGTCCGATGTCCTCGATCCGGACGATGCCATGACCTTCCGCCGTAGTGCGCGGCACGGCTTTCCATGCGTGTCCGTAGATCACCTCGAAGGTCAGCGCGATCGTACCGTCGGCGCGCCGGCGGGCTTCGAGGGCCGCCAGCAAAGCCTTGTGCAGCCGACGCGCGGCGGCGCTCGACGACGCTTCGCGCTCGAACGGATAGGCGCCCCAGCGGCGCACGTCGGCGAGCAGCGACTGCGGCGACTGATAGGTAATGGTGAGGACTTCCTGGTCCATCACGGGAATCTCGAAGCCGCTTTCGACCAGCATGTCGCCGAGATCGTGCATGTCGACGAAATCGATCACATGCTTGCGCGAGGCGACGCCGTGCGCGGCCTCGACTTCGGCGTAGGCGCCGCGCAATTCCTTGAGGGAGTCGGGGCCGAGCGTGCTGAACATCAGCAGCCCATTGACCTTGAGCACGCGCTGCCACTCGGGAAACACGAGATCGGGCCGCGAGTGCCAGTGCAGCGCCAGATTGGACCAGATGAATTCGAAGGCGCCGGCCGCGAACGGCAGCGCCGAAAAGTCGGCTTGCGCGAACCGCGGCCCGCGGGCGCCGAGCGCCTTGCCGAGCGAGGCCGGCAGAAAGCGCCGCCAGCTCGTGTCACCGGAATCGTGCTGCAGCGCGCGCGTGAGCATGCCGTGCGACAGGTCGGAGCCGAACACCGGCGCTTCGGGAAAACGCTCGCGCAAAGCGGGAATGTCTTCGCCCGCGCCGCAGCCGGCGTCGAGCACGCTCGCGGGTGTGACCTTGATGTAGTCGAGGCGCTCGCGCATGCGTTGCGCGATTTCGCGAGGCAGGAATGCGACGTCGCCGAAAGTCGCTGCGCGGCGGTCGAAGATCCGCCGGAGGCGCCGGGAATCATAGGCCGGACGGCCTGATTGAGCGGGAGTTGGGGACATGAGTGTCGTGCTGGCGTGGAGCAGGAAGTATACTCGCTCGCTTCCTTCCATTCAGCGTGAAAGGCCTTCGCGGGCGGTCCAGTCATGCCAATCCGGCCCAATTCGTCATTTTCCGGCGGCAGATTCGCGCGTTTCGCGCGCGGCTTACATTCAGCCTGGCCGCGCGTGATGCACGCTGCGTTGCCGAACCTCTGCGCGTTATGCGGCAATTTGTCGCATACGACGCTGTGCGCCGGTTGCGACGAAGCCTACTGGAACGAAGCGCGGTTGCGCTGCACCGTCTGCGCGGTGCCTTTATCCAGTTCGCGATGGGCGGCGCACGCGCAATATCGCTGCGCGGATTGCATCGGCGAGCCGCCGCCGTTCGACGTAACCTTCGCCCTCGCCGACTACCGCGCTCCGCTCGACACGTTGGCGGTCGGTCTAAAATTTCGCGCCCGGCTGATGCTGGCGCGCGAGTTTGCACAACGGCTCGCGCGTCTTGCACAGGATTCCGGGCAAGACCTTGCTGAATGGCCGGATGTGATCACACCCGTGCCGCTTGCAAACAAACGTCTCACCGAGCGCGGCTACAACCAGGCCTGGCAGATCGCGAGACCGCTCGCCCGCGCGCTGAAAGTACGCAGCGACGCGACCTTGCTGAATCGCGTGATTCACACCGCGCCGCAGTCGCGGCTCGATCTCGACGCCCGCCGCCTGAACGTGGGCCGCGCGTTCAAGGTCGCCGGGTCCGTGCAAGGCCTGCACGTCGGCATCGTCGACGATGTGATGACGACCGGCGCAACGCTCGAAGCGCTGGCGCGCACGCTCAAGGCGGCCGGCGCGCGGCGGGTCACCAACTTCGTCGCGCTGCGCACGCCGAAAAACTAGTCTCCACCTGAGTTCACCATGTTCAATGTCGTTCTCGTAGAACCGGAAATCCCGCCGAACACCGGCAACGTGATCCGCCTGTGCGCCAACACTGGCGCCCGGCTGCATCTGATCGAGCCGCTCGGCTTTCCACTCGACGACGCCAAGTTGCGCCGCGCCGGCCTCGACTATCACGAGTACGCGCAAATGAACGTGCATCCGGACTGGGCGGCGTTCATCGCCAAGGAATCGCCGGACCCGGCGCGCATGTTCGCGTTCACCACGCGCGGCTCGGGCCGCTTTCACGAGCACGCGTTTCAATCCGGCGACTGGTTCGTGTTCGGCGCCGAAACGCGCGGCCTGCCCGACTCGGTGCTCGACCAGTTCGCCAACGAGCAACGGGTGCGCCTGCCCATGCGTCCGGGCAACCGCAGCCTTAATCTGTCGAATACCGTCGCGGTCGTGGTGTTCGAAGCGTGGCGTCAGACCGGCTTCGAAGGCGGCGCCTGACGGCGTTCCAATTCGGCCTCGTAGCGCGCGAACATGGCGTCGTCGAAACAGGCGAACAGCACCTGTTCGATCTGCGGCGTGCGCACCAAAGTGTCGAGCACCGTGCCGACCGCGATCCGCACGGCCTCGTCAGCGGGGAAATGGTAGATGCCGCAACTGATCGCGGGGAACGCAATGCTCTTGCACTGCGCCTCGCGCCCCACCTCCAGCGAGCGCTGATAGCAGGACGCGAGCAAGTCGGCCTCGCCATGCGAACCACCCCGCCAGACCGGGCCAACGGCATGAATCACATGTTTAGCCGGCAGACGGTAGCCGCCGGTCAGCTTCGCGTCACCGGTCGCACAGCCGCAGAGCGTTTCGCACTCGCGCAGCAAATCCGTGCCGGCCGCGCGATGAATCGCGCCGTCCACGCCCCCTCCGCCCAACAACGACGTATTCGCGGCGTTGACGATCGCATCCACGGCGAGCGTGGTGATGTCGACCACGCGTGCTTCCAGCGTGCAACGATTGAATCTGAGCATGGGAACCTCGCTGATCCGAAGCGTCGATAAAAACGTGGACAGCGAGAGCGGGCAGCCGTTCAGCGCATTGCGCGCTAAACGGCTGAAAGACAAGGTTTATTCAGCTTTGGAGTCGCGCCGCAGCAGGGCGCTGACGGCGTCGCGCGGCGCCACGCCGTCGAACAGCACGGCACAGACCGCTTGCGTGATCGGCATCTCGATAGCATGCGCGCGAGCAATCGCGAGCACGGCTTGCGCGCAACGCACGCCTTCCGCCACGTGACCGAGGGCGCCGAGAATATCGTCGAGCGTGCGGCCCGCGGCGAGTTGCACGCCGACCGTACGATTGCGCGACAGATCACCGGTTGCGGTCAGGATCAGATCGCCCAAGCCGGTCAAACCGGTGAACGTTTCCGCCCGTCCGCCAAGCGTCACGCCGAGGCGCGACATTTCAGCGAGGCCGCGCGTGATCAGCGCCGCGCGCGCATTGAGCCCGAGGCCGAGGCCGTCGGCGATGCCCGTTGCAATGGCCAGCACGTTTTTCACCGCGCCGCCCACTTCCACCCCGACGACGTCGTCGCCGGTATAGATGCGCATGGCGCCGTGATGAAACGCGGCGACCGTGCGCTCGCGGCACGCCGCCGACGCGCTCGCGATGGTCAGCGCGACCGGCAAGCCCTGCCCGACTTCGCGCGCGAAGCTCGGACCGGACAGCACGCCGTTGCTGGCATGCTCCGGCAGTTCGGCCGCGACCACCTGATGCGGCATCAACTGCGAATCGGCTTCAAAACCCTTGCACAACCACACCACATGCGCCGGCACTTTGCCCGCGTCGCGCATGGCCTGAAACAGACCGCGCAGTCCTGCGACGGGCGTCGCCACGACGCATAACGCGTCGTCAGCGAGCGCGTGGTCGAGCGCTGCGTTCAGATCGGCTTCATAGCGAAGCGCAGGCGGCAAAGCAACGCCCGCCAGATAGCGGGCGTTTTCGTGCGAAGCGGAGAGATCGGCAATGAGCGCGGGCTCGCGCGCCCACAACACCGTGTCGTGCCGTACGGCCAGATGGCCGGCGAGCGCTGTGCCCCATGCGCCGGCGCCAAGGACAGCAACCTTCATAGCCGGCACTGCTTGCGACACGTTAGTGCGTGACGCCGTTCTGCGCCGCGCCGTCCTGGCCACCCATCTGCGCGAGGCGTTGCTCGTACAGCGCCTGGAAGTTGATCTCGGCGAGGTGGATCGGCGGGAAACCGGCGCGCGTGATCGCGTCGGCGATGTTCGAGCGCAGGTACGGGAACAGGATGGTCGGGCAGGCAATGCCGACCAGCGGGTCGATCTGCTCAGCCGGAATGTTGCGGATGTCGAAAATGCCGGCTTGCTTGGCTTCGATCAGGAACGCAACCTTGTCCGACACCTTGGCCGTGACCGTGCCCGTGACGAGGATTTCGAACACGGTGTCGGCGAGGCGCTCAGCCTTCACGTCGACTTCGACTTCGACCGAGGGCATTTCCTGCTCGAGGAAGATGCCCGGCGAATTCGGCTGCTCGAGCGACATGTCCTTCAAATAGATGCGCTGGATGTTGAAGAACGGCTGGTTATTCTCGTCGGACATGATGAAGTGATTCCCTGATAGGTATGCATGGCGGCGGCCCATGCTTGCATGGGCCGCCAGATCGTTGCGGCGCGCCGCCCGCCCTGAAGAGGCGAGGCCGCGCCGGCTTGGTGTTCACCCGCCCTTGTCGCGCGCCCGTGGGCGCGCGAATTCAGGCAGTTGCTTCGAGCAGCGGCATCAAACCGCCCGCGCGATCGAGCGCGGAGAGGTCATCGTACCCGCCCACATGCGTCTCGCCGATGAACACTTGCGGCACCGTGCGGCGACCGGTCCGGGTCATCATTTCCTCACGACGGGCCGGGTCTTTGTCGATCAGTACCTTTTCAACGTGCTCGACGCCGCGCGACTTTAAAAGACGTTCGGCCATCTGGCAATACGGGCACACCTGGGTGCTGTACATGATCACTTTGTTCACTTGGCTGCTCCTTGTTTCACAACCGGCATACCGGCTTTCTGCCAGGCGTCGACACCGCCTTCGAGAACATGGACTTCCGCGTAACCTGCATCCTGCACGATACGCGCTGCCTTGTTCGACTGCTGGCCGGTCTGGCATACCAGCAGCACCGGGTTGCTCTTGTTCTTCACGAGTTGCGCGACTTTCGCCTGCAACTCTGCAAATTCAAGGTGCCGTGCCGCGGGCAAATGCCCTTTGGCGTAGTCGGCGGACGGACGCAGGTCGATGACCGCCGCATTGCGCCGGTTGATCAGTTGCGTGGCTTCAGCGGCCGACAGGCCGCCACGGCCGCGCCGGCTGATCGTCGGCCACAGCAGCAACCCACCGGAGATGAGGACGATCGCGATCAGTACAAGGTTTGTGTAATCAGTGAAAAACTTCACGGAAAATCCGCCGAAAAAGAGAGAAATCGAAAAGGGCAATCCACCCATTATAAAATAACCGTCTGACGCGATGGCGGCGCTCCTCCAGAGGACCCCCGCAGCGCTTTACCGCTTCCTCACTACCGACCGGCAATCTCATGTACAAACTCGTTCTCATCCGCCACGGCGAATCGACGTGGAACAAGGAAAACCGCTTCACGGGCTGGGTCGACGTCGACCTCACCGAGCAGGGCAACAATGAGGCGCAGCAAGCGGGCGTGCTGCTGAAGGAATCGGGCTACACGTTCGACATCGCCTACACGTCGGTGCTCAAACGCGCGATCCGCACCTTGTGGCACGTGCAGGACAAAATGGATCTGATGTACCTGCCGGTGGTGCATTCGTGGCGTCTGAATGAACGCCACTATGGCGCGCTGTCGGGTCTGAACAAGGCGGAAACGGCCGCCAAGTTCGGCGACGAACAGGTGCTGGTCTGGCGCCGCAGCTACGACACGCCGCCGCCGGCGCTCGAGCCGACGGACGAGCGCGCGCCGTACGACGATCCGCGTTACGCCAAGGTGCCGCGCGAGCAATTGCCGCTCACCGAATGCCTGAAAGACACGGTCGCGCGCGTTCTGCCCCTGTGGAACGAGTCGATTGCGCCGGCCATCAAGTCGGGCCGCAAGATCGTGATCGCCGCCCACGGCAACTCGATCCGCGCACTGGTGAAATACCTGGACAATATTTCGGACGACGACATCGTCGGCCTGAATATTCCGAACGGCGTGCCGCTCGTCTATGAACTCGACGAAAACCTGAAGCCTATCAAGCACTACTATCTGGGCGACCAGGAAGCGATCGCCAAGGCGCAGGCCGCCGTCGCCAAGCAGGGTAAGGCGGGCTGATTCTGCCATCTTGCCGCCATGCTGCCGTCAGAAATGCAGCGCAGGGGCGGCGCAAGGGCCGCGCCGACCGGCAAGACGTACCGGTCAGCGCGGCTCGCGTCATTCGAGCGCGCCGTTCTGGCCGCCATCGATCCGTTACGGCACATTACTTCATCGTTGTGCGCGCAATCCCACGAACCAGGCCCGGCGCGTGCTGTCGAATCACGATTGCCTGCGCCGCTCCCTGACTTGGCGGGTGTGCAGTTATACTTGTCCGTCCCCATCTCTATCGACGCTGCCACGCGCTTCCGACCGCAACAGACTCTATGCGAAAGAACCTGAAAAATATCGGCCTGATTGCCGCGGGCCTTGCTACCGGTGTATTTGCCACCCTGCAACTCTCGGCTTCGGCCCAGCAACCCGCCAGCGCAGCGTCGAACGCTGTTGCGCCGCTGCCGCTGGACCAGCTCAGGCTCTTTGCCGAAGTCTTCGGGCAAATCAAGCACGAGTACGTCGAACCAGTCGACGATAAAAAGCTTCTCACCGCCGCCATCAAGGGCATGGTGTCGAGCCTCGACCCGCACTCGTCGTATCTCGACAAGACCGATTACGAAGAACTGCAGGAGCAGACCAAGGGTCGCTTCGCCGGTCTCGGCATCGAAATTTCGTCGGAAGACGGCCTGATCAAGGTGATTTCGCCGATCGAGGACACGCCCGCGTTCCGCGCCGGCATCCGTCCGGGCGACCTGATCACGCGTATCAACGACAAACCCGTGCGCGGCATGACGCTCGACCAGGCGGTCAAGCAGATGCGCGGCGACCCGGGCACCAAGGTCACGCTCACCATCTTCCGCAAGACCGACGACCGCACGTTCCCGCTCACCGTGACGCGCGCCATCATCAAGGTCCAGTCGGTCAAGATGAAGATCCTCGCGCCGGGCTACGCCTATGTGCGGATCACCAGCTTCCAGGAACGCACCACGCCTGATCTCGCAGCGAAGCTGCAAGACATTGCGCGTCAGCAGCCGAATCTGAAGGGTCTCGTGCTCGACCTGCGTAATAACGGTGGCGGCCTGCTGCAAAGCGCGGTCGGTGTGGCCGGCGCGTTCCTCCCGCCGAATTCGGTTGTGGTGTCCACCAACGGCCAGATTCCGGATTCGAAGCAGGTCTATCGCGACACCTACGACAACTACCGCCTGCAATCCTTCGACAGCGATCCGCTGAAGGACGAAGCGCCGATCTTCAAGACCGTGCCCATGATTGTGCTGACCAACGCCTACTCCGCGTCGGCGTCGGAAATCGTCGCGGGCGCGCTGCAAGATCAGCATCGTGCGCTGATCGTCGGCAAGACGACCTTCGGCAAGGGTTCGGTGCAGACCGTGCGCCCCATGACGGCGGACACCGCGCTGCGTCTGACCACGGCGTACTACTACACACCGAGCGGCCGTTCAATCCAGAACAAGGGCATCCGTCCTGACATCGCGGTCGATCAATACGCAGAAGGCGATCCGGACGACGCGCTCGTCACGCGCGAAGTCGACTACTCGAATCACCTTGCGAACACGCAAGACCCGAACGAGAAGAAGGAAGCGGAACAGCGCGAACAGGAACGCATGGACCAGTTGCGCCAGCTCGAAGAGCAGAACGATAAGAAAACGCCCGAACAGCGTCAGAAGGATCGTGAGCGCAAGCCGGTGGAATTCGGTTCGACCGACGACTTCATGCTGCAACAGGCTCTGAACAAGCTGGAAGGCAAGCCGGTGCAGGAATCGAAGTCGCTGACCGAGCGCCGTCTCGCGCAGAACAAGCCGGCCACGTCGGCGTCCGCGCCGGTCGCGGTGAAGCCGACGCAACCGGTGCCGGGCGCATCGGCGCCTGCTTCGCAAAGCAACTAAGCAGCAAGCCCGACGTGTCTTCGCAGCGGAACATGCTGCGAAGACACGCTGTAATACCCGGCACCCGCAAGAACACCCGCTCCCGGCGCGATTAAAATATCGAAAACGCGCACGGCAGGCCCATCGGTCCTGCATCACATCGCGCGACACATTCACGCGCCCCGCCATGAACGACGATCAACTCCTTCGCTATTCCCGCCACATCCTCGTCGATGAAATCGGCATCGAGGCGCAGCAGCGTTTTATCGATGCGCACGCGATCATCGTCGGCGCGGGCGGCCTGGGTTCGCCCGCCGCGATGTATCTGGCGGCGGCCGGCGTCGGCCGTTTGACGCTGGTCGATGCCGATACGGTCGACCTGACCAATCTGCAGCGGCAGATCCTGCATGTGACCGCTTCCATCGGGCGCAAAAAGGTGGAGTCCGGGCGCGACGCGATCGCGCAGATCAATCCCGAAGTCGTGGTGAACGCGGTGGCCGAGCGCGTCGACGACGCGTGGCTCGACGCGCACGTGCCGAATGCGACCGTCGTGCTCGATTGCACCGACAACTTCGCGACGCGCCACGCGATCAACCGCGCCTGTGTGAAGCACGGCGTGCCGTTGGTGTCAGGCGCGGCGCTACGTTTCGACGGCCAGATCAGCACCTTCGATTTCCGCGACGAAGCGTCGCCCTGCTATGCCTGCGTGTTCCCTGAAGACCAGCCGTTCGAGGAAGTCGCCTGTTCGACCATGGGCGTGTTCGCGCCGACGGTCGGCATTGTCGGTTCGATGCAGGCCGCCGAAGCGCTCAAGGTAATCGGCACAATCGGCACGCCGTTGCTCGGCCGCCTGATGATGCTCGATTCGCTGCGGATGGAGTGGACCACAATGCGCATCGCGCGCCAGCCGGATTGCCCGGTGTGCGGGCAGACGCACCTCGCCTGACTCGAGCCTCCTCAACCGCACGCTGAAACAGAAACGCCGCCCAATGGGCGGCGTTTCCTTATCTGATGAAGCGAACGCGTCGACTCAGGCCAGCATCACACGCTTGAGCGCAGCCTGCACCTCTTCCGGTTCGAACGAAGCCAGCACATCGGCCACCGGCTTCTCAAGCGTCTTCAGATGCGAGCGCAGCACTTCCTGCTTGACCACCAGCAACTGGCTCGGATGCATCGAGAACTCAGTGAGGCCCATGCCGAGCAATAGACGCGTCAACGCCGGATCCCCCGCCATCTCACCGCACACCGAAACCGGCACGCCCGCCCGCTTCGCTTCGCGCAGCGTAAATGCGATCAGATGCAGCACCGCCGGATGCAGCGGGTCATACAGATGCGCGACCGAATTGTCCGCGCGATCGATCGCGAGCGTGTACTGGATCAGATCGTTGGTGCCGATCGACAAAAAATCGAGCCGTTTCAGGAACAGCGGCAAGGCGATGGCGGCGGCCGGAATCTCGATCATCGCGCCGACCTGCACGTTCGGATCGTAGGCCATGCCCGCGTCGTCGAGCTGACGCTTGGCTTCGCGAATCAGATCGAGCGTCTGATCGATTTCCTGGGCATGCGCGAGCATCGGAATCAGAATCTTCACCGAGCCGAACGCCGACGCACGCAGAATCGCGCGCAACTGCGTGAGGAACATCTGCGGCTCGGAGAGGCTCCAGCGAATCGCTCTCAGCCCCAAGGCAGGGTTCGCGGCGGTTTCGTAACCGTCGCCCCCGCTCATCGAATCGAGCGGCTTGTCGGCGCCCACGTCGATCGTGCGGATGGTAACGGGCAGTCCGTTCATCAACTCGACCGCGCGACGGTACGCGCCGAACTGTTCTTCCTCTTCCGGCAAACGGTCCTTGTGATTCATGAACAGGAACTCGGTGCGGAACAGGCCGACGCCCGTCGCACCCGCGTCGATCGCGGCGAGCGCGTCGTCCGGCAACTCGATGTTCGCGCACAGTTCGATGCGGGTGCCGCACAGCGTCTGCGTGGGCGAAAACTTCAGCCGCTGCAGCTTGCGCTGCTCGAGCGCTTTCTCGCTCTGCCGATACGAGTATTCTTCGAGCACGATCGGCGCGGGGTCGACGATCACAATGCCGTGATCGCCGTCGACAATGATCAGGTCATCCTGGCGAATCAGCGCGCTCGCGTGCTGCACGCCGACCGCGGCTGGAATGCCCAGGCTGCGCGCGACGATCGCCGTATGCGACGTGCGGCCGCCGAGGTCCGTGACGAAGCCCTGAAACGTCTGCGTCTTGAACTGCATCATGTCGGCCGGCGCGATGTCGTGCGCGACCACGATCATCTCGTCGCAGGCGCCGTGCACGCCATCGCCCAGCGCCACCGACGCGCCGGCAAGCGCCTTCAGCACGCGCTCCACCACCTGTTCGATGTCGGCTTTGCGCTCGCGCAGGTACTCGTCTTCGATATCGTCGAAATGGCGCGACAGGCGCTCGAGCTGTTCGGTCAGCGCCCACTCCACGTTGTAGCGTCGCGTGCGGATCAGGTCGAAGGTTTCCTGCACGAGCATCGCATCGTTCAGGATCATTGAATGAACGGTGATGAACGCGCCCATTTCACTGGGCGCGTCCGCCGCGAGATCGGCGCGCAGCATCTCGAGCTCGTAATGCACGTGTTGTTGGGCCACGCGAAAGCGTTCGATCTCGCTCTCGATCTGGGCGGGTTCGATCAGATAGTGGTCTACGTCAAGTGCAGCCGGGGCGATCAGATAAGCCCGCCCGATGGCGATACCGCGTGACACGGGAATTCCATGCAGCGTGAAGGACACGCGCACCTCCTCTAGTTGTGTGATGCCGCGGCAAACCGCTGCAATGCTCTCAGACACTGTTCATCATTATAAATTCCGCGCCCTTTCCAGGCGCGCTGGGGTTGTGTGCAGTGCAGCACGAATTACCGTAAGCAGCCTTAGTGATGCGCCTTCATCCGTCTCGCGTTTCGGCAACGCGAATCCTGCATGTGCATGTCGACGCGCGCGCCCTCACGCGCGTTTCGTCTGTCCATTGTCACGCGCTAAAAAAAACGCCGCGGACAACCGCGGCGTTTTTGCTCATCGCAACGTGGACGCGCTAGCCTTATTGGCCCTCGCCGAATTTATCGGCAATCAGTTTCAACAATGCGTCCATCGCTTCTTTTTCGTCCGAGCCTTCCGTTTCGATCAGCACCGTGCTGCCGATGCCCGCGGCCAGCATCATCACACCCATGATGCTCTTGGCGTTGATACGGCGGCCATTGCGGCTCATCCAGATTTCCGCCTGATAGTTGCCCGCGAGTTGGGTCAACTTGGCCGACGCGCGCGCGTGCAGCCCCAGCTTGTTCACAATAGTCGTTTCGTGTTGCAGCATGTGATGGTCCGAAGCGCGGGTAAGTTGTTGTGAAAGGTGAAACTGCTAACCGGTTGCAATGCGTTTGACACCCAGGCGAGGCGGCCGATCGACTTACAAGCCGGCCGAGTCGGCTTTCTGCGTCAGATCGGCGTCGGCCGGCAACGCGGGCATGCAAGCGCCACCGCACGCCGCATCGGGCGGCAGAGCCGGCAAACAGTCGCCGGACTCCGCGGTGGGCGCGACGGGCGCCGGAGTCGCCGGTCCGATCGCATGCACGCCCTTGGTGGCGCCGGCGAGTGCCTTGTCGACCAGCGTGTCGAGCGGCGTGGCGCGATAACAGACCGCGCGCACCAGCATCGGCAAATTGACGCCGCACAGCACGCGCACGTCCGGCAGCGACGCGAGCCGTCCGGCGATATTCGCCGGCGTGGCGCCGAACATATCCGTGAGGACGAGCGCGCCGTTTTCTTCCTTCAGACGCTCGATTTCCGAATTCGCAAACGCAACCTGCTGTGCGGGATCGCAATCCGGCGATACGTCGATCACGCCGATGCGAGCCGGCAAGCCACCATAGATGTGCGAAATACAATCGCGCAACGCGGTGGCGAACGGAGCGTGCGCAATGATCAGAATGCCTGCCATGTCAGCCTTACTGCAAAAGAACGGCCCCGAACCGTGGACCGGGCCGAAGCCCGGTTCGTCAGCGCCCTCTGCCGGCCGTGGGCCATGAGGGCCGGAACGCATCGTTTGACGAGCGGCCCGCCGCGCATGGCATCGCGCCTGCGCTAGCGAAACATTGCTCGCCTACAGTCCGCAAACCATGCCAGTGACACCCGTTTGGGTGCCAGCAATTGCGCCTGGCGCGGAGGAGCGGGCATTGTATCAGGCTCATTTTCGCGCCAAATCCGGCGTGCTGCGTGATGCGGATTTACTACACAGTTTGGGGGACATGGCGGGCATTCAAGTGCCCGCACCGGGCCACGCCATCAGCCCGCTGCGCGCTCCAATGCGTCGATGAACATGGCGGCGACGTCGAAGCCGGTTTGATCCATGATCTCGCGGAAACACGTCGGGCTCGTCACGTTCACTTCGGTCAGCCAGTCGCCAATCGCGTCCAGCCCCACCAGCAGCAAACCTCGCGCGGCCAGCACCGGCGCCAGCGTATCGGCAATCTTGCGGTCATGCTCGGTCAGCGGACGCGCCACGCCAAGGCCACCGGCCGCGAGATTGCCACGCACCTCATTACCCTGAGGAATACGCGCGAGCGAATACGGCACGGCTTCGCCACCTATCAGCAGGATGCGCTTGTCGCCCTCCTTGATCTCGGGGATGAATTTCTGCGCCATCACCGAACGCGCGCCGTCGTGGCTGAGCATTTCGATGATCGAACCGAGGTTCATGCCGTCGGCCTTCACGCGAAACACGCCCATACCGCCCATGCCGTCGAGCGGCTTCAGGATCACGTCGCCGTGCTCTTCATGGAACGCACGCAAACGGCTCGCGTCGCGCGTAACCAGCGTGGGCGCGACGAACTCCGCAAACTCGCCGATCGCGAGCTTTTCCGAGTGATCGCGAATCGCCTGCGGTTTGTTGAAGATGCGCGCGCCGCCGCGTTCGGCCATTTCGAGAAGCCACGTGGACGTGACATATTCCATGTCGAACGGCGGGTCTTTGCGCATCACCACGGCGCTAAAGCTCTTGAGCGAGCGCGGCGTGGCCGGTTCGGCGTCGTACCAGACTTCGCGATGCAGATCGGTGACGTCGCCGACAATCGCAAAGCGCTGCACGTTCGCCTCGACGTCGCCACCCGTCCACGCCAGATGCTTCGGCTCGCACGTGTACAGCACGTGACCGCGGCGCGCCGCTTCGGCCATCATCGCGTAGGTCGAGTCTTTGTAGATCTTGAATTGCGTGAGCGGATCGGCGATGAAAAGAATGTCCATGAAGGTCCCGGTGCGCCCTGACGGGCTTGGCATTGATCGTAAATATAGTCGTTGAAAATGGCGATGGCGGCACGCATGCCGCCATCGACCACCCAAGGTGGCTTAGACCTGAATCGCTTCCGGATCGGTCTTTTCCAGTTCCACCGATGCGGCCAGCAGTCCGAGCCGCGCCACCACGCCGTACATATAGAAGCGGTTCGGCGGCGCCGCGCCGGGCTTGGCGTGCGCATCGGGCAGCGCCGTATGCTCGAAGCCGAGCGGCACGAAGTGCATGCCCGGCGCGTTCAGATTCTGATCGCGCTCGCGGCTGCCGTGCGCGCGATAGAAGCCGCCCACCACATAGCGGTCGATCATGTACACGACCGGCTCTGCCACTTCTTCGCCAATGCGCTCGAAGGTGTACACGCCTTCCTGCACGATCACGTCATGCACTTCCAGACCGTCTTTGGTCGCGGCCATCTTGGCGCGTTCGCGCTTGGTGAGCGCGGCGACTTCCGACGCGTCGTGCACGGTCATCACACCCATGCCGTACGTGCCCGCATCCGACTTGATGACGACATACGGTTTTTCGGAGATGCCGTACTCGCGATACTTCTTGGCGATCTTCTTCAGCACGCCGTCGATCGCGTCCGTCAGCGCTTCCTCGCCGGTGCGTTCCTGGAAGTCGACGCCCTCCACATGCGCGAAGTACGGATTGATCATCCACGGATCGATCTCGACCATCTTCGCGAACTTCTTCGCGACGTCGTCATAGCAGGAAAAATGCGTCGATTTACGGCGTACGGCCCAGCCGGCGTGCAGCGGCGGCAGCAAATACTGCTCGTGCAGGTTTTCGAGCACGGGCGGGATGCCGCCCGACAGATCGTTATTCAGCAGAATCGAGCACGGGTCGAAATTCTTCAGGCCGAGGCGCCGCTGCGAGCGCTCGAGTGGTTCGAGCACGAGCTTCTGGCCGTCGGAGAGCGCGATCGTGACCGGTCCGTTGATGGTTTCGTCGAGCGTGCCGAAACGCACGTTCAAGCCGGCCTGGCGCATGATCGCGGCCAGACGGGCGACATTCTCGAGATAAAACGCGTTGCGCGTGTGGCGCTCGGGAATCACCAGCAGGTTCTTGGCGTCCGGGCAGATCTTCTCGATCGATGCCATCGCGGCCTGCACCGCGAGCGGCAACACTTCCTGCGGCAGATTGTTGAATGCGCCAGGAAACAGATTGGTGTCGACCGGCGCGAGCTTGAAGCCCGCGTTGCGCAGATCGACGGAACAGTAGAACGGCGGCGTGTGCTCCTGCCATTCGAGCCGGAACCAGCGTTCGATGGCGGGGGTAGCGTCGAGGATCTTCCGCTCAAGATCGAGCAGCGGGCCGTTTAACGCCGTAACTAGGTGCGGAACCATTGATCACTCGCAGACTGGAGAAAAAAGATTGTAGAGCAAATGCTTTGTCCATTTGGGGACGGTTTCTCCATTCGCAAGCGGACGCGAATGCATTCTCGCTATCGCCATCATAGGCGGGGAAAACTACTGTTTACAAGATAGCGCGCAAGAAAAAAGCCCGCCATGAAGGCGGGCCAAAATCGCTGCGCTTAGTCGTGATCCAGCGAGCCCGGGAGCGCGGGCTCGCAGTGTGTTGCTTATTCGACGTGTTCGCCGTGCAGGCTCACGTCCAGACCTTCGCGTTCCTGTTCTTCCGTCACGCGGATGCCCATCACCATGTCGATGACCTTCAGCAGGATGAAGCTCACCACGCCGCTGTAGATCAGCGTCGTCAGCACGCCCTTGGCCTGCAGGATGACGCTGCCGTCCGCGCCGCCGATGTCCTTGACCGCGAACACGCCGGTCAGGAGCGCACCCACGATACCGCCGATGCAGTGCACGCCGAACGCGTCGAGCGAGTCGTCGTAACCGAACTTGTGCTTGAGCCACGTTGCCGACCAGAAGCAGACCACGCCGGCCACGATACCGATCACCAGCGCGCCGAGCGTACCGACGAAGCCCGAAGCCGGCGTGATCGCCACCAGACCTGCCACCGCGCCCGACACGATACCGAGCACCGAAGGCTTACCCTTGGCGGCCCATTCAGCGAACATCCAGGCCAGTGCTGCTGCAGCGGTTGCCACTTGCGTTGCGAACATCGCGAAACCGGCACGGCCGTCAGCCGCCACCGCCGAACCCGCGTTGAAGCCGAACCAGCCCACCCACAGCATGGACGCGCCGATCAGCGTGAGCGTCAGGTTGTGCGGAGCCATCACTTCCTTGCCGTAGCCGACACGCTTGCCGAGCACCAGACAGCAGACCAGACCCGCGACACCGGCGTTGATGTGCACCACCGTGCCGCCCGCGAAGTCGAGGATGCCCGCGCTAGCCAGCCAGCCGGTCGGTTCCCAGACCATGTGCGCGATCGGCGAGTAGACGATGATCGACCACAGCGTCATGAACACCAGCATCGCCGAGAACTTCATACGATCGGCAAACGCGCCCGTGATCAGCGCCGGGGTGATGATCGCGAACGTCATCTGATAGACGAAGTAGACCGTTTCCGGGATCGTCGGGGCCAGATGGCTGACGGTCAGCGTCGTGGCCTTGTCGCCCTTGATGTAGTTCATGCCCGCCATGAAGACGCGCGAGAAGCCGCCGATGAACGAACCGCCCGGCGTGAAGGCGAGGCTGTAGCCCACCACCGTCCAGATGATCGTCACGAGGCAGGTGATCGCGAAGCTTTGCATCAGCGTCGCGAGCACGTTCTTCTTGCGGACCATGCCGCCGTAGAACAGCGCCAGACCCGGGATCGTCATGAACAGCACGAGCGCGGTGGAGGTCAGCATCCAGGCGGTGTCGCCCGAATTGATCTTCGACGAATCGACCGAGAACGGCGCGGTCGGGGCAGCCGGCGCAGCGTCCGATGCTGCGGGTGCGGCGGCGGCCGCGCTGGCAGCCGGTGCGGCGGACGCGTCAGCGGCCGGTGCCGAAGCCGCGGCGGCAGCGGGTGCTGCCGAGGCGTCCGGTGCCGGCGCGCTCGCCGTCGTATCGGAAGCAGCGGCCGAAGCGGCTGCGGGGGCGGAAGCGTCGTCCGCGAGGGCGGCGCCGATACCGCCCGCGAGCAGCGAACCGGCCATCAGCAAGGACATCATTAATTTGCGCATCTTTCGTTTCCTCTTGTCGCTATCTGTGTCGCTATCTTTTGGTATTACAGAGCGTCCGCGCCGGTCTCCCCGGTACGGATCCGAATCACTTGTTCGATCGGCGTGACGAAGATCTTGCCGTCGCCGATCTTGCCGGTGCGTGCCGCGCGCTCAAGCGCCTCGATTGCCTGGTCGACGATGTCGTCCGAGACCGCGGCCTCGATCTTCACCTTCGGCAGAAAATCGACGACGTATTCAGCGCCGCGATACAGTTCCGTGTGGCCCTTCTGGCGACCGAAACCTTTGACTTCCGTCACCGTGATGCCCGAGACGCCGATGGCCGACAAGGCTTCGCGCGCCTCATCGAGCTTGAACGGCTTGATGATTGCGGTAATGAGTTTCATGAAATCCCTCGCTTAGTTGCGTAACCCGTTTGCGTAACTCTCGTTGCGTACCTGTAAACCGTTCGCGTGGTCTCGTTCCGCTGCCGGTAAAAAGGCGCCGGCAGTGCGCGCGGGGCAGTAACAGCAACTCGCATGCCATGTTGTGTCAGACTCCGCACCGTGGACGTTGCAAAAGGGGCGCAAGCCGCCCTGGCCGGACGGCCAACGTTGGCGGGGGCACGCTGGCGCGGCGTATGGATCGTTGCTAGAGTGTTCGAAGGTTTTGAACGCACGGGCGCGCACCAAAGGGGCTCATGCGGCAACGGCACGCAACGGGACATGCACCAACACCGATCATTTGCTGTCACAAAGCACAGGCGTAACGAAACATGCACATTTTTTGTGCACCAAGGGGAACACCATGAAACAACCGAACGATGTTTTTAACGACTTTCAGGCCCGCATGAGCGAGCTGTTCAAGAACTCGCCGGCCAAAGATGTCGAACGCAACGTCAAAGCCATGCTGTCGCAGGGTTTCTCGAAGCTCGATCTGGTCACGCGTGAGGAATTCGATACCCAGACCCAGGTGCTGGTGCGCACGCGCGCTCGCCTGGAAGAGCTGGAGCGCCGCGTCGCCGAGCTCGAACAGAAGCTGCCGGTCACGCAAACGCCGTAACGCTTTGCTCGCGGCGTAGTAGCCGCGCAGTGCTGCACATCACAGGCAAGCGAGCCGTGACGTCATCAGCGTTTTAGGGGACTTGCGCGCGCCCTCGGCGCGCCGTCCGACGGGAGAAAACATGTCGCTTGCCGTGGTGCGCAGTCGCGCGCCGGCCTCTGGCCGCGCGCCCGAAGTAACCGTCGAGGTCCACCTCGCGAACGGATTACCCTCTTTTTCGATCGTCGGCCTGCCTGATCTGGAAGTGCGCGAAAGCCGCGAGCGCGTGCGCGCGGCGCTGCAGAACTGCAATTTCGACTTCCCCGTCCGACGCATCACCGTCAATCTCGCGCCCGCTGATCTACCGAAGGAATCCGGCCGCTTCGATCTGCCAATCGCGCTGGGCATTCTGGCGGCGAGCGGCCAGATTCCCGCCGAGTCCTTGCTGCATCGTGAATTCGCGGGCGAACTGTCGTTGACTGGTGCGCTCAGGCCGATGCGCGGCGCTTTCGCCATGGCATGCGGAACGGCGCGCAGCGCGGTGGCTCAAGGAGGCGGTGCGCCACAATCCACCGGGATTGCGAGCGAGCTTGCTGCATGCGAGGCGCCCGCGCATTCCACGCCTCAGCTCTACTTGCCCGCCGCGAGCGCGGCGGAAGCGGCGCTCGTACCCGGCGTCGATGTCTACGGCGCCGCTGATCTGCCTTCGTTGTGCGCTCATCTCGCGGGAGCGGCGGACGCGCGGCTGTATCCGGTTGCCGCGCCGGACCTCGCTGAAAGCGCTGATGCGGTCGTCCCGGATATGGGCGACGTGATCGGCCAGCGCGGCGCGCGCCGGGCGCTCGAAGTTGCCGCGGCCGGCGGGCATCACGTCTTGCTAGTCGGACCACCCGGCGCGGGCAAATCGATGCTCGCCGCCCGCCTGCCGGGCCTGCTGCCGCCCATGACCGACGACGAAGCGCTCGCCTCCGCTGCGTTGCTGTCCGCAAGCCGGGCCGGCTTCGCGCCCTCGCAATGGCGTCGACGGCCGTTTCGCGCGCCGCATCATTCGTCGAGCGCCGCGGCGCTGGTCGGCGGGCGCAATCCGCCGCAGCCAGGTGAAATCACGCTGGCGCATCTGGGTGTACTTTTTTTGGACGAACTTCCCGAGTTCGATCGCCATGTGCTCGAAACGCTGCGTGAACCGCTCGAGGCCGGCCGCATCACGATTTCACGCGCCGCCTTGCAGGCGGATTTTCCAGCAGCCTGCCAGTTAATCGCCGCCATGAATCCGTGCCCATGCGGCTGGCGCGGCGATCCCAACGGCCGCTGCCGCTGTACACCCGAGATCGCTGCGCGCTATTTGCGCAAGCTCTCCGGCCCCTTGCTCGACCGGATCGACATCCAACTCGAGATTCCGGCGCTCACGCCGGCGGAACTGTCCGCCCGGCCGACCGCGGCCGGCGAGACAAGCGCGGCCATTGCGGCGCGCGTCAGTCTCGCCCGCGAGCGGCAATTGAGCCGTCAGGGCAAAACCAACCGTGAACTGGGAGGACGGGAAGTGGACGAGGTCTGCCGCCCTGACTCAGCGGGCGAAGCCTTGCTGCGCGAAGCCGGCGAGCGCTTCGGCTGGTCGGCGCGTGCGTATTACCGGGTTCTGAAGGTCGCGCGCACCATCGCCGACCTCGCCGGCACGGCCATGCCGAGCGCCGCGCAGATCGGCGAAGCGATCCAATATCGCCGGGCTTTTGGCTCCTGATGAGGCAAAAAATATGCTGTCAAGACTTGACTTATGCACACGCGCACGTTCCAGATAGATTTTGAAACAACTGAAAGGTACGTTGTGGGCCGCACCCAGAAAGCATTGATTTGATTGACTTTTTTTAACGACATCGAGCGGGTCGAATCTGACAGGGTGCCCATGGAATGGGCATCTCCAGCCAATTTGCCCGAGTTCTCAACAGAGTTATCCACAGGACTTGTGAGTAACCTGAAAACTTCAACGTAAACCGGGAATTAGCGCGCGATGCTGCCAAGGAACTTTCACTGTGCTCAGCACCTCAGTTGAGCCACATCACGCGCCGAATCGGACAAAAATACCGCTCTCAATACAGTTGAAACGACGAAAAAAATTGATCGACCTGTTCCTGCTGCATCGGCTTGGAGGCAATGATCGCCGCCTGATAGACATGCCGTCCGCGCGCCACTAGGCGAGCGTAGACGGTGCGCGCCTCATGCTGCGAGCCGGCCTCGCCGCTCAGCTTCATTTCCAGACCGAGCACCTGGCCGCCAGCAGCAAGCGGGACCTGCACGGCACGCGCGTCGGGCGCGGCGCCCACGTTACGGGCAAGGCCGGTGCGCAGGAAATCGAGCGCGGCGCGCTGGGTGGCTTCGTCGTCGTTTGGCAGCATCACGGTGCCGACCGCGAAGACGGCGTCGCCGGCTTCGGCCGTCTGCATCGCCATCTGCATCGGCGTGCCGTTGATCTGCACGGCCCGCTGATCGTTGCCCGGCTTGGCCGGCAGGTCGACGGTGTAGCCGTTGTCGTTGTTCATGATGGTCCGCCAGTCGAAAGTCGGCGAGCAGGCGCTCAGCGCGACGCCCAACGCCACGGTGCAGGCCAGCGTACGCAAGACTGCGCGCGTGCTCGGCAGTCGACGCGTGGCGCCGCCAGGCCGCTGGTCTGTCTCGATCAGGCGCGGCGAACAACTGGCAGAGGTTAGACGGGACGGAATTCGAGCGAGAAAGCGACTAACGCGACTGAAGCGAAAAACAGTTCGGAACATGGGGACAGAAGATTGGACTGACGAGAACGTAAAACCCTATTATCCGCTCCCAGCCGACGCCCTGCCGCGCCGCCGGAATGGGGCTACAATAGCGACGCTGTTCAGCACCGGGTCGAAAGCCCAAACCGACGCACTGTCCCGCGCGTTCCGCGCGACTCTCGAGGTTCCGTTCATGAGTTCCACCCCGTCCACCGCCGCACGGCGCGCGAGTCCGCTTCGCTACATCATCATTGCCGCCGTGGCCGTTGCGATCGCCATCGCCGGTTATTTCGCTTTTGCCGGCCAGCAGCGCGTGCCTGATGCGACCTTCACGTTGCTGTCCGGCCAGAAAGTCTCGACCGCTGACCTGAAAGGCAAGGTCTACCTCGTCAACTTCTGGGCGACGAGCTGCGATACCTGCATGAAGGAAATGCCGCAGATGGTCCAGACTTATAACCGCTTTAAGGGTCAAGGCCTCGAATTCGTCGCCGTGGCCATGAACTACGACGCGCCGATGTACGTGGCCAACTACACGCAAACTCGCCAGTTGCCGTTCAAGGTAGCGATGGACGACGGCTCGGCCGCCAAGCAGTTCGGCAACGTCCAGCTCACGCCGACCACGTTCCTCATCGACAAGGACGGCAAGATTCTGAAGCGCTATGTCGGCGAACCGCAATTCGCGGAACTCGACCAACTGCTGGAAAAAGCGCTGAAACCGGCCTGAACGCGCAGCGCAGCCTGACCCGATTCAACTGATTCAAACACGCCGGCGTCGCATCTCGACGCCGGCGTTTTCATATCCTCACCGCTCCCCTTCCCCTTTGGCCGCGAGGCCATATCGCTTGATCTTCTCGTAGAGCGTCGCCTTGCCGAGCTGCAGGTTGTCCGCCGCGATCGCGACCACGCCGCCGGTCTGCTCCAACGCCTCCGCGATCACCGCCCGCTCGAATTGTTCGACGCGCTCCTTCAAGGGCTGCGTGGCCGCGCCGTCGTCGCCGAAAGACATGACCGGATCGTCGGCGACGCCGAGCACGAAGCGGTCGGCGGCATTGCGCAGCTCCCGCACGTTGCCCGGCCAGTCGCGCTGCATCAGGCTCGCGCGCTGACGATCGGTGAGGATCGGTGCGGGGCGTTGATAACGCACGGCCGCATCCAGCAGGAAGTGTTCGAAGAGCGGCACGATGTCCTCGCGACGCTCGCCCAACGGGGGCAGCGCGATCGTCACCACGTTCAGCCGGTACAGCAGATCGCGCCGGAACGAACCGTCCGCGACATGCTCGGCCATGTCGCCCTTGGCGGCGGCGACCACGCGGCAATTCACGCGAATCGGCTGGTTCGAGCCGAGCCGCTCCAGCACGCCGTCCTGCAACACGCGCAGCAGCTTGACCTGCAGGGCGAGCGGCATGCTTTCGATTTCATCCAGAAACAGCGTGCCGCCCGATGCATGTTCGAGCTTGCCGATGCGGCGTTTCGCCGCGCCGGTGAAAGCGCCCGGCTCGTAGCCGAACATTTCCGACTCGAACATCGGCTCCGGCAGCGCACCGCAGTTCACCGCGATAAACGGTTTGTCACGCCGCGGCGATAGTTCGTGCAGACTGCGCGCGATCAACTCCTTGCCCGCGCCGGTGTCGCCGTTGATCAGCACGGAAGCGTCGGTGGGCGCGACATTGGCGATCAACCGCCGCACCTGCTCGATGGCCGGACTCCTGCCGATGATGCGCGGCGCCACCGAATTCTGTTCCGCCAACTCACGGCGCAGCGCGAGGTTCTCCAGCACCAGCTTGCGTCGCTCCAACGCGCGCCGCACGGTTTCGATCAGACGTTCGGACGCGAAAGGCTTTTCGATGAAGTCGTATGCGCCGTCGCGCATCGCCTGAACGGCCATCGAAATATCGCCGTGGCCCGTCACCAGAATCACCGGCACGTCGGGCGCGCGCTCGTGGCATTGCGCAAGCAAATCGAGGCCGCTCGCGCCCGGCAAGCGGATGTCGCTGACGATCACGCCGGAGAAGTCGGCGCTGATCGTCTTCGCCGCCGACTCCACCGAGGCGTGGCCGACCACGTCGAAGCCCGCCAGTTGCAGACTCTGCACGCTGGCGCGGCGCACCAGTTCGTCGTCTTCGATGTACAGCACTTGCAGGCCGTAGTTCAGCATGGCGTTTTCCGTGTGATTCAGGAGCCCGTGGTCAGCGGGTCCGATGTATGGCTCGTCTGCAGGCGTGCGCGGCGCAGCGTCAACACGAATAATGCACCGCCGTCCGGCGCGTTGCGCGCCACCAGCGAGCCGCCGCAATCGCGCGCGATCGACGACGATATCGCGAGTCCGAGCCCCAGCCCGTGGCCCATTTCCTTGGTGGTGAAGAACGGCTCGAACAGGCGCGGCAGGACATCGTCGGGAATGCCAGGGCCGTTGTCGCTCACGGCGAACGACAGATTCGCATCGGCGACTTGGATCTCGATCGAAATGCGCGGCGGATGGACGTCGGCGGTCGCATCGAGCGCGTTGCCGAGCAGGTTGATCAGCACCTGTTCGAGCCGCAGATCGTCGCAATTCGCGATCAGTTCGGGATGGTCGTCGGCGAGACTCATCGGCGTGCGCATGCCGCTGTCCGCATCGAGCAAGGCGAATTCGACCTCGACGCCTTGCAAGCGCTTTTGCAGCAACGCGACGACGTTGCGCAACGCCCGCACGATCGGCGCGCGCGCACTGCGCGGCCGCGCGCGTCCGACGAACAGTTTCAACTGATTGGTGATCTTGCCCATGCGCTCCGTGAGCGCGGCGATCGCTTCGAGATTTTCCCGCGCCGACGCCTGGTCGCCGCGTTCGAGCAGCACGCGCGTGTTGTCCGAGAAACCGCGCAGCGCGGCGAGCGGCTGATTCAATTCATGCGTGATGCCGGCGGCCATCTGACCGAGCGCGGCGAGCTTGCTCGCCTGGATCAGCTCGTCGTGCGCGGCGCGCAACTCCTGTTCGGCGCGCGTGCGTTCGGCCACTTCCTTCTGCAACTGTTCGTTCGCCTGCGAGAGATCAGCGGTGCGCTCGGCGACCCGCCGGTTCAGTTCGGCGTAGGCCTTTTGCAGCAGCGCGCGGCTGCGCATCACCTCGCGCACGCGAGCCCGGCGCATTCTCCAGTAGAACGCGAGCAACACCAGCGACACGTAGCCGAAGGCGGTGACGATGGTCGCCTTGCGCGCGTCGGCGTCGACCGGATCGACGGGCGACATGGTGATCAGATGCCAGTCCGGCTCGCCCATGCCGCGCCGCGACGCCAGGTAACGCGGCGCATAGCGGCCACCGCCGATACGCACGATCTGTGCATTGCCTTCGAGCGTGCGTTCGATCGACACCGGCAGCGGTGCGATCGGCTGCTGCGCATATTGACGCGCCTGGTAGATCGAATCGGCGACCGGCCCCGACAGCGGCCGGATCGTGTGGTATTTCCACGCCGGCACCGACGACAGAAAAATCACGCCGTGATCGTCGGTCACGACGAGCGGCTCGGACGCATCCACGCCCTGAAACCATTCGAGATCGAGTTTGACGACCGCCACGCCGACGATCTTGCCCTCGCGCCGCACCGGCTGCGAGATGTAGTAGCCCGGCGCCTGTGAGATCGTGCCGATGCCGAAGAAGCGGCCCACGCCGCCTTTGACCGCATCGAGAAAATACGGCCTGAATTGGTAGCCCGCGCCGATGAAGCTGCCCGGCCCGCGCCAGTTGCTCGCGGCGACGCAATAGCCGTCGAGTGGAATGATGTAAGTGACCGTGGCACGCGCGTGGCGGTTCAGGTCTTCAAGATAAACATTGGCGCGCGCGACGTTGGCCGGACTGGGATTGACCAGCACGTCTTGCACGATAGGATGTTCCGCCAGCAGATAAGGCAGCGATTCGTAGCGTTCGAGCGTGCTCTTCAGCGCGCTGGTCGTACGGTCGACTCGTACCGAGGCGTTGCGCCGCAAATGGTCGATGCCGCTTTGCCACGCGATGCTGTACGTGAGCCCGCACGCCACCACGAGCCCGGCGACGAGCGCGAAGAGGATCAGCAGGCGTCGCGTCACGTTGGCAATATCCGATCGGTGAGGATCGTTTATTGTGGCATAAGGCGACGCGTCGTCGGCGTAAGCCTCGTCGGCCGACGGCGCGGGAGTTTGGCGCGCGGACACCGGTTTCATATGCTGGTGTCCGCGGCCGTGAGCGTTGCGTTAAAGGACGTTGCCGATGCGCGGCTTAGACGCCGGCCGGCTCTTTGACGGCCACGTCGCCGCGCAACGCGGCGTTCAGCTTGTTGCGGTCCAGTTCCTTTTCCCACGCCGACACCACCACCGTCGCCACACCGTTGCCGACAATGTTCGTCAGCGCACGGCATTCGCTCATGAAGCGATCGATACCGAGAATCAGCACCATGCCCGACAGCGGAATGGTCGGCACCACCGCCAGCGTCGCGGCCAGCGTGATGAAGCCCGCGCCCGTCACACCGCTCGCGCCCTTCGAGGTCAGCATCGTCACCGCCAGCAGCGTGAGCTGCTGCGTCCACGTGAGGTCCGTGTTAGTGGCTTGCGCGATGAACAGCACGGCCATCGTCATATAGATGTTGGTGCCGTCGAGGTTGAACGAATAACCGGTCGGCACCACGAGGCCCACCACCGAACGCGAGCAGCCGAGTTTTTCGAGCTTCAGCATCAGTTGCGGCAGCGCGGCTTCGGACGAACTCGTGCCGAGCACGATCAGCATCTCTTCCTTGATGTACGCAACGAAGCGCAGGATGTTGAAGCCCACCGCACGCGCGATGATGCCGAGCACCACCACCACGAAGACGATCGAGGTCAGATAGAACGTGCCGATCAGTTTCAGCATCGGCAGCAGCGAGCCGATCCCGTACTTGCCGATCGTGAACGCCATCGCGCCGAACGCGCCGATCGGCGCCAGCTTCGTGATGATCCGCACAATGCCGAACAGAATGTGCGAGAGCCCGTCGATGAAGTTCGTCACGACCTTGCCCTTCTCACCGGCCGTCGCGAGCACCGCGCCGAACAGCAGCGCGATCAGCAGGATCTGCAGGATTTCACCCTGCGCGAATGCCGACGAGAGCGTGTCCGGAATGATGTGCATCAGGAAGTCGACCGTGGTCTGGCCGTGCGCCTTGGCGGCGTACGACGCCACCGCCTTGCCGTCGAGCGTGGCCGGGTCGATGTTGAAGCCGACGCCCGGCTTCAGCAAGTGCGTGGCGATCAGGCCGAGCACCAGCGCGAAGCTCGAGACGATCTCGAAGTACAGCAGCGCCTTGCCGCCGACGCGCCCGACCTTCTTCATGTCTTCCATGCCGGCGATGCCCGTCACCACCGTACAGAAGATGATCGGCCCGATCACCATCTTGATCAGCTTGATGAAGCCGTCGCCGAGCGGCTTCATGTCGACGGCGAGATTCGGGTAGAAATGCCCGAGCGCGATGCCGATGATGATCGCCACGATCACCTGGACGTACAGCACTTTGTGGATAGGTTTCTTCACGATGGTTCCTGCGATGTGGATGAGCTCAATGGCCTGCCACGCTGCGCATCATGCGAACGAATAGTCGTCACGCCTGTGCACGGCATTAGGCCGCGACAAGACGACGAATTCAGAAATACCGGGAAGGGAAATCGGACATCGTTGTCTCCTTGCTTTAGTTGTCGGACCGTTGCGGCCGCGGCTTCTATTTCGCAAGGTCGATGCCAGCTTGATGCCGGGCTCGGCGCATTGATTCTTATGGGTTTTCTGACGCTTCACCGTAAGCGCAGTCCGGGATTCCGGAAATCCGGACAAGGGTTGTCGGGGAATCCGGAATCGATCGGGGCGGCGGCTGCGGGATAACCCGTAAGGCTTTCTACGGCGTGCCTTGCCCGAAAGCAAGCGCGCCGTCCAACACGCTCGGCTTAAACGCCGCCCTCCTCCAACACCAGCAGATTCTCGTGCGAGAAACCGAGCGACACCGGCTGACCGCGTTCAGGCAAACCGCGATTCGGGTCGTTGAATACGTCGAGCGAAATCACGGCGTCTTTCACGCGGGTTCTGATGCGCACCACCGCGCCGAGGAAATTCACCTCTTCGACCGTAGCGTTCAGCGTGTTGCGGCCAGGCGCGGCCGGCTCCAGCACGATCGCTTCGGGCCGCAGCGCGAGCAGGCGTTTCCTGCCCGCATCGTTCGACGGCAACTCCTGCGTGGTGGTCAGTTCCTGGCCGTCCACGACCATCTTGCCGGTCGCCGGATCGACCACATGGCCGGCCAGAATATTCAGCGTGCCGACGAACGACGCGACAAAGCGCGTGCGCGGAAAGTTGTAGATCTCCGAGGGCGAGCCGATCTGTTCGACGCGGCCCTCGTTCATCACGACGATGCGGTCGGAGATCGACAGCGCCTCTTCCTGATCGTGCGTGACGAAAATCGACGTGATGCCGAGTTCGCGCTGCAACGCGCGAATGTCCTGGCGTAACGAGATACGGATCTTCGCGTCGAGCGCCGAGAGCGGTTCGTCGAGCAGCAGCACCTGCGGCTTGCCGGCGAGCGCCCGCGCGAGCGCCACGCGCTGCTGCTGGCCGCCCGACAATTGCCACGGATAACGTCCGCCCAGATGCGGCAGCTTGATCAGCTGCAGCATCTCCTCCACACGCTGATTGATCTCCGCCTGCGGCCGATGCGTGATCTTCAGCCCGAAGCCGATATTCTCGGCCACCGTCATGTTCGGAAACAGCGCATACGACTGGAACACCATGCCGACCTTGCGTTGCCGCGTGCGAAGGTGCGTGACGTCCTTGTTGTCGAGCCGGATGATGCCGCGCGTCGGCGTTTCGAAGCCGGCGATCATGCGTAGCACCGTCGTCTTGCCGCAGCCGGATGGCCCGAGGAAAGTAATGAATTCGCCGCGTTCGATCTGCATGTCGAAGTGATGCAGCGCAATGTTCGCCCCGAAGGACTTATGCAGATTTTCGATCTCAAGGAATGCCATGATTCGCTGCCTCAGTCCGTGAAACTCATTGGATCAAACTCATTGGTCAAACTTTCTGGCCGCTCATCGCGCGGGCCGAGCCGAATACCTGAATCAAACCCATCGACGCCCACGTGATCACGAACGCGATGATCGCGAGCGCCGACGGCTCGTACGCGCGGTTCGCACCGATCAATTGCAGATACGGACCGAACGCGGGGCGGTCGAGCAGACTCGCCAGCGTGAACTCGCCGATCACCACCGCAAAGGTGAGAAACGCGCCGGACAGAATGCCGGAGCGGATGTTCGGGAAAATCACTTTGAAGAGAATCGTCGGCCAGTTCGCGCCGAGACACTCGGCGGCTTCCGTAAGCGAGCGCACGTCGACCGCGCGCAGGCCGGCATCGACGGCGCGGTACATGTACGGCAGCGAAAGCGTCACGTAGCCGAACACCAGCAGCAGGTCGGTGGCGCGCTCGTTGCCGGTAAGCGGCAGGATCGAACTGCTGTTATAGATGCGCAGATAACCGAACACGATCACAATCGCCGGCACCACGAGCGGCAACAGCGTGATGAATTCGACCAGCGGCCGTAGCTTCGGCAAGCGCAACTGCACCCAGTAAGCGGTCGGCACGACCAGCAGCACGCCGACGACGATCGTCAGCAGCGCCATCAGAATCGAGTAGCCGAACGAGGCCTGAAAGCGCGGATCGCCGAGTACGACGCTGTACGCTTCGAAGCTATAAGTGCCGCGCTTCATGCGCAGGCTGAACTCGAACGTCGCGATCAAGGGGATGAGAAAGTACAGCGACCCGACGATCATCGCGGTCCACGCACCCACACGCGATTGGCTTTTCATCGACGTCCCCTTTCAGCGCGCGAGCGCAGCCAGATGTAGCCGCCATTCGAAAGGCCGGTGACGAGCACCATGCCGAGCGCGAGCGCATAGCCGAGATTCTGGTTGTGCATCACGTCGCCGCGAATCTGTGCATACAACAGGATCGTCACGATGTTCAGCGAACTGCCGGTCAGCGCATAGGCCGTGGCGACCGCGCCGAACGAATTGGCGAACAGCAGCAACGCTGCGCCGAGCACGCTCGGCCACAGCACCGGCAACGCAACGTAGCGCCAGTATTGATAAGCGGAGCCGCCCAGACAATCGCAGGCCTCGCGCCATTCGCGCTTCAGACCGTCGAGCGCGGGCGTGACGATCAGCACCATCAAGGGAATCTGGAAATACAGATAGGTCAGCGTCAGGCCGGAAAAGCTCAGGATGCTGAAGCCGGTCGAATACAGATTGAAGCCGAGGTATTTCTTCAACAGCACAGTGACGAGCCCGACGCGCCCCAAAGTGCAGATGAAAGCGAACGCGAGCGGCACGCCGGCAAAGTTCGACGCGACGCCCGAAAACGTCATCAAGGTCGGACGAATCCAGCCGGGCAGTTTGCCTTGCACCGCCGCCCATGCGAGCAGCGAGCCGATCACCGCGCCGCCCAGCGATGACGCGGCGCTCACCTTGAAGCTGATCCAGTACGCGTCCATCACGGTCGGCTGGAGCAGATCGCGGAAATTGGCGAGCGTGAAGTGGCCGTGCGAATCCTGGAACGCGCCGACCATCAGGAAGCCGGTTGGCAGAATCAGAAACAGCAGCGCGAACGTGAAAAACGGCACCACGCCGATCCAGGCGAGTAACTGCGACGCGCGGCCCGGGCCGTCGACGCGAGGCGTTGGGGTGGGCACAGGCGGAACCAGCAATTTCGGCTGCACCGATCCAGCATCCGATGAAGCGCTCATAGCTCACCCTTGGGGCAATCTGGCAAACGCACCAGGCACGCCGCGCTCATCACGAGCGGCGGCGCGCCGGGGCGGCAAAACTTCACGCTACGGTTTTTTCGGCATCGCGACGCGCGTGTTGCGCTGCCGCCGCGACTCACGCTACGCCGCTTACTTGACGTTCGCGCCGACCGCTTCGTCCCAGTGCTTCGTGATGGTGTCCTTGTACGCATCCTGTTGCGAGAGCGTCGGGAACACCACGTTCTTGTAAGCCGACGGCGGCGGCAGCTTGTCGAGCAGCGCTTGAGGCACTTTCTTGCCGCTCACCAGTTCGTTGTAGCGCATCGGATGGCAATAGCCCTTCAGCCAGCCGATCTGGCCTTCGTCGGAGTACAGGTATTCCATCCACAGCTTGGCTGCGTTCGGATGCGGCGCGTAAGCGCTGATCGCCTGGACGTACACGCCGGCGACCACGCCCGTTTTCGGCACCACCACTTCCACCTTCGGATTGCCCTTCAGCGTGTCGCGGTCGGCCAACGCGTTGTAGTCCCAACGCACGACGATCGGCGTGGTGCCCTGCGCGAGCGATGCGGCCTTGCCGATCACCGGCACGAAGTTGCCGCTCTTGTTCAGGTTGGCGAAATACGTGAGACCGGCCTGCCCGGCCTTGCTCGCGTCGCCCTTGCTTTGCGACAGACCAGCGGCGTACACGGCCTGAATCGCCTGGTTCGCCGAGCGCGGGTCGCCGGCCAGCGAGACGGCGTTCTTGTAGTCCGGCTTGAGCAAATCGCTCCAGTCGGACGGCGCCTTGTCGATCATGTCGGCGTTGACTTCGAACGCGAGCACGCCGTAGTAATCGCCATACCAATAGCCGTCGGCATCCTTCGACTCTTTCGGAATCGAGTTCCACGTGGCGACCTTGTACGGCTGCAGCAGTCCTTCGGCCTTCGCCGACGGACCGAACGACAGGCCCACGTCGATCACGTCCGGCGCCTGCGGGCCTTTGTTGCCCTTGTTCGCCTTGATGGCTTCGATTTCGTCGCCCGAACCCGCGTCCGGATTCAGTTCGTTGATCTTGATGCCGTACTTCTTCTGAAAGCCGGCGACCAGTTCTCCGTAGTTGCACCAGTCGTGCGGCAGCGCGATCACAGTGAGTTGGCCTTCCTGCTTGGCGGCGGCGATCAGTGCGTCGAGCGGCGCGGCCGAAGCGCTGCTGTTGACGCCGGCGGCGGTGACACCCGCAACGGCCGACATCGAAAGTATGCGAGCTAACGCGGTGCGGTTCATAGTCGTTCCCCATCCTCTGCCGAAATTGCTACGTTTGGAAAATTTCTAGTTCGAGCTTCAGGGCGCGCCGTGCACGCTGGCACTTGTGCGCCCGCATCATGTCGCTCAGGCCGGATTGGCCGGCGCCGAGAACATGTCGTGTCGCAGTGTATCGATGCGATCTGTACAAATCATGTCGACGCCCCATTGCGCGAGCAGTTGTGCGCGCGCCGTGTCGTTGACCGTGTAGGCGAGCACGCGCAGGCCGGCGCAGTGAATCTCCGCGACGAGCCGCTCGGTGAGATAGCGTTGGTTCGCGTGAAAGGACACGCAGTCCAGTTCACGCGCGATGCGCAGCCAGTCGTCCGGCACTTCGTCGAACAGCATGCCGCGTTGCACCGACGGCGCCGCGTCGCGCGCCGCGGCGAGCGCCTCGACCGAAAACGACGATAGCAACGGCGGCGTCTTTTGTCCTTGCCACAAGGTCAGCGCGCCGCTTGCCACCAGCGTGCCGGTGATCTCGTCGCGGCCCGGACACGGTTTGATTTCGATGTTGGCGGCAATGCCGTCGCGCGCGCAACGCTCGGCCGCCTCGGCGAGCGTCGGCAAACGCGTGCCGGCGAATTGCGGTCCGTACCATGCACCGGCGTCGAGCGTTGCCAGTTGCCGCCATGTGTGTTCGGCGGCGGCACCGTGGCCGTTGGTGGTGCGCTCGAGTGTGTCGTCGTGCAGCAGGAAGAGCTGGTTGTCGGCGGATAGCTTGGCGTCGAATTCGACCATGCGGTAGCCGTAGCGCACGCAGGCGTCGAAACCGGCGAGCGTGTTTTCCGGCGCCAGCGTGCCGCCGCAGCGATGCGCGGCCAGTCGCGGATAAGGCCAGTCCGCGGACAAGGTGCGATTAATCCCGTTTCCCACGTCTCGTTACCTTTCAGATAGAGCGGGTTGACTATGCTCTCGACACGTTCCCGGCCGTCACCGCCGCCTCGGCCATCATGAGGCATATGCGGCCTCATGCTGTCTCCACGCGCGAGCCCGTGCGTAGTATCGCGCTAAGGCAAGCGCGGCGATACCCGGGCGTACGCGCGATGTTTTCCCCGCTGCACGCTGCAATGTCATTGTCAGGATGACGAAGCGTGCAGTCATCCCGCAGCGCAAAGCATCACCGGCCTATTGCCCGGACGGCAAACCGCAAGATCCATTATGGCGACGGCATGGGTCAATCAATTTGCCAAAAACGCCGCGAAATGCTCGGAACCGGACATTTCAATTCCTTTTCGAACATTTGATGTTCGAAATAGAGTCAGCGCTTCGATCTGCGAAGGCTAAGTTGAAATACACAAACTTGCAAGCTGCCAAAAAAATACAACACAATCCGGCTAAAGTAGTACGCTTGACATCGTCCGGACACACATTCGTGACCACGATGTCGCAGTTAAATACAAGCTGAATCAACGCGCGTGCGCATCCAGGGAAAAATGCATGTGGCAGGAAGACCGGCATCAAAGAATTCGCGCGTTGCTGTCCACGCTGCAGCGTGTGTCCACGGAACGGATCATGGCGGATCTCGGGGTGTCGCGCGAAACTGTGCGGCGCGACCTGCTCGATCTCGAAGCACTCGGTGAACTGCGGCGCGTGCACGGCGGCGCGATCAAGCCCGCCGACGAAGCGCCGATCGCCGAACGCGCCCACATGCGCGTCAAATCCAAAACGGCGATTGCGAAGGCGGCGACGCGTTTGATCGCGAGCGGCCAGACGCTGTTCATCGACGCCGGCACCACCACCGCCGCACTCGCCGAAGAACTGGCGAAACTCGCGAACCTCACCATCGTCACCAATTCGATCGACGTCGCATTGAAGATGCGCGGCGCCGTCGATCAAACCGAAGCCGCCAACGAAGTCATCCTGCTCGGCGGCTCGATCAGCGACCGCGCCATGGCGACCACCGGCGCCACCACCGTGCTCGACATCCAGCGCTATCGCGCGGACCTCGCGCTGCTGTCGCCGGTCGGCATCGATCACCGGCATGGCGCGACCAACTACGATCACGCCGAAACCGAAGTGGCGCGCGCCATGGTCGCCAATGCGGACCGCGTGGTGATCCTCGCCGACTACAGCAAGATCGGCCAGCGCAGCCGTATTTCGTACTGCCCGGTCGATCGGATCGACGTGCTGGTCACCAACAAAAAGGCGGCCGAAGCCGCCGATTTTGCATCGCTGAAAAAGAAGCTCGAAGAGATCGTGCTTGCGTAGGACTTGGGTTTTAGGTCAGGAGACTCGAGGTCTATTCCTTCACATGCATCGTGTCGAGCGAACGCTTGCGCAAGCGGGTGTCGTGCAACGCGCCGGCTGCGTCGAGTACCGGATAGGCGGTCGAGCAGAATAACGAGTTGAGCCGCTTCATGTCGCTGATCAGATCGAGATGCAGCGCACTGGTTTCGATGCTTCGCAAGGTCTGTCCGGCGAGCCGGTCCAGATGCCGGTATGAATACGCGCGCTCCAGATCGCGAAAGCGCTCCTTCTCCGCGAGCAGGCGCTCGGCGCAACGCAGATCGTTGTTCAGAAACACCGACAGGCCAAGCTGCAAATTGCTGACGAGCCGCGTCTGCAAATCGTCCAGCTCACCCAGCCCTTCCTCCGAAAACGACAGGCGGTGAGCAATCTTCTTTTCCTCGATGTCGCGCACGATCCGTTCGATGATGTCGCCCGCATGCTCCAGGTTGATGGTCAATGAAATGATGTCGGTCCAGCGGCGGCTGTCGGCTTCGTCGAGTTGCTCGCGCGAGATCAGCGTCAGATAGGTTTTCACGGCGGCGTAGAGCTCGTCCACGTCGTCGTCCATGCGTACCGTTTCGCGCGCTTTGTCCAGATTGTTGTGATGGATCAGGTCCGCCACGTTGTCGAGCATGGTCCGCACGATGTCGCCGATCCGCAGCACCTCGCGTGAAGCATGCGCGAGCGCGAGCGTCGGCGTGGACAGCGCGGTGGCATCCAGATGGAGCGGCCGCAGCTCACCGCCCGGCACCGGCCGGTCGGGCAACACGCGCACGCAGATACGCGCCACCGGGTCGATCAGCGAGAGGCACGCGCAGCAACGCAACGTGTTGTAGATCAGATGGAACCCGACCGTGGCTTCACGCGGATTCGCGATCAGCACCGGCAGACCGCGCGCGAGCAGCGAAGTGAACGGCAGGATCAGCAGCGCGCCGGCCAGCTTGAACGCGAAGCTGCCCAACGCGAGACGCCGCGCCGCCGCGTTTTGCGCGACGGTGCCGAGGAGCGCGAGCAAACCGCTGCCGAGATTCGCGCCGATCACGAGGCACAGGGCGACCTTCAGCGAAATCACGCCGGACGAGGCGAGCGTCGCGGTCAACAGGACGGCGGCGAGGCTCGAATAGGACAACATGGCGAACGCGGCGCCGACCAGTGCATCGAGCATGGTGTCGCCGGTCAATGCACCGAACATCACGCGCACGCCGGCGCCTTGCATCATGGGCTGGGCGGCTTCGACGATCAGACGCAACGCCAACAGAATCAGACCGAGGCCGATCAGTGTGCGGCCGGCCTGACCGAGACGGGTTTGCTTGCGCGACAGGAACAGCGGCACGCCGAGCAGAATCAGGATCGGCGACAACCAGGACAGATCGAGTGTGAGGATCCGCGCCATCAACGCGGTGCCGACGTCGGCGCCGAGCATGATCGCGAGACCACTGGTAAGCGGCAACAGTCCCTGCGCCGCGAACGACGTGACGATCACCGCGGTGGCATTACTGCTCTGCACGAGACTCGTGACGCCGACACCCGAGAGGAAAGCACGCCAGCGGCTACTGGTGCTGCGCCCCAGCACGCTGCGCAGATCGGCGCCGAGGACCCGCAGGATGCCGGTGCGCACAATGTGCGAACCCCACACGAGAAGCGCCACACCGGCCAGAAGGTTTAGGAGAATCAACATAAGGCACTGCGCATCCGTTCCTGCTGCCATGACCCGAACCGCATGCCGCGCGAACCGGCACCCGGGGCGTATGACAGTAGTGTTGCACATTTTTGCCTTATTGTAATTTTGTGCTTTTAAATATAGGCTCGTGTCAAGCTGTGGATGGCTGTGTGCCGGCTCATGGTCAGTCATGCGGTGAGTTCGACTACTCGACCGCTCGCCCACCTAATCACGAGGACTCTGGATGAGCCGCAACCTTGCGCTGTTCGACCTGGATCACACGTTGCTGCCGCTGGATAGCGATCAGGCGTGGGCCCACTTCATTGCCGGATTGGGTATAGAAGGCGCCGCGCGGCACGCGCAGGAAATCGACGATTACTACCAGCAATATGTGGCCGGCACGCTCGACATGGCTGCTTACCTGAACTACACGCTGGCGCCGCTTGCCCGCCACTCGCGCGAGCAACTCGACACGTGGCATGCGCAGTTCATGCAGCAGGTGATTACGCCGGCCATCCTTCCGGCAGCACGTGCGCTCGTGCAACGCCATTTAGATGCGGGCGACCTGTGCTGCGTCGTCACCGCCACCAACGTGTTCATCACGGAGCCGATCGGCAAGGCGCTCGGCTTCGAGCATCTGCTGGGAATCGAGCTTGGCACCGAAGGCGGCGATCCGTTCACACGCTTTACAGGAATGGCTGTCGGCACACCGACCTTCCGCGAAGGCAAGATCACGCGCACCGAGAGCTGGCTGGCCTCGCTCGGGCATCGTCTGCAGGATTTCCCGCAGAGCTGGTTTTATAGCGATTCGATCAACGATGTGCCGTTGCTGGAGCGCGTTACGAATCCCGTTGCGACTAATCCTGATGCGCGCTTGCGTGCCATCGCCACGGAA
Source organism: Paraburkholderia sediminicola (assembly GCF_046027355.1). Lineage (GTDB taxonomy): Bacteria > Pseudomonadota > Gammaproteobacteria > Burkholderiales > Burkholderiaceae > Paraburkholderia > Paraburkholderia sediminicola_B. The sequence goes on along the minus strand of NZ_JAQQEK010000018.1, from coordinate 40,758 downwards.
CGCGGCTGGCCAGTGATTGAGCTGTTTGCCTGAAGCCGACCCCGCTCGCGGCTCAAACTGAGCGGCAACCGCTGCGTTATACACGCCCTTTCCACGGCACGAGCCGCCGTTCCAGCGCGCGCATACCTAGATCGAAGAGCCACGCGATCAGCCCGATCAGCACGATGCCCATCACCACCACGTCGGTACGTAGAAAGCTCGACGCGTTGAGCACCATCTGACCCAGGCCTGCCGTGGCCGCAACCATTTCGGCGGCGACCAGCGTGGTCCAGCCGAAGCCGATCGCGATACGCAGGCCGGTCAGAATCTCCGGCAACGCCGCCGGCAAAACCACGTGCCGCACGATCTGCGAGAAGCGGCCGCCCAGCGAATACGCCGCATGAATCTGCTCGATGGTCGCGCTGCGTACACCGGCGCGCGCGGCCATGGCAATCGGCGCAAAGCAGGCCAGATAGATCACGACGATCTTCGCCGTTTCGTCGATGCCGAACCAGATCACCACCAGCGGCAGATAAGCGAGCGGCGGCAGCGGTCGATAGAACTCGAGCGGCGGATCGAGAAGACCGCGCGCGACCCGGCTCACACCCATCAGAATACCGACAGGCACGGCCGTGATCGCGGCCAGCGCAAACGCGCCGAACACACGCAACGCGCTCCACGCGAGATGCTCGGAGAGCGGCAAACCGCCTTGGATGCGGCCGTGCCACGCGTCGAGAAATGCGGTCCATACCGCTTCGGGTGTCGGCAGAAATAGCGGTGGCAGCCAGTGCAGATGCGTGGCAAGCCACCACAACGCCGCGAGCGTCGCGACTGAAAACGCGCTGAGCGCCGCGGTCGGCCCTTCGCCCGGCAAACGCCAACCGCGCACAGCCCGCGTTGTGCGTTGTGTCCGCTTGCCGGTCTGGGCGAGCGGCACGTTGCGCAATGATTCACGCGAAGCCGTCACGACACCACCTCTTCCTGATTGCGCTCATGCAGCCGATGCACCAGCCGCTCGCGCCATTCGATGAAATCCGCCGACGACTTCACCGCGCGCGCATCGCGTGTCTGTAGAAAACGCCGCGCGAACGGCAAGTCGTAGCTATCCGCGATGCGGCCCGGGCCCGGCGTCATGACAACGAGACGGGTCGCAAGAAAAAGCGCCTCCTCGACGCTATGCGTGATGAAGAACACCGTCTTGCGCGTGCGGCCCCAGACATCGAGTACGAGTTCCTGCATCGACTCGCGCGTCATGGCGTCGAGCGCGCCCATCGGTTCGTCCATCAGCAGCACTTGCGGATCGCTGGCGAGTGCGCGGGCGATACCCACGCGCTGCTGCATGCCGCCCGACAACGCATAGACCCGCGAGCGCGCATGCTTCTCGAGTCCGACGAGCTTCAGCATCTCGCGTGCAATGCGCTCGCGCTCCGCCTTCGGCACGCGCTGAAAGCGCAAACCGAGCGCGACGTTGTCGAGCACGTCGAGCCACGGCATCAATGCGTACTTCTGGAACACGACGCCGCGGTCCGCGCCCGGTCCGAGCACGGGCTCGCCGTTCAGCCGCACCTCGCCTTCCGTTGGCGGGATGAAGCCGGCAATGCAGTTGAGCAAGGTCGTCTTGCCGCAGCCCGACGCGCCCAGCGCGACCACGAACTCGCCGGGCTCGATACGCAGATCGACATCGGCCAGCGCGACATGCGGCGCCGCGCCACGCGCGCCTTCGTAGGCGACGTGCAGTTGCCGGATTTCAAGACCGCTCATCGCCGGACCTCATGATGTCGAGAAGAGACAGCACGCGACGATCAATGCGCCGCGCGTTGCACGAACCGCGGATCGACGCCGGTCGAATAGTCGGCCAGCACGTTCTGAATCGTGCCTTGCGTCTTAAGAAACGCCGCGGTGGCGGCCAGCGACTTCGCCGCGCCCGATTGCGCGCCGCCGCCAAGCCATGCATTCGAAGCCTGCTGCGCCGGCGTCGGGAACGCGTATAACGCGAGGCTCGCCGGCACCTCCTGCGCGTTCGCGCCGGACTCCTTGGCGACCGCTTCGACCTGCGGCGACGCCGCCGTCCACGCGGACGTGTGGTCGCGGTAATTCGCGTCCGTCGCAGCCAGCACCTTCACGAAGCGCGCGACGAACTCGGCGTTCTGACTAGCGAACTTGCGATCGACGACGAAGCCGTCGAAGGTCGCCTTGCCGGTTTGCTGCGCGACCTGCCCCGAGGTGATGAGCACCTTGCCGTTCTTCTTGACCTTGGCCAGCACGGGGTCCCAGATATACGTCGCGTCGATGTCGCCGCGCTCCCACGCCGCTGCGACTTCAGGCGGACGCAGGTTGACGATCTTGACGTCGGACGGATTCACGCCGGCGCTCTGCAATGCGACCAACGTGTGAAAGTGCGACGTCGATACGAACGGCACGCCGATCTTCTTGCCCTTGAGACCGGCGACGCTCGTTACATTGGAGCCGTCGCGGGCGACCAGCGCTTCGGCGTCGTTGATATTGTCGAGAATCCAGAACAGCGAAATATCCACGCCTTGCGACAGACCCGCGGCGATCGGGCTCGAGCCGGCTTCACCGAGTTGCACCGAGCCGGAGGCGAGCGCGCGGATCACATCGGCGCCGCTGCCGAGTTTGCGGTAGATGACCTTGTAGCCGGTGGCCTTCTCCACTTCGCCGGTGGCCTGCGCGTAACGCCAGGGCACCACCATGTCCTGATACGCGATCACGACTTCTTTGGTGTCGGCGTGCGCCACGGAAGCAAATGGCGCGGACAGTGCGAGCAGCGTGGCGAACGCGGCAAGCGGACGGAGGAAGCGGTTCATCGGGAAGCCCCTTGAGCAGGTGTTGTGCGGGAGGCTTTCGACTATAGGCAGTTTGTTCGCGGCCGGTTCTAATTAATCCGCGATTGCTAATCACGCTGTTCGAGCATTGCTTTTCACGTTCGGTTGGTTAGCGGCGACTGCTGTTGCGGGCAGTCGGGCGGTTGCAGCGAATGATGGCGGATCGCGGGGCCTGTGCGCAAGCTGGCCGTTCGGCAGATTGACCTGTGATCGACAGCGGCGGGATCATCTTTGCGTTGCCAAAACTTCGCATTCCTATGATCGACTTTCTATCGCACCTTAGTTGGTTGTTCTTCAACATCGGCGTGCCAGTGTGCGCGCCCATTGCGTTGCTGCCTCTGTTGAGATTCTCGCGCTTTTACCGGCAGTCGTCGAAAGGTATCGCGATACGTTCCGTGCAGGACGGACAACTTCTGTGGGTCGTCATTTCAATGTGCACCAGCGCATGCTACGAGATCGGAAGCGCGCTGGGCGAGGCATCGACAAAAAATACGCTGGCTTTCATGCTGGCCGGATTGCTCTGGCATGTTCTGTTCATCGTCGCGGCGTCCATTCTCGTGCTGTTCGGCGCGGCCGACTCAACGCAGCACTCCGCTTATCATCGCGACGACGAGGCACCGGCAAGGAGATTGATGTGGTCATCACTCATCATGACCGTGATCGTCGCTACCTCATTCGCTTTATCTCACTATTCGTTAAGCTAACTAACTGATAATTGTCTGAGCTATACTTTTAAGCACATCTCACAGGGAGAACTTAAATGCCCAATCTGATCGATTACATCATCGAAAATCGCGAGCTGCGCCATCGCATTATCGAACTCAGTATCCCTTTTTCGATCATCAACGGAACGCTCGCCTCGATCTGCATGCTGCTCGCACGGTACTACCGGTAACTCTTCGCAGAGAAGCGCGAAGATGCGCGGTGTCGGTAATCAAAATCTGACCGCCCAAAAGAAAAAAGCCTGCAACACGCGCAGGCTTTTCTCAAACTGACAGCTAACTATGGCACTCAGACCACGCCGGCCCCATGCGCCTGCAAATCGGCGTGGTAGCTCGAACGAACCATCGCGCCCACGGCCGCGTGCGTGAAACCCATCTTGTACGCTTCTTCCTCGTACATCTTGAACGTGTCCGGATGGACGTACGAGCGCACCGGCAGATGATGTTCCGACGGCTGCAGGTACTGGCCGATCGTCAGCATGTCCACGTCGTGTTCGCGCAGGTCACGCATCACTTGCAGAATCTCTTCTTCAGTCTCGCCGAGGCCGACCATCAGACCGGACTTGGTGGCCACGTCGGGATGCAGCGCCTTGAAGTCCTTCAGCAGCTTCAACGAATGCGCGTAGTCCGAACCCGGGCGCGCTTCCTTGTACAGACGCGGCACCGTTTCCAGGTTGTGATTCATCACATCGGGCGGTGCGGCATTCAGAATGCCAAGCGCGCGATCCAAACGGCCACGGAAGTCCGGCGTCAGAATTTCGATGCGCGTCTCCGGCGAAAGCTCGCGCGTCTGACGGATACATTCCACGAAGTGGGCCGCACCGCCGTCGCGCAAATCGTCGCGGTCGACGCTGGTGATCACCACGTACTTCAGCTTCAGCGCGGCGATGGTGCGCGCGAGGTTACCCGGTTCGTCCACATCGAGCGGGTCCGGGCGGCCGTGGCCGACGTCGCAGAACGGGCAGCGGCGCGTGCACTTGTCCCCCATGATCATGAAGGTCGCGGTGCCCTTGCCAAAGCATTCGCCGATGTTCGGGCAGCTCGCTTCTTCACACACCGTATGAAGATTGTGTTCGCGCAGAATCTGCTTGATTTCGTAGAAGCGCGAATTGCCGGTTGCCGCTTTGACGCGGATCCAGTCAGGTTTCTTCAGCTTTTCGATCGGAACGATCTTGATCGGAATACGGGCGGTCTTGGCTTGCGCCTTCTGCTTCGCGGTGGCGTCATAGGCAGCGGCGGAAGCCGGCACGGCGTCAGGTGTGGGGGAAGCTGCGAGGTTCGCGGTAACGTCAGTCATTCGTTCGGTCCAGTCAGGCGGTGAGGGCACCGGCCTGTGGTTGGGCGACGGCCGCGGGACTGCCGTCGAGGTTTGCGGTGAGGCGTTCTGCAAAGGTACGGGCCACGTCGTCCCAGCCGGCGGCCACGCCAAGCGTTGCCATATCGACTGTTTCGAGCCCCGCGTAGCCACATGGATTGATGGCCAGAAACGGCCGCAAATCCATGTTCACGTTCAGGCTCACGCCGTGATAGCTGCAGCCATTGCGGATCTTCAACCCCAGCGCCGCAATCTTGGCGCCGGCGTGCAGCCCGGCGTCCGGCCCGGGCGCCACGTAGATACCGGGGGCGCCCGCCTTTCGTTCTCCGGCGAGATTATACGCCGCAAGAGTGTCGATCACGGCTTGCTCGATCCGCGTGACCAACTCGCGCACCATCAGCTTGCGGCGGCGCAAATCGAGCAGCAGGTAGGCGACCACCTGTCCGGGCCCGTGATACGTGATCTGCCCGCCCCGATCGACTTTAACCAGAGGAATGCCGCTGTCGGCGGCCAGCAGATGGGCGGGATCGCCCGCCTGGCCTAGCGTGAAGACGGGTGGGTGTTCGACCAGCCAGATTTCGTCGGGGGTGTCGGCCGTGCGCTCGTCGGTGAACGCGCGCATGGCTTCGAAACTGGCTTCGTAGGGTTCGCGGCCACGCCAGCGCAGCGTAAGCGGCGCCGTGGACGGCAAGGGAGTCGGGGAAACCGGGGTGGCGCACATGATCCCGGCAGTTTACCGAAATCTGGGAATTCCCGCCGGAGGCAGGTACATTAGGAATGTGTCGAATCGCAGCGGCGTGGCTGGCCCGGGCCGCCGCCAGAATCAGCTGGGCGGCGCGCCGTTCGGCCGAACCGGCGCGCCGCGTCGCCAAGATCAAACCGTGCGCCAGCCGCCTCGCATACGCGCCGCCAGCCGTTCGCCAATGCGCGCAAACCAGTTCAGCGCGCGCTCGTCGCAGCGCGTCGGCACGGAAAACGCCACCCTCGCCTGCCCGTTGCCCTCGGCGCTCAGCCACAGCCGTTCGCCGCGCCGCAGCCGCAGCGTATGGCCAGGCTGCAGCCAGTAATCTTCCGTGTCGTCGCTGCGCGTGACCCACACCGCACCGCCGCGAACGACCAGCTTGGTGCTGCGCGCCACCTTCAGGGGAACTGTTTCACCACTGCGGATTTCGAACGCGATGCTAGAGGAAATTTCTCGCATGATGCCCTCGCCAAAAGTCGTTTCATGACTACAATCCTAGGCGCAGCAAGGGTTTACGCAAAACGATCTATTTTCACCTCTATGTGAGAAATATTGCTATGGACCTCCGGCAATTGCCCCCACTGAACGCGATCAAGGCATTCGAGGCCGCCGCCCGTCACGAAAGCTTTTCGCGCGCTGCCGACGAGCTTTTCGTCACCCACGGCGCCGTCAGCCATCAGATCCGCGCGCTCGAGGCCGAGCTGGGCGTCTCGCTGTTCGCGCGCGACGGCAAGCGCGTGCGGCTCACCGAGACCGGCCGGCGCTACGCCACGCAAGTGCGCTCGGCGCTCATGGCACTCGCCGACGCCACCCGTGAAATCCGCGCCGGCGACCGCGAGCGGCGACTGGTGGTGTCCATGCTGTCGTCGTTTGCGGCGCGCTGGGTGACGCCGCGCGTCGGCAGCTTTATCGAGGCGCATCCGCAGTGGGATCTCGAACTGCTGTCCACCAACGCTTTAACGGATTTCGCGCGCGACGACGTCGACGTGGCAATCCGTTTCGGCTTCGGCAAATATTCGGGTCTGCATTCGGAGTTGCTGCTGGAGGAGATTTTCTTTCCCGCCTGCGCGCCGAATTTCAACGGCGGCAAGCTGCCGCAAACGCCGGCCGATCTGGCCAAAGTCCCGCTGCTGCGCTCCGACGACGAACTCTGGCGCCCCTGGTTCGACGCCGCCGGCCTCACCGACTGGCCCGAGCCGAAGCGCGGCGTGCTGTATCAGGATTCGTCGAACCTGCTGCAGGCGGCCATCGACGGCCAGGGCGTCGCGCTCACGCGCCGCTCGCTGGCCATGCACGAGATCGCGGCGGGCCGCCTCGTGCGGCTATTCGATGTGGATGGGCCGAGCCCGTGGCAGTACTACCTCATCTGCCCACCGCAGATGCTCGAGACCGCACGGGTCAGGGCGTTTCGCGACTGGGTGTTCGAGGAGGTGGGACGCTTCAAGCAGCTTTTCGACCGGGCTTGCGAGCTGAGACCCGCCGCAAGCGCCGATCTGTCGGCGGACACATTGCGCGTCACGCCGTAACACGAACCAAATGACGAGCGGGCTTTAGAGCACCACTTTGACCATCGGATGGCCGGTGAGCGCGCGATAGATATCGTCGAGCTGCTCGCGGCTCGTGGCGCGCACCGTGACCGTCAGGCCCGTATAGTTGCCACCGCTGGACGGCCGCGTTTCGATGCGCGAGGCGTCGACTTCGTTGTCGAACTGCCGCACCACCGTGACGATCGTCTCGGCGAACTCGGGATGCGATTTGCCCATGATCTTGATCGGGAAATCGCAAGGAAACTCAAACAGTGACTCGTTCACGGGACTCATTCTCTACTCCTTGCCGCGCCTCGCGCGCTTCCTGGGTCTTGGCGCGCTGGTAGGCCGCGTACAGCGCCGCGAAGACCGCACCCGGCTTGCCCTCGCCGACCGGCTGGCCGTCGAGCTGCGTGACCGGCAGCACTTCCTTGGTTGCCGAACTGACGATGATCTCGTCAGCCGCGCGCAGTTCGGCTTCGCTAATCTCACGCGCTTCGAAACGGATGCCGCATTCGCTCGTCAGTTCCTCGATCAGACCGTAGCGGATCCCTTCGAGGATCTTGTGGCTGCGAGGCGGCGCGGACAACACGCCGTCCTTCACCATCCACACATTCGACGACGATCCTTCGGTCAGCATGCCGTCGCGAAACTGGATCGTCTCGAACGCATCGTTCTCAGCGGCATATTGCGCCATCAGCACGTTGCCGAGCAGCGACACGGACTTGATGTCGCAATTGAGCCAGCGACGATCTTCCGCCGTCACGCAACGCACACCTTGCGCGCGCTGCGCCGCGTTCGGCAGGTTCAGCGGCGTAACCATCACGAACACGGTCGGCTGAATGCCGGCCGGAAACGCGTGACCGCGCTTGGCGACACCGCGCGTGACCTGAATATAGGCAATCGCGTCCTGATCGTCACGCAAAGCGCCGTCCGCCTCGTTTGCCGCGACCACCCGCTCGATCAGCGCGCGCCAGCCGGCATCGTCGAAAGGATTGACGATGCCGATCTTGTCGACCGAGCGCGCGAGCCGCGCCAGATGCTGCTGGAAGCGAAACGGCGTACGGCCGCGCGCGGCCCCAGTTGGCGCATACAACGGCGCGACTTCGTAAATGCCGTCGCCGAAAATAAAGCCGCGGTCGAGAACCGGCACGCGCGCTTCGGACAACGGCACCAACTCACCGTTCAGATAGACAATCGGATCGGACGAAACCTCGGAAACAGCGGTCATCGCAATCAGGCTCTTACTTCTTCTTGTTGAACATGAGCATCAGGGAATCCCACACGCGGCCGACCACGCCGGCTTGCGGCACAGCCTGCAACGCCACTATCGGGAACTGCGCCAGCACCTTGCCGTCGGCGACCAGCTTCGCCGTACCGACTTGCTGACCGTTCGCGATCGGTGCGATCAGCGGATCGATCTGCTCGATTTGCGGCTTCACCTTGTCGCCCATGCCCTTCGGCACGGTGATGTACTGATCGCCCTTCACGCCGATCTGCACGGTGTCCTGCGCACCCTTGTAGACGCGCGGCGTGCCCACCACCTGATTCGCCTTGTACAGACGCACCGTGTCGTACGCGGTGTAGCCGTAGTTCAGCATCTTCAGGCTGTCCTGCACGCGGTCGTGTTCCTTCGTCTCGCCCATCATGACCGAGACGAGACGGCGCGACGCGTCGGTCGCGCCCGGCAGCGAACGCTTCGCGCTCGCGATCAGGCAGTAACCGGCGGCTTGCGTGTGACCCGTCTTCAGACCGTCGACCGTCGGGTCGATCCACAGCAAGCGGTTGCGGTTCGGCTGCTTGATCTTGTTGTACGTGAAATCCTTGACCGAGAAGATGTTGTAGTAGTCAGGGAAGTCGCGAATCAGACGCGCCGACAGCACCGCGAGGTCGCCCGCGGTGGTGTAGTGCTGCGGATCGGGCATGCCGTTCACATCGGCGAAATGCGTGTTCTTCATGCCGAGGCGCTGCGCTTCCGTGTTCATCATGTTGACGAACTGCGACTCGCTGCCGCCGACCAGTTCGGCCAACGCGATCGCCGCGTCGTTACCCGACTGGACGATCATGCCGTACACCAGATCGTGCACGGTCACCGGCTTGTTCGCTTCGATGAACATGCGCGATTCGTCCGTGCGCACGCGGCGCACCGCTTCGCTCGGCATGACCGTCTGGTCCATGTTGATCTTCTTCGTCTGCAGTGCTTCGAAGACGAGGTACGCCGTCATCAGCTTGGTCAGCGACGCCGGTTCCACGCGCTCGTCGGGATTGCCCGAGGCGAGCACCTGGTTGCTGGTGGCGTCGACGAGCACCCACGAGCGCGCATTCACACCCGGCGGCGGCACTTGCGCGAACGCGGTGCTGGCGACGAGCGTGGCCGGCAGCACGACGCCGAGGGTCACGGCACGGCTAAGCGTAGAGGGAACGAAAGAAGCAATTGAGGGGAATGACGTGCGGCCGGAGGTGGAGAAACGCATAGGGTCGATTCGTGCAGAAAAATACATCGCGCGCAGGGCGCAGAGTTTGGAAGAGCCGGTCGGCGAGCGTCTGGCCGTAAAAAAACGGCGCGGCGCCCATTGGACTTCCGGCCACGCGATCGGTTCGCGCAGCACGCCCGCATCCGGCACCGCTGCGCGCGAAAAGACGCTACGCGTCGCGCGAACTGCCGGATGGGCGGCGCTGCGCCCAAAAAAGAGTCGCCATTATACGCGCGCTCTCCCGGTTACTTTGCGCAAAGGTCGGCGATTAATTTGCGTTTGTGCGTACCTGTACCCCGGAAAACACACATTGCCTGCCGATTACCGCCACGCGTCGACAATGATCCGCTTCAGCACGTGCAGCTTGCGATGCAGAAAATGCTCCGCCCCCGGAATCACGACGACCGGCAATTCCTGCGGCCTCGCCCAGTCGTAAACGGATTGAATGGGAACCGTCTCGTCGGTTTCACCGTGAATCACGAGCGTGTTGTCCGGCACGGGCGCGACGTCCCAGCGGCTCGCCGCAGTGCCGACCAGCACCATTCGCTCGATCTCTTGACCTTCTTCGCGCAACTGCGCGGCCACGTGCGACAGCACGAACGTGCCGAACGAAAAACCGGCGAGCACGAGGGGCAGATCGCTTTGACCCGGCTCAGCGCGCATGTGATCGAGCACGGCGCGCAGATCGTCGCGCTCGCCGATGCCCGCGTCATGCTCGCCTTGCGTTTCGCCGACGCCGCGAAAATTCGAGCGGTACGTCACGTAGTTCAACTGCACGAGCGTGCGCGCGAGCGTCTGCGCGACCTTGTTGTCCATCGTGCCGCCGAACAGCGGATGCGGATGCGCGACCAGCGCGATGCCGCGCGGCGCGGCGCCGTTCTCGCGCGTCTCGTCGGGCAGATCCAGCGCGACCTCGATTTTGCCGACCGGGCCGTCGATCAGATACTTCCTGGTATGTACGTTCATGGCGACGCTTATTGATCGATTTTCAGACGCTCGACAATCTTGCCGTTCGCCAGGTGCGAGTCGACGATTTCGTCGATGTCGCTCTCGTCGACGTAGGTGTACCAGATGCCTTCCGGATACACGACGACCGTCGGGCCGAGTTCGCAGCGGTCGAGGCAACCAGCCTTGTTGATGCGCACCTGGCCCGGACCTGCGAGACCGAGTTTCTTCACGCGTTTTTTCGCGTACTCCTGCATCTCCTGCGCGTTGCAGTTCGCGCAGCTCGGGCGCTCGGCGCCGGGTTCGCGCTGATTGAGACAGAAGAAGACGTGGTACTTGTAGAAGGCGTCCATGATGTCCGGGGGCGAGGCTGTCAATGTGGGGAGCGGCGCTGGAGGCACGGCGGCGCGCCTGTTGTGCGAACGATTATAACGAGCGGGGCCGGCGGTCGCTGATGCTGTCCACGCTTGCCCCACGCTCCGAGTGCGTGCTTCACGTGTGCTTCATGCGCCGTTTGAGCCACGCCTGCTCGACGACATAGGCCAGCCACACGAGCGCCGCATACGGCCAGATCCACGCGAGCCAGTGCGCCAGACCGTTGAAGTGCAGATAACGCCCTTGCCGCCAGTCGGCCAGCACGGCATCGAAGTACGGATTCACCGGCAGCAGGTTGACGAACACCAGCGCGACCGTCAGCGCGGCGCCCGCCAACGCCGCGCGCGATCGGCGCCGCAGACGCAACGTGAAGAGTGCCGCGGCGGTGCCGCATACAAGGCCGGCCAACGCGCCGGGCGTCGCCCAGTCGAACGCGAGACCGGACTGCGACTGCAGAAAAGTCGCGCCCGCCTTCACGCACAAGGTCATCGCGATAAACAGCAGCAACAGGCGCACGCGCGGCGCATGGCGGCGCACCGGCAACGACGCCAGCGCGAGCGCGGCGAACAGGTTGAGCGTGGTGAGCACAGCTTCCCACACGTCCTCGGGCATCCAGGCGGCGGCAAGCGCCGGCCATGTGCCGACGTGCCAGCCCGGCGGCGTCCACGCGAGCAAGGCGTCCTGCGTCGTCGAATCGAAACGCAGCCAGAGCGCGCGCGGCCAGTTGCCAAGACCGAACAGACGGGGCGCCGGGTACATCGTCGCGAACGGCCACGCCAGCACCAGACACGCGAGCGCCGCGCGGTCGCGCTCGAACCACAGAAGCCGCACGCGCCGCAGCAAGCCGCGATCGAGCAGCGCGCCCGTCGCCGGCGACATGATCGCCGCGCCGAGCAGCGCGCCGAGCGCATTGGCGGCGAGATCGAGGTTGGAGGCGACACGCGTCGGCAGATAGGTCTGCACGGCTTCCATCACGCCGGACAGCAGCCCGCCGAGCACGAAGGCGAACGCGACCGCCAGCGTGCCGCGCCAGCGCGGATAGACCGCGAGCACCACGAGCGCGCCGAACGGCATATAGCCGAGCACGTTGGTGACGACGTCGAACGCCGTCAGGTACTGCGGCATGGGATCGGACAGGTAGGCAAACGGACCGAGGCCGAGCGAGCGCCAGCCCGTAAACGGATACCACGAACCGTAGACGATCAACGCGGTATACAGCACCAGCGCCTGCCGGGCGAGCACCGACGGACGGCGCGCCCAGGGTTTTACGCTCATGCAGCGCTCCGGTGTGTGCGCTGCATGCTGGTCATTGCGCGGCGACCAGCGCCTGCACGCCGAGCCATGCGCCGATCTGCGCGACCAGTTCGTCGCTGGCGGTGGCGAGCGCCTGCGCGCCGCCGGCGGCGTCCGCCGAACTGGACGGCGCGCGCGCGATGAACGTGCGCTGGCTGAGCACCTTGCCGTTCTGCGTGAGGGTGGCGCGCGCGGTGACCGCGGCGTGACTTTGGGACTGGCTGTCGAAGACCTGCTCGAACTCGCTCAGATCGACTTTCAGCACCGGCGCGGCGATGCCGTCGGCGCCCGTCAGCACGGTGCCACGCGAACTGAGCGCGCCGCGCAGACGCTGGGTCAGCAACTGCGAAGGCGTCATGGTCCAGTGGCTGTTCGCGTACGCGGCCGTCTGCTGCGCGTCGGCATAGCTCAGGCGGTAAATCAGCTTGTCCGACTCGAGCACGTCGGGCGCGCTCACATCGAGCACCTTCACAGCCGGCGACGTGCCTGCGGACGCCGCCGGACTCGGCGGCCCGAAGTCGTAGCGGATGTCCGAGAGCGCTGCGGGCGTACCGGCGCAGCCCGCGGCGAGCACGCCGAATGCGAGCAGCACCGCCAACGCGGCGCTCGAGGACAAGAATCGGTGAATCGAGCGTGACATGACAATCTTCCTTTCTTCAAACCTTCAAAATCATTGAGCAGCACGGGCGGCGGGCCACTTGAAGCCTGCTTCGCCGGGGCCGGGCGCCGCACCCGGCGCGCCGAACAGCACGCTGCGGGGGCTGGTGCTGAACGTATCAGCGGCACGGTCCACCGAGCGGGCCGCGGAGCGCACGTCTTCAGCGAGCGAGTTGACGCGCGGCAAGGTGTCGTAGCCGACCCGCGCCGACAGTTCCTGCACTACGCCGTTGATCGACACCAGCGCGTCGCCGGCCTGCTGCGCGGCCGTGCCGACCTTGTTCAGGTTGGTCTCGAACGGGCCGTTCGGCCGGTTCAGGCTGGTGATCAGCTGATTGGTCGACGCCAGCGTGCGGTCCAGCTGGTCGATCGTGCCGGGCAGCTTGCCGGCGGCCGGCGTCATTTTCTGGGTCAGCGTGGCCACGCCATCCGCGGCCTTTTGCAGGCTTGCAGCCGTGCCTTGCAACTGCGCGGCCATTTCCGGCGACAGCAAATTGTCGACGTCGTCCGTGACTTTTTCGAGTTTGCGCAGCAACACGTCGCCGCGTTGCTGCAGTTGATCGAGCAAGCCGGGGCGCATCGGCAACTGCGCCACCTGTTTGGCCGACGACGGCAGTGGCGACGGGTCGCGCCCATTGTCATCCAGCTGGATGAAGGCAATGCCCGTCACGCCCTGGAAACCCAGGCTGCCGAACGTCGAATGGGTAATCGGCGCGTGCGTATCGACGAGGATGCGGATCAGAATCTGCCCCGGATGAGCCGGGTCGAATTTGATCGACTGCACCTTGCCGACGTCGAGCCCGCGATAACGCACCGCCGCGTCGGTAAACAGGCCGGTCACGTTGGTGCGCGCAATCAGATCGTACGGCACCCGCACGGCACGGTCGACATTGAACAAAAAAGCCGCCAGCGCGATGGCCACCAGCAAAACGATCGTGAAGAGCCCGGCCCAGAAGGCATGTGATTTGTTTTCCATTGTCAGGTTCCCTGGTTCACAGCGGCAATTCAGACGATGCCGGCTCGAGCGCCGCCCGCGGCAGCCTCGCGCGACGCTCCGGCGGCAACGCCTGCAACGCGCGGCGTCCGCGCAGGCCGAGGAAATATTCGCGGATGAAAGGATGATCGACGCCCGCGGCCTCCTCGACCGGCGCGGCGACCAGCACCTTGCGATCCGCCAGCACGGCGACGCGGGTGGACAGCGCGATCATCGTGTCGAGATCGTGCGTGACCATCACCACTGTCAGGCCGAGCGCGCGATGCAGCGCGGAGATCAGCTCGACGAATTCATCCGACGCCTGCGGATCGAGCCCGGCGGTCGGTTCGTCGAGAAACAGCAGCTCAGGTTCGAGCGCGATTGCCCGCGCAATGCCCACGCGCTTGATCATGCCGCCCGACAGCGCCGACGGCATTTTCGACGCGTGCTTGCACGGCAGGCCGACCATCTCGAGCTTGAGCATCACGATGTCGCGCAACAGATCTGCGGGCACCTTGCCGAGTTCGCGCACCGGCTGCGCGATGTTGTCGAACACCGACAGCGACGAGAACAGCGCGCCGCGCTGAAACAGCATGCCGGAGCGGCTGCGCATCAGCAGCGCGGTTTCCGGCGAGATGGTCGCGAGATTCTCGCCGAACAGCTTGATGGTGCCGGACGAAGGACGCTCGAGACCGAGAATCTGCCGCACCAGCGTGGTCTTGCCGGAACCCGAGCCGCCGACGATCGACACGATCTCGCCGCGCCGCACGTCCAGATTCAGATGCTGGTGCACGATGTTGCGGCCGTAGCGCTTGGTCACGTCGATCACTTCGATCACCGGCTCGGCGATCGAGGGCATCGGCTGGCCGCGCACGGCCTGAGTGAGTGGCGCGATCATCCGAGCCCCACGTTCTGGAAGAGGATCGCGAACACGGCGTCCGCGAGAATCACGATGGTAATCGAGGTCACCACCGAGGTCGTCGTGCCTTCGCCGAGACTCTGCGAATTGGCCTTGATACGGAAACCGAAATGACAGCCGACGATCGCGATCAGCATGCCGAACGCGACGCCCTTGCCCAGGCCGATCCACAGATTCGCGACCGGCACCACGCTCGGCAGAGCCCGCGCAAAGTAGTTCATGTCGATGCCGAGCGCAATCTTCGCGGCGAGCGCGCCGCCCGTCAGCGCGATGATGTTCGTCCACATGACGAGCAGCGGCATTGCCACGCCGAGCGCAACCACGCGCGGCAGGATCAGCCGCAGGCCGTGCGGGATGCCCATCACGCGCATGGCGTCGAGTTCCTCGGTCACGCGCATCACGCCGATCTGCGCGGTGATCGCCGAGCCGGAGCGGCCTGCCACCAGAATCGCGGCGAGCACAGGCCCAAGCTCGCGGATCACCGAAAGGCCAAGAATATTGACGATGTACTGGTTTGCGCCAAACAGCCGCAGTTGCTGCGCCGACAGATAGCTCAACACAATGCCGATCAGAAACGCGACCAGCGCGGTGATCGGCAAGGCCTTGGTGCCGGCGTTATAGATGTTCGCGGAGATCTCGGTCCACGGCGTGATTTTCGGTTTGCGCGCGATCGCCAACAGATCGAGCACGACGCGTCCGAGCATGGCCACGCCGCCATACAGATGCTCGAAGAACGAGAAGATCGCGAGCCCGAGCCGCGTGAACGGATCGAACTTGATCACCGGCTCGGCCGTTTCGCGCACGGTGTCGAGCAGGGCGATGCGCTCGAAAATGTCGCGTTGCGTATCGGTGAGCGTGGTATCCGGGGGCATCTTGTGACCCCACACGCGCCACAGCGCCTGGCCGCCGACGTGGTCCATCCGGTCGATGCGCGACAGGTCCCACTGACCGATGCCTTCAGCGCCGACCAGCGATCCCAACAGAGGAATCACGTGCCCGGTGGCCTTGTCGCGCGCGAGCGCGAGCGCCGTCCACTGGCCCGAGAGCCGGACGATCTTGCCTTGGCTGCCTGCCGCGACTTCGAGGCCGGGCGGAGTGTCGTAGTTCAAGGATCGTTGAATCTGGTTATCGGATTAGCGGCCATTGTAACGAAGGCGCGGCGCGGGAACCGTGCACGCGGGCTCACGCGCTTCGCTGTCGCTACAATATGAACCATGAACGCTTCCAAGACTCCCCCTCAAGCAGACTGGCGCATCGATCGCGAGCGCGCCGTCGCCCTGTTCGGCCCGCACGCGCATGACTGGCCGATCGAAATCGTCGAGGAAACCGGCTCGACCAACGCCGACCTGATGGCCCGCGTCAAAGCGCTGCCGCGCAAGGCCGGCGCGCTGCCGCGGCCGATCGTGCGGGTCGCCTATCTGCAAACCGCCGGGCGTGGCCGCCGCGGTCGTCCGTGGTATGCGGAGCCGGGCAATGCGCTGCTGTTTTCGGTGGCGTGCGTGCTGCCGCGTCCGCTCGAAGGGCTCGCGGGCCTGAGTCTCGCGGTGGGCGTCGCGCTGGTCGACGGGCTGCGCTCGCTGCCGGTCGCCGGCCCCGGCCAGATCGCGCTGAAGTGGCCGAACGACGTTCTGCTCGAAGGCGACAAGCTGGCCGGCATCCTGATCGAAACCGCGTGGAGCACCGACGACGCCAGCGCGGTGGTGATCGGCATCGGCACCAACGTCAAGGGCGCGGACGAACTGGCGGCCAAAGTCGGCGCACTGAACGCTGGCGTGCCGCCGCAAGCGCGCGGCACCGCGCCGACCGCCTTGCAGCGCGCGCTGCCCAACGCCAACCTCACCGACACGCTCGCCGCCGAGCTGAACGCGCTCGAACCGGCCTTGCAGCGCTTCGGCGCTGAAGGCTTCGCGCCGTTCCAGGCACGCTGGAACGCGGTGCACGCCTACGCAGGCCGCGAAGTCGTGTTGCTGGAACAAGGCCAGGAACAGATGCGCGGCGTGGCGGCGGGCGTCGACGAGCGCGGCCAGTTGCTGCTCGACACCGCAACCGGCCGCGAGACCATCGCAACCGGCGACGTCTCGCTGCGTCTGGCCGACGGTGCCGCATGACGAGCGGCGCGCCCTGGTTGTTGATCGACGCGGGCAATAGCCGCATCAAGTGGTCGCTGGTGCAGGCGGACGGTGCGCAGATCGCGGCCGGCGCCCTGACGCACGGCGGCGCGGATCAGCCGGACTGGTCGGATTTGCCGACGCCCGGTGGCGCATGGTTGTCGAACGTCGCGGGCGAAAACGTCGCGGCGCGGATTGCCGCATTGCTCGACGCGCGCTGGCCGCAACTGCCGCTCACGACGATCCGTGCTTGCGCACAACAATGCGGCGTGACCAACAGCTACACCACGCCGCATGCGCTCGGCAGCGACCGCTGGGCCGGCATGATCGGCGCGCACGCGGCGTTTCCCGGCGAACATCTGCTGATTGCGACATTCGGCACGGCCACCACGCTCGAAGCATTGCGTGCGGACGGCTGCTTTGTCGGCGGTCTGATCGCGCCGGGCTGGAGCTTGATGATGCGCTCGCTGGGCGAGCACACGGCGCAACTGCCGACGCTCGACGCCCAAGCCGCACGCGGCCTGCTCGACGGCAGCATGCCCGATACGGCGCGCCGCGGCCCGTTCTTCGCGACGGATACGCCGCGCTCGCTGTCCGCGGGTTGCACGCTGGCACAAGCCGGCTTGATCGAGCGCATGTGGCGCGATCTGCAGGATGAGTGGCAAGTGCCGGTGCGGCTCGTGGTCAGCGGCGGCGCCGTGGACGAAGTGGCGAGCGCGCTGAAAGTGCCGCATACTCGCCACGATTCGCTCGTGCTGTCCGGTCTTGCGCTGATTGCTGCGGAGCGCGTCATGGAACGCGGCAACTGAATCGCGGCCATAGGGATAACGGCGGCTCAACTTCTGGACGGGGAAAACCAACAATGCTGCGCTGGCTGATCGCCATATTGTTTCTTGCCAACATGCTGGCATTCGTCGCGGTGCGCGGCGTTTTCGGCCCGACGCCCACAGCCGGCGGACGCGAGCCCAATCATCTGAACCGTCAGGTTCATCAGGAATGGTTGAAGGTGCAGCCGGTCACGGCGTCCGAAGCCGCCGATCAGGCCGTTGTAGGCGGCCCAGCGCCGGTGGCGCCGATCGCGGCGTCCGCGCTGTCGCAGTAACGCAAGCAGTAACTCAAGCAGTCACGCAACGAGCGAATAGAATTCGCGGCGGGCGACGCGAGACGCGAAGTCGGCGCGTCGCTCGCGCGACAGTTGGCCTTTATCCCTGCGTACGAACTTTCTTCAGCAGTGCGGTCGTCGAGCGGTCGTGCTCGAAGGGAATCGCCAACGCCTTACCGCCCCAGCTTCGCACGATGGCCGACTCGGGCAACACGTCCATGTCGTAGTCGCCGCCCTTCACGAGCACGTCCGGCCGCACCGCCGAAATCAACTCGACGGGCGTCTTCTCGCCGAAGCACACCACGTAGTCGACACTCTCCAGCGCCGCCAGCAAAGCCATGCGGTCAGCTTCGTTATTGATGGGCCGGTCGTCGCCTTTGCCGAGCATGCGCACCGACAAATCGCTATTCACGCCGACGATCAGGCAAGCGCCCAAAGCCTTCGCATCCGCGAGATAGGTCACGTGCCCGCGATGCAGGATATCGAACACGCCGTTGGTAAACACCACCGGCGCGTTCAGCGAAGGACGCAGCGTCACCAGTGCGTCGCGCGTCAGAATCTTGCGTTCAAAAATGGCAGCCATGGGGGAATCGGAAAGGACAGGAAGGTGCCGTCACCATACACGATGGGCCGCATGAAATAAAACGGCCTGGCGCACATAAACGCGCCAGGCCGTCCATAAACATTTTCAAACCAGTTCGCAGCGCGCGGCGCCGCGAACCCGAGTCACCTGTTCGCGACCATCAGGCCGGCTGTTCCGCCGTCTTCTGATCGGCCTGCAGACGCGCGACCACTTCCTTGCGGTAGCGGTTCAGTTCCTGCGCCGTGTTGAACGTGCGCTCGAACAGAATGGACAGGTTGTGCAGAATGCGCTCGACCACTTTCTTTTCCCAGCCGTCGTCGAAACGGATCTGTTCGTCGAGCCAGCGTTCGAGCCATTCCGGATCCGGCAGACGCGATTGAATCGTGTCGCGCGGGAACAGTGCCTGGTTCACGTGCAGGTTGGTCGGGTGCAGCGGTTTTTCCGTGCGGCGAGCCGATGCCATCAGAACACCGATCTTCGCAAACGCGGCACGCGCGATGTCACCGGTTTGCGCCATCGCCTTCTTCATGTAGCGCAGATACGCGCCGCCATGACGCGCTTCGTCTCGCGAGATGGTTTCGTAGATGTGTTTGATGACCGGCTCGGTGTGCCATTCGGCGGCACGGCGATACCAGTGATTCAGGCGGATTTCGCCGCAGAAGTGCAGCATTAGCGTTTCGAGCGGCGGCGCCGGATCGAATTCGAAGCGCACGGCGTGCAGCTCCTCCTCGGTCGGACACATTTCCGGCTTGAAGCGGCGCAGATATTCCATCAGCACCAGCGAATGCTTCTGTTCTTCGAAGAACCACACGCTCATGAACGCGGAGAAATCGCTGTCGTGATGGTTGTCACGCAGAAACATTTCCGTGGCGGGCAACGCCGACCATTCGGTGATCGCGTTCATCTTGATCGTCGCTGCCTGCTCGTCGGTCAATAGCGATGCATCGAACTTGTCCCAGGGAATGTCTTTCTCCATGTCCCATCGAACGGATTCGAGCGATTTATAAAGTTCCGGATAAAGCATGGTGTTCATAGTCCCACCCCTGTTCTGCGCATACTGTGTGTGTCTGTTGCTGCTACGTGTAGCACTTTTGCTCACGACGAACGGATCGCACCCATATGTGCACCGTTTGCCGGCCAAGCATTCAATTTTACGCGGTAATCGGCCGCCCAGATGCACCTGACGGCAAAGAAGTCCAGGCGTTTGCGCATGCGCGACTACCCCTACGTTACGCGCTGCGCGGCCAACCGTGGGTGAGGGATACCCTGTGCCTGAGGTCGAGCCAGTTTGCGATGAAAACCGCACCGTCCAGCCCTGCGCCGGTGTTGCCGACGGTAAAAGGAGCAAGGGCGGCTGGATTGGTAGTTTTCAGCGCACGCCCAAAAGCCAAAATAAAGCTTACACAATGATAGCACGCTGACCTGACCGAACTCGCACCGTAACACCCGCAATTCCGGTGCCCGGCTGACCTTGCGCAAGAAAACGCGCGATTCGCGGAGTGTGGCGGACGATCGGGGTCAAAACCATGACAGACGGCGAACTCGCCTTTTCTGTGCAGCATCGACACCCGCGTCACGCCAGCGCGTTTCATTCCTGCCTTTAAATAGACTTTTTCGTGGCTTTCGGGCTGGCGCTTGCACCGCTCGCACGCTTCGCGGCCGCCGGCGCCCGCTTCGCCGCCGGTCGCCTGGCCGCGGACTCCGCGTCTTGTGCCGGCGCCTGCGGTGCGTCGGCCGCTGCCTCGCCGCCGGCTGCCGAAGCGGCCGCATCGTCGGGCACAAAATCAGATGCCTCGGCACCCGCACCGGCGGCCGGCGGTTGCGTCATCGCGAACTGGGCGATCTGGTTGAACTGGGATTGCAGCAGATTCCACCACGCGGATGCGTCGAATGGCTGCGTGGCCGGCGCCTCCTCTTCCCCGCCGGCCGGTTCCTCAGCCGACGAAGCGCTCGCCGAAGCCGCTTGCGCTGGCGCCGGGGCAGGCGCCGCCGGATGCGGCCAGCCCGTCGCCGGCGCGGGACTCGGTGCGGCCGACTCCGCCGCGGGTTGCGCCATCGACGACTGCGCGAAAGCGCCGAACGCGCGCAGTGTCGCGAGCGTCGCGCGCTGCACTTCGAGCGCCTGAATCGCGGACTGCAGCATGCTCAGATTCAGCTTGAGCCATTGCTCGACCGCGCGCATGTCGGTGATGCGCTTGTCGAGTTCCTCGACGTTGGTGAGCGGCGCCATCATGTCGGACATCATCGAGAGCGACGGTCCGAGGCCGCCGCCGGCCGGCTGCGCGCCGGAAAAAGCTGAGCCGAACGGCGAGAGCCGCATCATGCCCCACATGCGTTCGAGCATTTCAGCGGGCGGAAAACCGGGAAAGCCGGGAAAGGGCGGCGTGGAGTTAGAAGTATCGGTCATGGTTGTCGCCTCGCTGCGTCAAGTTAGGAAGGGGCGCCGGCCCGCGCGCGTCTGTTTCGATCATACCGTGCGGGAAGGGACCTCAGGAGCGCTCGCCGCCTGTCGCGCCGCCGTTCGACGGCGGTGCGCGCCACGGGTCGGCGCCGCCGAAATTCGGTGCACGCCGCTCGCGCAGCGAGTTCACGCCTTCGCGCACGTCCGGCCCGGCAAAGCCCATGAATTCCAGCGCGAGCGACGTATCGAACGCCGGTCCCGCCGAACGTAGCCAGTTGTTCAACGCGTACTTGGTCCAGCGGATCGCCGTTTGCGAGCCGTTGGCCAGCTTCTGCGCGACCTCGAATGCTTTGGGCAGCAGATCGTTTTCGTCGACGGCGAGCGAGACTAGGCCAATGCGCTCAGCCTCCTCGCCGCTCACCGGCTCGCACAGCATCAGGTAATACTTGGCCTTGGCCATCCCGCACAGCAGCGGCCAGACGATTGCCGCGTGATCACCGGCGGCCACGCCAAGACGCGTATGCCCGTCGATGATGCGCGCCGTCTTCGTCGCGATCGAGATGTCGGCGAGCAGCCCCGCCACGAGCCCGGCACCCACCGCCGGTCCGTGCATGGCCGACACAACAGGCTTGCTGCAATTGATCACGTTGTAGACGAGATCGCGCGCCTCGCGCCACACTCGCGCGCGCACGTCGAAATCGGTCGCCATGTCTTCGACGAGCTGCAGGTCGCCGCCCGCCGAAAAGCCCTTGCCTTCGCCGCGAATGATCGCCACACGCGTATCGGGATCGCGGTCGATGTCGCGCCAGATCTCCGCGAGTTCGAAGTGCATGCGCGCGTTGGCGGTGGCGAGCGCGCTCTTGTTGGCGCCTTCGCCGCTCATCACGACTTCGAGCACGCCGTGCGGATGGCGATGCAACTGGAGCGACTGGTAGTGCGCGTAAAACGCGTCGTTACGGTGTGGTGCCTGAGACATGATGAGCAATCCGTGTGTCGGTGTGTCGGTTGAACCGTGCCGCGCTCATTCAACGCGGCTGATAAACCCACTTCGCATTCTTGATTTCGACCATCACACGCGCTCGTTGATCGAGCCCGAGGTGATCCGTGGCGCTCATGTTGACGACGCCGTTGGTGTCCGCGAGACCGCGCGTCGCCTCGAGTGCATCACGCAGTGCGCGGCGAAATTCCGGCGTGCCCGGCGCGCCGCTTTTCAGCGCGATCGGCACGGCATTGCCGAGCAGCATGCCCGCGTCCCACGTGTATGAGCCGAAGGCCGAGACACTGCCCGCGCCGCGCACCGCTTCGAAGCGCGCGATGTAGTCGAGCGCGAGCCGTTTGGCTGGATGATCCGCCGGCAGTTGCGCGGCGACCAGCACCGGACTCGCGGGCAGGAACGTGCCGTTGCAATCGGCGCCGCACACGCGCAGGAAGTCGTTATTCCCGACTCCGTGATTGTGATAGATCATGCCTTTGTAGCCGCGTTCCCTGAGCGTCTTCGGCGGCAAGGCGGCGGGCGTGCCGGCCGCGCCGACCACGACCGCGTCGGGATGCGTCGCGAGAATCTTGAGGACCTGGCCGGTCACGCTCGGATCGGTGCGATTGAAGCGCTCGCTCGCCACCATGCTGATGTGATGCAGTTGCGCGAACTTCGCGACTTCGGTGTAGAAGGTCTCGCCGAGCGCGTCGGCCTGGCCGATGAACGCGATGGTTTTGACGCCGTGCAGGCTGGCATGTTCGGCAATCGCCGACGCCATCATCGCGTCGGTTTGCGGCGTCTTGAAGACCCAGTGGCGTTTCGCATCCACGGGCTCGATGATTTTCGCCGACGACGCCAGCGAGATCATCGGCGTTTGACCTTCGGCGACCACGTCGATCATCGCCAGCGAATTCGGCGTGATCGACGAACCGATGATCGCGTCGACGTGATTTTCGGAGATCAGCTTCTTGGTGTCCTGCACGGCCTGGGTCGTGTCGGACGCGTCGTCGAGCACGATGTATTCGACACTCTGACCGCCGATCTGTTTGGGCAGCAGCGCGACCGTATCGCGCGCGGGAATGCCGAGCGACGCGGCCGGCCCGGTGAGCGATAACACGAGGCCGATTTTCACTTGCGCCAACGCGATGCCGGGCAACACGCCGGCAAGCGCCGCGCATAGCGCAACGGCGCGGCGCGCGAGCCGATTGCGCGAGGGCGACAGGCGCAGGTTGTTGGATGCGCTAGCGCGCCGGGTTCCAGGTTCAAGGGATTCGATTCGCGGCATGCTGTCTCCTCACGTCGGTTTTTCGTTTTGATGTGCTGCCGATGTCCCGGCTCATGCCCTGCTCGCCTGCCGTTCACACGCGGCTTCGCGACGGTCCTGCGATGCACCCACAGTCAGCCACCCCGGCCATGCCGTCGCGCCAGTCAGTGTAGCCGCGCGCACTCACCGCGGCATCGGGCGAAACCCTTTCGAATCCGGCGTGGCGCGCTGCGGACGCGGCCGCGACGCCGTGTTCCGCACAAAAGCGGTGCTTCAATCCAGCGGCGCGATGCCCTGGTCGATCGAGCCGAAAATCGACTTCCCCGCTTCGTCAAACATTTCGATCTTCACCGTATCGCCGTACTTCATGAACTCGGTCTGCGGCGCGCCGTGCTCGATGGTTTCGAGGCAACGCTTCTCCGCGATACAGCAATAGCCGCGCTTGGCGTCCTTGTTCGACACCGTGCCCGAGCCGACAATCGCGCCCGCGCGCAGATTGCGTGTCTTCGCCGCGTGCGCGATCAACTGGCCGAAGTGAAACACCATGTCGGTGCCGGCGTCCGGCTGGCCGACTTTCTTGTTGTTCCAGTGGACGATCATCGGCCGATGCACGCGGCCTTCGCGCCAGTGTTCGCCGAGTTCGTCGGGCGTCACCGCGACCGGCGCGAACGACGTGGCCGGCTTGCTCTGGAAAAAGCCGAAGCCTTTCGCGAGTTCGGCGGGAATCAGATTGCGCAGCGACACGTCGTTGACGAGCGTGATCAGACGCACGCTTCTGAGCGCCTGGTCGGGCGTGGCGCCCATCGGCACATCGCTGGTGATCACGGCGACTTCCGCCTCGAAGTCGATACCGAATGCTTCTGACGCGCACAGCACGTCGTCTTTCGGCCCGATGAAGTCGTCGCTGCCGCCCTGATACATCAGCGGATCGGTCCAGAATTCCGGCGGCATTTCCGCGCCACGCGCGCGCCGCACCAGTTCGACATGGTTCACATACGACGAGCCGTCGGCCCATTGAAACGCGCGCGGCAGCGGCGCCATGCATTCCTTGGCGTCGAACGGGAAGGTGTTGCGCGCGCGCCCCTGATTGAGCGCGTCGTACAGATCGTGCAGTTGCGGCGCGTAGAAGGCCCAGTCGTCGAGCACGCGCTGCAACGTTGGCGCGATCGCGTCGGCGACAGCCGCCGTGTGCAGGTCGCGGGACACGACGATCAGTTGGCCGTCGCGCGTGCCGTCCTTCAGCGTGGCAAGTTTCATAGAGGAATGAACCGTGTTGGTGACGATAGAGGGAATGTATTCTACGATGGTGAATCGGCGCGGCCCAAGTGGCTGCGACCTGCCTCATCCGTGTATCACTTTTTGAATGCGCTGCGTGCGCCCCGCTCATGCCTCCAACTGCCCGCTCCGGCGCGATCCGTACCGACGCCGACTCCGCTGAGCCGCTCGACCCAACCGAACCCGACGACGAAAGCGTCGAGAGCGGCGAGGAAAAGCTGCGCTCGGGCATCCAGTCGATCGAAGTCGGCTTCAAATTGCTCGACGTGCTGACCCACGAGCCGCGCGCCATGATGCTGCGCGATCTCGCCCAGCGTGCCGGCATGAGCCCGGCGAAAGCGCATCGTTATCTCGTGAGTTTTCTGCGCCTCGGTGTGGTGTCGCAAGACCCGCTGTCGGGCCGTTACGAGCTAGGCGGTTTCGCGTTGCAATTGGGACTCGCGCGGCTGGCTCGCGTCGACGGCGTCAAACTCGCGCGCATCGCGCTGTCCGAATTGCGCGACCGGCTCGATCTCACCGTAGGCATCGCCGTGTGGGGCAATCAGGGGCCGACCATGGTGCATTGGATGGAATCGAGCTATCCGGCGAAGGCATCGCTGAAACTCGGCGACGTGATGCCGCTGCTCAGTTCCGCCACGGGCCTGCTGTTCGCCGCGTATCTGCCGGTGAGCAAGACCGCTGCGATGCTCGAACGTGAACTGGCGGATTCGCGCCGCTCGTCGCATATGGGCGGCCCGCGCACGCGCGACGAAGTCGAACAGGTCCTCGCGCAAGTGCGTGAACATCAGGCGGCGCGCGTGGAAGGCATGTTGCTGCCGACCATTCACGCGTTCTGCATGCCGGTGTTCGATTCGACCGGCGAACTCGCGCTCGGCCTCGTCGCGCTCGGCCATGAAGGCGCATTCGATATTCGCTGGGGCGGCGAGATCGATACGGCGTTGCGCGACTGCGCGCAAAAGCTCTCGTATGAGCTGGGGTATAGTGCGTCGCCACGCGACGAATAGGCGTGATGTTGCGCGGTGGGCGCTTGGCGCATTGCAGGGTTTGACGCGAACTCCGTCGGCGGGCACGGCGCAACGACGCTGCGTGTGCTGTTCCGGCTCTTGAACGTGCGCAGTTTTTCACCCGCGCGGAACATCGCTCGCGGCTATGCGGTCGAATCGGTTCGCCGCCGGCCTCGTACGCATCAGGCAGCAGGCCTGGCGCCTTTTTCGCAATGACCACCGCACGCTCCGCTCGTCGATCCCAAAGCCTCCCGCCCGCACACATTCACTGACCGATGTCCTCTGCCCCCGTCACCCGCCGTTCCGATCGCACGCCGCCCAGCGGGCCGCGCACCGGTTTGCGCGTGTGGCGCTGGATCGTGGTGCTGCTGATCGTCGCCGTTTTGCACTGGATCGCCGCGCAATGGGTCGAGCGCAATCGCGCGACGCTCAATCCCTCTGACAATGAGCATGTGCCCGTGCAGGTCGCGTTGCTGACGCCCGAACGTATCGAACGCAAACCGGCCGCCGCGTCGCCCGCGCCTGAACCGGCGCCGGCGCGCCACGCCGCGGCGAGCAAGCCGCGCGAACATGTGCTGACCGCCCTGCAGCCGGCAAAGCAAACCGCGCCGGCGGCACCTGCCGCGGCATCTGACGCCGTGGCAAGCGCCACGGCCGCCGCAGGCCCCAACGCGGCATCCAAAGCCAGCGCCGCCGGCGCAGCCAGCGCGCCCGCTACCGCGAGCGCGCCGCAAGCGTCGCCTGGAGTGAAGTTCTCCGTCCCGCCATCGGGCGAACTGCAATACGACACGTTCTATAACGGCGTGCGCAACCAGCCCGGTACGATCCACTGGAGCAGCAACGCCCAAAGCTACGAAATGGTGGTCTCCGTGCCGCTGCCTTTCGTCGGCACATTCGTCTACTCGAGCCATGGCCGCATCGACGCATTCGGCCTCGCGCCGGACCAGTACGTCGAAAAGCGCGGCCGCCGGCCGGAAGACATCGCGATCTTCAACCGCACTGACAAAAAGATCGCTTTTACGCGCACCCCGGCCACGCTGTCGTTGCCCGACGGCGCGCAGGACCGTTTCAGCATGGTGATGCAACTCGCCAGCCTCGTGCGCGGCGACCCGGGCGCCTACAAGCCGGGCGTGACGCGACAGTTCTTCGTGGTCGATAACGATAGCGGCGAAAACTGGCCGGTCGAGACGATCGGCGACGAAACCATCCGCACGGCCCAAGGCTTCCTCGACACGCGGCATTTCAAGCGCCTGCCCCGCCGTGATGGCGATCTGCGCCGCATCGACGTGTGGCTTGCGCCGTCGCTCGGCTGGCTGCCTGCGCGGATCGTTCAGACGGAACCGAACGGCACGCAATTCGAACTGGTGTGGCGTGGCAAACTCAATGCCGACACGGCCGACAGTGCTTCCAACAGCAATGGCGACGCGAGCACGGCTTCCCCTGACATTTCGACCAACGCTTCAGCTCCGGCAGCATCGGCAGTTACGCCCGAGGCCACGCGATCGTCGCCGGTCGATCCGACCGACTCCGCCACTACACCCGGCATCATCAAACCCTAAGCGACGAATCCGAACTAGGTCTCCATCAAACCGGCGAAACTTCCGCAACGAGGCCGACTCGCACCACCTGCTGCAACCGTTCGCGCCTATGCTGCGTATATAGATCAGCCGTATAGCCCAGACCAGATGGGACACAGCGCGCGCGAACGGCTCCTTCCACTGCGTTCCCCTTCAAAGGAGCCCGCATGCAAGTGAACATCAACGGTATCGAGACGCGCTATGTGCTGAGCAACGAGGGCGGCGGCCCGTGGCTGACGTTCATCCACCAACTCGGCGGTGATTTGTCCGTGTGGGACCAGCTCGCGGGCTATTTCCGCGATGACTACACGGTGTTGCGCTACGACGTGCGCGGCCACGGCAAGACCGCGGCATCCGGCGCGCCCTTCAGCATCGCCGATCTGTCACACGATCTCGCCACGCTGCTCGATGCACTCGACGCACCCAGCACGCATCTGGTCGGCATGTCGATGGGCGGCATGATCGCGCAGCAATTCACACTCGACCATCCTGCGCGCGTCGACTCCTTGACGATCGCCGACAGCAGCGCCGGCACGCCGCTGGAAGCCCGTGCCACGTGGGATCTGCGGGCCGCGGCGGCCCGCCGCGACGGCATGGCGTCGCTCGTGCCCGCGACATTGGGCCGCTGGCTGACGCCCGATTTTCAGGCCGCGCACCCCGAAGCGGTCGAGCAGATCCGCGACGTGTTGACCCACACGTTGTCAGAAGGCTACGCCATGGCGTGCGAAGCCCTGCGCGATTTCGACGTACGCAGTAAGCTGGGAGCAATCCGATGCCCAACATTGACCGTGGCGGGCCGCCACGACACGGGCACGCCGCCTGCTTCTACACAGGCAATAGCAGACGCCATCGAAGGCGCACGTTTCGAACTGCTGGATGCCGCTCATCTCGCGCCCATCGAGCAATCTCACCGTTTTGCTGCACTGCTTGAAACGTTTCTTGAAAGGCCGGTCTAACCGGTAGGTTCGGGACTTTACAAGCGTCAATCCGGACCCACCCCTTGAATTCCAAACCATACGCTCCACCTATGGCGCAGGAATGGCCAGGAGCCAACGGAAATAAGGAGTGTCGCCATGCAAATGATCTACAACAGCCCCAACTATTGTGTCGTCGAGTTTCCGCCGCAGGAAGGCCCGCTGGCCATGAAGTCAGGCGGCTACGAGATCGTCGACAAAAACATGCAGCGTGAGATCTATATCGACGGAGCAATGGCGGCGCGTTTTCGCGAGCACGTGCAGAAGCTGATCGAAGAGGAACCGTCGCTGGATGAAGTAGACGAATTCCTCGGCCAGTTCGACAGCCTGATGCATCAACCGGTGATCCTTCACTAACCGCAGGGTTTGATTTAACGTTTTTGGCGACATACATCGACCGCGCCGTCCGGCCCCGTAACCGGGTAACCCGGCGGCTTTTACAAGTCGGTCGGCAAATATGAAGCGGCCCAGCAGGCTTTTGCCTCGCTGGGCCGTTTTCTTTGCCATGCCGCCTCAACGTTGCGTTTTATGCAGCGCGCCTCGACAGCGCGTGTAGCTGCCCCGCCCGCGCCGGGCGGATCTGTCCGGCAGCGGCTACAATGACAGGTTTCCCGAAAAAGCCGGCGCAAGCCCTCGTCCGCCATGAACCAGCCCGCTCAAACCGCCACGCCAGTCCGTCCCGACGCCGCCTACACGCGCGGCACGGCGCTGCCCGCGCTGCTCAAGTCGCGCATCCTGATCCTCGACGGCGCAATGGGCACGATGATCCAGCGCTACAAGCTCGACGAAGCCCGCTATCGCGGCGAGCGCTTCAAGGACTACGGGCGCGACATCAAGGGCAACAACGAGTTGCTGTCGATCACGCAGCCGCAGATCATCAGCGAGATCCACGAGCAGTATCTGGCGGCGGGCGCGGACATCATCGAAACCAACACGTTCGGTGCGACCACGGTCGCTCAGGCGGACTACGGCATGGAAGCGCTTGCGGTCGAGATGAATCTCGAGTCGGCGAAACTGGCGCGCGCCGCCTGCGACAAGTATTCGACGCCCGACAAGCCGCGCTTCGTCGCCGGCGCGATCGGACCGACGCCGAAGACCGCGAGCATTTCACCTGACGTGAACGATCCGGGCGCGCGCAATGTGACGTTCGACGAACTGCGCGCGGCCTACTACGAGCAAGCCAAGGCCCTGCTCGACGGCGGCGCCGATCTGTTCCTCGTCGAGACCATTTTCGACACGCTCAATGCGAAGGCTGCGCTGTTTGCGCTCGACGAACTGTTCGAAGACACCGGCGAGCGTTTGCCGATCATGATCTCCGGCACCGTTACCGATGCGTCGGGCCGCATTCTGTCGGGGCAAACGGTTGAAGCGTTCTGGAATTCGCTGCGTCATGCGAAGCCGCTCACGTTCGGTTTGAATTGCGCGTTGGGCGCGGCACTGATGCGCCCGTATATCGCTGAATTGGCCAAGCTGTGCGATACCTATGTGTCGTGCTATCCGAACGCCGGCTTGCCGAATCCGATGAGCGATACGGGCTTTGATGAACTGCCCGCTGATACCTCGGGCTTGCTGAAGGAATTCGCGCAGGCTGGGCTGGTGAATATCGCCGGCGGTTGCTGTGGTACGACGCCGGAGCATATTGCGGCGATCGCGCAGGCGCTGGCTGAAGTGAAGCCGCGCCAATGGCCGACGCAATACCGCGACGCAGCCTGAGTCCAGCTGCGCCTCGCTGAGCCGCCACCGCACTTCCGCTATCGAACACGACGCACTTAATCGCAGCAATCGAGCACATACGCCATGACCGATCACACCATGCGCCTTTCCGGCCTCGAGCCGTTCAACGTCACATCCGGGACGCTTTTCATCAACGTCGGTGAACGCACCAACGTGACCGGCTCGAAGGCGTTCGCGCGAATGATCCTGAACGACCAGTTCGACGACGCGATCGCCGTCGCGCGCCAGCAGGTCGAAAACGGCGCGCAGGTCATCGACGTCAACATGGACGAGGCCATGCTCGATTCGAAAGCGGCGATGGTGCGCTTCATGAATCTGATCGCGTCGGAACCGGATATCGCGCGCGTGCCGATCATGATCGACTCGTCGAAATGGGAAGTGATCGAAGCGGGCCTGAAGTGCGTGCAAGGCAAGGCGATCGTCAACTCGATCTCGCTGAAGGAAGGCGAAGACGCGTTCCGCCACCACGCGAACCTGATTCGCCGCTACGGCGCGGCCGCGGTGGTGATGGCATTCGACGAAAAAGGCCAGGCCGATACCTTCGAACGCAAGACGCAAATCTGCAAACGCTCGTATGACTTCCTGGTGAACGAAGTCGGCTTCCCGCCGGAAGATATCGTCTTCGACCCGAACATCTTCGCGATCGCAACTGGCATCGAAGAGCACAACAACTACGCCGTCGACTTCATCAACGCCACGCGCTGGATCAAAGAGAATCTGCCGTACGCGAAGGTGAGCGGCGGCGTGTCGAACGTGTCGTTCTCGTTCCGCGGTAACGATCCGGTACGCGAAGCGATCCATACCGTGTTCCTCTATCACGCGATCCAGGCGGGCATGGACATGGGCATCGTCAACGCGGGCCAGCTCGGCGTGTACGCCGACCTCGATCCCGAATTGCGCGAACGTGTCGAAGACGTCGTGTTGAATCGTCGTGAAGACGGCACCGACCGGCTGCTCGAAATCGCCGACAAGTTCAAGACCGGCGCCGCGAAGAAGGAAGAGAACCTCGAGTGGCGCAACCAGCCGGTCGAGAAGCGTCTGTCGCATGCGCTCGTGCATGGCATCACCAACTTCATCGTCGAAGACACCGAGGAAGTCCGTGCGAAAATCGCCGCGGATGGCGGCCGCCCGATCAATGTGATCGAAGGCCCGCTGATGGACGGCATGAACATCGTCGGCGACCTGTTCGGTCAGGGCAAGATGTTCCTGCCGCAAGTGGTGAAGTCGGCGCGCGTGATGAAGCAGGCCGTCGCGCATCTGATTCCGTACATCGAAGAAGAAAAGAAGCTGATGGCCGAAGCCGGCGCCGACGTGCGCGCGAAAGGCAAGATCGTCATCGCCACGGTGAAGGGCGACGTGCACGATATCGGCAAGAACATCGTGTCGGTGGTGCTTCAGTGTAATAACTTCGAAGTGGTCAACATGGGCGTGATGGTCTCCTGCAACGACATTCTCGCCAAGGCGAAGGTCGAAGGCGCGGACATTATCGGGCTCTCCGGGCTGATCACGCCGAGCCTCGAAGAGATGGCATACGTCGCGTCGGAAATGCAGCGCGACGACTACTTCCGCATCAAGAAGATTCCGCTGCTGATCGGCGGCGCGACCACTTCGCGCGTGCACACTGCCGTGAAGATCGCGCCGCATTACGAAGGACCGGTGGTCTATGTACCGGACGCGTCGCGCTCGGTCTCCGTGGCGTCGAGCCTGCTCTCCGACGAGGGCGCGGCGAAGTACCTCGACGAACTCAAGTCCGATTACGACCGGATCCGCGATCAGCACGCCAACAAGAAAGCGCTGCCGATGGTCACGCTGGCCGAAGCCCGCGCCAACAAGACCAAGGTCGATTGGGCGGGCTACCAGCCGGTCAAGCCGAAGTTCATCGGCCGCCGCGTGTTCAAGAACTTCGATCTGAGCGACCTCGCGAACTATATCGACTGGGGTCCGTTCTTCCAGACGTGGGACCTGGCCGGCCCGTATCCGGCCATCCTGAACGACGAAATCGTCGGCGAATCGGCGCGGCGCGTGTTCTCGGACGGCAAGTCGATGCTCGCGCGTCTGATCCAGGGCCGCTGGCTGCAAGCAAACGGCGTGATCGCGCTGCTGCCGGCCAACACGGTGAACGACGACGACATCGAAATCTACACGGACGAATCGCGCTCGGAAGTCGCGCTCACGTGGCGCAATCTGCGTCAGCAAAGCGTGCGCCCGGTGGTGGACGGCGTGATGCGGCCGAACCGCTCGCTTGCCGACTTCATCGCGCCGAAGGACTCGGGCGTGGCCGACTACATCGGCATGTTCGCGGTAACGGCGGGTCTCGGCGTCGACGTGAAGGAAAAGCAGTTCGAAAAGGACCACGACGACTACAGCGCGATCATGCTGAAGGCGCTCGCCGACCGTTTCGCCGAAGCCTTCGCGGAAGCGCTGCATGCGCGCGTGCGGCGCGACCTGTGGGGCTACGCGAACGCCGAAACGCTCTCCAATGACGACCTGATCGCGGAAAAATACCACGGCATCCGTCCGGCGCCCGGCTACCCGGCCTGCCCGGATCATCTGGTGAAGCGCGATATGTTCGACGTGTTGCACGCCACCGAAATCGGCATGAGCGTGACCGAATCGCTGGCCATGCTGCCGGCGGCGAGCGTCTCCGGTTTCTATCTGGCGCATCCGGACAGCACTTACTTCTCGGTCGGCAAGATCGGCCAGGACCAGTTGGAAGACTACGCAAAGCGCATGTCGCTGTCGAAAACGGATGCGGAACGGGCCTTGGCGCCTTTGCTGTAAGCCGTCGGACGTGGCGGGAAACCCACTATATCGGCCTTGAAAGACTGAATATTTGCGGCAACGTAATTTTCGGCTTTGTAGACTGAGGCGGCTTGACCCCGCCAGACGCGGCCAAAACGCGTCGGCTTACTAATTGCAAATCGTCAACGGAGAAAATCGTATGAAGAAGCTGACGCTGTTGTTGACCGCTGTTTCGCTTGCCCTGGGCGCCACGGCGGCGCTGGCCCAGCCCGCCGCGCCTGGCGGTTCCAGCTCGGTCAGTTCGTATTCGCCGCCCACGGTGAAACACGTCAAGAAACCGAAGAAACAGAAAGCGAAGAAGGGTGCGTCGGCTCCCGCGGCCGCGCCGGCGGACGCCGCCAGCCAGTAAGCAACACGGCAGCGCCGGTCAGTTTGGATCTCTGAACGACAAAGAGCCCGCATCGAGCGGGCTCTTTTCATTGGTGCGCAAGGTTTCGCGCCGCCGGGCGCCGCAGCTCTTTCGAACGCCGCGCACAGCGGTTCAGCGTGGGATCAGAGACCCCAAACGATATCCGCGTTTTCCTTCTGCGCCGCGCGCAGCATGTCGAGGAACGGATACGCGCGCTGCGCGAGTCCCGGCGGAATCTCATGATGCTCGTGGCCGTCTTCGCCTTCGTGGAAATGGCCGTCGTGCTCGGCACGTTCCTGCTTGTCGACGGAAATCGCTGCTTCGAGTTTCTCGATGGCCGGGCCCAGTTCGTCGTGAGTGATGACGCCGCGTTCACCCAGCCGCTTGCCGACGATGCCGACGAGATACTGGGCAAGATTTTCCAGCATCATCACGTCCGGGCTGGCGCGGCATTTGAAAGTAATCAACATGACTGTTCCCTTTTTCGTTATGTTGGATTGGCGTGCGAGCGGCTGAAAGGCGGCTGCTAGCGCGCGTTACGTTGGCCCGCCGATCAGGCGCGGCGGCCACGGCCCTTGTTGGGCATCTCATTGAACATATTAGCACCTGCTAAAATCCGTCTGGACGGAAAAGCATGCCGCAATGCACCGCGCGGCGAAGCGCAGGTAGCCGTGGCTCGGCCGGTTGGGCGCAATCCGCATACCGCGCCAGCCAACGCCACGGCAGGCCGCCGCGCACCGCACTTGATGCGTTGCAGGCAACGTGCCTGATAACGCACCCATTGCGACCGCTGCGCTTCGGCTAATGCATGCCGCTTTCCACGCTTCTGACGAACCGGACGCGCCTGCCGCGCGGCCGGCGCCTCTCCCGCATCACCGGATTGCCTCACTGGACTCGCAACAAGCATGCTGCCTGCACATAAACATACCCTCGAAACATTGCTCGCCGACACGGTGAAGCAGGTCGCGACCGCCTCGCAAGGCGCGACCGAAGCCGCGTTCGTGTCGCCCACCATCACGCTGGAGCGTCCCAAGGTCGCCGCGCACGGCGACGTCGCGTGCAACGTGGCGATGCAACTCGCCAAGCCGCTGCGCGCCAATCCGCGCCAGTTGGCGCAACAGATCGTCGATGCGCTGCTCGCGCAGCCGCAGGCAAAGGGCCTCATCGAAGCCGCCGAAGTGGCCGGCCCCGGCTTCATCAACCTGCGCCTCGCGTCCGCCGCCAAGCAGGCGGTGATCGCCGCCGTGTTCGCCGAGAAAGAGGCCTTCGGCCGTTCGCAACGCGACGCCGGCAAGCATGTGCTGATCGAATTCGTCTCGGCCAACCCGACCGGCCCGCTGCATGTCGGCCACGGCCGTCAGGCGGCGCTCGGCGACGCGCTCTCGAACGTGCTGGCTTCGCAAGGCTGGGACGTGCATCGCGAGTTCTACTACAACGACGCCGGCGTGCAGATCCAGACCCTCGCACTGTCGACCCAGGCACGCGCCCGCGGTCTCGCTCCCGGCGACGAAGGCTGGCCGGCTTCGGCGTACAACGGCGAGTACATCGCCGAGATCGCGCAAGACTATCTGAGCGGCGCCACCGTGGCCGCGAGCGACGGCGAGCCGGTCACCGGCGCGCGCGACGTCGAAGACCTCGAAGCAATCCGCCGCTTCGCCGTGGCGTACCTGCGCCGCGAACAGGACATGGACTTGCAGGCGTTCGGCGTGAAGTTCGACCAGTACTACCTGGAGTCGTCGCTGTATAAGGAAGGCCGGGTCGAGAAGACCGTCGCGGCGCTGATCGCCGCCGGCAAGACCTATGAACAGGAAGGCGCGCTGTGGCTGCGCACCACCGACGACGGCGACGACAAAGACCGCGTGATGCGCAAGAGCGACGGCACCTACACGTACTTCGTGCCGGACGTCGCCTATCACGTCGCCAAGTGGGAACGCGGCTTCACCAAGGTCATCAACATTCAGGGTTCGGACCACCACGGTACGATCGCGCGGGTGCGCGCCGGCCTGCAGGGTCTCGGCATCGGCATTCCGAAGGGCTATCCCGACTACATCCTGCACAAGATGGTCACGGTCATGCGCAACGGCGAAGAGGTGAAGATCTCCAAGCGCGCCGGCAGCTACGTGACGGTGCGCGATCTGATCGAATGGTCGGGCGGCGCGACGCCGGGCTCGGAAGCCGCCGTCGATCTGATCGACGAGGAAACGATTCGCCGTGGCCGCGACGCCGTGCGCTTTTTCCTGATCTCGCGCAAGGCCGACACGGAATTCGTGTTCGACATCGACCTCGCGCTGAAGCAGAACGACGAGAACCCGGTGCATTACGTGCAATACGCGCACGCGCGGATCTGCTCGGTCATCGCCGAGTGCAAGGCGCGCTACAGCACGGACGAAAGCACGCTGGCGGACGTGGACGTTTCGCCCCTCACCAGCGAACGCGCCATGGCCCTGCTGAACAAGCTCGCCGAATTCCCGGACATGCTGCAACACGCTGCCGACGAACTCGCGCCGCACGCGGTCGCGTTCTATCTGCGCGACCTCGCCGGGGAATTCCACTCGTTCTACAATGACAGAGCCGAGCGCGTGCTGGTCGACGATGCGGCCGAGCGCAATGCACGCGTCGCGCTGCTCGCGGCCACGCGTCAAGTGCTGGCCAACGGTCTCGCGACGATCGGCGTCTCCGCTCCCGTCAAGATGTAAGTCCTCCGGCGCAACATGCATGCGGCCGTCGTTATAATCGACGGCCGTTCCAGGATTCTTTTTGCAGGTGATTCATACGATGGCAAAACCACGCCGCACAACAAAGCAATCGAAACAAACCGGGGGGACTTTTCTCGGCATCGTGCTGGGCCTGATCGTCGGCCTTGCGATCGCGGTAGTGGTGGCGCTGTATATCACCCGTGCGCCCACGCCATTCGTCTCGAAGGTGGCGCCGCCGGCGGCACCCGATTCGGGCGCGAGCCAGCCGCAGTACGATCCGAACCGTCCGCTGCAAGGCAAGACGCCGGGGCAGCCGGTGCCGCAAGCCGCGCAGCCGGCGCCGCCGAACACCGCGCCGGGCCAGACCAACTCGCAGACGCAGTCGGGCATGCTGGAAGAACCGCAGATCGTCGAGGTGCCGCCGGCTAACGGCAACGCGAACGGCACGGCGGTTGCGCCGAAACCCGCGCAGGACAACGGCAACGGCACGGCCACCACGCCGGCGAAGAAGCCGCAAGCGTCCAGCGCACCGGCCGCCACCGCGGCAGGTTCGGCGCCGAAGAGCAACTCGTCCGCCACGGCCGCCAACGCCAAGCCCGGTTCGGGCGCGGCGCCGGCGCCGGGCGATGCGAACACCGGCTACTTCCTGCAAGTGGGCGCCTACAAGACCTCGGCGGACGCCGAACAGCAGCGCGCGCGTCTCGCCTTCCAGGGGTTCGAATCGAAAGTCACGCAGCGCGATGCCGGCGGCGTCACGTATTACCGCGTGCGTATCGGGCCGTTCTCGAAGTTCGAAGACATGAATTCGAGCCGTCAGCGTTTGTCGGACGCGGGCGTGGATACCGCAGTGATCCGCTTTACGAAGCAATAAGCCAACAATAAACCTACGGTGATTTGCCGGGACGCGCCGCCGCCGAACTATCGGCGTGCGGCGCGTGTCACAAACACGACGGACGGTTCAAACCGTCCAACGCCGAATCTTGAAGACGGTGACGGGCATTTGCGTGGCGCCACCGTTTTACGCCTACTTGGGTCAACACAACATGAAGAAACTGCTGAGCATTCTGTTCCTCTCGCTGGGCCTCGTTGCCGCCTCGGCACAGGCATCGCCGACCGCGCCGGTGTCGGGCAAGGATTTCACCGTGCTGTCCACCGCGCAACCCACCGACGTGCCGGCCGGCAAGATCGAAGTCACCGAATTCTTCTGGTACGGCTGCCCGCACTGCAATGAATTTGATCCGTACCTCGAAGCGTGGGTGAAGAAGCAAGGTCCGGACGTGGTGTTCAAGCGCGTGCCGGTCGCCTTCCGTGACGACTTCATTCCGCACTCCAAGATGTACCACGCGCTCGACGCGCTCGGCCTTGCTGCGCAACTCACGCCGAAGGTCTTCAATGAAATTCACGTCAACAAGGACTACCTGCTGACGCCGGAAGATCAGGCCAAATTCCTTGCGAAGAACGGCGTCGATCCGAAGAAGTACATGGACGCGTACAACTCGTTCTCGACGCAAAGCGCGCTGCAGAAGGACAAGAAGCTGCTGGATGACTACAAGATCGACGGCGTGCCGACGCTGGCCGTGCAGGGCAAGTATGAAACCGGCCCGGCTGCGACCAACAGCCTGCCGGGCACGATCCAGGTGCTGGACTACCTGGTCGCGCAGGTCCGCGCCAAGAAGATGTAAAGCCGAGGCGCCGGAATGAGTTCACCCCTGAAGGTTTTCATTACCGGCGCCTCGAGTGGCATAGGCCTCGCGCTCGCCGCCGAATATGCGCGGCGCGGCGCGATTCTTGGCCTCGTTGCCCGCCGCGGCGACGCCCTCGCCGCCTTCCAGCAGTCCCATCCGCAAAACACCGTCTCCATCTATTCCGTCGACGTGCGCGACGCCGAAGCGCTTGCCGACGCCGCTGCGCAGTTCATCGCGCGGCACGGCTTGCCGGACGTCGTGATCGCCAATGCCGGCATCAGCCGCGGCGCGGTCACCGGTCACGGCGATCTGCGTACCTTCCGCGAAGTGATGGATATCAATTACTTCGGCATGGTTGCGACCTTCGAGCCGTTTGCCGCCGCGATGATCGCCGCGAAACGTGGCACGCTGGTGGGTATCGCCAGCGTCGCGAGTGTGCGCGGCTTGCCGGGCTCCGGCGCGTACAGCGCGTCGAAATCGGCGGCGCTCAAGTATCTGGAAGCGTTGCGCGTCGAAATGCGGCCGCATGATGTCGGCGTGGTCACCATCGCGCCCGGCTATATCCGCACGCCCATGACCGAGCACAACCCGTACACCATGCCGTTTCTAATGGACGCCGACCGTTTCGCCGTCAAGGTGGCGCAGGCGATCGAGCGTCAAACGGCGTTCGCGGTGTTTCCCTGGCAGATGCGCGTGGTGGCCATGCTGCTGCACGTGCTGCCGCGCTGGCTCTACGACCGCGCGTTCGAACGCGCGCCGCGCAAGCCGCGCGCCGCCGCCGAAGCCGAGTAAGCCATGCAATCCCGTGCGGTCGATGCAGCCGGCGTCGCGCACGAACCAGCGGGCGCCGCGGCGCGCATCGTTTCGCTGGTGCCGAGCATCACCGAACTGCTGTTCGCGCTCGGGCTCGACAGCCAGATTGTCGGCCGCACCGGCTTTTGCGTGCATCCCCATGACAAGGTGCAACAGGTACGCAAGGTCGGCGGCACCAAGGCCGTGAACCTCGACGCCATTCGCGCGTTGCGCCCTACCCATCTGATCGTCAATATCGACGAAAACGAACGCGATACGGTCGAGCAATTGCGCGTGTTCGTGCCGCATATCGTCGTGACACATCCGCGGACACCACGGGACAATCTGGCGCTCTACACGCTGCTGGGCGCGATCTTCGATCGAGCGCAGGAAGCGCAGCGCCTGAGCGAAGCACTTGAGGCCTCTCTGCACGAGGCGGCAGCGCAAGCGTTCATTCCGCAAAACGTGCTGTATCTGATCTGGCGCGAGCCGTGGATGACCGTGGCGCGCGACACCTATATCTCGACGATGCTACGGCTAGTGAACTGGCACACGCTGCCGGACGTGCAAGGCGGTGCGGCAGGCGCCGCGCGTTACCCGACGCTCGATTTCGACACCGCGCCGTGGCTCGACCAGGTCGACCGCATCCTGCTCTCCAGCGAGCCGTATCGCTTTGCGCAGGTCCATTGCGACGCGCTGAAACGTGATCGGCGCCTGGCCGGCAAGCGCATCGAGTTGATCGATGGGGAAATGGTGTCGTGGTACGGCGTACGTGCGATCGAAGGTATCGCTTATTTGATGCGGCGCGCCGGGGCAGTCTGAGCACGTACGGGGGCACGACGCCACAAGACGGCCCGCTTCATATCAATATGCGGATTATGTTGTTGTCGCCGCAACCACCCTTCGATAAGCTTTCGCGAAGGCCCACGCGCGCGTAGGCGGCATTACCCGACCCATGCGCCAGCGCCGGAAACGTATCACAATAAAGACGACGGCTATGCCGCAGGCCGCCCGTCCCTCGTCAACGGAATATAACCACACAACCAGACGCACTGCCTGACTGCGCTTGTTATGGGAGATCCTATGCGCTTCAAACTGCTCGCAGCCGCCGTACTGTTCACGGCGCCCGCGCTCGTGCTCGCCAAACCGCTGACCGTCTGTACCGAGTCGAGCCCCGACGGCTTCGATGTCGTGCAGTTCAATTCGCTCGTCACGACGAATGCGTCGGCCGACGTGATCTTCAACTCGCTGGTCTCGTACGACGAGGCCGCGAAGAAAGTGGTGCCGGCGCTGGCCGACAAGTGGGACGTGAGCGCCGACGGCCTCACCTATACGTTCCATCTGCGCCCGAACGTACAGTTCCAGACCACCGATTACTTCAAGCCCACCCGGCCGCTCACCGCCGACGACGTCGTCTTCACGTTCGACCGCATGCTCAACGACAGCAATCCGTGGCACAAGGTGACGGGTGCGAGCGGCTTCCCGCATGCGCAGTCGATGGGTCTGCCGAAGCTCATCAAGTCCATCAGCAAGGTCGACGACAACACCGTCAAGTTCGAGCTGAACGCGCCCGACGCCACCTTCGTGTCGATCCTGACGATGGGTTTCGCCTCGATCTATTCGGCCGAATACGCCGACCAGTTGCTCAAGGCCGGCAAACAGGTCGATCTGAATTCGAAGCCGATCGGCACCGGTCCGTTCGAACTGAAGAGCTACACGAAAGACGCAGTGATCCGCTACGACGTGAACCCGACTTACTGGGGCCCGAAGCCGAAGATCGACCGCCTGATCTACGCGATCACGCCGGACGCCACGGTGCGGGCGCAGAAGGTGAAGGCGGGCGAATGTCAGATCGCTTTGTCGCCCAAGCCGCAGGATCTCGCCGACGCAAAAGGCGACAAGTCGCTCGCCATCGTGCAGACGCCCGCGTTCATGACGGCGTTCGTCGCGCTGAACACGCAGAAGAAGCCGCTCGACAACCAGAAGGTGCGCGCCGCGCTGAACATGGCGTTCGACCGCACCACGTATCTGAAGACCGTGTTCGACAACACGGCGACGCCGGCCGTGAACCCGTATCCGCCGAACACGTGGAGCTACGACAAGGCCGTGAAGGCGTGGCCGTACGACCCGGCGAAGGCGAAGAAACTGCTCACCGACGCGGGTTATCCGAATGGCTTCGAAACGACGATCTGGGTACGGCCGAACGGCAGCGTGCTGAATCCGAATCCGAAGGCGGGCGCCGAACTGCTGCAAGCCGACTTCGCGAAGATCGGCGTGAAGGCCGACGTGAAGGTGATCGAATGGGGCGAGTTGATCAAACAGGCCAAACAGGGCCAGCATGATTCACTCTTCATGGGCTGGGCCGGCGACAACGGCGATCCGGACAACTACCTGTCGCCGCTGTTCAGTTGCAATGCGGTCAAGTCGGGGATCAACTTCGCGCGTTTCTGCGATCAGGACCTGGACAAGCTGATCGCCGACGGCAAGGCTACGCCGGATCAGGCCAAGCGCGCGAAGGCGTATGAACAGGCGCAGCAGATCATTCACGATCAGGCGCTGTGGATTCCGCTTGGGTATCCGACTGCTGCGGCGATCACGCGCACGAATGTGAGCGGTTATCACGTGAGTCCGTTTGGACGGCAGAACTTTGGGACGGTGGCGGTGCAGTAGTTG
>NZ_JAQQEK010000174.1:0-226 GCF_046027355.1 Paraburkholderia sediminicola | reverse complement strand
TCCCGAAGGACCCACCGCGCGTCGCGCATCAAGCGCCCACACTTATCGGCTGTTAATTTTTAAAGATCGAGTCCGCATTCACTACCGAACCAGCACCGCGTGTCGTCAACATCACAACCACCCGGCACCGCTTCGTTCTGCGTCGCTGCATCAGCAGCAGAGAAATGAGATTATGAAGAACTTTCGCTACGCCGTCAACAGGTTTTTCCAACTTCCTGAACCTGCC
>NZ_JAQQEK010000173.1:0-233 GCF_046027355.1 Paraburkholderia sediminicola | reverse complement strand
CGTGTTTTGCAAGCAGATTTCCAGTCGGCGGCAGGAGCGTTGCCGGCCCGACGCTGGATGTATGGATGGAATAATGCGCTCGACAAGCTGGACGGCATACGGGACCTCTTTCCCACTGCTGACGGTCGCAACCAGAAGGAAGCCGATACGCTGTTTTACTACGACAGTCTTACCGGCAAACTGATCCGCACATTCGATATTCGGGGAATCCAGGGACTCTGGAATTACCGCTA
>NZ_JAQQEK010000172.1:0-239 GCF_046027355.1 Paraburkholderia sediminicola | reverse complement strand
GTGGTCTCGCTGCGCGATTCGAGCGTCGGGATCAGGCTTTCGATCGACTCCGCCTGGGCCATCGCGTTGGCCACATCCAGCTCCGTCGTGACGCCTTCATGCACCCGCGTTTGCGTGAGCTTCGTGGCGTCGTGCGCGATCTCCAGATTCTGCTTCGCGATCTGGAGCAGAGCCTGCGTGTCGCGCAACTGGATGTAGTCGCGGGCGAGTTCGGCGCGTGCGGACAACAGGATCGCGTT
>NZ_JAQQEK010000171.1:0-248 GCF_046027355.1 Paraburkholderia sediminicola | reverse complement strand
GTTGAGGAAGCGGTGCGGTTGAAGGAGGCGGGTGTTGTTAGTGAGGTGGTGGCGGTGTCTTGCGGTGTGGCGCAGGCGCAGGAAACGCTGCGCACGGCGCTGGCTATTGGCGCGGATCGGGCGATTCTGATTGAGTCGTCCGAAGAGCTGCAGCCGTTGGCGGTGGCCAAGCTGCTCAAGGCGCTGGTCAACAAGGAACAGCCTTCGCTGGTCATTCTCGGCAAGCAGGCCATCGACGACGATTCGAA
>NZ_JAQQEK010000170.1:0-256 GCF_046027355.1 Paraburkholderia sediminicola | reverse complement strand
ACCGCAACTCGAAGCAGGCCTTGCGGAAAACATCGAAGCAACGGTGGTGAACATCGCGAACGGCTACACGCACATCCTCGCGCCGGCAACCGCCTACGGCAAGAACATCACGCCGCGTATCGCAGCGAAGCTCGACGTCGCGCAGATCAGCGACATCACGGCAGTGGATAGCCCGGATACGTTCGAGCGCCCGATTTATGCCGGCAACGCGATCGCCACAGTGCAATCGGCTGACCCGATCAAGGTCATCACAGTC
>NZ_JAQQEK010000017.1:0-186986 GCF_046027355.1 Paraburkholderia sediminicola | reverse complement strand
AAAGACACCGGAAACGATAACCCCCGGGCCCCACCCCCCCTTTGCTTTTTCTGGGGGGGGGGGCCGGGGTACCCCGCGCCCCCCGACACGCCCGCCGGACCTTCGGGAATATCGTTAGGACGCGAGGCTTGCACCGTCTGCGGATACAGCACGAGCAACGCGCGCAGCACGCCGTTGGTCCAGCCGAAACCATCCTGCAGCGGATACTCGCCGCCACCCGCCGAAACGCCGGGTGTGGCCGCGTCGATATCGTATTTCTCGACGAGCTTGCCCGTGTGCTGGTAGTACGACACATTAGTCTTGATCCATCGTGTCGCGATGGTTTGCGCGAGCGCCGCTTCGCTATAACGCCGCAAGCCGATCACCGCCAGATACTGCAAGGGCGCCCAGCCATTCGGCGCGTCCCACTGCTGGCCCGTCGCTGCTTGCGTGGTGGCGAGTCCGCCCGGGCGCAGCAATTCGCGCTGCAACGTAGCGGCGACCGTTTTCGCCTGCTGACGGCTGGCTATCCCCGTATACAACGGATAGACCGTCGCGGCAGTGAGCTTGTGCGTGAGCGTGTGATGCACGAAGTCGTAGTCGCCGAATGCCTGCAACTGCGGGTCCCACAGCAGGCGGCGAATGGCTTCGGCGCGCGAGGCTGCGCGCTGCTCCATATTTTCCGCATGCGTGACGTCGCCGCGCAGACGATAGGCCTTGGCCAGCGTGCGCTCCAGATCCGCCAGCAGGCAATTCAGATCGACGGGCACGAGCGAGGTCACGTCCACGGTGGCGAGCGTCTTGCCGTCCGCAAACCAGCGTGAGCTGAAATCCCAGCCGGTTTCGCC
Source organism: Paraburkholderia sediminicola (assembly GCF_046027355.1). Taxonomy (GTDB): domain Bacteria; phylum Pseudomonadota; class Gammaproteobacteria; order Burkholderiales; family Burkholderiaceae; genus Paraburkholderia; species Paraburkholderia sediminicola_B. The sequence continues at coordinate 186,159 of NZ_JAQQEK010000017.1, read as the reverse complement.
GCCTGCGCGCAGATTGCGCCAGAGATCCGCGGAATCGCGTTGCGGGGTCTGCTGCGCGGTGAGGACGTCTTCGCGATACGACTCGTCGCGCGGGGTGGCGCGTTCGTCCCAATAGCGGTTGAGCAACGTGCCGTCGGGCATGCGCACCACATGCCGGTTCGCGTGGCCGGCGGGCAGGCCATCGCTGCCGTCCATCCAGTAGGCGTACTCGCGCTGCAACTCGGGCAGATACTGCGCATAGACGGCGTCGCCATCCTTGTCGGCGACGAGTCGCACCATCTGCGCGAAGAACGGCGGCTGCGAGCGGCTCAGGTAGTAGGTGCGATTGCCGTTCGGAATATGGCCATACCGGTCGATCAGGGTTGCGAAGTTCTTCAGTTCGTCGACGACCAGCGCATGCTGTCCGCTCTGTTCGAGGCCGAGCATGATGAAGTACGAGTCCCAGTAGTAGATCTCGTCGAAGCGGTCGCCCGGCACGATATACGCGTACGGCAGCGGCAGCAGCGAGGACCACGGGCTCGCGGTCGCATCCGGCTCGCGGCGCAGCACGTTCCAGAGCGTATCGATATGGCTCACGACGTCCTGATTCGGATCGGACACATAGGCCTTTGCCGTGCGCGTGGGCAACGTGAAGTTGTGCTTCACGAAGTCGGCAAGATTGAAGTTGGGCTGTTGCTTCGCGGTGGCGTACGCGGCCGCGATCTGCGCGGGCGCCGAAAGCGGCACCATGTCCGCGAAAGTTTTGCTGTCGGGATAGAGATGCGCGAGCTGCACATCGCGATAGAGCGTCGGGTATTGCTCGGACGGCGGGATAGGCACGACCGGCGAAGCTTGCGTGGGCGCCTCGACGTGCACGGTGGCGGCCACGATGCCGCCGTGTGCCGCGGGCGGCTCGGCCACCTGCGCCGCGCCGCCCAACGAGGCATGCCACACGAGCGCGGCGGCGAGGGCGATACGCAAGGGCGCGCGGGAGAAATCGGTGAAGGCGTGAGAAGGCATTGGCTACCGGAAGAAAGTGGACGGCGATCGGATGATCGAAGAGCGGATCAGCATTTCCTCGCACGATTGACCCGCGTGAGTGGCGCAAAGTTGCGTGAGTCGGCCACAGCCCCGTCCAGCAAGCCTGAACCGCTTACGTGCGCCTCAAAAACACACCCCATCCTGTATGATTACGCGCGTCGCATCGCGACAAAATGAATCACGCGAAACACCCGAAAAATATTCCGAATCGACTCGATTCACCACGCCGAAGACAGAAAAAATGACCGCATCCCAGGCCGTCGACCAGAATCGTTTTCGCAGCATCATTCGCCGCAATATTGCCTTGCCTCTGGGTGTCGGCCTGGTCACGATGGCCGTCTTCGTTGGACTGATCGCTTATCTGGTCTCGACCATGAACTGGGCCGAGCACTCCGAGCGCGTGATCGGCCAGGCCAATGAAATGCTGCGTCTCGCGGTCGACCGCGAGACCTCGATGCGAGGCTTCCTGATCACGGGTGACGAGAGCTTCCTCACGCCTTATGAAACCGGCGGCCCGCGCTTCAAGACGCAGATCGAGGCCTTGCAGGAGATGGTCTCCGACAACCCGCCGCAAGTCGAAAAGCTCAAGCAGATCGAGGCGATCCAGCAACGCTGGAGCCGTTTCGCTGAAGAGATAATCGACGCGCGCCGTCGCAATCAGAACTTCGAGGCCGCCGTGGCGAGCGGGCGCGGCAAGATCGAATTCGACGAAACGCGCCGTGAATTTGGGGATTTTCTCGACGTCGAGTTGCGGCTACGTCAGGAGCGCAGTGAAGCGACACGCCGTGTCACCACCACGCTGGTGAGCGTGTTCCTGCTCTTCAGCCTGAGCGTTAGCGGCCTGCTCGCGTGGATGGGCCGCCGCGAATTGATGAGCCTGTCGACCACGTACGACGGCGCGCTACGCCAGCAGGCCGAACAGACCGAGATGCTGCAAGGACAAGTGTGGTTGCGCTCGGGGCAGCGCCTGCTTGCGGAAAAGGTGGTCGGTCAGGCGACCTCGCCGCTGGTGGGCCGCGCGATGCTCGATTTTCTCGCGCAGTATCTGGACGCCGCCGTGGCCGCGCTCTACGTGCGCGACAGGCAGCACGGAGCGTTACGGCGCATCGCGACATACGGTTTCAGCCGCGAAAGCGAGCAGGCCAGCGCGCGCAATTTTGCCGAAGGCGAGACGCTGATCGGCCAGGCGGCTCTCGCGCGCCGCACGCTGATCTTGCGCGATGTGCCGGCGAATTACGTGCAGGTAGTCTCCGCGACCGGCAGCAGCGCGCCGAGGAACCTGCTCATCATGCCGATCGAAAACGACGGCGAGGTCAACGGCGTCGTCGAACTGGGCTTCATGCGCGAGTTGACGGCGCGCGACCAGGAGTTCATGGAACTGATCGCCAACGGCATGGGCGACTTTGTCGAAGCCGCGTTGTATCGCGAGCGTCTGCAGGACGCGCTGGCTGAAACGCAGCAGTTGAACGAAGAACTGCAGGTGCAGCAGGAAGAATTGCGCGTCTCCAATGAAGGACTCGAAGAGCGCGGCCGCGCGCTGATGGAATCGCAAACGCGGCTCGAAGCGCAGCAGGCCGAACTCGAACAGACCAACGTGCAACTGGAAGAATATGCACAGCGTCTCGAACGGCAGAAGTCCGACTTGCTGCGTGCGCAGGACGACCTCGCGGCCAACGCGGCGCGCCTCGAGCAGTCGAGCCGCTACAAGTCCGAGTTCCTTGCCAACATGTCGCACGAACTGCGCACGCCGCTGAACAGTTCACTGATTCTCGCCAAGCTGCTGCAGCAGAACCGCACCGGCAATCTGACGGAAGAGCAGGTGCGCTACGCGGAAACGATTCATGCTTCCAACAGCGACCTGCTGGTACTGATCAACGACATTCTCGACCTGTCGAAGGTCGAAGCCGGCCAGGTCACGGTCGATCTCGAAACGGTGTCGATCGACGCGACCCTGCAGGCGCTCGAGGAACTGTTCAGGCCGATGGCCAGCGCCAAGCATTTGCGTCTCGCGTTCGACCGCTCGCCGGGCACGCCGGATACCTTCATCACTGACGGCCAGCGCGTCACGCAGATTCTGCGCAACCTGCTTTCGAACGCGGTGAAGTTCACCGAACGCGGCGAGGTGGCGCTCTCGGTGGCGCCGGCCGAAGGCGACATGCTGCGTATCGATGTGCGCGACTCCGGCATCGGCATCGCGGCCGACAAGCTGGACATGATCTTCGAGGCGTTCCAGCAGGCGGACGGTTCCACCAGCCGTCAATACGGCGGCAGCGGCCTGGGTTTATCGATTTCGCGAGAGTTTTCGCGCTTGCTGGGCGGCCGGATCACCGTGGCCAGCGAAGTCGGCAAGGGCAGTGTGTTCACGCTGTGGTTGCCGCTCGATGCCGAGGCGGCCTTGAGCGCGAATCAGGGTGCGCACCATGCGCCGGCGCTCACCTCGGCGCACGCGCCGGCGGTGGCCGAATCGACGATGGAACCCCTGCTGGTGCGCCCGTCTTCGGGCGGCAGCCAGCCCACGGTGATCACGCCGGCCAATGGCCTGACCAGCGGCTTCAGCAACGGCAACGCACCCGAAACCACCAACGGCCCGATTGCCGACGACCGCGACAGCCGCACGCGCGCCGGTCGTCTGATCGTCGCCGTGGAAGACGATCTCGCCTTCGCCGAAATCCTGCGCGATCTGACCCATGAACTCGATTTCGACTTCGTCCACGCCAGCAGTGCCGCCACCGGTCTCGCCCTCGTGCGCGACATGTGCCCGGCGGCGGTGCTGCTCGACGTCGGCCTGCCTGACCGTTCCGGCTTGACCGTGCTGGAGTGGCTGAAGAACGATCCGCTCACGCGTCATATTCCGATCCACATCGTCTCGGCGACCGATCACGCCGACAAGGCGCTGCACCTCGGCGCCATCGGCTATACGCTCAAGCCGACCGCGCGCGGCACGATGGAAGCCGCGATCCGCCGCCTCGAAGCGCGTCTGCAGCAGCGCCTCAAGCGCGTGCTGGTGATCGAGGACGACGCGCCGATGCGCGAAAGCATCCGCGCGCTTCTGCAAAGCGAGAATACCGAGATTGTTGCAGTCGCAACCTTGGCCGAAGCGCTGGAGTATCTGGGGAAATTCAGCTTCGACTGCGTGGTGACCGATCTCGCGCTGCCCGATGGCACCGGCTACGATCTGCTCGAACGGCTCGCCGCGAACACCGCGCATGCCGCGTTGCCGGTCATTGTCTACACGGGCCGCATGCTGTCCGACGAGGAAGAGCACCGCCTGCGCCGCTATTCGAAATCGATCATCATCAAGGGCGCGAAGTCGCCCGAACGCCTGCTCGACGAAGTGACGCTGTTCCTGCATAGCGTGGAGTCGTCGCTCGCGCCCGAGCAGCAGCGCATGCTGCGCACGGTGCGTCAGCGCGACAATGCCTTCGAGGGTCGCACGATCCTGCTGGCGGAAGACGACGTCCGCAATATTTTCGCGCTCTCGCACGTGCTGGAGCCGCTCGGTGCGAAACTGCAGATTGCGCGCAACGGCCGTGAAGCACTCGAGGCGCTGGAAAACGGTCCCGAAGTGCATCTGATCCTGATGGACATCATGATGCCGGAGATGGACGGTTTGACCGCGATGGGCGAGATTCGCCGCAATCCGCGCTTTGCTCATCTGCCGATCATCGCGCTGACGGCGAAGGCCATGGCGAACGACCGCACGCGCTGCCTCGAAGCCGGCGCGGACGACTACGTCTCGAAGCCGATCGACGTGGACAAGCTGGTCGCGCTGTGCCGCGTCTGGTTGCGGCAACGGTAGCAGGAACACGGGAACACAATGAGCCAGTCCGAATTCGACGCGCCGCAACGCATCAGCGACTTCGACATCGAGTTGAAGCTGCTGCTGGAGGCGGTTTACCTCAAGTATCAGCACGACTTCCGGCACTATGCGATGTCGTCGCTGCGGCGCCGCCTGTCGCAGGCGCTCGAGGAATTCGGGCTGAAGACGCTGTCGCAGTTGCAGGACCGCATCATGCGCAACGGCGACGAGTTTTCGCGGCTGTTCCAGTACCTCACGGTCCAGGTCAGCGAGATGTTCCGCGACCCGTCGTATTTCCTCGCGCTGCGCGAACATGTGCTGCCGCGTCTGCGCACCTATCCGTCGATCAAGGTGTGGGTGGCGGGATGCAGCACGGGCGAGGAACTCTGGTCGCTGAAAATCCTCTTCGACGAGGAAGGCCTGACCGAGCGCACGCTGTTCTACGCGACCGACATCAACCCGGACGCGCTCGCGCGCGCCGAGTCCGGCATCTATGCGCTGGACCGGATTCAGGGCTTCACGCAGAACTATCTGGCGGCCGGCGGCAAGCGTTCGCTGTCCGACTACTATCATGCGGCGTATGGCGGCGCGCGCTTTGCGGGCTCGCTGAAAGAGCGCGTGGTGTTCGCCGACCACAGCCTGTCCACCGACGAAGTCTTTCTCGAAGCGCATCTGGTGTCGTGCCGCAACGTGCTGATCTATTTCGATCGCGGCTTGCAGGATCGCGCGCTGGGTTTGTTCGAGAACGCGCTCGTGCGGCGGGGTTTTCTGGGCTTGGGCAGCAAGGAAAGTTTGCGTTTTTCCCGTCATTACGAAGCGTTCGACGAATTCCGTCCGAGCGAACGCATTTATCAGAAGCGCTAGCACGCTCACATGCTACGCTCAACTGTCCAGCCAGCCGTCGATTCCGAACCGCGTGCCGAAGCGGCGCGCGGCTATGAGCTCGTCGTGATCGGCGGCTCGGCGGGCGGCATCGAAGTGCTGAACGTGCTGCTCGGCGCGCTGCCCGCTGACTTCGCGCCGGCGGTGATGATCGTCACGCACCTGCCACCCGATCCGCCGAGCTATCTGGTGGATGCGTTCGCGCATCGCTGCGCGTTGCCAGTGCTCGAGCCCGATGCGGGCGAACGCATCATGCCGGGCCGCGTGCACATTGCGCCGCCGGGCTATCACATGCTGGTGGAGGTGGACCGCACCGTGGCGCTGTCGACCGACGCCGCCGTGCGCTTTTCGCGTCCCTCGATCGACGTGCTGTTCGAGTCGGCGGCCGCCGTGTATGGCGAACGCCTGCTGGCGCTGCTGCTATCCGGCGCCAACGACGACGGCGCGCAAGGCCTGAAGCGCGTGCGCGCGTTCGGTGGCACGGCGTGGGTGCAGGCGCCGGACACCGCTGCTTCCCCCGAGATGCCGCGCGCCGCGATTGAACGCGGCGTGGCGGATTTTATTTACACTCCCGAAACCATGGCCCGGCGGCTTGCCGCATTGCCGGCCTCTTTCTGACCCGATGCCATGACGAACTCACCTGTGAACATTCTGATCGTCGACGACATCGTCCACAACATCACGGCGCTCGAAGCCTTGCTGGCGCGGCCGGATCTCGCCGTGCTGGTGGCCGACTCGGGCACGGCGGCGCTCGACCTGTTGCTCAAGCACGAAGTCGCGCTGGCGATTCTCGACGTCAACATGCCCGGCATGAACGGCTTCGAGCTGGCCGCGCTGATGCGTGGCAGCCCGCGCACCTCGCACGTGCCGATCATCTTTCTGACGGCAACCGCGCAGGATGCGTCGCGCACGTTCCGCGGTTACGAAGCCGGCGCGGTCGACTTTCTCTACAAGCCGTTCGATCCACGGATTCTGCAATCCAAGGTCGATGTGTTCGTGCAGCTCGAACAGCAGAAGCGCCAACTCGCGGCGCAGCTCGTCACCACGCGGCAGATACTCGAAGCCAACGAGATGCTGATGGCGGTGCTGAGTCACGATCTGCGCACGCCGCTTGGCGCCGTGCTGGCGTCGGCGGAATATCTGATGCGCACGGCGGCCGATGAACAGTCGGTGACGGTGGCCGCGCGCGTGAAGAACAGTTCGCTGCGCATGGCGCGCATGGTCGACCAGTTGCTCAATCTCGCGCGTTTGCAGGGCGGGCGCCTGCCGTTGCAACCACGCTCGATCGAACTGGCGACGCTATGCCGGTCGGTGATCGACGAATTCGCGTCGCGCGAGAACGGCAAGCAGATCGTGTTCGCGAGCCATGGCAATACATCGGGCGCGTGGGACACGGACCTGGTCTGGCAGGCCGTGTCGAATCTGGTGAGCAATGCACTGCATCATGGCGCGCCGGGCGGCGATATCGGCGTCGAGGTGGATGGCGACGCGGTCGAGTCCGTGCGTCTGAAGGTCGCCAATCGCGGCACGATTCCGGCCGAGGTGTTTCCGCATCTGTTCAAGGCGTTCGGCCCGAACAACAGCGGTGCGCGCTCGCGCGAAGGGCTGGGGCTCGGGCTGCATATCGTGCAGGAAATCGCACGGATGCACGGGGGCAATGTCAGCGTGCATTCCGACGAGGTAATAGGCACGATCTTCACGATCGAGTTGCCGAGAATGGTGACGTTCCAGCGCGGGTCGTTTACGGGCAAGTAAGCGCGGTTGCCGACGCGGTGAACGGGCGGTGAAAACGGACCGCACGTTGCGCTGTGCTACGCTTGGCAGACCGAACCCCCAGCACGGCGACCCGACTTCTATCATGCGTTCCTGGCGCATCTCTCCCCCGCACCGCAGCGAACAGATCAGCACCTTGCGCGCGACCGAGCTCGTCATGTCGATATCGCACGCGGATGCCGACGCGCTCGCCGCCAGCATCCTTAGAACGGTCGGCGATACGCTGCCTGTCTCGCAGTGCACCATCTTCGCCTATGAATTCGACGCGAGGCCACGCACGGTGTCCGCCGCCGACCATCGCGGCGGCCGCTTCCTGCGCGACGTCGCCGATCGCTACGCCACGCATTTCTATGCGCTCGACGGCAATCGCGCGATTATCGGCCGCCCGCATGAAAAACCGGCACGCGACGCGTTGGTGCTGCACCAGCAGCAAAGCGAAGAAATCGAAAACGAAGCTTATCGCGCGGCCTGCTACGCGCAGCCGAACGTGTCCGACCGGCTATCGCTGCTCGTGCAGCCGATGGAAAGCGTCTGGCTGTCGATCAATCTGTATCGTGACCGCGCCTATGGCGTGTTTCAGCCGGGTGAGCTGGAACGCGTGGAAAGCCTCGCGCACCTGTTCGCGCACGCGGCGAAGAGTCATTACGCGCTGAACGGGCAGCATCAGCAGGGTTCGGCGGCCGCGATGCTGGCGCGGGTCAGACGCGCTTGCCCGGCACTCACGCCGCGCGAGCTCGATGTGCTGCGCGGCACGCTCGAAGGCGCCAGCGCCGCCGAAATCGCCATGCAAATGGGCGTTAAACCTGCCAGCGTGGTCACGTACCAAAAGCGCGCTTACGCGCGGCTTGGCATCTCGAGCCAGCGCCAGTTGTTCGCGCTGTGCATGGTGCCCGAACGAGCCTGAGCCGACGGGCTCAGCAGTCGCCCATCACGCACGCTTGACCCGCACGTCGGCCTGCGTCTCGCGATCCCAGCGCTTCAGCCACGGCATGATGAAATCCGCGAAACCGTCGGCGGGCGGCGACAATGCGCGCTCAGTGGAGCGATATACGCACACCTCGCGGATCGTTTCGGGATCGACGATGCGCTTCATCACCAGCCCGAAGGTCCGCGCGAGAGGCGCGACATAGGCGGGCGCGAGCGTCACGGCCAGCCCTTGTGCGGCGAGGCCGAACGCCGTCGTGACGTTGTCCACCACGTCCACCGGAATGATGCGCGCTTCCGCCGGCAGATTGGCCAGCATTTGACCGACCGCGCGTTCGTGGTCGCGGCCGGTGGCGACGATCGGCACCTCGCGCAAATGCGGCCACAGCACGCGGCGGCGCGCGTTCAACGGATGGGTCGGCGCGCACCACATCACCCACGGGCTCGCGAACGCCGGATCGCAACGCACGCGTGTGCCGCTTTGCCGGTCCGGGCCGATCGCGAGGTCCACGTCGCCGCTTTCCACGCGTTCCACGAGTTGCTCGACCACGGTGTCGCAAATGCGCACGACCACCTTCGGCTTGTCGCGCGCATATTCGGCGATCGCCGCGGGCAGCGCGGTCGCCGCCAGCACCAGCGGCGCGCCGATCCGCACGATGCCGGCGGCGCGGTTGCGGATATCGTCGGCGGATTGCGCGGCGGCGCGCACATGGCGCAGCACCGATTCCGCCGACGATAGAAAATCCTGCCCCGCGCTCGACAGATTCACGCGACGCGTGGTCCGGTCGAAGAGGCGAAAGCCGAGTTCCGTTTCGAGGTCGGCCAGCAACTGGCTGACCGCCGACGAAGTCAGGCCGAGCCGGTCCGCCGCCGCGCCGATGCTATGCAAATCGACGATGGCGAGAAACGCTTCGAACTGACGGATGGTGACGCGCGTGAGTGGCATTCGGCGATTCTAAAGAAAAACTAACGAATCGTGAAAATCGATTGATTGTGCGCCGTGCGCCATGCGCGGAGACTTCTCCTAATCGACGCGCCTGGCGAAACCCGCTTAGACTTCCGTCTCGCTCTGTCGACCAGAGTTAGCGCTTTGGCGCTTACTCTGGTCCCATGCAAAGCTGTCGACCAGAGTTAGCGCTTTGAGCGCGTTTCTCTGGTCCCATGCAAGATGATTGCTGTCTGAGCCAGGCCGGCACGCAAGCCGGTCCCAGCCGGGCTGTCATTACACGACACCGAGCGCCACATCAGGCGCCACACCGAGGCCGCAGCGCGGCCGTATTCAAGGAATTGCCATGTTCGACCATATTCCCGCGTATCCAGGCGACCCGATTCTGAGCCTGAACGAAGATTTTCAACTCGACCCGCGCACCAACAAGGTCAATCTGAGCATCGGCATCTATTTCGACGACGCCGGCAAGCTGCCGGTGATGGACGCCGTGCGCCGCGCCGAAACCGCGCTGCTCGATTCGATCGGCCCGCGCTCGTATCTGCCGATGGCCGGCTTGCCACTCTATCGCGACGCGGCGCAGGCCCTCGTATTCGGCGCGGACAGCGAGGCGCGCAAGGCGGGCCGGATCGCGACGCTGCAAACCATCGGCGGATCGGGCGCGCTCAAGGTCGGCGCCGATTTCCTGAAGCGCTATTTCCCGGCCTCGCAGATCTGGATCAGCGATCCGAGTTGGGAAAACCATCGCGTCGTGTTCGAAGGCGCGGGGCTGACGGTCAACACCTATCCGTATTACGACGAACACACCGGCGGCTTGCGGTTCGCCGACATGATCGAGACGATCGGCCGCTTGCCGGAACAGAGCGTCGTGCTGCTGCACGCGTGCTGCCACAACCCGACCGGCGTCGATCTGAGCCCGGCGCAATGGGCCGAGCTGGTGCCGGTCTTGCAGCGTCGCAAGCTGATCGCGTTCGTCGATATGGCTTACCAGGGGTTCGGCGCCGGTCTGGAAGAAGACGCCGCTTGTGTGCGTCTGCTGGCCGACGCGGGCATTCCGTTGATCGCCGCGAATTCGTTCTCGAAGAATTTCTCGCTGTACGGCGAGCGTGTCGGCGCGTTGAGCGTCGTCTGCAAGAGCGCGGAAGAGGCGGGCCGTGTGCTCGGCCAATTGATGTCGACGGTGCGTGCGAACTACAGCAATCCGCCGACGCATGGCGCGCGGCTCGTCGCCAACGTGCTCGCGGATGCGTCGTTGCGCGCTTCGTGGGAAGCGGAACTCGCCACCATGCGCGAGCGGATTCTCGCCATGCGCGGAACGATTCACGCCGGACTCGCGGGCCGTGTGGATGAAGTGATGCGCGCGCGCTACGTCGCGCAGCGCGGCATGTTCACCTATACGGGTTTGAGCGAAAGCCAGGTGGAGCGCCTGCGCAGCGAATACGCGGTGTATGTGCTGCGCTCCGGGCGCATGTGCGTGGCCGGTCTGAACGAACGCAACGCGGAGTATGTGGCGGCGTCGATCGCGGCCGTGGTGGCGGGCGTGTGAGCGCGTTTTTTCGATCAACAGAACGATAACAGCAACGATCTTGCATGGGATCGGAGTAAGCGCCAAAGCGTCAACTCTGGTCGACAGCTTTGCATGGGACCAGAGTAAGCGCTAAAGCGCTAACTCTGGTCGACAAAGGAGACCTAGATGACCACCCTCGACATACAGGCGCCGAGCGCGCCGAAGGCCCTCGTGATGCATCCGGACGAATGGCACGCGCGCGTGCAACTCGCGGCGTGCTATCGGATCTTCGATATGCTCGGCTGGACCGAGATGATCTACAACCACATCACGTTGCGCGTCCCCGCCAGCGTGAGCGGCGGCGAGCGGCAGTTCCTCATCAATCCGTTCGGGTTGCACTACAGCGAAGTGACCGCGAGCAACCTCGTGAAGATCGATGCGCAGGGACGCGTGCTCGATCACTCTCCGTATCCGGTGAATCCGGCCGGCTTCGTCGTGCATGCGGCGATTCATGAAGGCTTGCCCGACGCGCACTGCGTGATGCACACGCATACCACGGCAGGCGTCGCCGTCGCCTGTCTGGAAGACGGTCTGCAGCAGACCAACTTCTACAGCGCGCAATTGCACGACCGCATTGCATATCACGACTTCGAGGGCATCACGGTGCACGCGGAAGAAGGTCCGCGCCTGCTCGAACATATCGGCGACCGGCAGGCGGTGATCTTGCGCAATCATGGCCTGCTTGCGTGGGGCCACACGTTGCCGCAAACTTTCGCGGTCCTGTGGACGCTCAACCGAGCCTGCGAGATCCAGATGGCGACGTTTGCGATGGGCCGCGCGCGGCCGGTGCCGGAAGATGTCGCGATTCGCTGCTCGCGCGACGCGCTGCAGTTCGACCCGCGTCACGGCGCGGGACAGGACGTGTTCGACGCGTTGGTGCGGCGAGTGGACCGCATCGACGCCAGTTACAAGGATTGAAACGATGAAAGTAGCTATCTATGGCGCAGGCGCGATCGGCGGCTGGATGGGTGTGAAGCTCGCGCAGGCCGGCCACGGCGTGAGCGTGGTGGCGCGCGGCGCGACGCTGAACGCGCTGCGCGAGCACGGCTTGCGTCTGATCGAAGGCGGCGTGACGCATGCCGTGAAGGTGAATGCGAGCGACAAGCCCGCGGAGCTCGGCGTGCAGGATCTCGTCGTGGTCGCCGTCAAGGGACCGGCGATGGCGTCGGTCGCCGCGCAGATCGCGCCGCTGCTTGGTGCGCAAACGATCGTGCTGACCGCGATGAACGGTGTGCCCTGGTGGTTTTGCGAGGGGCTCGGCGCGGACTTCGCCGGCAAGCGCCTGAAGTCGATCGATCCCGACGGCGCGATTGCCGCCTCGATTCCGTCCGCGCAGACGGTGGGCTGCGTGGTGCACGCCAGTTGCCTCGTCGAAGCGCCGGGCGTCATCCGGCATCATCAGGGCAATGGGCTGATTATCGGCGAGGCGTCGGGGCAGGCGAGCGAACGCGTCGCGGCGCTCACGGCCACGCTTGCGGCGGCCGGTTTCAATGCGTCGATGTCGGCGCAGATCCAGCGCGACGTCTGGTACAAGCTGTGGGGCAATATGACGATGAATCCGATCAGCGCCATCACCGGCGCGACCACCGACCGGATTCTCAGCGACGAGCTGGCGCGCAACTTCGTGACGAGCATCATGCTGGAGGCAAAGGAAATCGGCGCGCGCTTCGGCATTCCGATCGACCAGGAGCCGGCGGATCGCCACGAGGTCACGCTGAAACTCGGCGCGATGAAAACCTCGATGCTGCAGGATGTGCAAGCGGGTAAAGCGGTCGAACTCGACGCGCTGGTCGCCGCGGTGCGCGAACTGGGACAACTGACGCGCGTAGCCACGCCGTACACGGATGCATTGCTCGGTCTCGCGCGTTTGCATGCGAGCACGCTGGGTTTGTATCCGAAGCAGTGACACTTGCCTCAAGGAAAAGCCGCCGCGCCACGTGAGGCGCGGCGGCTTTTTTGCGCCTTATGCCGTCACCGCGGTCGAAGCCGGCAGCCGTGCCGCTTCGATCAACGACAACGCGCGCCGCGGGTCGTCGAGTTCGGTCAGGCACAGCATCGCGAGGCGCGCCAGATACAACGGCGCCTGAGCTTCGCCTTCGTTCGTGAGGGTCTTGCAGAGCGTCGTGTAGACGAGGTCGAGATCGCTATCGGTCATGAGGTGGGTCTCCTTTTTATCAGATTGTCAGCGCCGTGCTGATGGCGCGCTGCGTGGCCGCTGCGCTGCCGTCGCGCCAACGGGCGAGTACGTGGCCGTCGGGACGGATCAGATAGACCGTGCCGGGCGTGGCGTCGAGCATGTCGTGGAGACGGCCGGTGTGGTCGATCACGTTTGAGTTCGTGGCGTTTTGCGTGTCGTTCGTGACCAGCGTGACGGCGTTGAACGGGATACGTTGTTCGGCCAGCGTGCTCTGCAACTGCTGCCACGCGTCGTCCTGCGTTGCGTTCGCGCCGAAGCGCAGCGCGGTGAAGCAAGGCCCGAGCAGATCCGTCAGATGAATATCAACACCCACGCCATCGTCCATACGTCTGAGCCGGCATTCCGGCAGCACCGTGCCGGGCGCCGGGCCTTGCCTGAAAGCGTCGGGCACGTCGCCCGCTGCTTCGTTGAGCGGTGACCGCACATAGGCAATCGCATGCGTCTGCCGAGGATTGATCAGCGGACGCACGGCCGCATGCCGTTCGGCGAGGCCGAGCACCGCCTGGCGCATCAGATCGAAGGCGAATGAGGGCGGTGCCATGAATTCAGTGCTCTTCATTCCGTAACTCAGATTCTCACGTGCCGCGAACACGCGCTCGTCGCTGTAGCTGTCGAGCAGTCGCGGCGACGCCACGGCATTCACCACGCAGGCCAGTTTCCAGCCGAGGTTGTCCGCGTCGTCGATACCGGAATTGGCACCGCGCACGCCGAAAATCGGCACGAGATGCGCGGCGTCGCCCGCGAACAGCACCGGGCCGTGCCGGTAGCGTTCGAGCGTCAACGCGTTGGCCTTGTAGACGGTGATCCAGATCGGCGACCATGCACCAGTCTCGCCCATCGAGTCGAGCACGCTCTGCACGCGCGGCATGACGTTCTCGGGCTGCACGGCGGCTTCCGGGTCTTCGTCATCGCGAAGCTGGTAGTCGATGCGCCAGACGTTGTCGGGCTGCTTGTGCACCAGCACCGTCGAGCCGGGATTGGACGGCGGATCGAAGTAGGCGAGGCGCTCGGTGGCGCGCGCGCTGTCCAGTTCGATGTCCACGATCACATAGCGGCCTTCGTACGTGGTGCCGGTGAGCTTGAGGCCGAGCGCCTCGCGAATCGTGCTGCGGCCGCCGTCGCAGGCGACCACCCAGTCGGCGTGCATCTGCCATGCGGTGTCGCCGGTGCGCAGCGCGAGCGTCGCGCCACCCGAGCGCTCCTTGCTTTCCGGAGTCCCGTGACGGCCTTCCGCCGTATGTTGCTCGATGCCGGTCACGCGCGTCTGCCAGCGGATCTCGATCAGATCGGCATGCCGTTCCACCTCGTCGAGCAGCAACTGTTCGATCTGGTATTGCGCGATGTTGACCATCGGCGGCAGCGATTGCTCGTCGTCCTGATGCATGGCGAAGCGGAACACTTCGGTGTCGCGGTAGAAGCTGCGGCCGCCCGTCCACGGCAAGCCTTTTTGCAGGAAGCCTTGCACGACGCCAAGTCGCTTGAATATCTCCAGACTGCGCCGCGAGATGCAGATCGCGCGGCTGCCGGTGCAGACGCCGTCGTCGGCTTCGATCAGCACCGAGCGCACGCCCTGGCGAGCCAGCGCGAGCGCCAGCGTCATGCCGACCGGTCCGCCGCCGACGATCGCCACGGGCCGCCGGAGCGGGTCGCGCCCGTCGACGAGCGGCGGCACCACGCCCTCATAGTGACGAGGCGAAAACGGATAGGGTTTGAAGGGGTGGCTCATACGTGTCTCCTGGATCTTCGATGCCGGGGATTGCCCGCCGGGGCTGGTTAGCTCTTCGAGGCGGTGCGAATCGATAACGAAGTATGAAGGAGGGCGCGCGTGCGACTGTCCTCATTTTGGGTACAGCCGCGCCAGGCAAGCCGCGCCGCTGAAGCAGGCTCGCCTGGCCACCCGCGGGGGCCGGTTCGCCTGCGGCTCGCGGTCCGCGTGGACTACTTGCTGGCGGAGGCCGTGGAGGTCAAACGATCGGCGTTGGTGCGAAACCACTCGACCGAAAAGTCGACGAATGAGCGGGTTTTCGCGGAAATGTGACGTCGATCCGCGTACACGAGCGCGAGCTCCTTGTCGGCATTCGTGATGTGGAAGTCTGGCATGACCTGCTGGAGCGTGCCGTCGCGCAGATCGGCCAGCACATGATTCTCAGGCAATACCGCGATACCCATGCCCGCGAGCGCGGCTTGCCGCAGCATCGAGGCGTTGTTCACCACCAGCGTGGCGGCGAGCGTCACGCGTTTCTCGCGGCGCTCCGGTGAAACGAAGACCCAGTCGCCATCATGCGAGGCGGAAGCGAGGGCAAGTAACTTGTGGGAGGTCAGATCCGCCGGCCGCGAGGGAATCCCCTTGGCGGCAAGATAGTCGGGAGACGCGACGGCAATGGGGCGCACACTCAGCAAGGCGCGTCTGATCAGCGTGGTGCCGCTGATCTGCTTCGGCAGAACGATGCCGACATCGAAACCTTCTTTCACGAAATCAACGTGCTGATGCAGCAGTGTCAGGGATAGTTTGACATTCGGATACTGCCGCAGATATTCCTGCAGCAACGGCGTGAGGCTGGACAGTGAGAACGACGCGCCGGCGGCGAGCCTCAACGTACCGGAAGGCTCGGTGGTGCCGCGTATCGCCACCGTCTCGATCTCCTCGATTTCGTCGAGCACGTTGCGGCAGCCCTTTTGATAGATCTCGCCCTCTTCGGTCAGGGAGAGGCCGCGCGTATTGCGGTTGACGAGCCTGGTATTGAGGTGCGCCTCGAGCTGCTCGAGGTAGCGCGTGGCCATGGCATTCGAGATGCCGAGATTGGCCGCGGCCTGGCCGAATGACATTGTGTCAGCGATGTTGACAAATACTCGCATTGCCTGAAGCTGATTCATGATATTACCGACGATAAAGCAAATAACATTTGCGGGAAGATTAGAATTGTAACCTTTTCGAAAGTAAAACAGCGGCCTACGCCTTAAAATTTACAGGCTTGTAAAATATTATTTAATTGTGAGTCACGGTATCGGTGTTTATTTCTCAAAAAAAGATCGGGTTTTCGTCTGTTGGCACTCAACAACGGTTTGAATCTCACTGCCGTGATATCGAGAGTGCGTAGGCGTTCTACGCATTCGACGCTGCGCGGGCTTCGTGCCTAATTTCAAACGTTATCTCAAATAAAAATCAAAATACTTTTGCTTTATTGAATTCGGCATGTCGGGGGCGTGGCATCTAATATTTCAATTGCACGCAGAGTCTGTTTTCAATGCTGAATTAAATAAATGAAAGCAGGTGCATTGTGGTTGCGGCAGATTTTATTCTTATGTCCGCAGCCGAGTTTTAAGATTAAACGCCAAGGTATTCAAATGAAAAAAATCATTACTGCGACCGCCGTATCCGCCACGTTTGCGTGCGCGGCGCACGCTCAGAGCAGCGTCACGCTATACGGCATCGTCGACGCCGGTGTGACATACGTCAGCAATGAAGTCAGCAAGGATTCCACCGTGACGTCCGACGGGCGTGTCACGGGGGGCAAGGCCATGGTCGGCATGACCGGCGGCAATGTGCAGGTGAGCCGCTGGGGGCTGCGCGGTGTGGAGGATCTGGGTGGCGGACTGAAGACGGTCTTTAACCTGGAAAGCGGCTTCAACATCGCAAACGGCAAGCAGGCGGTGGCCAACACGCTGTTCAACCGTCAGGCGTATGTCGGTCTGTCCAACGAGTACGGTACGGTTTCGTTCGGCCGCCAGTACGACTCCGTGGTCGACTATCTTGCGCCGCTGACGGCGGCCGGCAGTTGGGGCGGCACGTATTTCGCGCATTACGGCGACAACGACAATGCCAACTCCTCGATCAGCGTGAACAATTCGGTCAAGTTCCAAAGCGCGAACTACGGTGGCTTCTCGATGAGCGGCCTGTATGGCTTCTCGAACAATGCGGGTTTCGCGGATAACCGCGCATACAGCGTCGGCGCGGGGTACCGCAACGGTGGTTTGCAGTTGGGCGCCGCCTATCTTCAGTACCAGGGCATGGATCTGAACCAGAGCAATGGCGCAGTCAACGGCGGCACCTTCGCGGCGTCCGCTGTCAGCGGCGTTCAGAATCAGCGCACCTGGGGGCTGGGCGGCAGCTACGCGTTCGGTCCGTTCGTGGTCGGCACCGTGTTTACACAGAGCCGTTTTCAGGACAAGTTTTCGGATATCTCGGTTCGCTACAACAACTATGAGGTCAATGCGCGCTACAACCTGACGCCGGAGCTGGGTCTGGGCGCGGCCTACACCTATACGCAGGCGCTGCGCGCGGCGCCGGGCACGAGCGACACGAATACCGGCGCGGCACACTGGAATCAGTTCGGCCTGCAGGCTGACTATTCGTTGTCCAAACGTACCGATCTCTACGCGGAAGCCGTCACACAGCTTGGCGCGAACAACGGCCGTGGGCTGAACACTGTGCAAATCAGCGGGACCTCCGCGCCGTCCACGGCGAGCAATCAGTTTCTCGTGACGACGGGCATCCGTCATCGCTTCTGATCCCACGCTGTCTCGGTTTTGCCGGGCCGCTCCGACCGACGATCCCTTCGGGGGCGTGAGCGGTTTCCAGTCAGCGCAATTCATTGGCGAATAACGGACGGCCGCGCTTCTGGCGCGGTCGGATCCAATCAATTGCCTTGGCGCGGACGTCCTGCTGTTGAACCATTTTTCATGGAACGTTCATGCCAGTTTCGCTGTTGAGATACCTGATTCGCTCGTTGAACGCGCCGAAGCGCCTGCTTGATAAGGGACTGAGACGGCCGGCGCTGGCGTTGAGTCTGTTCGCTTTACTGGCCGCTTGCGGCAAGCCAGCCGTGCCCGAAGCCTCCCAGCCGGTCGACGTCACGGTCATGACCGTAGTGCCGCGCGATACCCCTGTGGACTTCGAGTTTGTCGCCCAGACTCAAAGCTCGCGCGCCGTGGAAATTCGCGCGCGGGTGGACGGCTTCCTGGATAAGCGGACGTACACGGAAGGTCAGATGGTTCGTGAGGGCCAGACGCTCTTCCTCATGGATCCCAAGCCATTCGAGGCCGCATTGCAATCGGCGCAGGGCGCACTCGCCCAGCAGCAGGCACGGCTGGAGGTAGCGAAGGCCAATCTCGCGCGCGTCATGCCGCTCGCCGCGCAGAACGCATTGAGCAAGAAGGACCTCGACGACGCGACCGGGAGCGAGCGCGAGGCGCAAGCCGCCGTGATCGCCGCAAAAGGGCAGGTCCGGGCGGCGCAGCTGAATCTCGGCTACACCACGATCAAATCGCCGCTTGCCGGCTTGTCGAGTTATGCGAGACAGCAGGAAGGCAGTTATGTCACGCCGGCCCAATCCGGCCTGTTGACGTACGTCTATCAGATGGATCCCATGTGGGTCGAGTTCAGCATCTCCGAGAACGAGATGCTGCGATACCGTGATCAGATTTCAAAAGGCCAGCTGCGTTTTCCCGCCAACAATCAGTTCGAGATCTCGCTGCTGCTGGCCGACGGATCGGCGTTTCCCGCGCGCGGGCATATCGATTTTGCCAATCCCGTATTCAGCGCGGAAACCGGCACGTTCCTCGTGCGAGCTGTCTTCGCCAATGAAAAAGGCACGTTGCGTCCGGGGCAGTTCGTGCGCGCGAGAGTGTCGGGCGCCGTGCGGCCGAATGCCGTTCTGCTTCCTCAGCGTGCCGTGCAGCAAGGCGCGAAAAGCCATTTCGTGTGGACGGTCGACAAGGATAACAAGCCTCGCCAACGTTTCGTCGAGATTGGCGAATGGCAAGGCGACGACAGTTTCATCAACGACGGCTTGCGCGCCGGAGAAAGAGTCGTTGTGGACGGCGCGGTGCGGCTATCGCCCGATGCGCGGATCAGGATAGCGGGGCATGGTTCTTCCGCGGAGCATCCCGCGAAAGTCATGCCGCCCGTTGCGCAACAAGATTCCGAAGACCACTCTGCGCACTAGGCGGCAAACCGGATGAAGCTCTCCCATTTCTGTATCGACAGACCGATTTTCGCGTCCGTCATCTCCATTGTCATTGCGCTTGGCGGCCTGTTGGCCATGTTCGCGCTGCCGGTTGCCCAGTATCCCGACATCACGCCGCCGCAAATCACGATCACGGCCAGCTACCCCGGCGCAAGCGCCGACGTGGTGGCGAACAACGTTGCAGCACCCATCGAGCAGCAGGTGAACGGCGCGGACAACATGATCTACATGACCTCGTCGAGTTCGTCGACGGGCAGTCTGACGATCAACGTGTTCTTCCGTAACGGCACCAATCCCGATCTGGCCCAGGTCGACGTGCAGAACCGCGTCAACCTTGCTTTGCCGCAGCTGCCGCAGTCCGTGCAGTCGCAGGGAGTACAGGTGCAAAAAAAGTCTTCCGCGTTCATGATGGTGGTCGCGGTTTACTCACCCGATAACCGTGTCGATTCGACGTACGTCGCCAACTACGCGAACGTGTACGTACTCGATGCGCTCAAGCGCATTCCGGGCGCGAATCAGGCCAGCATCTTCGGCACGCCGGACTACGCCATGCGCATCTGGCTGCGCCCGGACCGCATGGCGCAGCTCGGCATTACGGCGACCGACGTGCAGAACGCGGTAGCCAACCAGAACCAGCAATTCGCGGTCGGGCGTCTCGGCCAGGCGCCGACCGGCGCGCCGGTCGAACAGTCGTTCGCGGTGACGACGAGCGGGCGTCTTTCCAGCTCCGCCGAATTCGACAACATCATCATTCGGGCGTCGAGCAACGGTGCGGCGATCGTGCGCTTGAAAGACGTGGGACGCGCCGAGCTCGGGCAGAAGGACTACTCGATACGCAGCAAATTCCAGGGCAAGCCCGCCACGGTGATCGCCGTCTACCAGCAGCCCGGCGCCAACGCGCTGGACGTGTCGAAGCAGGTGCGTGCCACGCTGGCGGACATGAAGCGGTCGTTTCCCGAGGGCGTCGATTACAGCATCGCCATGGATACCACCGACTTCACGCGTGCGTCCATTGCGGATGTGGTGAAGACATTTTTCGAAGCCGTCGTGCTGGTCGTGATCGTCGTATTCATCTTCCTGCAGAGCTTCCGCGCGACGCTGATTCCCGTGCTGGCGGTCCCGGTCTCCATCCTGGGGACGTTCATGGGCATGGCCGCGCTGGGTTTCTCGATCAACATGCTGACGATGTTCGGCATGGTGTTGGCAATCGGCATCGTGGTGGATGATGCGATCGTCGTGATCGAGAACGTCGAGCGCAACATGCGCGAGTTCGACCTCTCGCCGAATGCGGCGGCCAAGCGGGCGATGGATGAGGTGTCCGGCCCGGTCGTCACGATCGTGCTGGTCATGTGCGCCGTGTTCGTGCCGGTAGCGTTTCTGGGCGGCATCACAGGGCAGATGTACAGGCAGTTTGCCATCACCATTGCAATGTCAGTGGTCCTTTCCGGCATCGTCGCCCTGACATTGTCGCCGGCGCTGGCGGCGGTGTTGCTGAAACCGCGATTGCATGAAAAGCATCGTTTTTTCAAGTGGTTCGACAACGCGTTCGCTCGCGTCACGGTGGGCTATAACCGCGCCGTGGCGCTCGCGATCAGGCGGTTTGCCGTTGCGCTATTGCTGTTCGCCGGCATGGTCGTGCTCGCGGTCACGATGATGCGGTCCATTCCGCACGCCTTCCTGCCGCCTGAAGACCAGGGCTATCTGCTCGGCGCGGTCATCATGCCCGATGCGGCGAGTCTCGATCGCACGGGGCGCGTATCGTCGCGCGTCACCGACTACTTTGCGAAGCAGGCGGCGGTAGGCAGCGTCACGGTGGTCGACGGATACAGCCTGCTTGATAACCAGACCATGAACAACGCCTCGACGTTCTTTGTCGGATTGAAGGGATTCGACGAACGGTATTCATGGGCGAACATTCGCACACAGAATGCACATGCTCTGTTGCTTGGCGCGTATCAGGCCTTGTCACGCGTCAAGGAAGGCATCGTCGTGCCGGTCAATCCGCCTTCGATTCCGGGGCTCGGCACGACGGGCGGCACCGAGATGTGGATTCAGAGCAAAGGCGATGCGACCACTGCGCAACTCGCGCAGGTCGTACAGGATTTCGTCGCCAGGGCGAAGGCGCGCCCCGAACTGGCGGGCGTGACGTCGACCTTCAACGCGTTTTCGCAGCAGTTGCGTGTCGATGTCGATCGCGACAGGGCCGCCACGCTCGGCGTGCCGATCGACGAGATCTATAGCACGATGCAGACGATGTTCGGCTCGCTGTACGTGTCGCAGTTCAACCAGTCGAGCCGTCTGTGGCAGGTGATTCTTCAGGCGGAGCCGACTTACCGGTTAAAGCCAGCGGACCTCGATCAGGTCTTCGTGCGTAGCGCAGCCGGCACGATGGTGCCGCTCAAATCGGTCGTGACGTACCAGTACGTGACCGGCCCGTCGCTGATGACGCGCTTCAACGATTTCCCCGCCGTGATGGTGACCGCCAATGCGGCACCGGGCTATAGCTCGGGCGAAGTGATTGGCGTGCTCGAGGAACTGGCGCGAACCATGCCCGCAGGATATGGCGTGGGGTGGAGCGGCGAAGCGTACGAAGCTCGCCAGTCAGGCGGCACGTCCGGCCTCGTCTTCGTGTTCGGTCTGGTGATGGTGTTCCTGATTCTCGCCGCGCAATACGAACGCTGGAGCCTGCCGGTCGGCGTTCTGATGGCAGTGCCGTTCGCCCTGTTCGGCGCATTGCTGGCGATTCTGTTAAGAGGCCTGAACAACGACGTCTATTTCCAGATCGGCCTCACCATGCTGGTCGCACTCGCCGCCAAGAATGCGATCCTCATTTTCGAATTTGCGGTGCTCAATCGCGCACAAGGCGCATCGGCGTTCGATGCTGCAGTGACCGCTGCCCGAGACCGCTTGCGGCCCATCGTCATGACGTCGTTCGCTTTTATTCTCGGCTGCGTCCCGCTTGCCATCGCGACCGGCGCGTCGCAGAACAGCCGGCATTCCATCGGCACAGGCGTGATCGGCGGCATGTTGGGCGCAACCGGCGTTGCCGTCTTCTTCATTCCGATGTTCTTCTTCCTGCTCGAATCGATAAGCGAGCGGCGTGCCGTAAGAAAAAGAAGTGTCATGCCGGAAGGACGAAACGAACGCACAGCGTCCGGTTCGCCCTCGGTGGCTAACAGTTCGACGGGTGTGCAGCCCGGCGCGAAGCAGGATGCTTGACATGCGTCCAGTCCGTTCAAGTTTTCCCTGGGTGTCCGCATTCGGGCTTTGCCTGTGTCTGGGCGGATGCGTGTTGGGCCCCGACTACGCCAGGCCGTCTATCGACACCCCTGCCACGTTCCGCTTTGCGGAGGATACGCAGGCGCAAATCGCCGGTACGGCATGGTGGGCGCAGTTCGGCGATCCCGTGCTAAGCGACCTGATCTCAACGGCGCTCGCGCAAAACAGGGATCTGAAAATCGCAGCGGCCCGAGTCGACGAGTATCGCGGTCAATTCGTCAGCACGCGCTCGCAGTTGTTTCCGCAGGTCAGCGCCGGTTTCGACGCCGGCCGCCAGCGGGTCTCGCCACTTGCGCAGGCGTCGCTGCCGGCGGGTGCCGGTACGGTCTACAACTCGTTCAATGCCACGTTACCCATCTCATGGGAGATCGACGTATTCGGCCGCGTGCGACGTCAGACCGAAGCCGCGCGCGCGAATCTGCTCGCCAGCGAGGAAGGCCAGCGGGCCACCATCCTGTCGCTCGTTGCGTCCGTGGCGACCTCTTATATCAATCTGCGCAGTCTCGATCAGCAACTCGAGATTGCGAAAGCCACCGCGACGAGCCGCGCGGGTTCGGTGAAAGTCTTCGAACTGCGCTTCGAGGGCGGCCAGATCTCGCAGGTCGAGCTCGCGCAAAGTCAGTCGGAATATGAGGCGTCACTCGCGGATATTCCGGCCATCGAAGCGCAGATCGGGCAGCAGGAAGACGCGCTCTCGGGACTGCTTGGCCGCAACCCGGGGCCGATTCTTCGTGGCCGCACGCTCGACCAGTTTCAATCCCCCGCCGTGCCGGCCGGTTTGCCTTCGGCGTTGCTCGAGCGCCGTCCCGACGTGCTGCAGGCGGAACAGAATCTGATCGCCGCCAATGCGTTGATCGGCGCGGCGCGTGCGCTTTATTTTCCACAGATTTCGCTGACCGGGCTGCTGGGTTCGTCGAGCACGCAGTTGAGCAAGCTCTTCAGTGGGCCTGCGAACGCCTGGTCGTTCGCAGGCGCGCTCACACAGCCGATTTTCTCGGCCGGCAACATTGCTGGACAGGTCGACCAGGCCAAGGCACGGCAGCAACAGGCTCTGTATGCCTATCAGAAGTCGGTTCAGGCCGCATTCCAGGAAGTCAGCGACGCGCTGCTCGGCGTTGAGAAGTCGCGCGAACGGTTGATCGCGCAAGGACGGCAGGTCGACGCGCTGAACGCGTATGCGAGGCTCGCGCGGCAACGCTACGAAGGCGGCTACACCAGCTACATGGAAGTCCTCGATGCCGAGCGCAGCCTGTTTAGTGCGCAACTCGCCTATACGCAAACCCGCAGCAATGAATACACCTCTCTCGTCACGCTTTACAAGGCGCTGGGCGGCGGTTGGGGTGCCGACGCGCCGGCCGGCTTGGCGCGGGACGGGACGATGCAAACGGAGCAAACCAGATAGAAAAAAAGTGACGCCGGGTTCAACGAATGGTCAACAACGGGCGCGATGTAGCGACTGATGGGACAGCGAAACGTGAGGAATCCAACAAGGAGAATGAAGAGATGTCCAAACTGAACAAACACCTGACCATGCTGTTTGCTACGACGTGCCTTGCGTGGTGGGGCACGCAGACGGATGCGGCGAATCCCCCCGCAACGACGTCGCCGTCGGTTTGGCCTCGCAGCTTCGATGCCGACAATCAGCATGTCGAACTTTATCAGCCGCAGATCGAAACATGGGAAGGCAACCGCATATCGGGCCGCGCCGCGGTAGCTGTCGGCGCTAGCGACGGCACGCCGATCTACGGCGTTGCGCATTTTTCCGCCATTGCCTATATCGACAGGCTGTCGGGGCTCGCGCAACTCAGCCATATCGAAATCGGGAGCGTGGAGGTGCCGACCAACCCGGGCATCGCCGATCAGATCAGACAGGCGTTGTTGGCGCACTTGCCGTCAGCGGGGCTGACCACCTCGCTCGATGAACTGCAGACCAGCTACGCCGCATCGAAGCAACGCGCAGCCACGCAGAGCATGGCCGTGAAGAACGACGCTCCGCGTATCGTTTTTGCGACGCGGCCGACCGTGCTGGTCCTCGTGGACGGTGCGCCGGTCTGGCGGCCGCTGAGCGGCACCGATTATCGACGGACGCTGAACAGCCGCGCGTTGTTGCTGCAAGATGCGAGCGGCACCCTGTATCTGCACGCTGCGGGCTACTGGTATTCCGCCGCATCGGTGAGCAGCCACTGGGACGTGCGCAAAGCGCCGCCGCAGGCCCTGGTCGCGGCGGCGTATGCTGCCGAGGCGAGCGCGAAGGCCGATCCTCTGTTGCCGGCCAATGGGCAGCGGCCCGCACGGGTGCCGGTCGTGTTGCTCGCCACGGAGCCGACGGAACTGATCGTCGCCGACGGCCAGATGAAACTGACGCCGGTCGAGGGCGTCGGGCTGCTGTCGGTCTCCAATACCGACCACGCCGTCTTCGTGGACCCTTTGACGAACCAGTACTACGTGCTGATCTCTGGCCGATGGTTCCGCGCTGCCTCGGAAGGCGGGCCGTGGCAGTATGTCCCCGGCAAGGAACTTCCCGCGGACTTCGCGAAGATTTCCCCGCATGATCCCAAAGCAAACGTGCTGGTTTCCGTGCCGGGCACGCCTCAGGCCAGAGAGGCCGCCATCGCCGCCACGATTGCGCAGACAGCGACGGTCGCGCGCGCGAGCGCCATGCTGACCGTGGCATACGACGGCGCGCCGCGCTTCGCTTCGATCGCAGGTACTGCGCTGAGTTACGCGATCAATACCGCCACACCGGTGATCGGGGTCGATGCCGGCCACTACTACGCGGTGTCGAACGGCATCTGGTTCACCGCGGCTGCGCCTGAGGGCCCATGGCACGTCGCGACCGAAGTGCCGGGCGCGATTTACACCATTCCGGCCAATTCGCCGCTGCATTACGTGGTCTACGTGCGTATCTATTCCGTAACGCCCGATACCGTGGTCGTCGGATATACGCCAGGTTACATGGGCGTCGTCGTGAATGCCGACGGCACGGTGGTCTACGGCACGGGCTATGTGTATCCGCCGTATGTCGGCTCGGTCTACTACGGCTATCCGCCCACCTACGGTTACGACGCCGGCTTCGCGCTCAACGCGGTGGCGGGGTTCGCCTTCGGTTTCGCGGCGGGCGCGATCTGGGGCTCGGCCGAACCCTACTGGGGACCGTACTGGGGTGGCGCGGGATGGAACAACGTCAACGTGAACCAGGCCAACTTCTACGGACGCTGGGGACAAGGCACGGTCACGCATGCATCGGGGTGGAACCCGTGGACAGGTACTGAAGGGCGCGGCTCGGCGGTGTCCGGCTATAACCCCGCGACCGGGGCGCACTATCAGGGTAGCCGTGGCGCCGCGTTCAATCCGTACTCGGGGAACTATGCGGCCGGGCGCCAGGGTTCATTCGCGAATCCGTCGACCGGGCAGGAGGGCGCCGCGCGCGGTGGCATTGCCGGCAATCAGTACAACGGCAATTTTGCGGGCGGCCGCCAGGTGGCCGGCTATAACGCGCAGACCGGCCGGGCCGGCGCGGCCGAGTTCGGCGTTGCCGGCAACACGCAAACCGGCCAATACTCGACCGCCGGCAAGGGCTTCGTGACCAATCAGTCGAAAGGCAACACCGTGGCCTGGAACAACGGCGACGTCTACGCCGGGCATGACAGCAACGTCTACCAACACACCCAGGGCGGCGGTTGGCAACAACACACCGCGAATGGTTGGCAATCGGTCCAGCCGAAAGCGGACGTCGGCAGCGACCTGGAGCAGCAGCGCCAGGCGCGCGACGTCGGCCAGCAGAGATTCGATCACACGGCGGGTCAATGGGACGGCGGGAAAGGATCGGCGGGCGCCGGGCGTTTCGACGGCGGGGGACACTTTGCCGGCGGAGGGATGAGAGGCGGAGGATTCCGCCGGTGAACTTCCCTGCGATTGTCTTCGGTGGCCGGCATCAGATCATGAGAGAGGCATAGGCCGAACATCGATGCCAAGCCTTTCCCCTCCATCGGCCAGCAAGGCCTGTTCAGTCCGCTCCGCCCACGTGCGAAGGCTGGCGCGCGTGCTGCAGGCTCGACGCCGCCTGGCATTCCTCGATCATCGCGCGGAAGGTGGGGGCCGCGTGCGAAGCGCCGGTCGCGCCCGCCTCCGGGCCACCTTCCGGCGCGCCGCCGACGCCGACCACCAGCGTCGCTCGCGGCCGCCATTCGCGCGTGCGCCGCAGCATGTTGCGCAGATACGGCGGCGATTCCGGCGCATCGAGCGAGACGATGCAGATGATCGGCGCGTCCTTGAAGCTCGGTTCGTCGGCGCGCGCGCTGCGATAGCCGGAGTGCGTGGCCATCATCGGCGCGAGGCCCTGGCGGCCGAGCAACTGCACGGCGATCGCGGTGGTGACTTCATCGAACGAACCGCGTCCGGGCACGCACAGCACGGACGTTTTTTCGGTTTCACGGCGCATCTGTGGATGCGCTGAAATGTGGCTGTCGTGCCGCTCGGAAAGATCGGCGGAGGCCGAAGCGAGCAGCGCGCTCGCGGTGTCGGCGGGTTCGCTGCGCGCGAGGCGGTCCGGCAAGCCGTCGGCGATTTCCAGGTTTTCGACGATGTCCACCAGCGAGTCGTTGATGCGCTGCAACTGGTCCGGCATCAGCACGCCGCGCATCGCGTCGTTGCGGGCGAGCTTGAGGCCTTCGAGCGCGACCTTGTCGTAGTAGTCGATCAGCGACATCTCACGCAACAGGCGCTCCGCCTGCACAATGGCTTCGTGCGGATCGTCCGCGAGCAGCCGCTGATAAAAGTTCTGCGCCGGCGTGAGCGCGGGCTGATCGCCCAGCAGCACGGTGAGAAAGTTCAGCCGGTCGGCGTAGCGCCCCAGCGTGACCACGCACAACGTAAGCGGCGTCGACAGCACGAGGCCGATCGGCCCCCACAGCCAGCTCCAGAAAATCGCCGCCACCACCACCGCGAGCGGCGACAGGCCGGAGCGGTGGCCATACAACAGCGGCTCGGCGATCTGCCCCGCCACCACGTCGACGACGATGAACAGGATCAGCGTATAGACCGCCATGGTCCATTGCGGCTGAATCGCGGCCGCGAGGAACACGGCGAGAATCGCGGCGATCCAGATGCCGATATACGGCACGAAGCGCAGCAAGGCGGCGATCACGCCGAACAGCAGCGCACCCGGCACGCCGATGATGGCGAGACCGATAGCGATCACGCCCCCCGCGCTCAGATTCACACCGAGTTGCGCGACGAAGTAGCGGGAGAGACGCACGGCGGCGTCGTTGATCGCGGTGGTGGTGCGGTGCAGATCGCGCGAGCCGAACAGGCTGATCAACCGGTCGCGCAAATCCTCGCGTTGCAGCAGGATAAAAATCGTCACAACGAGCACGATGAAGGTCGTTTCGATCGGCGCGATGGCCGGCGACAACGCGCGTTGCGCGAGTTGCATCGGCGTGGGCGACGGCTCGTGCACTTCGACCTGCTGCGGCACGGCGGGCGCATTGCGCGCGGCGCGTCCGGTGGGACGCGGCGGGTTCGGCTTGGGCGGGGCCACGCGCTGCAACGCGACGGCGGCGCGGCTCATCAGCGAATCGGCGCGGCCGACGGTTTTTTCCTGCACCGTTTCGATCTTCTGCTCGATCGCCTCCTGATACTGCGGCAGGTCGGCCGCGAGTTGCACCAGTTGCGCACCGATCAGCGCACCCACCGCGAGCAAGCTGGCCAATGCGAACAATACGGCGATGAAGATCGACGGCAGTTGCCCCATATGGAAACGCCGCAACATCTGCACGAGCGGAGCGAGCAGGAAGCTGAGCAACACCGAGAGCGTGATCGGGATCAGCACCGCGCGGCCGAAGTACAACCCGCACACCACCACCACGCCGGTAATCACCGACGCGAGGCCATGCAGACTGGGCGTGCCCGGCGGATAAACGCGGTTCGGCCGCCCATGCGGCGGTAACGATATTTTCATGAGCACACTTTCCGATTAAGACGCGCTGCCGTTCTTATGCTCGCCGCTCGCGGACACAGAGAGGGAGTCCGGACAAAACGCTTGAGCAATTCATATGCCCGGATTGTAGGCGCTTTGACGCAGGGCGGCCCATTGCTCAGCCCATGTGCAGACGCAGCAACCCAAGCAATTGCGAGCTCGCATACAGCAGCAGGCCGATAAAGCCGCCGACAATCGTCCCATTGATGCGGATGTATTGCAGATCCTTACCAATGTTCAGTTCGATCTGCCGCGACATCTCGTGCGAGTCCCAGTTCTTGACCGTATCGCTGATATGGCGCGTCAGGAACTGCGCGAAGTCCGGCGCCATCGTGCGTGCGGCTTCTTCGAGGTGATCGTTGAGCGACTGGCGCAACGCCGGATCGTTCGCGAGTTCACGGCCGACCCATTGGCCCATCGCCACCACGCGCGCATGCAAGGCCGAGTCGCTGCTTTGCAGATCGCGCTTGAGCCACGCGCGCAATTCGCCCCACATGTCTTTCACATACGAACTGAGCGCGTCGCCTTCCACCAGATAGCGTTTCAGTTCCTCGCCTTTTTGCAGGAACGCGGGATCGGTTTTGAGCTTGACGATCAGCTTGTGGGCGGCGTCGTCGAACTTCTGGCGCAACTGATGCGTGGGATTCTCGCTGATCTGTTCGAGCATGCGGTTCACCGCGTTGGCGATGGCTTCGGCGCCTTTCTCGCCGAGCCATGCCGAAGGCAGGATCTTTTCCATCTTCGGGTACTCGCTCTTTACCCAGTCGACGATCCGTTCGGCGATGAACTCGCGCGCATGCGGTTCGCGCAGCAGCGCCACGACCTGTTCGATGCCGGCGTCGAGCAGCTCCTGATGGCGGCCGTCCTTGGTGAGCGTGTCGAGAATCGCGCCCATGGATTGCGACAGATCCACCTTGGCCAGCACGTCGCGCAGCGCGTCCTTGATGAAGACCTGGATGCGCACGTCGTCGGTCAATTCAAGAATGCCGCTGGTAAGCTTGACGACGTAGTCGCCCAGACGCGCGGTATTGGCCGGCTGCGTGAGCCAGCCCGTGATGCTGCGCGCCGGGTCGTGTTTCTGGATCAGGCCGACCAGCGAGGGCACATCCAGAAACTTGTCCTGCACGAACACCGCGAGGTTGTCGGCGATCTTGTGCTTGTTCCTCGGAATGATCGCGGTGTGCGCGGAGACGATCGGGATCGGCACGCGGCGAAACAGGGCGACTACCGCGAACCAGTCGGCGAGCGCGCCCACCATCGCGGCCTCGGCGATCGCCTTGATGCCGTCCACCCAGATGCCACGCGGCAAGAACGCGGTCACCACGAAAACGCAGGCGGCGGCGAGCAACAGCAGCAACGGGGTGCGCTTGGCCTTCTTCAGTTCGATTGCTTTGTTCATCGGCGGCAGGGCAGCGTGTCCAGGTCGATTGAGGGATGCGGGGCGCGTGGCTCGCGTGTCTGGAAACGCGAGTGTAGCGCCGCTCGCAGCGCATGGGCCAGGCCGCGCTGGCCGTCGAGGACTAGCTTTGCCGCGTGGGCACGGTAACATCTGCGGTTAGACTGCGCCGCCTTGCCCGGCGAGGCAGATTGCAATTGAACGGAAGGGAGGCACAGTGATCAGGTTTCTGCACACCGCGGACTGGCAGATCGGCACGCAATTCGGCCAGTTCAAGCCGGACGAAGCGGCGCATCTTGCCGAGGCGCGCTTCGAGACCGTGCGCCGGATCGCCACAGAAGCTACCGCGCGCAATGTCGACGCGGTGCTCGTGGCCGGCGACGTATTCGATCTGCAAACCGTGTCGGACACGGTGATCCGCCGTCTGTTCGGCGCGTTGCAAGCCTTCGCCGGGCCGTGGATCATGCTGCCGGGCAATCACGACGCCGCGCTCGTCGAGAGCGTGTGGACGCGCGCGCAGCGCTTGAACTGCATCGCGCCGAATGTGCGCGTGGTGCTCGAACCCGGCGTGGTGCTGCTGGACGCCTGCCGATGCGCGCTGCTGTGCGCGCCGCTCACGCAACGCATCACGTATGACGACACCACCGGTTTCTTCGACAGTACGGAGACGCCGCCCGGCTATCACCGCATCGGACTCGCGCACGGCAGCGTGAGCGGGATTCTGCAGGAAGGCATCGACTCGTCGAATCCGATCGCGCCGACGCGTGCGGCGAGTGCGCGTCTGGACTATCTGGCGCTCGGCGACTGGCACGGCCATCTGCGTGTCGATGAGCGCATCTGGTATGCGGGCACGCACGAGCAGGACCGCTTCCGCGCCAACGATCCGGGCTTCATGCTCGACGTCACGCTGACTGAGCCCGGCGCGTCGCCGGTGGTCGAGCCGGTGCGGGTCGGTCAATATCAATGGCATCGCTGGGACGAAACCATCGGCGTGCCGACCGACGTGGATTCGCTCAAGGCGCGCCTCGCCACGCTAGGCAGCCACGACGTGCTGCGTGTGACGGTCGGCGGCACGGCCGCGCTGGCCGACGCCGAAGCACTTCATGTCGCCGTGGAAGAAGCCCGCGCACGCGTGCGAGCCTTGCGCGTCGACCTGAGCGGCCTGCAAGTGCTGCCCACCGACGACGATCTCGCCGAACTCGGCGCGCAAAGCGGCTACCTCGCGAAAGTGGTGGCGCGTCTGCGTGGCTTGCAGGAAGACCCGCAGACCGACCCGCAAGAGGTCAAGTGTGCCGCGGAGGCATTACTGCTTCTGGCGCGTTTTCAACGTGAATTGCCGCGCGAAGCGAGGTCCGCATGAAGCTGCAAAGTATTGCGATTCAGGAGTTCAAGCAGTTCACCGGGAAGCTCGTCATCGACGATCTGCAGCCTGGTTTGAATCTCTTTGTCGGTCCGAACGAGGCCGGCAAGAGCACCATTGCCGAAGCCGTGCGCGCCGTGTTTCTGGAGCGCTACAAAGCCTCGCATCTGAAAGACCTGTTGCCGTGGGGCAAGGCGAGCGGGCAGCCGTCGGTGGAAGTGAGTTTCGATCTGGACGGCACGGCGTGCCGATTGTCGAAGCAATTCGTCACGCGCCAGCGCTGCGAGTTAAAGATCGGCCAGAGCGTATTTGGCGAAGATGAAGCCGAAGACAAGCTCTCGGCGTTGCTCGGTTTTTCGCGTCCCGCGCGTGGGCCGTTGAAGGCCGAGAACGCCGGGGTTCCGGGGCTGTTGTGGGTGCAGCAAGGCGGCACGCAGGAAGTGCGCGATTCCACCGGTCACGCGGCGCAGTATCTGCGCGATGCGCTGTCGCAACTGTCGGGCGGCCGCGAATCGGCCGGGGAGGATGCGCTGATCGCCGCCGTGCAGCGTGAGCTTCGGCAACTGCTCACCGCGCGTACGCAGAAGTCCACCGGGCCGCTTGCCGAAGCCGAACAAACGCTTGCCCGGTTGATCGAGGAGCGCAACGAACTGGAGCAACAGCGTCAACAGTTCGAGGAGAACATCGCGCGACTCGCCGCGCAGCAGGAGGCGTTCGATGACACGCAGCGCAAGCGTCCGTGGGAGCTTCATGAGCAGAAGGCCTTGCAGGCGCAATTCCGCGCCGACGCCGTCGCGCAACTCGAGAGCAGCCTGCAAGGCCTCGCGCAGTCGCTGAAGGCGAGCGAAGCCGAACTGGCGTTGCCGTTGCAACAGGAGCAGAACGCGACTGAGCTGGAAGCAGCCGTCGCGCGCGATCGGCAGCAACTCGACGCGCTGCGGGCGAGCGTCGCGGCGGTACAAGCCGAGCACGGGCATGCCGAGGCCAGCGTGACGCAATTCGAGCAGGCTTTCGCCGATGCCAACCGCGCGCTCGAACTGGCCAACGCGGCGGTGACTGCCGCCGATCTGCGCAGCCAGATTGGGCTCTATCGTGCCGAAAGCGAGCGGCTCGAAGCATCGATCGCCGCCGCCAGCAAAGCGAACGATGCCGTGCTCGAAGCCGCGCGCGAAGCCGCCACGCTCGAAATCGACGAGGCGACATTGAAGCGGCTCGCCACGCTCGGCAGCGAGCTGACCGTGCTGCGCGCCCGCACCGAAGCCGCGATGACGCGCATCGAATACCGCCTGAACAGCGCGATTTCCGTCGACGACGAACCGGTGAGCGGCGAAGGCGTGCTGCGTCTGGACGAGGAGAAGCGGATCGGCCTCGGCGCGCTCGGCGAATTGCGGGTGATTCCGGGTGTCTCCGATCTGCCGGCGCGCTTGTCCGAACTCGCGTCGCTCGAAGCCCGGCATGCGCAGTTGTTGCAGGCACTCGGCGTCGCGTCGCTCGGCGAAGGCGAAGCGAGACACGAGCGGTGGAAGGCGCAGGTCGCGCAGCAGAAAAGCCAGGCGAAGATTCTCGACGTGCACGCACCGCAAGGCATCGATGCGTTGCGCGCCGCGTCGGCAACGGCTGCGGCGCGCATGCAAGCGGCCAACGAGCGGCTCGCGGGTCTGCCTGACGTGTCGGCGGCGCAGCCGCTCGACGAAGCGCGCCGCAACGCCGAGATCGCGCGCGACGCGTTGGACGCCGCCCGCAAAGTCCTGACCCAGGCGGCCGATAAAAAATCGACCGGCATGGCGAATGAGGAATCGCTCGCGGCGCAGTTGCAGCGCAAGGAAGCGCAGTTGAGCGACGAAGCGTTCCGCCGCAATCGCGCGCAGTGGCAGACGAAAATCGTCGAACAACGCGTGCAGGTCGAGGCATTGCGCAAGCAGCGCGAAGGGCGTGAGCGCGAACTGGAAGCGGCGCGCCTCGACGATCCGGCGGCCGAGGCGAAGCGCTATCGCGCGTCGGCGGAACTCGCGCGCGGCGAGCAGAACGAGCGGCAAGTGAAGATCGCGGCATTGCGCAGTCAACTGGAGACGGTCGGCGCGTCCGGCCTCGGCGAGCGTCTGGCGGCGGTCGAGGCCAAGGTCGAGCAAGCGACGCGGCGCAAAGACGAACTCAGCTTGCGCGCAAGCGCGTTGAGTCTGCTCGACGAAGTGCTGGTCGACGAACGCGACGCCGCGGTGGCGCAATTGCGCGCGCCGTTGACCGAGCGGCTCGGGCACTATCTGAAGCGGATTTTCCCGCAATCGACGATCGCGCTCGGCGACGATCTCAGTCCCGCCACGCTGGACCGCTTTGGCCGCGCGGACACGCTCGACGCGCTGAGCTTCGGCACGCGCGAACAACTCGGCATTCTGACGCGGCTCGCCTACGCGGATCTGCTGAAAGCGTCGGGCCGGCCGACCTTGCTCATGCTCGACGACGCGGCGGTGCATACCGATGCCGCGCGGCGCGATGCGATCAAGCGCGCGCTGATCGACGCGGCCACGCGGCATCAGATTCTGGTGTTCACGTGCCACCCGGAGTTGTGGGACGATCTTGGCGTCAGGCAGCGGGCGATTGACGATCTGAAAGTGGCGGCCTAGCGCTCGTCAAACGCTTCCCTTCGACCAACGATTCAAGGACATCATGAGCGAGCTATTCCGAGGCATGGATCAAGCGGCGCTGCGTGCCGCCTACGACAACGTGGCGGCGGTCGAGGACGTCGCCGAACGCATGCTCGGCTTTCAGACGCGCAGCGCGGCGCTCTACGAGAGCGTGCCATGCCGGCGCGATATCGCGTATGGGCCGCGTTCCCGTCAGCGCTTCGACTGGTTGCCGTGCGGCCAGCCGGATGCGCCGATTTTCGTGTTCATCCACGGCGGTTACTGGCAGGCGCGCAGCAAGGAAGATTTCGCGTTCGTGGCGAGCGGGCCGCTCGCTCGCGGCTTCAACGTCGTGCTGGCCGAGTACACGTTGGCGCCGGAGGCGTCGATGACGGACATCGTCGGCGAAATCGAGGCGTTGCTGGCGGCGCTGGCTGACGATCGTGACGGACTCGGCACGCGCGGCCCCGTTTGCCTCGCGGGACACTCGGCGGGCGGGCAACTGAGTACGCATTTCCGGGCGCATGAAGGAGTCGTGCATGCCATGCCGATTAGCGCGCTGGTCGATCTGGAGCCGATCGCGATGTCGTGGCTGAACGACAAATTGCAACTCACGCCGCACGAGATCGAAGCCTATAGTCCGATGCGGCATATCGGTCGCGGCGTGCCGATGACCATCAGCGTCGGCACGGCGGAATTGCCGGAACTGATTCGCCACTCGGAGGAATATGCGGCGGCGTGTCGGCAGGCGGGCGAACGGGTGGAGTTCGTGCCTTTGCCTGGATGCAATCACTTCACGATTCTGGAAGATCTGGCGCGGCCGGACGGCGTGCAGATGCGGGCGCTGGTCACGGCGATGAAAACGTAGCGCGCAGGCTAACGTCAGCCTGTCCACTCATTTATACCAGCGCGGCGTATAAACCCACTCACCACCTTCGGCCGCGTTGCCAAACCGCCGCGTCGTGGACGAGCCCACGATCACCATCGTGCGCATATCCACATCGGACGAACGCAGTTCGCCTAGCGTGAGCGTGCGCAGCGTGCTGCCGGGTCGGCCGATGTCGCGGCCCAGCACCACCTGAGTCTGGGCCGCGCGATATTCCCGCACGATGTCCAGCGCTTTATCCAGTTGCCAGGGCCGGGCACGCGAAATCGGGTTATAGAACGCCATCACCAGGTCAGCTTGGGCCGCATGCCTCAGACGCGTTTCAATGATCGTCCAAGGCTTCAGATTGTCGGACAGCGACAGCATGCAGAAGTCATGACCCAACGGCGCACCGGCTTGCGCGGCGGTTGCCATCGCCGCCGATACGCCAGGCACGATCGCCAGTTCGACCGCTGCCCAGTCCGTGTTCTGCGACGCCTCCAACGCTTCGAGCACCGCCGCCGCCATCGCGAACACACCCGGATCGCCTGAGGACACCATCACCACGGAACGTCCCTCGCTCGCCAGTTCGAACGCATGTCGCGCGCGCTGCAGTTCCTCGCGATTGTCCGTGCCATGCGCGCGTTGGTCGGCGCGCAACGGGCCCGCCATCTTCACGTAGGTGTCGTAGCCGAGAATGTCGGTGGCGTTGTTGAGCGCCGTGCGAGCGGCCGGCACCATCAGGTCGGCGCTGCCGGGGCCGAGGCCGATCACGGTCAGACGGCCACGTGCGCGGCCGATCGTGTCCGGATCGATGGCGAGCGGCGCCAACGCCAGCGCGACGCCTGCCGCCGCATCGTTGTGCAGCGTCTCGTAGGGAATGCGTAGCGCGGCGTGCAGCAGGTTGGCCGGCGGCTCGCCATCTTCGGGGCGTGTCAACGCGAAACGCAATGGCACGTTGAGGTTCGCTGCGGCTTCTGCAAGCGCCGGTTCGGCCATGCGTTCAGACGAGGCCAGCAATGCCGCGAGCGACAGCGGCGCGAGACCCTGCGCGTCCAGCGCCTCGCGCACGCGCGCCACGATGTCGCCATCCACGGCCGTCACCGCCGCGACCACGCTGCGCGGATGAATCACCAGTTCATCCTCGCGTCCGTCCCATGCACGCGGCGTCACGCGAATCGCAAGACGCGCCGAGGCGGAGCGGGGTAGTTGCGCGTCGTCCAGCCACGGCGCCTCGCCTTCTATGCGCGTGCTTTCACCGGCCAGCAGATCCGACACGAAGCGCTTGCCCTGGCCGATGTCGGCGAGCGTATAGCCGTCGGGCGGATTGAGCACGCAGGTGCCGAAACGCAATTCGCCGCTCGTCGTGATGGCGGGCGGCACGGCCAGCATCGCGGCAATCTCGCGCGCCACCAGGTTGACGCCGGCGAGACCGCCGAGCAGCGGCACGACCGCGCTGCCGTCTTCGGCAACGGCGAGCACCGGCGGCTCGATGCCTTTGTTCGACAACGACGGCGCCAGGCAACGAATCACGATACCCGCCGCGCACAACGCGACGATCGGCGTACCGCGCGCATACAGTTCGCGCAGATGCGCACCGAGTTCGTTGTACGACACGTCCGCTTCCACGCGTCCCTGCAACGCATGCACCTGGCTATCGGCATATAGCGCCTGAATGCGCCGCGCCGTCGCCAACGCGCCCGTGCCGAGAATCACAATCGCGGGCACGCTCATCCTTGCCATTTTTCCCCCGGCACCACGAGCAGCGAAAAATACGGCGACGCCATCGGATCCACGTCGGCGAGCGGCACGATGCGCTGATTGCCCATCGTCGCGCGTTCGACGTAGAGCGCGCGGTCCGCGAGACCGAGTTCGCCGAGCACGCGCCGCACCTTGTCGAAATTGCGGCCGAGTTTCATCACGACGGCGGCGTCGGCATCGGCCAGACGGCGGCGCAATTCGTCTTCGGGCAACACGCCCGAGAGCACCGACAGGCTCTGATTGCGATACACCAGCGGCGCGCCGAGCACGGCGGCGCCGCCGAGCATCGAACACACGCCGGGCACCACTTCGCTCTCGTAGCGCGCCGCAAGCCGGTCGTGCAGATACATGTACGAGCCGTAGAAAAACGGATCGCCCTCGCAGATCACGGCGACGTCGCGGCCCGCGTCGAGGTGAGCGGCGACGACTTGCGCGGCGGTGTCGTAGAAGTCGGCGATGATCGCTTCATACGAAAGCGGCGGTTCGAGCGCTTCGGTGGTGACGGGATACACCAGCGGCAGATGCTGCTGTGCGTCGTGCAAATGCGCCTCGATGATGCTGAACGCGTTGCCTTTCTTGCCCTTCGCAACGAAGTACGCGACCACTGGCGACGCCTTCAGCAAACGCAGCGCTTTCAGCGTGATGAGTTCCGGGTCGCCGGGGCCGACACCGAGTCCGAACAAACGTCCTTGCGCCGTCATTTATTCGACCTCCGTGGCCAGCGCGTTCACGGCGGCTGCCGCCATCGCGCTGCCGCCGCGCCGGCCGTGCACCACCACGTAGGGCACGCCGCGGCTGTCGTCCGCGAGCATCGCTTTCGATTCGGCGGCGCCGACGAAGCCCACCGGAAACCCGAGAATCAGCGCGGGTTTGGGCGCGCCGGCGTCGAGCATGTCGAGCAGATGAAAGAGGGCGGTCGGCGCGTTGCCGATCACGACGACGCTGCCCGCCAGATACGGCCGCCACAATTCGAGCGCGGCCGCTGAGCGTGTATTGCCGAGTTCGCGTGCGAGCGACGGCACGTCCGGATGCGCGAGCGTGCAGATGACCTCGTTGTTTGCCGGCAGCCGCGCCCGCGTGATGCCTTGCGCGACCATGCCGGCATCGCACAGGATCGGCGCGCCTTGCGCGAGCGCCGCGCGGCCCGCTGCGCCCGCGTGTGTGGAAGACCGCAGATCGTCGATCACATCGACCATGCCGCACGCGTGGATCACGCGCACCGCGAGTTTCTCGAGGTCGGCGGGCACGCGCGACAAGTCGGCCTCCGCGCGAATCGTCGCGAAGGATTGGCGATAGATCTCCTGACCGTCGCGAATGTAATCAAGCATCGGTATTACTCCGGGCGAGGCGTTCGAGCATGTCGGCGGCCTCGCCGATCGTCAGTTGGCGCGCGACGCACTGGCCGAAGCCGGGCTGGCCGTCGCGTCGATAAAGGTCATAGAGGCCGGCCGCCGCGGCGAGCAGCGTGTACGGCGCGCAATGCGCGGCGGCGCACGAGCGCGAGCAGCCGCTCAGATGCACCTCAACGCCGGCAGGCAGGCGGACGGCGAGACGCAGCGCGTCGGCCTTGGTGTCGGCGAGGCCCTTCGCGCAGCCGGTTGATCCTGCGCAGGCGATCAGGCGTGTGATGGCTTGCGCGGGCTCGCAGGCGAGGCCGAGTTCGTTCAGGCCGGACAGCACTGTCGGGACGGTGTGTGTCGCGATGTCGGGCAGCAGCACGCTTTGCCAGGGTGTCAGGCGAAGCGTGCCGTTGCCGTGCTGTTGCGAAAGCGCGGCGAGGCCGTGCAAGGTGTCGGCTTTGAGGCGTCCGAGCGGCGGCTGGCCGCCGACGTGCCAGGTTTCGGGCACGCGTTGGGCGTGGGCGCCGAGGCGAAGGCTGGCGTCGGCTGATGTGCCGCGATGCCAGTTGGTCAGCTTCGCGTTTTGCGTCAGCGGGAAGTCGAGATACCGTTGAGCGTGATGCAGTAGCTTGTCGACGCAATGCGCGGCTAGCAGGTGACGCATGCGCGTGGCGTCGGCGGCGGCGAGGTCGAGGAATGTGAGGAGCAGCGCGCGTGCTAGAGCGGGGACTTGCGACGGCAGGATTGCGGCTAGTGCGCCTGTGCTGCCCGCGCGAGCTTTTTCAGCCGGGGCGAAAGGACCGCCGTGTTGGCTTTGCGATGGCGAGTCAGCGTTGCCCATTTCGCGCTCAGGCGGACACCCCGCCAGCCCGAACACGAACCGCACGCCATCCGCTTCTTGCGATGCCGCCAGCCACACATCGTGCGGGTGATCCACGCTAGCGAGTCGCTCGCCGCCGTCAAGCAGTAGCGCGAATTTCGGCGACAGCGCCGCGAAACGCGTGTCGCTTTGCAACATCGTGAGCAACTCGGCGCATAGCGGCTGCGTGTCGAACAGTGCGAACGGGTCGCGTCCGGCGGCGGGGCTGATCATCACGTTGCGCACGTCGTCGGCGGCGTGTGAGGCTGCGGTGAGGGTGCGGGCAACGTCGACGGCGTTCCCGGCTTCTGCGCTCGCAGCCCCGGTGTCCGCTGCATTCTCCGCCACCGTCCTATCCGCTGCACTCTCCGCGCCCGTCGCCGGTATCGGCCCGAGACCCGCGGCAACGAGCGCCGCAATCAACGCCGCCTCCTCGCCACGCTTCACCCCACGCACCTGCACATTCGCCCGATTGGTCAGCTCGATCACGCCGGCCGCGTACCGTGCGCTAGCCTGCGCGATCGCCCGAGCCTGCGCCGCGCGCAACTCACCACCCGGCAGCTTGATCCGGCAAATCCCACCGTCGCGCGCGGCGACGATGCGCAGCAGCCCCGGACACGCCGAGGGCCGCAGCGTGGCGGCCGCGTCGGACAAAACGGTGGAAGGCGAAGCTTGATTCAAGACGGACACCGGGTTTAGCGTCGCGCGACGGCCCGAGCAAGCCGCGAGGCGGGCATTGCTGCGGCATCGGTACACCCCGCCCGATGTTGGCTGGCACGAACAGTCTCGCCGGCAGGTCTCCTGGCTGGCAGGTCATGGTCCGCCGCGGCCTTCCCGGTCGAACCAGTGGCGTGGAGCGCAGGCGGACTCGCTGCATACAGTTGCGGGGGCAGCCACAGCGGCACTGTGTTCCCTCTTCGGCCCCGAAGGGCACCGGCGGCTGTATTATGCCTTTTTTCGAACAGCACAACGAGGCTGGACGCTTTGATCGGCGTGGCACAGCGCATTATTTGAAGACACAGAATGAGGATGGATGCATGCCGGCGTGGCTGACGGTGGTGGGCATAGGCGACGACGGCTTCGCCGGTTTGGGAAGGCCCGCGCGGCGTGCTTTGCTGGAAGCGTCGGTGGTGTACGGCGGCGAACGTCATCTGGCGATGCTGCCCGCGCGTCTCGCCGCGCGCCGTGCCGCGTGGCCGCGTCCGTTCGACCTCGCGCCTTTGCTGGCCGAGCGCGGCGGCGCCGTGTGCGTGCTGGCGAGCGGCGACCCGATGCTGTTCGGCGTCGGCGCGACGCTCGCGCGGCACCTGCCGG
This sequence comes from Paraburkholderia sediminicola, assembly GCF_046027355.1. Classification (GTDB taxonomy): domain Bacteria; phylum Pseudomonadota; class Gammaproteobacteria; order Burkholderiales; family Burkholderiaceae; genus Paraburkholderia; species Paraburkholderia sediminicola_B. The sequence continues at coordinate 146,313 of NZ_JAQQEK010000017.1, read as the reverse complement.
CGGGCGAGTTGCGGGTGCTGCCCGCGCCGTCGTCGTTGTCGCTGGCGGCCGCGCGGCTCGGCTGGCCGTTGCAGGACGTCGCGACGGTGTCGCTGGTGGGCCGGCCGTTACCCACGTTGAACGCGCATCTGCACGACGGCGCGCGCGTGTTCGTGCTGAGCGCGGACGGACGCACGCCAGCGGCGCTCGCGGAACTGCTGAGCGCACGCGGTTTCGGGGCGACCCGCATGAGCGTGCTGGAACACCTGGGCGGCGAGTTGGAACGGCGCATCGACGGCCGCGCGGATCAGTGGTCGGCAGGCGAGGTCGCCGCACTAAACCTGATCGCGCTCGAGTGCCGCGCCACCGAAGGCGCGCCGCGTCTGCCGCTGACCTGCGGTTTGCCCGACGACGCCTTTCGCCACGACGGCCAGTTGACCAAACGCGATGTCCGCGCCATCACGCTCGCGCGCCTCGCGCCGACGCCGGGCGAATTGCTGTGGGACGTGGGCGCGGGCAGCGGCTCGATCGGCATCGAATGGATGCGCGCGCATGCCACCTGCCGCGCCATTGCTATTGAAGGACACGCGGAGCGTCAGCGCTTCATCGAACACAATCGCGATGCGTTGGGTGTGCCGGGCTTGCAACTCGTGGCGGGGCGCGCGCCTGAGGCGTTGCAGGGGTTGCCGGTGCCGGATGCCGTGTTCATCGGCGGCGGCGCGACGGTGCCGGGCGTGCTGGAGGCTTGCTGGGCCCGTCTGCGCGAGGGCGGCCGGCTGGTCGCCAATGCGGTCACCTTGCAAGGCGAGGCGGCGTTGGCGGCATGGCGCGAGCGGCATGGCGGGACCTTGACGCGGATCGCGTTGGCGGACGCGCAACCGCTCGGCGGTTTCGATACGTGGCGGCAGGCGTTGCCGATCACGCTGCTGGAGGTGACGAAGCCGGCCGGTGGCGGAAGCGTGAACGCGATTCGAACCAATGAGGTGACCAACGCCACGAGTGATAAGAGCGCCCCGAGTGCCACAATCGGTACGAATCCCACGAACCCCGCCCAAGACCCCTGATGCGCGAAGAAACGCCCGAACAACCCGCGCCGCTGCGTAGCGGCTACACGACCGGCAGTTGCGCCACCGCGACGTCGCTGGCGGCGGCGCGTCTGTTGCTCGCGGGTGTCGTCAGCGAGGTCGCGGAAATCGTGTTGCCGAAGGGCCAGCATGTGCCGATGCCGCTGGTGTTCTGCCGCCTGATCGACAATGGCGACGGCGGCGCCGAAGCCGGTACGATCAAGGACGCCGGCGACGATCCCGACGTCACGCACGGCGCGGTCGTCTTCGCCCGCGTGCGCCTCGTCGCCGAACCGGGCGTGATATTTCGCGCGGGCCCGGGCGTCGGCACGGTGACGCGCGCGGGACTGACGCTGCCGGTCGGCGAACCCGCGATCAACCCGGTGCCGCGCAGAATGATGACCGAGCATCTGGCCGAACTCGCGGCGGAGCATGCGTACGGCGGCGGCTTCGAAGTGACGATCGGCGTGGAAGGCGGCGAAGCGCTCGCGCTGAAAACGATGAACCCGCGCCTGGGCATTCTCGGCGGCCTGTCGATCCTCGGCACCACCGGCATCGTGCGGCCTTTCTCGTGCTCGGCCTATATCGCATCGATTCATCAGGGCATCGACGTCGCGCGTGCGAACGGTTACACGCATCTCGCCGCCTGCACCGGCAACGCAAGCGAGGACGCGATGCGCGCGCACTACGGCCTGCCGGATATCGCGCTGATCGAAATGGGCGACTTCGTCGGCGCGGTGCTCAAGCATATGAAGCGCGCGCCGGTCGAGCGTCTGAGCGTGTGCGGCGGCTTCGGCAAGCTCAGCAAACTGGCGGCGGGGCATCTCGATCTGCACAGCCGCAATTCGAGCATCGACCTCGAACGGCTCGCGCAATGGGCCGCCGAGCATGGTGCCGACGACGCGCTTCAGGCAGCGATCCGCGCGGCGAATACAAGTCAGCAGGCGGTCGCGTTGGCGCGCGCACAGCAGGTGCCGCTCGGCGATATCGTCTGCCGGCATGCGCTGGCGGTCGCGCGCGAGATCGTGCCGCCGCAGGTCAACGTCGAAATGTTCGCGATCGATCGCCAGGGCTTGCTGATCGGAGCCGCGCAATGAAACGGATCTTGCTGCTCGGCGGCACCGGCGACGCGTTGCGGATCGCGCGGCAACTCGGCCCTGAGCACGTGTATAGTCTCGCCGGCCTCGGCAAGGTGCCGGACGATCTGACGTGTGCGGTGCGAGTCGGCGGCTTCGGCGGCAGCGAAGGCATGGCGCGTTACATCGAAGGCGAAGGCATTGGACTTGTGATCGACGCGACACACCCCTATGCCGCGCAAATCAGCGCGAATGCGGCGCAGGCGAGCCGCGCCGCGCGCGTGCCGTATTGGGCACTACGCCGTCCGGCCTGGCAGCCGCAAGCCGGCGACGATTGGCGCATGGTCGGCGACTGGAACCAACTCACGGATGCGCTGGCGCCGTTCAGAAAGCCGCTCTTCACGCTTGGCCGCGAACCGCTCGCGCATCTCGACGAGATTCCCCCGCATCAGTTCTGGACCGTGCGTTGTCTCGAAGCACACGCAGACACGCCGCGTGCGCGGATACTCGCGGCGCGCGGTCCGTTCACGCTGGAAGGCGAGCGCGCGCTGTTCGCCCTGCAAGCCTTCGACGTGGTGGTCAGCAAGAATAGCGGCGGCAACGCGACCGAGGCGAAACTCGAAGTCGCGCGTGAACGCGGTTTACCGGTCGTGATGTTGCGCCGACCTGAGTTGCCGGCGGCAGAGAGAGAATTCGAACGCGTGGCCGATCTGCTGGACGCGCTGCAAGCCGCAGCCTGAATCGCGCATGCATGCCATGCCGCCTCAACGAATCATGGAGTAGTGAATGACGGTGTTTTTTATCGGCGCGGGTCCAGGCGACCCTGAACTGATCACGGTGAAAGGGCAGCGCCTCGTGCGCAGCTGTCCGGTGATCCTGTACGCGGGTTCGCTCGTGCCGGCCGCGGTGCTCGAAGGTCACGCGGCGCGGCAGGTCGTCAACACCGCCGAGCTCGACCTCGATCGGATCGTCGCGTTGCTCGCGGCCGCGCACGACAAAGGCCAGGACGTGGCGCGCGTGCATTCCGGCGATCCGTCCTTATATGGCGCGATCGGCGAACAGATTCGCAGACTGCGCGAACTGAAGATTCCCTACGAGATCGTGCCGGGCGTCACCGCCACGGCGGCAAGCGCGGCGGCGCTGGGTTGCGAACTCACGCTGCCTGATATTTCGCAGACGCTGATTCTCACGCGCTTCGCGAGCAAAACCAGCATGCCCGAAGGCGAACAACTGGCCGACCTCGCCCGTCATCGCGCGACGATGGCGATTCACCTCGGCGTGCGGCATCTTGCACGCATCGTCGATGAATTGCGGCCGCATTACGGCGGCGCGTGTCCGATCGCGGTGATCTATCGCGCGAGTTGGCCCGACGAGGAGAAGATCACCGGCACGCTCGACGACATTGTCAGCAAGGTGCAGTCGGCGTCCATCGAGCGGACCGCGTTGATCCTGGTCGGACAGGTGCTCGCCGCGGAAGGCTTCGCGGACTCGACCCTGTACGCGAAAGACTGAACCGGCCTACGTGAAAAAGCCCAGCCGCGCACCATGACACAGTGCGCGGATGAGCAGTCAACGCCAGATCGACGGCCGATCCTTTTTACGCTGTCAATTCATCCGGTTGCCTCGCCGCCAGCTTCACACGCAATGCCTTGGCGGCCCGAACCATGTTCGTCAGCGCCGCTTCGGTTTCCGGCCAGCCGCGCGTCTTCAGCCCGCAATCCGGATTGACCCACAGGCGTTCGGCCGGAATCACCTCGCACGCGCGTACCAGCAGACGTTCCATCGCATCTGCGTCCGGCACGCGCGGCGAGTGGATATCATAGACACCCGGGCCGATTTCGTTCGGATATGCGAAGGCGCCGAAGCCGTCGAGCAGTTCCATCGCCGAACGCGAGGTTTCGATGGTGATCACGTCGGCATCCATTGCGGCGATCGACGGCAGAATGTCGTTGAACTCCGAATAGCACATATGCGTATGAATCTGCGTTTGATCGGCGACGCCCGCTGCTGAAATGCGGAACACACGCGTGGCCCATTCCAGATACGCGGCCCAATCGTCGCGACGCAACGGCAAGCCCTCGCGGAAAGCCGGTTCGTCGATCTGGATGATGCGAATGCCGGCCTTTTCCAGATCCACGACCTCGTCGCGGATCGCGAGCGCGAGTTGCAACGCGGTGGTCGAGCGCGGCTGGTCGTCACGCACGAACGACCATTGCAGCATCGTTACCGGACCGGTCAGCATGCCTTTCATCAGACGCTGCGTGAGCGATTGCGCGTAGCGCGTGGTCTCGACCGTCATCGGTTCGGGACGGTAGACGTCGCCGTAAATGATCGGCGGTTTCACGCAGCGCGAGCCGTAGCTCTGCACCCAGCCGTTTTCCGTGAACGCATAGCCCCACAACTGTTCGCCGAAATATTCGACCATGTCGTTGCGCTCGGCTTCGCCATGGACCAGCACGTCGAGACCCAACTCTTCCTGTTTGCGCACGGCGATCTCGATCTCGGCGCGCATGCGCTGCAGATAGTCGAGCGCGCGCAGTTCGCCGCGCTTGTAGGCGGCGCGCGCCTGGCGGATCGCCGGCGTTTGTGGGAACGAGCCAATCGTGGTGGTCGGCAGGAGCGGCAGGCCGAGCGCTTCGCGCTGCAGGCGATTGCGTTCGGCGAACGGGCTTTGCCGCTCGGCCATCGCGTTGCTGACCGCGGCCACGCGTTTTTGCACGAGCGCGTTGACCACCGCGCTGGAGTGGCGGCGTGTTTCGAGCGCGCGGTCGGTGGCGACGAGTGTGGCTTCGGCCGCGGCGGGATCGCGCAACGCGAGGGCGAGCGTGGCGACTTCGTCGAGTTTCTCGGTCGCGAAGGCGAGCCAGGATTTCAGATCCGCGTCGAGTTTCTTTTCCGCATCCAACGAGACCGGCACATGCAGCAACGAGCACGACGACGAAACCCACAAGCGTTCGCCGAATTCCGCATGCAAGGCCTGCAACGATTCGACGATCTCGCCGAGATCCGCGCGCCAGATATTGCGGCCATCGATCACGCCGGCCGACAACACCGCGTGCGCGGGCAAGGCCGCGCGCCACGCGTCGAGTTGTTGCGGGGCGCGCACCAGGTCGAGATGCACGCCGGCGACCGGCAGCGCGGCCACACGCGGCGCGTGCTCCGCGGCGCTTTCGAAGTACGTGGCCAGCAGCACTTTCACGCCCGACGTGCCGAGCACGTCGTACGCGGCGGAAAACGCGTCGAGCCATTCAGCGGGCAGATCGACGCACAGGACCGGCTCGTCGAGTTGCACCCATTCGATACCGCGCTGCTTGAGCTTCTCCAGCAGACGGCTGTAGCGGATCACGAGCTTCGGCAGCAACGACAAACGGTCGAAACCGGCGACATGGCTCTTCGACAGCCACAGGTAAGTGATCGGGCCGATCAGCACCGGCTTGACCGGCAGGTTCAGCGCGAGCGCTTCATCGATCTCCTCGAACAGCCACTCGACGCCGCCGTCGAAGCTCGTCTGCGGTCCCAGTTCGGGGACGAGGTAGTGGTAGTTCGTGTCGAACCATTTGGTCATTTCCATCGCCGGTTGCGCGGCGTTGCCGCGCGCGAGCTCGTAGTACTGGGCAAGCGACAGCGCCTTTGCATCGAAGCCGAAACGTTGCGGCAATGCGCCGAGCAGCGCGCTCAGATTGAGCATCTGGTCGTAGTAGGCGAAGTCGCCGACGGTGACGAAATCCAGCCTGGCGTCCTGCTGCAATTGCCAATGACGGGCGCGCAGTTCGCGCGCGACGCCACGCAGATACTGTTCGTCGGATTCGCCGCGCCAGAACGATTCCTGCGCGAATTTCAGTTCGCGTTGCGCGCCGATGCGAGGAAAGCCGGGGATATGCGTGCGGGCCATGTGAAGTCCTGTTGTGCGTTGTGTGAATTGGCGCCCAGTGTGAAAGTCGCGCTATGATTCATCAAGCGACATGTTTTCACCAACGTATGAGCCAGATTCATATCCACACTTATTCGTTTGAAGCGGAGCCATCGCATGCTTGAGCTTCGCCACTTGCGTTCGCTGATCGCCATTGCCGATTCGGGCAAGCTGGTGGCGGCCGCCGAGCGCGTGCATCTGAGCCAGTCGGCGCTCTCGCATCAGATTCGCGATATCGAGGCGCACTACGAGGTGTCGCTGTTCGAGCGCACCAAACAGGGCTTGCGCTTTACCGCCGCCGGCGAGCGGCTGCTGGCGCTCGGCCGCGAGACGATCGCGGCGGTGAGCGCGGCGGAGCGCGATCTCGTGCGCCTGAAGGGCGACACGCGCGGCGAGTTGCGGATCGTGCTGGAATGCCATACCTGCTTCGACTGGCTGATGCCGGTCATGGACGAATTCCGGCGGCGCTGGCCGGAAGTCGAAGTGGATCTGGTCGCCGGCTTCCACGCGGACCCGCTGCGCTTGCTGAGCGACGGCAAGGCCGATGTGGTGATTGGCTCGAAACCGGCCACGCGGCGTAGCCTGCATATCGCGCCGCTGTTCCGCTTCGAGATTCTGGTGGTGATGGCCAATGAGCACCGGTTGCGCAACAAACGTCGCGTGGTGTCGGACGATCTGCGCGACGAGACGTTGATCACCTATCCGGTGCCCGAGGCGCGCATCGATCTGATTCGCGAGGTGCTGGAGCCGGCCGGCATCAAGCTCGAACGCCGCACGGCGGAACTGACCATCGCCATCATGCAACTGGTGGCGAGCCGCCGCGGGATCGCGGCGCTGCCGAACTGGGGCGTGAAAAACTACGTCGATCACGATTACGTGCTGGCCAAACGCGTCGGCACGCAGGGACTGTGGAGCGAACTGTACGCGGTGGCCGCGAAAGGCTTCGCGAGCCGGCCGTATTTCGATGATTTCGTCACGATCGTGCGCGATACCTGCGCGGCGCAACTCGACGGCATCGAGTTGCTGACGGCCGAAGGCCAGGCGGCTTGACGCGCGCCCGCTTACTTCAGCGGCACATCACGAACCCGATTTCAACTGCGCCCACAAGCGGCCTTCCAGGCGCTTGATCTGCGCAGGCAAGGGCTTGAGCAAAAACAGCGTCTTCAGCACGGGCTCAGGCGGATACACGGTCGGGTCGTTGAGAATTTCCGGCCGCACGAATTTGCGCGCGGCGGCATCCGCGTTCGGATAGAACACGGCGTTGGTAATGTCGGCGTGCACCTCGGGGCGCTCGATATAATTGATCCAGTTGAGCGCCGCTTCGGGATGCGGCGCATCTTTCGGTATCGCCATCATGTCGAACCAGACCGGCGCGCCGCCTTGCGGAATGAAGTACTTGACCTCGTAGCGCTTGCCGGCTTCACGCGCGCGATGGCTCGCCATCGATACATCGCCCGACCAGCTCAGCGCGAAGCAGACGTCGTCGCCGGCCAGATCGTTGATGTAGCTCGTCGCGTTGAACTGCGTGATATACGGGCGGATCTTTTTCAGCGCGTCGTACGCGGCCTGATAGTCGGCCGGATTCTCGCTGTTGGGGTCGCGGCCGAGATAGTGCAGCGTGACCGCGAACACATCGGACGGCGCGTCGAGCACGGAGACGCCGCAACTCTTCAGCTTGCTCAAGTACTCGGGCTTGAACAGGATGTCCCAGTTATCGAGTGGCATCTCGCTGCCGAGAATCTTTTTCACGCGGGTGACGTTGTAGCCGAGCCCCGTCGTGCCCCACGCCCACGGCACCGCGTACTGATTGCCGGGGTCCGCGTCGGCGACGAGCTTCAGCAGATTGCCGTCGAGGTTCGCCAGATTCGGCAGCTTCGATTTGTCGAGCTTCTGATAGATGCCCGCTTCGATCTGCTTCGCGAGAAAGTTCGAGGTCGGCACCACGACGTCGTAGCCGGTGGATCCGGTCAGCAGTTTGGCCTGCAGGGTTTCGTCGCCGTCGTACACGTCGTAGCGCACGTGAATGCCGGACTCTTTCTCGAAGTTCGGCACGGTGTCTTTCGCGATGTAGTCCGCCCAGTTGTACAGGTTGAGCTGTTTTTCGTCGGCGTGCGAGGCGGCGCTGAATGCGCCGAGCAGTAGTGCGGCCAGCAGCGGTTTCATTGAAGTGTGGGGCATGTCGGTCATCTCGTCCGGAAAGAGTTCAACGGGCCACGGGCGCGCTTACAGGCGCGCGAGGCGTTGCAGCTTCTGATTGCGCATCAGGCATAGCATGTCCGAGGCGAGATGCGCCGCGGCGAGGGCGGTCACGTCGCTGTGGTCGTACGGCGGCGACACTTCCACCACGTCCGCGCCGACCAGATTCACAGCGCCCAGCGCGCGCACGATTTCCAGCGCCTGCGCCGAACTCAGGCCGCCCGCCACCGGCGTGCCCGTGCCGGGCGCGAAGGCGGGATCGAGACAGTCGATGTCGAAGGTGAGGTAAGTGGGCGCGCTGCCGACAATGGACAGCACTTCGTCGATCGTCGCTTGCGTGCCGTTGCGATGGACCCACGGCGCATCGAGAATGTGCACGCCCATGAAGTCGTCGTTCCACGTGCGAATGCCGATCTGCACCGAATGCGCGGGATCGATCAGCCCTTCGCGGATCGCCTTGTAGAACATCGTGCCGTGGTTCAGCGAATCGGGGTTGTCGTCCGGCCAGGTGTCGCAATGCGCGTCGAAATGGATCAGGCTCAGCGGCTTGCCGTATTTCTCGGCGTGCGCGACCAGCAATGGATACGTGATGTAGTGGTCGCCACCGAATGTCAGCATGCGCGTGCCGGCGGCGAGAATGCCGCGGGCGTGCGCGATGATCGCGTCGCGAATGCCCGACGGGTTGTGCGCGTCGAACCAGCAGTCGCCGTAGTCGACCACATTCAGATGGTCGAAAGGATCGACGCCCCACGGGAACGCGCCGAGTTCCGCCAGTTGTACGGAGGCGGCGCGCACGCCCGCCGGACCGAAGCGCGTGCCGGGGCGGAAGGTCGTGGCGAGATCGAGCGGAATGCCCGACACGGCGACGTCCACGCCTGTCAGATCACGCGAGTAGGGGCGACGCATGAATGACAGCACGCCTGCATAGGTCGGCGCGGCAGGCTGGCCGTCATCCTGGCCGGGGCTCTTTAAATACGGGTGCGGCGCGTTCAGATTCAGGGTCATACAGAGCTATCCAGTCGGTTGAATGAGGCGCCCGTCGCACAAATATTTCTCATGTCTGTCGTATGGCAAATTAGCGGCGAGTTATGCGTGACGGGCAACTGGGTCTATGATTGCGGGGAAAAATTCCGGCGAATAGCGAAGAATCTTGCTGGAAGTATCGATATTTCTAATATCTGACCTGAGCGAACCATGCGCAGACTTCCGCCCTTGCAAGCCTTGCTCGCCTTCGACGCCGCCGCGCGTCTCGGCAGCTTCACGCGCGCCGCGCAGGAACTGGCGCTGACGCAATCGGCGATCAGCCATCAGATCCAGCAACTCGAGGAGTGGACCGGGCAGCCGCTGTTTCGCCGCATCGGCCGCGGTGTGGCGCTGACGGCCGCCGGCACGCTATACGCGCAAACCGTGACGACGGCGCTCGCCACGCTTGCCGACGGGCGCGATCGCATCGAGCCGTACGGCAATCCGGATTCGGTGATTCTCGTGTGCGCGCCGCAATTCGCTTCAGGCTGGCTGATGCCGCGCATGCGTGTGTTCGCCGAGGCGTTGCCCAATCTGGAGCTCTGGCTCGTCACCGGCGAGGAAGTCAACGAGATCGATCGCGTGGATGTCGACCTGGTGGTGTCGGCGAAGGCAATCCGTACGCCGGAAGTCGTGTGCGAGCTGTTGCTCGAAGAAGCGGCCGTGGCGATCTGCGGACCGATGACGGCGCGCCGTCTGCGCGACGCGCCGTTTCCCGAGGTGTTGATGCAAGCGCCATTGCTGGTTCACGAGGCGCATCCCGAATGGGCGCCGTGGTTGCCCGAATTGAAGCGCGGCGGCTTGCGCACGCGCCGGGCGATGACGGTCAGTGATCCACGTTTTCTCGTAGCCGCTGCGGAACAGGAGGCGGGCATCGCGATGGTGTCGCGACTCGACGCGGGCGACGCGCTGACGAGCGGCCGCGTCGAAATTTTGCCGCAGGTGCCGGGCTTCGCGCTCGCGCCGCTCTGGCTGATGCGCTCCGCGCAACCGGCGCGTTCGGCTGCGGTGGACGCGGTTCATGCGTGGATGACCGGGCTATGCCGCGACGGAGCTTGATCACGGGCTGTCGCCAGGGGACCGGAACGGAGCATGAAACATCGCCGGCGCGCGCCGCCTAAAATTTCGCAAGCTCTGCACCGTCTTGCGGCCGCGACGCCGCTATCCTAGCGCCATGATGAAGCCCAGCACCGAACGTGATTACCGCCGACGGATCGCCCGCGTGGTCGAGGCAATTCTGCTCGAACCCGGTGCGCACCACACGCTGGAGAGCCTTGCCGCGGTGGCGCATCTGTCGCCGTTTCATTTTCATCGCGTCTACCGCGCGCTGACGGGCGAAAGCGTCGTGGAGACCGTGCAACGCCTGCGGCTTGCGCAAGCGGCGCAACGGCTGACCGATGCCGCCGCGTCGGTGACCACGGTCGCGCACGATGCCGGCTACAACAGCCCGCAGGCCTTCGCGCGCGCATTTCGTGGCTTCACCGGCGTTTCGCCGAGCGAGTTCAAGGCACGGCAGAAACGTCTGGCGGCGCCATGCACGGGCAGGGCGGCGGACGCACAACTCGCCGCGTCGAGGAACAACGCCCCGGCTCCGGCGCTGCCTGCCGTCGAACTCACGGAGATCGCGCCGTTCGATGTGCTCAGTCTTCGGCATGACGGGCCGGTCGCGACCATCGGCCAAACCTTTCGCTCGCTCATGACGATGCTGCATTGCGACGAAAACGCGGCGATGGATCAGCGCGTGGGCATCTGCGTGCGCGATCCCGCGGTGAAGGACAGTTTCAGTTATCGCGCGGCCATTGTCGCTGGCCCTTACGACGTGCCGGTCGAAGCGCGCGACGCAGTCGAACCGTTGCGGCTCGAAGGCGGACTGTATGCGGTGCATCGGCTGATCGGCCCGTATGCGCTGATCTCGCCGACCTTTCGCGCACTTTACGGCGGCTGGCTGCCGCAAAGCGGCTTTCTGCGCGACCGGCGTCCCGCGCTCGAGCTGTATCGCAATCCACTGGTCGCCGGTCTGCAGCAGACGTGCGTGACCGACCTGATGATCCCTATCCGCAAGGACTGACCATGTTTCGTGTGAGCTGTGCCGTCATCGCCAGGCTGGCGAGTGCGGCGGCGTTGTGCTGGGCGGGTGCCGTGCCGGCGGATCAGGCGGATTTGCATGTGGGTGAGACGACGCGGGTGTTTCATCCCGCCGTGGCCCGTAATTGGCGCGGGGCGAAGACCGAGGCGCTGGTGACGCGCATCTGGTATCCGGTCGACACGTCGGTGCCGCAGACGCCGCGCAAGATCGGCGCGCCCGGTCATCCGATCTTTCACGGCCACGCCGCCGCCGACGATGCGCCGCTGTCCACCGCGCGCGCAAGCTATCCGCTGCTGGTGCTGTCGCACGGCACGGGCGGCACCGCGGACAGTCTCGACTGGCTGGCGGCGTCGCTCGCCGCGCAAGGCTATATCGTGGCCGGCACCAATCATCCGGGTAACACCGCGGCGGCGCCGATGACCCGCGACGGCTTCATGCTCTGGTGGGAGCGCGCCACCGACGCGAGCGAAGTACTCGACGGCGTGCTCGCCGATCCGATGCTCGGGCCGCATGTGGACCGCGAGCGGATCGGCGCGGTGGGGTTCTCGCTGGGCGGTTACACGGTGCTCGAACTGGCGGGCGCGCGGACCAATCTGCAGGCGTTCGAGCGCTTCTGCACGTCACCCGAGGCTGACGCCATCTGCCATCCGCCGGAAGCGGCGCGGATTAGCGACGCATCGGGCGCGGCGCCCTTGACGCTCGACGATCTTTCGCCGGAGACCAAGGCGTCGCGCGCACGGTCCGGCGCTTCGTATCGCGATCCACGCGTCAAAGCCGTGTTCGCCATCGCGCCCGCGTTGGGTGAAGCCTTCGACAACGCCTCGTTTGCCGACGTCACGATTCCCGTCTCGCTGCTCGCGGGCGAGGCCGATGTCACCGCGCCCGTGGCCACCAACATTCATCGCATCGCGGGCTTGCTGCCCAAGGCGCATGTCGAGATGGTGCCGGGGGCGTCGCATTACACGTTTCTGGATACCTGTCTCGCCGACGTGGTCGCGCACCTCGCGGGCATTTGCCAGGACGGGCCGGGCGTCGATCGTGATGCGGTGCATGCGCTGGCTGCTGACCGGGCGATCCGCTTTTTCGCGGCGACGTTGCCCGCGCGCTGATGCAAGCAGCAGCGCCATCGTGCTATCGAGTTGAGCGCGACAGCGGGCAGTGCGCCGCCGCGCCCACCACGCCTGTCAATCCTCCAGCGGCGACAACGCCTCGATCGGCATCTTCTTCTCCGCGCCGATGCTGATCGCGGGCACGAACAACAGCAGCAGGACCACGAAGATCGCGATGACGAAGAGCGAGATGAACGTAAGGTGCAGCGATTGATGCAGCACCGTGCGGATCATCTCGCTGTCGCCGAGGCTGGCGGCCTGATTCTGCAGCAGCGCCTTCAACTGATCCGACGTCACCACGGCCACGCCCTTCGAATGACTGAGCCCGAAGTTGAGCACCGCGCCGAACAACGTCGCGCCCAACGTGCTGCCGAGATTGCGCGAGAACAGGTTCGACGCGGTGGCGCTGCCGCGTTCGTCCATGCGGACGATCTCCTGAATCAGCACCAGACAACTGACGCTCGAGGTGCCCATGCCGAAGCCCATGATGAGCGAACCGAACGCGGCGACGAGCGGCGAGCCGCCCGGCGACAGGAACAGCAGCAGCGCCGCGCCGAGCGGAATGGCCGCGCTGCCGCCGATCAGAATGCGCCGCAAGCCGATGCGATGAAACGACTTCGCCGCGAGCGTGGCGCCGGTCGGCCAGCCGACCATCATCATCGTCAGAGCCAGGCCGGCGATCACAGGTGAGCGGTTCAGCACGCCCTGCACGTACATCGGCAGGAACGTGGTGGCGCCCATCAGGATCATGCCGGACAGCAAGGTCGCGCCGTTGGAAGCGGCGATCGGCCGGCGGCTCCACAACGCGAAGGAGATCATCGGTTCAGCCGCGCGGCGCTCCTGCCACACGAACAGCAACACACACAGCACGAAGACGCCGCCCGCCATCGAGGCCTGCGCGACCTGGTCGTCGCCGGCGTAAGTGAGCGCCATCATGAGCGCGGCAATGGCCGCCATGAACAGCGCCGCGCCGCCGAAATCGATCGAGGGGCGCGCATGCCGTTCCGATTCGCGCAGGAACGCGATGAAGCCCGCCGCGGAGGCGAGCCCGATCGGCACGTTCATCCAGAAGATCCATGCCCACGACATGTTGTGAATGATGAAGCCGCCGACCATCGGGCCCACTACGGCAGAGATCGCCCAGACGCTCGCGAGATAGCCTTGCACCTTGCCGCGTTCGCGCGCGGGATAGAGATCGGCGACGATGGTCAGCGTGACCGGCTGGATCGCGCCCGCGCCGACGCCCTGAATCAGACGGAACGCGATCATGGCCGGCATCGACCAGGCGAAGCCGGCCAGCACCGAACCAATCAGGAAGATCGCGATGCCGGCCAGCATGACCGGCTTGCGGCCGTACAGGTCGGCGAGTTTGCCGAACACCACGGTCATCGCGGTTTGCGTCAGCAGGAACGACGAGAAGACCCAGCTATACAGATGCAGATCGCCGAGTTGCGCGACGATCTGAGGCATGGCGGTGGAAACGATGGTGGCTTCGATGGCGACCATCGCCATGGACGCCATCACGGCGGCAATGACGAGAGGACGCGACGATTGCGGGTTGCGGGACATGGGCCAGGAGTTAGTATTAGGATATAAGGCACGTCGGGCGGCGTGGCCATGGGCGGGCACGCCGTGACGCATCAGCACGACCGTACGAGGACGGCCGGTGTCGAGTATGCACCCTGCTGAGAATGTGCGCTAACCCTGGGCGGCCTTGCGGACCACGCCGCCTTGGCACAGCGTTTGCGCGTTCGAAGCTTTCTTTCGACAAATGGAGGGTCATCATGAGGATCGAATTCACCGGACGCCGTGAAGTCGTTGCAGCGGCACGCGTCGCCTTCGAAGCCAATGTCGACGGGGCCGACGTCTGGTGTAGCGTGTCGCTGGATGCGCTGAACGACCATTTCGGCAACGACGGCCCATCGGCCCACAACCTTGTCAATACCTTCGAGGCGAATCGCGCGCGGATTGAAAACGCTACACGTCGGGTCCTCGAAAAAAACGGGGGACAGTCCGTGGAACTCGAGACTGGCGACTTCAACAGGGCCTGAGCGGCCCGGTCTCCGATTGACGATGAGTCCGGCGCGCGCGCCGGGCTCGCAAGCGACTCAACGGCTGTTGTTCACACACAACCCGTTCATTCCGCGCAGACCCATGGCCGCGCGTCCCTAGCTTTCAAAACACCTCGTCAAAGCGCAGCGCACCGCGATTGCTGCGTTTAGATGACCGATTCTTCCAGATTCCATAAAGGTCTGCTCCAGAGCACGGGCATTCGTTTTCGATGCCCGCGTTTCTATACTCGCGTCGCTGTTCAACCTGACATTCCAGCTACGCAGGAGCATTGACGTGAAAAAGATTTCCGCCGCGGTCGCGGCGTTCGCAGGACTGGCCGCCGCCACGGCGCATGCGCAAAGTTCGGTCACGCTGTACGGCCTCATCGACGCCGGCGTGATGTACACCAACAACGTGAAGAAGAGCGGCTCGCAGGGCGCGTTGATTCAGGCGACGAGCGGCAACATCAACGGCAGCCGCTTCGGCTTGCGCGGCGCCGAGGATCTCGGCGGCGGACTGCAGGCGATCTTCGTGCTGGAGAACGGCTACAACGTGCAGAACGGCAAACTTGGCCAGGACAACCGGCTGTTCGGCCGTCAGGCGTTTGTCGGCTTGAGCAGCAAGCAGTACGGCACGTTCACGCTCGGTCGCCAGTACGACTCGCTGGTCGACTTCGTCGCGCCGCTCTCGGGCACGGCGGGCACGTTCGGCGATACCGGTTTCGCGCATCCGTTCGATAACGACAATCTGAACCATTCGGTGCGCATGAGCAACGCCGTGAAGTACGCGAGCGCGAACTATGCCGGTCTGAAGTTCGGCGGGATGTACGCGTTTTCGAACAACACGGATTTTGCAGTGAATCGCGCCTATAGCGCGGGCGTGAGCTATGCCAACGGTCCGTTCAAGGCGGCCGCGGGTTATTTGCAGATCAACGGCTCGAACTCGACCACCAACACCGGCGGCGCGGTCGATCTCGGCGAATCCGCGGCTAACGGCACGGGCGGCTTCCAGCTCGGCGCCGATGTGCAGCGCACGGCCGGCGCCGCGTTGAGCTATGGCTTCGGTCCCGTGACCGCCGGCTTCGTCTATACGCATAGCCAGTTTCAGAACAGCGCGTCGTTCGGCGCCACGCATGGCTCGATGCGCTTCGATAACTACGAAGTGAACGGCAAGTACGCCGTGACGCCGGCGCTGAGTCTCGGCGCGGCCTACACCTATACGAACGCGCATGTGGGCGGCACGTCGAGCTTCGGCTCCGATCCGAAATGGAATCAGGTGAACCTGCAGGCCGTCTATGCGCTGTCGCTACGCACCGACGTGTATGCCGAGGCGATGTACCAGCACGTGAGCGGCAAAGGCTACACCGCGTTTATCAACACGGCGGGCGGCGCTTCGTCCACGGGCAATCAGGTGGTCGGCACGGTGGGGATCCGCACGCGCTTCTGAGCGTGATTTCTCCAGATTCAGGAACAATCCCTTCGATGGGCGGCCATTATTCTCCGAGGAATCGACGCCTATATTGAGTTCACCGGTGGCGCGCAGAGTGATTCGAAGCGCCGCTGACCATCAATTCCCGGAGGTTGTTTCCATCATGAAGTCCCTGATCAAGGCCGTCGTTATCGTCGCTTCGCTGGCTGCATCGGCCACCGTATTCGCCCAATCGAATTCCCGCATCACGCGCGAGCAGGTGCGTGCGGAACTGGTTCAACTGCAACAGGCCGGCTATCACGTCGGCGATGGCGATCAGGCGCGTTATCCGGAAGCGATTCAGGCCGCGGAAGCGCGCGTCGCCGCGCGCAACGGCGAGACCAGTGGTTATGGCGGCAGCGTGGCGGGTTCGTCGCAAAGCGGCCGCCCGGCAGTGTCCGCAGCCGACTGGAACGCGATGTATAGCCGTTGATTCGACGGGCTCGATGCAGTGTGTGTGCCGGGCCACGTTGGAAGGGACTCTTCCAGCGCGGCGTATAGATCGGCGTCGTCGGTATCGGTAAAGTAGTCATGCACGCACGGTTTCCGGTGTGCGAGCGAGAGAGTTGGCCCCGGCTGGTAACAGCCGGGGCTTTTTTTATTGTGCTTCGGCGAGGCACGACGATGTCGTGATGATGGCGCCTCGTTGCTGCCCGCGCCTGCAGGTTCGTCGAGTTCGTGCTTGAGGCTGCGGCTGCGGTATAGTCGCGCGAATAGATCGCCTGCATGCTCCCGGCTTTCGTAGTGTCGCGGGCACGGCAGGCTCAATCTTCGATTTATCTGGAGAACAATCGTGCAGGAAATCATCGAAGGTCTCATCCGCTTTCAACGCGAAGTCTTTCCGCAGCAGAGCGCATTGTTCAAGCGTTTGTCGATGGCGCAAAGTCCCAGTACGCTTTTCGTGACGTGCTCGGACAGCCGTGTCGTGCCGGAATTGCTGACGCAGACCGAACCCGGTTCGCTGTTCGTGATCCGCAATGCGGGCAATATCGTGCCGTCTTATGGTCCGGAGCCGGGCGGCGTGTCGGCGACCGTCGAATACGCGGTGGCTGTGTTGGGCGTTCGCGATATCGTCATATGCGGCCACTCGAATTGCGGCGCGATGACGGCGATCTCGACGTGCAAGAACCTGGACCATCTGCCGGCGGTCGCGGGTTGGCTGCGTCACGCGGATGCGGCCAAGGCCATCAACGCATCCCGCACTTACCATTCGGACGCGGAGTGCCTCGCCGCGCTGGTCAAAGACAACGTGATTGCGCAACTTGCGAACATTCGCACGCATCCGTCGGTGGCAGTCGGGCTCGCGAACAAAACGCTGCGGCTGCACGGCTGGATCTTCGACATCGAAAGCGGTGCGATGTTCGCACTCGACGGACCTACCGGCAAGTTTTTGCCGCTGGTGGACAACCCGGACATTTACGCCGTCTAACTTGATGTTTGAACGTGAGAGGCGCAGGATGAGACGTCGCGTGCGCGACCAACTTTCACGGCTCATGCCGGTTCGAACGGCACCGCTGGGGCGTTGCTCATGACATAGGAGGCGAGCCATGTGCGGCCGTCATCTGTCTTCCCCCATGCGGCGCAATCTGCTGCTGGCCGGTGCGTCGTCGATCACGCTGGCAGGTTTGTCGCGGCACGTTGCCGTGGCGGCGGAGCCCGCGTCCGGCAATGCGCCGAATTCGATTCCACCTGCTGAAGCGCTCGACCGCTTGATGCAGGGCAACGCCCGCTACGCCGCGAATACCCCTTCAAACAAGGACTATTCCGCTGACCGTGCGGCGCGTGTCGCGGCGCAGTATCCGATTGCCGCCATCGTGGGCTGCGCGGATTCGCGGGTCGCGCCGGAGCTCGCCTTCGATCAGGGACCGGGCGATCTGTTCGTGGTGCGTGTGGCAGGCAATTTCGTCAACGACGATATTCTCGCGAGCCTCGAGTATGGCGTCGAGTTCCTCGGCGTGCCGCTCATCATGGTGCTCGGGCATACGCAGTGTGGCGCGGTGACCGCCACGGTCAAGGCGCTTAAGGATGGAGTTCATTTGCCCGGCCATCTGCCCGAACTCGTCCGCGCGATCAAGCCCGCCATGCAAATGGCGAAAGTGGGCCATGGCGAGGATCTCGTTGCGCAAACCACGATCGAAAACGTCAGGTTGAATACCAATCGTCTGATCGTGTCCAGACCGCTCATCGGGCCATACGTGAAGAGCGGCAGGGTCAAGATTGTCGGCGGTATCTACGATCTGGCGACGGGTAAGGTCACGTTGCTCTGACGCGCCTCTCGCTCGTCAACCGCTGAAGCAGCGAAACGCGAGGCTGATGCGCGGCTCCGTCACGCCCGCAAGCTTGGGAATGCCGTGCTCATGAGTGAATTGCGACGCGTAGCTCATGACAAGACAACTGCCGGGGTCCAGTTCGACATGCACGATCCGTCCGGCGCCGGCCTTCGGCCGGATCGACATGCGCCGAGTCGCGCCGAGCGAGATGATGGCAATCGGCTGCGCGGGCACCAGCTTCTCTGTCTTGTCGCTATGAAGCGCGACGCTGTCGCTGCCGTCGCGATAGAGATTGAGACCGACGCGATTGAACGGCGCGCCCACGAGCGCGCGCACGGCTTCGAATGCTTCGCCCAACGGCGCGGGCAGGTCGCCGGAATCACGCGCGAACGTGGCGAGCAGGCGCGGCACGGCGACCTCGCGCTCGTACATCATGCGCTGCTGACTGAGCCAGCCGATATTGCGCAACGCTTCCTCGAACCACGCCCGCGCCGTGTCGGCGGGGATCGACTCAGGCAGATAGCGGATGCCGCCTTCCTCGTCATGGAGGAGAGCAACGGGTTCGGGCGCGAATAGGGCTTGCTGGGACACCATGATTCCGACGTGGGCTGGGCGCCGCCTGGTCAGGAAACGAAGGGCGGCTCGGGCAAATCATTATACTGTGTTTTTATACAGTGTTCATGACCTGCCACGACCGAAAGGCCGCCCTCCGTGCAGCTTTACTCGCCCGGGCTATACAGGTCGAGCAGCTTGAGCGTCACGCCATTCGTCCAGCCGAAGCCGTCCTGCAGCGGATATTCGCCACCGCCGCCGCCGCCCGTTCCCGCGCCTTCCACCACGTATTTCTCGACCAGTTTCTGATCGGACGCATAGACGCCTTTGACGTCGGTGAGAAAGCGCGTACCGATCTGTTGCGCGAGCGCGTCCTGGCCATAACGCTTCAAGCCCTGAATCGCCGCCCAGTGCAGCGGCGCCCAGCCGTTCGGCGCGTCCCATTGCTGCGTCGTGTTGTAGGTCGTGGTGACGAGGCCGCCGGGCTGCAACAAGGTCGACTGCACCTGTTTCGCCGTCTTGAGCGCGCGATCCGGCCACGCCGCGCCGACGAACAGCGGAAACACCATTGCCGCGGTCTTGTTGTCGCGCGGCTTGGCGAGCTGCCAGTCATAGTCGCCGTAATAGCCGTTGGGATTCCACAGATAGCGGTTGATGCCGAGCGCTCGTTTCGCAGCGCGTTGCGCGAATTCGCCGACGCAGCGGAAATCCCGCGTCTCGCCGCAACCCTTGGCGATGGTGATCTCGAGGTGGAACATCAGGCTGTTCAGGTCGACCGGAATGATCGACGTGGTGCGCACCGTCGCGAGCGTCATGTTGTCGCCGAACCAGCGTGAGCTGAAATCCCAGCCGCTCTCGGCGGTCGCGCGCAGTTCGCGGTAGACGTCGTTCGGATTGCGGCCGCTCGCCTGTTGTGCGGTCTGGATGTCCTCCAGGTACGACTCGTCGCGTGGCGTGTCGAGCTCATCCCAGTAGCGGTTGAGCACCGTGCGATCCGGCATCACGACGACATTGCGCGTGGCCGAGCCGGGTTGCGTGGTGTTCTCGCCCTGCATCCAGTACGCGTATTCCTTGCGTAACGCCGGCAGGTACTTCTGGTAGACGCCGTGGCCTTCCACCTTCGCCGCGAGCTCCACCATGTGCGAGAAAAACGGCGGCTGCGAACGGTCGAGATAGTAGGTGCGATTGCCGTTCGGAATGTGGCCGAAGGTTTTGATCTCGTAGGCGAAGTTGTCGAGCATGTCGTCGACGAGATTTTCGTTGCCCGATTCCTGCAGCCCCAGCATCGTGAAATACGTGTCCCAGTAGTAGCCTTCGCGGAAACGGCCGCCCGGCACCACGTACGGCTTCGGCAACGGAATCAGCGAGCTGTTCGGTGGCGCGCTCGTGGTGGTGCGGGTCAGCGCGGGCCATAGCCAGTTGATGTGTTCACGCAGCGTCTGGTTGGCGGGCGGCGTGATGACCGGCTCGCTCGGCGGCGTGAAGTACTGGTTGACGAAGTTCGCCAGCGAAAAACCGGCGTTGTTCTTCTGCTGCTCGTACAGCTGCACGATCGTGGCGGGATCGGCGTTTGGTGTGGCATCGACGAAGGTCTTCTGGTCCGGATAGATCTGCGCGGTTTGCACGGCGACGAAGAGATCGCCGTAGAGTATGTCGGGCGCGGGCGGAAGCGTGCCGCCGACCTGGGTGTCGGCGTGGCAAACGCCGGCGAGACTGATCAGGAAAACGAAGCTTGAAGCGGCCGCTATGCGGTGCAGCCTGATGGATTTAGTGGTGCGGAACGAGGCGCGAGATGCGATGCCGGCGCGCCCGAAGCTGCGCAATTGCGATGACTCAATCATGTCTCCTCCAGAGGAATGGGCAACAGGATTGGTCTGCCTCGCGCCCACGGTTTCTTCTTGGGATGACCAGGGCGTGGCTAGCATCGCACAAATGACAGGGCGTTACAAACGGCTATGCGAGCGGCATGCGCGAGATGCGCATCCGCTGCGCTGCACAAGCCGGGCCGGCGGTCTTGCTTTTTGCCGGCCCGCTGGGTCTGACTAGCCTCTAGTTCGACGTCACGAGCGAATCGGACGGCACGATCCGCAGTGCGTTCGGATTGCTCGCCGCCGGGTTCGACCACAGCAGATGCATGCTGGCCGGACCGGTGCCGTGCACATACTCGACTTTGATCGACGCGCGCTGCTTCGCGGCGAGCCAGGTTTTGCCGCTCACGGCGGATTGCGTCGGGGTCTTCTTGTCGATGATCTTCACGCCGTTGATCCACAGGCGCGCAATGTTGTCGCTGTCGATCGAGAACGTATAGAGGCCGTCCTGCGTCGCCTGAATCGCGCCGGTCCAACGCACACCGTAGTTGGTTGCGTTGACGCCCGCGGAGGCATCAGGCGAATCCGTGCCGCGCTCGGTGTTCAGATCGAAGTCGATCAACGGCGTAATCGACGTCTTGACCGGCGCGCTCCTGAACGTCGGATCGTTGTAGTAGCCGACCTGCAGTACCGGCAGCTTCACATTGAAGCCACCCGTCAACGCCTGCGTCTCTGAGGTCTGCCACGGATGGCCGTCCGGATAGATCGTCCCCTGGAAGGGCGTCGCCGGTTCGACCGTGGCGGGCGCACTCGGCACCTGGCCCCAGTGGAAGCGCGTGTTGGTGCGGCCGATCATCAACTCCCACACGATGAATCCCGTCGTGCCGCCGTAGTTCGACACGATGCCCGGCATGGTTTGACCCGTGGTGCCGGGGAAGCCGCGTTGCAGCGTTTCGGAATTCAGCGCGCTGACATTGCTGCCGCTCACCGGACCCGTGTACGGGTTGCCGTACGGATGGAACGCGTAGAAGTCGGAGAAGTACGAGCCTTCGTCCTCCTGCACTTGCGGCGCGTTGATCGGCTGCGTCGCGCCCGCGTTCAGGATGGCGATGCGCGCATCGTTCATCAGCGCCGCGCGGGTTTCCTGCAATGCACCATTACCGCTGCAACCGGGTTCGTTCATCGTCTCCCAGAAGATGATGCGCGGGTCCTTGCGGTGTGGCGCGACGAAGTCGGTGATGTAGCTCGCGAGACTCGCCTTATACGTGATGGCGGAATTGGACGCGGTCGGCTGGAAATACGCCTGTTCCACCGGCGTGCCGGGCGATTGCACCCACTGGCTATTGTGCACGCCCCAGACCGGTGCCGGCTGCGGCCCGTATTGCGGCGTCGGGTTCCAGCAGTCGTCGTAGAAGATCGGCGAGACCTTGATGCCGTGGCGCGCGGCGATTTTCAGCAGGTTCTCGAACTTGCTCAGGAATGCCACACGATCGTTCGCCCATACCAGGTAATGCAGGTAGACCGCGATCGTATTCATGCCGTACGTCTGCGCGTACGTCAGTTCACGATTGACGATGTCCGGATCGTAGTTCTCCCAGAAGTCGATCGCGTTCACCGCGTTGGAAGGCGTATAGACCGCGCCGACCACCTTCGAGAAATCGTAGCTCGGCGACGTCACGGTTGGGTACGTACGAATCGTGATGTTGCTGAAGGTCGCGCCGACGCCGAAGCGCCGCAGCCCGAAACTGCCCGACTGGAACACGGCGGGCAGGGCGTTGGTGGCGTCGTTCACGCTGATCACGCGCTGCTGGTCGAGGTCGACGGTGATGGCCGTGCCGCTCGTCGTGACCTTCAGATGGTGCGTGCTGCCGCCGACGATTGTGCTGACCGGGTACGAGATGAAGTTGGTCCAGTTGTTGTTCTGGCGGCCGACCACCAACGAATGCGTACCCGTATCGAGGCCGATGAAGTAGCCGGTCAGACTGTCGGGGCCGCCGGCCGTCGGGTTCGTGACGCGCACGATAAAGCCCGCGTTCGCAGCGCCGTTGCCGACCGGCGCGCTGACCGTCACGTCCGCTTCATACGACGCGGTGGCGTAGGTGCTGGCGAGCGCCACCGTTTTATCGCCCGCGCCGGTGCCGTTGGTGGCCGGCGCGGGAATGGTGATGGTCGAATTGTTGGCGCCCGGCGCCCAGCCTTGGGTCGACCCCGGCGCGAGGTAGTTCGTGAAGTCGCCGAACGAAAGAGTGGTGGTGGAGACCGGAGCGGGCGGCGCCGGCGGTGTGTAGGGCGGAAGGTTGAGGGTGGGGTCGGCGATCACGAGCGGCGGGGTCGTCGTCTTCATGCCGACCGGAATGGCCTTCGCGGCCTTGAATTCGCTTTCGACGTTGGCCGTGTCAGCCGCCGAGGCTGCCGAAGCGGCCGAAGCCGCGGAGGAATCGACCGCGGCCACCTGCTTGTCCGCCGACGCCGTCGCGTTCGGCGAACCGTCATTGCCACCGCAAGCGCCCAGCATGGCGAGCGCCGCAAGCACAAGGTAATTGCGCACCTGTATCTCCTGATGTCCCCGCTTAATTGATGGTCATAATTATTATTAATCCTGCATAGGGCCAGAGATATTGCTTCTTAGCCTGATGAAGATAGAAATCGATATGAATAATATTATTAGTTTCGCGGACCTGTATCAGTACTTACCCCGGATTGTTGGACGGCAAAGATCGCGCTAGGCGAAGTGGAAACCGGTGGCGAGCGCGATGCGGGTCGAGTCAATGTCACGCGCCTCGTCGATCCTTCACGCAGCCGCAGGCATAATCCGTTTTCCCATGTTGCGAGCCGCGTAGCCGGCACGCGAAACCGGGGCGACGCCTCGTTTCGCGTGCTCCCGGGACACTCCATGCCGCCCATCACCGCTGTCCGCACGAGCGCCGTGCCCCTGCGCAGCGTTGCGCTGATCCTCGTGTCGATGTTCTGTTTCGCGCTGGTCGATGCGCTCGCCAAATCCGTGGCGCTCGCTTATCCAGCTAACGAGGTGACGTTCTTTCGCATGCTGTTCGGCTTGTTGCCGGCCGTGGCGGTGTGCCTGCGCGGCAAGCCGATCGTCGAGCGGATCAGGCACATGGACGTGCGCGG
The DNA here is from genome assembly GCF_046027355.1 of Paraburkholderia sediminicola. Taxonomy (GTDB): domain Bacteria; phylum Pseudomonadota; class Gammaproteobacteria; order Burkholderiales; family Burkholderiaceae; genus Paraburkholderia; species Paraburkholderia sediminicola_B. The sequence continues at coordinate 122,592 of NZ_JAQQEK010000017.1, read as the reverse complement.
GCAGACCATTCGCGCGCTGACGCTGCTCGGCGCCTCGGGTCTCTTCTTCGCCGGTTTGCCGTACATGCCGCTTAGCGAAGCGGTGGCGATCGTCTACTCCGAGACCTTGCTGGTGATCGTGCTCGCGCCGCTGTTGCTGAAGGAGGCGCTGAAGCCGCGCGATGCAGTGGCGGCTGCGGTCGGGTTTGTCGGTGTGCTGTTCGTGGTGCGCCCGGACGGCTCGCATTCGAGTTGGCTCGGCCCCGTCCTGCTGATGTCGAGTGCCTTCTTCGGCGCGCTATCGATCATTCAGATCAAGCGCATTCGCGCCTCCGACGATTCGGGCACTACGGTGCTGTATTTCACGGTGATCGGCACGCTCGTCACCGGCGCTTCGCTGTTTTTCGCATGGCGTACGCCAACGCTGCAGGCGCTCGCGGTGATGGCCTTGCTCGGTGGCTTCGCCACTGCCGGGCAATTGCTGATGACCATGGCGTTCCGCCAGGCCGACGCCGGCGCGCTCGCGCCGTACAACTACACGAGCATCGTGTGGGCGGCGCTGTTCGGTTATGTGGTGTGGGGCGAGACGATCGGCGCCATGTCGTTGCTTGGCATTGCATTGATTGTCGGCAGTTCGATTGCCGTTGCGATGCGTGGGAAGCAGGAAGAGGGGCCGCTCGTGTAGGTGTGGGGCGCTGCGCTGCCGACACTGCTTCGCAGTTCCAAATAGTCGTCAGAGGAAGGGTGCCTTGAAGCTGGCTTTTTCGGCCAACAAGGCAGGCACAATCGGACGATTCGACGCCTGAAGAATATAAATAGAAAATGGGCGCATCCAGTTCGCGTGCGCCTTCGTACGTGACTTGATTCCGTCGATCCCGCGGCCGAATCCGCGGTCCGAACTCGCGGTCATCCCGGCGGCGTCGAATACCCGTTCGCCGCTAACCGTCTGATAAATTCGGGCACGTTTGCAAAGCCGCAGACGCGCACGTAACACGACTGGAAGGGGGAGACGTCACATGTATAGCGAACCCAGGAAGATCGTTCTCACGGGCCTCGTCGTCAGCGCTGTTGCAATCGCCGCTTATGTCTCGCACGCCAGCAAACCCTGGGTGTCGACGGACGAATTCGGTTCGGTGCGCGGTGACACGCCGGCTTACCGCACGCGCGGCGACACCACCAGCGGCGCGGTCGTATCCGGTCCGGTCACCGCTGGCAGCGATGCGAGCAGTGCAATGGCCGGCAGCCTGCAGGCGGCGCGCAATAGTCTGCAACGCAACGATCTTGCCGCCGCGCAGGCGCAACTGAACGCGGTAAGTTCAGCCCATCAGGATGACGATCAGGTTCGCGCGCTGCAAAAGGAAGTGCGGACGCGCGCGGATAACGAGCAGCGTGCAGTGAACGCGGCACAAGTCGAGAAGACGCCGCAACCTGCCGCGAAGCCCGCGCGGATGTCTTCGTCGATGAAACACGGACGGTCGCGGGAAAGTCGCCCTGCGAATCGCGAACAGACGAACCGCGCGTCGAGTTATGCGAGGAGCCAGGCGGCTTTGGACAACCTGGTGGCACGCCTCGACAGCGATAGCCCGCTGAACGTGAGAACGCAAGCCTCCGTCGGACCCGCTATGGCAAGTCAACCGTCGTCTATCCAGACTGGGCTCAAAGTGATGGAGGGCACGAGCAGTGCGCCCGTTGCCGTGCCGACACCGCCGGTCCAACAGCGGGCACAAAAAGCGCCGGCTGTCTCCACTGTGCCGACGGAGCCGCAAGCCGACCTGACCATGCAAGCCACGCTGCCGTCAGCGCCGCTGGTTCAGTCCACGCCGTCCGCCGCCACGGGGGTGAAGACGGACGACGGCCCGAAGACACGCTCGCAGGTGCGCGCGGAGATCGCCCGCGCCCGGCAGAACGGCGGCCTTCCCGCGTTCGGCAATCCCGATCCCGCAGGGCCGGGCGGGGCGCCGAGCCTCACCGGCGCGCCGCGTCCGTGAGGCAGCGCAAACCGGCGATCGGCAAAGGCTAATCAGAGATTTAACTCAGCGAAGCCGCGAGCCGCGCGAAGGTGGGCTCGTCGGTGCGATCGAAGGCGAGCGGCGTGACCGACACGCGCCCCGAAGCCACCACGGCCGTTTCGCTATCGGGATCGTTCGCGCGCGCGCCACGTTGAAAGCGCAGCCAGTGATAGGCCATGCCGCGCGGATCGACTTGCGGCAACACGTCGATATCTTCGACGAGTCCAACGCCTTGGCGAGTCGGCGTGAGCGGACCAGCAAGCGCCGCGTCGACATCGGGAAAGTTGATGTTCAGGCAGGTGGGCGCGGCCTGCTCGATTGCGAGCAACTGGCGGATCACGCCGGGCGCGAGCGCACGCGCGGTATCCCAACGGACCTTGTCGCGGTTGCTGAAAGTCTGGCTCAGCGCGAACGACGGCAAGCCGAGCAGCAGGCCCGTCATGGCGGCGCCGACGGTGCCTGAAAACATTGTTTCCACGCCCAGATTGCCGCCGCGATTGATGCCGGAAAGAATCAGCGTGGGCGGCGTGTCGCGCATCAGGTGGCGCACGCCCATCACGACGCAATCGCCGGGCGTGCCGGCCACGCCGAAACGCCGCTCGCCCTGGCGGCTCACGCGCAACGGCGAATGCAGGCTGATCGAATGCGACGTGCCGCTCTGATCGTGTTCCGGCGCGACTACCCAGACTTCGTGCGCGAGCTCGGCGGCAACGGCTTCGAGCACAGCGAGGCCGGGCGCGTCGATACCGTCGTCGTTCGTCAACAGTACCCGCGGCACTTTGGATTCATAGGCAGACATCGCGGCAAGCTCCTCTCGGTGGGTAAGGGAAGGGAAGCCTCATTATCCGGCCATCGGCCAGTGCGCGCCGCGATGCAGTGCGGGCAGCGCCTTCCCGACCGGAAACAATCTGCTTTGCACGGGTTTTTTGCGACTTTTAAAATAGGCAAAGAGTAATTGCGATTCAAGCAATAATTGCTGAATTGATTTCTATTGCTGACGTGTGATTACTTATTCTATCGGACCGAAATGATATGCAATGGTAATTTGATTTTTTCGAGCTGTTCGCGTGAAATAGGTATGCTATTCTTCGCTCGCCTGGCTCTCCGGGAGCGTTGTTAAATCAGGCACTTGGGGCGTACTCGCGAGAGGAGTACGCCCCATTTCATTTCCGCGCCGTCCGCAATGCGTACTTTCGTCACAGGTGAAATGAACGGAAAGCTAAAAATCGGTGACGTCGCATAAACACAACGCCGTAATTAACTGAAAAACAGTCTTTCGCTTGGTGGGCTATTCTCCGCCGCTCGATAGCATTCGCTATTCGAGTTAGGAGAGAAATCAATGAACAAATTCGTCCTGTCGAGCCTCTCGCTCGCTCTTATCGGCACCGCGGGTGCCGCTCACGCACAAAGCTCGGTCACGCTGTACGGCCTGATCGACACCGGCTTGACCTACACCAGCAACTCGGCTGGCAACAGCAACTTCCAGCAAGCCAGCGGCATGCTGAACGGCAATCGTTGGGGCCTGCGCGGCTCGGAAGATCTGGGCAGCGGGCTGAAGGCGATCTTCGTCCTCGAAAACGGCTTCAACCTCTCGACCGGCAAGCTCGGTCAGAACGGCAGGGAGTTCGGCCGCCAGGCGTTCGTCGGCCTGTCGAGCGATCAGTACGGCGCGGTCACCCTAGGCCGCCAGTACGACAGCGTGGTCGACTATCTCGGCCCGCTCGCGCTGAACGGCACGCAATACGGCGGCACGCTCGCCTCGCATCCGTACGACAACGACAACCTGAACAACTCGGTGCGTATCAACAACGCCGTCAAGTTCCAGAGCGTCGATTACGGCGGCTTCAAGGTCGGCGCGCTGTACGGCTTCTCGAATGCGGCGGGCAGCTTCGCGGACAGCCGCGCGTACAGCGTCGGCGCATCGTATGTGTTCGGCGGTTTGAAGGTCGCGGCAGGCTACTTGCAGCTGAACGGCGGCGGTTCGAGCACCAACACGAGCGGCGCGGTGGCAAGCGGCGACTCCACCTTCAACGCAGCGCGTCAGCGCACCTATGGCGCGGGCGTCAACTACGCGTTCGGCGCGGCGAACGTCGGCCTCGTGTTCACGCAAACGCAGTTGAACGACGCGACGGCGATCGGCTCCAGCGCATCGGGCACGACGAGCGGCTTGACCGTGAACGGCGGCAGCGCGCGTTTCACGAACTATGAAGTGAACGGCCGTTACGCGTTCACCCCGGCATGGACGGTGTCGGGCGCTTATACGTTCACGGACGCGCGTCTGGACGGCGCAAGCCCGAAGTACCATCAGATCACGTTGCAGACGGACTATGCATTGTCCAAGCGCACCGACGTGTATGCTGAAGCGGCTTATCAGCATGTCGGCAGCACGGGCAACTCGGGGATCACGGCTGATATCGTCGGCGTGAGCGCTTCGTCGACCGACTCTCAAGTGGTCGGCACAGTGGGTATCCGTCACCGCTTCTAAGCGGATGGATTGAGCCGCACGCAGTAGAAAAGCCCGCGATTTGCGGGCTTTTCTGTTTGCCACAAGGACATCGCTCAGCCCTTTAGCCCGTCAGCCAGCGCGCCGCGAGCGGCATCAACACCGGCACGACGAACGCGGTGAACACACCGTTGAGCCCCATGCCGAGGCCGGCGAACGCGCCCATTTCCTCGCTCACCTGAAAAGCGCGCGCCGTGCCGATGCCGTGCGACGCGATACCCAGCGCGAAACCGCGCACCTCGGGTTCGGCGATACGCAGCACGTTGAGAATCGCGCGCGCGAATACGGCGCCAAATACGCCGGTCGAAATGACGAGCACGGCGGTCAGGGACGGAATGCCGCCGATCTCGGAAGCGACGGCCATCGCGATCGGCGTGGTCGCCGATTTGGGTGCGAGCGACGCTATCGTTTGATGCGAAGCGCCGAACAGTGCCGCCACGCCGACCGCTGAAACGATGGCGGTCAATGATCCGGCGACGAGTCCGCCGATCAGCGGCAACGCGGAGCGGCGCAGCTTCGGCCACTGCCGGTAGAGCGGCAACGCGAGCGCCACGGTCGCGGGGCCGAGCAGAAAGTGGACGAATTGCGCGCCTTCGAAGTACGTCGCGTACGGCGTGCCGGTGATTTCGAGCAGCGCGACCAGCAGCGCCACCGCGATCAACACGGGATTGGCCAGTGGATTGAAGCGCGCCTTCGCGTAGATGGTCTGGGCGATCAGGTAGGCGATCAGCGTGATCGTCAGTCCGAGCAAGGGACTCGCGGCGAGATAAACCCAGATGGCGCCGAGCTTCGGAATGGCGGTCATGATGCGGCCTCCGTCGCGGAAGGATCGCCGCGCTGCCGGCGCATCAACGCACGCGTGACGAGCGCGGCCACCGCAATCGCCAGCGTCGTGCTGACCGCAATGGAGACGATGACCGCGACGGCGTCGCCGCGAATCCGGCTCGCCGACACCATGATGCCGACGCCCGCCGGAACGAATAGCAAGGACAGATGGCGCAGCAATTCGAGCGCGGTCGGCTCGATCGCGTCGGCGGTCTGCGGACGCAGCATGATGAAGCCGAACAACAGCAGCATGCCGATCACCGGACCCGGCACCGGCAAATGGAACACGTACGACACACCTTCGCCGAGGCACTGGAAGGTGAGCAGCGCAGCGAGCGCTTGAAGCATGGCAGTCTCCAGAACGCGAAACAGAAAATGCGCCATTGTGTACCATGCAGATTGCCTCGTGCCTGCTCACTGCCTGAGCCAGGCGTGGACTTTGCTGTTAGAGGTAGATGCGCAGGTCAATCAACACTCAGTACCGGACGAGTTGCCATGCAGACACAACCGTTTCAGATTGCAATTGCCGATCACGATATCGACGATCTTCGCCGGCGTATTCGCGCGACCCGCTGGGCACCGGCGACACCGTCGCCGGCCTGGCAACAGGGCGCCGATTCCGCATGGCTGCGCGAACTGGCCGGGTACTGGGCTGAACATTTCGACTGGCGCGCGGCCGAGCGCGGCTTGAATCAGCAGCCGCAGTTTCTCGCCGATGTACAGGGGCAGCGCGTACATTTCGTCCATCGGCGTGGCGTAGGCCCGGCGCCTTATCCGCTCGTGATCACGCACGGCTGGCCCGGATCGTTCTTTGAGTTCCGCGCCTTGCTCGACCGGTTGTGCGACCCGGCGGCATCCGGTGGCGATCCTGCCGATGCCTTCAATGTCGTCGTGCCTTCGCTGCCTGGCTTCGCGTTTTCGCAGGCGCCCGCGCAACCGGGCATGTCCGCGTTTCATGTGGCGGATCTGTGGGCCTCGCTGATGCAAGGCCTCGGTTATGAGCGCTTCGGCGCGCAAGGCGGCGATCTCGGCGCGGGGGTGTCGATCGCGCTCGCCGCGCGGCATCCGCAAGCCGTCGACGGCATTCATCTCAACTTTTTGCCGAGCTCGTATGAGCCGGCCATCGGCGCGGCGCAGAAACCGCTCGCGCCGGCCGAGGAAAACTTCCTGCGTGAGAAGAACGAATGGGCCGCGCTCGAAGGTGGTTATGCGCACATGCACAGCACCAAACCGCAGACGCTCGCTGCGTCGCTCAACGATTCGCCGGTGGGACTGGCTGCATGGATCGGCGAGAAGTTTCGCGCGTGGAGCGATTGCCAGGGCGACGTGGAGCGTGTGTTTTCGAAAGACGAACTGCTTACCAACATCTCGCTCTACTGGTACACGCAGTGCATTGGCCCGGCGATGCAGATGTACTGGGAAAACCGCTTGCAGCCGATGCGATTCGCCGAAGGACAACGCGTCGCGCCCCCTGTCGGCTTTGCGCACTTCCCGAAGGAAATCAATCACCCGCCGCGCAGTTGGCTCGAAAGAACGTTCGACGTCGTGCAATGGGCCGACATGCCGGCCGGTGGCCATTTCGCGGCGATGGAAAAGCCCGATTTGCTCGCAGCGGAAATTCGCACGTTTTTCCGCGCATTGCGGCAGCGGCGACGCTAGCTAGAACGCGGCCGCGACCGCCATGCGAGCAAAGCGCAAAGCGGCCTGGAACCGCATGGGTACGCAAATGACGTGTGCGCCAACCGTAAGCACATCGACGGGATCGCTAACGAGTAAGTTATTCGCTACCCTCAATCATGCATCCGCAATTATTGCGCGATGCCGATGGTCCACATGAGCCTGCGACAGCATCCACGTCATGTCTCTCTGCGTTTTGGCGGAAAGGCAATGCGAGGACGTGAAACGATAGACCCTATCTGATGCCTGCGCCCCGGTTCATCCGACTCCATCGCCGCAGATCAGCGTGCCCGGCTCGAATGTGACGCCACGATGGCACGAATCGCGATTTCAGATGCCGCGCACCTTGTGGGGGCTTCCGTGCCCCAGGCAAGAACATGCGGATCAACCTCCGACAGTAACGGCAGCGCTCAAAAGGCGATCTGTCGCTCACGCGTGCCGAGGAGCAATGTGAATCTTTTTCCGTGCACTCTCGTTTATGTCGATGTCGATGCGAAGCCGGGGCCCAACTCGACGAATCGCGATCCGCTCTCGTACGTGAGCCAGGCGATCTGCCTGAACAACAGCTTGCGGCGCGTGGGCATGCCGACCCTGACCATCATGACCAACGCGCCGGACCTGGTCGCGCGCCGGCTCGAAGGCATGCCGACGGAGAATCGGCCGGCCGTGACGCCACTCATCGCGACGATCGAGTTGTCGAAAAACACGCCGTTCTACGCCGCGCACTTCAAACTCGATCTGATGGACCAGGTGGCAAAGACCTTGCCCGCCGACACGATGATGTTATTGCTCGACGCCGACATGGTGGCGCTGCTGCCGCTCGACCACGATCTGATCGAACGATGCGCGCAAGCCGGCCTCGGCGTATTCGATATTTCGGATCAGGTGTTTCCGGCCTACGGCAGCGAGCGCGTGGTCGCGGATCTGGAGGCCGTTGCGGGCCAGCGGTTGATGAATCCGCGCTGGTACGGCGGCGAATTTCTACTCGCGACGCCTGCTTCGTTGCGCCGGCTGGTGCCGCGCGCGCGAGCCAGTTATGCACGCTATCTCAGCGAAAGCGAGCACCTGAGGCATCACGGCGACGAAGCGTTCATCTCGGCCGCGCTCAATGCGCTCGGTGACGAAGGGCAAGTGCTGATCGAAGTCGGCGCGTATCAGGCCGTAGGGCGTCATTGGCCGGGCAACAACTATCGCGACTTGCGGTGGTTCCGCTGCTGTTCGTTCGTTCATTTGCCCGGCGGCAAGGCACTCCTCGAAAAGGAAGCGCGTTTCGACGATTTCGCGCCGGACCGTTTCTGGCGACACATGCGCGTGGCGCACCTGCGTGGCCGCGTGCGCCACGCAGTCAAGCGGATCGCGAGGATGCTGAGCGCGGGGCGGCTCGCAGCGCGTATGCGCTGCGCGGCGTGAAGAGCTAGCCGCGTCAGTCACATACGCATTGCGGTGAGCGCCCGCACCGCTCGTGAGTTCGTCACATCTTCACGTCGATACGACCATAGACGCCATTCGTTTCGTCATTCGGTCCGGCGGCGAAAAACAGCGTGTTCACCGGCTGATTGCTCAGTCCATTGCCGAACGCGATTCCCCACAGGCCGTGCTGCACGAATGACGTGTTGTCGGGCAGATTGATGGCGCCGAGAGACGCGCCGCTCGCCGGATCGAAGGCATTGATCGTGCCGTCACCGAAGTTGCCGATCAGCACGTCGCCACTGAACCGTCCAAAATTGGCCGGCGCCTGCGTGACGCCCCACGGCGCATTCAGCACGCCCCCGGAGGCGAAACGCTGCAACAGGTTGCCCGCCGTATCGTAGACATCGACGAAACCGAGGCCCGCGCCGTCGACATTGTCGTGCGCCTCCGCGTCCTGTTTTGCGTAGGTCACGAAGAGCTTCGCGCCGATTGCCTGAATGCCGAACGGCGCAAAGCCTGCCGGAATCGACGTGTCCTGAAACTTGCCCGGTGTTGAAACCTTCGCGAAGGTCTTGTCGAAGACGTCGATTCTGTTGTTGTGAAAGTCGGCGGCGTAGAGGAAGTTGGCGCCGCCGTTGCTGGCCAGCGCGAGGCCCTTGTAGACCGCGGCGCTGCTGCCGCTGTCGAATACGACGAAGGCGGTGGTGGGCGCGACAGCTGGCGCCCACGCGGTGATCGTGCCGCCTTCGCCGGCAAAGATAAATGCGCCCACGCCGGATTTAGCGCCTTGGGTCACGACGAAGTCCGTCGTGCCGTTGAACACGATGCCGGTCGGATTCGCTGGCCCATTGACTCCATTCGGAATGCTGACGACAAGCGATTGTGGCGTGCCGTTGCCGTCATAGAGCGTCGCCAGCGAGGTGGCGTTGTCCGCTACCCAGACGAAACCCTTCGGATTGAACGCAACGCCCCACGCGTTTTTCAGATTCGGGTCCGTATGCGCCGCCGCGACCGCGCCGTCCGATACGAGTGCCGTCGACGTAAACGATTGGTTATTGACCGAATCTGAACCGCCACACGCCACGACGAGACTCACCAATGCCGCGCCGCCCACGACGACGCCCAATGCCTTAAGCACAGATTTCATGGCCGCACCTCTCTGACATGACCGATGGTCATTGCGCCTATTGAACGCACGGCGTTGCGGCTTTATTCCTTCGGCAGAGAAGTTTTTTTGATCCGGATGGGGCGGCCGGTTGGGCGACGCGTCATATCGTGCCGAACAGCGCGCGCGGACGATCCTTGAGCGTGCCGGTCAACAGCCGCAGCGCGCTCACGAGCTGATCGCGGCTGGTCGCGCAGGCGAGGTTGATCCGTACCCCGTGCTCGATCTCCGAGCGGTCCACGGCGAACGCCGACGAGGGCATCACCACGACGCCGCGCGCCTTCGCATTGGCCGCGAAGTCGTCAGCGCGCCACGGCGGCGGCAACTTCAGCCACACGAACATGCAGGCCGGATCGGTCTGCAATAACTCCTGCGGCAACAACTCGCGCGCGAGGTCCTGGCGCGCGCGAATCTCGGCGAGCTGCGCGTCCATGATGTGGCGCGCGGTGCCGTCCTCGATCCAGATCGACGCGATCAGCATCGACATCGGCGCGGGCATCCATGCAGTGGTGCGCACGGCTTCCGCGCATAGCGCGGCGCTGTCAGGTGGACTCAGCAGATAGCCAAGACGCAGGCCGGGGGCGAGGATCTTCGACGTGGCCGCGAGGTGGAAGGTGAGTTCCGGGCACAGGCTCGCGATCGTCGGCAGACGTTGCGAGACGAGCGGGCCATACACGTCGTCCTCGATGATCGCCACGCCGTGCCGGCGCGCAATATCGACGAGCGCCATGCGGCGTTCGAGACTCATGGTCGTGACAGTCGGGTTCTGCAGGTTCGGCACCGTGAAAATCGCCTTCACCGGCATGCGGCGGCAGGCGCGCTCCACCTCGTCGGTCAGCAGGCCGTCGCGATCGCTAGGAATACCGACGATCTCGAACTGGAACACCGGCGCGAGCGCTTTGAGGCCGTAGTAGGTGAGTTGATCGGCGAGGATCACGCCGTCGGTGCCGATCAGGCTGTTCAGCACCGCATACAAGCCATGCTGCGCGCCGCTCGTGACGACCACGTGATCGGCCGCCGGGGCAAAGCCGGGCGCGGCCATCCAGCGCGCGCCGGCCGCGCGTGCCCACGCGGGCCCTTGCGGCGGCTGGTACTCCTGCAATTGCGGGTAGCGCGGATCGCGCGGCAAATCGGCCAGCGTGCGAGCGAGGCAGTTCAGGAACTCGCCCGTGGCCGGACGGTTGACGGTCAGATCGATCGCGGCGTTGCTCGTGGCCTGCGCCGGTTCCACGCTCGGCATCGCGCCACCGGTCACGAGCGAGCCGCGCCGTTTGCTGCCGATCACCAGCCCGCGCAGCTGCAATTCCTTGTACGCCCGCGAAACCGTCGACACGTTGATGCCCAGTTCGGTGGCCAGTTGCCGTTGCGGCGGCAGCCGGCTGCCAGGCGGATAGATGCCGCTGCGAATCTCGCTTTCGATCGAACTGGACACCTCGATATAGGTGGAGCGTTTCGCCTGCTCGGGCGCGCCAGGGGCGGAGCGGGCGGCGTCTTTGTCAGAAGCCATAAGATCAGGTGTCTCCATACAAAACCGGCTTTGTCCGCAATTGTGCGGAGGTTTGCCGATTCTATACCACACATGCCTGACTGCAAGCCTTCAACCGATTGCCCTCGCGACCACCGCGCGCTGGCAAGGAGCGCACCCGCGGCCATCCAGGGAAAATGCCAGGGCCACACAATGCGCGTTTTAATTGCACACAAAAAAATATTGTGTGATTCTAGGTGTCATCATTTGTCTGGTGGCGCGAATCAGGAGGCGTCGCCGGACTGTGTCCAGCAATCTGTCAGCAGGAGTTGTCCGATGAGCTTTCCCCCGTCCTCCGCACCCGACACCACGCCGAAACTCGGCGCCGCGCTGCGTCAGCGGCACGTCACGATGATCGCGCTCGGCGGCATCATCGGCGCGGGCCTTTTCGTCGGCAGCAGCGCGACGCTCGCCACCGTCGGGCCGGCCGCGTGCGTGTCGTATCTCGTGGCCGGCATCGTCGTGCTGATGGTCATGCGCATGCTCGGCGAAATGGCGCTGGCGGTGCCCGGCGTCGGCTCGTTCACCGAATACGCGCGCATTGGCCTCGGCAACTGGGCGGGTTTCACCAGCGGCTGGCTGTATTGGTACTTCTGGGTGATCGTCGTCGCGGTCGAGGCCGTGGCGGGCGCGGCGATCCTGCAGCGTTGGATTCCCGCGCCGGTGTGGATGATCGGCCTGGTGCTGCTCTCCGTGATGACGTTGATCAATCTGCTCTCGGTGAAATCGTATGGCGAATTCGAGTTCTGGTTCGCGTCGATCAAGGTCGCGGCGATCATCGTCTTTATCGCCATCGGCGCGGCGTATGTGTTCGGCTTCGGCCATACCGGCAGCGCGGTGGCGAATCTGAGCAGCCATCGCGGCTTCATGCCGTTCGGGGCCATGTCCATTTTCGCGGCTGTGCCGACAGTGATTTTCGCGGTGGGCGGCGCGGAGATCGCCACCATCGCCGCGGCCGAATCGGATGATCCGGCCAAAAGCGTCGCGGCCATGACGCGCTCGGTGATTCTGCGGGTCATCACGTTCTACGTCGGGTCGATGTTCCTGATTGCGTGCATCGTGCCGTGGGGCAGCATCGTCACCGGCCACTCGCCGTTCGTCGCCGCGCTCGAAACCATGCGGATTCCCGGCTCGGCCGACATCATGAACGCCATCGTGCTGGTCGCCGTGCTCTCCGCGCTGAATTCGGGCTTGTATGTGTCGTCGCGGATTCTGTTCCGTCTCGCCGAACGGGGCGATGCGCCGAAGTCGCTGCTGAAGCTGACCCCGCACAAAGTGCCGCGGCTCGCCGTGCTGCTGAGCAGTGTGGTCGGCTATGTGGCGATCGTCGCGGCCATTGTGTCGCCGCAGGGCGTGTTCCTGTTCCTCGTGAACGCGTCGGGCGCCGTGATGCTGTTCGTTTATCTCGCGACGGCGCTCGCGCAAATCCGCATCCGCCGGCGCATCGAGGCCACCGAGCCGCAACGGCTCACGCTGAAGATGTGGCTGTTTCCGTGGCTTTCGTATGCGGTGGTGGCGGCGATCGTCGGCGTGCTCGTCGCGATGGGCTCCGATCCGTCGCTGCGCCCGCAATTGATGGCGAGCGCGGCGAGTCTCGCGGTGGCGTCGGCGGCTTATATGCTGGTGGCGAAACGTCAGCACAGCGGCGGCACCGCCACGGGCTATCGGTCGCAGATCGGCCAGGAAGCATTTGAAGGGCGCAAGTGATGCCGGAGATTGCCATCATCGGTGCGGGATTCATCGGCCTCGCGAGCGCTGCGGCGTTGATGCGCGACGGCCATCGGGTCACGCTGTTCGATCCGGCCGGCGTGGGGCAGGGCGCGTCGTTCGGCAATGCCGGGACCTTCGCGCACTATGCGTGCATTCCGGTCAACAACCCGTCCGTGTTCCGTGATTTGCCGCGCTTTCTGCTCTCGAACCAAAGTCCGTTCAGATTGCGTTGGGGGTATCTGCCGCATCTCGCGCCGTGGCTCGCGCGCTTCATGATGAGCTCGCTGCCGCGCCGCTACGAGACGAGCGCGGGTGCGCTCGCCGCGCTGCTGGATTGCGCGCAGGACGGCTACGCGCCGCTGCTCGCCAATGCGGAGCTGGCGCGTTTCGTCCGGCCGCGCGAGTGTCTCTATCTGTATTCGAACACGGCTTCTTTCGACGGCGCGCGTCCCGCCCTCGATCTGCGGCAAAAGCTGGGCGTCGCTTTCGATGTACTCGACGGCGCCGCCATTCGCGCACTTGAACCGGGGCTGGCGCCGATCTTCGAGCGCGGCGTGCTGTTCAGCAATAGCTGGCACTTTTCCGATCCGCAAGGCTTTCTGCAGACGCTTTACGAGCAACTCGCCGCGCAGGGTCTGAAGCTCGAACGTTCGACAGTCGATGCGGTGCAACCCGGCGCGGACGGCGCGAGCCTGACCGTCGGCGGCGTGGCGCGGCGCTTCGATTACGTGGTGGTGGCGACTGGTGCGCGTTCGGCCCATTTCGCCAGCCAGTGCGGCGACCCGGTTCCGCTCGACACCGAGCGCGGCTATCACGTGCGCTTTCCCGGCGCGCAGCACCTGGTATCGCGGCCGGTCGGTTGGGCCGAGCGCGGCTTCTACATGACGCCGATGAGCGACGGCTTGCGCGTGGCAGGCACGGTCGAACTCGCCGGCTTTGGCGACACGCGCAACCGCTCGCTGCTCGACCTGCTGACGTTTTCATCGAAGCGGGCGTTGCCCGCACTCGAAACACCGGATAGCAACTGGCTTGGCTTTCGTCCCACGTTGCCCGACGGCGTGCCGGTGCTCGCGCGCTCACGCGCGAGTGAGCGCGTGATTTACGCATTCGGCCATCAGCATCTGGGTTTGACGCTCGCCGGCGTGAGCGGACGCATCGTCGCCGATCTGATCGCACGGCGTGCGCCGCCGCTCGATCTCGCGCCATACGCGGCCACGCGCTTTTGATTGCAATAGGGGACGGGTTCGGAGTTTTTTCAGGCTTTAACGCAAGCATCGCAGAGCGGTTTCGACGCGTCGCGCATCGGATCGGCCAACCTGCACACACACGCGCGACGTCACATCTCGCAAGGAGCGCATCATGAATCGCCGCTATTGGCTGTTGAGTGCCACTGTCTGTGCACTCGCCACGTATATGCCGTTGTCGTGGGCCGCCGACCCCCAGATCGTCAAGATCGGTTTCGTCGGACCGTTGACGGGGCCGGTTGCCCGCGTCGGCAAGGACTTGCAGTACGGCGCGCAGTTGGCGCTCGATGAAGAGAACGCGAAGAACCCGGTGATCGGCGGCAAGCCGGTCAAGTTCGTGCTCGACGTGCAGGACGATCAGGCCGATCCGCGCGTGGCGATTCAGGTCGCGCAGAAACTGGTCGACGACGGCGTGGTCGGCGTGATCGGCCATTACAACTCGGGCTGCAGCATTCCGGCGTCGACGGTGTATCACCAGGCGAACGTGGCGATGATCACACCGGGCTCGACCAATCCGCAATTGACCAAGCAAGGCTTCAAGAACGTGTTTCGTACGATGGGTCACGACGGTATCGGCGGCGTCGTGGCGGGGCATTTCGTGGTCGAGCAGATGAAGGCGAAGCGCATTGCCATCATCGACGATCGCACCGCTTTCGGGCAAGGGCTGGCCGATGCGTTCGAGAAGGGCGTCAAGGAAGCGAACGGCAACATCGTCGATCGGGAATTCACCAACGACAAGGCGATCGATTTTCGCGCCATTCTGACCACGCTCAAGAGCAAGAACGTCGACCTGATTTTCTTCGGCGGCCTGGATGAGCAAGGCGCGATGCTGGTCAAGCAGATGCGATCGCTGGGCATGTCCACACAACTGTTCGGCGCCGGCGCGCTGAAGAGCAACGCGTTCCTGCAGATCGCCGGCACAGCGGGCAACGGGACGCAGGATCTCGAGCCGGGACCGGCGCTCGACAAGCTGCCTGCCGCGCAGGCGTTCGGCAAGCGCTACAAGGCGCGTTTCAATCAGGATGTCGAACTGTACGCGCCGTTTTCCTATGACGCG
The DNA here is from genome assembly GCF_046027355.1 of Paraburkholderia sediminicola. Lineage (GTDB taxonomy): Bacteria > Pseudomonadota > Gammaproteobacteria > Burkholderiales > Burkholderiaceae > Paraburkholderia > Paraburkholderia sediminicola_B. The sequence goes on along the minus strand of NZ_JAQQEK010000017.1, from coordinate 107,488 downwards.
GCGCTTGCCATGCTGAAAGCGATTCACTCCGCCGACTCGCTCGATCGCGCGAAGATCGTCGACAGCCTCGCCAAGGTCACGGTCACGGGCGTCACCGGCAATATCACCTTCGATCCGTATGGCGACTTGATCAAGCCGCCGTACACCTTGTTCCAGGTTGAGCAAGGCCAATGGAAAAGCGTCAAGACGGTAGGTGGTAGCGGCGCATGATGGCCGGTCCGGAAGCAGCCCCTATTTGGCTGCTTCGCTGAGGTCTGAGAAAAAACCGTGACGCCGGCCGTTGCCGGCACTCATGGTTTTGTCGAGGCACAATAGAAACAGGCAACCGTACGGCGTCATCGCGCCGCGCGGTTGCTTTATTTCTGAAAGCTTTCGACGCGAGGCCGACAGCATGACCGCATCCATCACGCTGGTTCTGTTCGACATGGAAGGTGTTCTGACTCACTACGACCGCGCCGCACGCGTCGATCATCTGGCGGCGACCGCGGGGTGCTCCGCGGACACCGTGCGTCACGCGATCTGGGGATCAGGACTCGAGGCGCGTGCGGACGCTGGCGAGATCAGCGATGACGAGTATCTGCACGAACTGGGATTGCTGTTGAACTACCCGGTCAGCCGTGACGACTGGCTGGCTGCGCGCCACGCGTCGATTACACCAAACCAGGAAGCGCTCGCGCTGGCCGCCAAAGTCGCCGAGCGGCACCGCATCGCGGTGTTGACGAACAATTGCCGCTTGTTGACCGATCACATCGCTTATCTGAATCCGCCTGTCGCGCGGCTGTTCGGCTCGCAGGTTTACTCGTCGGCGGCGTTCGGTGCCGCGAAACCGGCGGCGCAAACTTATCTGCGTTGTCTGGAGCAACTCGGCGTGCCCGCCGCCCAAACGCTTTTCATTGACGACACGGCCGCCAACGTGAACGGCGCGATCGATGCGGGACTGCAAGGGCACATGTTCGTCAGCGTTGGCGCATTGTCGGACGAACTGCAGTGTCGTGGCTTGATATAGGGGAGCCGGTGGCTCTCGCGTTCACTCCCCGCTGAGGTCCGGATCCTGCTGCACCAGTTCGTGCACCCACTCGCTGAACACCCGCACGGACATGCTCGAACGACGGTGCGGATAAAGGATCGAGAGCGGCAGCGGTGCGCAATGGCAGTCGCGCAGAATTTCACGCAGCGCACCGGATTCGATCGCCTTCGCCACCATGAAACGCGGCGTCTGGATCAGGCCTAAGCCTTCCACGGCGGACGCAACATAGACCAGGCCTTCGTTGACCGCGAGCTTGCCTTCGATCGGTCTTCTGATGAGCGCGCCGTCCGCTTCGAACTCCATCGGATAGACGCGCCCTGTGCGCGCGGAAAAATAATTCACCGCGTGATGCCGGTCGAGATCGTCGGGCGTGGTAGGTTCGCCCATCTGCTCGAGATAGGCGGGCGCGGCGCAGATCGTCATGCGCACGCTGCCGAGCGAGCGTGCCACCAGGTTCGAATCGTCGAGTACGCCGATGCGGATCACGCAATCGACGCCTTCCTGCACGAGATCCACGTTGCGATCAGCCAGTCCCAACTTCACCGTGATGTCGGGATAGCGCGCGTTGAAATCGCGCATCACGGGAACCAGCACGTGAGCCGCGAACGTGGCGGACGTGTCGACGCGGACCGTGCCGCGCGGACTCTGGCGTTTGCTCGATAGCGCCGACTCGGCGTCGGAGACCTCGGCGAGAATGCGTGCGCAGTATTCGTAGTAAAGCGCGCCGTCGTCGGTGACCTGCACGCGGCGCGTCGTGCGGTTGAGCAGGCGCACGCCGAGATGGCTCTCCAGATTCTGCACGACCGTCGACACGGAGGCACGCGGCATTTCCAGCGAATCGGCCGCTTTCGAAAAACTGGACGCGTCCACGACGCGCTTGAACACTGCCATGCCTTGAAGAAGGTCCATACGGTGCTGTCCTCTGGAAGCTGAGCGAAGACCTACTCGCGAATCGTTGGAATGATAGCCGCGACGCGTCGATGACGGACAGTGCGACGCGGCCTACGGGTTCACGGAGTCGGCTGCAAAAAACCTTGACTCCCGGATCTCAAGGCCTATAGTTCACCATATGGCAAAGTCTCCAGTCAGTCAACTCGATCGTACGTTTTCCGCCCTCGTGGATCCCACGCGGCGGGCCATCCTCGCGCGTCTCGAGCGCGAGCCCGGTCTGTCGGTCACGGAAATCGCGCGTCCGTTGCCGCTCAAACTGCCCGCCGTCATGAAGCACCTCGACGTGCTGAGCGACGCGGGTCTGGTGGCGCGCACGAAAAACGGCCGAACCGTCTCAGTCGAACTGGTCGCCGGGCCGATGGAGGAAGCGATGGCGTGGTTGCGACGCTACGAACGCTTCTGGTCCGCGAGTCTCGACCGGCTCGCCGATTTTGTTGAGAGGAACGAGGAATGAACGAAAAGCCCAGCCTGACCATCGTGCGGCGCATCAAGGCGCCACCTGCAAGAGTCTACGCAGCATGGACGCGGCCCGAACTGATGGCGCGCTGGTGGGGACCGGACGCCGGGCCGGTGCTGAGCGCCGAAGCCGATCCGCGCGTGGGCGGCCGCTTTCGCGTGGTGTTTCAGACGCTGGATGGCGAAACGCACGACTGCCGCGGCGAGTACCAGGAAGTCGAAGCGGACCGCAAGCTCGTCTTCACGTGGGAGTGGGTCACGCTGCCTGAGCGCCGGTCGCTGGTGACAATCCGGTTTCGTCCGATCGAAGAGGGCACCGAACTGTATTTCACTCACGCGCAGTTCTTCGACGAGGCCGCACGCGACGGTCATCAAACCGGCTGGAACGGTGCATTCGAGAAGCTGGACGCACTGATTGCCGAGCTGGAAAACGAAGCCGAATGAAGCACATTCCACCGAAGTCAACGCATACTGAGGTCGACCATGAAGCTTTACTATGCTGAAACGTTGTCTCCCAGAAAATCCTGCGCACTGGCCAAATATTTAGGCTTGCCAATCGACTACGCCTTTGTCGATCTGGGCAAAGGCGAGCAAACCCGGCCGGACTATCTGGCGATCAATCCGAACGGCAAGGTGCCTTGTCTCGTCGACGGCGAGAAGGTCATCTGGGAGGCCGACGCGATCCTGTGCCATCTCGCGCAGCGCGCGGAATCCCCGCTCTGGCCGCGGGGCGCGCAGCAGCAGATCGACATCGTGCGCTGGTTCAGCTGGAATAGCCAGCATCTGCTCCGGCATGCCGGCGCGCTTTACTTCGAGTATCTGATCAAGCCGCGGGTCGGACTCGGCGACCCCGACCCTGCGAAAGTCGCGGAAGCGCAAGGTTTTTTTCGCAAACATGCAGGCGTGCTCAACCAGCATCTGAAGGGGCGCAAGTGGCTGCTGGGCGATGACATGTCGGTCGCGGATTTCTCGGTCGGCATCGCGCTGCCGTATGCAAAAGGCGCGGCGATGCCGGTTGAAGAGTTTCCGGAGGTGGTGCGCTGGCACGATCAGTTGAACGCGATCGACGCATGGCGCGACCCGTTTCCCGCGCGGCAGGAACGCGCCGCGGCGAACGCCTAAGGAGGAGTCATGTGCTGCGCGATAGTTGCACTCACGATGACCTTGCTGGCCAGTTGGCGCAGCGTCTCGGGCTCGCTTGCCGGCCGCGTCGGATGGCTGCGCCGGGTCGCGATCGTGATTATCGCGATCGGCGCGGTCGCGGGGTCCGCCACGGCTGCCGATCAGTTCGCGGTGGCGGGTGGCGGACAACCATCGTCGTTGATCGCGCGGCTGGGTAGCATGCCGATTTGCGGGCACTTTATCCGCTAGTGCGCGTTGCGTCTTGCGCGGCTTCAACGTGCTGTGCCGATTTGCCGTATCGTACGGAGTCATCGTACTGCGCTCGAATCGAGGGCACGTCATGGCACTTTCGTCGAAAACCACTTTAGAGCTTTCCGCCAGACGCCGTTTTCTGCGCACGGCTCGCAGTACCGCAATCGGCTTGTCGGCGTCGCTCGCATTGCCGCGATTGGCGGCGGGTCAAGCGCCAACGCTCCCTCAGTCGCAAACCGAATCCACCACCGCGCCGCTGCCGCGAATGGCGCAACGCGTGATTCCCGCCACGGGCGAACGCCTGCCCGTGGTCGGCTGCGGCACCTGGCGCACCTTCGATGTCGGCAACGATCCCGCCGGCCGCGCGCAACTCGCCGACGTGCTGCGCATCCTGTTCGAAGCCGGTGGTTCGGTGATCGATTCATCGCCGATGTACGGCTCGTCCGAAGCCGTCGCCGGCGCGCTGCTCACGCAACTGAACGTGCACAACCTAGCCTTCGTCGCCACCAAGGTCTGGACCGAAGGACGCGAGGCGGGCATCACGCAGATGGAAGAATCGCTGCGCCGCTTTCAGCAGCCGCGTATCGATCTGATGCAGGTTCACAACCTGCTCGACTGGCGCACGCAACTCGCCACGCTGTGTGACTGGAAAGCGCGCGGCCGGATTCGCTATATCGGCATCACGCACTACACGTCGAGTGCTTTCTGCGACGTCGCGGCGGTCATGCGCAGCGACAAGCCCGACTTCGTGCAGATCAACTACGCAGCGGACGACCGCGCCGCCGAGGCGCGCATCTTGCCGCTCGCGGCGGAGTTGGGCATCGGCGTTGTGATCAATCAGCCCTTCGGCGGCGGCGGCCTGCTGGCACGCGTCGGCAAAACGCCGCTGCCTGCGTGGGCTGCGGACATCGGCTGCACGAGTTGGGCGCAGATTCTTCTGAAGTTCGTGCTCGCGCAGCCGGCGGTGACGGTGGTGATTCCAGGCACCGGGCGTCCGCAATACATGGCGGACAACGTTCGGGCCGGTTCGGGCCCGTTACCCGACAAGGCGATGTGCGCACGAATCGTGGCAGCGGTGAATGGCTAGTCGATCGTTTGCATATTATTCGCGCTAATTCCTTTGTGAACTCTCCAGCTAGTTAAAATTATTACCTCGTTGGAGGTTATTCGCTCGCGCCATTGCGCCATAACACAATACTGCGCAAAGAAAAATAAAGTTTCCCGTAGTCGGGAAAGATATTGCGATTTTTAGAGGATTAACTCAGTCCCATTACTGCAGCCATTCGGTTTGCATACGCAAAACACAAGTGAAAGAAAGATTGTGAAAGGAAGTTGACACGGGAACGTTTGCCAAACTAGGCTACGCACTGTCGTCAAAAACTGACCTCGGTTTAATCCACCTGCCCGGAGACGCAGGTAAGCCGCCGCTTTGCCGGTCAGCCGGACGATCGAATGAAGGCCGGAATTAATGGCCCAGGCTGTCGCTGTGAAAGCATTGTAATAAACGTGTGTCGCAATTCTAAAATCAGCCAAAAGTGCTGAGGCGCCAACACGTTCCTATATTCTCGCTAGCAATTCGGTGCTAGTGCGGGAGACCTTTTTCGCTGAAAAAAGAGAAAACCAGCTGAAGCACTCATCGCACTTTCTTTAATGCCGATATTGTCAGTCGAGGATTAATCATGCGTATAAATTTCCGATTGCAGATGCAGTGCCTCGCACTCGCCGGAATTGCGGTTCTGGCGGGATGCGGTGGCAGCGACGGCTCGTCGTCCTTGACGAGCAAATCCGGGCAGGCGCCCGCGGCCGCGTCAAGCGCCTCCGAAGTAGCGCTGGCCCCGCCCGCCGCGCCGGTCGTGGCGGACACATCGATCAACAAGACGGTGCCGCCGGTCGAGTTGCCCGACACGGTCACGCCGATCAACTACAGGCTGTGGTTCCGGCCGAACCCCGCGTTGTCTTCGTTCGACGGCCGCGCCGACGTGCAGATCAAGGTGCTGAAGGCCGTCAACGCGATCACGATCGCCGGGCACCGGGTCAAGTTCACCAACGGCACGATCACGCTTCAGCCGGGCAACATCCCGCTGATCGCCACGCCGCAAGACGACGGCGATTTCTATCAACTGCGCCCCGTGAGCGGACAGATCGCCGCCGGCAACTACTCGCTGCACATGGAGTGGAGCGGCATCATCAACTTCAAGACTTATGACGATCCGGTCGCCAAGACCGGCGGCAGTTGCGGCGACGATCCCTATCCGGGTTGCTCCGCGGCCGAAGGCGTGTTCCGCGTCGATCTGAAGTCGACCGACGGCACGACGAGCGGCGCGATCCTCACGCAAGGCGAGTCGAATCTGGCGCGGCAGTGGTTCCCGGGTTGGGACGAGCCGGCTTTCCGGCCCACCTACGAGGTGAGCGCCGAGGTCCCACAGAATTGGAACGTCGTCTCGAACGCGGCCGAGAAACCGGCGGTGAACGTGGATAGCGGCTACAAGCTGGTGTCGTTCGAGAAGACGCCGCCCATGCCGTCGTATCTGCTGTTCTTCGGCGGCGGCCAGTTCGACATTCTCGAAGACGACTTCGCGAGCCCGCTGCCCGATGGCAAGGGATTGCATCTGCGCATCTTCACGCCGCCCGGCATGCGTGACTGGGCCAAGCCGGCGATGCAACAGACCAAGCAGGCGCTCGATTACTACTATCGCTACACCGGCATTCCGTTGCCGCTCACCAAGTTCGACACGATCGCGGCCAACGACGCGTTCAAGGAACAGAAGGACCTGAACTTCGGCGGCATGGAGAACTGGGGCGCGATTCTCGAATTCGCCGACGACATTCTGCCGGCGCCGGGAACAACCATGTCCGACTACGGCGTGACGGTGCTCACGCACGAAGCCGCGCACCAATGGTTCGGCGATCTCGTCACACTCGACTGGTGGGACGACGTCTGGCTGAACGAGTCGTTCGCGACGTTCTTCGAGAACAAGACCAAGGTGCGTTTCTTCCCGGACCGCTTCAGCTGGGTCGACGACGTGAAGAACAAGTACGCCGTGATCAATGCGGATCTGAAGTCCACCGCGTTCCCGGTGCAGCCGAACTTCAACGGCTGGGCGTCGAACGACTTCGTGCTGAGCGCGAGCGCCTTCACGTACGACAAGGGCGGTCACGTGCTGAAGATGCTGGAGAACTACCTCGGCGAAGAAGTGATGCGCAAGGGGCTGCAGTCGTATCTCGCAGACTATTCGTTTGGCAACGTTACGCCCAAGCGTCTGTGGGACGAACTGGCGAAGGCGAGCGGCCAGCCGATGGTGGCAATCGGCGACAGTTTCGTGCGGCAAACAGGCGTGCCGCTGATCTCGCTCGACACGCAGTGCGATCTGACGACCAATCAGACCGTGGTCACGCTGAAGCAGTCGCCGTTCCCGAATCAGAATCAGTATCCGGGCACGCAGTGGACCATTCCGTTGACGCTCGCGTATGGCGACGGCCTGACTTCGCGCAAGACGCTGGCGATGAAGGACACGCAAACGCAGGTGCGTCTGAACGGCTGTTCCGCGGTGCTCGCGGATCCGAGCGGTCTCGACTACTACGTGACCAACTACAGCAACAACGCGTGGAGCCAGTTGCTCGCGCAGGGTAATGCGCTGAAGGATCCGGTCCTGCTGACCAGTCTGCAACTCGAGGCGAAGCTGCTGGTGAACAACGGTCTCGCGGACCCGTCGCGCGTCACCAGTATCGGCTCGCTGAGTCCGGCGGCCACACCGCTCGCACGTCAATTGCTGATGACGGCGCCGACGACGCAATCGCAGCGTCCGACGATCCGCTATCAGGGTAAGTTCAAACTGAAGCCACAGGCGCAGCAGGGCCAATAAGCGGCAGTGTGGGGTAGTTCGGCGGCCCGCATCGTGATGCAGCGATGCGGGCCGCTGTTTCAATGGCACTTCATGTGCCGCAGTGGAGCGAGCCGCCGCGATCAGCCGGCGGTCTTGCCGCCGTCGACGGTCACGATCTGCCCCGTGATGAACGACGCCGCATCCAATGCCAGGAACACGATGGCGCGCGCCACGTCATCCGGCTTGCCGATGCGGCCGAGCGGCACCTTCGCGGCGAGCGCGGCCTTGTTCTCCGGCGTGCCGGTGAAGCGGTCGAGCATGCCGGTGTCGGTCGGCCCCGGCGCGACGGCGTTGACCCGCACGCCAATGGACGCCACTTCGAGCGCCGCCGACTTGGTCATGCCTTCCACCGCATGCTTGCTGCCCGCATACACGGAAGCGAAGGCCGCGCCTTCATGACCGTAAGTCGACGAAACGTTCACCACGCTGCCGCTCTTTTGCGCCGACATCACGCGCAGTTCGTGCTTCATGCTGAGCAGCGTGCCGAGCACGTTGGTGTCGAACGTCGCGGCGTAGCTCTCGACTGTCTGGCTGGTGATCGCGCCGGGCTGGCCTTCGGTGCCGGCGTTGTTGACGGCGGCGTCGATGCGGCCGAAGCGCGCGACCGTCTGGTCGACGAGGCTCGCGACTTCCTCGTCGCGGCGCACGTCGGCCTGGACGAAGTGCGCATCCGCGCCGAGTTCGCGCAGTTCTTTTTCGAGCGACTTGCCTTCGGCTTCACGACGGCCGGAGACGACGAGACGGGCGCCGGTTTCGGCGAAAGCGAGGGCAGTGGCGCGGCCGATGCCGGTGAGTGCGCCGGTAATCAGAATGACGGGTTGGCTCATTTTCAACTCCTGGATGGTATGTATTTGCGGTATGGGGCGGAGGCAGGCGACGTCCGGCTAAGCGGGTTGCGATCTGCCTCAAATCCTTGCCTTGAGTGCAATTTAGTGGCTCGCGAGTCTAAGTAAAAAGACTTTATAAGCTGGCCAACATGCCTGGCAGGCATGGAGAGGGGTTAGTCGACGCAGGCGCCCGACACCGGGCCGGGCGTTGGTGCAGCGACCTGAGCCCTCTGCCAATCCGCCAACACCGCAAGACGATTCATCTGCCGATTGATTGAAGCTGGAATAAAACCGGCGCCGGCTCAGTCATGCCTGACGAACCGACTCGCGAGGGCCGCCGGATGATCCACGGCTCGGCTGCGACTCTTTATCGTGAGGTCAACATGTCGTCAGATCAATCATTCGACGCGTCGCGGCGCGGCGCACTGAAGTGTCTTGCATTCGGTGGCTTGGGCACCGTGTTCGTTCTTTCCGGCGGCATTCTCACGCCGGTGGAGCTGGCACTCGCCGCCGACCAGAAGTCATCCGCTGCTACGGCGGGTGTGCCGCTTTTCCTGCAGATCAGCGACTCGCATATCGGCTTTAACAAGGAAGCCAATCCGGACGTGGCGGGCACGCTGAAGCAGACCATCGAGTACGTCAACGCGATGCCGGTCAAGCCCGCGTTGACCATTCATACCGGCGATATCACGCACCTGTCCAAGCCCGCGGAGTTCGATCTCGCGGCCCAGTTGATGTCCGGCCTGAACATCACCGAACTGCACACCGTGCCCGGCGAGCACGACGTGACGGACGGCCCCGGAACCGAATACTTCAGCCGCTTCGGCAAGGCCTCGGACAACAAGGGCTATTACAGCTTCGACCATCAGGGCGTGCATTTCGTCGGGTTGGTCAACGTGATGCATTTCAAACCGAACGGCTTGGGCGGCCTCGGCGACGAACAGCTCGAATGGCTCGAAAACGATTTGAAGGGGCGCTCGTCCAGCACGCCGATCGTCGTGTTCGCGCACATGCCGATGTGGACGATCTACGAGCCGTGGGGCTGGGGCACCGGCGATGCGGGCCAGGCGATGAGCTATCTGAAACGCTTCGGTTCGGTGACGGTACTGAACGGCCACATTCATCAGATCGTGTCGAAAGTGGAGGGCAACATCACTTTCCACACGGCTCGCTCGACGGCTTATCCGCAGCCGACCGCGGGCAACGGCCCGGGCCCCGGACCGTTGACGGTGGCGAGCGACCAGCTGCCGAAAATGCTCGGCGTGACCAGCATCAAGATCGCGCGGCATCCGCTTAAGGCCACGCTCGACGACACGACGCTGGTTTGATAGCCAGCACTTTTTTATCGCAGGAGATCAGTTATGCAAACTAAAAAAATTCGCCGCGTATTGTTGGCGTTGGCCGCAAGTTCGGCGTTGCTCGCGGCATCGTCCGGGTTTTCCGTGGCGCGGGCGGAGACGCCGAACGCGGTCGTCATCAAGAACTTCATGTTCTCGCCGATGGAGCTCACGGTCAAAGCCGGTTCGACCGTGACCTGGAAGAATCTCGACGGCGAACCGCATACCGTCGTGAATGACGCAGGCATGTTTCGCTCTGCCGCGCTCGACCAGAACGACACGTACCAGTTCAAGTTCGACAAGCCGGGCGTGTACAAGGTGTTTTGCGGCATCCACCCGAATATGAAGGAGACCATTACCGTGCAGTGAGCGTCGTAGGAGACCAATCTAGAGACTGCGGTGGCCAGGGCGCTCACGCATTGCATGCAGCTTCGCTGCGTGTGTTGCCTGTGGCGCCTTCGGCGCATGCAGCAAGGGATCCGATGTCGGGGCATTTGATCAGCAGCGGGCCCCGACGGCATGGCGACGACGTCCGCCACCAAGCGTTTATTAGCATGGCCGATCCGGCCAGAGAACCGGCGGTTTTGGACAGCCGGACAGAGGCGAACCCTCAAAACCGATCCACAGGTCCAGCGCGAGCGCCAGGAACGTCACTTGCGTTTAAAGCGCAACCTTCGAAGCATCAAACACCCTGCGGTGCTCGGGCGTGGTTGTTGCATGATTGACGGCCACCCGCGGCCACTTGCTCGATGCCCGCTGCTCACACCCTGTACGGCTTGACCGACGCACTGCGAAGCTCGCCCGCACTGCGCGCGACTACACGCGGCGTGGAACGTTTTACCTGTTTCTTCCGCGCAAAACCGCCTCGCAAAGACGACGTTTAAAGCGCAGCATTGCCGTGTTGTGGTTGTCGCGCGATGAGCGGGGTACATTCTTCGAGCGGCTTTGCATGGACCTGCAAAATCGTGTGAATAAAGTCGGGCCCACAGGTCAGACGTAAGGATTCCGGAGAGTATTGCGATGTACAACGATACAGACTCGCCAAAATCGGTGCTCGATGGCCAGGATGCCGGCGGCCAGACGAGCGGTCTGTCAATTTCCGCCACGCCGCCGAGGTTCGGACGCCTCGCCATGTGCGTGGCCGCGGCCAGCGCGCTAGTCATCGGTGTGATGGGTACGGTGGCATATGGCGTCTGGTTCAATCACGATCAGCAGGCGTACGCCGAAGCCATGGTCGGCGCGCGGCGAGCGCTCGGCAATAGCGCGTCGGCGAGTGCGGCAGTGATGGCGAAAACCGCGAGCGTGACGGCGTTGCCGGCAGCGGCCGTGCTGGCCAAGCCGCCGCAATCGTTGCCGGCAACGGCTGCGCGCGGTGCGACGGTCGCGGCATCGGCAGCCGTCGTGGATCCGGAAGCGGGCGGGCAGTTCGCGTCCTGGTCCGGCCAGGTCAAGGCATCGGCGGTGCCGCCTGACGTCGTTGCGGATGCGGCACCCGGCACACCGGCATCTGCCGCTACGCCGCCCACGCCCGCTCGCCGTTCGGCAAGCGCGGCCAATCCGCCGACGCACCAACTCGCCGCGGCGCGTGCGGGTAAAGACGGCCGGGCCACGCCTCAGGAGCGCCGTGCCGCGCCCGAGAGTGCGAGGCACAAAGACAATCTGTTCGCCCGCATGGGGCTCTTCTTTCGTCGTGTGAATTATCGGCAGCATGGCAACGCAAATCGGCAAGACCTCTACTCTCATCCGTGAGCGGCGCCGAACCGGGCGGGCCGATTCAAAAGGCGCCTTCATGAGCCGCTTCAGACGCGCTCCTGCCATGCTGGCCGGCGCGTCATTGCTTTGTCTGCTGGTCGGCCTTCTCTATCTCGCCTTGCAGATCAGGACGATCTTCTCCGATCAGTTGAAGCAGGAATACGCCGGGCTCGTGCTCGAAGCGGCGGAGCGGGCGGAAAGTGCTCGCGCGATGGTCGGCGTGTGGCAGCAGCACTCCGCCGACAGTCAAACGCAAACTCAGGGTTACCGCCATGCACGCATCGAACTCGCCGAGCGTCTGAAGTCGCTCGCGGCTTTGGTGAATGCCAGTCCGTCCGCTGCGCCGCGGGTGCCGGCGGCTGCGTTGACGCCCGATGCCAGTCTGAACGGAACCGATGCGTTGCTTGCCACCATCCCGCCGTATTGGCGTGCACAGCGCGATGCCGATGGCGCCGACGTGCGCCTGCGGATTGCCCATGTCGCGAACGTGTTGATCGCGCTGGCCGCGCTGCTGTTCTGTATGTTGCTCACCGCGCTCGGCATGTACGCGAAACGCAATCGTCAGCTGGCGGGCGAGTCGCACGAGTTCGAGTACGCCGCATTGCACGATCCCATGACCGGCTTGCCGAACCGGCGCAAGCTGTTCGCCGCGCTCGACGAGGCGGCGGCGAATTTGCAAGCCGGTCCGACGGCTCGCAACATCGCCGTGCTGTATGTCGATCTGGACGGCTTCAAGCAGGTCAACGACACGCTCGGCCACCGCGTCGGCGATGAATTCCTGATTGCGGTGTCGCGCGCCTTTCGCGAGTCGGTGCGCAAAGCGGATGTTGTCGCGCGCATTGGCGGCGACGAATTCGCGGTGCTGATTCGAGAATATTCGACGGCGGATGAATTGGCCGAGATTGCTCAACGGCTCATCGCGTGTGTGGTCGAGACCGACGAGCAGATAGGCATCGGCTTAGTGCGCGCGAGCATCGGCATTGCCAGCTATCCGGATCTCGTCAGCGATTACCAGCGCCTCGTCGCCGCGGCGGACGACGCAATGTATCGCGTCAAGCGCGGCGGCAAGAACGGTTACGCGTTTGCGGCGCAGGCTGATTGAGCGGGGCGCTTAGGACGTTTGCGTCTGTGGTGTCGCTTGCATCGCTTGCGTTTCCGTTTCCGTTTTCAGCATCGCTTCCCGGCCTGGCCGTTCATTGATGACCGCGAGACGCACGTCATCGCTCATGGTCTTCCACGCGCGAATTTCGTCGCGCGTGCGCAGACAGCCGATGCAGAAGCCGGTTTTGCCGTCGAGTTTGCAAATGTCGATGCAGGGTGACTGGATTGTCATGTTCAGACCAGCGCTTTCCGTTGGATTGACTTCGGCGGTGATGTGCGAGAGTCGGTTAAAAAATGCTGCAGCATTGTAGGGGAGAAGCGCGCTTCGCGGGTCGAAGCTCGCGCACCGTCGCGCACGCTGAACTTTGTTTCGTGTTACAAAATCGGGGCTTGCCGATGCGCGCTGTTTTTTATACCCCGGCACAGCGGCAGTCACCCGGGTTCATCCACAGCGGAAAGATCCATGTCCAGATATTCGTTGATGCGCGCCGTTGGGCGCTTGAGCCAGCCTGAGTGGATCGTCGCCGTTGTGGCCGCGGCGCTGGCCGCCTGTGCGCCGGTGCCGCCGGCCAGCAGTCAGGCCGCCGTTCCGCCTGCCGTTATTCAGCCCGCTGTTCAGCCCGACAGCGAGGCTGGCGCACAAGCCACCGCACGCCCGGCGGACGGCCCGCTGCCAGTGCCGCCGAACCTCGTCGCGTTGGCGCAGCCGGCCGGCCAGAAACGGCTGACGAGTTCCACGTCCAATCAGTCGTACTGGCCTCTCTCGCAGTATTTCGAAACCCAGCGCAACCAGGCCTATTGCTCCGTCGCGACCTCGGTCATGGCGCTCAACGCATTGGGCATCCGCCGGCCCCAGTCGACGCAGTACCCCGACTTCCCGTTTTTCTCCCAGGAAGATTTCTTTCACGGCATCGATCCGCAGGTGGCTAACGCCGCGCGGGTCTCGCAAGAGGGCATGACGCTCGATCAGCTCAGCACGGCGCTGAACGCCTTTCCGGTCGAAGTCAGGAAATACCACGCGGCGGACCTGTCGCTCGGCCAGTTTCGCGACCTCGTGCGCGCGACCACGGGCCACAGCGACCGCTTCGTGCTGTTGAATTTCAGGCGGGTGGAAATCGGCGAGACGGGCGGCGGACACTGGTCGCCGCTCGCGGCCTACGACTCGGCAAGCGACAGCGCGCTGCTGCTCGACGTGGCGCGCTACAAATATCCGGCTGTGTGGGTACCGCTCGCACAGTTGTACGCGGGCGCGCTGGCGGTGGATAGCGTGAGCGGACTTTCACGCGGCATCGTGATCATCGGCAAGCGGCCGAGTTGATCGCTGCTTGCCGATGCGGCCACGACATTCAAGCGCGCGACACGAGAAATGGCTCACGCGAGTGCGGCCACAGCAAGTCGGCGCCCGCACGATCCCGGTCAATCGCGCGTCAATCTTCCTGGTTACGCCATTCGGTCAGTCCTTCGCGCGCATTCAATTCGATGAACGAAGGCAGCGCACGTAGCTTTCGAATATAGCGGGCAAGATTCGGCCAGCCGAGCGCCGGACGCGGCATATTGCGGGTCCAGCGCATCAACATGACGGCCATGAAGTCGGCCGTGCTCAGCTTGTCGCCGATCAGATAGTCATGACTTTCGCCGAGATGAGCATCGAGCTTGTCCCACGCTGCGTCGAGCCGACGGCATGCGAGCGCGCGAACCGCTTCGGCGCCGGCAGGGTCGCCATCGGAGTCCGCATAGAACCAGTCGCGCATGGCGGGCAGAACCGTGTTGGCGAGATAGACCATCATTTCGAGCCACGCGGCGCGATCGACGGAGTTCGGCTTGGGGGCGAGCGCGGCATCGGGATGCCGTTCGGCCAGCAGTATCAGCAACGCGGCCGACTCGTGGCGCGGCGTGCCGTCGATCATCAGCGTGGGCACCCGTCCCGCAGGATTGAGCCGCAGATATGCCGGGTCGTGCTGCTGGCCCGCGTCGATGTCGATCAACTGCGCGTCGAAAGCGATGCCCAGTTCTATCAGCATCCAGTGCACGGCCATGCTCGCCGCGCCGGGCGAATAGTAAAGCACGTAAGGTGTGGAATCGCTGTGCATAGTGGGTTGATGTCCGGTTTCGATCCGGCGGACAGTCTACCGCCGTTGCTGACGGATGCCCATGCGCAAACGCCCAGGGAACGCGCAGTCTCGTAGTGGCGCGCTCGCGTTTTCGCGACTGACATCCCTCACTCATTTTGCCGTCCGATAGCGACGGCCTGTTCTTCGTCCATCACGGCGTGAATTCGGAAGCGTGGAGCGCTGAGCCAGATAACGACATGCCCGACCCAGCGGCGTGAGCCAGTAACGGCTCACGCCACGCACACTCGATTCCAACTACTTCACCCGCTTGACCACCGGCGTCTTCCACTTGCCATCCAGCAGCACCGGTTTCGGCCAGTAAAACCGCAAGGTGATCATGAACGGTCCTTCCGGCGCCGGCAGCCAGTTGGCCTCCTTGGCCTTGCCCGGCGAATTCGCCTGGATGTAGATCGTCAGGCCGCCATCGCGATCCTTCCTGAGTTGCGGCAACATCGGCGAATTGATCAGATACCGGTCGATCGGATTCTTCACGAGCAACTGGCTGGGCAACGCATACATGGTCACCGACCAGAACGCATTCACAGGCGGCAACTGTCCTTTCGGAAAACGCAGCACGTAGCGATGCTGGCTGCCGTCGAGCGGCTGTCCGGTCGAATCCTTGTCGAGCACCGGATACAACGCTTCCTCACGCGAATTCGCGCCAATCCCGACCTGGGTGCCGGTGGCGCGCGCCACGTAGTCGTTCTTCAGATACTCGCGCGAGCCAAATAGCGTATCCGTCTTGCCGCCGAGCGACGCGCGCTTGTCGTCGATCGCTTTCTGGCCATCCTGCATGCCGGCCTGAAAAGCCGCTTTCTGTTCCGGCGAGAGCGCGTTCGCATCGAACCGCTTGCCGGGCACGACTCCGATCTGCGCGAAGCGGCTGCGCAGTCCAGCCTCACCCGGATTGACCGGCGCGAACTGCAACACGAACGCAAGTTCATTGAAAAATTCGAGCGATGTCCGCGCGGTGGCCGGCGCGAGCGGCTTGATCCACTGCACCGGCGGCGCGGTGGGCGCGGGCTTGCTGCCGGTGAACGCCGAGAGCGTTTGCACCTTGTAGCCCGCCTGAATCTGCTTGACGTTAGCAAGGTCGTCGGGATTGAACAATTGCGTGCGTCCGACCACGTTCACGAGATCGGTCTCGGAGCGGATCACCTGAGTGATGCCGTTTGGCGTCTGACCGTTCCAGCGTGGTCCCGCGATCAGGTACTTGCCGCCGTTGTTGCCTGTGGTGCGGCTGCCGATATACGCGAAGTTGAAGGTATAGAGATCCATCAACTGAAACACGAAGTAGCGCTTCGCGTCCATCGGCGGGACCGTGATGACGACGGGTTCCGCGCGCAGATCGAGGCCGGCGAACGAATAGGGCGTGTCGGAGTTGGGCGTGACGAAGGCGGTGTCGTCCGGCGTGAAGACGCGCGAGATGTTCAGGATGGAATTGAACGGACCTTTGTATTGCGGGTTGGTGGCATCCACCGAAAACGCATACATGATGCTGTACGTATCGACCATCGGGGTGCCGTAGAGATACGCGTCCCTGGCGATCGAGCGGATGTCGGCGCTGTTGGCGCTGACGGGTGCGACGGGGGCTTTGGAGAAGTCGTTGGTAGGCGCCGTATGGCAGGCCGTGAGGACGATGGCAAGTAGCGCGGCAGCAGCGATGGTTCGTGTTCTGTGCATTGCGATCCTCGGGAATGAGCCGTGGACGACGGCAGCGTGATCGTTCGTTCGTACGGCGCATTCATACGGCGCGGTACAACAGGCGCAACAGGAAACGGGACTCGTAGTGCAAGCTTCTGCACGCCGCAGCTTGCCTAACGGTGGTGATAGCTGTCAAGCAGCTTTCTGTTCATCCCCACGCCGCATTCTGCAAAACAATCCGATATCCATCCGGATCTTCGAACGTTTTGCCATGACGGTCCCAGTAAGGATTCTCCGATTCGCACGCGGGCACGCCGAGCGCTTCGAGCCGCTCGACGGCCGCGCTCCATGCATCGTGTTCGGGAAGATAGAGGACGAGAAGGTGCTCGGTGGTCGGCGCCCGTTCGACGGTCACGCCGTGCTGGTGTGTGAACTCGATATGCCAGGGGCAGCCCCGCCGGCCGACAATGACGCCATCGAAGCCCTCGTGATTCTCGAAGCTCGCCAGGACTTCGAAGCCCAATCCCCGCGTATAGAAATCGGCGACCTTATGCAGATCGTTAGTAGGGCGGGCGACTCGGAGAACGGGCGGCTGCATCGGCAACTCCATAACACGTTGAGATGCCGCACAGCATAACGCGCGGCAGCCCGCCCGGTAACACCCAAGCCGAACGCCTCAAGCGCTTCACGCGCTGCGCGCCATCTCCCCGCTGCCCGCGTTGAACTCTTCCCTGCGCGTGACTGCGGAGGCCGCCGTCCGCGCCCGAACCGCGGTCTTGCGAACCCGTGTATCGCGCAGCGCCGGACGTGCATCGACCAGATCCGCATACAACGCGAGATAGTTCGAGGTCGACGCGTCCCAACCGAAGTCGCGGCTCATCGCATTCCGCTGCAACACGTGCCACGACGACGGCTGCACAAACGCAGCCAACGCACAGCCGAGCGCATGCATCACGTCGTCCGGACTTTCGCCGTCGAACAGAAATCCCGTCGCCTTCTGTTCGCCACGAGGATCATGCGGCACATAGTCGACGATCGTATCGGCCAGGCCGCCGACGCGCGACGCGACCGGAATCGTGCCGTAGCGCATCGCATAGAGCTGCGTCAGTCCGCAGGGTTCGAAGCGGCTGCCGTGCAGCAGAATGTCCGCGCCCGCGTGCAGCATGTGCGCGCGCTGCTCGTCATAGCCGATCTGCACGCCGACGCGTCCCGGCCATGCGGACGCGACATCCTGCAGCGCCTGTTCGAGACCGTGCTCGCCCTGGCCGAGAATCGCGAACTGCAGCCGCGGATGCCGTTCGAGCAGCGCCGGCAGCGTATGCACGACGACATCGGCGAGCTTCTGTTCGGTCAGCCGGCTGCCGATGGCCACCAGCGGCGCGAACGGATCGCGCGTCAGACCGAAGGCCTGTTGCAGTTCGCGTTTGCAGGCCTGCTTGCCGGCGGTGTCGTCGACGGAATAGGGGCGGGCGATCTGTTTGTCGGTGGCCGGATTCCATGCTGCCGTATCGATGCCGTTGACGATGCCCGACAGCTTGCCGGCCTGCGCCTGCAACACGCCTTCCATGCCGTGCCCGAAGTGCGGCGTCAGGATCTCGCGTGCATAGCGCTGGCTCACTGTCGTGACGCGATCCGAATGGACGATGCCCGCTTTCATCATGCTCAGCGAGCCGTAGAACTCGATGCTGCGTTCGTCGGAGAGCGCGGGCGCCAGCAATTCGGACGGCACGCCGATCCAGCCGCCCATGGCGAGCGGATGGTTGCCCTGGAACGCCAGGTTGTGAATCGTGAAGACGCTTTTCGCGGCGACGCCCGCGAGCCGCAGATAGAGCGGTGTCAGTCCTGCATGCCAATCGTGCGCGTGCACGATGTCGGGGCGCTTGACGTTGCGCACGCCGCGCGCCACTCGCGCGGCCGCCGCCGCGAGCGAGGCGAAGCGCGTGAGGTTGTCCAGGTAGTCACGCCCTTGCGGATCGCGATAGAGGCCTTCGCGCGCGAACAGGTGATCCATCTGCAGCAGCAGCACCGGCACGCCGGTATCGGGCATCTGGCCGCGCAGCAGCCGGGCGTCGCCGCCGGGCAGGCCGGTCATGCGCGCGACGGGCGCGACGTCGGCTGCGCGTTCGAGCGCGGCTGGATAAGCGGGAATCAGGATCGAGACGTCGACGCCGGCATCGCGCAGAGCGGCGGCATATGCGCTGACCATGTCGCCGAGGCCGCCGGATTTGGCGAGCGGCAAGGCTTCGGAAGCGACGAGAAGAACGTTGAGCGGCAAAGTGGCCCCCAAAGGACGGGATTTTTTGCACTTGCACAGTGCGGTGGGATTCGCGGACGCGTCAGTTCAGCAAGGGATGTGCCTGAGGTTCGCGGATTTGCAAGGACCGCGAGGAGGGTTTGTGTTGCAGTGCGGGTGAGCGATTCTTTGGCCTGGAAGGCCTATTTATTTGTCTTGACGCTTCGCTGCCCGTCGGGCGGTTTTTTCATTCATGGGTAGATTTGACTTCAATTCCAAACGCCGGCGCGGGACATAAAAAAAGGTTGTCGCCGAAGCGACAACCCTTTCATTCACTGCGCAAGGAAGCAAGCCTGAATCAATGCACCGGCGCGGGCGTCTGCTCGACCGGCCGCGGCTGCGTCACCGCGCTCACCGCCGCGAAGACGATGATGTTCACCGCCAACGCCAGGAAGCCGATATTGATGTCCTTCAACGCATCGGGCAGGAACGGCATCAGCTGACCGATGCTCAGGTGCATCGTGGTCGTCACGGCCACCACCGCGACGCCGGCCAGAATCCCGCAAAACGCGCCTTGCTTGGTCGCGCGGTTATGTGGACGCAGGCTGCAGATCACCGCCGGGAAGAGCTGGGTCACGAAGCTGTAGCCCATCAGCAGCAACGCGACGATGGTTTCGCCGCCTTGCAGCGTGAAGCCGACCGCCACCAGCGCCACCACCGGCACGAGGAATCGGGCGAGCTTCGTCACCGTGGCGTCCGATGCTTGACGGCTCACCATGCCGCGATACACGTCGTTGGCGAGCAGCGTCGACGCGGACGTCAGGATCATCGAGCCCGGCACCAGCGCGGTCAGGATACCGGCCGCGCCGATCACGCCGACGAACCACGGGTCGAAGGTCTGCAACGACAGGCGGAACAACGACAGGTCGATGTCGCCGCCCTTCAGACCCGGCACCTTCAGCGTCGCCGCGAAGCCCACGAAGAACACGAACAGCAGAATCAGCTGATACAACGGCAGCACCATCGCGTTGCGGCGGAAAATGCGTTCGTCCTTCGCGGTGAAAATCGACCCGAACGTATGCGGCCACATGAAGAAGCCCAGCGCCGTCAGCAGCACGGTCGACTGGAACCACGTCACGCTCGAACCCTTGGCCGGGAAGGTGAGGAAGCCGGGGCGCGCGGCGTCGATCGCGCGGAACATGTCGCTGAAGCCGCCGTAGTAGTGCAGCGGCAGATAGATGCCGAGAAACAGCACGATCGCGAGGATCAGTAGATCCTTCACCACCGAATTCCACGCGGAGCCGCGCACGCCGGAGACGATCACATAGGCGGTCACGACACAGGCGCCGATCCATACGGCCGCCGTCGACGAAATCGCGCCGTACGAGGCCGTCGCCACGATGATGCCGAGACCCTTCAACTGCAGCACGAGGTAGGGAATCAGCGCGGCCACGCCGACCAGCGCGACGAGCGTGCCGAGCGCCGGGCTGTCGTATTTGCGCGTGAAGAAGTGCGGCTGCGAGACGAGGCGATGATTCTTCGCGTAACGCCAGATTGGCGGCAGCATCCAGTACGAGAGGATGTACGCGAGCGTGCCGTACGCGAGAATGTAATAGACCGGCGCGCCCTTGCCATAAGCAAAGCCGCTGCCGCCGAGGAAGGTGAAGGTCGTGTAGATTTCACCGGCCATCAGCAGGAACACGAAGGCGGTGCCGAAGCTGCGGCCGCCCACGGTCCATTGCTCGAGACTCATGTCGTGGCCGCGTTTGGCGCGCACGCCCAGGTAAAGCGCAAACAGCGTAATCGCAGCAATGATGATGAGTGCGCTCATGAACTGACCTCCTCGCCATCGGCGGCGAGCTGACGGTTGGACGGATCCAGACGGTAGACGATCGCCATGATGATCGAACTGAGCACCACCCACATGACGATCCAGGCCAGCACGAACGGCATGCCGAGCATCAGCGGCTCGACACGATTCACAAACGGAACACCGAGCAGAATGCCGATGAACGGCAGCGCGGCGAGTACACGAAGCAACATGGGGGCAACTCCTCGAACTGGTAAGTACGTCTCGTTGAAAGTGCGGCTTCGCTGGGGACTGTATGCCGGATGCTTTGGTCCCGTAAAGCAGGTCAAAAAAGTGTAGGCTTTCTGAAAGTTGCGGACGCATCTTTATGGGGCCGGTTGCTGCGCTGCAAGGCGGCGCGCGCAGCGTGGCGCGCCGCGGCACGCCCGCCGGCGCCTGGCTTTTTTAGGGCTTTGCCTGGCGCGCCGCGATATCATCTCGCCACGCAACGCGAGCATCATCGGGATCGCCGGAGAGAGTCCGGCTTCATCAACATGGCGCGGCATGCCGGGTGCGCAGTGGAGCGACCCGATGCGCCGCTCGACACGGAACGCATATGGTCGAAAGTCTGATCTCGGACATTCTGTTTGGCTTTACCGGGCTGATCAGCATCATCAACCCAATCGGCATTGCTTTCGTCTTCCTGGACCGGACTGCTTCGTTGACCACGGAGGAGCGCACCGGGCTGGCCCGCAAAATCGCCATCAACGTGATGTGCGTGCTGCTGGTGGCGTTTTTCATCGGTACGCCGATCCTGCATTTCTTCGGCATCTCCATGCAGGCGCTGCGCATCGGCGGAGGGCTCGCCGTCGCAGTGGGCGGCTGGCAGATGCTCAACGCGCCCGACACGCAACCGGCCGAGCAGCCGGCGGTCAAGCGGGTGGACGCGGACAATGCGATGTCGAAGGCGTTTTTTCCGTTCACTATTCCGCTGACCACCGGGCCGGGTTCGATCGCCACGGCTGTCGCGCTGACCGCGAACCGCACGCATAAGCTCTCCGAGTTTGTGATTTCGAGCATCGCGTCGGTGGTGATCTCGCTGGCGGTGGCCGTGACGGTTTATCTGATCTATAGCCGCGCGGTGGTGTTCGCGAAGTACCTCGGCGTGGAGGGCACCAAGGTCGCCATGCGTGTATCTTCTTTTCTGCTGCTGTGCATCGGCGTGCAGATCATGCTGACCGGCTTCTCCGAATTCCTGATCCCTATCGCGACGATGCAGCCGGTAGTGAAGTAGACGCGACTCTCACCGGGAGAACCTCATGTGCCGCTGGCTCGCCTATACAGGCAACCCGATTCAGCTCGAAACAGTGCTGTTCAATGCCAAACACTCCCTGATCGACCAGAGCCTGCATTCGCGGCTTGGCCAGACCACGACCAACGGCGACGGCTTCGGCATCGGCTGGTACGGCCAGCCGACCGATATCCCGTTCCGCTACCGCTGTATTCAGCCGGCGTGGAGCGACCGCAATCTGCGCGAAGCCGCGCGGGCGATCCGTGCGCCGCTGTTCGTCGCGCACATACGCGCGGCGACGGATACGCCTTCGCAGGAAACCAACTGCCATCCGTTCCGTCATGGCCGCTGGCTCTTCGCGCATAACGGCCTGGTACGCAACTATCCGTCCGTGCGCCGCGATCTGATGGTGGCGATCGACCCCGATCTGTTTCCATCCATTGAAGGTTCGACCGATTCCGAGGTGATGTTTTTCCTCGCGCTGACTTTCGGCCTGGAAGTGGCGCCGGTTACCGCGCTCGAGCGCATGGTGGCCTTCGTCGAGGACACCGGCCGCAAGCATGGCGTGGACGAACCGCTGAACATGACTGTGTGCGCCACCGACGGCGAGCAGATCGTCGCAGTGCGCTATTCGAGCGAAGGGCAGTCGCGCTCGCTCTTTCACAGCAGCTCGTTTCAGCAACTGCACGCGTTGTATCCCGACGATCCACGCATCGAGGCGGCCGGCGAGAATGCGTTTCTGGTGCTGTCCGAACCGCTCGCCGACCTGCCGGGCTGGTGGCAAGAGATTCCGGAGAGCACGGCGGTGGTGGCGCGCGGCGGTGAAATCGAACGGTATCCGTTCAGGCCGCAGTCGGCGTGAGCGGCGCCGTCAACGTTTGAGCAACATCGCACTCAGCACTGAGAACACCGTCGACGGCAGTTCGGCGAGGCGGCTGACCACCACGTTGTGCGGATAGAAGTCCTCGACCGCGTCCGTCAGCACGCCGATCCCCACCAGTTCGATGCCGCGCTTGCCGATCGCCGCGACGCGTTCGCGCAGATCGCGGCGCAATACCTGCGGATCGCCGTCGCCGGTCGACGGGTAGCCATCGGAGAACATCATCAGGATGCGCCGTTCGGCCTGATGGTCGGCAAGCCGCGTCGCGGCCCAGGCCAGCGCCTCGCCGTCCGGATTCTCGTGGCCGCAGTCGATCGCTGCGATCCCGCTCAGGTCCGTTGCGCCGAAGCGTTTATAGACCTTCAGATCGAGCCGTTCGACGAAGCGGTTATAGCGCCGCAAATCCGCGCCGGCGGCGCGTTGCCGCTCGTAGAGCTGCTTCATGGGCGCGGATTCGACCGAGCAATAACCGAGCACTTCGCAATCGAACGACAGCTGCGTCAGCGCATCGCACAAGGCGGCCGCGCACTGGCGCGCGAGTTCGATCTTGCGGCCGGCCATCGAACCGCTGCGGTCGATCAGCAGCGTCACGGCGACGTCGCGTCCTTTGGAAGGCCGCTGCGTGCGAAACGGCGTGCGATAACCGGGCGAGGTCGCGAGCTTCGCCAGCGCGGTGCGATCGATCTCGCCGCGCTCCTGCTCGCGGCGCCAGCGCGTGCGCTCGTCGGCGCTCAGCGCGCGTTCGAGCTTTTCCTTGAGCGGCGCGGTGTCCGCGCGAGCCTGCGCCCGCAGTTCTCGCCACGCGGCGCTGTCGCCCTGGCCCGTGAGATCGCGGATGTCGTCGAATTCGGTGGCGAGGGGAATCGACAGCGTGGCTTTCAACGCATCCCTATTCGCACTGCCCGCTTCGCCTTCTGAAGAACGCGTGGAAGGCTGCTGCGCGTCGGCCAGCGATTGACCCATGCCGACCGCGTTGTCCGCCTGCGCGCCACCGCTTCGATCGGACGGCGGCGAGTTCGCGCTGTCCTGATCGGGCAGCACGGTGTCGTCGTCTTCGGGCCGCGCGGACGATGCCGCGGCCGTTTCCGTATCGATGTCCTCAACCGGATCCGCAGTGAACGCCATGCTGTTCACGTCGCCCGCCGACAACGCGCGCACGCGCGCCACGAGCGCCTGCGCCGCCGCGATGCTCTGCGCGGTCGAGCCGCTCACGCGGGCTTCGTGCAGCAGATCCTGCGAGGCATGCAAGGCGGCGAGCAGCGAATGACTCGCTTCGGTCCGGGTGGGCGGTTCATCCCACAACGCGCGTTCCACAAGCCAGACCAGACGGTCGCGCCAATGCAGCTTCGGCCAGCGCTGCCGCACGCGTTCGGCCGCATGCAATCGCAGCTTGCCGATGAACCAGCGCGCCCCCGGATATTCGTCGAGCAACTGCCCGCAAACGCGGCGGTCTTCGATCACTTGCGCGAGATTCGCCGCGACGCCCTTGGGCAGCGCGTCGAGTTGCGCGAGCGACGCATGCTTGGCGCGCGCGACCAGCAGATCCAGGTAGCCGATCAGCACATCGCGCTCGACCTCGCCGTTCAACTCGTAGTCGGGAATCACAATGCGGCCGGGCTCCACGCGCGGACCGTCCGGACTGAACGCGACCGTCGCGCCGTATTGCCCGGTCAGCACGCGGGCGACCTTGCTGAGCGTGGATTCGAAGGCGAAGCCGCGCGTGTCGCGCGTTGCGTGCATCGCGCTCACGCTTCAGGAGCCGGCGCGATGTGATGGCGAACGATGCCGCGAATCAACGCGGCGTCTTCCGGGCTCACCTTCGCGTAGATGGCCGGCCCGGCGGCGCGTTCGGGGTCGCCCGTGCGCAGCATCAACTCGGCCCAGTCGAGCAGGCGCCGGGTCGAGAACGCGCTCGAGAGATCTTCGCGGGCGAACGCCGCGCGGCAGTCGGCGGCGATCGCGGCGAGCGTGGTGGCGAGCGCGCGCGTCATGTGCGGGGCGAGGGTGGCGATCAGCACGTCGGCTTCTTCGGCGGGCGTCAGATAGTCGAGCAGATACACGCGCCAGCGGTCCAGAAACGCCTCGTTCATCAGATTGGCGCCCTGATACAGATGCCGGAACTGACTCATCGCGCCGACCGCATTGGCGGTGGCGAACAGCCGGAAGGCCGGATGCGGCGCGACGATCTCGTTGCCTTTTTCCTTCAGCACGAGGCGGCCGTGCGGTTCGAGCACGGCGGTGAGGGCGGCGAGAATCGACGGTTCGGCAAAATCGATTTCATCGACGATCAGCCAGATCCCTTCGCGCATGGCCGTGGGCAGCACGCCGTCGACCCACAGCGTCTCGCCGCCCTTGACGGTCCAGAAGCCGACGAAGTCGCCGACGGTGGTCTGCCCGTTCATGTTCGAGCGCAGCACGCCGTGACGCGAACGCGCCGCGACCTGTTCGATCAGGCTGGTCTTGCCGGCGCCGGTGTGGCCGATCAGCATCACGCGCCGGTTCTCGACGATGTCCTCGACAATGTCGTTGAAGCGCTCGGAGAACAGATAGGCCGGATTGATGCGCGGCACGAGCGGATTGTCGAAGCCGCAAGGCACCTCCACATGACCGATGCGCACGGTCTCGCCCGTGCCTTCCGCCTGCCGGTGTTTCGCCGCTGAGGCCCGCGCCGCGACGCGCTGCAATTCCGGCATGAAGGCGACGCGTCCGGCCGCGGACTGCTCGCCCGCGACATCGTCCATATCGATAGCGAAGCCTTCGCGGCGCCATTTCTTCAGCTTCGCCCGCAGATTTTCCGCGTCCACCACGAGGTCGATATCGACAGCGCCAGGGCCGCTGCCATTGTCGACGCCATGTTCGAGCCGATAGTTTTCCGGCCGGTCGGCCACGCTCACACGCCACCATTCCGCGCCGTTTTCCGTTGCGCGTTGGTAAAGGCCAAGGTTTTCGTCTTCGGTCAGTTCGGGCGAGTTCATGGCGAAGGTTGAATAGTCAATAACGAATCATGCATTGCAATTTGGCTGAGGCCGAATGAGCGACTATCTTATCTTGAGCGGCTTTCGATCTTCCTATTCCATTGGAACCCGGCCCTTGTCGAGCGCATGCCGGGCAAATATTTATTGCGTCAAACGAATAGGCTATGAAGCGCGTATCGCCTATAGTTCGACGGACCCAGCGCTATAGTTTTACAAACATCTTTCTCGCCGATCGTGTTTTGCAGCATCCGCAGTCCTCTTTGCCCTACATCGCAACACAAAAAATTGACGGCAAAACAATGAGACTACATACAAAACTAATGGCGGCCCTCGCCGTGGCAAGTCCGCTGGCATATGGTCAAACCAGCGTGAGCTTATATGGCCGACTCGACGCCGGCCTGGAATACCTGAATCACATCAACAATGGCGCGGGCGGCAGTTCGAGCCGCTGGAGCGCGGAAGGCGGCGATTGGGGCACCAGCATGCTCGGGCTTAAAGGCAACGAAAATCTGGGCGGCGGGCTCAATGCGATCTTCAACCTCGAAACCGGTTTGCAGGTGATGAACGGCACGACGAGCGGCGGGCGGCTCTGGTCGCGGCGCGCGTTCGTCGGTTTGAAGAGCGAGCAGTGGGGCACGTTGCAGGCCGGCCGTAATCTGTTTATCGACAGCGACGGCGTATGGGAATTCGATCCGTTCGTGCAGCAGGCGTTTTCGTCGGCCTCGCTCGTGCGTGGGCGCAACTGGCAGCAAACCAGCAACAACGTCGAGTATCACAGCCCGGTGTTCTGGGGCTTCGATGTGCAAGCGCAATATGCGTTCGGCAATCAGGCGGGCGCCTTCAACAGCGGCGCGCCCGGCGAATTCGGCCGCTCGGACGGCATCATGCTGACCTATCACTCGCCGCTCTTCGACGTGCGCGGCATCTACGACGAACTGCGCGACGTCAACGGCCGCTTCAGCAACATCTTCCAGGCATCGCGCGAATATTTCGCCGGCGTCAACGTGCATTTCGACTCGGTGAAGATCCAGGGCGCCTACACGCATTACTCGGCGCCCGATTCGCCGGTCGGCGTCGCCGACTCGGCCGATCACTACTGGCTCGGCGCGACCTACAACTTCCTGCCGCGCTGGGCGATGACGGCGGGCGGCTTCTACGTGAAGGTCGGCGACGGCTCGGGCGATGCCGCCCACGACCCGTCCGGCCACGCGATGATGTACGTGCTCGGCACCACCTACAACCTGTCGAAGCGCACCTTCCTGTACGGCACCGTGGGCTACGTGCGTAACGGCAGCAACTCGAATTTCTCGCTCGAAGCGTCGCCGCGCGATGCGAGCAACAATACGAGTCCGCTCGTGGGTGAATCGCAAACGGGTGCTTATGTCGGGATGCTGCATCAATTTTGACGCGGCGTAGGCAGCAGCTAGAAGTTCAAGGCGGCCAGCAATAAAAGAAGGGCGCCCCGGTGCACGCCGGCGCGCCCTTTCTGCATTTCTCACGCCGCTAAATCCTCGATCACCGCCGACTTGCGCAGCCGCACCGGAATCGACTTCGACGCCGGCACCTGACTCGATTCCGCGTGATGCGAGAGCGGAATCAGGCGATTGCATTCCGGGTAGTAGCCCATGATGCAGCCCAGCGGAATGTCGAACGCATGAACATGCATGCCGTCGACTTCGCGCGTCACGTCATCGTTCGACACGGTGCAGATGCAGACTGTCTCGCCCTCGGCGAAGCCGCGCCGCGTCATGTCGTCCTGATGCATGAGCAGCACGTTGCGGCTGCCATGCACGCCGCGAAAGCGGTCGTCGAGACCGTACACGGTGGTGTTGAACTGGCTGTCGCCGCGGGCGGTCATCAGACGCAGCACGTCTGGACCTCGTGACGGCATGTCCGCGTCTTCGTCGAGCGTCTCAGGCACGATGAAATTCGCCTTGCCGCTTTCCGTGTTCCATTTGCGCTCGCAAGCGGCGAGTGGCCGATGAAACCCGCCTGGCTGCTTGAAGCGCCGGTTGAAGTCCTTGAACTGATCCGGATAGGTGCGTTCGATTGCGTCGCGGACCAGCGAGTAGTCGTCCACCCACGCATCCCAGTCTATCTTCGGATTGCGCGGCAGCAGCGCCTTTGCAATGCCCGCGACAATGGCGGGTTCCGACAGCAGCATGTCGCCGGCCGGTTCGGCGAGTCCGTGCGAGCCGTGCACACAGGCCGTGCTGTCCTCCACGCTGACCCATTGTTCGCCGCTCGCCTGACGGTCGATCTCGATGCGCCCGAGGCACGGCAACAGATACGCGACCTCACCGTGCAGCAGATGGCTGCGGTTGAGTTTGGTGGCGATCTGCACCGTGAGCCGCAGACGCTGCCACGCGGGGTCCATCACATGATGATCGGGAATCGCCACCTGAAAATTGCCGCCCAGACCGATGAACGCTTTGACCTTGCCATCGAGCACGCCGCGGCAGGCTTCGACCGTGGTCATGCCTTTGTCGCGCGGCGGCTCGAAGCCGTAGAGCTCTTTCAGCTTGTCGAGCGGCGCGAGTTCAGGCTTTTCCGTCATGCCGACCGTGCGCTGTCCCTGCACGTTCGAGTGACCGCGAATCGGGCAGATGCCCGCGCCCGGCCGGCCGATATTGCCGCGCAGAAGCAGCAGGTTCGACAGCATCTGCACATTGTGCACGCCGCTGCGATGCTGCGTGATGCCCATGCCGTACAACACCATCGCGGCATTCGCTTTCGCGTAGACACGTGCCGCGTCTTCGAGCGCGGCGCGGCTGAGTTGCGAATGGTGTTCGATCTCTTCCCATGAAGTCGCGCGCATGGCGTCCGCGAAGGTTTCGAAGCCATGCGTATGTTCCGCGATGAAGGCGGCGTCGAGCACCCGTGGCTCACCGTTGCGTCGCGCGTCGTCGTCCCATTCGATCAGCAGCTTGCAGAGTCCGGCAATCGCCGCCGCATCGCCGCCGATCTTCACTTGATGGTATTGCGTGCTGATCCGTGTGTCGGCCGGAGTGAGCATGTCGAGTGGCGACTGCGGGTTCGCAAAGGTGACGAGCCCGCGTTCCTTGAGCGGATTGAAGGTGATGATTTCCACGCCGCGTTTGCGCGCATCCTGCAACTGATGCAGCATGCGCGGCGCGTTGGTGCCGGTGTTGTGGCCGAAGAACAGCATGCAGTCGGTATGCGTGAAGTCTTCGAGTTGGACGGTCCCGACCGGCACGCCGATCGACTTCGGCAAGCCGACCGAGGTGCTCTCGTGACACATGTTCGAACTGTCCGGCAGGTTGTTGGTGCCGTACAGGCGAGCCAGCAGCGCATACATGTACGACGTTTCCAGCGACGCCCGGCCCGATGCGTAGAACACCGCTTCATTCGGATCGAGCGCTTGCAGTTCGCTCGCGATTTCGGCGAACGCATGTTCCCAGGTGGTCTGCACATAGCGGTCGGTCGCCGGATCCCAGCGCATCGGCGCGGTCAGCCGTCCGCGCGATTCAAGCTCCAGGCCGCTCCACGAGCGCAATACGCTTAGCGTATGGTCGGCGAAAAATTGCGTATCGATGCGTTTGCTGGTGATTTCCCATGCGGTCGCCTTCGCGCCGTTTTCACAGAACTCGAAGAGGTGCGGGTCCGCGGGTTTGGCCCATGAACAGCTCACGCAGGCAAAGCCGTCAGGCTTGTTCTGCTGCGCGAGGATGCGGCTGCCGTTCAACGTCACGTGTTCCTGAACGAGGATCGACGCGACCGCTTTCACCGAACCCCAGCCGCCCGCGGCGTTGCGGTACGCCTTGATGGGCGCGCTATCGGCTGTGCCGGGTGTGCCCTTCGATGCGCTCTCCGGCGCGGTTTCGGCAATGTGATCGGTATTCATGGTGGCTCCTGGCGGGTTGCCGGTCCCTGCGCGCCGGCTTGCCCGAAGAGTCCGCAATTACCGGACCACTGGATTAATTTGCGCTTACAACCATCTCACGCGACCTTCGGTGTGCAAGACCGCTTGCGAGAGGATCACACGGCGCTGACCGGCGGCGGCCTGGCAGGCGGATCGCCTTCGGGCGCACGATCCGGATCATTCGGTGGCACGTCGTCGGGCGGCGGCGACGGATCGGGATCGCTGGTCGGGGCCGGAGCGTCGGGGTCGACCTCCGGTGGCATCGGCGTATGCAGATGCAGACTTGGTATGCAACGCGTGCTCGTCATCGTCATCGTGGTCTCCGTGATGTGCATGCCTGTCGATCGCAACCAGCATGCCACCCGGCTGTATCCGCCACGAATGCGGGCCTGCGCCGTGTGGAACAGCTATTGCTCGACCACAGCATGCGTGTGGCGCCACAACGGCGGTACGCGCCGCGATATCTCACCGGACATGACGCACTGAAGTGCAGGGATAAGGGAAAGACAAATGGCGCGACATAAGGCCGACGTTGCTGACGATGACTTCGAGATTTACGCCAGCTATCACGGAACAGGCGACGGCCGTTACGTAGGTGGACTGAAGGTTGTCAGAAAAGCGGACAGAAAAATTCTGTTTCCATTCGATGGCGCGCCCGAAATCGGGCCCTACGCGACCGCCGACGAGGCGCGCCGCGCCGCGATCGACTACGGCCGGGAGATCGTGGCCGCGGATCGCGCGAGCCCTGAAAAGTGACGGATGGCGGCGCGTCCGCGTCGTTTTTTTGCGCGAACGTGTAGAGCGTGCGTTCGACCTGCACTTAGGTATCGGATACGCGAATTGTCGTCATCGTCATGAGGTTCTCCTTTTTACAAATGTCGGTCCCAGACCTCCACCGCACTTGCCGCAACGGCCGTGCCCAGCTTGCCTTTCGCGTGCAGTGGGGCGACCTGACGGAGAGGGACCGGATGTTGCTGCATCGAAGACATATCCGACATCAGG
The DNA here is from genome assembly GCF_046027355.1 of Paraburkholderia sediminicola. Lineage (GTDB taxonomy): Bacteria > Pseudomonadota > Gammaproteobacteria > Burkholderiales > Burkholderiaceae > Paraburkholderia > Paraburkholderia sediminicola_B. Next base: position 76,971 of record NZ_JAQQEK010000017.1, on the reverse strand, counting down.
AGGAGGGCGACATGCAGGGCACCAAATCGCAGGACGAGCTGGACGCGTTGGTCACTGAGGAGGTGAAACGGCGCAACAAGCCGAGCGGCACGCACTATGTCGAGCCCAGTCCACTCGGTATCGAACCCGTCGAGCAGACCGGCGTGGACAAGGCGACCAATCCGCCACGCTCGAACGAGCGCCCGCCACAGACCGCCGAAGTGCCGCTCGGCACGGGCTCGCATGCCGAGCCACCCGGCGGCGGCGGACGCGAATCGCAGCGCAAGGAATGATGCCGAGGTAAACAGGCCAGCGAGCCATACTTCATATGTTTGCGAAATTCGTCCACCGCCACGGCGGTGCGCACAGAACGGCTCAAAAAGAAGCGCGTGCGAAAGCAGGCGCGCTTTATGCCGCGCTGAAAAGATCGCCCGAGCCGGCACGCATGTTGTCTTCAACGCCGGCTTCAGGGGAGCCCTGCGATCTTCAGGACGTAAAGGAACAAACCATGTACAACGATTCAAAGCATGGATTCGACGCCGCCAAGACCGAGTACGAAGCCTTCATGCTTGAGCCGCACGATTGGGTGCCGAATAACAGCAAGTTGCCGGTGGTGATTTACAGGCGCGCTCTCATGCCGGATAGCGGCGACCTCGCGGCCGCCTTCGAAATCCTCTTCGAACGCAATGCGTGGCCGCCGCAATGGCGCGACGGCATTTTCGACTACCACCATTTTCACGCCACCGCCCACGAAATACTGGGCGTGACGGACGGCTCCGCGCAGGTGATCATCGGCGGTCCAGGCGGCAAGGTAGTGACGCTGTCCGCCGGTGACGCGATCCTGCTGCCGGCAGGCACCGGCCATTGCCTGCAATCGTTCGCGCGGCATTTTCGGGTCGTCGCCGGCTATCCGGAGGGCCAGCAGTGGGACATCCGCCGCGAGGCGCTCACGTCGGACGAACTGGCGGCCATGGAGGCGTTGCCTTTTCCGCCGCTGGATCCGATCGACGGAAAGCATGGTCCACTGGTCGAGTATTGGCTGCGCGCGGCTTGACGTTGGCGCACGCCGTTTCTCCCTTCGTGCCCGCGCCGATCGGAACGGGTTCGCATCGCAAGCCCTCTGAAAGATCCGTTCCCCGCAGCGAGCCCGCCCGACGCCGCGTGTAACGCTCCGTGCAGATTTGCGCGCATCGGCGCATCATCGTTGAGCCTCGCAGCGGTTCCTCATGCGTTCTTCCACGTAACACGGTTCGCCGGGTGCGCCGAAGCAGTGCGTCCCGGCTCTCTCCTCAACCGCCGAACAAGGAGTGTCCCATGCAAAACGATCCCGCCCTCGATCAGCTGTGCATCAACACGATCCGCACGCTGTCGATGGACGCTGTGCAAAAAGCCAATTCCGGCCACCCCGGCACGCCGATGGCACTGGCACCCGTTGCCTATCATCTGTGGCAAAACCATCTTCGTTACGATCCGGACGAGCCGTTATGGCCGAACCGCGATCGCTTCGTGCTCTCGGTGGGGCATGCGTCGATGCTGCTGTATTCGCTGCTGCATCTGGCCAACGTGAAGGCGGTGGACGACGAGGGCAAGCCGACCGGCGCGCCCGCCGTCTCGCTCGACGACATAGAGCATTTCCGCCAGATCGACAGCAACACGCCGGGGCACCCCGAGTACCGCATGACCACCGGCGTCGAGACCACGACCGGCCCGCTTGGCCAGGGACTCGGCAACAGCGTCGGCATGGCGATGGCGGGGCGCTGGTGTGAGAGCCACTTCAACAAGCCGGATGCGCCGCTCTTGGATCATCGCGTCTACGCGCTGTGCGGTGACGGCGACATGATGGAAGGCATCTCGCACGAGGCGGCTTCACTCGCCGGGCATCTGAAGCTGTCCAATCTGATCTGGATCTACGACAGCAACCGCGTGACGATCGAGGGCCATACCGACCTCGCATATAGCGACGACGTGGAAAGCCGGTTCCGCGGCTACAACTGGCACACGCTGCGCGTGAACGATGCCAACGACGCCGCGGCGCTCGAAGCCGCTTTCGTCGAGGCGAAGAGCATCACCGACAGGCCGACGCTGATTGTGGTGCACAGCATCATCGGCTGGGGTTCGCCGCACAAGCAGGACACCTCGTCGGCCCATGGCGAAGCGCTCGGCGTCGAAGAGGTGGCGCTCACCAAGAAGGCGTACGGCTGGCCGGAGGACAAGTTCTTCTATGTGCCGGACGGCGTGCATGAGCGCTTCGCGGCGGGCATCGGCGCGCGCGGCAAGGCGGCGCGCGAGCAATGGCAGGCGCAGTACGACGCGTACAAGACAAAGCAGCCGGAACTCGCGCGTGAATTCGCGCAGATGGAGGCGCACGAATTGCCGGCGGGCTGGGACAGCGACATCCCCACGTTCGACGCGGATCCGAAGGGCGTCGCGTCACGCGATTCGTCGGGCAAGGTGCTCAACGCGATTGCCGCGCGCGTGCCGTGGATGATCGGCGGCTCGGCGGATCTCTCGCCGTCCACCAAAACCAACCTGAAATTCGAGGGTGCCGGCAGCTTCGAGCACGATAGCTACGGCGGCTGCAATCTGCACTTCGGCATCCGCGAACACGCGATGGGTGCGGCGGTGAACGGCCTGGCGTTGTCAAATCTGCGGCCGTTCGGCTCCACGTTCCTGATTTTCAGCGACTACATGAAGCCGCCGATCCGCCTCTCGGCGATCATGGAAGTGCCGTCCATCTTCGTGTTCACGCACGATTCGATCGGCGTGGGCGAGGATGGTCCGACCCATCAGCCGATCGAGCAACTGGCCTCGCTGCGCGGCGTGCCGGGGCTCACCGTGCTGCGTCCGGGCGATGCCAACGAAGTGGCCGAGGCTTGGCGTGTGGCGCTGTCGGATCCGCGGCGGCCATCGTGCATCGTCGTGTCGCGTCAGGCGTTGCCGACGTTGGACCGCAGCCGCTATGCCGCCGCCAGCGGCACGCGGAAGGGCGCTTATGTGCTCGCCGACGCACCCGATGGACAGAAGCCGCAAGTGATCCTGATGGCGACGGGCAGCGAACTCTCGATTTGCGTCGACGTGTACGAGAAACTCAAGGGCGAGGGGATCGCGGCGCGCGTGGTGTCGATGCCGTCGTGGGACATCTTCGAGCGCCAGGACGAGGCGTATCAGGACTCGGTGCTGCCGCCGGACGTCGATGCGCGTGTCGCCGTGGAACAGGCTGCCTCGCTCGGTTGGGACCGCTATGTGGGCCGTCTCGGCGCGCAAGTGGTGATGCATACGTTCGGCGCGTCCGCGCCGCTCGCCGATCTGAAGAAGAAGTTCGGCTTCACGCCGGAGCGTGTGTATGAAGCGGCCAAGCAGCAGATCGAGCGGGTGAAGTCGAAGCGCAGCCAGGAGTAAAGGCACGAAAAGGTGCGCAGTGAAAAACCGGCGGTTTGTTGAAAACCGCCGGTTTTTTTACGTCACGCCGCAAATTCGCAAACCGCTGCTATCGCACGATCAATTCGCCGGAATGGTCACCACCGGCGCCTTGCTGCTCGTATCGGCTTCGCGCATAGTCGACCTGGTCGGCTTTGAGGCGGGATGGTCCGATGTGCACGCAGGCGGAAGTGAGGCAGGCCGCGCACAATGCCGCGGCGACAGAAGCGGTTCTGATCATGAGGACGGGAAGAGCGGAACGCTATCCGCTGAAGAATGGGCCCGCGACGGCGTAGCAGGTCCTATTCCGAATGGCGGTGTGGGGGCGCCATTCGCCGTTTGATCCTATGAATAGCGGGGTTTTCTCTCGACAGTGGCGATTCAAAAGGGTGCGCAGGATTTGCGATTGTTTTGCAAGATTTGCAGAATACGCACGTCAGTTGCCTGCCTCGCAGCTTACGAGGAACCGTCCACTGCATCTGCCGGCGTGTCCGCCGACACCTCGCCCGTTCCATCGAGCGTGTTGCGATAAGCGCGCGATTGCATTTCAGCGAGCCGGCTCAACGTGCGCGACAGATCGTGCGCGCCTTCCAGGCCGCTGAGCGCCGCCTCGATCGGTTCATCCGACGCGATGAACAGCGCGCGCTTGCGGTCATAAAAGATATCGACCAGCCAGATCAGCCGTTGCAGCGTGTGGGATTGGGTCAACCATTCGGTGCGCAGATTGTCGAGAATCAGACCATGCCACTGCTCGGCGAGATCCAGATAGTCGAGATGCGAGCGGCGCGCCACGCACAGATTCTCGAAGTCCGCCCACAGCAATGCCGCGCCGGCCGCGCGTGCGGCAAGCGGACGGCCTGCCGCGCTCACCGTAACCGGATCCAGCGTTTCGCTGCCTTCGTAGCGCACGAAAATCTGGCGCATCGCTTCACGGTTGGCGTCATCGAGCGGCGCGAAGAAATGCGGCACCTGCGCTTCTTCACCACCGAAACGGTAGTCGCGCGCGCCGTCGAAATGAATCACGGTGAAGCAGCGTTTGATCTGCTCGATGGTCGGCAGAAAGCGTTCGTGAAACTCCGGGTCGGATAGCAGGCCGTCCGGCGCGTAGTTCGAGGTGAGCACGATGCGTGTGCCAAGACCGATTGCCGTATCAAGAAAGCGGCCCATCAGAAACGCGTCGGCGATATCGTGTACGTGGAATTCATCGAAGCACAGCAACTCGGTGCCGTCGAGCCATTGCCGCGAGACCGAGCCGAGCCGGTCGTCGCCGCGCGGCTCGCTCACGAGCCTCCGGTTCATCTCGCGCAGAAATTCGTGGAAGTGCAGACGCCGCTTGCGGCAGGTCGCCAATTCGAACACGGTATCGACCACCAGACTCTTGCCGCGCCCAGGCAGTCCGTGGCAATACACGCCTCGATGCGCCGCTGTCGAGTTGGACCGCGCGCGCCGGCCATTCGCGCCGAGCAGTGCGACGAGCGCGGCGATCGCTTCGCGCTGGCTCGCGTCAGGCACGATGCCGCGTGCGGCGAGGGTGCGTGTGACCTGAGCGTCGTCAAGCATGGGCGGGCGTGCCGGTGCATGGCGAAGCGGTTTCGCAAGAGGTGTCGGCGAATGCGGCAGCTGTGTCGAGGGGCATAAAGGGGCGGCGGGGCGGAGATCGCGTCAGTTTAACAAGGCGCGCTCGGCGCTCATACCCGCTGCCGGCTCAACACCCGTTGCAACTCGCCTGGATCGACCGGTTTCGTGAAGTGATGGTCGAAGCCGGCGGCCACGGCCGTCTGCTTGTCCTGCTGCTGACCCCAGCCGGTTACGGCAATCAGCACAATGCCGGCGTCCTGGTAATCCTGGCGGATGCGCCGCGCGACTTCATAGCCGTTCAGAAGCGGCAAGCCGATGTCGAGAATCACTGCCTGCGGCGCGAACGCGCCGATCAGTTCAAGACCGGCGATACCGTCGCCCGCCGTGCGCACTTCGTGGCCTTCGAGTTCGAGCACCATCGCGAGGCTATCGGCGGCGTCCGCATTATCGTCGACGATCACGACGCGCAGGCCGGCCGCGTGCGGCGTCTCGGCCGGCGCGCTGTCGGACGGCAGCGACGCGGCTTTCGTCAGCGGCAGCCGGATCACGAACTCGCTGCCTTTGCCGGGTCCCTCGCTGAAGGCCGCGACCGTGCCGCCGTGCAGTTCCGCGAGGCCGCGTACCAGCGCGAGGCCGATGCCGAGCCCGCCTTGCGAGCGGTCCAACGCCGGCGCGAGTTGCGAGAACATTTCGAATACGCTGTTCAGATGCTCGGCAGGAATGCCGATGCCGGAATCGCGCACGACGATCACCGCTTCATCGCCCTCGCGTTCCGCGGCGAGTGAAATGTTGCCGCCGGGCGGCGTGTACTTGGCGGCGTTGTTCAGCAGATTCAGGATCATCTGCGACAGGCGCGTGGGATCGGCGACCAGATAAAGCGGCTCGCGTGGCAGCGTCACGCTCAGGTGATGCGACGAGGCCTGCACGGTCGGCCGCGCCGCTTCCATTGCTGATTGCATTGCGCGCGCCAGTTCGAGACGTTGCTTGCGCAACTCGAGCTTGCCTTGGGTGATGCGCGAGACTTCCAGCAGATCGTCGACCAGATGTGTCATGTGTTGGAGTTGCCGGTCGAAGACGTCGCGCGACCAGTTCAATTGTGGATCGGCGAATTCCTTCAGGCGCAGAATCTCGAGCACGTTGCGCATCGGCGCAAGCGGATTGCGCAGTTCGTGCGCGAGCGTGGCGAGAAATTCGTCCTTGCGACGATCGGCCTTCGAGAGTTCGAGATTCAGTCGCGTGAGTTGCTGCTCGGCGCGCCGCCGCTCGGTAATGTCGCGATTGATGCTGACCGCGCCGTAAATATCGCCGCGCGCGTTCGCGAGCGGTTTGACCACGGTTTCGCACACGCCGCGCGAACCGTCGCGCCGCACGAAGGGCAACTCGCCGCGCCAAGTGCCTTCGGCGGCGAGCGCCGCGAGCGTTTCCCGACGAATGTTCAGCGCCTCTTCCGGCGGGAGGAAGAGCGCGACCGGCTTGCCGAGAATCTCGCGCATGCGATAACCCAGCATGCGTTCGCCGCCCACGTTGAAGTCGGTGATATTGCCGCGCAGGTCGGTGATCACGATCGCGTCGCTCAGGTGCTCGAAGATCGCCGCCTGGCGCAACAGGACCGTCTGCGCTTCCTTGCGTTCGGTGATGTCGATGCCGAGGCCGTAGATCATCAACGGCTCGCCGTGGCGGTCATAAGTGGCGCGGCCGCGGCCTTCCATCCAGCACCAGTCGCCGCTCGCATGCAGAAAGCGAAATTCGGCGACGTAGTCGTCACCGATTTCCACCGCGTGGTCCACTGCCTCGTTCAGCGCGATCAGATCGCCCGGATGAATCAGTTCGAAAAAACCGCCGGGCGTGTTGGCAAAGCGGCCTTCGGCGTAGCCCGCGAGCGCTTCCAGTTCGCGGCTCCACCAGAACTTGCCCGACTTCGGCTCGTGCGACCATGCGCCCATGCGCGCGCCGCGCATGGCGAGACTCAACACGTCGCGGCTTTCCTGCAACTCGCGCTGCGCGAGTTGATGCGCGGCCACCGACGCCTCGGCATTGCGCCGCGCGAGCAGCAACTCCTGCTCGTACTTATGACGATCGGCCACGATCAGCACTGCCACTTCGAGGTAAGTCACGTCGCCATGACGGCGGCGCACCGCGTTGAGCAGCATCGGCACCGTGTGGCCGTCGCGATGCATCATGTTCAGCTTGACCTCGGCCACCGAACCCTGCATTTGCAGGAGCGGCGCCCAATGCGTCTGATAGAACACCTTGCCGCCGGTGCTCAGCAGATCCTGGATTTGCCTCGCCTCGGCGAGCTCCGCGGTCTCATAGCCGAGCCAGCCGCAGAAGGTCGCGTTCACGCGCAGGATGCGGCCGTTGGCATCGGTGACGAGCAGGCCGCAGGCGGCGTGCTCGAACAACGCGTCGGCTGAGGGCAGCGGGCGGTCCGTGCTGTGCATCGTGCTACAGGCTCATCGGCCCGAGAAAGGCGTTCATCGCGTCCGCGCTTGCGCTCGGTGAACTCAGGTGCGGACAATGGCCGACGTTCTCGATGAGATGCAGCGTGCTGCCAGGGATCATGCGGTGCAGGTATTCGCCGACCGCGCACGGCGCGATGATGTCGTCGCTACATTGCAGAATCAGCGTGGGCGTGGTGGCGCGCGACAGTATCGCGCGATGATCGGAGAGAAACGTGACGCGCGCGAATTGCCGTGCGATCTCCGGATCGGTGCGGCAGAAACTGTTGGTCAGTTCGACGCCGAGCTCCGGCTGCTCCGGCGCGCCCATGATGGCCGGCGCCATCGTGCTCGACCAGCCGAGGTAGTTGCTTTCGAGGGTGCGCAGCAGGTCTTCGATATCCTCGCGCGAGAAGCCGCCGACGTAGTCGCCGTCGTTCACATAGCAGGGCGACGGGCCCACCATGATATGAGCGGAGAAAAGCTGCGGCGCCTTGAGGCTCGCGATCAGGCCGATCATCGCGCTAACGGAGTGGCCGACGAATACCACCGGGCCCTCGGCGACTTCGCGGATGACCTCGATCAGGTCGCTGGCGTAGCCGTATAGCGAGTCGTACTTGTCGATGTCGTAGGCGCTCAGATCCGACGAGCCGCTGCCGACGTGATCGAACAGCACGGTCCGGTATTCGTCATGAAACGACGGCACGAGGTAGCGCCACATGCTTTGATCGCAACCGAAGCCGTGCGCCAGCACCATGGTCCGATTGCCGTTGCCGGAAATGTGTATGTTGTTGCGCTGGGTGATGCTCATTGTCGGGTCCTGAAGCCTGCCGGGGTAGAAGCGGCGGTTACGCCAGGCGTGCGCCTCGGCCGGTATTCAGGAGAATGTTACCCCAGTCTCGCCGTTAAGCCACGGTGCCGCGCCGTAAGGCGCACCGCGGCGAGCACTCAATCGGTCTTGATGTCCGGCTGCGGCGCCTGAATCGGCTCGCTGCCGAATCGTTCGTATTGCGAAATCACCTGGGCCCCGAGCAGCAGCAAGGTCGCGAGCCATTCCAGGCTGAACAGGATCACGATGGCCATGGTCAGCGACCCGTACACCACACTGACCTGCGAGAGAGTGGCGAAGTACCAGACCAGCACGTGCCGCGTAATCTCCCACAGCACCGCGGCGACCACGCCGCCGAACAGCGCATGTTTGAGGGAAGGGCGCCCGACCGGCATCACCATATAGATCGAGGTCAGTACGAACACCTCGCCCGCGAGGCCGAGCAGATACAGCACGACGCGCGCGAGTCCCCGCAACGAAACATGCAGGCCGAACAGATCGATGCCTTCGGCGCCGATCGCCTCGAGTCCGCTCGACACGAAGGTGACGATCAGCAGGCCGACGCCGAGACACAGAATGTAGCAATACGGCAGCATCGCTGAGAGCAGGAAGTGCCGCCGCCTTACCACCACGCGGTGGACGAAAATTAGCGACATCGCGTTCTCGAGCACGGTGAAGGCCAGCGAACTGAAGAAGATCATCGTCAGCAACAAGACCCAGCCGATCACCGCACGATGCGCGAGAAAATTGGCCAGCTCGCGCACGAGTGCATTCGACTGGCCCGGCACCAGCCATTGTAATAGATGCGCGAGCGCCGCAAGTAGAACAGGTTGGGGCACGAAGCGCGACAGGGCGATCACGATCAGGATCATGAGCGGCACGATCGACAGCAACGCGTAATACGCGACCGCGCCCGCGAGCAGCAAACCCTGGTTGGCGCGAAATGCCTTCAAGGTTTGCAGCACGAATGTGCCGGGATGTTTCGCCACATACAACGCGTGGTCGTCGATGATGGATTGCATGGGACCTCACAGCGCGCGTGACTGGCCTGCTGGAATGCTGGTTCTGCCGACGCGCTTGCCTTGTTGCTGCTGCATACTTAAGCAAGAATGCAACCACGCCGGCATTGCAGTTTTTCTCTGGCGCGCCGATTCGCTGCGACATGCCAGGAATGCAGTTTGCTTGGCGGCTGTATCGACGTTGCATCGACATGCTTCAACACGTATGAAAGACGCCTGTTGTCATATCGACATACCCTTCGGAACCACCATTGACTATAGCCTCTGACGAAGCAGATCTCGCGGACCTGGTGGTGGCACGGCCGGAGGGGTTGTATTGCCCGCCCGGCGACTTCTATATCGATCCGTGGCGTCCCGTGGAACGCGCGGTGATTACGCACGCGCATTCCGATCACGCGCGCTTCGGGCATCGGCACTACCTCGCGTCGCAAGCGGGGGCGAACGTGCTGCTGTCGCGTTTGCCCGGCATATCATTGCAAACCCTGGCGTATGGCGAGCAGCTCGATCTCAACGGCACGACGGTGTCGCTGCATCCCGCGGGGCATGTGCTCGGCTCGGCGCAAGTGCGGATCGAATACCGGGGGCGCGTATGGGTGGCGTCAGGCGACTACAAGCTCGACCCGGACCCGACCTGCGATGCCTTCGAGCCGGTGCGCTGCGATACCTTCATTACCGAGTCGACCTTCGGCCTGCCGATTTATCGATGGGACGCGCCGCAAGCCGTGTTCGACGGTGTCGATTCATGGTGGCGTCACAACGCTGCCGAAGGACGCGCGTCCGTGCTGTTCTGCTATTCGTTCGGCAAGGCCCAGCGCGTGCTGGCGAGCGTCGATGCCGGCATTGGGCCAATCTTCTGCCACGGCGCCGTGGAGCCGCTCAATCGTGCGTATCGGGAGGCCGGCGTGCGCTTGCCGCCGGTGCGTCTTGTGAGCGAGATACCGCTCAAGGACAAGGCGATGTTCCGGCAGGCGTTGATCGTGGCGCCGCCGTCCGCGCAGGGCAGCGCATGGCTCAAGCGCTTTGGCGACTATAGCGATGCGTTCGCGTCGGGCTGGATGCGTCTGCGTGGCGCGCGCCGCAGGCGTGGCGTCGACCGTGGCTTCGTGCTGTCGGATCACGCCGATTGGCCCAGCCTGCAAACAGCCATTCAGGCGACGGGCGCCGAACGCGTGATCGTCACGCACGGTTCGGTCGAGCCGATGGTGCGCTGGTTGCGTGAGCAAGGTCTCGAGGCCGGCGCGTTTGAAACGCAATACGGCGACGATACGGTCGACGCCGACGCCGCGGGTGCGGATGAAACCGCCGCGACGGGCAGCGTGCCGCTCGAGTTCGAACAGGCCGCCGAGCCAGACGCCGCCACTGATGACACGGTCAACGCCGCCGACCCGTCGAGCCGCGCATGAAACGCTTCGCCGCCCTCTACACTGCGCTCGACGCGACCACGTCCACGCACGACAAACTCGAAGCGCTCACGAGCTACTTCGCCGTAGCCGAGCCGGAAGATGCCGCGTGGGCATCGTATTTTCTGGCCGGTGGCAAACCGCGCCAGTCGGTGCCGACGCGTCTACTGACCGAGATTGCCCGCGAGCGTGCCGGTTTGCCGGCGTGGTTATTCGAGGAGTCCTATCACGCGGTGGGCGACCTCGCCGAAACCATCGCCCATATCCTGCCGCCCGCGCAACGCAGTTCCGAACTGGGCCTCACGCAATGGATCGAGCAACGCGTGTTGACCTTGCGTGGCGTGGCGCCGGAAGAGTTGCGCACGCGTTTGATCAGCTACTGGGACGAACTCGATTGGGGCGGCCGCTTTCTGCTGACCAAACTGATCGGCGGCGGGTTTCGGGTCGGCGTCGCGCGGCAGTTGGTGGTGAGGGCGCTGGCGGAAGTAGCGGGCGTCGATCATAAACGGATCGCGCAACGCATGGTTGGTTGGACCGACTCGCAACAGAAGCCCGATGCCGTGCGCTATCTGCGTTTGATCGCACCCGAAGCGACAGGCGACGAAACGCAGCCCGGCGAGCACCAGCAGGAGAGCGATCTCGGCCTGCCGTATCCGTTCTTTCTCGCGCATCCATTGCAGGCCGATCCGGCGACGCTCGGCGATCCGTCGCAATGGCAGATCGAATGGAAGTGGGACGGCATTCGCGCGCAACTCGTCAAACGCGGTGGACGTGTGTGGTTGTGGTCGCGTGGTGAGGATCTGATCACCGATCGATTCCCCGAAGTGGCGGCTTTAGGCGAAGCTTTACCGGACGGCTGCGTGATCGACGGAGAGATTCTCGCGTGGGAGCCGGGCGCCATGGCGCCCTTGCCGTTCGCGCGCCTGCAACCAAGAATCGCCCGCAAAACACTGACTAAAAAAATCCTCGCCAATTCGCCTGCCACGCTGCTTGCCTACGATCTGCTCGAAGCGCACGGCAAGGATCTGCGCATGACGCCGCTCGCCGAGCGGCGGGCGCAACTGGATGCGCTGGCCGTTTCCATCGACGGCACGCTCGCCCGCGATCTGCTGCGTGTGTCGCCGCTAGTGCGCGCCGCGGACTGGCAGGCGCTCGCGTCGTTGCGCGACGAGAGCCGGTCGCGTGGCGTGGAAGGGCTGATGGTCAAGCAACGCGAATCGATGTACGGCGTGGGCCGCACCAAAGCCTCAGGCACATGGTGGAAATGGAAGATCGATCCCTATGCGGTCGATGCCGTGCTGCTTTACGCGCAACGCGGGCACGGCCGCCGTGCGAGTCTCTACACCGATTTCACTTTCGCGGTCTGGGACGAAGCGAACGGCGTGCGCACGCTGGTGCCATTCGCGAAGGCTTATTCCGGACTAACCGACGAAGAGATGCGTCAGGTGGATGCAATTGTTCGCAAGACCACGATCGAAAAGTTCGGGCCTGTGCGCAGCGTGACGCCCACCCTGGTATTCGAAATCGGCTTCGAGGGCATTCAGGCAAGTCCGCGTCATAAATCCGGGGTGGCGGTGCGCTTTCCGCGCATGCTGCGCTGGCGCACCGACAAACATATCGACGACGCCGATACGCTTGCCATGCTCAAGGGTTTCATCGACGACCCTGCGGGATAACCCGCTGAGTACAAATCCCTAAAAGGGTGCCGGGTTTTTCTCGACAGGATTCCTGCGTTATCGATGTTAGCCTCAAGGCGTGCCATCCAGCGCACGCCACAAGGGCGGCCTGCACGGCGCAAATGCGTCTCGTCGACGCGCAATCGCTCGTTCTCACTGCCTCCACGCACTTAAATCAACCAGCGGCGTTTTATTGCGTGAGCTATGGTGGTGAGGTAAGGCGTACGCTGCGGCGCTGCGAGCTCGACGCGACGCAAACAGAAAACATCGTCTGGCGAACGATGAACTTTGTCCGCGCGTCGGGAGCGAATCTTGCGCGCATGTTCCGAAGTGCCCGCGAGTGGCGCATGGAAAAAGCCAAGGAGAAGATGGTGACGTTCGACGACCGAATGGACGATAACGAAGACGTCGTAGTGTGGCGGCCTATCCAGTACGCGATGGCGTCGCACAGGCGCGTCCTCGTGGTGGACGATTACCGGGAAGCGGCAGAGGCATTGCAGATGTTGCTGACTGCCGACGGCTTCGAGTGCCGCGCGCTCGAGGATCCATTTGCCGTCTGCGCGATGGCCCACGAATGGCAGCCGTTCGCGGTGGTGCTGGACATCAAGATGCCGGGCCTGGATGGCCTGGAACTGGCGCGGCGCCTGCGCGCTCATCCTTCGACTTCGCATATGTTGCTGGTGGCGTGCACCGCATTTGCCTCGCGCGACGACCGGGCACGTGCCAAGGCCGCCGGTTTCGATGCGCATTGCGCGAAGCCGCTGACGCCCGAGCGTCTGTTGCGGGTGCTCGAATCGGCGGCGGCGCTGCATGTGGCCGGTCCCCCGTAAAGGCCGCGTGCGCTTTGAAAGAAATTCTCCATGCGGCGACTATGGAATTCGCGGCAGATTGAAGCAGATGCAGAGTGACGAAGGCGTGACTTCAATCATCGTTTTTGCTGTACCGGGATTTAAGCGGCACGCAAATTATTTAGGTTTATTGAATATATCGCCGCGCCGGATGGTTGGCCTGTTACCTTTAACAGCGCAACTAACCGGTCTGCAAGGCCAGATCCTTGCAGCCGGTCAATTGAATCAGGAACGCCGCTTAATCCGGCGCGTACTTGAACTCAGGTAGCGCCTCGAGCGACTTTTTGGTGGCCTCGGGTAGCACCACACGGCGGTTATTGATCTGCAGATCGTTGAACGGCACGGCGATCAGGTGTTTGCCCATGCCCAAAAATCCGCCCACCGACAGGATCGCGTACGTGCTGCGATCTCCGCTTGGCGAGACGATCAGATCGTCCAGCGTGCCGATGGTGTCCTTGTTCTTGTTATAGACATCGGCGCCACTCAACTTCGACGCGCGGTAGCCGCTTGCGAGTTGCACCACGTCAGTACGTTTTTCCGTAATCGCCTGAGGCGCGCCCTGAGCGTACGCATTGCCGTACGACGCCAACGTGGCGAGGAGCAGGGCGGTGGCGGCCAGTGGCTTGATCTGTATTCGTTGCATGATGATTTTTCTCCCTGATGACATGTCCGGCGCTTCTTATGCCGCGCCGCTTCATTGAGTCAGTTGTCACCTTGCCTGCTGCAAGAGTTGTGCCGCGCAGCGCAAATACCCACGCCGATCCTCCCAGGTCCGGAACTTGCTATTTCAGCGGGCTTGCTGTTCGAAGTTCCGCTGGTGCAATCCATGCGGACGGAAATCCTGCATCGACTGATTCACTGCCTACACTAAAACACGCGCTTTAGCGCCTCTTGCTTCCACAGGAACCACTATGTCATTCCAGGCCAATTACTCGACGCGCATCTCGGAAGGCACGCCTTTTCCGCTTGGCGCGACATGGAACGGAAGCGGTGTCAATTTCGCGCTGTTCTCGGCGCACGCCACCAGGGTCGAACTGTGTCTGTTCGATGAAACCGGCGAAAACGAAATCGAACGCATCGAACTGCCGGAATACACCGACGAGGTGTGGCACGTGTTCGTGCCGAACCTCAAACCGGGCGCGGTCTACGGTTATCGCGTGCACGGCCCTTATGAACCGGAGAACGGGCATCGCTTCAATCCGAACAAGCTGCTGCTCGATCCGTATGCGAAGGCACATATCGGCGAGCTCAAATGGGCGCCGGAAATATTCGGCTATACGCTGGATTCCGAAGAGGGCGATCTGTCTTTCGACGAGCGCGACAGCGCGCCCTTCGTGCCCAAGTGCAAGGTGGTCGACGCCAATTTTTCGTGGAGTCATCCCGAACGCAACGCGCTGCCGTGGGAACGCGTGATTTTTTATGAAACCCATGTGCGCGGATTTACCAAACGGCATCCGGAAGTACCGGAAAATCTGCGCGGCACCTTCGCCGGACTCGGGCAACAGGTGGTGCTCGACTACATCAGAAACCTCGGCGTGACGTCGGTCGAACTGATGCCTGTCCAGACCTTTGTTAACGACAGCTATCTGCTCGATAAGGGCCTCACCAACTACTGGGGCTACAACACCATCGGCTTCTTTGCAGCCGATCCGCGCTTCTTCGCGTCGTCGATCGATTCGGTGGGCGAGTTCAAGGAGATGGTGGATCGCTTTCACAACAACAATCTGGAAGTCATTCTCGACGTGGTCTACAACCACACCGCCGAAGGCAACGAGCGTGGTCCGACGATCTCGTTCAAAGGCATCGACAACGCATCGTACTATCGGCTGATGCCCGACGAGCCGCGCTATTACATCAACGATACCGGCACAGGCAACACACTGAACCTGTCGCATCCGCGCGTGCTGCAAATGGTGACCGACAGCCTGCGTTACTGGGTGACGGAAATGAAGGTGGACGGTTTCCGTTTCGACCTCGCCACGATTCTCGGCCGTGAACTGCATGGCTTCGACGAAGGCGGTGGTTTCCTCGACAGTTGCCGGCAGGACCCCGTGCTCTCGAGCGTGCGGTTGATTGCCGAGCCGTGGGACTGCGGCCCCGGCGGCTATCAGGTGGGCGGCTTTCCACCCGGCTGGGCCGAGTGGAACGATCGCTTTCGCGACACGGTGCGCGAATACTGGAAGGGCGACGAAGGCAAGGTGGCCGATCTCGCCACGCGCCTCACCGGCTCGGGCGACAAGTTCAATCGTCGCGGCCGCCGCCCGTGGGCCAGCGTGAACTTCATCGCCGCGCACGACGGCTTTACATTGAACGATCTGGTCTCGTACAACGACAAGCACAACGACGCCAACGGCGAGGACAACAAGGACGGCCACTCGGACAACAAGTCCTGGAACATGGGCGTGGAAGGTCCGACCGACGATGCGGAAATCCGTCAGCAGCGCGAGCGCCAGAAACGCAATCTGCTGGCCACGCTGCTGCTCTCGCAAGGCACGCCGATGATTCTCGCGGGCGACGAATTCGGCCGCACGCAGAAGGGCAACAACAACGCCTATTGCCAGGACAACGAAATCAGTTGGGTCGATTGGGAGGCCATCGACGACGACGGCCGCGCGCTTACCGAAGTCGTCAAGAATCTGACCACGCTGCGTCACCGTCTGCCGGTATTGCGGCGTGGCCGCTTTATCATCGGTGAGTACAACGAGGCGCTGGACGTGACTGACGCACGCTGGCTCTCGCCGGACGGCACGGATCTCTCGCAGGAGCAGTGGGACGATCCGTCGATGCGCTGCTTCGGCCTCGTGATCGACGGTCGCGCGCAGGCGAGCGGCATTCGCCGGCCGGCCTCGGACGCGACCTTGCTGCTGGTGCTGAATGCGCATCACGATGTCGTCAACTTCACGCTGCCCGATATTCCCGAGGGCGATCAGTGGACCTGCCTGCTCGACACCAACATGCCGGTGCGCTCCGAGCTGCCGCTATTCAGCGCCGGCGACGCGTATCAGGTGACGGGTCGTTCGCTGCTGCTGTTCGCGCTCGACGCACCGAACCGCGCGACGCAGCGTGTATTCGACCGCCTCGAGGAGCAGCTCACCACTGACGAAAGGGAACCCTCCGCCGAGACCTGACGCACCAAGGCGTAAAACGCCGTCGAGCAGGCGGCGCCGGGTATAGCACTTGCTCGATTGCAAGGGACTGCGCGCCATGCCGCTCTTTTTGCGGCGGCCGCGCAGCGCAGCCGATATCGGCCCACGCCAGGTTTAATCGAGGTGATCAATGGAACAGGAAGAAACCTCTGTAGAGGAACAGATCCGCATGCGCGCTTATTACCTGTGGGAGCAGGCTGACGATCCGAAAGGCACGCCTGACGAGTATTGGGACCAGGCACGCGCCGAGATAGAGAAGGAAGCACCGCCGATAGAAAGTGGGCCTGTCGCTGGCGAGCCCTTAAAGTAAGTGCGCTATGCAATGGAACTTCGACGCTAGCCCGATTGACCGGCATATTGACCAAAAGATTAATGCATGACCGAGGTAGAGCAGCGAGTTGCGACGTCGACACCATCGGCGTGCGCACCTCATCTCACCCGCCACGCCTGACAAGAACGGGAACGGAACCGGACAGATTTGCGCAAATGAAGGACATACCCGAACCGCGCGGCGTGAGGCCGGCCGCCCGCATTCAAGCACCTGCCACGGCTTTCGGCCTGGACAGCCTGATCTCGCTTGCGGTGGGCGTCACGGTGGTCGCTTGCCTTTACTTCGCGAGCGCCGTGCTGATTCCGATGACGCTCGCCATCCTGCTCAGCTTCCTCGTCGCGCCGCTCGCCGATGCGCTGACGCGTTTGCGGCTCGGCCATGTGGCGTCCGTGTTCGCCGCGGTGCTGATCTCGGTGTCGGTGATCGTCATGCTCGGCGCGGTGATCGCCACGCAACTCACTGATCTTGCTGCCGGCATGCCGCGCTATCAGGCGACCGTCGAGCAGAAGATGGAAACGGCGCACAACCTGACCATCGGCAAACTCAACCGGTTTGCCAGCGCGGCGGGCCAGGCGCTGCAACGCGCGACGGTCGAGCCGCCGCAACCCGCACCGCAGGCCGGCCCGGCGTCTCGTGGCAGTGCGCATCCGGCGGCCAGTGAACCCGCCGCCGTGCCCGTCGAAGTGCGCGAGCCGGTGCCGACGCCGTTCGAACTCGCGAGACGCGTGTTGTCGCCGGCTATCAGTCCGCTCGAAACGGCGTTTATCGTTTTCGTCGTGATGGTGGTGATCCTGCTGCAACGCGACGATCTGCGCGACCGCGCAATCCGTCTGTTCGGCTCGCGCGACCTGCATCGCACGACCACAGTGATGGATGAAGCCGCGCGCCGTCTGAGCCGTTACTTCGTGTCGCAACTCGGCCTGAATGCGGGCGTCGGCGTGGTGATCGGCACGGGGCTTTTTCTGATCGGTGTGCCGAGTCCGATTCTGTGGGGCATTCTTGCGGCGCTGCTGCGGCTCGTGCCTTACGTCGGCATCTGGATCTCGGCGACGCTGGCCACCGCGCTCGCCGCCGCCGTGAGTCCGGGCTGGGCGATGGCGATCTGGTCGCTGGCACTGTTCGCCACCGTGGAACTGCTGGTGGGGCAGATCGTCGAGCCGCTGCTATATGGACGCAGCACGGGGCTCTCGCCGTTTTCGGTGGTGGTGGCCGCGATTTTCTGGAGCTGGATCTGGGGGCCGATAGGACTGATTCTGTCGACGCCGCTGACGCTTTGCCTGCTCGTGCTCGGCCGGCATGTGCGGCGTCTGGAATTTCTCGACGTGCTGCTGGGCGACCAGCCGGCGCTGACGCCCATCGAAAACTTCTATCAACGTGCGTTGGCAGGAGACCCGGATGAAGCGATCGAGCAGGCCGAAGTCCTGCTGCGTGAGCGCTCATTGTCGGCGTATTACGACGAGGTCGCGATCAAGGGCTTGCAACTCGCGGCCAACGACGTCGTGCGCGGCAGTGTCACGGCGGCGCAGCTTGCACGTATCGAGGCGACGACGAATGACCTCGTGGATGGCCTCGACGGTTATGAGGACCGCGAGCCGGCGACGTCCGCGGCGGAAGAAATTTGGAGTGCGGTGGGACCGTTGGCGCCTTCCGCTTCCGACGCTTCTAACGATGCACGAACTGAAGCAGCGAATCCGCAGCCCGTTTCTCCAGGCAATGCGAAAGAAGAACGTGCAACGAACCAGTCGCCACTCGCAGCCAGCAACCGTGTGTTGTGCATTCCCGGACGCGGCCCGCTCGACGCATTAGCGATAACGATCCTGTTGCAGTTGCTTGGCAAGCACGGCTTCACGTCGCGTGCGTTGCCGCATGAGGCCGCATCGCGCGCGTCGATCGATCAACTCGACGCGGACGATGTCGGCATCGTCTGTATCCTTTACTTGCAGATCGACGGCATTCCGTCGCATTTGCGCTATCTGGTCAGGCGCATTCGCGCGCGACTGCCGAAGGTGTCGATCGTCGTCGGATTGTGGGTGGCGGAGGATACGGAGAAGTGGAGCGCGGATTTGCAGAGCGCCATGGGTGCGGAGTGTTATGCCACCTCATTGCAGGAAATCCTCGCTGCTTGCCGGCGTGTCGAAACGGCCAGAGCCCAGACCGAGGAAGACCTGCCGCTTGTGGTCACCAGCTAGCGCGCTACGAATCCTTGAACGTCATCCACTCGATGCGGCGTGCCTTGCGTGTGGCATTGACGCGAGGGTGGTGAGGGTTGCCATTGCAGAAGTGGAGAAAACCGCCCGTCGGCAGTGCGTCGGGCGGTTCACATTCGATCAGCGAGGCCTAGTGCCCAGCCGGCTTTTTTGCGGCCGACTTGTCTTTCGAAGCAGCATCCTTGTCGGGGACGATCTTCGTGGTGCCGCCGGTGGACGGCGGATCGCTCGCGGGGAAGCTATCCTCGACCTCTTTGTCGATCTGCTTTTCGCTCTTGTTCGAGTTCGGGTGCTTTTCCTTGTGTTGTGTCATCGCGTTTCTCCTTCAGGTTACCGGGTGTTCATTTCGTGACGCACGATGCGCCGCCGACAATTGCCATTGCATCCGCGCGCGACACGCCGCCTCTCATCGCATCGATCAGGCGCGCGGTCTGCGCTTCGCGTTCGCAGGCGAGCACGGCGACCACCTTGTCGTTCTTCACGTACAGCGAGACGAATTGCTGGTTATCGAGTTCGCCGTCGGTCACGATCTCGTCCCACTCGCTCGCGTGGCCGAGATATTCGAAGTTCTTGCCGAAGTGATAGGTCCAGAAATAGGGCACGCCGACGTAGCGATGACGCGCGCCACACATGTTTTCCGCGGCGATGCGCGCATGCTGCTGCGCGACGCGCCAATGTTCGATCCGCAACGGTTCCTGATCTTCATGCAACGGAAACACGGCGATATCGCCCGCTGCATAGAGACCAGGCGCAGCTTGCATGCCCGCGTTGACGAGCACGCCGCCGTCTTTTTGCAGCGGCAGTCCTTCGATAAAACCCGTGGCCGGTGCGACGCCCGTGCCTAACAGCACGATGTCGGCGGCGATATGCTCGCCGTTTTCGAGCATCACCTGATGCACGTTGCCTTCATCGCCTTCGAGCGAGGTGACCTTTGCTTCGAAATGGAACACCACGCCGTTGCGCTCGTGAAGCGCGCGGAACATGGCGCCCGCGCGTTCACCAAACTGCCTCGCGAACGGCACTTTCTCCGGCGAAATGACGGTCACTTGCGTGCCGCGTTTGCGCAGCGAGGAAGCCGTTTCGAGTCCGATGAAGCTGCTGCCGAGAATGACGACCTGGCTGGCATCGTCGCCGATGGCGTCGACGAGCGCGGCGGCATCGTCGAGACTGCGCAGCACATGCACGCCGCCGAGTTCCACACCGGGAATCGGGGGAAGCTTCGGCACGCTGCCGGTGGCGAGCAAGGCGGTGTCGTAAGTCAGTTCGCCACCGCTTTCGAAATGAATCGTGCGGGCGGGCACATCGAGCCGCGCAACTTTCCCGACCATCCGCTCGATGTCGTGCCGCTCGAGCCAGTCCGGCGCGAGAAGCGGCGGCACATCGGCGGGCGCCATTTCACCGGACGGGACGAATTTACTCAGCGAAGTGCGGTCGTAGGGCGCGTGCGGCTCATCGCCTACGAGCGTGATACGGCCGCCAAAGTCACACTCGCGCAGCGCCGCGCAAGCGGCGGCGCCCGCAGCGCCCGCGCCGATCACCACGTAATGCGGTTCTTTCGCGCTGGCATTGCGCGCCGGCCGGGGGAGTTTTTCCGGCGTGACCATCACGTCGTCGCCAGACACGACCACGGGATAGCGGTCGAGCGCGACCAGCGCGGGCGGTTCGAGCACGTTGCCGGTGGCGACGTCGAACGTTCCCTTGTGCCACGGGCAGATGATCCGGCCGTGGCATAGCGCGCCTTCTTCGAGTGGCGCGCCGGCGTGCGGGCAATCGGCGGAATAGGCGCGCACGGTATCGCCGTCGCGCACCAGCAGAATTTTTTCGTCGTTCACCACGACACGTTCAGCGCGGTCGGTTCGCAATTGCGAGAGCTGAGCGACGCATCGGGCAGTCGTGGGCATGGCCGGTTCCTCGCGGACGGTGGAATGAGCAAATTAGCAGCGCAGGCGGCGTGCGGCGTGCATGGGCACGCCGCGGTGCAGCACGCCTTTCACGTCGCCGAACTCCAATGGTTCAGCAATCCATGTGCCCGAATGCGCGCGGCGGCTCGAGCGCTATTTCCTCGCCCATCACGCTATGGAGAACGGCCGAAGTGCGGTAAATTCCGGAAAAGGAAATAGCGCACGAACATGCACCGGGCATGCCGTGCCGTGGCGTCCCTGACCTGTGTTGACCATTCATGGAGATCGTGACCGTGCAGCGTGCGGAACGTGCCGCAGTCGATTTCCCCATGCCTTCGCGCAATTTCGCGGCGACGCGGCGCATGCTGCTGATCCTCCTCGCCGTTTCGATCGTGTTTCCCCTGATCTGCCTCGCGGGCTACGGCTACTTCGATTACCAGCGCCGGATCGCCGATTCGAACGACATGATCGACCGTCTCGCGCGTGTGGCCGAGGAACAGGCCGTCAAGGTGCTGGATCTGAACCAGCAGATGTCCTCGCGCATCGTGGAACTGCTCGGCGATGACGGCGACGCACAGATTCGCGCGCGCGAAGCGATGTTGCACGACCGTCTGCGCGGAATCGGCGGCGACTTTTCGCAGGTCGCGTCTATCTATCTGCTTGGCGCGACAGGCGACCTGCTGGTGTCGAGCCGCACATTTCCCGCGCCCGCCATGTCGATCGCGCAGCGCGAAGACTTTACGAGCGCGAGAGCGATGCGCCCACAGCCGTATTTTTCGCTGCCGATGTTCGGCCCACTCTCGCAGACCGATGTGTTCACCACCGCGACGGGCCGCTCGGGTGCCGACGGTCAGTTCCTCGGCGTGGTCTCGGTGGCGCTGCGCAACGAGTACTTCTCGCGCTTCTATCGTGAACTGACCAACGGCGATTCGTCGCTGGCGCTGGGCCTGTATCGTCAGGACGGCAATCTGCTGGTGCGCTATCCGCCGTGGCCGGCCGGCGCGAAGCCCAGCCCGCGGAGCAAATTCACCCAGGCGTTGCGTGACAAACAGCTATTCGGCCACGTCCGTCTGAATTCCACGGTGGACGGTGTGGAGCGCCTGCTGGCGTTTCGCCGCGTCGGCGACTATCCGCTCTATGTGATGAGCGCCTACGCGACGTCGTCGATCGGCGAAGCGTGGCGGCGGCACTTCATCATGATCGCGGCACTCACCGCTGCACCCTGCATTGCCATCTGGCTGCTGGTCTTCTACTCGCTGCGTCAACTGGAAGGCGAGCGCCGCGCGTGGGAACGCTGGCAGGGCGAAGTGGCAATGCGTCTCTCCGCCGAAGCCTCGAGCCGGCAACTGCAGCGCATGGGCGCGCTCGGCAATCTCGTCGCGAACGTCGCGCACGATTTCAACAATCTGCTCATGGTGGTCTCCGCCAACACGGAGCTCGCGCGGCTCAAGCGCTTCAACAACGTCGAGAAGGAAGTGCTGGCGGTGGAGCGTGCCACCGCCACCGCCGAATCGCTTACGCGGCGCCTGCTGAGCGTGGCGCGCAAGCAGCCGCTCAAACAGCAGCCACTCGAGCTCGCCACGTGGCTGCCCGCCGCCGCGCCGCTGATCGACGCCGCGCTCGGCGACAACGTCGAGCTCGCCTTGAACATGGTCGATCACGTCTGGCAGGTGCTGGCCGATCCGACCGACCTCGAATTCGCCATCATGAATCTGGCCGTCAACGCGCGCGATGCGATGCCGCGGGGCGGACGCTTTGTGATTCGTTGCCAGAACAACCGGCTGGTCGGCAGCGATACCTTGCTGCCCGACGGCGAATACGTGCTGATCGCCTGTTCCGACGATGGCGAGGGCATGCCCGAGGCCGTCGCGCGGCGCGCCTTCGAGCCGCTCTTCACCACCAAGCTGCGCGGTTCGGGCACGGGCCTCGGCCTCGCGCAGGTGCTTTCGATGTGCGAACAGGCGGGCGGCACGGCGAAGATCGACAGCGTGCCGGGCAGCGGGACGACGGTCAGGCTGTATTTGCCGCGGTATCGCGAACGCCAGAAGACGTCGCTGGCGCAAGCCGAGACAGTGCAAGCTCCGGTGCCTGCGCCGAGCGGCGTCGTCCTGCTGGTGGAAGACAACGAGGATGTCGCGGCGGGCGTGGCGGCCGTGCTGGAGACCTTCGGCTGCGAGGTGCGCCATGAACCGACCGCCGACCAGGCGCTCGACGTTCTCACGGGCGGCGCACGCTTCGAGCTCGTGCTGTCCGACATCCAGATGCCGGGCAAGCTCAACGGCATCGACCTCGCGGAGAAAGTGCGCAGCGCGTGGCCGTCGCAGAAGATCGCCTTGATGACCGGCTATGCGGACGAACTCGAACGCGCGCGGCGGCTCGGCGTGGCGATACTCGCCAAGCCGTTCAATATCGACGAATTGCACGCGCTGGTGGCGTGTGAACCGTAAGGCTCGCCATTCACGGCGTACGGCCTGGCATGTTCGAAGTGTTTCATGACTCGCGGCACACCCCTTGCTGAGACGAGAACGAGGTATGCGTATCTGGCCGTACCGGCCGGCGCAACCCGCTTCTTTTCGCACAGGAGAAAGTCATGAACCTCAGAAACAAGACTCGCAGCGCAGTCCTCATCTCGGCCTTGCTCGCCGCTTCCTCAATCGCGATGGCGCAAGGCAGCGGGGGCGGCGGTGGCGGTCCGGCGGGCAACGACCCGAACGCGGGCACCAATGCCGGCGCGACCCGTGAAGGCGGCGACATGCAGGCATCGGGCGCGATGGCGCATTCGAAGTCGACTAAGAAGCATCACATGAAGTCGTCGAAGGCGAAGCCGGCAACCGACTCGACCAATATGCCGGGCGCGGACGCGAGCAGCGATACGAAGGGGCAGTAATGCCGCTGTAGCCCGCGTTGCATGCCATCCATAGGTACAGCGCTTGCTGAAATTGACCGCATGCACGGTTGTCGAGCGCCGGTCCTGAAAGCCTCCGATGAGTCCGTGCCCTTCATTTTCTGCAGGAGCATGGACATGACACTCGGCGATACGATCAAAGGCATGGTCGGCATGGATCCAACGGGACATGCCGATCCCGACATGAAAGCGGTGCTCGACGCGCTCAAGAGTCTCAACCCGAAAGCCATCGAAGATTGCACCGTGGAGGAGGCGAGGCAGCAGCCCACGCCCGCCGACGCCGTCAAAAAGCTGATGCAGGACCCCGCGTTCAGCGCGCGGCCTGCGCTGGAACTGGAGGCGGTGCGCACACGAGACATCATGATTCCCGGCGCGGCCGGCAGCAATTCGGCGCGGGTCTACACGCCGCAAGGCGAGGGACCGTTCCCGCTGATTCTGTATTTTCACGGCGGCGGCTGGGTGATCGCCGATCTCGATACCTACGATGCCACGCCGCGTTCCATGGCCGCCCAGAGCCGCGCGATCGTGGTGTCGGCGCATTACCGGCAGGCGCCGGAACACAGGCTGCCGGCGGCTCACGACGACGCGTTCGCCGCATGGGGCTGGCTGATCGGGAATGCGATGAGCGTCGGCGGCGACCCGGACAAGATCGCGATCATGGGCGAGAGCGCCGGCGCAAATCTGGCGATCAACGTATCGATCCGCGCGCGCAATACGGGCATCCGCATGCCGATGCACCAGGCGCTCATCTATCCGGTGGCGAGCAACAACATCGTGTCGATCTCTTATGAAGAGAATCGCAATGCCAGGCCCTTGAACAAGCCGATGATGCTGTGGTTCATGCATAACGTGATCAACAGCGAGAGCGATCTCACCAGTCCGTTGATCGACGTGGTGAGCGCGAATCTGTCACGCTTGCCGCCGGCGGTGGTGGTGACGGCGGGCATCGATCCGCTGCGCTCGGACGGCGAGAAACTCGCGCAGAAACTGCACGGCGCGGGCGTACCCGTCGAGCATCGCAACTATCGGGGCGCGACGCACGAGTTCTTTGGCATGGCAGCGGTGGTGCAGGCGGCGCGCGACGCGCAGGCTTTCGTGTCGCTCGCGCAGCGCCAGGCGTTCGGCGGGGCGCCGCTGTGAGCCGGTGAGCGGTCGTCATTCGCCGATCAGATGCAGCACGATGTCCCGATGCTGCGTGTGACGGCGATGTTCGAACAGATACAACCCTTGCCAGGTGCCGAGCACCATCTGCCCATGTTCGACCGGCACCGACAATTGCACTTGCGTGAGCGCGGTGCGCAAATGGGCCGGCATGTCGTCCGGGCCTTCGGCGTCGTGTTCGTAACGCTCGGCGTCTTCGGGTGCGAGGCTCGCGAAGTAGCGCTCCAGATCGCGCTGCACCGATGGGTCGGCGTTTTCCTGAATCAGCAGCGAAGCGGACGTATGGCGGCAAAACAGCGTCAGCAGGCCGGTATCGATGCCTTGCGCGGCGACGAAGCGGCGCGCTTCGTCGGTGAATTCGACGAGGCCGCGGCTGCGGGCCTTCACGCTCAGGTGGTGGATGGCTTGTCGCATGATAGGTGTCGGGTGGACATGGCGCGGCGCATAACAGGCAGCGTGCGCCGCTCGACCTCAGAGCGACGTCAGAACGTCCGCGATTGCCGCGGCGTTGGCCGGGCGGACCACGCGCGCGACTTCCGTGCCGTCGCGCATCAGGATCAGCGTGGGCCAGAGTTTGACCTTGAACGAGCGGCCGAGCGGCCGGCCCGGGCCGTCTTCGATCTTCAGATGCCTGAGGCCGTTGTGCGGTTCGAGGGCCTGGGCAATCGACGCTTGCGCGCCCTGGCAGTAGCCGCACCAGTCCGTGCCGAATTCGACCAAGGTGGCGCCCGGCAGGGCGTCGAGCTGGGCTCGCGAAGGGGCTTTGGAAGAATAGGCTGTCTGGGTTGCCATGCGTGCTCCGGAGCGGTTTAACCTGTACGCGCAGGGGACTGCGCTGCCGTGGCGTCCCCTGCGGGTGGATTTGCCAAGAGTAGCAGCTATGCGCGGGATCGTCAGTGAGCGTGGCTTTGCCCAATGCGCGGCACGGCACGCGGCGGCGTGAATTTCACGCAAACGCATATTCTTGCCGGCATGGCGTGTTAAACATTCGTCCGATGCTGCCGGCAGGCGGCGAATCAATCGAAGGCAGGAAAGGACAGAAATGGGCGAAAGGATTTATCTGCGGTACCCCGGCAAGGACGAAACCGTCGCGGTGGCTACCGGTTTCAGTTGGGGCGCGTGTCTGCTGGGCTTCGTCTGGGCCTTGTCGAAGAAGATGTGGTTTGCCGCTTTCGTCATGCTGTCGATCAACCTGCTGCTCTTCTGCTCCGGTCTGTGGGGTGAAACCGCCGACCTGATCGGACTCGTGCTGTCGGTGCTGTTCGGTATCGCTTGCGGTATGTATGGCAATCAGTGGCACCGCTGGACGCTGGAAAAACGCGGTTACGTCGTGCAGTAACGTGAGCTGCAAGGGGCGCTCGGGAATCGCAGCGCGGGAGCGGATATTGCTAGCCAGACGCCGCGCGTGCATGCACCGAAGCGAAGCGAAACGAAGAGAACGGAGCGCGCACCGTCGAACATATTCCCAACGCGTCATGGAGGCATCCCATGCCCAATGCAGTTGCACCACGCCGTTCCGCCGTGTTATCCAATCTGCTGCGCCGCAACCTGGCCGGCGCGGCGTTGGCCGTGTCGCTCGGCGTCGCGCCGTTTGCGCATGGCGCCGACGCGGCGAGCACCGCGCCGGGCGCGGGCATGGCCAATGCACCCGGCGCGTCGAGCGCCACGGCACCGACAGCTTCCACGGCTGCAGCGCCCGACGACACCTTCCTGCTCACCATTTTCCTGCGTCACGACGAGTCCAAGCCGCTGCCGAAGATCAACGACCAGTTGCGCGCACAAGGATTCTTCAAGACCTTTCCGCCGCCCGGCATCGAAGTGGTGTCGTGGTACGTGATGATGGGCATCGGCCAGGTGGTCACGCTGCGCGTGCCGGCGAGCCGTCTGCGCGAAGTCAACCGGGCGATCGAAACGACCGCGTGGGGCGGCTATCGCACCGAGTTTTATCCGACCTATGACTACAAGGCGCAAGCGCAGCACATGCGCGAAACGGACGGCAAGTAGCGTGCTGTACGCGGTCAGTTGTCCGGCAACGGTATGGTTTGCAATTTTGGGATGTGGTGGCGCGGGTTTACGCGCCCGCGAGCTAAGCCGATAATGCCCCGGTCGTTCCGGCCACGAAGTTTGCGGCGTGCATTGCGCGTCGCAGGCTCGCTCTCCCTGACCCACCGCCCCTCGTGTTAAAAACCTCACGTTTTTTCGACCTGCTGCGCATTCCTGGCTTCAAGCCGCTCGCCGCCGCGACGCTCATGCTCGGTGTGGCGATGTCGTTCACCGCTCCCTATCTCCCCCTGTTCGGCGTCGAGCGCGCCGGCATGACGCCGTTCAGGCTCGGCATCTTCATGACGCTGATCGCGGCGAGCGGGGTGCTCGCCAGCACTTTCGCGGGCCGCTGGAGCGACGCGAGCGGCCGGCACCGGCCCTTGCTGCTGGCCGCGCTGATCGCGGCGGCGCTCGGCTATCTGTGCTTATGCGTCGTGCGTGACTACCGGCTGCTGCTAGTAGTCGGGATCGTTTTTATCGGCGCGGGCGGCTCGGCCATTTCGATGGTGTTCTCGTTCAGCCGCGCGGCCTTGCCGGTAGCGGACCCGGCGGAGCGCGTCTTTGCCAGCGCGACCTTACGGACCATTCTGTCGGCGGCGTGGGTGTTCGGGCCGTCGGTGGGCGCGCTGGTGCTCGCCGCCAGCGGCTTTTACGGGCTCTTCCTGTTCGCCGCCGCCAGTTTCGGCGCCTGCGCGACGATTGTGTGGCGCATGCGGGAGCCGCAGGGCCATCTGGGCGATCACACGGTGGAAGACACGGCGTCGGAGCCGTCGGCCTCGATCACCGTGCCGCCGCTGACCACGCCCGGCGAAGAGGCGCACGAGGATTTGCCGGGCGTCGCCTCGGCCAACGACATCGGCCGCGCGGTCGCCGCGCTCACCTTGCTCGGCCTTGCCGCGAACGCGACCATGATCGTGCTGCCGCTCTACATCGTGCACGGGCTGAACGGCACGCATCTGGACGTGTCGGTCATGCTCGGCCTCGGCGCCTTGATGGAGATTCCGATGATGCTCGCGCTCGGCGCCAAGTCGTCGGCGCTGCACAAACCCAATTGGCTGGCCGCCTGCGCCGCGGTGCACGCGGTGTATTTCGTCGGCATGTCGCTGGCGGGAAGTGTCCACGTGCTGATTCCGATGCAGATGCTCAACGCATTCGTGGTCGCCGTGACCTCGTGCCTCGGCATGACCTATGTGCAGGATTTGATGCCACAGGCGCCGGGCCGTGCCACCGCGCTGTTCTTCAACGCGGCGCGCGTCGGCTCGATTCTCTCGGGCGTGTTGTCGGGCTTGCTGGTGCAGGCGTTCAGCTATCGCGGCACGTTTCTGTTCTGCGGCCTGCTGGCGCTGTGCGCGCTGGTGCTGTTCGCCGTGCCGGGCTATCGCTATCCGTTGATGTGGAACGCCGTGAAGCGTTTTACACGTTCGCAATATGGCAAGCTCCAGGCACGACAGCGACAGCGCTAGACGCGCCGGCTTCAACGGCAAACAGGAATTGTAAGAAGGCAGTCGGCCGAATCGAAGCCTGCGCGAGCGCCATGCCGCGCAACCCCGACGCAAGCTCACGCGCCAGAAACTTTACGCCGCGCAAAACCTCTGCAAAAAGGCGTATTGTCTTTCGATGCATGCGGCGATGCCCGCTTCGCTGCAAAAGCGAAGCAGGGCTGCTACGGTGTGTCCGGCGCACGCGAAAAAACACCACTACAGTAAGCTTAGCCAGGTGCGATCCCTGACGCCGCCACTGAAGCGCTCAGCGAAAACGCAGCACAGCCGCAGTAGAACGAAGCAAATCATCGAGGCAAATCCAGCAGCGCAACGAGGCACTTTCCGGAGCGAGATATGCAGCTAGGCATGATTGGATTGGGACGCATGGGCGCCGACATGGTGCGGCGCCTGACGAAGGGCGGTCAGCACTGTATCGCCTACGACGTACAACCGGCGGCGGTGGAGAAGCTGAAACAGGACGGCGTGGCGGGCGCGGCGTCGCTGGAAGACCTCGTCGCGCAACTCGAGAAACCGCGCGCCGTGTGGCTGATGGTGCCGGCCGCCGTGGTCGACATGACGCTGGAAAAACTCGTGCCCTTGCTGGAGCCGGGCGACATCGTGATCGACGGCGGCAACTCCTATTACCACGACGACATCCGCCGCAGCGCCGAACTGGCCGAGCGCAAGCTTCACTATGTGGACGTCGGCACGAGCGGCGGCGTGGCGGGTCGCGAGCGCGGCTACTGCCTGATGATCGGCGGCGAGCCGGAGATCGTGAAGCGGCTCGAACCGATTTTCGCGACGCTCGCGCCGGGTGCCGGCTCAGAGCCGGCCACACCGGGCCGTGTCGCCGGCTCGAGCACCGCGGATCAAGGCTTCCTGCATTGCGGGCCGCAGGGCGCGGGGCACTTCGTCAAGATGGTTCACAACGGTATCGAGTACGGCATGATGGCCGCGTATGCCGAGGGCTTGAACATTCTGCATCACGCCGACGCCGGCAAGCACGCGCGCGAGGCCGACGCCGAAACCTCGCCGCTGCGCCGTCCCGAGCTGTACCAGTACGACCTGAATCTCGCCGACGTCACCGAGGTCTGGCGGCGCGGCAGCGTGATCAGTTCCTGGCTGCTCGATCTGATCGCCGGGTCGCTCGTTAGCGACGTCGATCTGAAGAACTACGCAGGACGCGTATCCGATTCGGGCGAGGGGCGCTGGACCGTGGCGGCCGCCATCGACGAAGGCGTGCCCACGCCGGTGCTGAGCGCGGCGCTCTTTGCCCGCTTCAGTTCGCGCGGCGAGGCGGATTTCGCGAACCGGGTGCTCTCGGCCATGCGGAATGATTTCGGTGGCCACGCCGAGAAATCGGCCACGCCGTCCGATAAGCCGAAAAGCTGATTCCAGGGAGCCGCGCGATGCAAGCCACCACCTCCACGCCGCACGACGTCGTATTTTTGTTCGACTGCGACAACACCTTGCTGGACAACGACCATGTGCTCTCGGATCTGCGCGCGCACATGATGCGCGAGTTCGGCGCGGAGAACAGCGCGCAGTACTGGGAAATCTTCGAAAACCTGCGCGCCGAGCTCGGCTATGCCGACTACCTGGGCGCGCTGCAGCGCTATCGCTCGGAGCATCCGCGGGACACGCGGCTGCTGTTGATGTCGTCGTTCCTGATTGACTATCCGTTTGCGAACCGCCTGTATCCGGGCGCGCTGGATGCGCTCCGGCATGTGGGCGAGCGCGGTCCCACGGTGATCCTCTCCGACGGCGACGTGGTGTTCCAGCCGCGTAAGATCGCCCGCTCGGGGCTATGGGACGAGGTCGAAGGGCGGGTGCTGATCTACATCCACAAAGAGCTGATGCTCGATCAGGTGATGGAGTGTTACCCCGCGCGCCACTATGTGATGGTCGACGACAAGCTGCGCATTCTCACGGCGATGAAAAAGGCTTGGGGCGCGAAACTGACAACGGTGTTTCCCCGCCAGGGGCACTATGCATTCGATCCGAAAGAGATCGCCAGCAATCCGCCGGCGGATGTGACGGTGGAGCGGATCGGCGAGTTGGCGGAGATCGACGTGGAGTCGCTGTTGGCCGAGAAACGCTAGAGGGTTCGCGGTGCTCGCGCGTCTCCATGTACGTGTCATGCACTTGGAGACGCGCGAGCGCCGCATGCAAGCATGCGGTTCGCTTTATGAACCGAGTTCCTTGAGGCGCGCTTGCGCATCGCCGGCGCCCATGCGGCCCGCTGCATCCAGTGCGGTCACACCGTTCGCATCGCGAGCCTTCGGGTCCGCGCCATGCGCAATCAGCAATTCCATGATCGCCGTACGATTGAACATCGCCGCAATCATCAACGCGGTGCGTCCGTCCGGCGACGCTCCCTCGACATCCGCACCATGCGCGAGCAAGGTTTCGATCACGGTGTCGAAGCCCTTGAACGCCGCGCCTGCAATCGGCGTCTGTCCGTTGTCGTTACGCAGATCGGGGTCGGCGCCGTGTTCGAGCAGCGTGCGCACGGCGTCCACGTGACCGTGGTAGCTGGCGAGCATGACGAGGCTGTCACCTTTGTCGTTGCGCAGATTCGGTGGCACGCCTTTTTCGATCACCGCCGCGAGCATGGCGGCATCGCCGCTTCGCGCGAGGTCGAAAACCTGCTGCGCCAGTTCGAGCAGTTCCGGGTCGATCGGCTGGCCGGAGGGCGGGGAAGTCTCAGCGTGGTCCGTCAATGGAGTCTCCTTGCAATCAGGCTGGGCGCCCCAGGTCTCGGGAAGGCGGGAGACCACACGTGAAGGCGCCGGAAAGATTGCTCAGGATACACATTTTGCGCCGGCGACGCCCGCGCAGCGGCACTCACGCGTGGCCGAACAGCTTGACCAGCAAGCCGAACACGCCGATCAGAACGGCGACACCCGCAAACAGGAACACGAATGTCAGAACAAGGATCAACGGCGCTTTGAGGCGGCTGGGTATCGGCATGATTGAGTGTTCAGATAGGGGGCGAGCAAGGCGGGATGCGCCAGATGCGGTCCGCCGTCGCGCATGCAGCATGCGAAGCTTAAAGGCATTCACTTAATATGGGCTTAAAGTCTGGCGCATGAGGCGTGAGGCTGAGGGTTGTCACGGTCGCGAAGTCGCAGATGGATCAAGCTTTGGACGATTGCGCCGAACCATGCGGCGCGCTTCCTGTCACACTGACGATCAACGGACAAGGGCGCTAAAGCCCGCCGCCAACACGGGTCGTTGCCCGTACGCTTTTCTTATGTCATCCGCATGACAGGATGGCCGGCATCGCTGATTTCTTTCGCGCCGGCCACCTCACGAATCACCGTTGCCGCATCCGCCAACCTGCCTGACAGTCCTTTTCAAGGAGTGACGCCATGGCTGAAGCAACCTCCCATCCCACGCCGCCGCAAACTTTAGACGCCGACACGTTGCGCAACATGGATCGCTACTGGCGGGCCTGCAACTATCTGTCGGCCGGCATGATCTATCTGCGCGACAATCCGCTGCTGCGCGAACCGTTGAAGCCCGAGCACATCAAGAACCGCCTGCTGGGCCACTGGGGTTCGGACCCGGGGCAGAGTTTCCTGCTCGTGCATCTGAACCGGCTCATCAAAAAGCTCGATCTGAATGTGATCTACGTGGCCGGCCCCGGTCATGGCGCGCCGGCCACGCTGGCTCATTGCTATCTGGAAGGCCATTACTCGGAAATCTACCCCGACCGCAGCCAGGACGAAGCCGGCATGCAGCGCTTTTTCCGGCAGTTCTCGTTTCCCGGCGGCATCGGCTCGCACTGCACACCGGAGACGCCCGGCTCGATTCACGAAGGCGGCGAACTCGGCTATAGCCTCTCGCATGGCTACGGCGCCGCGTTCGACAATCCCGATCTGATCGTCGCCGTGATGATCGGCGATGGCGAAGCGGAAACCGGCCCGCTCGCCACCTCGTGGCACTCGAACAAATTCCTCAATCCGATCCGCGACGGCGCGGTGTTGCCGGTGCTGCATCTAAACGGCTACAAGATCGCCAATCCGACCATTCTCGCGCGCATTCCCCGCGAGGAACTCGAGGCTTTGCTGACCGGCTACGGCCACAAACCCTATTTCGTCGAAGGCGACGATCCCGCCGTCATGCATCAGCAGATGGCGGCGACGCTGGAGCAGTGCATCGTCGAAATCCGCGCGATCCAGCAGCGTGCGCGTGAAAGCAACGACGCGTCGCGGCCGCGCTGGCCGATGATCGTGCTGCGTTCGCCCAAAGGCTGGACCGGCCCGAAGGAAGTCGACGGACACAAGGTGGAAGGTTCGTGGCGCGCGCACCAGGTGCCGGTGCTCGATCCTGCGACCAACGGCAAGAGCCTGAAGTTGGTCGAAAGCTGGCTGCGCAGTTACGAGCCGGAAACGCTGTTCGATGAAGCAGGGCGCCTCGTGAAAGAACTGCGTGAACTCGCGCCCGAGGGCGCGCGCCGCATCAGCGCCAATCCGCATGCGAACGGCGGTCTGCTATGCAAGACGCTCGACATGCCGCCGTTTCGCGATTACGCGGTGGCGGTGAAAAAGCCGGGCGGCTCGTACACGTCGCCGACCGAGGTGCTCGGCAAGTTCCTGCGCGACGTGATGCGCAACAACATGACGAACTTCCGCGTGTTCGGCCCCGACGAGACCGCGAGCAACAAGCTGACCGCGATCTATGAAGCGTCCGAAAAAACCTGGCTCGCGCAAACCGAGCCGAGCGATGCGGACGGCGGCGAACTCGCGGTGGACGGCCGCGTGATGGAAATGCTCAGCGAACACACGCTCGAAGGCTGGTTCGAAGGCTACGTGCTGACCGGCCGCCACGGTCTGTTCGCCACGTACGAAGCGTTCGTCCACGTGATCGATTCGATGTTCAACCAGCACGCCAAGTGGCTGGAGAAAGCCAAGCGCGATCTCGGCTGGCGGCAGCCGGTGCCGTCGATCAACCTGCTGATCACATCGCTCGTGTGGCGTCAGGATCACAACGGCTTCACCCACCAGGACCCCGGTTTTCTCGATGTCGTCACGAATAAAAGCCCGGACGTGGTGCGCATTTATCTGCCGCCGGACGCGAACTGCCTGCTGAGCGTCGCCGACCATTGCCTGCGTTCGCGCGATTACGTCAACGTGATCGTCGCCGACAAGCAGCCGCATCTGCAGTATCTCGACATGGACTCGGCGGTCACGCATTGCACCAAGGGCATCGGCATCTGGGATTGGGCGTCGACGGATCAGGGCGTCGAGCCCGACGTGGTGATGGCCTGCGCGGGCGACATCGCGACCATGGAGGCGCTCGCCGCCGTGCAGATTCTGAAGGAGCAGTTCGCCGACCTGAAGATCCGCTTCGTCAACGTGGTCGACCTGTTCCGCCTGATGCCCGAGCATGCGCATCCGCATGGCCTGTCCAATCGCGATTTCGATTCGTTGTTCACCGCGACCAAGCCGGTGATTTTCAACTTCCATTCGTATGCGTCGCTGGTTCACAAGTTGACCTATAACCGCACGAATCACGACAACCTGCATGTGCACGGCTATCACGAGAAGGGCAACATCAACACGCCGCTCGAACTGGCGATCATCAATCAGGTCGACCGCTTTTCGCTGGCGATCGACGTGATCGATCGCGTGCCGAAGCTGCGCGGTGTCGGCGATCATGCAAAGGAATGGTTGCGCGGCCAGATCATCGAGCATCTGGCTTATGCGCATGCCGAGGGCATCGATAAGGAAGAAATCCGCAACTGGACGTGGAAAGGCTGAGCGAGGCATGACCATGCACACTGAAAACAGCGCTGACGATCGAACGATTCTGGTGTTGAACAGCGGTTCGTCGTCGCTGAAGTTCGGGCTGTTCAGGTATGAGGGCGATGACGAATCCCTGTTGCTGGAAGGCAGTGCGGAAGGCATCGGGCGCGACGACGGCAGTTTGCGGATCAAGGCGCCCGATGGCCGCGTGCTGGTGCGGCAGGAGCGCGTGCTCGAATCGCAGATCGACGCGTTGCAAAAGCTCGCGCAGGTGCTCACGGAACAGCACCATGCGCGGCCTTCGGCGGTGGGGCATCGGGTGGTGCATGGCGGACCGCATTTGCGCACGCATCAGCGCATTACCGCCGATGTGCGCCGTCAATTGCATGATGCCGTGCACTTCGCGCCGCTGCATATTCCGCCGGCGCTTGCCTTGATCGACGAGGCCGAGAAGATTTTCGACGACGCGCCGCATTTCGCCTGTTTCGACACGGCGTTTCACGCGACGCTGCCGCCGCGCGCGGTACACCTTGCGTTGCCGCGCCGCTATGCGGAAGCCGGCGTGATGCGCTACGGCTTTCACGGGCTCTCGTACGAATCGCTGGTGACGCGGCTCGGCGCCGACTTGCCGGCGCGCGCGGTGTTCGCGCATCTCGGCAACGGTTCGAGCGTATGCGCATTGCGCGACGGTAAATCGATCGACACGTCGATGGGTTTGACGCCGACCGGCGGCGTGCCGATGGGCACGCGCAGCGGCGATCTCGACCCGGGAGTGCTGCTGTATCTGATGCGCGTGGAGAAGCTCGATGCCGGCGCATTGGAGACCTTGCTGAATCGCCAGAGCGGCCTCGCCGGTTACGCGGATGGCGAAAGCGATATGCAAGCGCTGGAAAAACGCGCCGCGGCGGCCGATGCCAATGCGTCGCTGGCGCTCGATGCGTTCGCGACCGCCGTGCGCAAGACCATCGGCGGCTATGCGGCGCTGCTGGGCGGAATCGATTTGCTGGTGTTCACCGGCGGCATCGGCGAACACAGCCAGGAGATTCGCAAGCGCGTGTGCGACGGGCTGGCTTTCATGGGGCTAACGGAAAACGATCCGGCAGGCAAGGTGAGGGCGATTCACACCGAGGAGGAAAAGCAGATTGCGCGGCATTGCCGCGCGCTATTGCGTCAGGCAACGAAGGGCTGAACTCATTTGGCCTTGACGACCGTGTGATCCGACACGCCTGTTACCCCGAAGAGGCGTGTCACGTCTTCGAGCGCCGCGGCGCGTTGCTGATCGCGTTGCAGTTCGCCGCGCAGCGTGATGCGGCCGCGCGAGACGTGGACTTTCACAGCGTGTTCGGGGACCGCGGCGTCCCAGGCGAGACGCCGGGTCGCCTCCGCGGCGATCTGCGCGTCGCTCAGGCGTGCGCTGTCCGCTTTATGTTTCGCGGAGCGGGCATGCGGCATGGGTTCTCCACAGAAGTGATGCGAATGGGAGAACACTAGCAGAAACGGGAGATTTTGCATTTGGCGACGGCAGTCATGTCGAGCGGCCGCCGCCAGCCAAATCCCCGCAGCGGGCGCTACTGAATCGCGCCTGCCAACACCTGCGCCGTCGCGGCCGACAACGTCCAGCCCAGATGTCCATGCCCGGTGTTATAGAACACACCGCGCCGTTTGCCACGGCCCACCTTGGGCAACATGCTCGGCAACATTGGCCGCAAGCCCGCCCACGGAATCACGCGCGAGGTCGACACCTCGGGGAAATAACGCCGCGTCCAGTCCACCAGCGGCGCGATCCGGTCCGACCGGATATCGCGGTTGAAGCCGTTGATCTCCGCCGTGCCGGCCACGCGAAAGCGATCCACGCCGAGCCGGCTCGTGACGATCTTCGCGCTGTCGTCGAGCAGGCTGACCCACGGCGCGCGCTGCTGGCTGAGTTCGTCATCGAGGCAGACCGTGATCGAATAGCCTTTGACGGGGTAGATGTTCACGTGGTCGCCCAGCATCGACGCGAAATCGCGGCTCTTCACGCCCGCGCACACGACGATCCGCTCGAACGCGAACTGCTGCGACTCGCCTTCGAGATCGACCATCAGCGTAAAGCGGCCCTCGGCAGGCTGCTCGATCGACGTGATCTGCGCGTCGTAATGAAACTCGACGCCGTGCCGCACGCACGCCTCAGCAAGCCCGCGCGTGAACTTGTGAATATCGCCGGTCGAATCGGACGGCGTGAAGAAGCCGCCGTAAAAATCGCCGTGCAATGTGGGCTCGATGCCATGCAGTTCGCTCGCCGTCACCGGATTGCGGTCGAGTCCGCCTTCGCGCAGCAGTTCGTTTACCTTGCTCGCGGCATCGAACTCCTTGCGGGTCTTGTAGATGTGCAGAATGCCGCGCCGTTCGAGATCGAAGTCGATGCCCTCGGTCTCGGCGATCGAAAACAGATGCTCGCGCGCGGCAATCGCGAGCCGCACGGTTTCAACGGTGTTCGCCCGGTAATGCGGAATCTCGCGCAGGAATTCGCCCATCCACGAGTACTTGTGCCAGGTGGGCGTGGGATTGAGCAGTAGCGGGGCGTCGCGCGTGAGCATCCAGCGCAGGCCTTTCATGACGGTGGCCGCGCTGTTCCAGACTTCGGCATTGCTGGCGGATAACTGGCCGCCGTTGGCGAACGAGGTCTCCATCGCCGCATAGCGATGGCGCTCGAAGACGGTGACGTGGTGGCCGCGCTGAGCGAGGGCGTGAGCGGTCGTGACGCCGGTAATGCCGGCGCCGATAATGGCGATTCGTGACATGACATGGTCCAGAGTAGTTGAGCATCACCGGTGTCGATTTCGTGTCGAAACCGGCGTCGATGCCCCATCTGTCCATGTACCTGAGAGTTTCTTCCCCGCGGCAGCCGGGCCCGATGCGAGCCGTGTGCGGGGAATCCCCTTCGGTGGGCGCACAGGGGATTCCAGTGCGCCGCTCTCCAGATGTTCCTGCTGCGCGGTCCTTTTGCCTGAGAGTTTCCGGGGCGGTTGCTCCGTCGGCGTCGTCACGAACGTCTGACGATCTCTCCCGCGCTGCATTGCAGAACGGTTCGACAATACCGTTCAAAAAATTCCACCGCAAGTCTTTCCTGCGATGCACTGCGCAAGCGGTGGTTTGAAGCCGCGCGTCTGGAGATGAATGCGGCTCATGCTTCGATGCGAATTTTTCAAGCCCGGCTGCGAGGCTGAAATCGCCGGCATCGGCTATATTGGGCATCGCTGCCCGACTTCCAATTCACAGAGGAGAATGACGTGCCCGCCTTCCCAACGCTGCTCGCCTTCGGTCTGGTCTCGCTCGGCATGGTGCTCACGCCGGGGCCGAACATGATCTATCTGATCTCGCGATCGCTCTGCCAGGGCCGGCGCGCGGGTCTCATCTCGCTCGGCGGCGTCGCGCTCGGCTTCGTCTTCTACATGTTCTGCGCCGCGTTCGGCATTACCGCGCTGCTGTTGACGGTGCCGTACGCCTACGACGCGTTGCGCTTCGGCGGCGCGCTTTATCTGCTGTATCTGGCATGGCAGGCGGTCAAGCCGGGTGGCCGTTCGCCGTTTCAGGTGCGCGATCTGCCACACGACAGCCGCCGCAAGCTCTTTACCATGGGCCTCGTCACCAACCTCGCGAATCCGAAAATCGCGGTGATGTACCTGTCGCTGCTGCCCCAGTTCATTTCGCCGGGGCACGGCAGCGTGCTTGCGCAGTCCATCGCGCTTGGCTGCGTGCAGATCGTCATCAGCGTGACGGTCAATGCGCTAATCGCCAGCATGGCGGGTTCGATCGCGGTGTTTCTCGGCGGCCGGCCGGTGTGGCTGCAGGTGCAGCGCTGGCTGATGGGCACGGTGCTCGCCGGACTCGCGGTGCGCATCGCGCTCGATTCGCGTCGTTAAGCTGTCTTGAGGCGCGCTATCCGTTACGCGCCACGACCGAACCTCTGAACACCCAGCCGTTGAACAGCGCCCCGCAGAGCATCAACGCGCTGGTGATCAGAAACACCGCCTGCATGCCGAAATGCGCGCCTGCAAAGCCGCCCGCTAGCGGCCCCGCCACCTGTCCCGCGTAATTCGCTGAAGTCGCATAGCCGAGAATATAGCCGGCCGAGCGGTCGGGCACGTTGTGGCGGATCACGCTCGTGATAGACGGCAGCAGGCCGGCCAGCGCCAAGCCCATCAGAAAGCGCAGCGCCACCAGTTGCCAGCCGCTCGTGACGAATGCCTGCGGCACCAGCAAGGCCGCACACACGGCGAGACACGCCACGATCACCTTGGGCGCGCCGATGCGGTCGGCCAGACGCCCCACACGCGACGCCGCCAGCACGCTGCCCAGCGCCGAAGCCGACATCACGAAGCCCGACACGAGCGTGACGTGCCTTGCGTCGTGCACCAGTTGGCCGACGTACACGGTGATGATCGGCTCGATGGACATGTTGGCGAACATCAGCAAGCCGGCGGTGAACAGCATCGCCAGCACGGGACGCAGGTCCGGCACGGTGGCCCAGCCGGTCGGCGTATCCGCCGCGCGCGTTTTGCCGCGCGTGCGTTCGACTGGTTGCTCTTTCACAAGCAGCGTGGTTGCGATGAACGCGCAGAAGATCATCGTGCCGGCAATGAAAAACGTATTGCGGATGCCGATCAGCGGCGGCAACGCGCCGCCCACCAGCGGGCCGACCAGACTGCCCGCCATCACGCCCGAAGCCAGCGTGCCGAGCGCCCAGCCGGTGCGCGAGCGCGGCGTCTGCGTGGCGATCATCACGGTCGCGCCCGACGCATAGCCGCCGACGAGACCCGCCAGAAACCGCAATCCCACCAGTTGCCAGACATTCTGGGCGAGCCCGAGCAAGGACATCACGATGGCCATGCCGAGGCTCGCGCGAATCAGGATCAGCTTGCGTCCGTAGCGATCGGCCATGCGTCCCCACAGCGGCGACACCAGCGCGGCGGCGAGAAACGTCGCACCGAACGCGACGCCGGACCACTGCACGGCGGCCGCGGCCGTATGGACGCCGAGCTGCTGCACATAGAGCGGCAGGAAAGGCAGCAGCAACGTCATCGCGACGATGGTCGTGAACGAGCCGAACAGGCAGACATAGAGATTGCGCTGCCAGTGCGGTGCGCCGTCGGTGGGAGAGGTTGAACTCATCGAGCCAGGATGGGATGCGGGCGAATGAC
Source organism: Paraburkholderia sediminicola (assembly GCF_046027355.1). Lineage (GTDB taxonomy): Bacteria > Pseudomonadota > Gammaproteobacteria > Burkholderiales > Burkholderiaceae > Paraburkholderia > Paraburkholderia sediminicola_B. The sequence goes on along the minus strand of NZ_JAQQEK010000017.1, from coordinate 37,679 downwards.
GTCGGGCCGCGGACGCGGCGAAAAACCGATTGTGCCTGAGAGCGGGCAATCGGACCGGTGAAGCGGGCAGGGGCGCGGCCGATCAATGAGCCATCGAGCGACGCATCACGGGCAAACCGATAACGTTAGCCGGCGCAGTCTGGTGCTGCCCTGACGATGCGGCCATGAACCCTGGTATGCTGACTATTGCGCCATTGCGCCATTGCGCCATCGATCTCGCACCACGCACGCCGCGCATTTTTCACCTTGAACACAAAGGTACGCCCATGTCCGACTTTCCCATCGACAACCCGTTTCTCGAATCGCTCGGCGTTCGTCTCACGCAATGGCGCGATGGCTACGCCGAACTGCTCATGCCGATCGACGCGAGCAAGCTCAATCGCCAAGGTGTGCTGCAAGGCGGCGCGATCGCGACGCTGCTCGACGCGGCGGCGGGCTATGCCGGACTCTTTGCGGCAAGCGGCGCACCGGCGCGGCATGCTTTCACGCTCTCGCTGACCACCAATTACCTGGACAAGGGGCTCGGCGAATCGGTCACCGCGAAAGGTTTTCTGGAGCGCGCGGGCCGCTCGATTTTCTTCTCGCGCAGCGAGGCCTGGGTGGACGGCAAGCTGCTGATCGCCAGCGCGCAGGGCACGTTCAAGTATTCACGGACGGCTTGATACAGAGGCTCATAGCGCCTTGTACATGATGGTGGTCGCATCGAACTCATGGGTGTGCGTGCCACGCGCGTATCCCGGGATCACGCCCGCCGTCCGATAACCCAGCCCGGTATAAAGCGGCTCGGCGTGGTCGCCGGTGCGGGTGTCGAGCGTGAGCAGGCTGCGCTGCAATCCATGCGCATGGCGTTCCAGTTCCGTCATCAGCGCCCGTGCGATGCCTTGACGGCGAAAGCCTGGATGGACCAGCAGCTTGCGCACCTCGGCGCGATGCCGCTGATTCGGCATCGTGTCGTAATCGAGTTGCACGGTGCCGGCGATCGTCTCGCCCTGACGCGCGACCAACAGCACCAGCCCGCCGGCACGCAACGAAGCCAGCACTTTGCCGCGCCAGAACGCTTCGCTCTCGTCGACACTGCACGGCATGACGAAGCCGACGCTGGCGCCGTCATGCACGCAGGCACGCAGCAATGCGCCGAGTTCTGGAAGATGGCGCGCGAGGTCGTCGGCGGTGAATGGGGTGATGGTGGTCTTGCTCATACGCTGGCTCACACGATGAAGAGAATGTAGCGGGCCGCGCTATGCGCGGGCGTCACGAAAGCGCTGGGGCCGAACAGTTGATAGCGCAGGCAGTCGCCTGGTTGCAGGTCGTGGGTCTGGCCGTCGACGGTGATTTGCAACTGCCCTTCGAGCAGGATCAGGTGATGTTCGAGGCCGGGCCGCGGCGACGCGTCGTAGGTGATGCGCACGCCCGCGTCGAGCTCGCATTCCAGCGCCTCGCCGCTCAGCGCCTGGGCGGGCGGCGACACGGAGCGCCGCCGGAAGCCGACACTCGCGTCGGTCCAGAGCGACTGGGCGTCGCGCGGCACGAGCGGCGCGAAGTCTTCCTCGACCATGTGCATGAGGCGCGACATCGGCAGGCCGTACGCGACGCAAAGCTTGCCGAGCACGCTGGCCGTCGGGCTCACGGCGGCGTTTTCGAGGCGCGACAGCGTCGCGCGGCTGACGCCGCTGAGCTTCGCGAGGTCGTCGAGCGACCAGTTGCGCTCTGCGCGCAGCGCCCGCAGACGCTGGGCGATGCGGCGGTCGATGGCGTTGTCGTCGGGAGGTGTGTTTTCCATATTCGGGAAAATATCTCGAATATGGGATTGGATCAAGAAGGAAAAAAATGCACGGGGCCGTGCGACCGGCCACGCTCGTCGAGGGCGTCGCCTTACCCATGAAAATCCACAGTCACCGTCTGCTCGTCTCGTGTCACACGAGCCTCACGCGCGCTTCTCCGCAGCGGAGATTCATACACCTGCGCGGTCTGAGCCGTTTATCATAGTGCCCACAAACCAGAAAGCGCCGCCCGGCTGTGCAGCGGTAAAGCACATCATCCACGAGACCCGGCGGCTCATGCCGCGACATCATCCATGAACTCCACTCCCGACGCTTCTTCCCGTCCTTCGATCCGTGCGCTGACCTTGCTTGAAGGACGCGTGCTCGGCGTGCTCGTCGAAAAGCAGCACACGGTGCCGGACAGCTATCCGCTTTCGCTGAACGCGCTGACTTTGGGCTGCAACCAGAAAACCGGCCGCGCGCCGGTGATGAACGCCACGGAAGCCGAGGTGCTGACCGCCATCGATGGATTGAAGCGGCTCAGCCTCGTGATGGAAGGCAGCAGCAGCCGCGTGCCGCGTTTCGAGCACAACATGAATCGGGTGCTGGGGCTGCCGAGCCAGTCGGCGGCGTTGCTCACCACCTTGCTGCTGCGTGGTCCGCAAACCGCGGCCGAATTGCGCCTGAACAGCGCGCGTCTGCATGGCTTCGCGGATATCTCGTCGGTCGAGGCGTTTCTCGACGAACTCGCGGCCAACGACCCGCCGCGGGTCGCGAAACTCGCTCGCACGCCGGGCGAGCGCGAGAACCGCTGGACGCATCTGCTATGCGGTGAAGTGAGCGCGAGCGAGTTGGCGCAGCCGGGTGCTGAAGACGACTCGGTGCCGCTGTCCGCGTTCGAGGCGGTCAAGGCCGAACAGAAGCGTCTCGCCGATGAAGTGAGCCGGCTGCAGATCGTGGTCCGCCGCATGGCAGCGGAATTGGGCATCGATGCAGCGGATCTCACCTCTGGAGAGTGAAGCCTTCAGGTATCGCGGTTGCGCTGCGGATCCGCTGACAACGTCCGCTGCGTGCGATAAAAAACACGCGGCGGCACATTGGGCGAATCTTCGGCGAGCCGGTCGAGTTCGTCGCGGATCGCGGTGAGGTAGTGGCCGTCGCGCGCGTCGGCATCGCCGGCGAAGATCGCTTCGAGCCTGCGGCGCACCGCGCCATAGCGCGCGCCGGCCGCGCGATGCTTTTCGGCGCGCTCGGCGTAGCGCAGGAACGTCTGCAGCGCGGCGGAGACCGCTGCCGTCACGCTCACGAGGCCGATGAAAATCCTGAGCGCCGGCGAAACCGCGGACAAGTTCAGCGATGCGAACACCGCCGTGCCCACGAAGGCGGTGAGGGCGGTCACCAGCCAGCCGACCTGGCGGTCGCGCGCCGATAGCAGATCAGCCATGTCGTAGTGGCTCATCTGGGATTCGCGCGCACGCCGGATCCATTTCAGCAGAAGCTGGTTCTCGTCGACCGGAGGCTCGTAGGCAGGCAGATTCTTCATGTCGCTCGTCAGGCTGTTCGGTTGCGCAAGCTTAGCGCATGCGTCTGACGATACTGTGCCACATGAAGCCGGCGACCCGCGAACCGGTCGCGCGATAGCGGTCTTTATGCCGGTGCCGCGGCTAGTTCCGTCGCCGATGCTGCTTGCCGCGCCACCCCGAAGCGCTCGCTATGCGCGTTGCCGTTCAGGTAAAAATCACCGATCGCGGCCTCGCGAATGATCGCGGGATTGTGCGACGCCAGCACGCGAGCATTGCGCCAGTAGCGATCGAAGCGGCGCGTCTCGCTGGTCGCCGATGCCCCGCCCACCTCGAACAGCAGCGTCGCCGCTTGCAGAGTTTGCTCGATGGCGATCTGTTGCGCCTGGAAGGTCTGGATGTCCAGGTGGATGTACGTCTGTTCGTTGGTGCGGCCTTCGTGTCGTGCGACCGAGACATCATCGATGGCACGCGCGAGCGACGCGCTGATGCTCTGTGTCGAGTAAGCCAGGCTCGCGAGGCGGCCGACCACGCGATGCACGAGCGGATTGTCACGCGGGCTCGATTCGCCCGGCACACCGAACGTGCGGGTTTTGGCCTGCGTGAACGCGACCGCATCGCGCAACGCCGCGCGGCTGATCCCCGCGAGGTTCGCGACATGCAGCGCCTGGTAGTAAGCCGTGAGCAGGCTGTTGCGACGCGGCTCCGAGGCGTTATAGCGCCGGTAGAGATTGTCGAGCGAGACTGGCACATGGGTAAAGCGCGCCGTGCCGCTGCCCGTGAGCCGCTGCCCGAAGCCGTCCCAATCGTCGATACGTTCGACGCCTGGCGTGTCGGCTTTGACGAGCACGCGCACATCGCTCTGGCCGTCGTGCGCGGTGACGTCCACCCAATCCGCGTACAGCGTGCCGGTGGTGTAGTACTTCTCGCCGTCCAGATACCATGCGCCATCGGTTTGCGTCAGACGCACGCTGTTGTTGGTGACGCCGGTGCGCTCCGACACCGCGCCACCGACAATCTGCCCTTGCGCCACCCGCGTGAGCCAGCGGTCGCGCAGCGATTCGTCGCCTTGTTCCAGCAGCGATTCGATAAAGCCACCATGCACGCGCAGGATTTGCGGCAGATTCGAATCCGCTTCGCCGAGGCGCGTCACCAGCGCGAAGAACTGCGCGAGTGAGATGCCTTCGCCGCCGTATTGCCTGGGCACGCGCAGTTTGGTGTAGCCCGCTTCGCGCAGCCACTCGACGGGCGCATAAGCAAGTTCGCGATGCTGCTCGCGTTCGACCGCGCCCTCGGCGATACGCGCGAAAACCGGCGCGAAGCGGCGGGTCAGCGGGTCGTCGCCGAAAAGTTGCGCGGCGTCGGCGATGCTGTGATCTGGGTTCGTTGCTGATTGAACTGCGGACATGGGTTCTCCGAAACAGGGTGCGCGCGAGGCGCAATCAGAGAACGGTAAGGGACGCGACAGGGTGCTAGCAACGAAGTATTTGGCCGATTCTTAGCAGCAGGAGTGAAATGGTTTTGGTGCGCGCCACGGCAAGCACACGGCTTATTTCAATCCCGCCACCGCACGCCTGCGCGCCAGCAATCGCACCACAAGCAGACACACGCCCATCACGGTCAGCGACAACACCGTCGTCATGGTGCCCAACGCGTAGATCACCGGCGTGGTCACCGACGTGGTGAGCCCCTGAAGCTCCAGCGGCAAGGTGTTCTGATCGCCGATCGCCTGCGAGGTGCGGGCAATCTCGTCCCATGAGAGCGTGAAGCCGAACATGGCGACACCCACCACCGACGGCCCGATGATCGGCAGCACCACGTGCCGGAAACTCTGCCACGGCGTCGCGCCCAGATCGCGCGACGCTTCTTCGTAAGCGGGATTGAAGCGGTTGAACACCGCGAACATGACGAGCAAACCGAACGGCAGCGTCCATGTCAGATGCGCGCCGAGTGCCGAGGTAAACAAGCCCATCGAAGTGGTGTAGCTATCGGCGAAAGACTGATAGCCCCACGCGGAAGCGAAGTACTTCACGCCATTATCCAGCAGACGGAACGTCAGGCCGATGCCGAGCGAAACGATAATGGACGGCATGATCAGACTGGCCACGGAGACATAAAACACCGCTGTATCGCCGCGAAACTTTCTGCGAAACGCGAGGCCCGCCGCGACGGAAAACAGCACCGTCAGCACCGTGACCGCCAACGCGAGCCGCACGGAACGTCCGAACGCGCCCCAGATATCGACATCGCCCACACCGTCGCGCAGCGCGGCGAACCAGTGCAACGACACACCGCGCATTGGAAAAGTCAGGCCGCCCTCCGGGCCCTGAAACGACAGAATGAAAATCGTGATCACGGGTCCGTAGAGAAACAGCACGAACAGCCCGAACAGCAGCGCGAGCCAATAGAAACTCGCCGGACGGCGTTCCCGATGTTTGAGGCGAATGGCCTGCATCTTCACAGCTCCTTGCGGATGTCGACGACCCGCGTCAAACCCCACACGATCATCAGCACGACGGCGAGCAGCATGATCGCGTTGGCGGCTGCCGCGGGAAATTGCAGGTAGCCGGTTTGCACCTGAATGATCTTTCCCACCGATGCGATCTGCTGGCCGCCCATCACGCCGACGGTCAGAAAATCGCCCATCACGATCGTGATAACGAAGATCGAACCGATCACGATGCCGGTTTTCGACAGCGGCAGCACGACGTCACGGACCACTTGCCAGCCGCTCGCGCCGGCATCGCGCGCGGCTTCGAGCAGCGACCGGTCGATACGCATCATCGCGTTGAAGATCGGCACGATCATGAAGAACGTGTAGAGGTGAACGAAGGCGAGCACCACCGAAAAGTTCGAATACAGCAGCCATTCCAGCGGCTGATCGATCAGATGCGCGCCGAGCAAGGCCTGATTCACGAGACCGTTGCGTCCGAGCAGCGGCATCCACGAAATCATGCGGATCACGTTCGAAGTCCAGAACGGAATCGTGCAGACGAGGAACAGCACGGTCTGCATGCTCGTGGTGCGCACATGAAACGCGAGAAAGTAAGCGATGGAAAAGCCCAGCAGCAACGTCACTGTCCACACGATCGCGCAGAACTTGAGCGTCGACCAGTACGTCTTGAAGGTGACGCAAACGTCGGTCAGCGACGAACAGCCGTTGAAGATCGCCGCGTAGTTTTTCAACGTGAACGCGGGAATGATCTGGTATTCGTTGAAGTCCCAGAAACTGACGATCAGCGTGATGACCAGCGGCACGATGAAAAACAGCAGGAACGTCAGCGAAAGCGGCGTCGCCTGCAGCCACGCCGGCGCTCGGCGGTGTTTGACGGGTTCGTCCCGCGCGTGCGAGGAAAGGTCGATCGTTGCCATGGGCGTATTTCTAAAGAATGGACTATGCGTTCATTCGGACAGGTGGTGACAGCCGGCGTGTCGCGTGCCGGCTGTCGTATCGAACCGCCGCGCCGATCAGGCCGCGATGAACTCGTTCCACTTCTGGACCATGTAGATGTTCTCGTCCATCACCGCGTTCCAGCAGGCAATCGCGCCCATGCGCTGGTTGTACGAGCCGCCGTCGCGCACGGTGCCGGTCTTTTCGAGCAATTGGCCGTCCGGCGCCTTGATGTCCTGCGCAGCCGGTTTGCCTTCGATCCAGTAGTCCCACTCGTATGGCTGCATGTGCGTCTTCGCGGTCTCGAGCACGCCCGAGTAATAGCCCTGACGCATCAGATACGCACCCGCCCAACCGTCCTGGAACCAGTTGACGAACTCATAGGCGGCGTCGAGCTTCTTGCCTTGCAGCGAACGCGGGAAACCGAAGCCGGACGCCCACGAACGATAACCTTCCTTAAGCGGCTGGAATTTGCAGGCGACACCCATGGTGCGGACTTTCGTCACGGCAGGCGACCACATCGACTGAATCACCACTTCGCCCGAGGCCATCAGGTTCACGCTCTCGTTGAAGTCCTTCCAGAATGCACGGAACTGGCCGGCGCGCTTCGCTTCGATCAGGATCTTGATGGTCTGATCGATCTCGGCCTTGGTCATGTTGCCTTTGTCGCCGTATTTCATGTGACCCATCGCCTCGATCGCCATGGCCGAATCCATGATGCCGATCGCGGGAATGTTCAACAGTGCAGCCTTGCCCTTGAACTGCGGATTGAGCAGTTCCGCCCAACTGTCGACGGGCCGCTTGATCAGGTCGGGGCGAATGCCGAGCGTGTCCGCGTTGTAGGTCGTGGGAATCAGCGTCATCCACTCGGTGGGCGTGGCGGAGAACGCCGTGGAGCGCGGACCGGTGAGGAACATCACCTTCTTCGGCGCGGTGCCTTGATCGCCGATCTTCTTGCCGTTGACTTCGCCACGCGTGAGCACCGGCGTGATCTTGTCGGCGAGCTTGATGCGCTTCGCGTCCATGCCGGCCAGCGTGCCGGCCGGAATCAGCTTCTTGAGCGCGAAGTATTCGGTGTCGACGATGTCGAACGAGTTCGGTTGCGTGATGATGCGTTTGGCGACGTCGTCGGTGGTCACCGGCACGTATTGAATCTCGATGCCGGTGTCTTCCTTGAATTTCTTCGCGATGTCGGCGCTTTGATTGACCGCTGTGCCGAGGTAGCGCAATGTGATTTTTTCCTGCGCGTGCACGTACGGAAAACCGGCAATGCCGGCCGCCGCCACCGCGCCCTTGATGAACGTGCGGCGCGACAGGCCTTTTTCCTTCACATCCGTTGCGGCCGCTGCCGGGCTTTCGTTCGTTTCACTCATTGCTTTCTCCTCAGTTGACGTTCGATTGACGTTTGGTTATCGCTTGTTCGAAGTTGCAGTCACGGATGGACGACGCGGGTTCGATACTCACGCCGCGAGCGGATGCGCGTGCCGCTCTTCCCACCAGACCACCACGCGTGCCTCGGGACCGAGCCGCGCCGGGTCGTAGTCGCCGTCGCTCACGAGCGAGACCAGTTCGGGCGACCCGTCGAGCGGATCGAGCGTCACGCGCAGATGCGTGCCCTGATATTCGGCTTCACGCACCGTGCAAGGCACGCCACCGATACGCGTCATGCCGTTGTCGCCGCTCGCGTTCTGCACCGGCGTAATGCCATGCGGCACGACGCGCAGATGATCGGCGCGCACGGTAAACGACCGGCCATGGGTATTGAAGACGTTGTGACCGCCGAGAAAGCGCGCGACAAATTCGGTGCGCGGACGGTTGAAGACTTCATGCGGCGTGCCGCTTTGTTCGATACGTCCATGACTCATCACCACGACGAGATCGGCGAGTGCCATCGCTTCTTCCTGCGAATGGGTAACGTGCACGAAGGTAATGCCGAGTTCCTTTTGCCAGCGCTTGAGTTCGGCGCGCATCTGCACGCGCAGGAACGGGTCGAGCGCGGAGAGCGGTTCGTCGAGTAACAGGCAGCCCGGCTGATTCAGCAGCGCGCGGGCGAGCGCGACGCGTTGCTGCTGCCCGCCGGATAGCTGCGCTGGTTTGCGTTCGGCGTACGCGGACATGGCGACCAGTTCGAGCAACTCTGCGGCGCGCTTGCGCCGCGCGTCTTTGCCGATGCCGCGCATTTTCAGGCTGAACGCGACGTTGTCGAGCGCACTCAGATGCGGAAACAGCGCGTAGTTCTGGAACACCATCGCTGTGCCGCGAGCAGCGGGCTCGGCGCGCGTGACGTTACGGCCGGCAATCAGAATGTCACCTTCGGTGACCGATTCATGCCCGGCGATCATGCGCAGCGTCGAGGTCTTGCCGCATCCCGATGGTCCGAGCAGGCAGCAGTACTGGCCGCCGGCGATGCGTAGATCGATCGCGTCGACGGCGAGCGAGTCGCCATATTGCTTCGACACGTGCACCAGCTCGATGTCGGCGGCTTTGGTTTCGAGCACCGTTGAGGCAGGCTGAATCATGAAGGGGTGTCCTCGTAATCGGCGAAGAGCGGGCACACAAAAACCAATGCCGCGCCTGAACGACGGCAAGCAAATGCAAGACATGTGCCATCGTTTGCTTCGAGCGCTTGATTGATTGCCGACACGCCGGTGTGCTTAACGTCTACGAGTTGGCTCACATATTGCAAACGATCCTCAGCGTCGATCGTTAGCGATTCCAACGATTCTTTTGCGCGATCACGGTGCGTGCCGGGTCCGTCGCGGGGCATGAACTGGCCATTCCGGTTCATGCACCGATGCGGCTCAGCGCTTTTCCTCACCCACGGCTTCTTCAAATGAACGACACACGGAACATGCCCGCCGCAGAGAGCCGCGCGCGTCAATTGCTCGCCACGCATGGCCGCTTCGCGTACCGCCCGATCACCGACAGCGACGCGTACCGCTGGCCTGGCGGCAGCGGGCTCGCGGTCTATCTGGGTTTCAACATCGAACACTTTGCCTTTGGCGAAGGACTCGGCGCCGCGCTCGGTCCGGTCTCGCCGCAACCGGATGTGCTGAACCATAGCTGGCGCGAGTACGGCAATCGCGTCGGTGCGTGGCGCTGCATCGAACTGTTCGATCAACTCGCGTTGCCCGCGGGGACGCTCATCAACACCGCGCTCTACGATCATTGCCCGGAGTTGATCGCGGCCTGCGTGGCGCGCGGCGACGAACTGATCGGCCACGGCCACACGAACGCGCACCGCCAGAGCGATCTCGACGAAACCGGCGAACGTGAGCTGCTTCTGCATTGCCGCGAACGGATCGCTGAAGTGTCCGGCACGGCGCCGCACGGCTGGCTTTCGCCGTGGATTTCGGAGTCTCATCTGACGCCCGATCTGCTCGCCGAGACCGGCTATCGCTATACGCTGAACTGGTGTCACGACGATCGTCCCGTGCGAATGGCCACACGCGGTGCGCCGCTGTGGTCGATTCCGTATCCGCAGGAACTCAACGATTTGCCGATGATGGTGGGCCGCCATATGGATGGCCGCGCGTTCGCCGACATGATCATCGACCAGTTCGACGAGATGCTCGAACAGGCCAATCGCGGCGCGCAGCCACAGGCGCTCGTGATGGGCATCGCGCTCCATCCGTATCTGGTCGGGCAGCCGTATCGCTTGCGGCATCTGCGCCGCGCGCTCGAGCATATCGCCGCGGCACGCGCCCGAGGCGACGTGTGGATCACCACGCCGGGCGCGATTGCAAATCATATGGACGTGATGGAGCGGGACGGCCTCGTGCGCCCGGCCGTCGCGTGAACGCGAAAGCCGGCGCGGCCACCGCGAAGAAAGCCGTGAAAGACGACGCGGATCTCGACGCACGCATCTACCAGTCGATTTTCGACGGCGTGCTGAATCATCGTCTGACGCCGGGCACGAAATTGCCGGAGCCCGAGTTGTGCCAATTGTTCGGCGTGGGCCGCGCGGTGGTGCGGCGCGTACTGGAAAAGCTCGCGTATGACGGCATCGTCGTATTGCGGCCGAACAAGGGCGCGGTGATCGCCGAACCGACGCCCGAGGAAACGCGCGAGATCTTCGAGGCGCGACGCTCCGTCGAACGGATGCTGGTCGAGCTGGCCGTGCAGCGCGCGAACGCCAAAGACATCAAGGCGTTGCGTCAACAGCTCGCGAGCGAACATGAAGCGATGCATCGCTTCGATCAGCCTTCCTGGGCGACGCTCGCCAGCGGTTTTCATATGCGCATCGCCGCGCTGGCGGGCAACTCGATTCTGCAAAACTATCTGAAGGAACTGGTCTCGCGCTGCTCGCTGATCGTCGGCGTGTATGAGCCGCCAGGACATGCGCCGTGCGAACACGCGGAGCACGCGGCGATCGTCGATTGCATCGAGGCGCGCGATGCAGCGGGCGCGATCGCGCATATGGAAGCGCATCTGCGCGACCTCGAAGAGCGGATCGAAACCTCGCGGATGCGTGGCGAAAAAAGCCTCGGCCAGTTGCTCGGCATTACCGCATCAGCGACTCCCAACTAGGCGGTGGACATGGAAATCGACTTCGAAGCGATCACCGAATACCAGCGTTACAAGCTGATGGCGAGCCTGATCGTGCCGCGTCCGATCGCGCTTGTCACCACGCTCGGCGCGGACGGCACGATCAACGCCGCGCCGTTCTCGATGTTCAACATGCTCGGCGAGGAGCCGCCGATCGTGATGATCAGCGTCAACCGCGTGGCCGACGGCACGCTGAAGGACACGGCGGTGAATATCGTGCGCACCGGCGAGTTCGTGGTGCATCTCGCGGACGAAGCCATCGCCGGGAAAATGCATCGCTGTGGGGAAAGGCTGCCGCCGAATGTGAGCGAGCTTGCCGAGGTCGGCTTGACGCCGGTGCCGAGTTCGCACGTCAAGCCGCCACGCATCGCCGAAGCGCCGGTCGCGTTCGAGTGCACGACGTGGGAGACGCTGGAGACGACGAGCCGGCAAATTTTCATCGGACGCGTGCATCGGCTGCACGCGCGGGACGAACTGATCGATACGAAAAGGTGGCGCGTGCGCTTGCAACACTATTTCCCGGTGGGCCGCTTCGGCGCGAGCGACTATGTGACGACGCGCGACCGCTTCACGTTAGAGTGACGCGTCGGCGCCCGGTGCGTCACACCGCAAGTGCCCGGCCGTCGCTGCGAGGATCGTGCGCGCCCGTGGCCGACCCGTCCGCCTCGATGCGAATCACGCCTGGATGCCCCGCCAACGGACTTTGCGCATCGATCGCGCTCACTTCATGTCCACGTGCGGCGAGTGCTGCGAATACCTCGGCACCGGCGTCTGCTTCGAGCTTCAATGCATCGCGCGTGTCGGAGAAAGTCTTGCCGAGCAGAAAGCGCGGACGGGCGAGGGCGGTCAGCGGGTCCATGCCGTAGTCGATCAACCGCGTGAGAATCGCGGCCAGCGTTTGCGGCTGACCGTCCGCGCCTTGCGTGCCGAATAGCAGTTGCGGGCGACCATCCTTCACATACATGCCGGGGTTGAGCGTATGGAAAGGCCGCTTGCCCGGCTGCACGGCGTTGTGATGCGCGGGATTCGTGCTGAACGACGCGCCGCGGTTGTGCCACAGAATGCCGGTGTCGCCCGCCACCACGCCACTGCCCCAATCGAAGTAGACCGTTTGCAGCACGCTGACGCTGCGGCCTTCGCGATCCGTCGCGCCGATGAACACCGTATCGCCCGGACGGAAAACATGCGGCCATGCTCGCGCTTTGCGCTGATGGATCGAGCGGGCGTGAGCGTCGAGTGTGGCGGGGGAGAGCATCTCGTCGACCGGCACGATATTGAACTCGGGATCGCAGACGAAACGATCACGGTCCACGAACGCGCATTTAACGGCTTCCACCAGCAGGTGATAGTAATCGGCGCTGCCTTCCGGAATCGATCCAAGATCGAAGCGCTCCAGGGTGCCCATGATCTGCAAGGTCGTCACGCCTTGCGTGGGCGGGCGCAGGCTCACCAGTTCACCACCGCGATAAGTGACACGCAGCGGCGCTTCATTCCGCGCATGCGTGCGGGCGAGGTCGCTAGCACTGAGTGGCGAACCGGCTTGCCGGAGACCATGGGTGATTCGCTCAGCCAGGTCGCCTTCATAGAATTCGCCTGCGCCGAAACGCGCGATCCGTTCGAGGGTCTTTGCCAACGCCGGTTGCACGAAGCGCTCGTCGATCGCGGGAATATGGCCGTGCGGCATGAAGGTCGCCGCGAAACCTGGCAACGCCTGCAATTCGTCGGCGCGCATGGTTTGCCAGAAATGCTGTGACGGTGTGACGGGATAGCCGTCGACGGCAAGTTCGAGCGCACGGTCGAACAGCGACGACCACGACTGCTCGCCGCCCCAAACGCTTTGGCTGATTTCGTAAGCCTGATGCCATGTATCGACGGTCGCGGCGGTGGTGATCGCGGACGCGGGACCGCGCAACGGGATCGCACCGTTGAACGCCGGCAGTTGCGCCACGGCCTGGCCAATGCCCGATAACGTGCGCATCGTCCCTTGCCGGTCGCCGATCACCCAGAAGGCGTCGCCGCCGAGTCCGGTGAAATGCGGATACGTCACACACAGCGCCGCGCCGATCGCGATGGCGGCTTCGATGGCGTTGCCGCCCGCGCGCAGGACGTCGCGGCCGGCCTCGCTCGCTAACGCGTGCGGACTGGTGACCATGCCGCCATGCGTGCCGGCGGGGTTCGGATTGTGCATCGAGGCTCCGCTACTGAGGGTTCGCCGGAAGGTGCCGCGAGTATAGGTCGCCAATTTTTAGCTTCGGTGATACGCGTGAGCGGCAAGATCACAAAACGAGGCGCGTGAGATGGTGCGCGCATTCATCACGGCCGGCACATCGCAGCCCGCGTTGCCGACGCGCGAGTCGGCGCGAATCCAGGGCGCGGGAGCCCCGAGTTGGTGAGCGCTGCACCATCGGAAGCGCGGAGCGGCGTGGTTTCATGGGCGGCGCGGTTGCTGTGACTGAAGTGGTGAAGTGCCTCCTGGCTTGGCTTTGAACCGAATCTACACGGCGGAAAAAGCAATTGGCATAGCTCCTGCTAATTCGAGTCCAAACTTGTATTCAAGATTGAACTCAAGGAAAAACAGGTGTCTATTTCTTCCCCCATGACGGTCAAAGGTCTGCTCGCGGCATACGCTGCGGGAAGCCTCACGCCGACCGAAACCGTGTCGTCGGCGCTGGCGCAAATCGACGCGATTGACCGGCCCGAAGTCTGGATTCTGCGCGTGCCGACAGCCGACCTGCAGGCCCGCGCGAAAACGCTCGAAGCGTTATACGAAGCACAAGGCAGCGCCGTGTTCGAACAGATGCCGCTGTTCGGCGTGCCGTTCGCGGTCAAGGACAACATCGACGTCGCCGGCTTGCCGACCACGGCCGCTTGCGACTCCTTCGGCTATACGCCGGACACATCGGCGTTCGCCGTGCAGCGGCTCATCGACGCCGGCGCCATCCTCATCGGCAAGACCAATCTCGATCAGTTCGCCACCGGCCTCGTCGGCACGCGTTCGCCGTATGGCGCCGTGCGGCACACCGAGTCGCCACTGCGCGTGTCGGGTGGGTCGAGCTCGGGCTCGGCGGTTGCCGTGGCAGCGGGTTGCGTGGCGTTTTCGCTCGGCACCGACACAGCTGGTTCGGGACGTGTGCCGGCGGGATTCAATGGGCTGGTCGGTCTGAAACCTTCGCTGGGACTGGTCAGCAAACGCGGCGTGGTGCCCGCGTGCCGAAGCCTCGACACGATCTCGGTGCTCGCACACGACGTCGACGATGCCTGGCGCGTGCTCGACGAAATCGCCTGCTTCGATTCGCTCGACGGCTACTCGCGCAAGGTGCCGAGCCTTGGCCTGCTGCGTTCGGCTCCGCGCATCGGCGTGCCGGAACGACTGGAGTTTTACGGCGATGCCATCGCGAGCCGGGCGTTTTCAACCGCACTCGATACGCTCACGACGCACCTACGTCTGCCAACGCAAGCTATCGACTTCGAATCGCTCAAGGCCGTTTCCGCCTTGCTCTACGACGGCCCGTGGGTCGCGGAACGGCGCGCCGCGCTCGGCACTTTCTTTGAAACCCATCATGAAGCGATCGATGCGGTCGTGGCTAAAGTGATCGGCAAGGCCGAGCAGTTCAGCGCCGCCGATGCCTTCAACGGCCAGTACGCGCTTGCCGATCTCAAACGCCACGCCGAAGCGCTCTTCGACACGATCGACGTCCTGATCGTGCCCACCACGCCGACACATCCGCTGATCGCCGACGTGCAGGCCAATCCCGTCGAACTGAACAGCCAACTCGGCTACTACACCAACTTCGTCAACCTGCTCGATCTGTGCGCGTTGGCCGTGCCGTGTCAGCGGCGCAGCGACGGTTTGCCGGCCGGCGTCACGCTGATCGCGCCGAGCGGCGCGGACCGCCGTCTCGCCGAACTCGGCGCGCGGATTCAGGCTTTGTTCGCGAATGCCGCGGAGGCTTCAACGACAACGACCACACTCATCCAGCCGTTGCCATTCCAGGAGCCCGCCATCACCCTCGCGGTAGTCGGCGCGCATCTACGCGGCCAGCCGTTGAACTGGCAACTCCAGGAAGCCGGCGCGCGTTTCGTGAAAGCGACGCACACCGCGCCCGGCTACAAGCTCTACGCGCTCGCCAACACCCAGCCGCCGAAACCCGGCCTCGTGCGCGCGACGCAGCAGCAAGGCCAGCCGATCGCCATCGAACTGTGGGAACTGCCGCTGCGCACCTTCGGCCAATTCGTCGCCGACGTGCCCGCGCCGCTCGGCATCGGCACATTGCAACTCGCCGACGGCCACAGCGTGAAAGGCTTCATCTGCGAGCCGTCCGCCGTGAGCGACGACAGCGGCGCACTCGACATCACGTCGTTCGGCGGCTGGCTCGCGTATCTGGCCAGCCTCAAGCCAAAGCCGCAAGCCGACACTCAGGCCAACGCTCTCTAACCCTCGATCAGGAATTGGACACCATGACCAGCCGCCGCCATTTCATCAAGAGCGCCAGCCTGTTGACGCTCGGCAACATTCTGCCCATCCAGTCGGTGTTCGCCGCGCCGAAGACCACCGTCGGCGTGATCTACGTCGGCGCGCGCGGCGATTACGGCTACAACCAGGCGCAGGCGCAAGCCGCCGCGGTGATCAAGAAGATGCCCGACGTCAAGGTGGTGGAAGAGGAGAACGTGCCCGAAACCATCGCCGTGCAGAAGACGATGGAAGCGATGATCGAACAGGACGGCGCCACGCTCATCTTCGCGACTTCGTTCGGCTACTTCGATCCGCACGTGCTGAAGATGGCGGCGAAGTATCCGAAGGTGCGCTTCGCTCATTGCGGCGGTTTGTGGAAGCAGGGCAACCCGTCGAACATCACCAGCTACTTCGGTTATATCGACGAGTGCCAGTACCTGAACGGCGTGGTCGCCGGCCATATGACGAAGAGCAAGAAGCTCGGCTTCGTCGCGGCCAAGCCGATTCCACAGGTGCTGCGCAACATCAATTCGTTCACGCTCGGCGCGCAGTCAGTCGATCCGTCGATCACCACGCAGGTGATTTTCACGGGCGACTGGTCGATGCCGGTCAAGGAAGCGGAAGCCACTAACAGCCTCGTCGATCAGGGCTGCGACGTGCTGACCTGTCACGTTGACGGCCCGAAGGTGGTGGTTGAGACCGCGGAAAAACGCGGCGCGATGAGTTGCGGCTATCACGCGAGCCAGGCCGCGCTCGCGCCCAAGGGTTATCTGACCGGCGCGGAATGGGATTGGGCGACACCGTACAAGCAACTGGTGACGGGCGCGCAAGCCGGCACGGCGCAGCCCAACGTACTGCGCGGCGGCCTGAAAGAGGGCTTCGTGAAGATGTCGCCGTACGGCGCGAAAGTCACGGCCACCGCGAAGCAGAACGCCGACGCGATCAGAAGCAGCATGGTGGCCGGCAACTTCGTGATCTTCAAAGGCCCGATGAAGGACAACAAGGGCGGCACGGCGATCGCTTCCGGCGCGAGTCACAGCCAGACCGACTACACCCTGGAAAGCATGAACTATCTGGTCGCGGGCGTCGTCGGCCAGATCTGATTCCGATGACGGCGATGTTTGCGTGACGACGTTTGCGTCAACCAAGGAGCCGTGATGCGCCCCAATGCCTCTGCCGCGAGAGTGATGCTCTCGTTCTTGCCCGCGTTGCCGACCGTGCTGGCGGTGCTCGGCACCTTGCTGCTGTTCTCGCTGTTCCTGCTGGTGCAGGGACAGCCGGCGCCCGACGCGATCGCGCTGATTTTCCAGGGCGCGTTCGGTTCCTCGTTCGCGTGGCAAAGCACCTTGCTGCGCGCCGCGCCGCTGATGCTGACCGCGTTGTGCGTCGCCTTGCCCGCGCAGGTCGGGCTGATCGTGATCGGCGGCGAGGGCGCGCTCGCACTCGGCGGCATGTGCGCCGCCATCGTCCCGCAGATGCTGCCGCATAACACGCCCTGGCTCATCGCCACGCCGTTGATGGCGCTCGCCGGCATGCTCGCCGGCGGCGTCTGGATCGGTGCGGTCGGCGCGTTGCGGCAGTGGCGCGGCGTCAACGAGACGATCAGCAGTCTGTTGATGTCGTATATCGCGATTGCGGTGTTCAAGCATCTCGTGGAAGGGCCGCTGCGCGATCCCGCAAGCCTGAACAAACCGTCGACGCTGCCGGTCCCCGACGCGATGATGATCGGCTCGATCCCCGGACTCGAAATACATTGGGGCCTGTTCTGGGGCATCGTCGCGTGCATCGCGGCGTGGGTGTTCGTGAAGTTCAGCACCAAAGGTTTTGCAATGCGCGTAGTGGGCGGCAGCAATCGCGCCGCGCGTCTGGTCGGCTTGCCGGTCAATGCGCTTGCGCTGACGGCGTGCGTGCTGGGCGGCGCAGCGGCCGGCCTCGGCGGCATGTTCGAAGTCGCGGCGGTGCAGGGCAGCGCGAACGCGTCGCTGCTCGCGGGCTACGGTTACGCGGGCATTCTCGTCGCCTTCGCGGCGCGCCAGAATCCGCTCGCGATCATCGCGTGCGCGCTGATGATCGGCGGCATCGAGGCAAGCGGCAGTCTGCTGCAACGGCGCCTCGACTTGCCCGACGCCACCACGCTCGTCCTGCAAGGCCTGCTGTTCGCCAACCTGCTCGCGTGGGAAGCGCTCGGCGGCCGCATCGCCACATGGCGCGTGAAGTTGCAGGCCGCCGCGCAGACCGATCTTCCCGTGCAACTGGAGCAGACCCATGCCTGATATGCACTCGCCCATCGTCATCCTGTTGCTGTCGCTGTTCGCGGGTGCGATCCGCGTCAGCACGCCTTATCTGTTCGTCAGTCTCGGCGAGTGTCTGACCGAGAAGGGCGGCCGCGTGAATCTCGGCCTGGAAGGCATTCTCGTGTCGGGCGCGATGAGCGGTTATGCCGGCGCGTTTCTGAGTGGCTCGCCGTGGGTCGGCGTGCTCGCGGCGGGCGCGGTCGGCTTGCTGCTCGGCTGTCTGCATGGCCTCGTGTGCTCATTGCCGCGCGTGTCGGACATCGCCTTCGGCATCGCGCTGATGTTGCTCGGCACCGGACTCGCGTTCTATCTCGGCAAACCGTTTATCGAACCGCAAGCGCCGATGCTGCCGTTCATCGATCTCGGCGCCTGGAGTTCGTCGCCGCAACTGCATAACGCGCTGCATCTGAATCTGCTGTTCGTGATCGGCGTGGCGCTCGCGTTCGTTTTGCAATGGGGCTTGCGCAATACGCGCTGGGGCATGGTGCTGCGGCTCGTCGGCGATCACGCGGAAACCGCGCGCGCGATGGGCTATCCGCTGACGCGCGTGCGCATCGCGGCGACGGCGGTGGGCGGCGTGTTCGCGGGCATCGGCGGTGCGTATCTGTCGCTGGTCTATCCGGGGAGCTGGAACGAAGGGCTTTCCAGCGGCCAAGGGTTGATGGCGGTCGCGCTCGTGATCTTCGCGCGCTGGCAGCCGTTGCGCTGTCTGTGGGCCGCGTTGCTGTTCGGCGCCGCGGGCGCGCTCGGCCCGGCGTTGCAGGCGATCGGCGTGACGAGCGGCTACTACCTCTACAACGCCGCGCCGTATGTGCTGACGCTCGTGATCATGATCATCAATTGCCGTCCGGATCGCACGCTGGCGGGCGCGCCAGGCGAGCTGAGCCTGACTCGCTGACATGCTCGCGCATCCGCGGACCTTGCCGATTCTCACGAACCCTACCCAGGATATTTCGACCATGACCCGATTCATCGAAGCGAGACCCTACCCGTGGCCCTACGACGGCAACCTGCGCCCGGAGAACACCGCGCTCGTGATCATCGACATGCAGACGGATTTCTGCGGCCACGGCGGCTACGTCGACAAGATGGGCTACGACCTCTCGCTCACGCGCGCGCCGATCGAGCCGATCAAACGCGTGCTGAAGGCGATGCGCGAGCAGGGCTTCACGATCATTCACACGCGTGAAGGGCATCGTCCGGATCTCTCCGATCTGCCCGCCAACAAACGCTGGCGCAGCCGCCGCGCGGGCACCGACGGCGTGGGCATCGGCGACGACGGTCCGTGCGGCAAGATTCTCGTGCGCGGCGAACCGGGCTGGGACATCATCGACGAACTGAAGCCGCTGGCGGGCGAGATCGTCATCGACAAACCCGGTAAAGGCTCGTTCTGCGCGACCGATCTCGAACTGATCCTGCGCACGCGCGGCATCGAGAATCTGATTCTGACCGGCATCACGACCGATGTCTGCGTGCACACGACCATGCGCGAAGCCAACGACCGTGGGTTCGAATGCACGGTGCTCGCCGACTGCTGCGGCGCGACCGACAAAAGCAATCACGACGCCGCCTTGCACATGATCACGATGCAAGGCGGCGTGTTCGGCACGGTGTCGGACTCCGGCGCCTTGCTGCAAATGCTAGGTGGATGATCATGTCGACCGTACGGCAAGCCCTCGGTGTTGAAGTGCTGAATGCGAGCAAATCGTTCGGCGCGTTTCGCGCGCTGGATGGCGTCTCGATCAAGGTGAAGGCCGGCACGATCCACGCGTTGCTCGGCGAGAACGGCGCGGGCAAGAGCACGCTCGTGAAGGGACTCGTCGGCTACGGCGTGCTCGACGACGGACAGATTGCCGCCGATGGCCGCGAAGTGCATATCCACTCGCCGCGCGACGCGCAGGCGCTCGGCATCGGCATGGTGTATCAGCATTTCACGCTGGCCTCGGGGTTGTCTGTCGAAGAGAACTTGCTGCTCGCGCGCGGGCAGATGCCGTGGAAAATCGACTGGAAAGCGGAGCGTGCGGCGCTCGCCGCGTTCATGCAGCGCATGCCGTTTCGCTTGCCGCTCGACGCGCCGGTCGCGTCGCTCGCCGCCGGGGAAAAGCAGAAGCTCGAAATCCTGAAGCAGCTCTACTTGCAGCAGCGCTTCCTGATACTCGACGAACCGACTTCCGTGCTGACGCCGCAGGAAGCCGACGAAGTGCTCGGCCTGATGCGCGACCTGACCACGAGCGGCGAGTTGACCGTGCTGATGATCACGCACAAGTTTCGCGAGGTGATGGCCTACGCCGACGACGTCACCGTGTTGCGCAAGGGGCGTCAGGTCGGCACCAGCGCGGTGGCGAACACCAGCCGCGACGAACTCGCCGCGTGGATGATGGGCGCGGTCGCAACGGACAACGCGCCTGTCATGGCCGCGGTGACGGAGAAACGCGTTCAGCGCAAACCGCTCGACGAGTCCGCGCAAGTGCGCCTCGCGTTGCGCGATGTATCCGTGGAAGACGATCGCGGCCACACAGCGGTGAAGCACGCGACGCTGTCCGTGCGCGCGGGCGAAATTCTCGGGCTCGCGGGCGTCTCCGGCAACGGCCAGAAGGAACTGGTGGAAGCGCTGGTCGGCCAGCGCCGGGTGAAGACCGGCGACATGCAGGTCGCCGGCAAACCTTACCAGGCGACCCGCGAACAGATGACGCAACGGCGGGTCTTCGCGATTCCTGAAGAGCCGCTGAAAAACGCCTGCGTCGGTGGCATGAGCGTGGCACAGAATCTCGCGCTGCGTGACTTCGACCGCGAGCCGTTGCGGCGCGGCGGCTGGTGGCTCGATCGCCGCGCCATGCGCGAGCGTGCCACGCAGTTGATCGGCGAATTCAACGTGCGCCCGCCAGTACCGGAACGCGCGATCGGCACGCTCTCGGGCGGCAACGTGCAACGCGCCGTGCTGGCGCGCGAACTCGGGCAGCCGGTGGATGTGCTGATCGTCGCGAATCCGGTGTTCGGACTCGACTTCGCGTCGGTGGCCGATATTCATGCGCGTCTGATGGCCGCGCGCGATATGGGCGCGGCGGTGCTGCTGGTCAGCGAGGACCTCGACGAACTGCTCGAACTCGCCGACCGCATCATGGTGATCGCCGAGGGCGAGCTGGTGTTCGAAACCCCGGCGGCCCGCGCGGATCGCACCGTGCTCGGCCAGCATATGGCCGGCCACGGCGACACGCCCACGCGGCCCGTCGCGCCGGCCGAAAAACTGAGGGAAGCCATCGAATGACATCGACTCACAGGGTAACGATCAACGCCCAACCCGGCCCGTTCAGTTTCGATTCCACGAAAACCGCGCTGGTCGTGATCGACATGCAGCGTGATTTCATCGAGCCGGGCGGCTTCGGCGAATCGCTTGGCAACGACGTCTCGCTGCTCGCGGAAATCGTGCCGACCGTAGCCGCGTTGCTGGCCTTCGCACGCAAGCATGGATGGTTCGTCGTGCATACGCGTGAATCGCATGCGGCGGATCTGTCCGACTGTCCGCCGGCCAAACGTCTGCGCGGCGCGCCGAATGCGCGCATCGGCGATGCCGGGCCGATGGGGCGCATCCTGATTCGCGGCGAGCCCGGCAACGCGATCATCGAGCCGCTCGCGCCGCTGGCCGGCGAACTGGTGATCGACAAACCGGGCAAGGGCGCCTTCTACGCGACGCGCCTCGGCGAGGAACTGGCGATGCGTGGCATCACGCATCTCGTGTTTGCCGGCGTGACCACCGAAGTGTGCGTGCAAACCTCGATGCGCGAGGCCAACGACCGTGGCTATGACAGCCTGCTGATCGAAGACGCCACCGCGAGCTATTTCCCCGCCTTCAAACAGGCCACGCTCGACATGGTGCGCTCGCAAGGCGGCATTGTCGGCTGGACCGCGCCTCTTGCTTCACTGACCAAAATCGACGAGACGACCCAAGCATGGAAGTAAATCAGCCCGAAATCGTGGCACAGGTGCACGCGGCGTTCATCGAATACGAGCGCGCGCTGGTCGACAACGACGTCGCGGCGATGAACGCGCAGTTCTGGCACACACCGGAAACGGTGCGCTACGGCATCGCGGAAATCCAGCATGGCGGCGAGGCGATCCGTGCCTGGCGTGAGCAGTGCGAGCCGGTGCCGAAGTCGCGCAAGCTGCATCGAACTGTAGTGACCACTTTCGGCACCGACTTCGCCACGGTCAGCACCGAATTCACCAGCGACGCCACGCCGTTGCTCGGGCGACAGATGCAAACGTGGGCGAGACTGAGTCCCGACGATGGCTGGAAAATCGTCGCCGCGCATGTGAGTCTTATCCCCAGCCCATGAAACGCCGATAATAAGAAAAAAGGGACCTTGGCATCATGAACGACGACCCGACGAATCTGCTGGAGACGCCCGCCGCTTCAGGCGTGCAGGAGGCGCCCGCCGCGCCGGCCGCGGCCAATCCGCTCGCCGAGCAGGTCTATCAGCAACTCAAGACCGATATCTTCAGCTTTCGCCTGTTTCCCGGCGATCGTTTTTCGGAAAACGGCATTGCGCAGCACTACGGCGTGTCACGCACGCCGATGCGCGACGGCCTGTTCCGTCTGCAACGCGAGGGCTACCTGGAGGTCGGCTTCCGGCGCGGCTGGAAAGTGTCGCCGATCAACTTCGATCAGCTCGATCAGCTCTACGATTTGCGCATCGTGCTGGAAGTCGCGGCGGTGGAGCGGGTGGGCGCGGGCGGCGACATCGCGCATGCGGCCGTCGAGGAATTGAAGGCGGTCTGGTGCGTCGCGCCCGAGTTGCGCGAGAGCGATCCGGTGAAAATGTTCGGCATGGACGAAAACTTTCACCGGCAACTCGTCGCCGCCACCGGCAATGCGGAAATGCTGCGCGTGCATAACGAAGTGACCGAGCGCATCCGCATCGTGCGGCGGCTCGATTTTCTGAAACCGCACCGCACCAGCGCTACCTACGACGAGCATTCCACCATGCTCAACCTGATCGAACGCAACCGGCTGACCGAAGCGATCATTCTGCTGCGCGCGCATATCACGCAGAGCAAGCTGGAAGTGCGCAAGATCACGCTCTCCATGCTCGCCGCGGCGCGCGACAGCAAGCTGCCGTTCGTGTCCTGAGCGGCCTGAGCGTCCGGATGCGCGCCAGGCTCACTCGTAAGAGAACGCGCCGCCGAACTTGTCGATGCGCTCAAGCGCCATGCCCGAGCCGCGCACCACGCAGGTCAGCGGCGCTTCGGCGACGAACACCGGCAAGCCGGTTTCCTCGGCCAGCAACCGGTCGAGATCGCGCAACAGCGCGCCGCCGCCCGCCAGCATGATGCCGCGTTCGGCGATGTCCGCGCCGAGTTCCGGCGGCGTCTGTTCCAGCGCGATCTTCACGGCCGAGACGATCTGGTTGAGCGGATCGGTCAGCGCTTCGAGAATCTCGTTGCTGGACACCGTGAAGCTGCGCGGAATGCCTTCCGACATATTGCGGCCCTTGACTTCCATCTCCTTGACCTCGGAGCCCGGAAACGCGGAGCCGATTTCCTTCTTGATCGCTTCGGCCGTTTGCTCGCCGATCAGCATGCCGTAGTTGCGGCGAATGTAATTGACGATCGCGTCGTCGAACTTGTCGCCACCCACGCGCACCGAGCCTTTATAGACGATGCCGCCGAGCGAGATCACGCCCACTTCCGTGGTGCCGCCGCCGATATCGACCACCATCGAGCCGGTCGGGTCCGAGACCGGCAGGCCCGCACCCGTGGCCGCGGCCATCGGCTCCTCGATCAGATAGACCTGCGAGGCGCCCGCACTGTGCGCGGCCTCCTTGATCGCGCGCCGCTCCACCTGGGTGGACCCGCACGGCACGCAGATGATGATGCGCGGCGACGGCGCGAACATACGCGACTCGTGCGCCATCTGAATGAAGCGCTTGATCATCTGCTGGGTGATGTTGAAGTCGGCGATCACGCCGTCCTTCATCGGGCGGATCGCCTCGATATTGCCCGGCACCTTGCCGAGCATCTGTTTTGCTTCCTTGCCGACGGCCAGAATGATCTTCTTGCCGTTCGGACCGCCTTCCTGACGAATCGAAACCACCGAGGGTTCGTCCAGCACGATGCCCTTGCCACGCATGTAAATCAGGGTGTTCGACGTGCCGAGGTCGATTGCCAGGTCATTGGAAAAATAGCCGCGCAGAAAACCGAACATGCAAATTCCTGTCTCTCGGAAGTCGGGCGCAGAGCGCCGCTTGGAGTGCCGCCCGAAGGCGGCAGGCGACCAGTTGACGGTCGGGAGAGACGCAAGAATAACAGTTTCGGGTCCGCGGGCTATTTCAGCGGTTTTGGTTGCTGTGCCTGGCGGGTCGCTTACTGCGCGTTGGCGAGTGCCGGATCGATATAGGCGCTCACGTTCTGCGACTGTTTGTAGACGGCGTTGCGCACGTTGAACTTGTCGGCGTTCACACTCGAACCGTACACGGAGTCCAGTCCGTCGCCCTTGGTGAAGGCCTTTTTCGCCGCCGCCGAGTCGAGCAGGTGCGTGCCTTTCAGCAAGGGCAGGTACTGCGCCGGCGTGAGACCGACCCGCGCGGACATGATCTTGACCGCGTCCGGCTGCGTCTTCGGATCGTTGATATAGGTCACGCAGCGGTACCAGACCTTGATCACCTTGGCCCAGTCGGCCTTGCGCGATTGCAGGCTGACGGGATTGACCGTGATCGCGTCGTAGATCAGGCCGGGGGCGTCGGCGGAAGTGAAGATCGGCCGCGAGCCCGGCACGCGTTTGAGCGCTTCGCCGGCGTTCGGTTGCCAGGCGCCGACCGCGGCGACGTCGCCGGACGAGGCGAGCACCTGAGGCAATTCGTTGGTCTTCGCATTGACGAGCGTGAGGTCCGATTCCTTCAGCGCGTGTTTTTCGAGCGCCGTGTCGAGCAACAAGTGATCGACGAGGCCCATTTCGACGCCGACCTTCTTGCCCTTCAGTCCTTCCACCGTGCGCACCGGCGGCTTGGCGACAATCATGTCGTTGCCGCTCGAGTAGTCGGTCAGCAGGATCATCACGTTCTTCGCGCCGCTTGCGCCGGTCACGAGCGCGTCGCCGTTGGTCGCGCCGACCGCGTCGAGTTTGCCGGCGGAGAACGCATCGAGCGACGCCGAGTAATCGAACCACTGGAAATTGACATCCACGCCGGCTTCCTTGAACCAGCCTTTTTCGATAGCGATCTGGAAAGCGACGAAGCCGGGCCAGTCGCTATAGCCGATGGCGAGCGGCGCGGCCGCAGCCTGCGCCGGGCTGGCGGCAAGACCCGCGGTAAAACCGATAGTAAGGGCGGCGGCCGCCGCTGCAAGCGCGCCGCGCACGCGCAGGGACGAGGCGAAGCGGGCAGGCGAGGTGAGCGAACCACGGGACGTACGGATGGATTCGAAGCGTTTCATCGTTTTCTCCAGGAGACCGGTCAATTGCGATAGTTGAGTTGGATCGCGCGGCGACTGCGCGATGAAACAACATGACCGGTTCCCGCGAGAGAACGACGACAACGCGCGGAAACTGCGGGAGACAAACACCGGCCACGGAGAGGCACGATAGACATTGCTATCGCCAATCTCCCGGGCTTTTGTCCCGCCGTGTAGTGCGGCCGGCGGTTCGTGCTTGCAAACAAACCTGCAATCGAACCGGCTGGCGCACCGGGCTGCTCTCGGACCAGACATTCTCGCGAACCGGAACCCTAGCATCCCTAAGATGCGACGCTGCCGCACCTCTCGGTCAAACATGTAGCGAGAAATATGCCAGCGAGGTTTGCGGCGGAGGCTACACGGACGCTTCAACACAAGTGCATCGCGCACGCGCCGTCAATCCAGCGCCGCGAACCGTTGATGCACATAGGCAAGAAACTGCTCCAGCCGTTCCTCGATCGAGGCCGCGAGGCTCACCTGCTTGATGCGGCGATCCTCGGCGGAACTCGTCTCCAGCAGCCAGCCGCTGTCGATCAACTCCTGCACGTAACGCACGGCGGTGCGGCGGCTCACGCCCGGCATGAATTCATAAAGCGCGGTCTTCGCGAAGTGGTCGTCCTGATCCACCCACATGCGGCAGAACAGATCGCTGTAGTTCAGGTCGTTCAAGCCGAGATCGCCGAAATGCGCCGACCACTGCCAGTCCATGTCGAGAATGGCGCGCGCGACGGCTTGCCCCTTGTTACGCGCAATTTTCTTCTTCATCGATTCACCACGAGGAGGAGGGCTGCACAGTTTAAGTGCTAATTGAGCCGGAAATCGGGCGCGCGAAAATAATGCACGGCCGCGTACGGATAGTTTATTGACTCGTGTTTTTCATGTGTACTATTGCATGCAAGTTTGCATGCAAATGGAGGGGCGATGAAATTCGAATTATTCAAGACGTTCTGGGGCTTCGACGGCGGTCCTCGCGATGCCGCGCCACTCGTGCGGGCGGCCGGCTTCGACGGCATCGAGGCGCCGGTGCCGGCCGACGGAGCGGCGCGCGACGCGTTTGCGCAGGCCATTGCGGACGAAGGCCTCGGCTTCATTGCCGAGATCACGACGGCCGGCAGCTATGTGCCGGAGCGTTCGGCGACGCCGGCCGATCATCTGCGGGACTTCGAGGAGAAGATCGTCTGGGGCAATCCGCTCGAGCCGCGCTTCTTCAACGTGATGGCCGGTTGCGATGCGTGGCCGGCGGCGGTACAGGTGGACTTTTTCTCGCGCGCCGTGGAGATCGCCGCGAAGCACGACGTGCTCTGCAGCTTCGAAACGCATCGCGGGCGCTCGTTCTTCAACCCGTGGATCACTCGCGACGTCGCGCGCGCCGTGCCCACGCTCAAGCTGACCTGCGACTTCAGCCATTGGGTGTCGGTGTGCGAGCGGCTGCTCGACAGCGAATGGGACACGATCCTCGAACTGGCGCCGCATGCGCATCATCTGCATGGGCGCGTCGGCTATCCGCAAGGTCCGCAGGTGCCGCATCCGGCGGCGCCCGAGTACGCGGACTGCCTCGCCTCGCATCAGCGGATCTGGGAAGCGCTGTGGACCGCGCAGATCGAGCAGGGCTACAGCGTCACGACGATGACGCCCGAGTTCGGCCCCGACGGTTATCTGCACACGTTGCCGTTTACGAACGCGCCGGTGGCCGACCTGTGGGAGATCAATACGTGGATGGGGCGCGAGGAACGGCGTCATCTGGCCGCGTTTCTCGCCGACCGTGAGGTTCGCGGCGGGCGGCAGGAACAAACCCACCCTCAGTTTGCTTAGGTATCTCTCATGAGCCAAACCCACACTCGTTTTCAGCAGTTACCCATCGTCGACGTCAGCGGCCTTTTCAGCGACGACAAGGACCAGCGGCTCGCGACCGCGCGCGAACTCGATCGCGCGGCACGCGAGGCCGGCTTCTTCTATGTCACCGGCCACCAGGTGTCACGCGAACAGCAACGCGCGCTGATCGAGCAGGCCAAACGCTTCTTCGCTGCCGAACATGACTGGAAGATGCGCTACTACATCGGCAAGTCGGTGGCGCATCGCGGCTACGTGCCCGAAGGCGAGGAAGTCTTCGCGGGCGGCAAGCGCGACAGGAAGGAAGCCTTCGATACAGGCCGCGAATTGCCCGCCGATGACCCCGACGTGCGCGCCGGCACGCCGATGCTCGGCCCGAATAGCTGGCCCGAACAACCGGGCTTTCGCGAGGCGGTGGGCGGCTATTACGAAGCGGCGTTCGAACTCGGCCGTGCCCTGTTTCGCGGCTTCTCGCTCGCGCTCGGCTTGCCCGAACAGCACTTCGACAGATATCTGCGCAAGCCGCCGAGCCAGTTGCGGCTGATCCACTATCCGCTTGATCCATCCGCGGAAGACCGGCCCGGCATCGGCGCGCATACCGACTACGAGTGCTTCACGATCCTGCTGCCGACCGCGCCCGGACTCGAAGTGATGAACGGCGAGGGCGAATGGATCGATGCGCCGCCGGTCGAGAACGCGTTCGTCGTCAATATCGGCGACATGCTGGAGGTGTGGACCGGCGGGACCTACGTCGCGACGTCGCATCGCGTGCGCAAGGTGAGGGAAGAGCGCTACTCGTTCCCGCTCTTTTTCGCCTGCGACTATCACACAGTCGTCGCGCCGCTGCCGCAGTTCGCGACGTCCGAGGCGGTGGCGAAATACCCGCCTGTCTCGGCAGGCGACCATCTGTTCGCGCAGACGGCGCAGAGCTTTACCTATCTGAAGGAACGTCTCGAACGAGGGGAGTTGGTGTTGCCCGATGGTTCGAAGGCTTTAGCGAGCTTCGGCCAGCAGGCGCGCTATGCGAGCACGGAGCTGGACGCTCAGGGCTGAGCGAAAACGCGCCGAGATCGGATAGCCAATGCCTGGATGCGCAGCATCACGACAACAGCGTCGCTCCGGTTACGAGCGGCGCTGTTGCTTTTGCAGCTCGATGAAACGTGCCGACATCAAGGTATAAAACGCGCGTCGAATGGCAGCAAGCGTCGGCATGATCGTGTGATGAACGGAGTGGACGTGGCGCATTGATACGCACACACCATGCCATCGTCTGGAGCCATGCGCCGCCGTTGCGCGCGCCGAGTTCGAGCCCAATCGTGGTGCCCGGCGCATCCAACTGGTGCGGACTCGCAAACAACGCTGGTGCGCGGGCGGTCGATCCACACACAACGAATTGAGCCGTTCAGACCATCCAATCCCTTGCCACGCCACACTTGCCCCATGCTCACCATGACCCTGGCACACAACTCGCTTAGCTACGCTGCGAGAGGTGCGAAGTAATTTGCATCATCTTCAGGATCGCTAGGGTTCCGGTCGTGCGCATTTCAATGCGCACGATGCCTGGTCCGAGAGCAATCCGGTCTTGCCGTTCACCTTCTTTCAAGGCGCCGGCGAGGCTCCACGGAGGGATAAAAGCCCGGGAGGTCGCGATGTCGGTCAATCGCCCTCTCATGCTTATTCCCAACCGATACCTGGAGCCTCCATGTCGACGCAATCCTCTGTCGATCTCGCACCGATCCCGCATGTGGCGTGGGAAACGGTGATTCCCGCCGGCACGCATTGGTCCGGCGTGCTGCGCCGTGGCATGGCGTTGCGCGTCGTCGATACCGAAGGCGGCGCGAATCTGGCCGCCGTGTTCTACCGGCACGACGAACCGCTCGAACGCTACAACATGGCCGATACGCTGAAGGCGCAGCACACCGCTCATCTGACGCGCGGCCACGTGCTCTATTCGGACATGGGCCGCGTGCTGGCCTCGATCACCGCCGACACGCTCGGCTGGCACGATCCACTCGGCGGCGTCGGCGACGCGGAACTGTTCGCGAGCAAATACGGCGAGGCGCGCTATCAGCAACATCGCAATGCGATGATCCGCAATGGCCGCGACAGTCTGCTGCTCGAACTGGCGAAGCACGGGCTCGGCACACGCGACCTCGTGGCCAACATCAACTTCTTCAGCAAACTCGCGATCGGCGAGGACGGCGCGCTCGACTTCGTAGTCGGCCATTCGCCGGCCGGCGCCGCGTTCGATCTGCGTTTCGAAATGGACACGCTCGCCGTGTTTTCGAGCGCGCCGCATCCACTCGACCCTTCATCCGAATACGAACCGAGGCCCGTCAAGCTGATCGCGTACCGCGCGTACGCAGCCGACGCCTGCGTACCGGCCGACGATGCCTGCCGCTCGGCGTGTCCCGAGAACGGGCGCGGCTTCGTCAACACCGACCGTCTGTTCGTTTAAGGAGACCCGCGATGCCTATCATCGAAAGCAAGCTCGAACTCCGTCATGCGGTCTACGACCTCACGCTGCCGTCCGGCGAACCGTGGCTGCATGAAGTCAAGCGCGGACAGGTGTTCCGCATTCTCGACCTGGAAGGCAATCAGGCGGTCGACACGCTCTTTTATAACAGCGCCGATCCGCTCGAACGCTATAGCGCGCAGGACACGATCCGCGCGCAACGCAATCTCTATCTGTCCGCCGGCAGCGTGCTGATGTCGAACCTCGGCAAGCCGATGCTCAGCATCGTGGCCGACACGTGCGGGCGCCACGACACGCTCGGCGGTGCTTGCGCCGCCGAGAGCAATACGGTGCGTTACGCGCTCGACAAGCGCTACATGCATAACTGCCGCGACAGCTTCCTGCATGCGATCACGCATTGCACGTGCGGCGCGGGCACGCAACTCGGCAAGCGCGACATCGTCAGCAACATCAACTTCTTCATGAACGTCCCGGTGACGCCGCTCGGCAAACTGACTTTCGAGGACGGCATCTCCGCGCCGGGCAAATACGTCGAAATGCGCGCCGAGATGGATGTCACGGTGCTGATCTCGAACTGCCCGCAGTTGAATAATCCGTGCAACGGCTACAACCCGACGCCTGTGCGACTGACGATATGGGATGCCCAATGAGATTCCACAAAGTCCTGATCGCCAATCGCGGTGAGATTGCCTGCCGCGTGATTCGCACGCTCAAGCGGCTTGGCATCGCGTCGGTCGCGGTGTATTCCGAAGCCGACCGCCACGCCATGCATGCGATGCTCGCCGACGAAGCCGTGTGCATTGGTCCGGCGCTCGCGGCGCAGAGCTATCTGAACGGTGCGGCGATTCTCGATGCGGCACGCGCGTGCGGCGCCGACGCCGTGCATCCCGGCTACGGTTTTCTGTCCGAGAACGCTGCCTTCGCGCAGGCTTGCGAGGACGCGGGGATCCGCTTCATCGGGCCAACGCCGCAGCAGATGCGCGAGTTCGGCCTGAAGCACACGGCGCGCGAGCTCGCGCAAGCCAACGACGTTGCGTTGTTGCCGGGCACCGGCTTGCTGCCCGACGTAAGCGCCGCGTTGCGCGAGGCGGAGTCGACCGGCTATCCCGTGATGCTGAAAAGCACCGCGGGCGGCGGCGGGATCGGCATGTCGCTGTGCCGCGACGCGGCGCAACTGGAGAGCGTGTTTGCGTCGGTCGCACGGCTGGGCGCAGCGAATTTTGCCAACGCGGGTGTGTACCTCGAAAAGTTCGTCGAAAACGCACGCCATATCGAAGTACAGATTTTCGGTGATGGCAAAGGCGGTGTGATCTCGCTCGGCGAACGCGATTGCTCGGTGCAGCGGCGCAACCAGAAGGTGATCGAGGAGACGCCCGCGCCTGGGCTTACGCACGCGGAACGAAGCGCGCTGCATGCGAGCGCCGTGCGCCTCGCCCAGGCGGTGAAGTACAAATCCGCGGGCACCGTGGAGTTCGTCTTCGACGCCGACACGCGCCGTTTCTATTTCCTCGAAGTAAACACGCGATTGCAGGTCGAGCACTGCGTGACGGAAGAAGTCACGGGCATCGATCTGGTCGAGTGGATGATCCGCGGGGCCGAGGGCGAACTCGCGCCGCTCGACGTGCTTGCGCCCGTGCCGCAGGGCGCGAGCATCCAGGTGCGCCTGTATGCGGAAGACCCGCACAAGCAGTTTCAACCGAGTGCGGGCGTGCTGACGCATGTCGCGTTCGCCGCCGGCGCGCGGGTCGACACCTGGGTCGATTCGGGCACGGACATCAGCGCGTTCTACGATCCGTTGCTCGCGAAGCTGATCGTCAAAGGCGAGACGCGCGAGGCGGCGCTCGCCGCGTTGCGCGCGGCGCTCGAGCAAACGCAGCTCTACGGCATCGAGACGAATCTCGACTATCTGCGCGCCATTGCCGGGTCGGCGACGTTTGCGCGCGGTGAGCAGACCACTGCGTTCCTGTCGCGCTTCATGTTCGCGCCGCATACGATCGACGTGCTCGACGGCGGTGTGCAAACCACAGTGCAGCAGACGCCCGGGCGCACCGGCTACTGGGACATCGGCGTGCCGCCCTCGGGTCCGATGGACGATCTGTCGTTCCGCCTCGCCAACGAACTGCTCGGCAATCCCGCCGACGCCGCCGGGCTCGAATGCGCGATGGTCGGCGCCACGCTGCGCTTCAACACCGCGACGCTCTTCGTGCTGGGCGGTGCGCCACTCGCCGCGACGCTTGACGGCGCACCGGTCGCGCTCTGGCAAGTTACGCGCGCGCCGGCGGGTGCGGTGTTCAAGCTCGGCGGGGTGACGGGCGCCGGCATGCGCGCATGTCTCGCGCTCAAGGGCGGCCTGCAAGTGCCGGACTATCTGAGCAGTAAGGCGACCTTCACGCTTGGCCAGTTCGGCGGCCACGCGGGGCGCGCGTTGCGCAAGGGCGACGTGCTGCATCTCGCCGATGGCGCGGGCCGCGGCGAAGCGGGCGCGCAACTGGACGCGGCGCGGGTGCCGGTGCTGACGCACGACTGGACGCTCGGCGTGCTCGACGGTCCGCACGGCGCGCCCGATTTTTTCACGCCCGACGATATCGCGATGCTCTACGGCACGCGCTGGACGGTGCATTACAACTCCAGCCGCACGGGCGTGCGCCTGATCGGCCCGAAGCCGCAGTGGGCGCGCACGGACGGCGGCGAGGCGGGGTTGCATCCTTCGAACATTCACGACAACGCGTATGCGGTCGGCGCGGTGGATTTCACCGGCGATATGCCCGTGATTCTTGGGCCCGACGGTCCGAGCCTCGGCGGCTTCGTGTGTCCGGTCACGGTGGTGGGCGAGCAATTGTGGAAGCTCGGCCAATTGCGCCCGGGCGATACGGTGCGCTTCGAACGGGTGCCGGTCAAAGCGGCGGAACGCGTGACGCAGGCGCGCGAAACAGGACACGATTGCATCCTCTATCGCGACCCGACGGCAGGCGAGGGCACCGGCGTGGTCTATCGCCGCTCCGGCGATCAGAACGTGCTGATCGAATACGGTCCGCTCGTGCTCGACCTGAACCTGCGCTTTCGCGTGCATGCGTTGATGAACTGGCTCGACGCGCACCGCTTGCCGGGGATCATCGATCTGACGCCGGGCATCCGTTCGCTGCAAGTGCATTTCGATCATCGCGTGCTGTTGCACGACGCGTTGCTCGCGCATCTGCAGCAAGCCGAGCGCGAACTGCCCGCCGTGGACGCGATGCGCGTGCCGAACCGCATCGTGCATCTGCCGCTCTCCTGGGACGACCCGTCGACGCGGATCGCGATCGAGCGCTACATGCAATCGGTGCGTCCCGACGCGCCGTGGTGCCCGAGCAATATCGAGTTCATTCGCCGCATCAACGG
Source organism: Paraburkholderia sediminicola (assembly GCF_046027355.1). Lineage (GTDB taxonomy): Bacteria > Pseudomonadota > Gammaproteobacteria > Burkholderiales > Burkholderiaceae > Paraburkholderia > Paraburkholderia sediminicola_B. Next base: position 4,583 of record NZ_JAQQEK010000017.1, on the reverse strand, counting down.
ACTGAATAGCATCGACGACGTGAAGCGCATCGTGTTCGACGCGCGCTACCTCGTGATGGGTCTCGGCGACGTCTATCTCGGTGCGCCGGTCGCGACGCCGCTCGATCCGCGCCACCGTCTAGTCACCACTAAATACAACCCGGCGCGCACGTGGACGCCGGAGAACGCGGTGGGCATCGGCGGTGCGTATCTGTGCGTGTACGGCATGGAAGGGCCGGGCGGCTATCAGTTCGTCGGCCGCACCGTGCAGATGTGGAACCGCTATCGCACGACGCGCGAGTTCGAGGCGGGCAAGCCGTGGCTGCTGCGCTTCTTCGATGAGATCCGTTTCTACGAAGTCAGCGAGGCCGAGCTGGCCGAACTGCGCACGGATTTCATCGCGGGCCGCGCGAGCCTGAAGATCGAGGAGTCCGTGTTCGACCTCGGCGCGTACAACCGCTTCCTGAAGGACGAAGCCGAGTCGATTGCCGCGTTCAAAAGCACTCAGCAAGCCGCCTTCGACGCGGAGCGCGAGCGCTGGAACGCGGTTGGGCATGCCGAATACGTCGGCGAAACCGATTGCGATGCCGCCGCCGCCGACAACCCGGCGAACGACGCGCTCGCGGCCGGCCAGCAAGGCATCGTCGCCGATGTGTCGGGCAGCGTGTGGAAGCTGCTGGTCGGCAAAGGCGAACGGGTCAGCGACGGCCAGGTGGTCGCGATCGTCGAGTCGATGAAGATGGAAATCTCCGTCACCGCGATTGGCGACGGCGTCATCGAAACGATCGACTGCGCGGAAGGCGCGGCGGTGGTCGCGGGTCAACGCTTGATGGTGATGCGCGCCGGCATTGCAGCCGACGCCACCGAGGAGGCTACGTGCAAATGAAATCACACGACGATGTATTCCAGTTCATGTCGATCGCCGCGCTCCGGGCGCGCTATCGCGCCGGCAGCCTCACGCCCGCGCAACTGGTGGAAGCGGTCGCGGCCCGCACCTCGGGCGACGACCCGCATCACGCGTGGATCCGTCCTTTGAACCGCGACGAGATGATGCGTTACGCCGATGCGCTCGAAGGCCGGGACATCGACACACTGCCGCTCTATGGCGTGCCGTTCGCCATCAAGGACAACATCGATCTGGCCGGCATTCCGACCACCGCCGCGTGCCCCGCCTATGCGTACACGCCCACGGCCAGCGCTCCGGTGGTCGCGCGCCTGATCGCCGCCGGCGCGATTCCGATCGGCAAGACCAATCTCGACCAGTTCGCCACGGGTTTGTCCGGTCAGCGCTCGCCACACGGCGCGTGCCGCAACGCGCTCGATCCGCGCTACGCGTCGGGCGGTTCGAGTTCCGGCTCGGCGGTATCGGTTGCGCTTGGGCTGGCGGCGTTTTCATTGGGCACCGACACGGCAGGATCGGGGCGCGTTCCCGCGGCATTCCACGGCCTGATCGGACTGAAGCCGACCAAGGGCGTGTTGAGCACGCTCGGCGTGGTGCCGGCCTGCAAATCGCTCGACTGCGTGTCGATCTTCGCGCGCTCGGCAAACGACGCGCAGTGCGTGTTCGACGCCGCGCGCGGCGTGACGGCGAACGACCCGTATGCGCGCGAATTCGAGCCGCCGCAGAGCTCCGCACCGCATGCCGCGCAAGCGTCGCTGCGCGGTGTGCGCTTCGGCGTGCCGCGCGCGAACCAGCTCGAATTTTTCGGCGACGCCTCGTACGCGCACGCCTTCGACGCCGCGCTGACGCGCTTGCGTGCAGCCGGCGCCGAACTGATCGAGATCGACTTCGAGCCGTTTCTCGCCACCGCGCGGCTGCTCTACGAAGGGCCGTGGGTGGCGGAGCGGCTCGCGGCGATCCGCGAGTTCGTCGCCACGCAGCCGGACGCGCTGCATCCGGTGATCCGCGAGATCATCGGCGGCGCGGCGCGCTGGAGCGCGGCCGATGCGTTCGCCGCCTTCGACCGCCTCGCGTTCCTGCGCATGCAGGCCGCCGAAGTCTGGCAGCGGATCGACGCCATCGTCACGCCGACCTCGGCGACGACCGCCACCGTCGACGAACTGGAAGCGGACCCGATCCGCGTGAATTCGCGCTTCGGCTACTACACCAACTTCGTCAACCTGCTCGACCTGTCCGCGCTGGCGGTGCCGGCCGGCATCTGCACGGTCGGCAAACACGCGGGCCTGCCGTTCGGTGTGACCTTCGTCGCGCGCGCACACGAGGACGCCATGCTGCTCGATCTGGCGCGCGCATGGCTCGACGAAAGCGACGAACGCGACGATCGCGACGAAAAGCCCGCGGCCTCGACGTCCGCACACGACGCAACCGCAGTCCGCCTCGGAGAATCACATGGCCGTCATTGACAGAACCGAATGGTTCGCGGTGCGCCGCGAACTCTCCGTGCGCGGCAAATGGCTGTTGGGCGCGGGCTCGTTCCTGTTGCCGCTCCTCGTCTGGTGTCTGGTCAGCTACGTGCCGTTCATCTGGCATCCGCAAGTGCTGATCGACACTCCGGGCAGCGTCGACTATTTCCAGCCGGGCATGCGCGTCGACAAGGACGTGTTCGCCGACGAACTCGCCCACGCGCGCGACGCCCATACGGCCTTGCCGGCCGGCGAACCGGTCAACCCGGTGTATCTGCCCGCACCGCATGAAGTGCTGCGCGCGTTCTACACCGCGTTCACCACGCCGCCCGCATCGCGCGACGGCGTGTGGCTGCATCAGAGTCTATGGCACAGCATTCAGGTGATTTTCTGGGGCTTCGTGCTGTCGTCGGTGATCGGCGTGCCGATCGGCATCGTGTGCGGCACGTACAGCGCGATCGCGCGCTTGCAGGAGCCGTTCTTCGAGTTCTTCCGCTACTTGCCGGCGCCCGCGTTCGGCGCCTTGATGGTGGCGATCCTCGGCATTTACGACGGCCCGAAGATCGCGATCATCGTGATCGGCACGTTGTTCCAGCAGGTGCTGATCGTGGCCAACACCACGCGCAAGCTCGAATACGGCCTGTTCGAAGCCGCCATGACGCTCGGCACGAAGAAACTCAAGCTGCTCACGCACGTGGTGATTCCAGGCATCCTGCCCGACCTGTACCGCGACCAGCGCATTCTGCTCGGCTGGGCGTGGACCTATCTGATCGTGGCGGAACTGGTCGGCACCAGCTCCGGCATCACCTGGTACATCACGCAGCAGGCGCGCTACGAGCACTTCGAGAATGTCTACGCGGCGATCATGATGATCGGCATCATCGGCCTGGGCACCGATCTCGTGCTGGCCTTTCTCGGCCGCAAGCTGTTTCCGTGGGACCGCACGCTCAAGGCGTAGCGGACGGTTTCGTGACTCGGCATATCGCATGCACCGCACCGCATTCAAAGGATTCCATCATGTTAAATCCGCAACCCGTTCCGTCGTACCTGATCCAATCCGAAGCGGTACGCGAGCGTTTCGACCGCCTGAAGTCGCGCGAAGTGATTCTCGAAGTTCGTGACTTGGGCAAGCGCTTCGAGACGCCGCAAGGCGAGTGCACGGCGCTCGACGGCATCGACTTCAAGACGCACCGGCGCGAATTCGTCTGCGTGATCGGACCGTCGGGCTGTGGCAAGTCCACGCTGATCCGCATTCTCGCTGGCCTCGAACGGCAGACGAGCGGCAGCGTGCTGCTGGACGGCAAACCGGTGCAGGGACCGGGCGCCGACCGCGGCATGGTGTTTCAGGGCTACACGCTGTTTCCGTGGCTGACGGTCAAGAAGAACGTCATGTTCGGTCTGAAGATGAACGGCCACAGCACCATGCATGCCGAACGCGAGGCGTTGCAATGGCTCGATCTGGTCGGTCTGACGAAATTCGCCAATGCCTATCCGCATCAGTTGTCGGGCGGCATGAAGCAGCGCGTGGCGATTGCCCGCGCGCTCGCCAACCGGCCGCGCATTCTGCTGATGGACGAACCGTTCGGGGCGCTCGACGCGCAAACGCGCGCGAAGATGCAGACGCATCTGCTCGATATCTGGCGCAACATCGACGTGACCGTGCTGTTCATCACGCACGATCTGGACGAGGCGATCTTTCTCGCCGATCGCATTCTGGTCCTGAAGGCGAATCCCGGCGAGGTGCAGGAGTTGATCGAAGTGCCGGTGCCGCGGCCGCGCGACTATTCGCAGGTCACGTCGGCGGAGTTTCTGGCGACCAAGGCGCGGCTCGAGGCCTTGATCCATCCGCCGACTGACAACCACGATGACGAGGACGACGTCGTCAAACCGCATATGATCCGTATGACCGACGTCGCGGACAACGTCGAATAGATCGCAGCCCTCGCGGCGCCGGCACAAGGGCATACCGACGCATCCTCACCGAAACCGCCGTTCCGCCGCATTGCAGCGGGCGGCGCGCGGCCCGCGACCTGTTCGGCAGGATAAAGAAACTGCGGCACTCCGGTGCTGCGGCGCCGCATGCGGGGAAAACAGGCTCGGCTCTTGCGCCAGTCATGCAGGGGGTTCGTCGGAAACGGGCCGCCCGCGTCCCTAATAATGCGCATGAACATTACCGGATCGTAATCACCCGCCCGAGTGCTTGACGGTATGATTTCACCGTCAACGCCAAGCGGAGCAAC